>NZ_JAKGRW010000019.1 GCF_021555175.1 Nocardioides alcanivorans | reverse complement strand
GCCGCGGTTTCAATTCGGAAATTTGGTGTTTGTGGTTGCTCCTTCTGGCTGACTTCCGAGGAACAGCCGGTCCCGCGTCGGTACTGTGCGCTACCGGGGACCTGGCTCGCGCTCGAGGTGTTGGTGCGCAGCGGTGACCGCAACCACGCGGACACCGTCTCCGAAGCACTCGGCAAGGGACTCGCGCTCGCCGTGGTGCTCGAGGAGAGCTCGGTGCGCGGCGACGCAGGTGGACGGGCAGTGGCTGCTCGACGGTGAGGTCGACCGCGTCGTCGACGTGGCTGCCGCGACCCGTTGGTCATCCCGGCTCGCGCTGGCGATGAGCTGCGTTGGTTCGTGGTGCCGACCGACAACGTGGCGGTGGTCCGGCGCGAGGCGCTCGACCTCGCCCGTTCGCTCTCGTTGGTGACCTGCTCGGCCGCTCCGGCCCGCGCCGTCGTCACCACCAGCGCAGCCGATCTGCTCGAGAACGTGCGTGATCTTGCAGCGGTGCTCACCGCGGCCGAGCAACTTGGTGTCGCCGAGCAGGCAGTGGCGGACGCAGTCGCCTTCGCGAAGGAACGCGAGCAGTTCGGGCGTGCGATCGGCTCCTTCCAAGCGATCAAGCACCTGGCCGCCGACATGGCGACCGACGCCGATCTGGCCCGGTCGCTGGTGGAGCATGCGGTGTGGGCGGCCGTCGAGGCAGTGGACTCCTTGCCCGGTGCGGCGGCATCGGCACTCGTCGAGGCCTCGCGCAGCGCCTGCTCGGTCACGGCCGACAACGTGCAGATCCACGGCGGGATCGGCTTCAGCTGGGAGCACCCGGCGCACCTCTACTTCCGCAAGGCGCGCAGCAACCAGATGCTGTGGGGAGACAGCGCCGGCTGGTCCGCGCGGGCCTTCGCCGCTCACGCAGGGCGGAGCAGGCGTGACCGGCACACGGATCCCCGACGACGGCACCGTGGTCGTGGTCGGCGCCGGCTGGCCGGCGGCCGCACCTGCGTCGCGCTGCGGCAGGCCGGGCACTCGGGGCCGATCGTGCTGATCGGAGCGGAGACGCATCCGCCCTATGACCGGCCGCCGCTGAGCAAGACGGTGCTCGCGAGCCCAGAGACCGGATCCGACCTCGACCTGGACCTGTCCGGCGTCGATCTGCGCCTCGGCGTACGGGCGACCGGTCTGGATCCGGCCGGCCGGATCGTGCGCACCGACGCGGGGACGTCACGTATGACGCACTGGTGCTGGCCACTGGCGCGGAGCCCGTGGCCCTGCCCGGGACCGGCCCCCAGACCACCTTGCGCACCAAGGAGGATGCCGCCCGGATTCGGGACGGTCTGCTCCCGGGGGCCCGGGTGGTACTCATCGGTGCCGGCTGGATCGGTGCCGAGTTGGCCACCGCGGCACTGGCAGCAGACTGCAAGGTGACCTGCCTCGAGGCAGGTCCGCGCCGCTCTCCGGCCCCTCGGGGCACTGGTTGCCGAACGGTTCCTGCCGTGGTGGGACGGCATCGATCTGCGCACCGGGGCCTTCGTCGAGAGCGTCGAGGCCGAAGGGGTCCGGTTGACCGACGCCTCCCTCATTCCTGCCGACCTGGTGGTCACGGGAGTCGGCGTACGGCCGGCCAGCGGTTGGCTCGTCGACTCCGGTCTCGAGCTGTCCGGGGGCGGCGTGGCCGTCGACTCGGACGGTCGCAGCAGTGATCCGCGGGTGTTCGCCGTCGGCGACATCGCCGCGCGACACTCGCCGCGGCTGGGGGAGCGGGTGCACTCCGGGCACTGGGACGAGGCACTCAACGGTGCGGCTGCGGTCGCCCGGACGATCGTCGGACAGCCCCTTGGCGTCGACCGCGTGCCCTACTTCTGGAGTGACCAGTTCGGTCGCAAGGTCCAGTACGTCGGGCAGCACCGTCCGGGGGACCGGGTCGTGTTCCGCGAGCACGACGACCCGGCGAAGTGGGGAGTGGCGTGGGTGGATCACGCTGGGCATCTCACCGGCCACCTGAATGTCGGGTTCCCCAGGTCGATGGTGCGAGCTCGTGCGGCGCTCGAGTCAGGTGCCGTCGTCGACCCGGAGGCGATCACCCGCTTGGACGCCGGGCTGTGAGCCGCGTCAGGTCGTCCAGTGGAGGTGTCCAGCGGATTCCTGCGCATACCTTGTGACAAATCTCATGATGAATTAGGTTGCAGGGGAAGACCTTTGCGTTGGCAAAGGGTATCGCGACAGAAGGGGCTTCGCGCCATGGCCAAGAAGAAGAGCACCGCAGGTTCGAAGGAGCACGTGGGCATCCCGATCGCCTCGGGGCGATCGCTGCTGCGACCGCTGAAGGCGGCGGAAGTGGTGGCGCGTGACCTGGTCAGCGACATCGCCTCAGAGGGCCTGGTGCCAGGCGACAGCCTCGAGTCCGAGGCCGAGATGCTCAAGAAGTACGGCGTCAGTCGCGAATCGCTGCGGGAGGGGCTTCGGCTGCTTGAGGTGCAGGGGATGATCAACATCCGTCGCGGTCCCGGTGGTGGACCGTCGGTCGGCACGGTCGACCCGGCCAACCTCGGCCGCATGCACGCGCTCTTCTTCAACCTGTCCGGCGCGACCTATTCGGAGCTGTTCGAGGCATGGGTCTTTGCGGAGTCGGCGCTGGCGGGCTTCGCGGCAGCCAACCCGGACGACGAGTTGCGGCGTACGACGATGGAGGCCTTCCTGGAGGAGGAGGCGCACGAGCACGAGCACCTGGACCTCGAGCAGTTCGTGGAGGGCCACGAGTCGTTCCACAGTGCCGTCGCTGCGCTGACGGGAAACAAGGTCATGCAGCTGACCTTCAGGTCCTACGGACTCCTGGTCGCCCACCACGTGGCGACCGTCGGAGACCCGCGGCCGATCCAGGACGCACTGGTCGAGGACCACGTGCGCATCGCCAAGGCGATCGCCGAAGGCGACCGCGGCGAATCAGAACGACTGATGCGGGAGCACCTGCAGCAGGTGATTGAGATCAACATCGAACAGTTGGGTGACCTGGTCAGTGGACCGGTCGAGTGGCTCTAGCGAGGTGCTCCAGCCGCATTCCGACGTGACGCAAGGAGAGAAGAGATGAAGTTTCACGAGGCGCTGGCCCGGACGCTCAAGGCGCACGGTGTCCAGAAGATCTTTGGCCTCATGGGCGATGCCAACCTGTATGCCGTCGACAGTTTCGTCCGCGATGCCGGCGGGCAGTTCTTCCCGGTGGTCAACGAGGCCACGTGTGTGCTCGCCGCCAACGGCTACGCGCGGATCTCCGGCGAGTTGGGGGTGGCGTCGGTGACTCACGGCCCGGCCCTGACCAACACCGTCACCGCCTTGGTGGAGGGGTGCGTGAGCGCACCCCGATCCTGGTCCTAGCCGGCGACACCGCCGTGGTGGACAAGGAGAACATCCAGAGTATCTCGCAGCGCGACATCGTGATGCCCACAGGCGCCGGCTTCGAGCAGTTGCGCACACCCGAGACCTTGGGCGAGGACGTCGCGGTCGCCATCCACCGGGCCCACACGGAGCGCCGGCCGGTCGTGCTGAACATCCCGGTGGACTTCCAGTGGCTCGACGTCGAGTACGAGGAGCCTCAGGGCGTCTGGTGGGTCCGGCCGTCCGCGGCCACGCCCGGCCCTGACGACCTCGACGTCGCCGCGGGCATCGTGGCCTCGGCGAAGCGGCCGATCGTGCTGGCCGGCCGAGGCGGCGGCCAGGCCCGTGAGGCCCTCGTGCGCCTCGCCAACCGGATCGGCGCACCACTCGCTACCACCCTGCGCGGACGCGACCTCTTCCGCGGGGAGCCCCACGACCTGCACATCTTCGGCACCCTCTCGCACGAGATCGCGAGCGAGGTGATCGCCGACTCCGACTGCGTGATCGCTTTCGGTGCCGGCCTGAACAAGTGGACCACCGCCGACCACACCCTGCTCAAGGGCAAGGCGGTCGTGCAGATCGACTCCGACCTGGAGGCGATCGGTCGCTTCGAGGGCGTCACTGCCGGCGTTCACGGCGACAGTGGTGCGGTCGCCACCGCACTGGCCGACTTGCTCGACGAGGCCGAGGTGCCGTCGTCCGGCTACGCCTCGGAGGCGCTCGCCAAGCGGCTGGCGGAATTCCGGGTCGAGGACACCTTCATCGACCAGTCCACCGACGAGACCGTCGACATGCGCACCGCCATCCTGAAGATTGACGCCGCCTTCCCGCAGGACCGCAGCCTGGTCTTCGATGGCGGCCGCTTCGTGATGCACAGCTACCACCTGTTCCACGTCAAGCACCCGAACGACTACGTGCACACGGTCAACTTCGGGTCGATCGGGCTGGGCCTGGGCAACGCGATCGGCGCCGCCCAGGCTGCGGATCGGCCTACGCTCCTGGTGGCTGGCGATGGCGGGTTCATGCTCGGCAACGTGGGTGAGTTCAACTCCGCGGTGCGACACGGAGCCGACCTGGTCGTGGTGATCCTCAATGACGGCGCCTATGGCGCCGAGCACGTCCAGTTCCGGGCCAAGGGCATGGACCCGACGCCGTCGATGTTCGACTGGCCGGAGTTCGCCGACGTGGCGGAGTCGCTCGGTGGCCGCGGCTACACGGTGCGCAACCTCAAGGAGCTGGACGAGGTTCTCGCCGAGCTGCCGAACCGTGACCGGCCGGTGTTGATCGATGTGAAGCTCGACCCCGACAAGGTCACCATCCCGCACTGAGGTGTGGTGCTGATCGCAGGAACGTGATCCGGGTGGGCGCTGCCGAGTGCCTGCCCGGATTTTTGTGTCCGGATCGCGGAACAGGTTGACCTAATCATCATGAGGAATTAGTGTTCTTGGTGTCTGCCCCGCTCGATCAGGAGGAACCGTGACCAAGACCGAGGTCCCCACCGACGTCGCCCCGGTGCGCCCTGGCGAGGAGCTCGACTGGGCGCGTCTGCGTGACCATCTCCTGGCCGAGCTCCCCGAGCTGTCGGGGAGTTCTCCGTGCTCCAGTTCCCACGTGGTTCGGCCAACCTGACCTATCGGGTGCAGTTCGGTGACACCCACTTGGTGGTACGCCGCCCACCCTTCGGGGTCGTGGCAGCGGGAAGCCACGACATGGGCCGCGAATATCGCGTGCTGTCGCGGCTGCACCGGGTCTATGACCGGGCGCCGCGGGCACTGCTCCACTGCACCGACGTCGAGGTGATCGGTGCCGAGTTCTTCGTCTCCGAATACCGCGAGGGCGTCGTGGTCTGGGACCACGTGCCGGCCGCGATCTCCACTGACGTCGAGGCCAGCCGAAGGGTCGGTCTGGCCGTCGTGGACGCGCTCGCCGACCTGCACCAGGCCGACCCTGCAGCCTGCGACCTGGCCGACCTCGGTCGCCCTGACGGCTACCTCGGCAGGCAGCTGTCGGGCTGGCAACGACGCTGGGATGCCGTTGCCGACCTCTCGGAACTCCGTGACGCCGACACCACCCGGCACGACATGGCGCGACTCGGCGAGTGGCTCCTCGCGAACGAACCGCGCAGCCAGCGCGCGGGCTTCGTCCACAACGACTTCAAGATCGACAACTGCCAGTTCCGACCGGGTGATCCCGACCGAGTCCATTCCGTCTTCGACTGGGACATGGCCACCACCGGCGACCCGCTCTGCGACTTCGGCACCCTGCTCAACTACTGGCCGGACGCCTCACTGCCACAGGACCACCCCGAGCGTTTCATCGCGGCGTCAGCGACCCGCGACCTCGAGCTGCCCACCCGGGCAGAGGTCGTGGAGCGCTATGCCGCCATCAGCGACCTGGACCTCTCGCAGATCGCTTGGTACGAGGCGTTCGGCTGCTGGAAGACGGCAGTGATCCTGCAACAGCTCTATGCCCGTCACCTGCGCGGCGAGGGCACCGACCCCCGGATGCGTCAGCGCGGCGAGATGGTCGCCCCCTGGCCATTCGCGCCCTGCACCTCATCGGTGCCTGAACCGCGCCCCGAACTGAGAAACCCATGGATGTGAGGAAGCAATGAAGACAGGAACCCGAGTCGTGAGCATCGCGTGCGCCACCGAGGTGATGGTGGTGCGTGGCGCCGACGTCACGCTCGAGTGCGGGGGACACCCGATGGTGGCGGCAGGCGCGGCCGAGAGCTCGCGGTCCCTGGTCGCCGGGCTCGACCAGGGCAGCCTGCTCGGCAAGCGCTACGTGCACGTGGCCTCGGGGCTCCAGGTGCTGTGCGTGAAGCCCGGTGACGGCACGCTCTCGGTCGCCGGTGAGCCGCTCGAACTCGTTGCCAGCAAGCAGCTCCCCTCCTCGGACTGAGGTGCTCTCGTGAACCTGATCATGCTGCTCGAGATGGTGGCCCAGGCAGACCCCGACCGCGTCGCGGTGACGGCGGGCGAGCGTGACGTCACCTATGGCGAGCTCCTCACCCTTGCCCATGAGTACGCGGCCGGCATAGAGGACGGCGGCGCCCCTCTGGCGGCGTACCTCGGGGAGAACTCGCCGGAGGCGGTGGCCCTCCTGTTCGCCGCCTCGCTGAGCGGGGTGCCCTATGCCCCGATCAACTATCGGTGGACCGACGAGCAGATCACCGAGGCGCTGGGGCGGATCGCGCCCCTGACGGTGCTGGCCGACGAGGGGTGCGCGTCGCGGGTGCCGGCCATCGACTCGGTGAGCGTGCTCGAACGTCGGCCCGGCGCCGCGATGGACGGTGCGCTCCCCGACGACGACGCGGCTGCGGTGCTGCTCTTCACCAGCGGCACCACGTCCGCCCCGAAGGCTGCCGTGCTGCGCAACCGCCACCTGGTGCCCTACGTCCTCGAGACGATCGACTTCCTCAACGCGGCACCGGACGAGGCGATCCTGGTCTCCGTGCCGCCGTACCACATCGCTGCGGTCAGCTCCGTCCTCACGTCGGTCTACTCCGGACGTCGGATGGTCCAGTTGATCACCTTCGACCCGCAGCTGTGGGTCGACACGGTACGCCGCGAGAAGGTCACGCAGGCGATGGTCGTGCCGACGATGCTCAACCGGATCCTCGATGTCGTCGAAGCGGACGGGCAAGGCCTGGCTCACCTTCGGCACCTCTCGTACGGCGGGGGTCGGATGCCGGCGCAGGTCGTGGAACGAGCGATGACGCTGCTGCCCGACCTCAACCTCGTGAATGCCTACGGACTGACGGAGACCAGCTCCACCATCACGCTGCTCAGCCCCGACGACCACCGGGAAGCGGCCGCGAGCACTGATCCGACGGTTCGCGCCCGCCTGGGTTCGGTGGGCAAGGCGCTGCCGTCGATCGAGATCGAGATCCGCGATGCGGACGGGGGCGCCCTGCCTCCCGGCCGAGCCGGCGAGATCTTCGTTCGCGGCGACCAGGTCTCGGGCGAATACCTCTCCCACAAGGCGACGGACGCTTCAGGCTGGTATCCGACCCGCGACCGGGGCCACCTGGACGCGGACGGCTTCCTCTTCCTCGACGGCCGTGCCGATGACGTCATCGTCCGAGGTGGTGAGAACCTGTCGCCGTCCGAGATCGAGGATCGGCTGGGTGCTCATGCCTCTGTCGCCGAGTCGGCGGTGATCGGCGTACCCGACACGGAGTGGGGCGAGCGGGTGGAGGCGTTCGTGGTGCCGGCCGCCGGCACTGCTCCCGGCGCGCAGGAGCTCCAGGCATGGGTGCGCGAGGCGCTCCGGTCGACCAAGGTGCCGGCCGCGATCCACTTCGTCGACGAGCTGCCCTACAACGAGACCGGGAAGCTGCTGCGCCGCGAGCTCCGCGCGCAGCTGGCCCCGGCAACCTGAGTGAGACGAGGACGAGTTCGATGAGTTTCTGCAAGGACCGGGTGGTCGTCATCACCGGCGCCGGTGCCGGCATCGGTCGCGAGCACGCACTCGAGTTCGCACGGCAGGGCGCGAAGGTCGTCGTCAACGACGTCGCAGCCCCGGATGCCGTGGTCGAGGAGATCCGTGCGCTCGGTGGTGAGGCGATCGGCAGCCGTGACGACATCTCCGACTGGGACGGCGCGGGCGCCGTCATCGCTGCGGCGATCGACGCCTTCGGCACGGTGCACACCGTGGTCAACAATGCCGGGATCCTGCGCGACAAGATGCTGGTCAACATGGACGTCGACCAGTGGGACGCGGTGATCAAGGTGCACCTGCGCGGCACGTTCTGCGTCAGCCGGCACGCGATCAACCACTGGCGGGCGCAGGACAAGGCTGGTACGCCGGTCGACGCACCCCGCCTCGTCAACACGTCCTCTCCCTCGGGCCTCTTCGGGAATCCGGGGCAGATCAACTACGGCTCGGCAAAGGCCGCGATCGCTGCCTTCACGGTGCTCGCCGCCGACGAGCTGGCCCGGCTCGGTGTGGGTGTCAACGCCATCGCCCCGACCGCCCTCACCGACATGACCGCCGGGCTCGACGCCTACGTGGCAGCGGTCGAGGCGGAGCGCGAGCGCACCGGTTTCGACCCCGGCGACCCGGGCAACATCGCGCCGCTGGTCGTCTACCTGGGCAGTCCGGCCTCGGAAGGCATCACCGGCCGGGTCTTCACGATCAAGGGCGGAGAGATCTCGGTCGCCGAGACCTGGGTCAAGGGCCCGCGCGCCGTCCAGGAGAAGCGGTGGGAGGTCGACGAGATCGCCGCGACCCTTCCTGGGCTGGTGGAACGGGCCAGGCCGAACACGCAGATCAACGGAAGCCCGCGCACATGAGCGAGCAGACCACGACCCGCGTCTTCGACGGTGTCGAGGAGTTTCGTGCGGCAGTCGGCGAACTGCTCGGGGTCGGCGCCTGGACGGAGATCAGCCAGGAACGGATCAACACCTTCGCCGACGTGACGGAGGACTGGCAGTGGATCCACGTCGATGAGGAACGCAGCAAGGCCGGTCCGTACGGCGCCACCGTCGCCCACGGCTACCTGACGCTCTCGCTCATCCCCAAGCTGGGCGGTCAGATCTTCCGTGTCGACGGTCCGCGGATGGCCGTCAACTACGGCCTCAACAAGGTCCGCTTCCCCCAGCCGGTGACCGCAGGATCGCGGATCCGGGCCGTCGCCCACCTGGTCGAGGTCGCCGACGTCCCCGGCGGTGTCCAAGGAGTCGTCCGCTACTCGATCGAGATCGAGGGCCAGGACAAACCGGCGCTCGTCGCCGAGACCGTGCGCCTGCTCGTCCCCTGACCTCGCCACAGTGGCGAGTGTTGGTGCCGAGGCCGTCTTCGGTGGAGTGAATGTGCTCCAGTTCCTCCGATTCAGGGCGCATACGCTCCATTGAAGCGAGAGCGCCCCACTCAGACCGGGGCGCCACCGGTGATGGCTCCGGCGGGCTCCGCGTCGTCGACTGTGAAGTGGCCGGCGCGAGCGAGGGCGGTGAAGAGCGCGGCCGTGCCCAGGAGCATCACGGACAGGCCCAGATAGAGGTTGGCGTAACCGGTCAGGGGGATGACCAGGCCGAGCAGTGTCGGCCCGCCGGCGACGGCGCCGTCCAGGAAGATGTAGAAGGTGGAGGCCGTGACGGGCACCCGGCCAGGTGGTGCGATGGTCACGGCGATCACGGTGGCGCCGCAGAGGATGACGCCCATGCCGAACCCGCAGGCGATGCCGGCGAGGATCATCCCGACGGGACCGTCCATGGTGGCGACCAGCACCATGCTCAGGGCCAGCACGAACATGGCGGGCAGCAGCACCGGCAGCGGCCCGCGCCGGTCCAGCAGGCGGCCGGTCATCGGTCGTACCAGCATCACCATCACCGAGTAGGCGATGAAGAACCACGGCGACCAGGCAGTGAGGTCGAGTTCCAGGCTCCACGCGTCGAGGAAGCCGAAGACACTCGAATAGGCGAGGCCGATCAGCGCGATGACGAGGCAGAGCGGGAGCGCCCGCGGCTCGAAGAAACGCCGGATGCCGTGAGCGGGGGAAGGGTCCTGTCGACGGCGTCGGTGGTGCCTCGTGGCAGCGCGGCCGCGGCGAGGAAGCCGAGGAGGGCGCAGCCGCCGACCATCAGCACCACCTCGTCGTAGCCGAAGCGGTTGGCGACGGCGAGCCCTGCCGCGGGTCCCACCGCGGCGGCGAGACTGTTGCTCAGGCCGAAGTTGCCCGTTGCCTCTCCCCGGTTCGCCGAAGGTACGCCGCCGACAGCGACGGTGAGTGTCGCCGTACTCCCCAGGCCGAAGGCGAAGCCGGAGACGAAGCGGCAGAGCGTGAAGGCGACGAGGCCGAGGGGCAACAGGCACAGGGCCGTGGATGCGATCATCATCGCCGTCGTGACCATCAGCAGCAGCCGCGGCGGCACCCTGCCCATGATGGGACCGGCGAGGGGCCGGGCACTCACCGCGCCCGCCAGGAGTGCGCCGGCGACGGCGCCGCCCAGACCGAGGGAGGCGTCGTACCGCGCGACCGTGAGCAGCACCGTGATCGGCACCAGCATGAAGAAGTTGAGCGCGCTGAAGAAGTTGATCAGTGCTGCGCAGGTGAACTGGCGCGACCAGATCTGCGGACGCGTGGAGCGGTCCGCGCGGCTCACACGGTTGCGGGTGACGAGTGCCAGGCGACGTGCCGCCAGCCGTCGGAGGTCCGGGCCCAGACGGCGGTGTAGCGGATCGGGGTGATCAGGCGACTCTCGGTGGAACCGGTCGTGAGCACCGCGTGGCCGGTGACCACGGTCGTGTCGGCGTGGATGCGGATCGACTGGTCGCTGGTCTCGATGTCGGCGTAGCGGAGTTGACCCGACGTGAGCCTGGTGAGGAACTCGGTCCGGGTGTCCACGAGGCCGTTGGAGTGGGTGTAGGCCAGATCGTCGTGCATCAACTGCTCGAGCGCGGCGGTGTCTCCATCGAGGAGCGCTCCCCAGCGCAAGGACTCCAGGGCGGCGATGTCGGAGCGGTGATCTTCCATGATCGCAATTTATCATGATAATTTCGGTAGGTGAATGAGTAGCGATCGAGAATCTGCACTCGATGAGGATGGGATGGAGCCCAGCGATGCCGTACGTGATCACCCAGAACTGCTGCAACGACGCGTCGTGTGTGCCGGTGTGCCCGACCAACTGCATTCACCCGACGCCTGACGAACCGGGCTACGGCACGGCCGAGATGCTCTACATCGATCCGGACGGTTGCATTGAGTGCGGCGCCTGCCTCGACGCCTGCCCCGTCGGTGCGATCGAGCCCGACTACGACCTCCCGGAGGGGTCGATGCCCTTCCTGGAGCTCAACGCCACCTACTACGCCGACCCGGAGCGCAAGGACTACGGCCAGGACCCGTGGGAGGAGCCGGCCGGTCGCGGATGGCCCGGCAGCGCACCCACCGAACAGCTCAAGGTGGCCGTGGTGGGCACCGGGCCGGCCGCCAGCTATGCGGTCCAGCACCTCCAGGCACAGCGCGGCCTCGACGTCCAGATCGACGTTTTCGAGAGGCTGCTGACCCCTGGTGGTCTGGTGCGGTTCGGCGTCGCCCCCGACCACCAGTCGACGAAGGTGGTGTCGGAGTCCTTCGACCGGTCCCTCGGTCAGAGAGGAGTCCGCGTCCACCTCGACGTGGAGGTCGGAGTCGACGTCACCCACGAGCAACTGCGGGAGCGTTACCACGCGGTGCTGTACGGCGTCGGAGCCTCCCGGCCCCGGCGTCTCGGCATCCCGGGCGAGGAACTGGCAGGCAGCATGGGCGCCCCCGACTTCGTGGCCTGGTACAACGGTCACCCCGACAAGCGTGACCTCGACGTCGACCTGACGACCGATCGGGCGGTGGTGATCGGAAACGGCAACGTGGCCTTCGACGTGGCCCGGGTGCTCGCGGCCGGGGTCGAGCACCTCGGCGCGACCGACATCGCCGACCACGCCCTCGTCGCGCTCGGTGGCAGTCGGCTCAGGGAGATCCGGGTCGTCGCGCGTCGGGGCGCCGGAGTCTCGGCGTTCACGACGCCGGAGCTGCACGGGTTGAAGGAACTGCTGGGGGACCGGCTGATCCGGGTCGAGGAGCTAGGACCGGGGCCCGCGGAGCCGGGCGCGCTCGACGACTACAAGATGCAGCTGATCAGGAGCCTGCCGACCGAGGCGCCGGCCGGCGCCGGCCCGGTGGTCGTGCTCGACTACTGCCGCGCTCCCGTGGGCCTGCTGGGCGAGGAACGGGTCGAGGGGATTCGCTTGGCGCGCACCGAGGTCGACGCGACGACGGGTGCCGTGACCGTGACGGACGTGGTGGATGAGGTGCCCGCAGGACTGGTCATCAGCGCAGCGGGCTACCGGGCCCGCCCGTTGCCCGGCCTGCCGTTCGACGAGGCACGCTCGGTGATCCCGAACCAGGATGGCCGCGTCGCCGATCCCGCCACGGGCGCGGTGCTCGATGGCGTCTACGTGACCGGGTGGGCAAAGCGCGGTGCGTCCGGAGTCATCGGGACCAACCGGCAGTGCGCCCGGCAGACGGTCGAGGCACTCCTGGCGGACTGGGCCGAAGGCGTACTCACGTCCCCGACGGAAGCGGGCGACGTACTGGAGCTGGTGCCGCAGGCGCACGGCCTGGACACGTGGCGCCGCATCGACAGCCACGAGCGTTCGTCGGGGCGCGCCGCCCGCCGCCCACGGATCAAGATCGTCGATCCGGCCGAGCAGTTGGCGTTGCTCGCGCAGGCCTGAGCAGCGTCTGCCGGCCAAGGCGCCCGACGCTCACCTGGTCGGGTCGAGCAACTGGGCCAGGTGCACCGACGGCCGCTCGCGCAGGTCGGCGATCTGCGTGCGGCAGGAGAAACCGTCAGCGAGGACGACGGCGTCCGTCGCTGCGTCCAGTGCCGGCAGCAACTGCTGCTGGGCGACGGCGACGGACACGTCGTAGTGGCCGATCTCCACGCCGAAGTTGCCGGCCAGTCCGCAGCAGCCGGAGAGCCGGTTCGTCCTGGCGCCGGTGCGGGCCAGCAGCGCGGCATCGGCATCCCAGCCCAGGACTGCGTGGTGGTGGCAGTGCGGCTGGATGACCAGCTCGACGTCGGACAGGTCCGGTGGCTGGTAGCCGTCCGTCTCGGCCAGCAGCTCGGCGAGGGTGCGGGTCGCCCCGGCCACGGCGAGCGCATCGGCATCGCCGGGCAGCAGTTCGAGGGCATCGCTGCGGAGCACGGCCGTGCATGAGGGCTCGATGCCCACGATGGGTACGCCGTCGCGTGCGGCAGGTGCCAGTGCGGCCACCGTCCGGCTGACGATCCGCCGCGCAGCATCCAGTTGGCCTGTGGTGATCCACGTCAGTCCGCAGCATTCCCGCTTCTCCAGCGTGTACGGCGCCCAACCGGCTCCCTCGAGCACCCGCACCACCGAGGCCAGCACCTCGGGGTCGAAGTGGTTGGAGAACGAATCGGCGAAGAGCAGCGCCGGGCGACCTGCGGACGCGGAGCCTCGGAAGGTGCGCAGGAACGGTCGTGGTGCGAACCGCGGGATCGACCTGCGGGCGTCGACCCCTGCCAGACGGAGGATGAGAGCGCCGACGAGCGGCAATCGCACGAGCAGGTTGGCGAGACGAGGAATGCGCGAGGCGAGCGCTGCCCACAGCGGGAGCCGTCCCAGTGCGTAGTGCGGCCGCGGTCTGAGCCGGCGCCGATAGGTCTGGTGGAGCACCTCCGACTTGTAGGTCGCCATGTCGATCCCGGTCGGGCAGTCGGAGGCGCAGCCCTTGCAGGACAGGCAGAGGTCGAGGGAGTCGTGCACCTCGGGCGCATCCCAGGCGAGCTCGCCCCTCACCACCTCCTGCAGCACCCGCGCCCGGCCTCGGGTCGAGTCCTTCTCCTCGCGGGTGGCGAGGTAGGAGGGGCACATCACGCCGGAGCTGGCCGAGTTGTCTGCCCGGCACTTGCCGACGCCAGTGCAGCGATGTACGGCCCGGGAGAAGTCGCCGCCATCGTGCGGATGGGCCAGGGCCAGTTGTCGCCGCACCGGGGAGCCCGGCCAACCGCACGTCTGCGGACACGGGGTCCGGGTCGACCAGCACGCCGGGGTTGAGCAGGTTGGTGGGGTCGAAGGCGTGCTTGAGCTTCCCGAAGAGAGCGATCGCATCAGGGGAATACATGTGCGGGAGCAACTCGCTGCGGGCGCGTCCGTCGCCGTGCTCACCGGAGAGCGAGCCACCGAACTCTCCGACGAGCTTCGCCGCCTCGGTGAGGAACTCGCGCAGGACGGCCGAGCCGTCCGGGCGGTCGAGTGGGAGGTCCAGCCGCACGTGCAGGCAGCCCTCACCGAAGTGACCGAACGGCGCTGAGGTCATCCCGTACACGGCGACCAGCTCGTCGAACCGGGCGAGGTAGCGACCGAGCGATGCAGGCGGTACGGCGGCGTCCTCCCAACCCGGCCAGGCTGGCAGGTCCGAAGGCGCGCGGCCGGCGAGCCCGGCGCCGTCCTCCCGGATCCGCCACAGTCGGGTCTGGTGGGCCGGATCGTCGACGACGAGTGAGTCGGTGCACGAGATGTCGGCAACGAGCCGTCGGGCGCGGTCACGCACCTCGCCCAGGTGGTCACCCGCGAACTCGACGAAGAGCCAGGCTCGGCCGCGGGGGAGCGGTGGGACGGCAGCGTCACCGCGTCGACTCCGGAGGACGTCGACCAGCCGCGAGTCCAAGCCTTCGCACGAGATGGGGCCGTGCGCGACGACCGAGGCCGACGCTTCACCGGCGGCGACGATGTCGTCGAATCCGAGCACCGCCACGACACGTACGGGAGCGTCCGTCACCAGTTGCACGGTCGCCTCGGTGACGATGCCCAGGGTCCCCTCGGAGCCGACGAGGGCCCGGGTCAGGTCGAAGCGTTCGGGCAGGAGGTGATGCGCGGCGTACCCGGAGACCTGTCGTCCGAACCGGTCGAACTCCGTGCGCACGGTGGCCAGGTGCCGCGCCATCACCCGACGTAGGTCGTCCACGAGGTCTTCGCCGCCGCGGACCCATGCCAGCCCGTCGGTGCGACCGGTCTCGACCATCTCACCGGCGGCGGTCAACATGCGGAGTCCCGCGACGTTGTCCGAGGTCCGCCCGTAGGCGAGCGATCGTGAGCCGCAGGCGTTGTTTCCGATCATCCCGCCGATCGTGCAGCGTGAATGTGTCGACGGATCCGGCCCGAACCTCAGTCCGTGGGGTGCCACCGCCTCCTGCAGCACCGCATGCACCGTGCCGGGCTGTACGACGGCAGTCCGGTCCGCCGGGTCGATCGACAAGACCTTGCCCAGGTGCCGGGAGAAGTCGAGCACGATCCCGCGCCCGATCGCGTTGCCGGCAACGGACGTGCCGGCGCCGCGGGAGGTGACCGGCGTGCCGGTCGACCGGGCGATGTCCAACGTCGCCGCCACGTCGTCGGTGTCGCGCGGTCGCACCACCGCCAGGGGCGGGATTCGATAGAGCGAGGCGTCCGACGAATACATCGCGCGGGTGCCCGCGTCATCGCGGAACTCGAGGCCCGCGCGCCGAAGTGCTTCGGCGAGCTCGCGCGTTCTCTTCATGCCGCGCCGGTCAGCGCGCGAGGTAGCCGGCGTCGACGGCCAGGCTGTGGCCCGTCACGTAGGACGAACGGTCGGAGCACAGCCACAGGCTAGCCTCCGCGATCTCGTCCGGAGTGCCGAGCCGCCCGAAGAGGCTGAGGGCGAACTCGTCGCTCGGGACGATGCCGCTGGCCGCGCGAGCCTCCCGGATCATCGGTGTGTCGACCCCTCCCGGCAGCACGGCGTTGATCCGGATCCCGTCCTTGCCGTGCTCGATCGCGGCGACCTTGGTGAGGCCGACGACGCCGTGCTTGGCGGCGACGTACCCGGGGTTGCTGGGCCGTGGGCGCTGGGAGCTGACCGACCCGATGTTCACGATCGACCCGCGCTCCTGGGCCTGCATCTGGCGGAGCTCGTACTTGAGGCAGAGCGCGACGCCACGCAGGTCGACTGCGATCACCCGGTCGAACGCGTCGATGTCGAGGTCGACCAAGGGGCGGGTGTCGGGCCGGACCGCGGCGTTGTTGACAGCGCAGTCGAGGCTGCCGTGGCGCTCCACGGTGGTGGTCACGAGCGCGGCGACGTCCTCCTCGCGCGACACGTCCGCACGGAAGAAGCTGGCCTTGCCGCCGGCTTCGCGGATGGCTGCGACGACGGCCTCGCCTGCCTGCTCCTGCACGTCCGAGACAACCACGGTCGCTCCGGCTCGGGCGAGCGCGTGGGCGGTCGCCTCGCCCATGCCGGCAGCTGCACCGGTCACCAGGGCGACGCGGTTCTCGAGCTCTGTCATTGCATCTCCTGGGAGTTCACGGTGTCGGTCAGGTCGAGTACGACCTTGAAGCGGCCCTGCGCCGGCCGCTGGGCGTGCTCATAGGCTGCTTGGACCTCGGTGCGACCGAAGGTGTGCGTGACGAGGGTCTTGGCCAGCGTGGGGTGCTCGAGTAGGTAGCGGTCGGCGCGGGCGAGGGCATCGGCGCGATGCAGGGTGCCGCCTGCCATGAGCGTCAGGTGTTGGCGGACCAGGCGTTCCATGTCGAGGGGATAGATGTCTGAGTCGGGGACGCCGAAGTAGAAGACCACCCCGTCCTCCGTGCAGGCTTCGATCGCGTGTTGCAGCGTGGCCACCTGGTGCCCCACCGCTTCCACCACGACCTGCGGGCGCTGGTCGGGAGTCAAGGCGGCGGCCCACTCCCCGGTGTCGGCGCAGACGAACTCGTCGATGCCGAGAGCACCGGCATCCGCGGAACGGTCGATCCGGTCGACTCCGATCACCCGGCCGGCGCCGCGGGTGCGCAACACGTGGGTGAACAGGGCGCCGATCGGGCCGACTCCGAGGACTGCGCAGGTCTTGCCGGTGACGTCGCCGAGCCGGTCGACGGCGTGCAGCACACACGCGATCGGCTGCAGGAGGACGGCCTCGGCCGCCGACCATCCGGGGTCGTGGGTCGCGAGGCTGTCGCCGCCGGTGACCACGAGCTCGGCCAGGCCGTCGAAGCGTTCGGCCCAGCCGACGACCTGGTCACCGGGCCGGTGGCCGTCGTGCCGACTCGCGAGCACGGTGCCGACGACCTCGTGCATCGGGAAGCCTGCCGGACCGCTGAGGCCGGGTACGACGTCGAGTCCGGTCCGGTTCGGCGCGCCGCGGAAGAACGGTACGTCGCTTCCGCAGATCCCGCCCGCCCGCACCTCGACGAGCACGTCGCCCTCCTCGAGGTCGTCCGTCACGGGTCGCGCCACGGTGACATCGCTGAAGTGCCCCGGCTGGGCAAGCGCCGCAGCCCACATCGATTCCGCGCTCACGAGCAGTTCTGCCGGCGTGCGGGCGAGGTCGGCTGGTCGGTTCATGTTTTGATCATGATGAATTTGCTCCAAAGGTGTCAACTCGCTTGACAAGGCTATTTCTCATGATGAACTATTCAGTGGTGGGCATCACAACGAAGCCCGATTCTTGAGCTCTTGGAGGTACCCCGGTGAAGGTCACGAAGACGCTGGCGGCGGGGCTGGTCTCGCTTTCGATCCTGGCGACGACAGCAGCATGTGGGGGCTCCGACGAGGGCCCGGCGGACGGCGAGATGCAGGTGATGATGTTCCCCGGCGTCGCCTACCGCCTTCCCGTGATGGTGGCCCAGGAGAAGGGGTTCTTCGACGACGCGGATGTCAAGATCGACATCATCGCGCAGCCGAACAACCTGCAGGGGATCCAGGCCATCGAGGCCACCAAGTCGCAGGCCGGCATGATGTCGGCGACGACCTTCGCGCAGGGCGTGCAGGCTGGCAGCGACGTCAAGATGTTCTGCGGCGGCATCCGCTACGCACAGTCGGCGATCATCGCCACGGCGGACTCCGAGCTGCCGAGCGTGGACGACGGGGCCACCCCCGAGGAGGTCCTGAAGGCGCTCGACGGCAAGAAGGTCGGCGCCCAGACTCCTGCCGGTTCCGGGTTCCAGATGCTGCTCGAGGCGGCGTTCGACGAGGCCGGCGTCAAGGACATCACCTGGGTCAACGTCGGCGGTAGCAACTCGGTCACGCAGGCCTCGTTGCAGAACGGCGACGTCGATGCTGCGCAGGCAAGCCCTCCCGGCACCCAGACGCTGGAGGAGAACGGCGTCTCCAAGACGCTGATCTACATGCCCGAGCACACCAGCATCTATCGAGACCTCTACGGCAGCGGCTGGGTCGGCCCGACGAAGTGGCTGGACGACAATCCCGAGACTGCCAAGTCCTTCTGCGACGCGACCGCCAAGGCACTGGACTACATCGCTGACGAGGCCAACCACGACGAGGTCCGCGCGATCTTCATGAAGGACACCGGGGTCAACGACGAGACTGTCGCCGACGCCGTACTCGCGACGTACGTCGACTACTCGGCCGACGTGCCCGTGGACGTCCTCGAAGCCTCCTTCGCCAAGTACGAGGAACTGGGCATCACCAAGCCGGAGCCGGCCCTCGACGCCACCGAACTGGTCGACACGGTCGGTCGGTGACGCCATGAGCTCCACGATCTCAGCAGGAGGGGAACGCGCGTGAAGAACAGCGCGGACGTGCCCACGGGCGGAGGGGAACCGACGCTCTCCTTCGAAGGAGTGCGCCAGGTCTTCGCCATGCCGAAGCAGCGTGGCAAGGACGCTCCGGTCGCCAAGAGCGTGGTCGCGCTGGACAACGTCGACCTCGAGGTGCCCACCGGTCAGTTCGTCGCCCTGGTGGGTGCCAGCGGCTGTGGCAAGACCACGCTGCTCAACATGGTGGCCGGGCTGGTCTCGCCCACCTCGGGAGTGGTGCGGGTCAACCAGAAGGCGCCGAAGGTCGCCAACCTGGACATCGGCTACATGTTCGCGCGCGATGCTCTCCTCCCTGGCGCAGCGCACGTCGCAACGTCGAGGTGCCGTTGGAGGTCCGTGGTTGGGATCGCAAGCGGCGGCATGCGCGGGCGATGGAGATGCTCGATCTCGTCGGCCTGCAGGACAAGCACACCCAATACAGGATGCAGTTGTCCCAGGGCATGCGACAGCGCGTCGCGCTGGCACGCACGCTGGCGGCGGATCCCTCGATCCTGCTGATGGACGAGCCGTTCGCAGCCCTGGATGCGCGTACCAAGCTCACCCTCCAGGCCGAGTTCCTCCGGATCTGGGAGGGACAGAAGGCGAAGGGAGAGAAGAAGACGGTGCTCTTCGTGACCCACGACCTCCAGGAGGCCGTGCTGCTCGCCGACCGGGTCGTCATCATGCTCCCCAACCCGGGACGCGTGGCGGAGGACATCCTCGTCGACTTGCCCCGGCCGCGCGCCGAGGACCTCGGCGAAATGATGTACACGCCGGAGTTCCGGTCGATCACCCAGTCACTCTTCGACCGTCTCGAGGGCGCCATCGCCGACGGTCAGGGGCCCGCGGCAGAGAGGAAGTCGCCATGACCACGCTGCAAGAGGCGCCTCCGGTCGGCACCCCATCCGATGAGGAGGCAGTGCGCCCGCCCTCCACCGCCGTACGACGCCTGGTCGTCACGGCGATCCAGGTCGCCCTGGTCGCCGGGTTCCTCGGTCTGTGGGAGCTCGCCTCCCGACGCGAGTGGATCGACCCGCTCCTGTTTGGCCGACCCAGCGAGGTCTGGACCGCGTTCTTCGAGTACGTGCCGTCAGAAGCCGGCATCGAGTCGATGAAGGCGACCATGACCGCGGTGGCCCTGGCCTTCGTGATCGGTTCGGTCGTGGGCACGGTGGCTGGTCTCGTGCTCGGGCTCAGCAAGTGGTGCGACGACATCTTCGGCCCGTTCCTGGTGCCGCTGAACAGCATCCCGCGCATCGCACTCGCGCCGATGTTCATCGCCTGGTTCGGTCTCACCACTGACGCGAAGGTCTTCCTGGCCGTCACGATCGTCTTCTTCATCCTCGCCGAGAACGCTCGTTCGGCGGTCAAGTCGGTCGACCCCGACCTGATGACGATGGCCAAGGTCGTCGGCCTCAAGCGGGCCAGCCTGCTGTGGAAGGTTGTCCTTCCGTCGGCGGTGCCGACCTTGTTCGCCGGGCTCCGGCTGACCTTCACCTATTCACTCCTGGGCGTCATCGCTTCGGAGATGATCGCGGCAACCGCTGGTATCGGCCAGGACATCGTCCTCTACTCATCCGGCTACCAGATCAACACGGTGTTCGCGATCATCATCGAACTGGTGATCCTGGCGGTGGTGCTCAACGCGATCTTCCAGGCAGTGGAGCGTCGACTGCTCCGCTGGCAGGACTGATCATTCCCGTCGGCCCGTTCCCGTCGGCTCCGAATCGCCCGGTGCGGCTCGGAGCCGGCGTGTCGGGACCCCTTCACTTGAGGAGAAGCAAGATGCGGATCTCGTTGATGTTCGCCGGCGGTGGCGGGATGACGGTGCGCGACATGGTCGACCTCGCCGTCGAGGCGGAGGCGGCCGGCGCTGACGGAGTGTTCCTCCCGGAGGCCTGGCGCTCGGGCTTCGTCACGATCACCGCCATCGCGGCTGCGACCGAACGGATCGAGATCGGCCCCTACGTCGTCAATGCCCACGCTCACAGTCCGCTCTTCACCGGGATCGCTGCGGTCGACCTCGACGAGTTCTCCAACGGTCGGCTGGTGCTCGGCGTCGGCAGCGGCAACAAGGTCACCAACGAGCGCTACCAGGGGATCCCCGTCGTCAAGCCGCTCGCCAAGATGCGCGACTACGTGGCCGTCCTGCACCGGGTCACCCGCGCAGGGCGTGGCACCCGGGTCGACCACGACGGCACCATGCACTCGACGTCCGGTTGGCATGCGCAGGTGCAGCCCGTGCGCCCTGATCTTCCCGTGGTGCTGGCCGCGACCTCCCCGCGGATGACCCGGATGGCGGGCGAGGTCGCCGACGGCGTCGCCCTCGGAAGCCTGCTCGGCGTGGAGCACATCCGTCAGCTCCTACGCGACGAACTCGTCGGCGTGGACGCCGACTTCCGCGTGATGGCGTCGGCCTTCGTGGCCGTGCACGAGGACCGGGAGGTCGCTCGCGATGCCGCCCGCAGTGCGGTGGTCAATCTCTTCGCCGGGAAGCCACACCCCCACTACGACTCCCTGCTACGGCAACAGGGCCATGCCAACGTCGCCGATGCGATCATCGACGCCGTCGCCGCAGACGACATCCTGGCCGCCCACCGTGCCGTCTCCGATGAGGTCCTGAACGCCTTGACCATCTGCGGGACCGTCGGCGACTGCATCGCCGGCATCGATCGCTACCGTGGTGTCGTCTCCGACCTGATCCTGGTCAACGCCTCGGGCATGCGTTATCAAGAGGGCGACGAGGCTGTCGGCAACGAGGGCAGTGAGCTCGTCAGGTCCTTCGACCCGATCATGGACCTGCTGCGGGCACTCCGCAGCGGGGGCCGATCGGGCTGAGCACAGGCAGGTGAATGGCAGTGACGACCAGGGCCGGATCCGGCGTGGTGCGTCGTACGCCGTACGAGCTGCTCGCGCTCGCAAGCTCCGGGTTCATCCTCCTCGACACCGACGACACACCGGCGACCTCGGTGGTGGTGGTCGACCTGGACGACACGGTGTGGACCGACGACCTGGTGGCGGCACTGGCTGGCGCACTCGACGTCCCGGGCCCGGTGCTGATCGGCTTCGCCCACGCCGAGCTTCCCGAGCTGGTACAGCCGGTGCTGGAAAAGCTCACCCTCACGCTCGCGCCTGCGGGACCCGGCCGCACGTGCGTCCAGGGTGACGAGGCGGCGCTCGACGACCTCTGTGCCCGAGTGTTGGGGACGCCGGGAGCGGCGATCGCGTTGCACGGACTCCTCCGGGTGACGTCGTCCCTGCCCGTGGTCGAGGCGATCACTGCTGAGGCCGCTGCCTACTCGATGCTGCTCGGGGGTGACGAGTTCGCGCGCTGGCGCGCCACCACCCCGCAACGTCCGACGCCCACGGTGGGCGAACCGGTGCGGCTCGAGCGCCCCGATGCCACCCTGATGATCACGCTCGACAACCCTGCTCGCCGCAATGCCTTCGGCGCCGCGATGCGCGACGCCCTCGTCGAGGCACTCCGACTCCCTGAACTCGATCCGAGCATCGAGCGGGTGGAGCTGCGCGGCGCCGGCCGGATCTTCTGCAGCGGCGGCGACCTCGACGAGTTCGGTACGGCGAGCAGCCCGGTCGCGGCCTACCGCGCTCGGATGTCGCGCAACCCTGGTCGTCAACTGCACCTGCTCCGCGACCGTGTCATGGTGCAGCTGCACGGAGCCGCGGTCGGCGCCGGGATCGAACTGGCTGCCTTCGCCGGCCACGTGCGTGCCACCAGCGACACCTGGGTGCAACTGCCTGAGCTGGATCTCGGGCTGGTTCCCGGTGCCGGCGGCACGGTGAGCATCCCGCGTCGGATCGGCCGGTGGCGGACGGCGTGGATGGTGCTCAGCGGAGCACGGCTCGATGCCACCGCGGCGCACGCATGGGGACTCGTCGATGAGCTCGTCTGACGCCCTGGGTGCGCTCGAGGCCTGGGCTCGTTCCGGCGCGATGGCGCTGACCGGAGTCGCCGATGGCCCACCCGAGGCCGCCCCCGGTGACCCGGCCGGGGTGGTTGCCCGCTCCCTGGCAGCGGTGGCCGACGCCACGGTGCGACGTACGGGGCGCAGGCCTGTCCTGCCCGATCCCCGACTGCTGGGGGAGCGAGCGGCGATCGCGGCACTTGGTCGACGTGCACCACTCTCCTGCGGCGGTGCGTTCCGTGCCGTCCCCACCCGCGACGGGCACGTCGGGCTCTCCTTGGCCAGGCAGTCAGACCTCGAACTCCTGCCCGCGTTGCTCGGCAGCGATGCGCTCGTGCGCCGGGTCGACGCCCTGCAGGGCGGAGACGGCCGGGCCCCCGAGTGGGCCTGGAATGCCGTGGCCTCGTGGGCCGCGCAGCTGGCCACCGAGGAGGCAGTTGGCTGCGCCGAGCTGCTGGGCATCCCGGCCGCAGGCGTCCCGGACGTTCCCTTGGCGCTGGAAGCGGACCCCGCATGGGGCGCCGGCGCACGGACGCGTCACGAGGGAGGCGCACGCGGCCGATCCGTGGCCCCTCTGGTCATCGACCTGACCTCGTTGTGGGCGGGCCCGCTCTGCGCCCATCTGCTGGGGTTGGCCGGGTGTCGGGTGGTGAAGGTCGAGGCACTCGCCCGGCCCGACGGTGCCCGCCGCGGACCGGCCTCGTTCTTCGATCTCCTGCACGCCGGCCACCAGATGGTGGCGCTCGACTTCACCAGCGCGGCCGGTCGTCGGCAGCTGGCCGACCTGGTCGCCCGGGCCGACGTCGTGCTCGAGAGCTCGCGGCCCAGGGCCCTGAGGCAACTGGGGATCGATGCGGAGGCGGTGGTCGACGCCGGTACGTCGTGGCTCTCGATCACTGCCCGCGGCCGGGACTCGGAGACGGTCGGGTTCGGCGACGACGTGGCCGTCTCGGCGGGACTGTTCGTCCGCGACGAGGCGGGTACCCCGGTCCCCTGTGGGGACGCCCTCGCCGACCCGCTGACCGGCGTCGTCGCCGCGGTCGCGGCAGCGCGAAACCTCGAAGGCGAGCAGGCAGAGCTGATCGAGGTGTCGATGTGGCACGCAGCGCGAGCCGCCCGGGCCGCCATGGCTGGGATTGCCCCGCACGCTGTGCACCAGCGGGTGGACGGCTGGTGGGTCGAGCACGAGGGCGGCGCCATCCGGGTCGAGGAGCCCTGGGCGCGGGCTGTGACATCAACCGCCCGTGGGATCGGTGCAGACAATCGGGCGGTGTTCCGATGACGACGTGGTTGCTGGACGTGGAGTGGGAGGGACACCGGGCAGACGTCTGCGTGAGGGACGGGCGCGTGGGTCGGATCCTCGCCGGCGGTGACGGCCGACCTGCCGCGGGAGACACCGTGATCGAGGCTGCGGGCGGTTGGCTGCTCCCGGGTCTCCATGACCATCACCTGCACGTGCTGTCACTGGCCGCCGCGTTCACCTCGGTCGACTGCTCGCCTGTCGCCGCTCCGGGGCTGGCCGAGCTCGGGGCAGCGTTGCGGGCAGACCAACACCCCGACGGTTGGGTCCGGGGCATCGGCCACCACGATGCGAAGACAGGCCCGCTCGACCGACACGTGCTCGACCGACTGCTGCCCGATCGTCCGGTGCGGATCCAGCATCGGGGCGGCGCATTGTGGGTGCTCAACTCCTTGGCGCTGCAACGAGTGGTGCATCTTCTCGACGACTCCGACGACGTCGAGCGCGACGCACAGGGAGAGCCGACGGGTCGTCTTTGGCGCTACGACTCCCGGCTCGCACCTGAACTGCCGCTCCGGGAGCCAGACCTCGGCGCGGTCGGGCAGCGACTCCGGTCGCTGGGCATCACCGGTGTCACCGACGCGACCCCTGATCTCGACGAGACCGCGGCACGGCTGCTGGCCGAAGCTGCGACCGACGGTCGACTGCCCGTCGCCATCACCGTGCTCGGTGCTGGAGCATCGCCACCACAGCCCTTGGTGGGAGGGCCGGCGAAGCTGCTGCTGCGAGACCACGACCTGCCCACCTATGACCAGCTCGCCGCCACAGTCGAGGGGCATCGGGCCACCGGCCGCGCCGTCGCCGTCCACTGCGTCACGGTCGAGTCACTGGTGCTCACCCTGGCGGTGCTCGACGAGGTAGGGGTGGTCCCCGGCGACCGCATCGAGCATGCCTCCGTCTGCCCTCAGGCCCTGCTCCCGGAGATCAAGCGCCTGGGTCTGCGTGTCATCGTCCAACCCGACCTGCTCCGCACGCGGGGCCGCGAATACCTGGTCGAGGTGGAGCCGCACGACCTGCTGGATCTCTGCCCGAACCAACGACTGGTCGGTGCCGGGATTCCGACGGCCTGTTCCAGCGACGCGCCCTTCGGCGACCTCGATCCCTGGCAGATCGTCGCCACTGCTCGCAGCCGGCAGACTGCAGACGGCGCAGTGCTCGGGGCCGCCGAGTCGGTCAGCACTGCGACGGCTCTGTCCGGCTATCTCTCCGCAGCAGAAGAGCCCGGCGGCCCACCCCGGCGGGTGGCGGTCGGCGGTGCGGCAGATCTGCTGCTCCTGCGCGCTGGCCGCGATGAGGCGCTCGCCAACCCCCACCGGGAGCTGGTGCGTGCGACGCTGAGCGGTGGCGACCTGCACGTCGGCTGACGACTTGCCGGTGTCCGGCAACAGGCCGATCGGCCGTCCAGGGCAAGAGCGGCGAGACAGCCGTCCACGTCACTCCGGAACGAAGCCGGAGAACGAGTCCTCCAGCATCGAGCCCGGGCTGCTGACCGTCACGACGGAGATCAGTGCCGGAAGTTGTCACTCCCGTGTCAACTTCCAGCAGAAGATCCTTGCAATCACACGGTGACCCCTGGTTGATCCGGAGGGCTCATGGTTACGTCCTGGACATGCGTCTCCTAACGCGTCTTGTATCCGTGAACCCGGATAGTCTCTTGTCTCTCTTATCGCGGTGCGCGGCGTTGTGGTCGGCGTCCAGGAGGGGCCGGCCCTCATCTCGACGTCGGAGCCCTTCGACACCCGCGACAACAGCGTGGTGGTGTCGGTCCGGGTGGTGCAGGTGTTCAAGGACGAAGAATCTCTCGTCCGCGACGACCTGGTCCATGTCTCGCTGCCGCGCGGGGTCGGCGCCCTGGACGAGGACGGGCAGGTCTTGCCGAACGACGCCGCACCCTCCCTGGCCGAGGTGCGCGAGAGCTTGCGAGCGGGTCTGGAAGTCGTCGTCATCGCCCGTCCACGTGATGACGCCGAGCATGTGGCGAGTCCGTCGGTGATCCGCGAAGAATGGCACGGACAGTTGCCGACGGACGCCATTTTGTTGGGCGGCATGCACCCCCAGTCGTTCGTGGTGGACCAAGGCGACGAACCGTTGCACTCTTGGCCGGGTCTCACCTTTGCCGACTTGGTTGAGCAGCTTCGGCAGTGACGCCGCCTCTCGCTGGCTCGGCATCGCCACTGAGTCGGTCGAGCAGCTCGACGGCAGCACGGGTGTAGTCACTGATCCAACGATCGTGGATGCGTTTGATCGGCAAGGGGGAGAGGGTCAGGTGGCGCTCGCGCCCGATCTTGCGTCCACTCACCAACTCGGCGCCCTCCAGCACGCGTAGGTGTTGCAGCACCGTCGTGCGGTCGAGCTCGGGCAGCAGCGCACAGAGCGAACCGGTCGTGTGCGGGGACTGCTTCAGCGCGTCGAGCATGCGGCGGCGTACGGGGGACGCCAGCGCCTTGAACACGCGATCGTCATCGGAGCTCGGAGCTGGCGACGTAGACATGTGATAATTTTACAACATGAACGACGCGCCCCGCCTTGATGCCCTCTCCTTCACCGTCTCCGGCCGCATCGCGCGGCAGTGTGCCGAGGTCTACGAGGCCGTCGCCGATCCCGAGCAGCTGTCGCACTACTTCACCACCGGTGGCGCCCGAGGGCGTCTGCAGCCCGGGTCGGAGGTGATGTGGGACTTCCACGACTTCCCCGGCGCATTCCCGGTCACGGTGATCGAGGCGGTCCCGCCGCGTCGGATCGTCATCGAGTGGGAGGGGGAAGACACCGCGGGCGGGACCGGAACCACCAGGACGACGTTCGAGTTCGAGCCGATCGACGACGACACCCGGACCCTGGTGACGATCACCGAGTCGTCGTGGCAACCCACTCCCGACGGTGCGAGCAGTGCGTTCGGGAACTGCGCGGGCTGGGTCGGCATGCTTGCCGCCCTCAAGGCGTGGGTCGAGCACGGCATCAACCTGCGCGAGGGTTTCTACCGCTGACCACGGGAGAGGTAGCGCGACAGGTGGCACGATCAGACCCATGAGTGAGGTACGCGCCGCCGCCCTCGAGGATGCCGACGTGGTCGGTGGACTGCTGTTCGACTTCAACATCGAGTTCGAGACGCCCACGCCGCCGGCACAGGAGTTCGCTCGCCGGTTCGCGTCGCTGCTTCTCCGTGACGACGTCCTCGTACTGCTCGCCGGGCCGGAAGAGGCGACCGGCTTCGCCTACCTCACGCTCCGCCCCACGCCGTACGGCGACGGGCCGCTCGCGCAGTTGGA
Source organism: Nocardioides alcanivorans (assembly GCF_021555175.1). Classification (GTDB taxonomy): domain Bacteria; phylum Actinomycetota; class Actinomycetes; order Propionibacteriales; family Nocardioidaceae; genus Nocardioides; species Nocardioides alcanivorans. The sequence continues at coordinate 451,318 of NZ_JAKGRW010000019.1, read as the reverse complement.
AGAGCTCTATGTCCGGCCCCACCTGCGCGGCCGGGGGATCGGCACCGCTCTCCTGACCAGGGCCGCTGTCGAAGTCGAGGGACGGGGCGCGATCGAGATGCACATCAACGTGGACGAGATCGACGTCGATGCCCGTCGGTTCTACGAACGGCACGGGTTCGTCAACATCGAGCCCGGTACCGACTACCGGATGCTCTGCTACCTCCGCGAGTTGTGACCTCTCGTGCGGTCACCGGACATCGAGAGCTCGAAGTCAGTAGACGAGCGCCTGCACACCTTCGCGCAGCGACTCCTCGACGAAGGCCGCAGCGCCGGCGACGCGTACGTCGGGGAGCAGGTCGTCGGCGCTGATCTCGCGACGCTCCGCACACTGGCTGCACACCGTCACGGTGCCCGCGGCGAGCACGGTGTCGCGCAGGTCGGCCAGGGGCGAGGCGAGGGGGAGGGAGAACTCCTCGGCCTTGCCGGGAACGCCGAACCAGGCAGCCTCTCCAGCAAGCCACAGACTGACCTCGACGCCGGAGGCGGCAGCCAGCGCCGCCACGTTGAATGCCTGGTTGCAGCGCTCCGCATCCTCGGCGCCGCACGTCACCTTCACCACCAGAGACCGGGTCATGCGGGGGAATCTACTCGGGGTGATGACGCCACTAGACTGGCCCCATGCCGTTCGAGCTCCCTGACAATCTGCACCCTGACTGCGCCCCCATCGCTTGGATGCTGGGCACGTGGCGCGGCAACGGCCACGGTGACTACCCGACGATCGACAAGTTCCAGTTCGGGCAGGAGCTGATCTTCGTCCACGACGGCCGTCCGTTCTTCCACTACATGGCACGTGCCTGGCTGATCGATGACGAGGGCAACAAGGTGCGCGACGGCGCCATCGAGACCGGATTCATTCGCTGCCGCCCCGAGGGGAAGATCGAGATGCTGCTGACCCACGCGAGTGGCGTCGCGGAGATCTGGGTCGGGGAGGCCGGCGACGCCAAGCTGGAAGTGCAGACCGACGCGGTCGCACGCACCGAGAGTGCCAAGGAGGTCACCGCCGGACACCGCCTCTACGGGTACGTCGAGGGCGACCTTCTCTATGCCTACGACATGGCGGCCATGGGCCAGCCCCTCCAACCGCACCTGTGGGCGCGCCTCCAACGCCAGTGACCTGAGGGGACTCGTGACCGACTTCGCCGACAAGATCCACCGCAGCGGGCGACGGATGACCCCGCAGCGCCAGTCGGTGCTGCAAGCAGTCAACCGCCTGGGCCATGCCACCCCTGACGCAGTGCATGCCGAGGTCGCCAAGGAGCTCGAAGGCATCAGCCTCTCGACGGTCTATCGCAACCTCGAGGTGCTCGAGCAGTTGGGGCTCGTGCGGCACGCCCACATCAGCGACCGTGCGCCGACGTACCACTCCGTCTCGGGCCACGAGCACTTCCACCTGATCTGCCGCCGCTGCGGACGGGTGGACTCGGTCGACCCCGAGGTCATCGCACCGGTGGTGACCGCGCTGGAGGGCGAGCACGGTTTCGTGCCCGACATCGGCCACCTCACCGTCTTCGGTCACTGCATCTCGTGCGCTGAGGCCGATAGCTGAGCCCCCTTCCGGTGGTCGAGCTTGTCGAGACCCCCGCTCCCCGGTGGGTCGAGCCCCCTTCCGGTGGCCGAGCCCCCTTCCGGTGGTCGAGCTTGTCGAGACCCCCACCTGCGCCGACGTAGGCTGAACGCATGGCCAGCCCCTTGCTCTCCCTCCCCGGCGCAGTGGCCGGCGACGGTGTCGATGCCCCCGTCGCTGCTCACTACGGTTCGTTCAACCTCGAGCAGCGTGCACTCGACCAGGGGGAGGGATTCGTCGACCTCTCCCACCGCGACGTCGTCCGCATCTCCGGGCCCGACCGGCTCGAACTGCTCCACAACCTCACCACCCAGCACCGTGACGCCTTGGCGAGCGGGCAGCCCACCGCCTTCCTGGTGCTGAGTCCGCAGGGCCACGTGGAGCACGCGGTCTTCGGCCACGACGACGGTGAAGTGTTCGTGGGGCACCTGGAGCCCGGGGCCGGGGCCGCGCTCATCGACTTCCTCACCAAGATGCGTTTCATGATGCGCGTCGAGATCGACGACGTCACCTCTGAGCTGGCGACCACGTGGCGTCCGGCGAAGCGCGTGGGTACGGCGTTCGACGGCTACGAGTTCATCCCGCGGGAACGGCTCGACGAATACGCCAAGGCCGCCGGCCCTGCCGCGGGCCTGTGGGCCTTCGAGGCGCTGCGCATCGAGCGCGGCGAGCCGCGCTTCGGCATCGACACCGACCACCGCACGATCCCCAACGAGGTCGGCTGGATCAATTCCGCCGTTCATCTCGACAAGGGCTGCTACCGCGGCCAGGAGACGGTGGCCCGGGTGCACACTCTCGGCCGTCCGCCGCGTCGCCTGGTGCTGCTGCACCTCGACGGCTCGGAGAACAGGTTGCCGAAGCAGGGTGCCCCGGTGCGGTTGGGCGAGAAGGAGATCGGTTTCGTCGGCTCGTCGGCGCGCCACCACGAGCTCGGCCCCATCGGGCTCGCCGTGATCAAGCGCAACGTCGCCGTCGATGCCACCCTCGATGCCGACGGCATCCCCGCCGGCCAGGAGGTCTTGGTCGACCCCGAGATCGGCCTCCACGTCCGCCCCAACCTCCGCGGCTGACCCACACCCGGTGGTCGAGCCGTCCTTCGGTGGTCGAGCCGTCTTCGGTGGTCGAGCTTGTCGAGACCCACGCCCTAACAGCCCGTATCGAAACCGCACTGACCCCCGTGCGCCTTCCATGACTGTTGGGTAACGTCGGGGCAGCACCCTCGTTGAACGGATCGTTATGGCACTCGAATCAGCAGTCCGCCCCTGGGGCTCGTGGCATGTCATCGACGACGGTCAGGGCTACAAGGTCAAGCGCATTCAGGTGAAGCCTGGTCAGCGCCTCTCCTACCAGACCCACAAGCACCGCTCCGAGCACTGGGTGATCATCTACGGCATCGCCACCTGTGTAGTCGAGGGTGAGACGATCGTCGCCGGCCCCGGTGAGTCGATCGACGTCGAGAAGGGTGCGGCCCACCGCATCACCAACGAGCACTCCGAAGACCTGATCATCATCGAGGTGCAGCACGGCGCCTACACCGGTGAGGACGACATCTGCCGGATCGAGGACGATTACGGGCGTGAGGGCGAGTCCGAAATCGCCTGATCCGCGTTGCAGACCGGGTTGATGCAGTCGTTGGTAGCGGTTGTCCCGCTGCAGTCTTCGCCCGTGCTGCGGTGGGTCGTGGCGGGCTATTCCCTGGCCGCCTCTACGTAGCGCTCAACTTGTGCCTCGAGGATGCTCGCGACATGGTGCCCACCGAGTCACTTGATGACCAGGGCTGAGGCTCCGGAACGTGCGGGGTGCATGCAGCGGGGCGTTGCGCCACGAGCTGTCCTCAACTGCCCGGCCACGGGAGCTTGGCAGGTTCCTTGATGGATCAGGAAGTGCTCTCATGTGTGTTGACGACGAACATCCGGGTGCGCGTCCGGTCCAGGAAGTTCGCTTCGTCGGCCTCGATGGCCGCCCTGATCTCGGGTGTGGAGTGCAGAGCAAGCATGGCGTCGAACCCGGCCCGATCCTCGAAGTACATCTCGGTGATCACGTCGAAGTCAGGATCGGTCGCGGTAGGGGCGCCGACCATCGAGTCGCGATCGATGTAGTTGCGCCGGTAGTCGCCGATCTGCGGGAGCAGGCTGCGGACGAGCTTCGAGTGGTTGTTCTCGTAGTAGTCGACGAACTCGGCGTGGGTGAGCTCGGGCTTGCGGGCAAGGAGAGCGATGGCTTTGATCATGGCGTGAGGCTATGTCTTGGGCCAACGGTTGGAACTCACGGTCTCGCTGACTGTGATGGGGGTGAAGCCTGCGGATCGGGATCGCCGCACCCGCGGGCCAGGTGCCCTATCGGCGCCACTAGTTCTTGTTGTGACCGAGTGACCGGGAGAGCAGGACCTTCTTCCAGTAGGTCTCGCGGTCGATCACGTGTTGGTCGTCCATGCGCATCGACCAGAACTCCAGCAGTGCGAATCGCATGTTGTTGCGGAAGTGGTCCTCGCCCTTCGCTGTGAGGTGGTCGCGCAGCCCCACGTTGTCGCCGTGGAGAGTGCCGGCGTAGGAGGACCAGCGTTGCCAGATACCGGTGTCGCCGTACGCCGAGCCGACGTAGGGCTCGCCGGTCGACTGGTCGTGAATGACGTAGACGCCCTTCATGTTCTCCAGGGCGATCCGCCAATCCGGTCGGGCTTGCTTCACGATGCTCTGGATCTGGGCCAGCGAGTGGTCGATGCGGTCGTGGCCGGGAAACGGATCGCCGGTGAACGGTTCTTCCAGCACCGAGGCCACCGTCATGAAGTCGAGACAGGCTTCCATGTTGCGGCGACGGTTTCGACCTGCGAGTGCCATGCGGACATAGAGCCTGCGAATGAAACCTCCCATGAGGTCCGTTCGGAGGACGACATCGTAGGAATGTGTTCGCGGCTCCGGACGGCGTGCCGTGACCTCCCAGATCCCCCGAACAACCAGAGAGTGGTGTCGTGTCGGTCCTGCGCGAGCGAGAAGATGAACTGCCGGTTGAAGTCGTCATTGACGTTGCGCCACGAGTTCCACCGTTGCCACTCGCCCGGGTCGTTGCCGAGGACGTCGATCGGGTGCGCCTCGCCGTTGTGGACCGCGAAGTTGACCTTGCAGCGGGAAGCATCGAACTCCGCCGGAAGCAGCGTCGCAAGCGTGATGGGGACCATGGCAGGAGGCTAGTGCTGCACAACGGTGCGCGCAGGGCCTGTCGATCCACCAGGCGCCAACGGCTCTGGGCCGGGGTCTCGGTCACGTCACGACGTGACCGGGACCGGGATTGACAGCGAGTCGCACTTTAATGATAGTCATTAAAGTGCGTCAGGGGCTCCTCCCTGGCGCTCAGCCGCACTTCTTGGAGGTCCGATGTCCATTCCGGAACAGCCTGCCCGTCAACCGTCCTCCAGCTGGGACCGGTTCGCTGACGGACTGCGCGCATCCGCACGCTGGATTGAGGAACACGAGGTTTCCGTTGACCCCGTGATCAGGGCGCAAGGCGTTCGCTATGTGGGTCGGGCAGCGATCGCCGCCCTGCACCACGAGGTGGAGTACGCCGACCCGCTCTTCCCGCAGTGGTTCCGCTGCATCGACCAGGTCAACAATTGGGGTGGTCCGAACGTCGACAACGAGTACCTCTCGGCAGCGGTCGACCCCTCGCACGCCTACCACGTGCACGCGGACCTGTCGCGGTCGGCGGGCCTGCTCCTGCAGAGCATCCGAGGCATCTGGCACCTGCCTGAAGGCTTCGCAGTCCTCGACGACTGGAGCATCGACGACTTCAAGCTCAATGACGACGGCACCCTGGATCTCTACCTCGGTGGACCCGAGCGGAGCGACGTCAACTGGTTCCCGCTGCACCCGGAGGCTGAGCGACTCTGGGTGCGTCAGTACGGCACGGCCTGGGACGAGCACCGAGTGGGCGGATTCAGCATCACCCGGATCGATGACGGCCCGCTCACACCCGCGGTGCTCACGAACGAGAAGATCGCAGAGCAGGTGGACAACGCTGCGGAGTGGCTTGCCGGTGCGGTGCGCCACTGGCCGTCATCCCTGCTCAATCGGGCGCACCCGCTGCCCGTGAACAGCCTGCCCAAGCCGTTCGTGAGCTCGCAGGGCTCGGCCCAGATCAGCTATGCCTTCACTCGACTGGACCTCGAGGGCCCCCAGGGCTTGGCGATCGAGCTCGACGAGCCGGACGCGCGCTACTGGTCCTTCCAGCTCTATTCCTTTCCTTGGTGGGAGTCGCTGGACGCCCGCAACGGGCTGACCTCCCTGAACCACGACCAGCTGGTCGCGGACCCTGACGGCCGCGTGCGGGTCGTGGTCTCGGTCGAGGACCCGGGGTGCGCAACTGGATCGACTGCAGCACCTCGCCGCGGGCCTTGTTGATGATGCGCTGCGTGTGGGCGAAGAACCCCGTTGCCCCCACCAGCCGGCTGATCGCGGTCGGTGAGCTGGCGGACGGTGATCGGGCACTCCATGGCGGGCGCATCGACGCAGGTCAGCGCCGGGAACAGCTGGCGACGCGTCGGCGAGACGCCGATCGTTGGATCCGTGGAGCAGCCCGATGAGTGGCGGTCAGGACGCCAGGCGCGAACCGCGCACCGTCGTGGTGACCGGCTCTGCATCCGGGATCGGTCAGAGCGCTGCTGATCTGTTGCGTGCAGCCGGTGACAAGGTGATCGGAGTCGACAAGGACGAGACGGATGTCGTTGCTGACCTCTCCACTCCTGAGGGACGCAGCGGCGCTGTGGCCCAGGCACTGGAGCTGGCCGGGGGCACCATCGACGGCGTGGTGGCCTGCGCCGGCCTTGCTTCGCAGTCGGACCTCGATGTGAAGGTGAACTTCTTCGGGGTCGTGGAGTTCTTGCAGGGCTGCCGGCCAGCGCTCGCTCGGTCCAGTCAGCCGCGGGCCGTGGTGGTCTCCTCGATCGCCTCGCTCCACGGACGCGATGATGAGCTGCTGGCGGCGTGCGAAGCACTCGACGAGCCGCGCGCCCTCGCTCGGGCCCGGGAACTCACCGTCGACGGCCCCGCGCCCGCGCTCTACAGCGGCTCGAAGTTGGCGGTCGCCCGCTGGGTGCGGTCCTCGGCAGTGAGCGATGAGTGGGCCGGAGCCGGGATCACGCTCAACGCCGTCGGCCCGGGCATGGTCGCGACGCCAATGTCCGCAGCCCGCCGGGCCTCGGCCGAGGGCCGCGCGCAAGCCGAGCGCGCCGTACCCTCGAAGCTCGGGACGTGGTTGCCACCGGAGGCGATCGCGCATCCGCTGGTGTGGCTGGTGAGCCGAGACAACACCCACTTGACCGGACAGGTGATCTTCGTGGACGGCGGTGCGGAAGCCGTGCTCCGAGGGCCCGAAGCGGTGTGAGGCTCCGTACGCCGGGCGGTCCCAGTCGTGCGTCGGTCGCGGACCGGTGCATGTGAGACTGTCCGGCGCACCGGCGCTCTGCCCGTGCTGGCAAGGAGGATGAGGATCATGACAGCGCGCCCCCGAGCACCCGGGAGCGACTCATGGACGTCGCAGAGCGGATGTACGCCGAACGTGGCCTGGAGGCCGTGCCCACCCGTGACATCGCGGTCGAGGCCGGACAACGCAATGCATCGGCGGTGAACTACCACTTCGGCGGCCGGGACGGCCTGGTCAGCGCGATCCTCAAACGCCGGATGGATCAGATCAACGAAGTCCGACGCGAACGACTGCAGGAGCTGACAACCGAAGGCAAGGACCGCGACGTCCGAGCGCTGGTCGAGGCCCATGTCATGCCCTTCGCCGAGTTCGCGATGAGCACCCGGCCAACTCCCCACTATGCGCGGTTCATCGAGCAGGCGCTGGTGGCGCTCTCGCACGGCCCCGAAGGGGTTGAGCCGTTGGGGAGTACGCCGGCGCAGCGCGCGAGGTCGCCGAGCACCTGGCCCAGGCGCTGACCCACCTCGACCCCGAGGTGGCCCGCCGGAGGATCCGGCTCGCGAGTTCGATGGTGGTGACCGAAGTGGCCATGATCGAGAGCTCCGCGGACCCGGGGAGCTACCAGGCGCGGATCGTCGATCTCGTCGACATGGTGACCGGGGCCCTCACCGCCGTCGCGCGGCGGGACTGAGATCGGCCGGCCGCCCAAGTTCGGCTGGCCGCCGCCAGGTCATGCCCCACCCGCCACCAAGAGTCCTGTGCAACCGGAGAGGGGTCAGCTTCCCGCTGCGGTCCTCTGGGACCGTTCGGCGCGATCAAGCAACAACGATCGTTCGCTCATGTTGGAGGTCAGTGACGCCGCCTCGCGGAACGACGCGGCTGCGTCGTCATGGCGACCAGCTCGGGCGAGAAGGTCGGCGCGCACACTGGGCAGGAGGTGCGAACCGGCAAGCGCACGCTCGGAGAGGTCATCGAGGATCGCGAGGCCCGATTCCGGGCCGAATGCTCGACCGTGCGCCACGGCGCGGTTGACTTCCACGACCGCGCCGGGGGCAGTCTCGGCGAGCACGTCGTACACGATCGCGATGGCGCGCCAGTCGGTCTCCTCGGGTGTCGATGCGCGAGCATGTCGAGACGCGATCGCTGCCTGCAGGTAGTAGCGACCGACCGGCTTGCCGCGTACGGCGAGCTGTTCCGCGCGCTCCAAGGCGGCCAGCCCCCGTCGGATCAGGCCCTGGTCCCACAAGCTGCGGTCCTGGTCATCGAGCAGCACCGCCCGGCCTTCGACGTCGACGCGGGCGGCGGCGCGAGAGGTCTGCAGTTCCAGGAGAGCTTGCAGCCCATGCACCTCCGGCTCGTCGGGCATCAGTTCGGCGAGCATCCGGGACAGCCTGATGGCCTCGTTGGTCAGCTCGGGCCGCATCCAGTCGTCGCCCGCGGTCGCGGTGTAGCCCTCGTTGAAGATCAGATAGATCACGGCCATCACGTCATCGAGCCGGTCAGCGCGCTCGGCGACGTCGGGGAGATCGAAGGCAATGTGTGCTTCGCTGAGCGTCTTCTTGGCCCGGGAGATTCGCTGCCCCATTGCGGTCTCGGTGGCCAGGAAGCCGCGCGCGATCTCCGCAGTCGTCAGCCCGCCGACCAGGCGAAGCGTCAATGCGGCACGCGACTCTGGAGTGAGCTGTGGGTGGCAGGACAGGAAAATCAGTCGGAGGGCGTCGTCTTCGATGAAGTCGACCTGCGTGGTGAGGTCAGGCATCTGCTCCTCCTCGCTGAGGGCCTGACCGATCTCCTCGGTCTTGCGACGCAGGTTGTCGGCCCGCCGGAAGCTGTCGATGGCGCGACGCTTGGCAGTCGTCATCAACCAGGCGCCGGGGTTGTCGGGAATGCCGTGGGCGGGCCAACTCTCGAGCGCGCTCACCAGCGCGTCCTGCGCCAGGTCTTCGGCGAGATCGAGATCCCGGGTCATCCGGGCCAGGGCGCCGACCAGCCGCGCGGACTCCTCACGCCAGGTGGCTGTGATCGTCTCGCCGGTGGTCTTGGCCATGCGGTCAGCCTAGGGCCGACCGCATGGCCGTGCGTGGGGAGTGCTCAGGCGTCGGACGACTCCTGCGGCGCCTCCGAGACCTGACGCAACGTGGCGACGATCTCGCACCCGGGCCAATACTTGGCGTGCAACTCGGCGAACTCCTGCTGCGCGGCGATCGCGGACTCCAGGTCGTCGTACTGGAGCAGCGACCAACCGCCGACGATCTCCTTGGCCTCGGCGTAGGGGCCGTCGACGCGCGTCGTCTCACCCTTGCGGACGACGAAGTTCACCGCATCCTCGGTGCCATACAGGCCACCCCCGTCCAGGAAGTGACCCTGTTGCGCCTGCTCGCTGATGTAGGCGTCCATCGCGTCGAACATCGCCTGGGGCGGCGCGCCGATGCCCTCTTCCATCCTCACGAAACCCATGAACCGCGGCATTGCTCTGCTCCTCAGCTGTGGTGCCACCGCTGCTCGGTGGTCGACTCACCCCTACGTCGAACGACATCCTGCGCGTTCGACATCACGCGGAGAGTATTTTTCGCCGTAGGGGTTTCGCCCATCACATGAGGGGCTGTTCGAGCGACTGCTCGAGCAACTTCTCGATCTGCTCGAGTGTGTAGGTGCGCTTGCCGCCCTTGCACACGACCTTCTTCTTGCCCTTCTGCTTCACGACCTTCTTGGCCACCTGGACCTTGAACGGGCCCGGGGCGATGGTCTCCCCGTCGAAGGTGACCTTCCACTGACCCTTCTTGTCGGTCTTTGCCTTGCCCGCGACGAGCTTCTGCTCGACCTGGGTCAGGGTCACCTTGCGCTTCGCGCGGCAGATGGACTTCTTCTTGCTGGCCTTGACCTTGCCCGAGAACACGACGGCGCCGGTGTCAGCGGGTGCGATGGCAGTGATCGTGGGGGATGACTTCGACTTCACCGACTTTGCTGCCATGGCCGGCGTTGCGGTCATCAAGGGGATGGCCAGGCCGAGGCCGACTGCTGCGGCGACGACGGACGAGACGCTACGTTTCATTCCTGCTCCTCAGGGTGTGGTGATGGGTGCAGCAGTGGGTGCCCGCATTGTTGGGTGCAAACGCTTGATCATGGCAGAAGGCGGGCCCTTTCCGGGGCAAAACGGATGGGCAAGTGCTCCAAGGCCAGCTCACGTGGGTCGCTGCGTCGGATCGAGTCCTCTTCTGCGCCGTCCGAAGCCGACGATGGCAATGATCGCGAGGACCCACACCGCTGCATTGACCAGCGAGGCGACCACGAAGCCTCGCTCATCCATCGTGTCCGTGCTCGCCAAGGTCAGTACGGTGACGCCGAGCGCGCTGCCGACGGAGAACCCGAAATAGCGCAGCACCTGGTTGAAGGCGAGTGCACTGCTGGTCTCTGTTGCCGGAACCACTCGAATGAGCAGGACCGGCAGTGTCGCAAAGGTGCCGCCGCTGCCCAGCCCAGCCAGCACCATCGCCACCACGGCGTGCCAGGTCTGATCGTGCGCCACTGCGAGAAGCAGTGTCGAGATCAGATAGATCCCGCACCCGAACGGCAGGACGGTGGCAGGATCGACGAAGCGGCCCACGAACAGCGAGATGCGACTGCCGAGGACGCTCATCGCCGAATAGGGCACGAGCAGAAGTCCCGCAACCAGCACCGACTTGCCCATGCCCCAGCCGCTGGGGGTTTCGGTCTGCACCAGCACCATCATCAGGGTCAGACCCATGTACATTCCCGTGCCTGCGGAGACCGCTGCCAGATTCGGGCCGAGTGCTGCCGTGCCGAATGCCAAGCGCAGGTCGACCAAGGGGCTCGCGGCGCTGAGGGTCAAACGGACCCAGGTCGCGACACCTGCCGTGCCGGCCACGAGAAGCGCCAGGGTCCGCGGGTCACCCCATCCCCAAGTGGTCGTCTGGCTGACCCCGAGCAGGAAGCAGAGCGTGCTGGTGCCGAGGAGCAAGGACTCGCTGATCCGGGTCCGCGCGATCGTCGCGTACGGCGCCCTGGGCAACTGCCGCCAGGCCAGGGCGAGCGTCAGTGCGGTGAGCACGGTGCCGAACCAGAATGCGGCTGCCAAGCCGCCCAACTGGGCGACGAACGCGGTCAGTGGAAAGCCCAGCCCGGCGCCCGCCACCATGCCAACCGAGAGCACCGCCATGACGGAGCCGATGCGTTGGGGAGGAAGCACGTCGCGGGCGATGGCCATCGCGAGGGAGCGAGTGCCATGCCGATGCCCTGGAGCGAGCGACCGGCGATCAGCGCCGGCAGCCCGAGCGCTGGCAACTCGATGGCCAGTGCAGCAAGCACCGTCCCGGCAGCAACCACGGCAAGGCCGGACAGGATGATCGGGCGCCGCCGATGGGCCACCGCGTAGCGGCCGAGCACGGGCGTGGCGACTGCGGCGGTGACCATCGTCGCAGTCAGGGACCACTGGGCTGCGCCGAGGGAGACATCGAGATCTCGCGCGATCGTGGGGACCAGTGATGCGCCCAGGCCGCTGACGATCCCGCCGACGGTCGTCAGGAGGAGCAGGGTGGGCAGGAGCAGTCGAGAGCCTGGTTGCAAGTCAGCGGCGCGGGTGACCCAGGCGCGCCGAGAGCTCGCCTGTCCGTTCCAGCAGCAGTGCGCCCAACTCCTCGACGCGAGGCTGGATGCGGTCGACCGGCCCGCACACGCTGATCACTCCGACGGGCTTGTCCTCGAAGTCGAGCAACGGTGCGGCCACCGCGCCAGCACCTTCCTGCCGCTCGCCGAAGGAGATCGAGTAGCCGCGCTCGCGAATCTGGTCGAGTTCCGCGATCAGCGCTTCACGGTCCACCGTGGTCTGGTCCGTCAACTGCACCAGCGCGACGCTGTCCATGTAGTCATCCTGCTCGGCCTTGTCCAGGTGCGCCAGGAAGGCCTTGCCCGTGCCGCCTGCGTGCAAGGGGAAGCGATCGCCTACTTGGACGGACATGATGACCAAGCGCTTCGGAGTCACTTGGTCCAAGTAGACGCGGTGATAGCCGTGTCGAATCGACAGCGTCGATGTCTCGTTGGTGTGGGCACTCAATTCGCGCAAGGTGTCGCGGGCCAGGTCGCGCATGTCGACGCGCTGGATGTAGGTGCTGCCCATGACCAGCCAGGAGGGGCCGAGTTTGTACCGGCGGTTGGTTGCGTCCAACTCGAGGAAGTCGCGGCCGCAGAGAGTCGTGACGATACGGTGCACGGTGGCCTTGGGGAGGTCCAGCGACCTGGCGATCTCGGAGATGCCCAGATTGTCGGTGCCCGGCTGAGCAAACAGCATGAGCACGTCGAGCGCACGCTCCAGACCCTCGAGGGTGCGGTTCCCGCGGCCAGGCGGCTCGAGGGAGGTCTCAAGCGTGGGCGGCATGGCCAACCTCTCATCAGGAAGAACAGTGGTGGTGACGGCGAAATGTCTGGCGTCGTTGACAGTGAAACGCCCCTATCCTATTGTTTCGGAGAGCGAAATGTCGATCCTCTCAACGAAACGATTTGGATCGTCATCCGGCTCCGGATCACGGATTGCTGGCCATGAGCTCTCGGGAGGCGTCTGCATGTCCACCCTCGGTTCCACGGCTCTGGAGCCCTTCGATCTTCGCACGGTTCGGTTGCGCAACAGGGTGGTCTTTCCCGGTCACACGACGAATTTCGGCGTCGACTCCCTGCCGACTCTTCGTCACCGTGACTACTTGGCGCGACGGGCCGCGGGTGGCGCCGCCATGGTGATCACCGAAGCAGTCCGGGTGCATCCGACCAGCGCGGGACGTGACAGCACCCTGGGGTCCTATCACCCTGACGCGGTGCGTGCCTACGCCGAACTGGTCGGCGCGGTACACGAGCAAGGGGCGGTGCTCCTCGCCCAACTGATGCATGCCGGTCGGCAGGCCGCGGGTGACAGCACTCGTACGGCGGCCTGGGCGGCTTCGGCGATTCCGTGGACCCACGGCGGCCCGGTGCCCCACACGATGACCGTCCGCGACATCGACGTCGTGGTGAAGTCCTTCGGCGTCGCTGCGCGGCGGATGGCGGAGGCGGGCCTCGACGGAGTCGAGGTGCACCTCGGACACGGTCATCTCCTCCAGCAGTTCCTCTCGCCGGCCACCAACCGGCGCGATGATGCCTATGGCGGTGACAGCGACCGCCGGATCCGCTTCGCCCGCGAGGTGTTGGCTGCGGTGAGCGCGGAACTGCCCGAGGAGATGCTGCTCGGCATCAGGTTGAGCGCCCACGAGTTCCTGCCCGGCGGGCTCGAGCCCGACGACGTCATTGAGATCGTCGACGCGCTCTCGGCGGACTTTCGTTTCGACCTGCTCCACGTGAGCCATTCCGCCTACGTGGGACAGGCCTCCCTGAGCACGCAGATCGCCGACATGAGTCACGGCGCCGCGCCCTATCGGGAGTTCCCGCGACGCTTCAAGCAGGCCTTTCCCGACACCCCCGTCGTCGGGGTGTGCCGCATCGATGACCTGGGTGTTGCCGATGACCTGCTCGGTGCGGGGGACGCCGACCTGGTGGCGCTGGCGCGCGCCCAGATCGCGGACCCGGACCTGGTACGCAAGACCGCTGCCGGCCGAGCCGGAGAGGTGCGTCGCTGCCTGGCCTGCAACCAAGCCTGCATCGGGCGCATCGAGCACAGTCTTCCGCTTTCGTGCGTCGTGAATCCGGCGGCGGGGAGGAGCGTGTCGATGCTGCGTTGCGGCGGGACGCCCTGGCTGCCGCCGGGAGGAGCTTGCTCGTCGTGGGCGGCGGGCCTGCTGGCCTGCGGGCCGCTGTCACCGCCGCACGGGCTGGGGCGGCGGTGACCCTCGTCGAGGCCGAGTCGTCGCTCGGGGGGCAGGTCGCCCGGGCTCGCATGCTCAAGGGCCGCGAACGCCTCGGGGTGCTCGTCGACGACCTGTATGCCGAGGCGCTCCGTCGGGGAGTCGACGTACGCCTGGGTTTGAAATTGGGAGATCCCGGCCCCGGCGCGCCTGCCCCGGTTGACGTGGCTGCCTTCGATCACATCGTGGTCGCCGCCGGGGCTCGCTCCTTGCGGCGGTCGTTACCCGGGGCAGAGGAGAACGGCGTCGAGGTCCTTGATGCAGAGAGTGCCGTCGTCGCGCTCGAAGCGGGCAGTTGGAGGCAGCCGCGACGGATCGCGGTCGTCGACGACGAGGGCTCCTGGATCGCCGCCGGACTGGTCGAGGCGCTGGGCCGAGGCGGCCACCGCGTGCACCTGGTCGCTCCGTCACCACAACTCTTCGGCCGCGTGACGCTCTACAGTCGGGCCGGGCTCCTGGATCGGCTTCGCGCCTTCGACGTCTCCAGCCATCTTGCGCGGCGGCCGAAGGCCATCGCCGAGACCGGACTGCTCCTCCAGGACGTCGTCGGCGGCGCGGACGCGTCCGAGGTGGTGCCCGGGATCGATCTCGTGATCGACCTCCCAGCGCGGGTGGCTCGCACGGAGCTGCTTGCCTGGCTCGCCGCTCGAGGGGTCGAGGAGCGCGTCGTCGTGGTCGGCGACGCGCTGGCCCCGCGGACGTTGGTGGAGGCGACCTATGAGGCTCATCGCGCTGTGCTCCACGTGCTCGCAGCGCCCACCCCCACACCTGTCCTGTCCATCAGCTGACCCGCCCCAGGAGGGCTCTCCATGCCTGAATCCCCTGTCCATGACCCGATCCGGCTGGAAGGCCTCGTAGCGCTGGTGACCGGTGCCGGCGGTGGTATCGGCGGTCGCGCCGCCCGGCTCCTCGCCGAACGCGGCGCCGTGGTGGCGGTGGCCGACCGTGACCCAGCGGTCCTGGAGCAGGCCGTGGCCGACGCGGCCTCCTCGGTGCACCAGCTCGATCTCGTCGATGTCGACGCGCCCACTCGGCTGCTGGTCGAGGTGCTCGAGCGCCACCAGCGTCTGGACCTGCTCGTCAACAGTGCCGGCATCAATGCCCGCTCCGCGGCGGCAGAGACCTCGCCCGAGGAGTGGGCGCGGGTCATGGAGGTCAACCTCGCCGGCACCTACCGGATGATGCAGGCCGCGCATCCGGCGCTGCGCGTCTCGGAGCACGCAGCGGTGGTGAGTCTGACCTCGACCGCGGCAGCGGTGGCGGTGCCTCACAATGCGGCGTACTCGACCTCCAAGGCCGGGCTGGTGCATCTCACGCGGGTGCTGGCCTCTGAATGGGCTGCTGACGGCATCCGCCTCAACACCGTCGCCCCGACGATCGTGGCGACTGCCATGACCGAGGCCGTGCGCCAGGATCCGGCCTACATGGCCGACAAACTGGCCTCGATTCCCCTGGGCCGGATGGCGACTGTCGACGACGTGGCGCAGGCGATCGCCTTCCTCGCCTCGCCTGCTGCCGCGATGGTCACGGGCCAGACGCTGTTCGTCGACGGCGGCGTGACGACGCGGTAATCGAAGTTAACAGGGGCTTAACGAGAAATCGGCTCGAGAGTCTTGACGGGGAGTGGGCCGACGGGGTTCAGTATGAACCGGTTAGAGGAACGCTGTTTCGCTAAGCGGAACAATCCGGTGGTTGGACCCAGAGGAGAAAGACATTGGGACGCAGGCTCACAGGTCGTGTCGGACGGATAGCGACCGCGTTGTCGCTGTCGGTCGTCATTGCGGCATGCTCCGTTTCGAATCCAGGCGGTGACGACTCGGCAGATGGAGGCGACGACACCCTGATCGTGGCCGCGGTCAATGTGCCGGGCGGCTTCGACGGCGACGTGCTCACGCCGGGATCGCAGAACACCGTCACCCAGCTCTACGAGACGCTCGTCGGTTACGGCGTGAAGGATGCCGAAGGGGGTGCTCGCGAGGTGGACGCCTCGGTGATCGAGCCGAAGCTGGCCGAATCCTGGGAGTTCGCCGACGACGAGTTGAGCGTGATCTTCAAGCTTCGCGAGGGCGTGCAGAGCAACTGGGGCAACGAGCTCACGGCCGAGGACGTCAAGTGGAGCTGGGACAAGTCGAAAGCCCAGGACCGCACCGGCGCCTTCATCGGTCAGGTCTCCAACGTCGAGAGCGTCGAGGTGGTCGACACCTACGAGGTCAAGTTCAACCTCACCGACCCGAGCCCGATCCTGTTGCGCGCGCTGACGCTCTACACCCCGTCCATCTATGACTCCACCGAGATGAAGAAGCACGCCACCAAGAGCGATCCCTGGGCGCTGGAGTGGATCAAGACCAACAGCGCGGGCTTCGGGCCCTACTACGTCGATGACGTGAAGGCCGGCAGCGAGGCCGTCTTCAAGGCCAACCCCAACTACTACGGCGACCAGCCGCACTTCACCTCCGTGGTCTACCGCGCGGTGCCGGACGCCTCGACCCGCGTGCAGCTCCTGCAGGCCGGCTCGGTCGACTGGATCGAGGAGCTGACCTTCCAGCAGCTCAACGAGCTGGAGAAGAGCGACGGTGTCAAGGTGCAGTCGGTGGCGGGCAATTTCCAGGCCCGCGCGCTGATGAACCCCAACTACGAGCCGTTCAAGGACAAGCGCGTCCGGCAGGCGCTCAACTACGCCACGCCGCACGAGCAGATCCTCAACAACGTCTTCGCCGGCCGGGCCAAGCAGAGCCGCGGGTCCTTGGTCTCGACCATCCCCTGCTACGACCCGGACCTGTGGAGCTACGAGACCGACATCGACAAGGCCAAGTCGCTGCTCGCCGAAGCTGGCCATGCCGACGGCATCGACATCACCTTGGAGTACTCCAGCCTCAACTGGTGGGAGGAGCCCCTCGGGATCCAGCTGAAGGACGGTCTGGCGAAGGCCGGCATCAACGTGAGTCTCAAGCGAATCCCCGATGCCGACATGACGGCCCGCGCCGCGATCTCCGAGCGCGACCTGCCGTTCTTCACGTTCTATGAGCAGTCGATCGTGCTCGACCCCGGCTACAGCCTGCTGCTGACGTCGACCCCCGACGGCTCGGCGGACCGCAACGCCTACGACAACCCGGAGCTGACCAAGCTCATCGAGCAGGCCAACGTCATCACCGACGAGAGCGAGCGGTGCGAGCTGATCAAGGAAGCGCAGCAGATCCACCTCGACGACGCATCGTGGATCTACTCGGCCGAGATCGGTGCGCACGAGGCAATGGCCGAGGACATCGAGGGCTGGGTCTGGAACCCGGACAACCACGAGCGCTGGGCCGACCTCAGCCGCTGACAGCTCCCGTCCGCCCACCGTGCTCCGGGCGGAGGTGTCACGGGACCGACCGACCTCGCGTCGGTCCCGTGACGGGGCGCGCCCCATCGTTGACGACACACTCCTGAAAGGTGGCAGAGGACGTGGGCAAGGGACTTGGCCGCTATCTGGTCTATCGAATCCTGTTGTTGATCCCGCTCCTGTTCGGTGTCTCCGTCCTGACGTTCCTCCTGGTCCGTCTCGGCGACTCCAACCCGGCAGTGATGGTGGCAGGGCCCACGGCGACGCTGGACCAGATCAAGGCAATCGAAGCCGAGATGGGGCTGGACCGCCCCCTGCCCGTGCAGTACTGGACGTGGCTCACCAACGCTCTCCAGGGAGATCTCGGCACCTCCTGGATGTCCAACCGGCCGGTGACCGAGGAGCTGTGGGAGAAGCTCCCGATCACCTTGGAGCTCATCGGCTTCGGGATGGCTGGCGCGATCCTCTTCGGTGTCGTGATCGGCGTGGCCTCAGCCGTGCGGCAGCGTCGCTTGCTGGACCAGGCACTGCGCATCGTCACCCTTGCTGGAGTCTCCATCCCGATCTTCTGGGGTGCGCTGCTGATGATCACCTTCTTCTTCAGCGTCCTCGGCTGGGCGCCTGCTCCGCTCGGGCGGGTCGACCGCGGTCTGGCGGAGCCGCCCCACATCACCGGGATGCTCGTCTTCGACAGTGTGGTCACCGGCTACTTCGCCACGGCGATGTCGGCATTGGCGCACCTGGCCCTGCCCGCGCTCACCATCTCCTTGATCACCGGCGCCACGATCGCCAAGCAGGTGCGAGCCGCCATGGTCGAGACCCTCGGCAGCTCAGCGGTGCGCTATGCGAGGGCTTGCGGAATGCCTGAACGTGGAGTGGTCTGGCTGGCCTTCCGCAATGCCTTGCCCGACCTGATCGGTTTCTTCGGGATCACCTTCAGCCTTGCCCTGGGTGGCGCGGCGATCTCCGAACTCATCTTCTCCTGGGGTGGTCTCGGCCAGCTCGGCCTTGAAGCCATCACCAACGCCGACTTCGCCGCAGTGCAGGGCTTCATCCTGGTCATGGGCGTCCTGACCGCGGCGATCTATCTCATCGCCGACCTGCTGGTCGCGGCAATCGACCCGAGAGTGAAGTTCCAATGAGCAGCACGTTGCCTGACGACGCAGCGGCGTCGACAAGCCCGTTGCCGGCGGCCGGAGGCCCTCCGGCCCATGTCGACCACGACGAGGTCGGTGCCCTGCGCGCCGGGTTCCGTGGCCTGTGGAGGTTCATGACCTCCAGCATGGCGGCGTTCACCGGCACCACCATCGTCTTCTGCTTCGTGGTCGTCGGTGCCCTGGCGGACGTGCTCGTGCCGACAGACCCGATGAAGGTCTTCGGCAGCGACGTGCTCAAACCACCCAGCGGCGAGCACTGGTTCGGCACCGACGGCAACGGGATGGATGTCTTCGCCCGCTCGATCCATGCCATCCAGATCGACCTGGTCATCTCCGTCACCGCTGTCGCGATCTCGATCGCGCTCGGTGTGGCGCTCGGTCTGGTCGCGGGCTACCGCGGTGGCTGGTTCGAGATGGTGCTGTTGCGGGTGATGGATGTGCTACAGGCCTTCCCAGCGCTGATCCTGGCGCTGGCCGTCGTTGCTGCATCGCAGGAGTCGATCGCGGCGGTCATCTTCGTGATTGCGCTGCTCGACACCCCGGTCTTCATCCGCATGACCCGCGGTCAGGTGCTGAGCCTGCGCGAGGCCATGTATGTCGAGGCAGCACGCGCCACGGGCAACAAGCCCTGGCGCATCATGTGGCGCCACATCATGCCCAACACGCTTCCGCCGTTGATCATCCAGACCGCAGTGCGGCTGGCCTGGTCGGTCATGATCGTCTCTTCGTTGGCCTTCGTCGGCGTCGGCATCCAGGTGCCGACCCCCGAGTGGGGCGCAATGATCCGTCACGGTTCGACGTTCGTGACCTCCGGCCAGTGGTGGCCCTCGGTCTTCCCCGGCCTGGCCCTGATGTTGCTCGTGCTCGGCTTCAACCTCTTGGCAGACGCCATCCAGGACCACCTCGACCCGAGGAAGGACTGAGAGTCGTGTCATTGCTCTCGATCAGGGACCTACGCGTCCACATCGCTACCGCCGTCGGCACGGTCCATGCGCTGAACGGCGTTAACCTCGAGGTGGCCGAGCGCGAGATCGTCGGCCTCATCGGCGAGACCGGCGCCGGCAAGTCACTGACTGCCTGGTCGGTGCTCGGGCTCCTCGGAGGCCGGGCCGAGGTGGTGGCGGGCACCGCTGAGTTCGACGGCGTCGACCTTGTCTCCATGCCGGAGCGCCGCCGCCGTCGGTTGCGCGGCAAGGATCTCGCGGTGATCGTGCAGAACCCGCGGGGTGCGCTCGACCCGCTGCGGTCGATCGGTCGCCAGATCGCCAAGGTCAACCGCCGGCACCGCGGCACCAGCAGGGTGCAGGCGAAGGCGAACGCCATCAGTGCGCTACGTGATGTCGGCATCGCCGACCCTGAGGGCCGGGCGAAGGCCTTCGCCCACCAACTCAGCGGAGGCATGGCGCAGCGGGTGCTGATCGCGTTGGCGATGATCAATGACCCCAAGCTGATCATCGCCGACGAGCCGACCACCGGTCTCGACCTCACCGTGCAGGCGCAGATCCTTGACCTGCTCCGGGCCAAGGTCGACGCGTCGGGCTCCGCAGTGCTGCTCATCACCCACGATCTCGGCGTGGTGGCCAACTACTGCGACCGGGTCTCGGTGATGTTTGCCGGCCGCATCATCGAGGAGGGGACGGTCACCCAGATCTTCAAGAACCCGCGCCACCCCTACACCCGAGCGCTCATCGGAGCCAGTCGGGAGACCCTCGAGCCTGACAACGAGGTGCTGGAGGTGCGTTCCGAGCCACCCAACCTCGTTGACCTGCCTGACGGCTGTCACTACCGGCCGCGCTGCCCCTTCGCTTCCGACGAGTGTGGTCAGCCCGTGCCGATGCGAGAAGGCGAGCAAGGCCACCGCACGCTCTGCCACTTCCCAGAGCCGCTGCGCCGCCACGACGCAGACGAACTCAAGACCGTGGAGAGGAGCGCGCCGTGACTGGTCACATCGAGGCCCGAGGCGTGGTGAAGACCTTCAGCGTCCGAGGCTCGCGGCAACTGGTGAAGGCGGTCAACGGCGTCGACATCGAGATCCCCCGCGGCAAGACTCTCGGCCTGGTGGGGAGAGCGGATCCGGCAAGAGCACCGTCGGTCGTTGCCTGCTCCGCCTGCTCGAACCCACCGAGGGCACCATCCGGCATGGCGACCAAGATCTCCTCGCCATGAAGGCCGAGCCGCTGCGCCGCCACCGAGCCCGCGCCACCATGGTCTTCCAGGATCCCTACGAGTCACTGAACCCACGCATGCGGATCCGCTCGGTGATCGAGGAGCCGTTGATGCTCCACACTCCGCTCGACCGGGCCGGTCGCCGGCGCCGCGCTGCGGAGCTGATGCGGATGGTGCAGTTGGAGACGTTCCACCTCGACCGCTACCCGCATGAGCTCAGCGGCGGCCAGTTGCAGCGCATCGGCATCGCTCGGGCGCTTGCCACCGATCCGGAGTTCCTGGTGCTTGACGAGCCGACGTCGTCGCTCGACCTCAGCGTCCGCGCCGGAGTGCTGCGCCTGCTCAAACGGTTGCAGCGTGAGCACGACATCACCTATCTCTTCATCTCCCACGATCTGGCGACCGTCGCTGCGATGTCCGACGAGGTGGCGGTGATGTACCTCGGCACCGTGATCGAGCGTGGCCGCGCCGCCGAGGTGCTGGGCAACCCGCAGCACCCCTATTCCCAAGCGTTGCTCTCGGCCGCGCTGCCGGTCGACCCCGACCAGCGACGTACCCGCCTGGTGTTGGCGGGGAGACCCCCAGCCCCGTCAATCTGCCGCCCGGCTGCCCGCTCGCTCCACGTTGTCCACTGCGTCGCGATGAGTGCGAGACCGCGGTGCCGCCGCTGCACCAGGTCTCGCCGGGGCACGGGGCAGCCTGCGTCCGCGTGCCTGAAGGAACCAACAAGCTTCCGGCTGCCGTGCCGGCCATCATCCCTGCGAGCTGAGGAGAAAGTCCTGAACGCCCATCCCTACTCCCACCTCTTCGAGCCGATCAAGATCGGTCCGAAGGTTGCCAAGAACCGTCTCTGGATGACGGCACACAGCACCCAGTTGGTGAAGGACCACAACTTCACCGACCGGCACGTCGCCTATTACGCCGAGCGCGCCAAGGGTGGCGTCGGGGTCATCACCATGGAGGCGATGGCGACCCACCCGACCACTCAGCCCTACGAAGGCAAGATCTTCGCCTTCGACCGTGCGGTCATCCCCAACTATCAGAAGCTCAGCAAGGCCGTGCACGAGCACGGAGCGCTGCTGCTGGCCCAGCCGTGGCACCGTGGCCGTGAGACAAACGGTGTGGTCAACCGCCTGCCCGTGTGGGCGCCGTCCAGCGTGCCCTGCACCGTCTATCGCGAGATGCCGCACACGATGGACGAGGAGAACATCAACGAGATCCTCGAGGGCTACACCCTGGCGGCGCGCTATGCGGCCGAAGGCGGTCTCGACGGTGTCGAGGTGCATGGTCTGGCTCACGGCTACCTGCTCGGCCAGTTCCTCTCCCCGGCCACCAACCACCGCACCGATCAATACGGCGGCTCGGACGAGAACCGGCTCCGCATCGTCCTGGAGATCATCGAGCGGACCCGCCGTGAGGTCGGGCCCGACCTGATTGTGGGCGTACGCATCAATGGTGACGACGGTGAGGTCGAAGGTGGCCTACGGACCGAGCACTGGGCGCAGATCGCCCGGACCATTGCCGACACCGGCCTGATCGACTACGTCTCGGTCACCCAGGGCACCTACCAGAACCGCATGCTCATCTATCCCACGACTCCGCGTGAGCAGGGCTATCAGATGGAGGCGACGCGGCAGATCAAGCAGATGGTGCCCGAGCTGCCCGTCGTGGTCGCCGGCCGGATGACCTCGCCGGAGAAGGCCGAGTACGCCGTCGCGAGCGGCGCTGCCGACATGGTCGGCATGGCCCGCACCCTGATCGCCGACCCGGAGTGGCCCAACAAGGCGCTCGAGCAGCGCGAGGCCGACATCCGCCCCTGCGTGGGCGCCAACCATTGCATGGCCTCGATCGTCAGCGCGCCGCTGGCCTGCATCCACAACCCGGCCGTCGGCCGAGAGGCGGAGATGGGCACCGGCACCCTGGAGATCACCAGCCGCCCGCGTTCGGTCGCTGTCGTCGGCGGGGGTCCCGGTGGACTGCGCGCGGCGCTCACCCTCTCCCAGCGCGGTCACGAGGTGACGCTCTTCGAGAAGGGCGCCGAGCTCGGTGGCCAAGTCAACTGGATCGCCCGGTCCGAGAGCTATGCGGAGTGGGGGAGCATCGCAGGCTGGCTGATCAGCCAGCTGCGCGACACCGCCGTGAAGGTCGAGCTCGGGGTCGAGGCGACCCTCGACTCCCTCAAGGGATACGACAGTGTCGTCGTCGCGACCGGCTCCACCCCGCTGCGCACCGGCTGGAGCATGAATCACCCGATCCGGTGGGCGTCCGGCGAAGGGGTGCCCGGCGTCGACCAGTTCAACGTGATCACCGCGGAGGAGGCGCTACGCAACCACGCCGAGCTCGGCCCCAACGTCATGGTCTTCGACGATCTCGGGGGACGGCACGCGGTCGTGGTGGCCGAGCACCTGCAGGCCAACCGACACCAGGTCGAGCTGGTCACCACGCTCAGCTCGGTAGCCCCCGAGCTCTCGGCGACCCGCGACGTCGGCTGGGTGCACAAGCGGCTGCGCACCGCGGGCGTCGTCTTCACCCCCAATCGGGAGGTTGCCGGGATCGAGGAGGACGTCGTCACGCTGCGTGACGTGCACACCGGCGAGACCGAGGAGCGTGAACCGGTCGACTCCGTCGTGCTGATCACGGGGAGCAAGGCCGAGGACTCCTCTACTACGGCCTCAAGGAGGCCGGCGTCGAGGTGCGCGCAGTCGGCGACTGCGTCTCTCCGCGCCGAGTGTTCAACGCCATCTGGGAAGCCGAACTGGCTGCCCGCGAGATCTGAGGAGAAGAAGCATGTCGAAGGTGACCTATGAGTGGCAGTACGACGAGGAAGGCAAGACGGCGCTGGAGGAGGTGCGCGCGCGTCGTGGGTTCACCCTGCCGGTGCACGAGGTCATGGCCTCGGTCGACCCCGAGATCCTGCGGGCCTACAACTCCTTGGCCGGCAACCTGATCTTCGGTCCCGAGCCGCGCCATCTCGACCTCAAGACCCGCTTCCTGGTGCTGGTCGGCATCACCACCGCGGTCAAGGGCGACCGCGAGGGCGTCGAGTGGGCGACTCGCAACGCGATGAAGTACGGCGCCACTGAGCAGGAGGTCCTGGAGGCCATCCTCCTTTCCGGCCTGCCGGGTGGCATGCCGACAGTGGAGGCAGCCACCATCGCCTTCGCCGAGATGCTGCAGGGCAAGGGCTGGGTGGAGAACTCCGAGGCAACTGAGGCCGACGCCTGATGCCCCACGCCTTCGAAGCCGAGATCTGCTCGATCTCAGGTGCGGTCGAGACGCGGACCTTCCAGGTCGCGCGGATGTACAACATGGGTTCGGCGACCCGTGACGCCGACGTTGCGGTGCACCACCAGAAGGAGGTTGCGGACGCCGGTGTCACGATCGCCTTCGACATCCCAGCCCCGCGCATCTATCCGATCACGCCTCAGGCGCTGACCACCTCGACCAACGTCGAGGTGCACGGCACCCGCACGTCGGGCGAGGTCGAGATCGTGTTGGTCGTGGCCGAGGACGACGTCTTCGTGGGGGTCGGCTCCGACCACACCGATCGCGACCTGGAGCGGGTCAGCATCGTCTACAGCAAGCAGACCTGCCCCAATGTGCTCGCGCCACAACTGTGGCGGCTCTCCGAGGTGGCGGACCACTGGGACCAGTGCGTGCTCGAATCCTGGGTCGACGGCGAGCTCTACCAGCAGACTCCGACCGGCACCTTCCACTCACCGGCCGACCTGCTGCGGATCCTGGCGGAGCGGGCCAACCCACCCGCCCGCGACTTCGTGCTGTACGCCGGCACGATCGTCGCGCTCGACGGCGCGTTGAGCTATGGCACCGAGTGGCGCTTCCGCCTGTACGACCCGGTGCTCGATCGCGAGATCGTGCACACCTATCAGCTCGAGGGCCTGATGTCAGAGATGGCTGACGGCTTCCGCGTGCCCCTGACCGTTGAGGCGCAGGTGAGTTGACGTGTATGGGAGCACGGCACGCATCGGGCTGATCGTCCCTTCGACCAACTCCGTCGTCGAGCCCGAACTCAACCGGCACGCGCCCGAAGGCGTCGCCTTCTATGCAACCCGCGTGCCGGTCGCCGAGGTCGCCACGGAGGCGGAGAAGGTCGCGAGCATCGTGGCGATGCGTGACCGGCTCCCGGCCGCGGCAGCCGAACTCGGCTCGCTCGGGCCGGCTGCCCTCGCCTATGCCTGCACGTCCGGCAGCTTCCTCAACGGCCGCGACGTGGATGCCCAGACCTGCGCCGACTTGCGAGCGTCGAGCGGGGTGCCGGCCTACACGACCTCCACGGCCGTGGTCACCGCCCTCATCTCGTTGGGGGTACGTCGCCTCGTGGTGGTCACGCCCTACATCGAGCCAGTCGCGCTCGGAGCGGTGGACTATCTGCAACAAGGTGGCTTCGAGGTCGTGGGCCGTGCGGATCTCGGTCTCCTCAGCAACCTGGAGAAGGGCCGACTGCCGGCCGAGGCCAGCAGCGAGCTCGTGCGCACGGTCGATCTCTCCGCGGCTGACGCCGTGATGATCAGTTGCACGAACTGGCGGACCTTGGACAGATTGCCGGCCCTGGAGGCAGAGATCGGCCTGCCCGTCGTCTCCAGCAACCTCGCGACCCTGTGGGCCGGCCTACGGTTGGCCGGTGTCGAGACCGGGGGCCCGACGTACGGCTGATGCGGGAGCCGGGGGACGAGCTCCACACTCGCCTGGGCACGCAGTGAGCGGCTCCGTGCCGCTGGTCCGCCGTGAGACCGTTCGGGCAGGAGACGGTGTCGTGCACCTGCGGGCGGTCGACTCGATCGCCGAGACGTCGGCTTCGGAACCGCTGGTGCTGATCCATCAGTCTCCGCTCTCCTCACGTCGCTTCGAGCCGTTGCTGACGCAGGTGGCGACGTGGACCTCGGCCATCGCTCCGGACACTCCCGGCTACGGGGAGTCGCCGCCGTTGGCGGCGGAGACCAGTGTCGAGGAATTGGCCGACGCGTTGTGGGCGGCGATTGATCATCTGGCGCCTGGTGGCGTGCATCTGCTGGGCCGGGCGACCGGCGCGGTCCTGGCTGCGCAGATGACCGCGGTCCACCCGGAGCGGGTGCGACATCTGGTGCTGCACGGTGTGCCGCTCTACACGGCCGAGGAGGCGGCGTCGCGACTGGCCGACTTCGCTCCGCCCTACGTGCTCGACGACGACGGTGGTCATCTCGACTGGATCTGGCGGCGGATCCGCGGCGAGTACCCGTGGGCGCCTCCCGAGCTGGTGACTTCCTTCGTCGCCGACTACTTGACGGCTGGTCCTGACTTCGCGACCGGCTATCGCGCGATGTGGCGCTTCGACCTGGACTCGGCGCTGCGGGTGATCGAGGAGGCGGGGGTACGCACCACCTTGATCGCCGGCGGCCGCGACCGCATCGGCTTCATGCATGAACGTGCCCGATCCCGGATCACGTGGGCTGACGAACGGGTGCTTGCGGAGGCGACCGACTTCGTTGCCGAGCAGGATCCGCTCGGCTTCAGCCTGGTGCTCCGGGAGTTGTTTGCAACACGGCAGTAGCGCGTTGACGTGGCTCGGCGCAGCCACGTAGGCTCGCAGAGCGGAACGATGTTCGCGTCAGCGGAACACCCAGCCCAGACCCTCTCACCTCGGGGCGAGAAGAACTCGCCAGCCGCACAAGGAGATGACCCATGCAGCACGGCCCACTGACCGGTATGCGTGTGATCGACGTTTCAACGATCCTGGCTGGCCCGCTGTGCTGCCAGATCCTGGGGGACTTCGGAGCGGAGGTCATCAAGATCGAGCACCCCACGGCTGGCGACAGCATGCGCGGTCACGGCGAGTCCAAGGATGGCGAGCCGCTGTGGTGGAAGGAGATCTCGCGCAACAAGCGCACGGTCGGGTTGAGCCTCTCCGACCCCGACGGAGCCGCCGCGTTTCGGGCACTCGCGGCAACCGCCGACGTCGTTGTCGAGAACTTCCGCCCCGGCACCCTCGAGCGCTGGGGCCTGGCGCCGGAAGCCCTGCGCGAGCAGAACCCCGGACTGATCGTGCTGCGCATCACCGGTTTCGGGCAGACCGGCCCCTACGCCGCGCGTGCCGGGTTCGGCACCTTGGCCGAGGCGATGAGCGGTTTTGCCCACCTCACCGGTCAGCCCGACGGGCCGCCCACCCTGCCCGCCTTCGGGCTGGCCGACAGCATCTGCGGGATCGCAGCCTCCTCTGCCGTCTCGATGGCCCTGCTCGCCCGGGAGCGCAACGGGGGCCGAGGCCAGGACATCGACGCAAACCTGCTGCTGCCGATCATGACGGCCGTAGGGCCGGGCGCGACCTTCTATCAGCAGAACGGCACGATCGGGCAGCGCCACGGCAACCGCTCGACCAACAACGCGCCGCGCAACACCTATCAGACCGCCGACGGTTCCTGGGTCGCGATCTCCACCAGCGCCCAGCGAATCGCCGAGCGGGTGCTGGAGCTGGTCGGGCACCCCGAGGTGATCGCCGAACCCTGGTTCGCCGCCGGGCACTCCCGTGCCCAACATGCCGACCTGCTCGACGGCTACGTCGGTGCCTGGATCGGCCAGCGCACCCGAGACGAGGTGGTCGCGGAGTTCACCGCCGCGGGTGCTGCCGTCGCTCCCGTCTATGACTCCCGCGACCTTGCCGAGGACGAGCACGTGCGAGTCACGCGCATGCTCCACACCGTGCCCGACGAGGCGCTCGGTGACGTGCTCATGCACGACGTGATGTGGCGGATGTCCGAGACGCCGGGCCAGATCCGCTTCACCGGTCGCTCGCTCGGACACGACACCGATTCCGTCCTGGTCGATGAGCTCGGACTCTCCGCTGACCACATCGCCGACCTGCGGCGTCGCAATGTCGTCGCCTGACGGCCCCCATCACACCCAACGAGATGACGAAGGAAATGACCACGTGACGACCGTGATCCCCTCCCGTGCACCCGCGCCGCTGCTGGCGGCCCTGAGCGACGGAGTCGAGATCTTCGACCTGGGCCGGCAATATGCAGTCGGCATGCCGCAATCGCCGAACCACCCGGCGTACTGGCACGCACTGCCCCGTCGCCACGGCGACATGGTCCGTACCGATGGCGGATCGGCGGCCAACGACATGATCAGCCTCGGCACCCACGTCGGCACGCACATCGACGCGCTCGCGCACGTCTCCCACGACGGCAAGCTCTATGGCGACCTGCCCGTGGAGGAAGCACTGATCGCCGGCCGCTACGACAAGCTCGGCGTGCACACCATCGCCCCGATGGTCTGCCGCGGCGTGCTGCTCGACGTGCCGGCCGCGCTCGACACCCCGCAGGGCTGCGAAGCCGGCTACGAGATCACGCGCGCCGACCTCGAGACGACGGTGCAGAAGCAGGGCACCCGACCGGTGGCGGGCGACGTCGTCCTCATCCGGAGCGGCTGGGGGCAGCTCTTCGACGAAGGTGCACCGTATGTTGGCGGCGAGTCCGGGGTGCCCGGCGTCGGTGAAGAGGGTGCTCGCTGGATCGCCGAGCACCAGGTGCGTGCTGCCGGTGCCGACACGATCGCCTTCGAGCGACTCGCGCCGGGCGCGGGTCATGCCGTTCTGCCGGCACACCGGGTGCTCCTCGTCGAGAACGGCATCTACATCATCGAGGCCATGGATCTCGAGGAGCTGGCAGCCGCTGGTCATCACGAGTTCCTCTTCGTTCTCTCCCCGCTGGCTCTCTACGGTGCCACCGGCTCGCCGGTCCGGCCCTTGGCGGTGGTGACCCGTGGCTGACACCGTCTCCACCGAGCAGACCCTCGCGCAGCAGTTGGGTGCGTTCGCCGCGGACGTCGCCCGAGACGGAGTGCCCGAGACGGTCGCCAACAGCGTCGTGCAGCGGGTCGTCGACATCCTGGGGCTGTGCCTGGGCGCTCGATCGTTGCCGACCAGTCAGGCAGCGATCGACTACGTGCTTGACGCGGGTGGCGCCGAGCGCGCCACGGCGGTCGGAACCGAGCGGCGCCTGCCGGCGCCAGCGGCCGCATTCGTCAACGGCGTCCTGGCCCATTCGTTGGACTACGACGACACGCACCTGCCCTCCGTGCTGCACCCCAGCGCCAATGTCGTCCCCGCCGCTCTCGCGGCTGCCGAGGACGTGGGCGCGTCGGGAGAGGACGTCGTCCGTGCTGTCGCAGTGGGTCTGGAGATCGCGGTGCGACTCGGGATGGCCGGTTACGACGAGAAGCTCGGCAACTCGGTCTTCTTCGAACACGGTCAGCACGCGACCTCGATCTGCGGAGCCATGGGTGCCGCTGCTGCAGCTGCCGTGGTCACCGGGCTCGATGAGGAAGGTGTCGTCCACGCGCTCGGGCTGGCGGCGTCCCGGGCATCGGGAATCCTGGAGGCGAACCGCACCGGCGGCACCGTCAAGCGCCTGCACTGCGGGTGGGCCGCGGAATCCGGCGTCAGCGCCGCGCAGCTCGTCGGCCGGGGCTTCACCGGGCCGCCGTCCGTCCTGGAGGGGCGCTTCGGATTCTTCGAGTCGTGGCTGCACGGTTCCCGGGTCGACTACGACGCCGTGAGCTCTGGCCTGGGCGAGACCTGGGCGGTGCCGGGGATCTTCTTCAAGCCCTACCCGGCCAACCACTTCACGCACGCTGCGGTCGACGCCGGCATCGAGTTGCGCAACCGTGGGGTGAAGCCGAACGATGTCGTCCGGCTGGTGCTCGGCGTGCCGGGCGCTGCGCACCGCACCATCGGACAGCCGATCGAGGTGAAGCGGGCGCCCGCGACTGGCTATCAGGCGCAGTTCAGCGGCCCCTATGCCTTGGCGGCCGGGCTGCTCGGCGGCGGCGGTCTGGGAGTCGCGCTCTCTGACTACACGGACGACCTCGCGGTCGACCCGGAGCGCCGTGCGCTGATGGCCAAGATCGATGTCGTCGCCGATCCGCAGTGCGACGAGATCTTTCCCCACCAGTTCCCGGCGGTGGTCACTGCCGAACTCACCGGCGGCCGGACGGAGCGGATCGAGATCCTCACCAACCGGGGCGGACCGCAGCGTCCGTTGAGTGATGACGAACTGGCTGCGAAGTTCCGGGTGAACGCTGCCGGCGAGCTCACCGACTCGGCGATCACCACGATCGAGGCCCACCTGCGCACCCTGCGCTCGCTCACATCGGTCACCGACCTGATGCAGCTCTTCGCTCCCACTTCGGACCGCCGCGGCTGACCGCGGCTCAACCAACCACCCCAAGAGGAAGGCACCTCCCGATGGACCTGCTGATCAAGAATGTTCGCGCCGTCATCCCCGGCCACGCCGATCCGGTCGCGGCGGACATCGCCGTCGCCGACGGGCGGATCGTCGAGATCGCACCGGATCTCGACCCCGTCGACGACGCGCGGGTGGTGGACGGGCAGGGCCGGCTGGCCTTCCCCGGCGTGGTCGACGCCCATCAGCACTGGGGCATCTACAACCCTCTCGCGGAGGATGCTGCGATCGAGAGCCGTGCCTGTGCCCAGGGTGGCGTCACCACCGGCATCACCTACATGCGCACCGGGCAGTACTACCTCAACAAGGGGGCGAGTACGCCGAGTTCTTCCCCGAGGTGCTTTCCATCACCGAGGGCAAGTCCTACGTCGACTACGCCTTCCACCTCGCGCCGATGATGAAGCGACACATCGAGGAGATCCCCGACCTGGTGAGCGAGCACGGGGTGACGTCGTTCAAGGTCTTCATGTTCTACGGCAGCCACGGCCTGCACGGTCGCTCCGCTGACCAGAACTCGTTCCTGATGATCCCCGAGGGGGAGCGCTACGACTATGCGCACTTCGAGTTCGTCATGCGTGGTGTGCAGAAGGCCCGCGAGCAGTTCCCGGAGTTTGCCGACGAGATCTCCCTCTCGCTGCACTGCGAGACGGCCGAGATCATGGCGGCGTACACCAAGATGGTGGAGGACGCCGGCGAGTTGTCGGGACTCGAGGCCTACCACGAGAGCCGCCCGCCGCACTCCGAGGGCCTCGCGATCAGCATCGCCTCCTACCTCGCCCACGAGACCGGCCTGCCGACCATCAACCTGCTGCACCTGACCTCGCGCAAGGCGGTCGACGCCGCCCTGCGGATGTCGCAAGCGTTCCCGCACATCAACTTCCGCCGCGAGGTGACGGTCGGGCATCTGCTCGCAGACATCACCACCGCCAACGGCAACGGCGCCAAGGTCAACCCGCCGATCCGCCCCCGCGAGGACGTCGAGGCGCTGTGGGAATACCTGATCGACGGCAAGATCGACTGGGTCGTCTCCGACCACGCCTGCTGCAAGGACGAGATGAAGTTCGGTGACGACCGCGACGACGTCTTCGTTGCCAAGTCTGGTTTCGGTGGTGCGGAGTACCTGCTCGCCGGGATGGTCACCGAGGGCACCAAGCGGGGTCTCTCCCACGGTCAGATCGCTGCGCTGGTCTCGACGAACCCGGCTGAGCGCTTCGGGCTGCGCACCAAGGGCTCCTTGGCCGCTGGCATGGATGCTGACATCGTGCTCGTTGACCCGGAGCAGGAGTGGACGGTCCGGGCTGAGGAGTCGGAGTCCGCCCAGGAGTACACCCCGTTCGAGGGCTTCAACATGACCGCCAAGGTGACCGATACCTTCGTGCGTGGCCGTCAGGTCTTCGGTGACGGCAACGTGCTCGGCGAGCCCGCCGGTCGCTACCTCGCGCGTCCGCTCTCCCGGGGTTGATCCCATGTCCGCCTTGCTGACATCGGCACGGAGTTACCTTTACGTGCCGGGCGACCGGCCAGACCGTTTCACCAAGGCGGCCACCAGCGGCGCCGATGCTGTCGTCCTCGATCTCGAGGATGGTGTCGGCGCCGCTGGCAAGGACGCCGCGCATTCAGCGGTGGCCGATCATGCGCGCACCGCGGGTGTGCAGTGGTGGGTGCGCGTCGATCCCGCACGCCTCGTCGATGGTCTGTGTGCGGCGGCACGGCCCGGCACGTCCGGCGTCTTCGTTCCCTCAGCCGAGCCGCGGCTGCTTGCCGAGGTCGATCGGCAACTCACCGCCATCGAAGCCGAACGGGGATTGCCGCGCCTCGCGGTGATCGGCCTGCTGGAGACGGCTGTCGGGGTCGCCGACGTTCGTCTGGTGGCCGCCTCGCCGCGGATTCATCGACTCGGCATCGGGGAGGCAGATCTGGCCGCAGCGCTGGGGATGCGGCCCGACCCCCAGCGGCGGGAGCTCTGGTCCGTCCGTAGTGATCTGGTCGTTGCGAGTGCTCTGGCTGGGATCGAGCAGCCTGTGGGGCCGGTCGAGACCGGCCTGCAGGATCTGGATGCGCTGGCTTCCTCCACCGCACTGCTTGTGCGGCAGGGCTTTGCTGCGCGCACCTTGATCCATCCGCGCCAGGTTCCCGTCGTCCACGATGCCCTCGCTCCGACAGAGGACGAGATCGCCGGTGCGAGGAAGGTGCTCCAAGCTCTCGACCGGGCGACGCACGACGGTAGCGGGGTGGCGGTCGATGAACGCGGCGTCTTCGTCGACGCCGCAGTCGCCCGCAGCGCGCGCGCCGTCCTTGCGCGCGTGGCTCGGGCCTGACGCTGGGAACCGTTCAACTGCGGTTCGACGATGGTTCGCCGCCCGGGGGACTCTCGGTCGCGAGGTTGCGATTCGGTGGGACGGTCTGCGACTCGGGTCGTGGCCCGACCGCTCTCATCGCCGCGCCTGGAGGTACCCCCGGTGAAGACCACAACACGTTGCTCCGGAGCAGAGGCCTGGGCACGGTCCATCGCGGGTGTCATGGTGATCGCGCTCTTGATGACCGCAGGTCTCGCTGGTTCGGGGCACGCTGCCCCGGCCGTCCCCGCCACCGGCAACGTACCCCTCCTCGCGGCAGCGCCGACGCTGCCGATGGCCGCGGCGGGCGACGTCCCGGAGGCCGACGTGGTCAGCGTCGACTTCGCTGCGGACGGCCCGGTGGAACATGTCAGGGGTCGCGACGTCAGCGTGGTCGGTGCGGCGCCCGATGTCGACTACGACGAGACCGTGCAGCGCCACGTCGCAAAGTTCGCAGCCGATGAGGCCAAACCCAGCACCGGCACCGGTGGCTATCTCTACGACATCGCCGACGCTTGGTCCCACGGCCCCGACGAGGTAGGGGCAGACCTGCTCGACGGTGGCACCTTCGAGTGCTATTTCCGCTATGACGGGGACAACCCCGTCCCGGCCGGCCAGGCCAGCCAACTCTGCGTCGGCGGTCCTCAGGGTTACGGCTTCTACCTGCCCGCGACAGGCTGCTGCTTGCGCTTCAAGGCCACCGCGACCACGGCGAACAAGAACACCGCAACTGCACCCGTCCCCACGCGGACAGGCGAATGGGTCCACGCAGTGGCGACCGTCGGCGACGGCGACATCAAGCTCTATCTCAACGGCGTGCCCGCCACCGAGATCCCACAGGAGCCAGGCAATGCGGTCGGCACCGGTCGCAACCATGCCGGCCCCTACACGAACCTCAACGTCGACGAGGTGGGCGCGTGGGGCATCGGTGCCGCGCCGACCGCCGACGGGTTCACACAGCCGGCCAACATCGCGGTCGCCGCCTCCAGAGTGTGGAGCGCGGTGCTCACCCCCGAGCAGGTGGCCGCCCTCTGGCGACAGGAACGACCCGCGGCGCCTGACGTCGACGTGCCCAGTGCAGACATCCTCGACGTCGATTTCTCCGACGTCGACCATCCGTTCCGCGACCTGTCGCCCTCCGACCGCGAGGCCAAGGTGACTGGCTCGGCCGACATCACTCCCAGCAGCGTCTTCGCCACCCAGCCGCACCACGTCTACACCACCGACGGCGAGAAGGACCATGTCTTCTATCCGCTCCAGGACGCGTGGGCCGACACCGGCATGCCCCGCACCGACGAGATCGCCACCTGGGCCGACGACACCTGGGCCGGTGACGGCATCACCCTGCAGTGCGACGTCCGGTTCAACGGCGAGCTCCCCGCCACCGGCAGCCCGCACTTCTGCGCCGGCAAGAGCGCCGGCGGCTTCGGCATGCACGTCGACGGCTCCAAGATCGTAGCGACCTTCCACCTCAATGGCGGCTACAAGACCGTCACCTCCCCGGCCATCGCCGCCGGCGTGTGGCACAGCGTCGTGGCGACGTACGACGGCGCGAAGGTCGCGCTCTATCTCGACGGCGAGCTGGTCGACACCAACACCACCAACACGTCCGGCCCGATCAAGGCCCCGACCGCCGGCTCGATCATCGAGCCCTATGTGCGCTACTACGCCATCGGCTCCGATGTGAAGGGACATGGAGCCGTCGAGACACCGGCCCCGGTCTCGGTCGGCACCGCCCGCGTGTGGAGCACCGCGCTCGACGCCGAGCAGGCCGCGCAGCTGCACCAGGACTCCTTCGGCGACAGCATCACCGCCATCGAGCTGACGTCCTCGTCGCCGGCTGCCGGCGACGTGGTCACCTCTCCGGTCGAGTTCGACGTCGTCATCGGCCACCAGGAGCAGGCGACCGGCTGGCGCTACGAGCTCGACGGCACGGCGATCCGTCCGGGCGAGGTCATCGGCTCCGGCATGGCTGCCGGACAGCACGAGATCGTCGTCACCGCCACCGACGTCTTCGGGCGGCCCGTGCATTGGACGATCCCCTTCTCCTCCGTGCGGATCCCCAGTGGTGGTGGCACCGACACCAAGCAGGGATCCGGCACGGTGAGCATCTCGGCGATCGCGACCGGCCCTGGGAGCGAGGTCACCACCACCTTCAAGAAGGCCGCCCGCACTGCGGCGTCCGGTGGCGTACAGGGCACCGTGGCGCAGTCGCCGGCGAACCTCGGCCTCCACTTCGACGACCAGATCGAGGACCGCGCCGAGATCTCCGGCCCGCTGACCGCCGGTGACGGAGAGACCGTCGCCACCCCGGCCAGCCACGACCGGTTCCCCTTCCAGCGCTTCGACGTCGAGGTGCCCAACGCCGATGCTGGGCAGCAGGTGCTCTGGAGCGGCGTCGTGGACCCGGCGCGAGCCGCCAACCTGTGGGTCTGGGACAACAACCACGACACCTGGGTGCTGCTCGCCCAAGCGCGTGGCGAGGCCACCGGCGACACCCGTCTCCAGGGTGCGCTGCGCCCGCGGATGATCGACACCACCGACGCCGATCGCCCGGTCGTGCACGTGCTCGTCACCGCCGAGGACCCCTTCGTCGACGACCTGTCGCCGCGCGACTCCTCCGCCGGGGCGCCCGATGTCAAGGATCGCTTCGAGGACCCGGACGACTACCAGTTCTCCTTCGTCCACTACACCGACCAGCAATACACCACCGAGGCCGCCTCCGGCAGCCAGATGGAATGGCCCAGCAGCCTCCCGTGGCAACACCTCGACGGTGCCACGAACACGCCAGAGGAAGCGTCGGTCTTCGAGCACTCCCTACGGGTGCAGAACGAGTGGATCGCCGCCAACAAGGACGACCGCAAGATCAAGTATGTCGCCAACACCGGTGACGTGATCAACAGCCACGTCTCCGGCAACGACGTCCGGTTCGACCCCGACGCGATCGATCCCGGGGACGGCACGAGTGTCTACGACTACACGACCTCCGACGGCGCCGTGCCCGGCGCCAAGGAGCAGGTGAAGAACGAGTTCCTTGCCATCCGCTCCGTCCAGGAGGCGCTGTGGAACTCGGGACTGCCCAACCAGATGATCGCCGGAAACCACGACAACCGCAGTGGCACCCACAACGGTCCGCTCTCGCCCTTCGCGGCATTCTTCGACGCCACCACCTACTACGACCAGGCCGCGGGCGCCTGGCCGGCGGACGCGTCGTACCACACGATGGACGAGGTGACCGACGCCGAGACCGGTGCCGTCGTCAGCCGGGGAGCGGACAACTCCAACAACTACGTGCTCTTCTCCGCGGGTGGGCTCGACTTCGTGGCGGTCGGCCTCTCCTACGGGGTGACGCAGGAGGAGTCGGACTGGGCAGACGCGGTCTTCAAGCGCTACTCCGATCGCAACGGCATCCTCATCACGCACGGCTACCTGAGCGCGTCTGCGGAGCCCGACGGTCGAGGCGCCAAGCTCGGCGCCGACGGCTCCAAGCTGTACGACGAGGTCGTGCGCACCAACGACAACGTCTTCCTGGTGCTCGGTGGCCACTTCCACGGCATTGGCACCAACGTCGACGCGATTCCCGGCGCGAAGGTGAGCAACAAGGTGGTGCAGCTGCTCGCCGACTACCAGGGCTACATGGCCCCCGCCGCCATCGTCTTCACCAAGGAGCGCTGCGAGGCAGCCGGCCTCGACCCGTCGACCCAGTGCGTGATGGGCACCGGCGAGGACGCCGGGAAGATCGACGTGGACGGCGACGGCACCTGGGAACACCGCGCCTCCGACAAGCTGGCGCTGGGAGCGAGCTATCTGCGGATGCTTCAGTTCGACACCGAGGCCAACACGATGTCGGTCGACACCTACTCGCCGTTCCTCGACGAGTTCGGGGCGACCCGCTATGACCACGGCAACTCGCCCAAGACCACGCCGGAGCCGATCAAGCGCTACAACGGCGCCGAGGACAACTTCACGGTGCCGGTCAACCTGACCACCCGCACCACCTCGTTCGTCTCCGATGGTCTGGCGGTGATCACGCCCACTGCGGAGGTCATCGGAGAGCAGACCGTGAAGTCGGGCTTCCCCGCCACGGTCGAATGGGCTGGCCTGACCGAGGGTGAGACGTATGCCTGGGTCGCGACCAGCACCTTGGCCGGCGAGGAGTCCGGCGTCGTCGACCAGTTCGGCGGGGTCTTCGTGGCCAGCGCGGCGGGCACCGACACCACGCCGCCCACCCTGACGATCCCGGCCGCCGCCACGATCGCGGTGGGGAGGCCTTCGACCCGCGCAGCGGGGTGAGCGCCAGCGACGACACCGACGGTGACGTCACCGATCGGATCGAGGTGATCGGCGGCGTCGACTCGGCCTCCGCCGGGCAGTATGTGCTGACCTATCGCGTTGCCGACACCAACGGCAACGAAGCGCTCGGATCCCGAGTCGTCACGGTTGTCGCGCCGGAGCTGGCCAGCACCCGGATCGTCGCACCGAACATCGAGTGGAGTCAGGACGACCCCCGCACCCTCACCGCCGAGGTGGCCCCAACCACAGCCACCGGCACCGTTCAGTTCCACCTCGACGACGAGGTGATCTGCGAGGTCGCCGTGGGCGCGGACGGCGTCGCCGCATGCACGCTCGACGAGGCGTGGGCCGAACTTCCGGCGGGCGCCTACCCGGTGCTGGCGGTCTACTCCGGCGACGAGGCTCACGAGGCTGCGCAGCGCGTCTTCCTGGCCACGGTGCTCGGGGACCCCGGGCTGACCGAGTCCGCCGTCGAGTCCGACGACCTGTCCATTGTCTATGGCAAGTCCGTCAACATCCCCGTCAGCGTCTGGGGTGACCGGCCGACCGGCACCGTGACGCTCAGCGATGGCACCGGGGTCCTTGCCTCGACCGAACTCGGCCGGACTGGCGGGGTGGTCCGCCTGCCAAGTCGCTCGCTCGACCCGGGCAGCCACCGCCTGACGCTGCTCTACGCCGGTGACTTCGCCAACCTGCCTTCCTCCACCGAGGTCGTCGTCCAGGTCGCGAAGGCGCCTCCGAAGGTGGTCGTGAAGCTGAAGCGCACGAAGCAGCGCCTGGGGAAGGTCATCGTCGTCGCAGTAGTCAAGGTGAAGGGCGCTGGCATCGGCGCGACGCCGACCGGCAAGGTGCGGATCAAGACGGGCAAGAAGGCTCGCACCGTCAGCCTCGAGTCGGGCAGGGCCACCGCGAGGTTCGGTCGCCACGGCGCCAAGGCACGGCCACGGGTGGTCGTGAACTACCGCGGCGATCGGCTCTTCGCCCCCGTCAAGGTGCGGCAGCGGCTGGGCAAGCGGAACTGAGGCGACGGTGTTCACTCGGCCGCATGAGTGAACACCGCTACGTCTGATCCTGGCAGCACCTCCGTTGTCAGGATGCAACCAATCCTGCGGGGTCTCGACAGGCTCGACCAACGGGTGGGCTCGACCTACGGGGTCTCGACAGGCTCGACCAACGGGTGGGCTCGACCCACGGGTGGGGTCGGCCCACGGGTTAGTTAAATCAGGCGCTTGACACAACTAGGGGTCGAATCTAGAGTTCCGGCAAGGCCACGGCCGAACCAGGGACCAGCTGCGACCTGCAACTGCCCGCCGGGAGACCCGAGGAGCCGTTCCGTCGAATCGGCGGCTGTTTCGGTCCAGACGAAGACAGCCACGCCACCGAGCGTCACCACCCGCGTGGCGGACCATTCGCAGGC
The DNA here is from genome assembly GCF_021555175.1 of Nocardioides alcanivorans. Classification (GTDB taxonomy): domain Bacteria; phylum Actinomycetota; class Actinomycetes; order Propionibacteriales; family Nocardioidaceae; genus Nocardioides; species Nocardioides alcanivorans. Next base: position 413,525 of record NZ_JAKGRW010000019.1, on the reverse strand, counting down.
CGCAGTCAGCGCGCCCGAAACCCAACGCACCCGAAGGACCATGAGGTGTCCATGAAGCACAGCCCCGTCGACCTTGACCGCCTGTTCCATCCCTTGCGGGTCGCCGTCATCGGCGCGTCCGAGACCGAGGGGCACCCGGCCACGGGCAGTTGGCGGAGGGTGCGTGACTGGGCGGGGCGAATGGGCGCCGAGGCAGTGCCGGTCAATCCCAAGCGATCGACGGTGGACGGGGTGGATGCCTTCGCGGCGATCGGCGACGTACCAGGCGAGATCGATGTCGCCGTCATCCTCATCGGCGACGTCGCCACAGCCCTGGAACAGGTTGCCCGGAGCGATGCGAAGTTCGCGATCGTCTTCGCCGCCGGTTTTGCTGAGACGGGGGACGAGGGTGTCGAGCGGCAGGCAGAGCTGGAGTCCCTCATCCGCGACAGCGGACTGCGGGTACTGGGTCCCAACACAAACATGAACCTCTTCGAGACGTTTCGTGAGGACCTTGGTGGGCCGGCGATCGCGCTGATCACCCAGAGCGGCCACCAAGGCAGACCCGTCTTCCAGGGGCAGGAGCTCGGCATCCGCTTCAGCCACTGGGCACCGACCGGCAACGAGATGGACCTCGATGCGGCGGACTTCGTGAGCTACTTCGCCGAGCAACCGGCGACTGGTGCCATCGCGGCGTACCTCGAGGGCTTCCGTGACGGTCCGGCGTTCCTTCGCGCTGCTGCTGCCGCTGCCGAGAGGTCCGTCCCCATCGTCGCGGTCAAGGTGGGGCGGACCGAGATGGGCAAGTCCTGGGCGCAGTCGCACACGGGGCACCTGGCCGGCACCGATGCCGTCACGGAGGCGGCGTTCCGGCAGTTCGGCATCGCGCGGGTGGACGGCCTCGACGAGCTGCTCGACACCTCCATGTTGCTCGCTCGCGCGCAGGCCCCGACTGCTGACGGCGTCTGCGTGTATTCGATCTCCGGTGGGACCAGCGCGCACATGGCTGACCTGCTGACCGGCGCCGGCATCAACATCCCCGAGCTGTCGCCGACCACCCAGGAAGCCCTGCGGCAGTGGATCCCTGACTACCTCCGCACCGACAACCCGGTCGACAGCGGCGGTGCTCCCGTCGGGGACGAGCGAGGCCGGCGCATCCTCGACGCCCTGCTCGCCGACCCGGCCATCGGCGTACTCGTGGTGCCCATTGCCGGCGTGTTCCCACCGCTCAGCGACCGACTCGTCGCGGACCTGATCGCCGTGGCCGAGACGACCGACAAGCCGGTGTGCGTGATCTGGGGATCACCAGCCGCCACCGAGGATGCCTACCGGACCCACCTCCTCGGCTCCGACGTCCCGGTGTTCCGCACCTCCGCGAACTGCGTGACCGCGCTGCGTTCCTACTTCGACCACCACCGCTTCCTGGCGCGCGGCCAGGTGGAGGGACCGCCGTCGCGGGACTCGGCACCGGTGCCCGGTCCCACCCTCAACGAGGTCGAGTCCAAGCAGCTCCTCGAGGCGTACGGCGTCACCGTCACCCGCGACGTGTTGGCGCAGGACGTCGCCACCGCCGTGGCTGCCGCGACCGAGATCGGCATGCCCGTCGTGATGAAGGCGGCATCGGCGCAGATCGCCCACAAGTCGGACCACGGGTTGGTGCGGATCGGGATCCAGGACTCCAGCAGCGTCGCTGCGACCTTCCGGCAGTTCGTCGACGTGGTCGCCTCCGTCCCCAGCGCGGAGCTCGACGGCGTGTTGGTCGCCGAGCAGGTGATCGGCGGTGTGGAGACCGTCGTGGGCCTGACCGACGACGAAGTGTTCGGGCCCGTCGTGATGTTCGGGATGGGCGGGACGGCCGTCGAGGTCTATCGCGATGTCAGCTTCCGGATTCCGCCTTTCGACCGCGACGAGGCCCATCGGATGGTGCGCGAGCTCCGCGGGTCGGTCCTCCTGACTGGTCATCGCGGCGCGCCCCCGACGGATCTGGAGGCGATCGTGGACGTCATCATGGCGGTGCAACGGATCGCCCAGGACGGCGAGATCATCGAGCTCGACGTGAATCCGCTACTCGCACTGCCTGATCGCGCTGTCGCACTGGACGCCATGGCCAGGCGGGCCGCGCCGCCAGGAGGTCAGCGATGAGGGGCGCCTGCGCGATCGTCGGGGTGGGGGACACCCCCTTCACCCGAGGCACGGACAAGTCGACGTTGGAGCTGCACCTCGAGGCGTCGTTGCAGGCGATCTCCGATGCGGGTGTCGAGCCCGCCGACATCGACGCAGTGCTCCCCAGCTCGCTGGCAGGTCTCGCGGTGGAGGACTTCATCGCCTGTCTCGGCCTCACCGACCTCGCCTACAGCGCCACGACCCACATGGGTGGCAGCAGCCTGATCGCGTCCGTGCAGACCGCGTGCATGGCGGTCACCAGCGGGGTCGCGACCTGCGTCCTGGTGCCCGCGGGCCGCCGAGGATTCTCGGGCGAGCGCATCTCGACCGGCAATGCGGTGCGCCATCCGGCCGCCCACGCCATGCATGAGTTCGAGATCCCGCTCGGCAACGTGGGCGCCCCCCAGTGGTTCGCACAGGCGGCCCAACGGCACATGCACCAGTACGGCACCACCAGTGAGCAGCTCGCACATGTCGCGATGAACAGCCGCCGAAACGCGAACCTCAATCCGCACGCCTACATGCACGGTCGCCCGATGACGCTCGAGGACCACCAGTCGTCGCCGATGATCACGACGCCCTTCCGCATGCTCGACTGCTCCCTCGAGACCGACGGTGCTGGCGCACTGCTGGTCACCAGCGTCGAGCGGGCCCGTCAGCTGCGTCGGCCGGTCGTGACGATCGCCGGCGTCGGCCAGTCGCACAGCAGCACACCGTTGTCCTTGACCGAGAGCCCCGACATGGCCGTGGTGCAGGGAGTGCGTACGGCGGCGAAGCGTGCACTCGACATGGCGGAGGCGTCGGTGACGGAAATGGACCTGTTCAACATCCACGAAGGGTTCAGCTGGTACGTGATCGCGGCACTCGAGGCGCTCGGCGTCGTACCGCCGGGCGAAGGTGGTCCCTACGTCCAGGACGGCAACATCGCACTCGAAGGACCGACTCCGGTGAATCCCCATGGCGGGGCGCTGTCGGAGGGGCACGCCTCGGGCGTCAACCACGTGATCGAGGCCGTCCGGCAGTTGCGGCGCGAGGTGGAGCCGGCCCGCCAGATCGTCGACGTCGAATCCGCGCTGGTCGTCAATGAGGGTGGATTCTTCGACGGCGCAGCGCTGGTGCTGAGGAGGGACCGATGACCCATCGCCCACTTCCCGACCCCACGCCGCTGACCGAGGGCTTCTGGGCGGCTGCTGGAAACCACGAGCTCGTCGCCCAGCGCTGCGCAAACTGCGACGTGCTCCGGCACTACCCCCGCCCGCTCTGCCCGTCCTGCGCGAGCACGGAATGGCACTGGCATCGGCTCGGCGGACACGGGACGGTGTACACCTACACCGTCACCCACCGTGCGTTCCACCCCGCGTGGGCCGACCAGGTGCCGTACGCCGTGGTGACCGTCGACCTCGACGAGGGAGTCCGGATGGTGGGGCAGCTCCACGGTGCCGATCCTGCCCGGGTGCAGATCGGTGCTCGTGTCGAGGTCCGGTTCGAGGAGTACGGCGGCCCCGACGGTCGGTCGATGACGCTCCCGGGATTCCAGCTCTGCCCTGACCCCGCACCAACTCCAGTACGCAGCAGTGTCCAGCCAACCCCAGCCCGCCAATCCAAGGAGTGAGTCATGTTCTCCGGAGTACCGTTCTCTCGAACACTACGCACGACGCTCGTGTTGCCGGTCGCGTTGATGACCTTCGCCGCCTGCAGCAGCAGCACTGGCATCTCGGACGGCCCGGACGACCGGGCCGACAGGACCTACCGGGAAGGCATGGTTGGCGCGGAGGACGGCGGTGACCCCAAGGACGGCGGGGTCCTGACGGTGGGGTCCTTCGCGGAGCCGGGCAACCTGGACCCGGCCGCTGTCTTCGTGTCGGGTTCGGCAGGTGGCACCGAGATCTTGGCGGTCTTCGACAGCCTGCTTCGCTACGACAGCAGCTCGACGGAGTTCGTGCCACAGTTGGCGAAGTCCCTCGAGCCCAACGACGACAGCACGGTGTGGACGCTGGAACTCCGCCAGGGCGTGTCCTTCACCGACGGCACGCCTCTCGACGCCGATGCGGTCCTGGCGAGTCAGGAGCGCTACGTGAAGAACAAGGGCATCGACGCCGCGCTGTGGAACGAGAACGTCGTCAAGGCGACCAAGGTCGACGACATCACCGTCGAATACGAGTTGAAGAGATCGTGGCCGAACTTCCCGAGCCTGCTGAGCACCGGACTGGGCATGATCGTGGCCGCGTCCTCGGATGCCGGCGCAGAGTTCGAGCCGGTGGGGGCCGGACCGTTCAAGTTGGCTGATCGATCGGTCGGTGAAGACCTGACCCTCGCCAGGAACGACAGCTACTGGGCAGGTCCGCCGCATCTGGACGCGGTCCGCTTTGCCTACCTCAGCTCACCGGACGTCACCCAGGACTCACTCAAGGCAGGGGAGATCGACGTCGCCTTCGCCAGGGATCCCCGCATCGTGGAGGAGAACCTCGACAGCGGTCTCGCGGGCTACTTGAACATGGTTGCTGCCAGCGACGGCGCCATCATCAATGCCAACGAAGGGCGTCCCGGCGAGGACGTACGTGTCCGGAAGGCGGTGCAGCTCGCGATCGATCCGGAACTCATCAGGCAGCGTGTCAACGGCGGCAGTGGTATCGCCGACTCCCGGATGTTCCCTCCCTACTCGCAGTGGCACACCGACGTGGCCGGGCCGGCGTACGACCCCGAAGAGGCCAAGCGACTCCTGCAGGATGCCAAGGCAGATGGCTACGACGGCAAGATCACCTACCTGGATGGTGTGGACCCGGCTGCCCGCGACACCTCTCTCGCCTTGAAGGCTCTCCTCGAGAACGTCGGCTTCGAGGTGGAGCGCGAAACCGTGAGGTCTGCGAGCGAACTGATCACCCGGGTCCATCACCTGGACTACGACCTCGCCGGTTGGGGGTTGTCCTACCGCGAGAGTGAGCCGTACTCCAAGATGTTCTCCACCCTGCACACTGCTGGGGCGATGAGTTACGGCATGGCCACCTCGGACGAGATGGATGCCCTGCTCGCTGAGTTCCAGACGGCGGCCGACGCAGCGAAGAAGACCGAAGTGGCCGGTCGGATCCAGGAGTACTGGAACGAGAACGTCCCCTACGTCAACTGGGCGCCGATCGCTGAGCTCACGGCGTGGAACTCGAACGTGCACGGCATCGAGGGCTCGGCACGATCCATGGTGTCGCTGGCCGACGCCTGGATGCAGTAGGAGCCGAGGTCAGGCGTCCTGCTCCTGGTCGGGAATGGCCAGGAGCAGGAACCAGGAGACCTGCTTCTCCAGGGACGAGATGTCGGCGGATGGGAGACCCTCGCCGCTGGTGTAGATCCGTGAACCGAGGGTGCGGAAGGCCAAGGTCGTCGCGAAGCGGGTCCATGCGACCTGCTGCTCGCGGGTGAGACCCGGCGTGACGCGGGCGACGGCAGCAGCCTTGCGCTTCACGGTGGTCACCGACTTGTCCAGGTAGGACTCCATGAAGTCTGGATGATTGGCGGCCTCGGCCAGGAACTTCACGGTGAACTCGCCTTGGGGTTCCTCGGTGATCTCCACGATCGGACGGGTGAAACAGGCGATCACCGCGGTCGGCGTCGGTACCTCCTCGGTCTCGACCTTGCGCAGCCATTGGTCCTGCTTCTCGGAGAGGCTCGCAATGCGGGTGGTCAGCAGCGCGTCCACGAGGTTGTGCTTGGAGCCGAAGTGGTAGTGGATCGCGGCAGGGTTCACGCCACTCTCCTTGAGGATCCTCCGTGTCGACACCCCTTCGATGCCGTGTACGGCGAACAACTGCTCGGCCGCTGCCAGGATCAATGCACGGGTCGCCGCCCCATCGGCACGTCCTTCACGGGTGTTGTTCCCGCGCTCGGCGGCAGGCTCTGAGGTTCCCACCCCCACAGCCTATATTCATTCATGCGGCTGACTTAACTCGAGGTGTGCCGTCCCTTGCGACGCGGGCGTGGGTCGTCCAGCTGATTCGCGGACCTGCCGGGTAACGGGTGGGGGATGAGCCGATCGTGCAAGTCCTCGACGGGTGCCCAAGCGAACTGACGGCCACTCTTGCCGCGATGCAGGAGACCGCGCTGCTCCAAGTCCATGAGGTCCTGGCGGGCGGTCTCGCCACTGACCTGATGGCTCGTGGCGTGCCCCCGGACGGTGAGCCAGGTGCTCGGCTCCTTCAGTGCGCGATCGAGGAGTGCGAGTTGACGGTGGTTGTAGATGCCGGGCGCGGCCGTGAGGCTCTGGTTGAGCTCGCGGATCTCTGCGGCCTTGTTGGCAAGGTAGCGGTGCAGTTCTGCGATGGCTCTGTTGATGACGCCGACGTGATGGATGAAGAAGTGCGTGAGGTCGCCTTCGTCCGTCTCGGTCAGGAGGAACGAACGCCCGTACTGGCTCGAAGCCTTCTGCAGCAGGCGGGAGATGCTGAGGAACTCGACGAGCCAGTAGCCGTTGCGCAGCATCGTCCAGTAGAAGAGGGCGCGAGCGGTGCGGCCGTTGCCGCCCTCGAAGTAGTTGTCGTGGCCCACCATGAAGTGGACGGTGACGGCACGGAGGACGGGTGGCAGGTAGTGGTCGGTGCCGCCGCCATTGGCGAATTCGCACAGGCGGCGCATGCGTTCAGGCAGTTCTGCCGCTGCGGGGCGAGCATGAAGCAGCGCGCCGAACGTGTTGTGCACGGCGATGCGCTCGGCGTCGTGAGTCTGCATCCGGCCGGCGCTGCTGGGATTCTCCAGGGTTCCATCGGTGATGATGCGATGGATCTCGCAGACCAGCTCCGGCGTCAGGTCGGCATCGCGAAGTTCGCCGATGCGCTGCATTGCCAGGTAGCTGTTGAAGATCATGCGCTCGCTGTGATCGCGCGGAGCCCGGCCAACTCGTAGCATCTCCTTGGCCACCCGCCGGGTCGTGGCAGCCCCTTCGATTTGGCTCGAGGTGATGGCCTCCTCGATCAAGGAGTTGACGACGTAGCGGTCACGGGTGGCGGGGTTGGTCACCTCATCGAAGATGGTGATGTGGCCGCTTGCCTCACGGGTGATCTGGTCGACGGCCACCAGCACCTCGTCGGGGAGTGCATAGCTGAAGGGCCGCCCGGTGGTGCTCCGCAGGTGCTTGATCGGACGGTGGACGCTGCGCCGGGCCAGACGAACCGCGAACCACCATTCCTCGACGGTCAGGTCGCCAGGGGGATTCTTGAAGCGAAATCTGTCCCATGGCAGATAGCGACCGGGTGGAGCACCATCCGGGAGCGCCTGCTCGATGACCGTCGCGAGCCGGCCCGCGCCTTGGATCTGGGCGAGTAGGTCCCGTGCATCGGGCGGCGGCGCGGGGATCCTCAAGCGAACTCCAAGTTTCTTCGGAACTTGAAGTTCAAGGTAGGGGTTGAGGTCCTGAACTTCAAGCGCTGGAGCTCGCTTGAAGTTGGCTGCGGAAGGCATCTCGATGGCCGGGATCAGGCGGCCGGTCCGCCAGAACCGGCGCTCCTACGATCCGGCCTGTCGTGACGCCCGTCACGCGTTCCTCTCTGACCTAGGACGACCATGAAGCCACTCCGACTCCTCGCCCCGGCGACGGGTGCAGCCACGGCACTTGCGCTCGCCGGCACCCTCTCCCTGACGGCGAGCGCGCAGCCCGCACCACACACCTCGACTGCCGGCACGCTCTCGCTGAGCGCGCAAGCGGCACCGCAGGCGGTGCCCACCGCGGGCCTGGACATCCTGCTCACGAATGACGACGGTTGGTCTGCGCCGGGCATCAATGCCGTGTACGACGCGCTGGTCGCCGCCGGTCACAACGTGACGATGGTTGCGCCGGCGAGCAACCAGAGCGGGGTGAGCACCAAGATCGACTTCGCGGGAACGCTGACGGCCACCAACCCGGTGCCGGATGACCCCAACATCTGGTCGGTCACGACCACCCCGGCCGGCTCGGTCCTCTTCGGACTGAACGAAGTGCTGGCCGATGATCTGCCCGACCTCGTCATCTCCGGGACGAACGTCGGCGAGAACATTGGCTTCGGCACCAACTTCTCCGGCACGGTGGGGGCCGCAACGGTGGCGAGCGGGATGTATGACATTCCGTCCATCGCCGTCAGCACGGAGGTCGTTCGCGGCGAGGACGCCACCATGGCTTACACGCAGACTGCTGACCTGCTGGTCGACCTGATCTCTGGCGGGCTGCCGGTCCTGCCGCGTGGGCAGTTCCTCAACATCAACCACCCCTGGGTGGACCAGGAGCACGTCGCGCCGCTCGGGGTGCGTTACGTCGATCTTGCAGACCTCTCGCCCGCTGTGTTCGGCTTCGGTCAGAGCGAGACGGACCCGACTCAGTGGGCGATCGAGATGGATCCCAGCCGAGCAGACCGGGCTCCTGCCGGCACGGACTCGGCGGACCTCCGCGCGGGCTACATCACGATGACGGTGATGGATGCCGACCGCGGGCTCGACGTCGATGAGGTCCCTGGCGTGGCGGGGCTGGTGCGTGATCTGAATGGTGACCCGCATCCCCCAAGCCGGCCGCGTCGGTGAAGAGGATTCCGCGCAAGGTTGCCAAGAACGCTCGTTACTGGGTGCTCACCTCGCACGTTCCCGCCGGAAGTCGGATCAAGGTCGTCTGGCGTCCCCGCGCCAAGTCGGGCAAGGCCACTCGTTTCGTCCAGCGCGCCACGGTCGGCGACGGCATGTTCCGACTGGCCTCCGCCCCGAAGGCTGGGGACTACCGGGTGAGCGTCAAGTTCTCCGGCAAGCAGCTGCGCACCGACGCGGTCAGGGTGCGCTGACGCCCACCGGCACGAGTGATCGGTTCCTGCTGATCCCGCGTCGAGGATCAGCAGGAACCGACCTGTGGCCCGGAGGGCCGGGTGTGCAGGTCACGTCTGCGTGAAGAACAGGTGCACGTCCTCTGCCAGCAGGTCGGGCACCTCCATGGCGGCGAAGTGTCCGCCGCGTTCGAACTCCGACCAGTGCCGGACGTCGTACAGGCGCTCGGCGAGGGGACGGACGGACTGGGTGATGTCGTGTGCGAAGACGGCGACGCCGAGCGGGACCCGGCAGGGCGCGGACTGTCCCGGACGCGTGTCGTGGTGCAGGCGTGCGGAGGAAGCTGCGGTGGCGGTCAGCCAGTAGAGGGAGACGTTGGTGAGGAGTTGCTCATCGCTGATCCGTGACCGTGGGTCGGTCCACTGCGCGAAGCGCTCGGCGATCCAGGCCAGTTGGCCGACGGGGAGTCGGTCAGCGCGTAGCCAATGGTCTGGGGCGTGAGCGCCTGAAGGGCTTGGTAGGGAGGGCGGTTCGCCATCAGGTGTCGGATCTTGTCGAGGCGACGCTCGTCCTCCGCGGTCAGGTTCAGGCCTGCCGCGCGGTCGGGACGAGTCGGCAGGTAGTTCACGTGTACGCCGATGACGTGCTCGGGCGCGATGGCGCCGAGGGCGGTGGAGATGCCGGCGCCGAAATCGCCACCTTGGGCGCCGTACCTCGGGTAGCCGAGGCGGCGCATGAGTTCGGCCCAGGCGTGTGCGATGCGCGTCGCGTCCCACCCGCTCTCGTGGGTCGGGCCGGAGAACCCGTAGCCCGGGATGGACGGGATGACCAGGTGGTAGTCGCGGCTGAGGGGTGCGATCACGTCGAGGAACTCCAGGAACGATCCCGGCCAGCCGTGGGTCAGGATCAACGCGCGTGCGTCCGGACGCCGCGAACGGACGTGGACGAAGTGGATGCGCTGGCCCTCGATCTCGGTGATGAAGTGGGGGAGGTCGTTGAGCAGGGCCTCCTGCTTGCGCCAGTCGAAGGTGTGCAGCCAGTGGTCGGCCAGCTCCTTGAGCCGCGACAGCGGGAAACCGTAGTCCCAGCCGGCATCGGCGACCTCGTTGGGCCAGCGGGTGTGGGCGAGCCGGTCGCGTAGATCGTCGAGATCGGCCTGCGGAATGTCGATGCGGAAGGGGGCGATGCCTGCCGGGCCATGGGTGGCGGTCATGGATGCTCCGATCGTTGGGGCGACTAACGATTTCTGAAAACGTAGCACACGACCGTTGGGGCGCCCAACGATGTCGTAGGCTCAGGGCATGGAGGAGAAGCCTGACGAGAGTGCCGATTGGAAGGGCATGCCGAGTTGGCTGCTGAGTCGGCTTGCCGAGCACTCGCACCGTCTCGTGGCCGACGGTTTCGCGTCGGTCGGTGTTCGTGGCTACCACTACCGGGTGGCCGCGACACTGGCGCAGTTCGGCCCCGCCAGCCAGGCCGAGGTCGGTCGGCGTAGCCAGATCCACCCCAGCGACATGGTCGCCACGGTCAACGAGCTGGCCGAGCGACAGCTGGTGGAGCGCGCACCCGACCCCTCCGACGGCCGTCGCAACGTGATCTCGTTGACCGCTGCAGGGAGGCGGGCGCTGAGGCAGTGGGACAAGTGCCTCGCGGCGAGTCAGGAGGGGCTGTTGGCCCCGCTGTCCGCCGAGGAGGGGCGAGAGCTGACCGTGCTGTTGACGAAGTTGTTGCAGCACCATGGCGGGGCGGGTCGATAGGGTTTCTGGGTGGACAGAGCTGCCCTGGTCGAACTGCACCTGCACCTCGACATCTCGATCTCGTTCGACGTGGCTACCCGGTTGGAGCCGGGACTGACCCGGACCGACTACGAGCTGGACTTCCGGGGGCCGGCCCGGTGCGGTGACCTGGCCGAGTTCCTCCAGACCACGAGCCGGCAGGTGGCGCTGTTGCAATCTGCCGATGCACTGCGTTTGCACACCGAGGACCTGGTGCGCAGGATCGCCGCCGAAGGGGTGGTCTATGCCGAGCTGCGTTTCGCACCGCTCCTGCACACTGCCGCCGGCATGGCTCCCGAGGCCGCCGTGGAGACGGTCGTCGAAACCGCCGCGCGGGCCAGTGCTGGGGCCGGAATCGACACGACCCTGATCCTGTGTTCGTTGCGGCACTTCTCGGAGGCCGAGAGCCTGCGCACCGCAGACCTCGCGGTGCGATTCGCCGACCACGCAGTGGCCTTCGACCTCGCGGGCGACGAGGGAGGGTTCTCGTTGTCTGATCACCTCCCTGCCTTCCGCCGGGTCATCGACGCGGGCGTCCCCTACACGGTGCACGCCGGCGAGGGGGCGGGGCCGGAGTCGGTCACCGAAGTGCTTGACCTCCTCGCTCCCAAGCGACTCGGGCACGGCGTACGCGCGGTGGAGGATCCGGCGCTCGTGGAGCGGATCATCCGCGACCAGGTCCACCTGGAGACCTGTCCCTCGTGCAACGTCCAGCTGGGGTTGTATCCGTCGATGGCGCAGCACCCGGTCGACCAGCTCTATCGAGCCGGCGCCTCGATCAGCGTCTCCACTGACAGCCGTACGTCGACGGTGACCACCATGCCGGAGGAGTTCGCTGCGCTCGGCGAATCGTTCGGGTGGACTCCCGCGGACCGCGACCGAGTCAGCCTCATGGCGATCGATGCTGCCTTCGCATCGCCGGAGGTGAAGCAGCGGGTGCGGCGACGAATCACGGGCGAGATCACTGGGTGATCGCGACCGTTCCGCCCTGCCCGGCCACCGGAACCGGACCGTCCTGCTGAGCTTCGCATCCCTACATTCACTGTGACTCAAGTCACCGGATGAAGGAATGGCATGCAGACTCGGAAACTGCTCGGCAGCCTGTTGGCGCCGGCGCTCGTCAGCGCGGCTCTCGCCGTACCCGCAACCGCCGTCGCGCCTGACGGTGCACCGTCAGCGAGCGAGCGGTCCACCGCACGCACTGCAGGCAAACGGGTCAACCAGGTGGATGTCGAGCAGCGCGGAAGCGGCTACACCGTCACGTGGGCGGCACCGGGTCGACACAAGGTCTATGCCAGCAAGCGTCCCGGCAACCCGTCGAAGAGCGGAAGGCTCGTCGGCACGAGCAAGTGGGGCGCCGTGCACGTCAAGGGGCTCACCGCCAACAAGCGGTGGTACTTCGAGGTCGCCCCCGTCAAGCAGGTCAAGAGAGCCAAGAAGAAGCGCAAGGACGTCAAGGGTGTCATTGCCTCGACACATCACCTCGGGCTCGACAGCACCAGCAACACCCGCGACCTCGGCGGTTTCCGCACGGTTGACGGCAAGACCGTGAAGTGGGGCGTGCTGTTCCGCGGCGACGCCGTAACGGCGCCCACGGCTCGCGACGTGAAGGTGCTGAAGGGGATGCGCTTGACGCGGTCGGCCGACTTCCGGGCCGACACCGAGATCGCCAAGGACGGTGCCAATCAGTACGACGCGTCGGTGAAGCAGATGGCGGTGCCGCTGCTCGACGACAGCACCACAGCGCTCTCGGATGCTATCCAAGCCGTCATCCGTGACGGTGACCCGGCGGTTGCCGAGGAGCTTCTCGGTGATGGAAAGGCGGAGGAGATCGCTGCGACCGGTCCTGCCAAGATGATGCGTCGCCCGGCGGTGCGCGACTCCTTCGGACGGATCCTCAAGGTCCTGGCCAAGAAGAAGGGGGCACCGCTGATCTTCAACTGCACGGCAGGCAAGGACCGGACGGGTGTCTTCGCCGCTGTCGTCCTGCGGGTGCTCGGCGTTCCGGAGAAGCCGTTGCTCGCGGACTACGAGTTGTCCAACAAGTACCGCGCCGCCTACAACGACCGTACCTACCAGTACCTCGAGAGTGTGGGTGTCGACGCCGATCTGCTGCGTCCGCTGATGGAGCAGAGCGGCGCCAACCTCGCCAACATGTTCCGCGCGATCGAGGAGGACTACGGCACGTTCGACAAGTTCGTCAAGAAGGGCCTCGGGTTGGACAAGAAGACCGTCAAGAGATTGAAGGCGAACCTGCTGGTCTCCTCGATGGAGTGAGCGTGCTGCCTTTCGGCAAGATCGGAACACGTTCGCTCCACTGAAGGCCGCGGGTGCCCACCGTCAGTCCGTGGGTCGCCCGCGCAGCCGCTTGGTCTCGCTGCGCTGCTTCTTCTGGGTGATCCGCCGTTGCTTGGCACCCCGCGACGGTTTGGTCGGGACCCGTCGGGGTGGTGGTGGCTTCATCGCCTTCTCGAGCATCGTCACGAGACGCTCCTCGGCCGCGCGGCGGTTCCGGAGCTGGGAGCGGTACTCGGACGCGACGATCACGATCTGGTCGTCGAGGCGGGTGAGCATCCGTTGCTTGAGGTGCTCGGGAAAGGCGTCCGACCCGGCGAGGTCGAAGGTCAACTGCACGCGGGTGTCGGCGGTGTTGACGTGCTGGCCGCCCGGACCCGACGAGCGCGAGAAGCGCCAGGCCAGGTCGGCATCCCCAATGGCATGGCCGCCGACGACAATCACAGCCCCATCATGCCCGCGCCCCGTGCCGCAGCTTCCACCGAGTGCTCGGGGTCGCACCCATTGCCGGGTCGGGTCCAGTTGCGATAACTTGCATTTTCATGCCAAGCAAGGCGTATGTCTCGAGAACACGTACGCCGACGCTGTCGGACGCGCTGATCCCGCTGGTGCCGATCAAGCCGGCGCTACTCGCCGCCGGCAGTGACACCGCGGCCTCGCTGCCGGTGCCGTGGAACTCCTACGGCGCCCTGATGCCGCCACCCTCGGAGCATCGACGTTGGGCCACCTGCCCCGTGCGGCGTCCAGCCACGTCAGTCCCGCGCTGAGCGGGCGCCACGGAACCGCCGGATTCAGGATCGAGAAGGTCGAACCCATCGAAGTCCAGGAGGAGGGAGAAGTCGCATGAGTTCCACGACAGAAGAGGCGCCCCGTGCTGTCTCGAAGATGAGTCTGCCCACGCTGACGGCCATGGTGGTCGGCGGCATGGTGGGTGCCGGGGTGTTCTCGTTGCCAGCCCGCTTCGGCGTGGCGACCGGCATCCTCGGCTCGCTCATCGCCTGGGCGATCGCCGGCACGGGCATGCTGATGCTTGCCTTCGTCTTCCAGAACCTCGCGAACCGCAAGCCGGACCTCGACTCCGGTGTCTTCATCTATGCCAAGGCCGGCTTCGGCGACTACGCGGGATTCAACTCCGCGATCGGCTTCTGGGCCAGCGCGGTCGCCGGCAACACCTTCTACTGGGTGTTCATCACGGCAACGATGGGAGCGTTCTTCGACGGTTTCGGCGACGGCGACACCGTGCTCGCCGTCGCACTCTCGTCAGTGGGCGTGTGGCTGTTCCACGCCCTGATCGCTCGTGGTGTGCGGGATGCCGCGGTGATCAACCGGATCGTCACGGTCTTCAAGGTGCTGCCGATCCTGGTCTTCATCGTGGTGCTCTTCATCTCCTTCGACGCCGGGGTCTTCGCCGACAACTGGACGGCGACCGGCTACGGGGACCTCGGCGGCCTCGACGAGCAGGTCCGCAACACCATGATCATCACGACGTTCGTCTTCCTGGGGATCGAAGGCGCCAGCGTCTACTCGCGCTACGCCAAGAAGCGGTCGGATGTCGGCCGGGCCACAGTGCTGGGCTTCCTCTGCGTGCTGTCGATCTTCGCGCTGGTGACCCTCTCGAGCTACTCGGTGATGCCGCAGCCCGACATCGCCGACACCCGGCAGCCGTCGATGGTCGGCCTCTTCGAGTACGCCGTGGGCGACTGGGGCGAGGTCTTCATCAGCGTGGCGGTGGTCGTCTCCGTGCTCGGCGCCTACCTGGCCTGGACGCTGATGGCGGCCGAGGTCATGTACACCCCGGCGCGCAACGACGACTTCCCGGCCTTCCTCGGCAAGGAGAACGCCAACGGCACCCCGATCACCGCCCTCGTCGTCAGCTCACTGGCCGTCCAGGGATTGCTGGCGGTGACGTTGGTGCTCACCGACGCCCTCAACTTCATGCTCGACCTGTGCACCAGTCTGGCGCTGATCCCCTACTTCCTCGCTGCGGCGTACGCGCTGAAGCTCGGGCTGAGCGGCGAGTCCTACGAGGACGCCACCGCTCGCACCCGACGGACGGAGACGATCATCGCGGGTGCGGCCACGGTGTACACGATGTTCCTCTTCGAGGCCGCGGGCCTGAAGTTCCTGCTGCTCTCCACCGTGATCCTCGCGCCGGCGACGCTGCTCTACGTCAAGGCCCGCAGCGAGCGGGGGCGACAACTCTTCACCCCCACCGAGATGGTGCTGTGTGCCCTCATCGTGGTGAGCGGGATCATCGGCGCCGTCGGCCTGTGGACCGGACGCATCACCGTCTGAACGACGACGGGCGGGGATCGCTACTACCAGTCCAGCTCGTGGCCGTCGATGTCGCGCGGGTCGAGCTCCGGAAGGCCGAGTGCCTCGAGGGCCACGGCAGCCAGCTGCAGGTTGCGGACCGGCTGCGGACCGGCGTACCCGGGCCTGGTCCTGCGCGGGTTGGCGAGGTGGGGATTGAGTGCGTAGAGGTCGCCGTGGTCGACGCCGGTGCCCCAGATGATGAACGGCACCGTGTAGTTGCCGCGACGGTGGGCGGTGTGGTTCTTGTGGCCAGAGGTGACGCCGTGGTCGGCGGTGAGTACGACGAGGGTCGAGTCACGCAGCACCTGGTCGGACTCGATCGCGGCCAGGACGGCGGCGAGGCTCTTGTCGACCGCCCGGACTGCCTTGAGGTAGCGCTTGGACATACCGCCGTGGGCATGGCCGGCCGCGTCCGGGGCGGGGAGGTGGAGGAAGCTCAGGTGGGGATGCCTCCTCACGAGGTGCTTGACCGCCTTCGCCACCAGCTTGGCTGATCCCACGCTGTGGTCGTTGCGGATGACCTGCCGGTCGAACGCCGCGGGCCACGAGTCGGTGAAGAGGTCGAACTTCGACTTGCCGGCGAAGATCGCCGTGCGCAGGTCAGCGCGGTGTGCGATCGAGAACATCGATTCGATGTCGGGGTCCCCTGATGCCTTCTGGAGGGTGTCGTGGGCGCGGTCGACGTTCCACGTCACTCCGTGACCGCCACGCGCCTTGTTGATGCGACGACCCGTCACCATGCTCGCGTGGTTGGGAAGGGTGATGTTCTGCTCGCGGGCGGTGCGGGCATTGAGGGTGTAGGCCCCCTCCCGGGCCATGCGGTGGAGCGTCGGAGTGCCCTTGCGGCCGAGCTTGCGGATCGCCTTCACCGCCAGGGCGTCGACCGAGATGGTGACGACGTGCTCGACCTGAGGCGACTCGACGCCAGCGTTCTCCTCGGTCGGCGCGGTCGTCCGGGCCTGGCCAGCCCCGGGTCGACGGAGGCGCCCGTGCCGCACCCCGCCACCATGAGCGTTGCCGCAGTGAAGGAAGCGAGCAGGTGACGTGTCTTCATGCAGGCAGCTCCGATGAGTGGCGCGTGGTCTGCCTCCAGAGTGGACCCAGGTGGCGGGTGACTCAAGGGCAGGGCTACTCGCCAACGGGAGCGTCGGCCCGCGGCAGCAGGTGCCGTCGTACGGTCCGAGGATGGACCAGAGGACAGAGGCAGTGGACCGCAGGGTGGCGCTGGAGTGCACCACCAACACCCGCGACCTGGGTGGGCTGATCACCGAGGACGGGCGCCAGGTGCGCCGGGGGATGCTCGTGCGCACCGACGCCGTGCTCGCCCCGACCGACGCAGACCGGTCCCTCCTGCGTGACCTGGGCATCCGTCACGCGGTCGATTTCCGCGCTGAGGCCGAGGTGAGCGCCAACGGTGCCAACGCCTATGACCCCTCCGTCAGGGTGCTCGCGCTGCCACTGCTCGACGAGGGCACCGCCTCCGTTGCCGACGTGATCGTCAAGGTGTTCCGTGAGGGTGACGTCACGCTCGCCGAGGAACTGCTCGGCGGCGGACGATCGCAGGAGATGAGCGCTGTCGGGCCGCTGCGGATGGTACGTCGCCCAGTCGCCCGGGAGTCGTTCGCTGAGGTTCTCCGGCTGCTCGCCACCGACGACGGCGCGCCGCTGGCCTTCAACTGCACGGCAGGCAAGGACCGCACCGGGGTCTTCGCCGCTCTCGTGCTGCGCCTGCTCGGAGTCTCGGAGGACGACATCGTCGCCGACTACGTGCTCTCCAACGAGTGCCGGGCGGAGTGGAACGCGGGTGCCTACGAGCGTCTCGGAGCCGCTGGCCTCGACATCGAGCTCATTCGCCCACTGCTCGAGCAGGAGGCGTCGGCGATGACCGCGATGTTCCGGGCGATCGATGAGGACTTCGGTGACTTCGAGGCCTTCCTGCGGGAGGGCCTCGGCCTCGAGGAGTCCGTGCTCGCGACGCTGCGCGAGAAGTTGCTGACCGACTGAGCTGGTCGGAAGCGGCGGTCCGCTGCTGAAGCGTCGCACGTGCACCGGTCCAGCACGCTGAGCGGCGGTCTGCTGCTGAAGCGTCGCACGTGCACCGGTTCGGCATCCGGGCGAGCGTGATCGTCGCGCTGGCCCTGTGGATGACGACTGCGGGGGACGGCGTCGTTCGGGCAAGGTCGTGACATGAGCGCTTGTCCTGAGTTCGCTGCCTTCGATCCGCGTGAGCCCTTCACGCGATCCGAGGCGGTGGCGGCCGGGCTCACCGACAACGATCTGCGCAGCAGGCACTACCAGCGGATCTTCCGCGGAGTCCACATCGCGTCGACGGTGCGCGTCCGCGATGAGCACCGCTGCCGGGCGGCCCTGAAGCTCGCCGGCCCGCGCGCTCATCTCAGCCACACCAGCGCCGCGAGACTCTTCGAGCTGCCGGTGCCACGCTCGTCCGGAGAGCACATCACGGTGCCGACCGCGGCGGAGCGGCGCCGCACCCGTGGACTGACCTGCCACGTCTCGCCGCACGACGCCCTGGTGATCGAGCACCGAGGGATGCGGGTGTCATCGCCCACGCGGATCTTCTGCGAACTGGCCACCCTGCTCGACCTGGTGGAACTGGTCATTGTTGGCGACCACCTGCTGAAGCACGGACTCAGTGGTCGCCAGGAGTTGGAGGCGGTCGTCACCCATTCGCGGTTGCCCGGTGCGAGCCGGGCTGCGTTGGCGTTGAGCCATGTGCGCGACGGGGTGGACTCCCCACTGGAGACGCAGTTCCGGATGTTGTTGGTGCTCGGTGGACTCCCGGAGCCTGACATCGGCATCGAGGTGCGCGACGAGCGCGGCGTGCTGATCCGCAAGCACGACATGGGCTACCCCGACGTCAAGGGAATCATCGAGGTCAACGGCCGCTTCCATGTCGACAACCGCGTCAACTGGGAGTCCGACATCCGGCGTCAGGAGGAGAGTGGCAACGAGGGTTGGCACACGATGACGCTCGTCTCGCGTGACCTCCGTGATCCAGCACAGACCCTGCGACGGGTTCTTCGGTTCCTGCATCGCCTGGGGATGCGCGGACTGCCGGCGCGGCCGGGGGACGACTGGCGGCCCTACTTCCGTTGAGGCGCCCGCCCGATCCTGCGGTGCAGAAGCGTCGCAGATGAACCGCTTCAGCACGCCCGCCGGCTCTGCGGTGCAGAAACGTCGCAGATGAACCCGTTGTGTGAAATGCAGCGACCCCAGCGGTGCCGAAGCACACGCCGGGGTCGCGGGGAGCGGCGTACTCAGCCGTTGATCATGCCGGCACCGACGGTGACGCCGGTGGCCTCGTCGATCAGGATGAACGAGCCGGTGGTGCGGTTCTTCGAGTAGGGGTCGCACAGCAGCGGCACGGTGGTGCGCAGCTGGACGCGGCCGATCTCGTTGAGGCCGAGCTCGTTGGCTTCCTGGTCGCGGTGGAGGGTGTTGATGTCCAAGCGGTACTGGATGTCCTTCACCAGGGCGCGACCGGTGCGAGTCGTGTGCTTGATGGCCAGCTTCTGGCGCGGGCGCAGCGGCTCGTTGGTCATCCAGCTGATCATCGCGTCGATGTCCTGCGCCGGCGTCGGTGCGTTCTTCACGCGGGCGATCATGTCGCCACGCGAGACGTCGACGTCGTCCTCGAGCCGAACGGTGACCGACATGGGCGGGAACGCCTGGTCGACCTCCTTGTCGAAGACGTCGATCGCAGCGATCCTGCTGGTCATGCCGCTGGGCAGCACGACGACCTCGTCACCCTTCTTGAGCACACCGCCGGCGACCTGGCCGGCGTAGCCGCGGTAGTCGTGGTATTCGTCCGACTTGGGGCGCACGACGTACTGCACCGGGAACCGGACGTCGATCATGTCGCGGTCGGAGGCCACGTGGACGTGCTCGAGGTGGTGCATGAGGGTCGGGCCCTCGTACCACGGGGTGTTCTCGGAGCGGTTGACGACGTTGTCGCCCTGCAGCGCCGAGATCGGGATGACCGCGAGGTCGGGGATGTTGAGCTTCGTCGCGAACTGGGTGAACTCGGCGTGGATCTTCTCGTAGACGGCCTCGTCCCAGTCGACCAGGTCCATCTTGTTGATGGCCAGCACGAGGTGGGGCACGCGCAGCAGCGAGAGGAGTACGGCGTGGCGCCGCGACTGCTCGGTCAGACCGTTGCGGGCGTCGACCAGCACCAGCCCCAGGTCGGCGGTGGAGGCACCGGTGACCATGTTGCGGGTGTACTGGATGTGACCGGGAGTGTCGGCGATGATGAACTTGCGCTGCGGCGTCGCGAAGTAGCGGTAGGCGACATCGATGGTGATGCCCTGCTCACGCTCGCTGCGCAGACCGTCGGTCAGCAGCGAGAGGTCGACGTAGTCGTCGCCGCGAGCGCTCGAGGTGGCCTCGACGGCCTCGAGCTGGTCGGCGAAGATCGACTTCGAGTCGTAGAGGAGCCGACCGATGAGGGTCGACTTGCCGTCGTCCACGCTGCCGGCGGTGGCGAAGCGCAGCAGGTCCATCTGCGGCTTCGCCTCGGTGATCACGGGCTCGCTCATCAGAAGTAGCCTTCCTTCTTGCGGTCTTCCATGGCTGCTTCGGAGAACCGGTCGTCGCCGCGGGTCGCGCCACGCTCGGTCAGCCGGGCCACCGAGATCTCCTCGATGATCTCGTCGACGGTCGACGCAGTCGACTCGACACAGCCGGTGAGGGTGATGTCACCGCAGGTGCGGAAGCGCACGGTGCGCTCGGAGGCGACCTCGCCGTCGCGCATGGGGTTGAGCGGGGTCTCCGTCATCAGCATGCCGTCGCGCTCGAAGACGCGGCGCTGGTGGGAGAAGTAGATCGAAGGGATCTCGATCTCCTCGCGGCGGATGTAGTCCCAGACGTCCAGCTCGGTCCAGTTGGAGATCGGGAAGATACGCATGTGCTCGCCGGCGTGCAGGCGGCCGTTGTAGAGGCTCCACAGCTCGGGACGCTGCATCTTCGGGTCCCACTGGCCGAACTCGTCGCGGTGGGAGTAGACGCGCTCCTTGGCGCGGGCCTTCTCCTCGTCGCGGCGGCCGCCACCGAAGGCGGCGGTGAAGCCGTTCTCCTCGATGGCGTTCAGCAGGGTGCCGATCTGGAGCCGGTTGCGGCTGGTCTTGCCGTCATCGACCACGACACCGTTGGCAATCGCATCGTCGATCGAGGCGACCACGATCCGCGCACCGAGACGGTTCATCCAGTTGTCGCGGGTCTCGAGGACCTCCGGGAAGTCCAGGCCGGTGTCGACCTGGAGCAGCGGGAAGGGGATCTTGGCCGGGTAGAAGGCCTTCTCCGCGAGTCGGAGCATCACGATGGAGTCCTTGCCGCCGGAGAACATCAGCACCGGCTTCTCGAACTCTGACGCGACCTCACGGAAGATGTGGATCGACTCCGCCTCCAGCTGGTCGAGCTGACTCAGCTGGTAGTCGGCATGTGTTTCAGTCATGTCTGAACTATGACCTCTCTTGGGACAGCAGCTGTCATCGTATCGACAGCCGGAAGATCACCGGCCGGTGCTCTCCTCGATCGGTTCGTCACTCTGTTCACGCTCGGGATGCCGCCAGGCGCCCGAGTTGGGGTCAAAGGCTGGCAGACCCCTGGTCTGGCGGACGAATCCCCACACGAGCGGGCCGAGCAGCAGCATCGCCGCGCCGAGGATTCCGACTGCCTCCGGGCTGATGCCGAGCAGCTTGAGGCCGGTGAGGCTCAGCACGATGACGATGCCGCGGCGGATGACGCTCTGGCTGACCCAGTGGGCCATTCGGGCGCCGAGGAAGGTGCCGGGGATGCCGCCCACGATGAGCGGGATCAGCACCTCCCAGTCGACACCACTCACGATCACGTGACCGATCGCGGCCGCCAGCACCAGGGGGACGGCCTGCACCAGGTCGGTCCCGACCAGCTTCACGGCCGACAGGGTCGGGTAGAGCAGCAGCAGGGCCACCATGATCAATGATCCGGAGCCCACCGAGGTGATGCCGACGAGGAGGCCACCCACCATGCCCACGATCAGGGTCGGGACCGGCCGCACCGTGACCGCCTCACTCGGGGCCTCGTTGCCGGAGGTCACCATGCGAAGCTGCAGATACATCCGCAGCGTGTAGGTCGCTGCCGTGAAGAGCAGCGCGATGCCGATCGCGGTCTTCACGAACTCCTCCTGGTCGCCCGTGGCCCCGAAGTGGTCGATGATGAAGGCCCCGGCGAACGCGAAGGGGACGGATCCGACGACCAGCAGGCCGGCGAGCTTGAGGTTGGGCGACCCGTGTCGCCAGTGCACCCCGGCTCCGACGCTCTTGGTCACCGACGCCGAGACGAGGTCGTTGGCGACCGCCGCGGTCGGATTGATGCCCAGGAAGATCAGGGCGGGCGTCATGAGCGCGCCGCCACCCATACCGGTCAGGCCGACGACGATGCCGACGCCGAAGGACACGGCGAGCACGGCGAGCGCGGCGGTGGTGAAGATGTCCGGCACCCAGACTCCTAGGTCAAGTGAATCACTAGTGATAGATATGACTGATCAAGGTAGTCGAAAGATCCGATCGCGACCCAATTCCTGGCCGGCCGTCCCGTGGCGCTGAGGTTCGGTCCGCGGACCCGGGACCGCTCAGGGTCGGCCGGTGAAGAGGGGCGAGCCCAGGGGGCGGTCGGCGTCGAAGCCGGGGAGGACGAGGAAGGCGATCTCGGCAGTGGGGGTGGCGAAGTCCATCAGACGGTCTTCGCGGTCCATCCGCAGTTGGGTGCGGCTGAAGACCTCCACGTCGTCCTGGAAGCTCATGAAGAGCAGTCCCGAGCGGTCGGGTCGGCCGTCAACCGATTCGCGGAACCCATAGCTGCGGCGCAGCATCACGGTGCTGTCGGTGAAGGAGGGGTGGGCGGCGCGGACGTGTGATCCGGTGGGGATCAGGTAGACGCCGTGTGGTGTCTTGGCGAGCAGGTTGGGGTCGTCGAACTTCGCGCCGCCGCTCAGCGGTGCACCGGTCGCCCGGACCCGCCCGAAGATCGCCTCCTGCTCGGGCACGTCGAGCTCCGCGAAGCCGGCGGTGTCGAGCTCGAACCGTCGTACGACGCCGACGGACGCGCCGGCGGCAGCGCCTTCCGTGAGGAACACGTGGTCCGGCGTGCCGGAGGTCGTCTCGGGCTGCACGATGCCGTCGTCGAAGCCGAGCGGGTTGATCGTCACCATGCCTTCCCCCTTGGGGCGCCAGGTGAGCTGGCTCCAGCGTGGAGTGAAACCGGCCCGGGCCAGGACGCCGGTGATCGCGTCGCTGACCTGCGCGGTCGTCTCCGGGGCGTCGGCCGCCACGGCGATGACGAGGTCGCCGCCCCGGCAGCGGTCGGGGATCGCTGAGCTCCGCGCGAACTCGGGGAGGGCCAGCGGCACCTCGACCCCGGTGAGGGCCAGCAGCCGCTCGCCGATTCCGATCTGCACGGTGAGCAGCTCCGGATCGGTCAGGAGCCGGGGATCGCGGGGATCGAGCGCGGTCAACGAGGTGATGTCGTCGCCGAGAGTCGCCAGTGTCCGTTGGAGATGGGCAACAGTCAGGCCCGCACCTGCGTCGAAGACGTGGAAGTAGAGGTGCGTCGGCGGCCGGGTCGGCAGGTGCAGGCCTGCCTGGTGCACGCCGTGCGGATCGACCCGGCCGATCTGCTCTGCGGGGACCGCGGGCTGAGCGGCGGTCGGGGTGGCTGGCTCGGGCTCGAGCTCCCGGGCAACCACGGCACCGAGCGCGGCCGTGGCCAGCCCGGCACCGCCGGCCGCCAGGAACCTTCGCCGCGACGTACCCCGGGGGTGTGCGGCGCCCATCAGCCGAGATCCGCCAGCAGCGATGGTTTCGGCGTCTTCACCGCGTCGATGTCGGGGTGCTCGACGGTGTCGGGCAGCCGCTCCGGTACGTCGTCCGATGCGGGCAGGCTTGGCAGGTCACCGGGCTTCGTCACCTCGAGGAACGAGACGCCGTCGGGCACGGTCAACGCCTTCAGCGGGGCGGCAGCGGGATCGGGGTCGGCGGTGCAGGAGAGACCGAAATCGGCCGGGTGCAGGAGCAGGGTCGCGACGTCCGGCCCCTTGAGGCAGGTGTTGCTCGCCGGGTAGGCCTCGAGCGACAGGTTCACGACGTCGGCACGGTTGTCGGTGAAGGTGTTGTCCTGCAGGGTGTTGCCGGAGGAGACGACGTCCTCGGCGTTCTGCACGATCACGCCGGCGTTGATGTTGCCGCTGATCAGGTTGCGCAGCAGGGTGTTGTCCTGGCCGCCCGCGATGCCCACGCCGATCCCGTAGCCGCCGTCGGCCTGCAGCGGGGAGTCGGCGTCGGAGTTGTCGCTGATCACGTTGCCTGCAACGAGATTCCCCTTCTGGGGCACGAACGCCTCCTGGTAGTTGGAGGTGAGCGTGAGGCCGACGCGGTTGTCGCTGAAGCGGTTGCGCACGATCGTCAGTGAGTCGGAGGCGTTGGCGTTCTCGAAGCCGACGGCGTTGCGGGTGGCGACGTTGTCGGAGACGACGATGTCGCAGTCGCGGCACTGACCCACGTAGAAACCACTGTCGGCGGAGCCCGACGCCCAGGAGTTCGTGATCGTGCCGTGCTGGGTGTTGAAGGCATAGATGCCGTAGAGCCCGTTGTTCGTCGCGGTCACATGGTCGACGGCGAAGCGTTGCAGGGGCGGGAACCGCTCCGGGTCGAACTCGTCATATCCGGTCTGCGCCGGGGTCAGGGCCTCGTCGCCGTCGTGCGTGCCGGTGACCAGCACGCCGTACAGCAGGGTGTCGGTGACGGTGAGGTTCTCGACGCGTACACCGTCGGCGATCGCGATGACGCCAGCGGTGCGGGTGCCTTCGCCGGTGATCACGACGCCGTTGCGATCGGCACCCCGCAACGTGACGCCGGGGACGTTGACCAGCACTTCTTCGGCATAGGTGCCGGCGCTGACGAGGACGAGTCCGTCCTCGGCCACCTTGTCCATCGCCTCGGAGATCGTCGCTGCATCGGCGGGGACGTGGACGACCGGCTGGGTCTCGACCGGCGCGTCCGCCGCCTTGTCGTCGCTGCCGCACCCAGCGAGGACTCCGGCGGTCAGGAGAAGGGCCGCCACCTGGGCGACTGGACGCAGGCGGAACGGCATGTCACAACTTTCGTTCGAACCGCGGCCATGGCCGGGTGGGTGACTGTGCGGGGAGATCGGGCGCGCCGATGATAGCGTTCGGCGTTGACAAGTTGTGCACACCGCCGGCTCCGACGGTGATTCCGAGAGGCTTTCAGATGACCTCGACGGGGCCTGCAGGCGCCGCTGTCCATCGCCGCGTCCTGATCGCTGCCGCGCTGGCCGCGACCCTGCTCACTGCCTGCGGCGACGACGAACCGACGGAGCCCGGCGACGATCCACGTGCGTTGACGTCGGAGGAGGCCGAGCTCCTCTCGCTCACGCGCTTCCGTCTGCACCAGCAGGAGACCGTCCCGGTCGAGATGGAGTGGCCGGGGACCCCGGCGACCGAGCTCGACGTGACCCTCGACCTGCACGCCGGCCTGGCCTGGGGGCGGATGGAGTCCGATGGCGCCGAGAGGTTCATCCTGTGGGACTCGAAGGCGCTGGGCACGGCGCCGCTCGGTGACGACCTGCCGGCTGCGGATGAGTGGTCCACCCGGAGGCTCACGACCGAGGTCCCGCAGGACATCTTCATGATGCTTGCGCTGACGCTCGGCGCGGACCGCCCGGAGAACCCGGTGCTGCTGCAGCAGAACTCCGCCAGGTTCCTCCGTCACGACGAGGTCGACGGCACCAGGGTCACGGTGATGGAAGGCCCGCGCCCCGCCCAGGGAGCGATGCGCGCGAGTCCCGCACGCGCTACTGGATCGACGACGAGGGCAATCTGCTCCGGTTCGAGTCCTACCTCGGTGACCGGTCCGGTGAGCTGGCAACGGTGACGGTCGTCCCGCCCCACGACGAGATCGAAGGTCTCGCAGCCGCAGCGTCGACGGTGCTGCTTGCCGGTCAGCGCTGAACCCTCCGAGTGCGTCGACGAGATCACGGGCACGCTCGTGGTGACGTGGCCGAGGGGACAGCACCACGACCACGTTCAAGGTGTCGCCACCCAAGGACTGCGATGTCAAGGACGGATCGGGGCGTGGAACTCACGCACGATAAGTGCAGTTCGTGAGTAGTCTTCTGGATCGTGACCCAACAGCTGCGTGGCCAACGACGGATAGCGATCGTCGAGGACCATCTGTTGCAACGGCGGCGTACCGAGGAGATCCTCGGTGATCACCCCGGACTGGTGCCGGTGTGGAGCGGCGAGTCGTTGCTCGCACTGCGCGACTGGTTGTCCCGGGCCCCGCGTGCCAACCATCCGCACCTGGTCGTGCTCGACCTGCAGGTCGACCGCGGGCCCAACGTCGACCCGGCCCACGTGCGCGAGTTGGTCGACGCCGGCATCCGGGTGCTGGTCGTCTCTGCCCTCGCCTCGCCGGACCTCGTCCGGCAGGTGCTGCGGGCGGGCATCGGCGGCGTGGTCGGCAAGCGGGATCCCGAGACCGATCTGCTCGCGGCTGCGTGGTCGGTGCTCGGAGGCGGCTCCTGGGTGACTCCTGAGCTGGCCAACGTGATGGCCGGCGACCCCGAGCGTCCGCGGCTGAGCGACCAGGAGGAGCGGGCGCTGGTGCTCTACGCCTCCGGCCTGACGCTGGAGGCGGTGGCCCAGGCACTGGGGGTGCAGCCGGACACCGCGAAGAAGTACCTCGCCCGCGTGAAGGCGAAGTACGCCGCCGCAGGCGAGCAGGTGCGCTCCAAGTTGGAGCTCAACCAGGTCGCGAAGCGCGACGGCTACCTCGCGTGACGCTCCCGGGCGGGCGGTCTGTTCCGACCCTCGTCGCCACGACCCTGGCCTTCTTCTGGCGCGGCTTCCTCGACGGGTTGTCTCCGGCACGGGCCGGCGCCGGCTGGGCCAGTCGCACCTTGGTCAACTCGCTGCGTGAAGTCGTGCTCCGTGCGGTGGTGTCGCTGCACGTGCTCGTGCTGGCCGTCGTCATCGGTCAGGTCGTCGGTTCGCGGCCCTCCGTCGGTGTGGTCGCCGCAGGGGCCATGCACCTGATCTGCATCACGGTGGCCCTCCTGGCGCTCCGCCGACCGGTCCTCGGCCCGGCGTTCATCCTCCTCACCTACCTCGGCAACACGCTCGACCTGCTGACGGCACCGACGATGGCATCCGCATCCACCTTCGCCGCGATCTGGATGCTGCACCTCACCGCCGCGCTGTCGATGGCGCTCATTCCCGGCCGGGCCGGGATCGTGGTGCCCCTGGTCGGCGTCGTTGTCGCCTGCGGTGTCCCCCTGCTGGTCCATCCCGACTGGGAGTCCGGTCTCTTCGTCGGGGCCGTGACGGCCACGGTCTTCATCGTGATCGCCACCCGCTGTGGCATCGCCCTGCTGAGTCGCCTCGCCCACCAGGTGGACGAGCAGGCCCGGGTCGCCGCGGCTGAGCAGCGGGCCGCGAGTTGGGCCACCAGCGCGGCGCGGGGTACGGCGGAGCGCGGGTGGGTGCTCCACGACACCGTGATCAACACCTTGGGGGCCATCGTGCGCGGTGGTGCCGCCACCCGCGATCTCGCACTGGTCCGGGAGCGCTGTGCTCGCGACGCCGAGGTGGTCGCCGCGATGGTGGCAGGCGCCGACGAGCCGCTGGGCGGTGATCGGGGTCCCCTGGCGGTGCTCGAGGAGAGTGGACTCGCGGTCGAGCACACCGGTCTGACGCCCGACGCGGTCGCGGCGGCGAGTGCAGACCTGCCGGCCGGGCAGTGGATCGCCGTCGGACGGGCCGTGCACGAAGTGCTGCTCAACGTCCGCAAGCACGCGGGTGTCTCAGCGGTGCGTTGCGACGTACGCCGGCATCGAGGCAGGCTCCACCTCACGGTCTCCGACGCCGGGCGGGGATTCGACCCCGAGCAGGTCCAGATGCGCGGGCTCTCCGGCTCGGTGGTCGAGCGGTGTCGGCACGTCGGTGTCGACGTCGACGTCGACTCCCGCCCGGGTGGCGGAACCTCGGTCACCTTCCGGATGGGGGCCGCGAAGGGGCGTGGGACGAAGGCGGAGCCGCAGCCGGTGGGTGAGCTGGTGATCGGCCTCCGTCAGCGGGCGGTCTGGGCATGGGCCTGGGGGTGCTGCTGGTCAGCTTCCTGCTGGAGTTCGTCGACCGCCCGGGCGAGTGGAACGGCACCCAGATGGCGGTGTGCGTCGCGGCCGCGGCCACGTTGGTCGTCTGGTGGCGGCACGATCCGGGGAAGCCACTCACTGCAGGGTCGGTGTTGCTGCTCGTTGTCGCCAGTGGAGCGGTCTTCGTGCTCTCGCTGACGCCTACGGACTTCGCATCCGAACACCCGACGCAGTGGAAGGCAGTGAGCTACTCGGGTCTGATGATCGTGGCTGCAGTGCTCTCCCGCTCCCGTCTGGTCGCTCTCGCGGTGGTGGTCATGCAGGCAGTCGTGGCGCTCGTGGTCGCGCTGACCCTCACGGAGTCCGCCGATACTGCGTGGATCGTGATGGTGGGCTGCGCCCTCTCGATCCACCTGACCGTGGGTTGGCTGGGGTTCGACTCCTTGCTGCAGAGACTGGGGGAGCGAGCCTCGGCCGACCACGAGGTCGAGGTGGCGGCCCAGGCGGAGCGCGCCGCCACGCTCGCCTCGGAGCACATCCGCGCACAGGGCCGGGAGGTCGGACTGCAACGAGCCCGGCGCTTGTTGGTCGCGCTGTCGCAGGGTCGCCTCGATCCGCACGACCCGAAGGTCCAGGGATGGTGCGGCGAGGCCGAGGCGCAGCTGCGCGAACTGATCCGGATCGATCCGAGCCTGGTGCGGATGGGGCCATGGCTGATGCGTGGCCTCGCGCGAGCCCATCGGCGCGGGGTGCGCCTGCTGGTGCGCTCGGGCACGGTCGAGCCCGACAACGCGGAGCTCGCCGACACGTTGGGCGGGCTCCTCCTGCAGACGGTGGAATCCGTCGCCCCGGGAGAACAACTGACCGTGAGCCTGCACCCTGCTGGGGAGGAGGTGGCCTTCACCCTGGTGGCGCCGCATCCGCGGCTGATCGCCGGCGATCGCCCCCTGGAGCAGTTGTCTCCCGATCAGGTGCAGGTGCGCGTCGAGACCTTCGCGGGTCAAGACCTCCTCCGCGCACTGGTCTGAGCACCAGCGGTCGGAACAGACCCCCAATAGGGGGTCATTTCGTGTCGCGAGCACCAAACGTGGGCTCGCCCGCTTGCTTGTTTCCTACCGTCGCGACGACAGCATTGGCGGCAGGAGGGGTTCGGTGGAAACCGAGCGGGCGAACCGCGCGGGTGCTCCGTTCGCGTGGCGGATCGCCGTGGTCGAGGACCATCGGCTGCAGCGACAGGCACTGGTGTCGCTCCTGGAACGCCAACCCAACATCCGGGTGGTGTTGCAGTGCGAGACGTTCCCCCTGTTCCTGCGCTGGCTCGAGCGCACGCCTCCGTCCGGCCACCCGCACCTGGTCGTGCTCGATCTCCAGGCCGATCGCGGTCCGAGTGCCAGTCCACCGGCAGTGCGCGAGCTGATCCGCAGCGGCATGCGGGTGTTGGTGCTCTCCGCGATGGGTTCACCCACCCAGGTGCGCGCGATGCTCGCCGCCGGGGTGACCGGCGTGCTCGGCAAGCGTGACTCCGAGGAGGACATCGTCGGCGCGTTGTGGGCGGTGCTGGCCAACGGTGTCTGGCGGACCCCGGAACTCGAGGCAGTGATCTCGCCGCGGCAGGAACGACCGGAGCTCAGCGAGCAGGAGAGCAGGGCCCTCGCCCTCTACGCGGCGGGGCACACCCTCGATGCGGTCGCGTCCCAGCTCGGCGTACGTCGCGGAACCGCGAAGAAGTACATCAGCAGGGTGAAGGCCAAGTACGCCGCCGTGGGACGTCCGGCCCGGACGAAGGTGGAGCTCAACCGAGTGGCCAGGCAGGACGGCTTGCTGCGTGACCTCGGCGAGGGTGGCGTCTGACCCCCAACGGGCGTCGGGTCCCCGATCCACTGACCCCCATAAGGGGGTCAATCGGTGTATTGGGCACTGATTCCGCAGACAGGGTCTTCTGCCGTTCCTAGTCTCCCCCGTGACATGGGGACGGGTCTCGCGCGCGTTCCGCTGCAACACGACACCTCGGGCTCGGTTCCGAGGAGACAGGAGACGGGCGTGGAACGCAAACGGCATCCAGCAAGGCGGGGGAGGGGCGGCCCGATGCGAACATCGCCCTGGGCAGCCTCCGTCGCCGCGATCGCGGTGACCGCAGGAGGTCTCACCGCACTTGGTGTGACGACTCCCGCAGCCGCGGCCCCCGGTGACGGCACCGTGACCATTCGCGTCGTCCAGGACTACAACGGCAACGGCACGTGGGACGACCCGTTCGTCGAGCCCGGCCTCGCCGGCGCGGCCGTCCGGGTCACCAGTGAGTCCGGCACGACCGAAGTGCTCACGACAGGAGCCGACGGCACGATCACCGTGGTCGGTGCTCCCGGCAGCTACCGGATCGAGGTCGACAACCCCGACCAGGCGATCCTCAGCCCGGCACCGGCCTGGGCGACCCCGACGCCTGCCACCGCTCGCCCGGGCAACGCGCTGTCCTCCAACGACGAGTTCGTCACCGTGGGTGCCGACCAGACCGTCGAGGTCACGACCGCTTTCTGGGACATTCGCGACTACTGCAACTCCAACCCGCTGATCGTGACGGCCTGCCAGCCGGCGATGTTCAACTCCGCGGGTCGCACCAACGACAATGCCGCCAACGACACCCTCGTGACGGCGCCCTACCGCGCCGAGGGCACGGATGTCGCCAAGACCACCTTGGCGACGAAGGCTGACACCGGCGCCCTCTACGGCATCGGCGTTCGCAAGCAGGACAAGCGGGTCTTCGCCGGTGCCTTCGCCAAGCGGGGCAGCGACTACGGCCCCGACGGCCCCGGCGCGATCTATGTGAGTGACGCGACCGGTGGCGGCACGACCCTGTGGGGCACGGTGCCCAACGTCGGGTCCACCCCGCACACCTATGACGAGCTGCCCGGCGGCCGCACCGACTGGAACTTCGCTTCCGCCGTCGGCAAGGAGAGCCTCGGTGACCTCGACGTCAGCGAGGACGGCAACGACCTCCAGGTGATCAACCTGTTCACCCGCGAGCTCTACGTGTACGACGCCAGCGAGGCGACCATGGGTGCCCCCACCCACGTGGTCGACCTGTCCGCGAACCCTGGCTGCACCACGGCTGACGACTGGCGGCCCGCTGCGCTCGGTGAGCGCAACGGCGTCCTCTACGTCGGCGGCGTGTGCTCGGCCGAGTCCACCCAGGTGCCTGCCGACATGAAGGCGATCGTCCTGACGTTCGACGCCGACACCTACGAGCCCCTCGACATGGTCATGGACCAGAGCCTCAGCACTCGTCGCGAGTACAACGGCGCTGCCTGTGCCGGGCGCGACATGACGACGTACCGCCCGTGGAACGACGAGGGCATCACCTGCTCCAACAAGTCGGGTCAGATCCCGGACCCGCAGGCGTGGATGACCGACATCGTGGTCGAGAACAACGGCGACCTGATCGTCGGCTTCCGCGACCGCACCGGTGACCAGCAGATGGGCATCAACTCCCAGTACTTCGCCGACACCACTGGCACGGGCGGCCCGATGGTCGGCCAGGTCAACTACAACGTCACCGGTGACATCAACAAGGCCTGCCAGGACGACGACGGCATGTTCGTGCTGGACATGAACGGCGCCTGTGGCATCGACCCCGTGCCTGCGGGAGACGTCGCCGATGAGTTCTTCGAGGGTGACGGCACGGTGCACGCGGAGGCGTCGTTCGGTGGCCTCGCGCTGAGCCGTGGCGAGCGTGGCGTGGCGACCAACATCATGGACCCGAACGGGATCTTCACGCAGGGCTACTCCAGCATCTCCCGGGCCACCGGCGGCTCGCTGCAGACCGTCGGCAACGGAGCGTCGGGCGACCCGGACGAGGTGGACACCGGCAGCGGTGGCAACACCGGGAACCGGCTCACGGGGTCTGACGACTTCGGCAAGGGCCAGGGCATGGCCGACATGGAGGTCCTCTGCGACCTCGCGCCGATCCAGATCGGCAACCGGGTCTGGATCGACACTGACGGCAACGGTGTGCAGGACGCCGGTGAGGAGCCCGTCGAGGGCGTCACCGTCAACCTGTACCACCCCGACGGCACGCCGGTGATGATGAAGGACGCGGACGGCAACGACGTCCAGGTCTCCACCGTCACCAACGCGCAGGGCGAGTACTACTTCGACTCCCGCTACCACGGCATCGACTTCAACACCGACTACGTGATCCGTCTCGACAACCCCGACGACTACGCCGCGGGTGGTCCGCTCGACAGCGCCGTGGTCAGCCTGACCGGCACTGACGCGGGTGACAACGACCGACTCGACTCCGACGGAGCAACGGTCGACGGCTTCCCCAGATCGAGGTCACCACGGGCAACCGCGGCCAGAACGACCACACGCTGGACTTCGGCTTCGCGCCGCTTCCGCCGGCGTCGGTCTCGGTCGGCGACTTCGTCTGGGTCGACACGAACGGTGACGGCACCCAGGACTCCGGCGAGCCGGGCATCGCGGGGGTCGAGCTGACCCTCACCGGTCCCGACGGCAACCCGGTGCTCGACGTCAACGGCGACCCCGTGGGTCCGGTGACCACGGATGCCGACGGCAAGTACTCGTTCGACAACCTGCCGCCGCTGCCTGCCGGTGAGTCCTACACGGTGAGCATCGACAAGGACTCGGCGACCAACCAGACCGTGCTGGCGCCGTACCTGCCCACCGTGGCGGGCGACGGCAGCGACCCGGCCAACGACTCGTCGACGTGGACGGCCACCTCCGGTGACCTCGTCAACGACGGCGACCGCGACGCGACGCTCGACTTCGGGTTCGTGGCGAAGTCCGTCTCGGTCGGTGACCTGGTCTGGATGGACGGGGACAACAACGGGGTTCAGGACGCCGGCGAATCCGGCATCCCCGGTGTGGTGCTGGTGCTGACCGGTCCGGACGGCGACCCGGTGACCGACGTGTTCGGCAACCCGGTCGGCCCGGTCACGACGGATGCGGACGGCAAGTACTCGTTCGACAACCTGCCGCCGCTGCCTGCCGGTGAGTCCTACACGGTGAGCATCGACAAGGACGCCTCGGCGGACGCGTTGAAGGGGCTCTACCCGACCAAGACGGGTGAGGGCACGCCGGGCACCGACTCCTCCAGGGACTCGGCCACCTCGGGTGACCTCACCGAGGACGGCGACCGGGACGACACGCTCGACTTCGGGTTCTCGCCCATCGGATCCGAGAACGGCACCGTGTGGGTCGACCTCGACAAGGATGGCGAAGTCGACGGCAAGGAGCCCCGTCTCGGTGGCGTCGTCGTGGTCCTGACCGGACCTGACGGCCTGCCGGTGACCGACATCGACGGCAACCCGGTCGGCCCGGTCACCACCGGTCCGAACGGCGAGTACTCGTTCGACAACCTGCCGGTGCTGCCGGCCGGCCAGTCCTACCAGGTCAGCATCGACGCCGCGGCGTCGAAGGATGCCCTGAAGGGCTACCTGGTCGGTCCGACGGATCCGCTGAACCCGTTCGACTTCGCCTTCGTGCCGGTTGCCAAGCCGCTGCCGAAGGTCAAGCTGAAGACGAACGCGACCAAGAAGAAGGTCGTCGCCAAGGTCAACGCCAACGGTTCGCTGGCGCCGGTGGTCCTCAAGGACCGCGTGACCGTGCGCAAGCTGAAGGGGAAGGGCACGGCCACGGCCACGCTCTACGGCCCGGCCGTCAAGCGGAGCAAGAACATGTGCAAGCCGGGCAAGCAGGTCGGCACGGTCAAGTTCACGGTCCGCAACGGCAAGACCACCTCTCCGGGAGTGACCGTGCGCAAGCCGGGCGTCTACACCTGGGTCGTCTCGATCAAGGGTGACTCCGGTCAGACCGCGAAGCACAAGTGCGGGGTGAAGGCGGAGAGCACGAAGGTGGTGCGTCCTGCCTACGGACCGATCGACATCGAGACCGGTGTCAAGAAGGCCGGCTCGGCTGCTCGCCTGGCTCCGGGGAGCACCGTCGGTGCTACTGCGATCGGCATGAAGTCCGCACTGGTGACCGTCGGAATCCGTGGGCGCCAGATGGTGATCCCGACCGGCGCGAACCAGGCCGGCTGGCTGAACCGCTCAGCCGCGCCGGGTGAGGTGCTCGGCACCACCGTCGTGGCCGCGCACGTCTCCGACAACCGCGACACCCCGATGGCCTTCTGGAAGCTCAAGAACCTGCGGAAGGGCAAGATCGTCACCATCAAGAGTGACGGCAAGACCTACCGCTACAAGGTGAAGGCCACCGCGAAGTTCTCGCGGGACCGCGGCCCGGGCATTCCGAAGCGCTTCTTCAAGACCACCGGCAAGAACCGGCTGGTCCTGGTCACCTGCACCGACAAGGTGACCCGTCCCAACGGCAGCTTCCACTACACCAACAACCTCGTGGTGACTGCCAAGCGCATCAAATGAGCTGTGCGGGGGCCGGTCCTCGACCTGCCCCCGCACCCTCCCTGACCGACGGTGACCGAGCTCCGTCGGGGGACGGCCGCCCTCCACAGTCCGTGGGGGTGGCCTGTTCCCATTTCCGCCAACCTTCAGTCAGATGCGGCGAACCTGCACGTAGGTCGTGGAGGTGAGTGGCGACGTACGTCCAGCGCAGTTCGCGCTCTCGACCCCCGATCGGGGGCCAATTCGTGGGTTTTCCTGCCGATCGCGGTCTGCGCGGCGCACCGCGCGTCTAGCGTTCCGCGTGGGGATCCGGAGCACTTCCGGAGCGGGGCCGGTCATCAGATCGCCGATGGCCCGGGACTCCACAACGTCGGTTGCCGGCTCGGGCACGCACGCATGACGTTCTGATCCGATGACTGATTGCGAGATGGACGATGAGACGGAAGATTCGGCGCGCTGCGGGGAGGGCTGGCCCTGCTCGGTCGAGGACGATGTCGAGGTCATGGTCGTTGCAGGCAAGGACTCCCGCGAGCAGTCTCCCCAGGACGATCACGACGGGTTGCCCAACACCGGTGGCCCCTTCATGGCGATGTTGGCGGCGCTGGCCCTGGCGCTCCTGCTTTCTGGTGGCGTGCTGCTGGTCACCGCCCGCGGACGTCGGAATGCCGAGGTGGGCTGAACCCACCTACCCCTACGTGCACTGACCGGCTGGTCTGACCACATCAACTGCCTGTCGGTGCGCCATGGCTCCTACCGGGTGGTGCGCGCCACCCCAGGAGTCATCAGACGGTCGGCCCGAGGCTCCTCCCCCTAAGCCCGGGCCGGCCGTCTGCCGTTGCTACAGGTCGAGCAGACCCCGCTCGCGCAGGGCGGAGAGCACGTCGTCGAGAGCCTCCTCGATGGTGCGGCCGGTGGTGTCGACACGTACGGCGGCGTCCTCGGGGACCTCATAGGGCGACGAGATCCCGGTGAACTCAGGGATCTCACCGGCGCGTGCCTTGGCGTAGAGGCCCTTGCGGTCACGGCGCTCGCACTCCTCGAGGGGAGTGGCGACATGGACGAGGAAGAACTCGGCGCCAGCCTCCTCGACGAATTCGCGCACCTGCTGGCGGGTCTCGTCGAAGGGGGCGATGGGGGAGCAGATGGCCAGGCCGCCGTGCCGGGCGATCTCGGCCGCGACCCAGCCGATCCGGCGGATGTTGGTCTCGCGGTCGGCCTTGCTGAACGTCAGCCCGGCCGAGAGGTTGCGGCGTACGACGTCTCCGTCGAGGCTGGTCACCGTGCGGTGGCCCTGCTCGAGCACCTTGTCCTGGAGGGCGCGGGCGAGTGTCGACTTGCCGGAGCCGGAGAGGCCGGTGAAGAAGAGCACGAGGCCGCGCTGGTGTTGCTCCGGCTGCTCGAAGTCGAGGATGTCGGCGATGGCCTCGGGGTACTCGTCGGAGTCGGTCTCCGGCAGCGCTAGCACCGGGTCTCCGGCTGAGTAGTTGTAGATCACCTGACCACCCAGCAGGTGGTCGATCTTCGGGTCGCGGTGCGAGGCCAGCGGTACGGCGACCACCGACGCATCGTCGAGAAGGTCGGCTGCGGCCAGGGTGGCGCGGACCAGGCCGACCGCGGAGAGGCCTTCGGGGGTGCCGGCGCCGGTCAGGGCGATGAGTACGACGGGCCCGTCGACCGCTTGCAGCACCTCGAGGTCGTCGACCGTGAGCGGGCCGCTGACCGGCACGAACGTCGCGCCGCTGTGGCGCTCACGAACCTCGCCCGGGGCGAGATGGAGTCGGCGGAACGGACCGTACTGCGCGTGCGTCAGTGCGACCACCGAGCCGTCTGCGTGCAGGCGTGCCAGCGGCAGGCCCTCGGGGTCGACCAGCTCGACCACATCGGCACCGCGCAGGTCGGTGGGCAGGTTGAGGCGCACTGGCGAGCCGGGTTCGTTGAAAGCGGTCAGCGGACGGAAGGCCCCAGTGGTGAGCAGCTCGAGGTCATCGAGCTCGCGCGGACTGGGGCAATGCTGCGGGAAGGAGTCGGCCACGGGGCCATCTTGCCAGCGCGGGTGCTCTCGAGCGACGGGGCCACCTGCTCGGCTCCTTGTCGTGACTTCGCCCGTGCGGGAGATGCCCGGCCCTTCGGTCAATGCGCGCACAATGGCGGCATGGATCACGGCAAGAGACATGAAGTGTTGGTCGAGTTGGTCAGGTCCGGCATCGTCGAGGGGTGCCACCGCGGCACCGTCGTGGCGACGGACGCAGACGGGCAGTTGGCGTGGGCGGTCGGGGATCCCGACGCCGTGCTGCTGCCGCGTTCCTGCAACAAGCCGCTGCAGGCTGCGGCCATGGTGCGGCTCGGACTCGACCTGCCCCCGCCCTGCTGGCGCTCGGAGCCGCCTCGCACTCGGGTGAGGCCTTCCACGTCGACGGCGTGCGCGAGATCCTGGCGCTGGCGAAGCTGGACGAGAGCGCACTGCAGAACCCGACGGACTGGCCGCTGGACCGTGAGGAGGAGCGGATCGTCGTGCGGGCCGGCGGCGAGCCGACGCGCTTGCAGATGAACTGCTCCGGCAAGCACGCGGCGATGCTGCTCACCTGCGTGGTCAACGGCTGGTCCGTCACGGATTACCTGGCGCCGGCCCATCCGTTGCAGGTCGCGATCCGCGCGACCTTCGCAGAACTCACCGGCGCCACAGTGGGGCACGACGCCGTCGACGGATGCGGTGCGCCCCTGCTGGGTACGTCGGCACTCGGGTTGGCACGTGCCTTCCGGGCGCTCGTGGTGAGCGATCCGGCGAGTGCTGAGGGACGGGTGGCGGAAGCGATCCGCCAGCACCCGACGTACGTCTCGGGGACGCGGCGCGACGAGGTGCGTTTCTTGCAGGCCTTGCCGGGGGCTGTCGGCAAGTTCGGTGCCGAGGCGTGCCACGTGTTGGCGCTTGCCGACGGGCGGGCGTTCGTGGTGAAGATCGATGACGGTGGTGACCGAGCGCGGCCCATCGCGCTCGCGGCGGCGCTGGCGCGGGCCGGCGTGCTGGAGGAGAGCGGGGTCGACGCGGAAGTGCTCCGGGGCCTGTCCCGAGCGGAGCTGAAGGGCGGTTCCGAGGTGGTCGGGGAGACCCGGCCGAGTGCACACCTGGCAGGGTGACTCGACTCACACCGATTCTGCTTGCTCGTTGCTAACTTTTGTTAGCACACTGGAGGCATGGCAAAGGGAATGGTCGGGAAGACCGTCACATCACTGGGGGACTACCTCAAGGAACAGCGTGTGCAGTCCAAGCTGACCTTGCGGCAACTCTCCGAGAAGGCGGGCGTGTCCAACCCCTATCTCAGCCAGATCGAACGCGGTCTGCGCAAACCCTCTGCCGACGTACTGCAACAGATCGCCAAGGCCCTGCGCATCTCGGCCGAGCAGCTCTATGTCCAGGCCGGCATCCTCAGCCCTGAGGACGGCGTGGGCGGCTCGGTCGAGCTGGCGATCCTGAACGACTCCGGGCTCACGGAGCGCCAGAAGCAGTCACTGCTCGACGTCTACTCCTCCTTCCTCGCCCTCAACCGGGGTGACGAGGACGAGCAGGCCGAGGAGAGCTGACCGGCTCCCGCACCGGACGGCAACGTCCTACCGCCACTCCCTCCATCCCCTCCCCGCAGATCCAGGAGATAGTCATGGCCAAGGCCAAGTTCGACATCAAGACCGAGGCGACCCGCCCGTTCTACGCCACCGTCGGCGCCACCGACCTCGCTCTCGGCGTTGCGGCGCAGACCGTCGCCGACCTGCAGAAGCGTGTG
This sequence comes from Nocardioides alcanivorans, assembly GCF_021555175.1. Classification (GTDB taxonomy): domain Bacteria; phylum Actinomycetota; class Actinomycetes; order Propionibacteriales; family Nocardioidaceae; genus Nocardioides; species Nocardioides alcanivorans. The sequence continues at coordinate 375,920 of NZ_JAKGRW010000019.1, read as the reverse complement.
ACGTCCTTCGAGTTCGACCCCAAGACGCTGTCGGCCAAGAAGTTCAACGAGCAGGCCCAGGCGTTCGCTGCGGACCGTGCGAAGGAGGCCAAGGAGGCCCAGTCGAGGTTCGAGGCCCGGGTGAAGGACCTGCGCTTCGAGGCCACGGATGCTCCGGCGAAGTTCAAGGACGCGCAGAGCGCGTTCGAGTCCAAGCTCGCCGAGCTCCAGGCCGACGCCCGCGCGCTGCCCGCCAAGGCGCAGAAGGCGCTCAACGAGGCCGTTGCCGAGGCCGCCGAGACCTACATCGAGCTCGTGGAGCGCGGCGAGAAGGCCTTCGAGCTGATTCGCAAGGGTGACTACAAGGTCGCCGCTCGGACCAAGAAGAAGTCGGCTGCGAAGAAGCCGTCGGCGAAGAAGGCTCCGGCCACCAAGAGCACCGCGAAGAAGGCACCCGCCACCAAGGCTGCGGCCAAGAAGGCGCCGGCAAAGAAGGCCCCCGCGAAGAAGGCCCCTGCTGCGAAGAAGGCGCCCGCGAAGAAGGCCCCCGCCGCGAAGCCGGCTCCGACCGCTGCTGTCACGTCGTCTCCGGCCGCCGAGCAGACCACGGCCTCCGAGGCCTGAAGAGATGGCGATCCGCAGCTGAGGTTGTTCTGAGGATCCCAAGTTCAGTGCCGACGGCCCCGACCCTCCACAGGGAGGTCGGGGCCGTCGGCTTTCCGGGGTCGCGGGACAGGCGGCCGACGGAAGGCGGAAGGACAGCCGGGCACCGACTAGGCTTGCGGGGTGTCAGGAATCATCGCCTTCCAGTCCGGCGTGATGCTCATCGTGTTGATCATCGCGCTGGTCGTGAAGACCTATGCCTTGGTCAATGCGCTGCTGTGGTCGGCGCAGCACTACGAGGCAGCCGGCAAACTCACCAAGCCCGCCTGGGTGGCGATCCTCGGTGTCGGATTCGCCGCGCAGATCATCCTCATCGAGGCGTCGCCGCTCAACATCATTCACCTGATCGCCTCCGTTGCCGCGATCGTCTACATCGTCGACGTACGCCCGGCCATGGCCACGCTACGCAGTCGGTAACCTCCTGCCCCTTTTATTCGCTTCGTCGGGCGATCGTCCCTAACAGATTTGTAGTATCCCGGCGGAATCTACAAATCTGTTAGGGACGGCCCCGGCTGGCCGGGGGTCACTGACCGCGACGGGAGTACGCCGACTCGGTGGCAGCCTTGGCGGGTCGCCACCAGGTTTCGTGGTCGCGATACCAGGTGATGGTCTCGGCCAGGCCGGCTTCGAAGTCGGCGAAGGTGGGGCGCCAGCCGAGCTCGGTGCGGAGCTTGGTGGCGTCGATGGCGTAGCGGAGATCGTGACCGGCGCGGTCGGTGACGTGATCGAAGTCGTCCTCGGGGCGACCGAGCAGGCGCAGGATCGTGCGCACCACCTCAAGGTTGTTGCGCTCACCGTCGGCGCCGATCAGGTAGGTCTCCCCGATGCGGCCCTCCTGCAGCACCTTCAGCACCGCGGAGGAGTGATCGCTGGCGTGGATCCAGTCGCGCACGTTCATCCCGGCGCCGTAGAGCTTCGGGCGTCCGCCGTCGAGCACATTGGTGATCTGGCGGGGAATGAACTTCTCCACGTGCTGCCACGGACCGTAGTTGTTGGAGCAGTTCGACAAGGTGGCCGCGACCCCGAAGCTGCGCACCCAAGCTCGCACCAAGTGGTCCGATCCCGCCTTCGATGCCGAGTACGGCGACGAGGGCAGATAGGGAGACTCCTCGGTGAAGCGGATCGGGTCGTGCAGTTCGAGGTCGCCGTACACCTCGTCGGTCGAGACGTGGTGGAAGCGAACGCCGTGCCGTCGGACGGCCTCGAGCAGGGTGAAGGTCCCGACCAGGTTGGTGCGCACGAACGGCGTCGGGTCGTCGAGGGAGTTGTCGTTGTGGGACTCTGCAGCGAAGTGCACGACGGCATCGGCGTCAGCCACCGCCGGTTCGACGTCGGCGGCCTCTGCGACGTCGCCGACCACGAGCTGCACCCGTCCCGCTGGCAGCTCCGCCAACGCCTCGCGTGAGGCGGCATAGGTGAGCTTGTCGAGGACGACCACCTTCGCGTCGGTGTGTGCCACCAGATGGTGCACGAAGTTCGCGCCGATGAACCCGGCTCCTCCGGTCACCACGATCCGTTTCATGCGCCGCACCCTACTGCGACACCGGCGTCTGCGTACCCAAACCCGCGGGCTGCTCGTTGGGTCACCATGACGATGAAGGGGATCATCCTGGCCGGCGGCACCGGCACTCGCCTGCACCCCATCACCCAGGGGATCAGCAAGCAGCTCGTGCCTGTCTACGACAAGCCGATGATCTATTACCCACTCAGCACCCTCATGCTGGCCGGGATCCGTGACATCTTGATCATCAACACCCCCTACGAGGCCGAGGGTTTTCGTCGGCTCCTGGGCAACGGATCGCAGTTCGGCATCTCCATCACCTACGCCGTGCAACCCGCTCCTGATGGACTGCCGCAGGCGTTCCTCATCGGAGCCGACCACATCGGGGACGACAACGTGGCGTTGGTCCTCGGCGACAACCTCTTCCACGGCCGCGGAATGGGCACCCGGCTCCGGCAGTACGCCGACATCGACGGCGCCGCCATCTTCGGCTACTGGGTGGCCGATCCGACGGCGTACGGCGTCGTCGAGTTCGACGCCCACGGCAAGGTGATCTCGCTCGAGGAGAAGCCCGAGCAGCCGAAGAGCAACTACTCGGTGCCCGGCCTCTACTTCTATGACTCGAGCGTCGTCGACCGCGCCGCCGGGCTCAAGCCCTCCGAGCGTGGCGAGCTGGAGATCCTCGACCTCAGTCGCTCCTACCTCGAGGAGGGCAAGCTCAGCGTGCAGGTGCTGCCGCGGGGTACGGCGTGGCTCGACACCGGCACCTTCGACTCACTCAACGACGCTGCCAACTTCGTGCGGACCCTCGAGGGACGCCAGGGCCTGAAGGTCGGAGCACCCGAGGAGGTTGCCTGGCGGATGGGTTTCATCGACGACGAACAACTGGCGCGACTCGGTCGCAACCTCACCAAGAGCGGCTACGGCACCTACCTGCTCTCCCTGCTCGACCGGCAGGCGCAGCACGGTGAACCGGTGCAGTTCGACTGAGCGGCTCCTCAGTCCACGGACTTGGAACTGCCCAGCTCGTCGACCTCGTTGTGGGCATACCAGCTCTCGAACTGGTCGTACTCGATCGCCTCGAACATCTGTCTGGCCTTGCCCATCTGGAGCTGGACGACGCTGGCTCCGTCGATCGTGGCCGAGCCCGAGTTGGGGACGGTGACGAAACGGATCCGGTCGTTGCGCAGGCGTCGGGAGTCGAGGGCTAGGTTGCGGAGCTCGGAGTTGCTCAGGGACTCGTCGACGGCGACGAGTTCGGAGAGCTGATCGGCGAGCTTGCTGATCTTCAGTGGGTTGAGCAGCGTGCCGCGTGAGGCCACTCGGTCGAGGAGGGCCCGCAGGAAGTTCTGCTGGCGGCTGATCCGGTCGAAGTCGCCGCGGGGGAGTTCCTTGCGCTGGCGTGAGTAGAAGAGGGCGTCGACGCCGTTGAGCCGGTGGGTGCCTGCCGACCAGGTGCGGCCCTTGCCGTCGGCGGGGGTCTCCTGGGCGAAGTGGATGTCGACACCACCGACGGTGTCCGTGATGTCGATGAAGCCGCCGAAGTTGACCACGACGACGTGGTCGATGAACACGTCGAAGTTCTTCTCCACCGTCTCGACGGCGAGCTGCGGCCCGCCCCACGAGAAGGCGGCATTGATCTTGGAGCGTCCGTTGCCGGGGATGTCGACGTAGCTGTCGCGGGGGATCGAGACGACCTGTGCCTGCTCGCGTCCGGCCTCGAGGTGCACCAACATCATCGTGTCGCTGCGGAAGGCGCCCTTCTGCCACGCGCCGCTCTCGAGCATCTTGTAGACATCGGGGCCCACCTCACGCTGGTAGTCGAGGTCATCGACCCCGAGCACCAGGATGTTGAGCTGGTCGCCGGGCACCCGGGCCGGACGGTTCTCGACGTCGAGGGGGAAGCGGGTCACCGCATCGATCTGGGAGTTGAGCCACCACAGCCACAGGAGCAGCACGAGCAGCAGACCCAGGACCAGGCCGATCAGCACCGAGAGTGCCTTGTGGTCCCTGATCCATCGCTTGACCCGGCGCCACCGGGTGCGCTTCTTGCGCCGCCGGCGAACCCGCACCGGGATGCCCTCGGCCAGCTTCGGGGATTGCTCCTCCGTCAGCCCACCCTCAGGGAGCTGCCCATCGTCGTTCGACTCGTCGGCCATTGCGTCATCCACCCAACTCCCCACTCCCGCGGGGGAGTCTAGAGCCAAGTGTGACCCGCCGCACTCACCTTCCGCCATCTCGCCGAGAAGGCGGCGTACGTCGTTCAGGCAGGGTAGTCGTCACCCGCAGCCCGCCGCGCGGACCAAGCGCTGGAGACCATCTGCTCGAGCGAGTGCCGCATCTGCCAGTCGAGGTCGCGGGCGGCGAGGTCGCCGGTCGCGACGATCCGGGCCGGATCGCCGGCGCGGCGTGGGTGGATCTCGGGGGTGAAGTCGATGCCGGTGACCGACCTGATCGTGTCCATGATCTCGCGCACCGAACTGCCGTCACCCGAGCCGAGGTTGTAGACGGGCTCGACCTCCTGGCCGGCGTCGAGGCGACGGGCCGCGGCGACGTGGGAGACGGCGAGGTCACTGACGTGCACGTAGTCGCGCACGCAGGTGCCGTCGGGGGTGGGGTAGTCGTCACCGTTGATGCGCGGGGTTCGGCCCTTGTAGAGCATGTCGAACACCAGCGGGAAGAGGTTGTGGGGGCTGGCGTCGAAGAGGCGGTCCTCGCCGCTGCCGACGACGTTGAAGTAACGCAGGCTGGTGTGCAACAGGCCATGGGCGGTGGCGGCGTCACGCAGCAACCACTCACCGATCAGCTTGCTCTCGCCGTAGGGAGACTCCGGACTGGTCGGGGTCTGCTCGGTGACCTGGTCGACGTCGGGGGTGCCGTAGGTGGCGGCGCTGGAGGAGAAGACGAACTTGTCGATGCCCTGCTGCTGCATGGCGCTGAGCAGGGTGAGCATCGCCGTCACGTTCTGCTCGTAGGTGTGGAAGGGACGCTGCACGGAGACACCGGCGTACTTGTACCCGGCGATGTGGATGACCCCGTGCACCTCGTGCTCGCGCAAGGTGGTGGCGACGAGCTCGGCGTCGAGGAGCGTGCCCCGCACGAACGGGACGTCTGCCGGGACGAAGTCGGCGAAACCGGTGGAGAGGTCGTCGAGCACGACTGTGTCCATGTCGGCCCGGCGCAGCGCCTGCACCACGTGGGATCCGATGTATCCAGCGCCTCCGGTGACCAACCAGCTCACGTCGGGGTTCCTTCCGTCGATGTCGTCGGCCCCGGCCCGGGGCAGTCATGATGGTATGGCTTCGGGTCGACGCGGGTGTGCACGGTTCAGCGTCCGCGGTGGTCCCATGTCCTTCCCCGGTCGGGGAGAGCCGCCCCTGGGGAGTGTCGATGCGTTGGTTGCCGGCCCTCGTGCTCCCCCTGGTGGTGCTCGCAGGGTGCAACGGGTCCGGCGACGAGGGGGAGCCGTCGCCGCCGGGGATCCGTGTGAGCCCCGAGCAGCCGCGTGACAGGGCGCCGGCGGTGACGCTGCGGCCCGACGAACCACTGGCCGGCAAGACCGTGGTGCTCGATCCGGGACACCAGCTCGGCAACGGACGTTTCCCCTCGGAGATCAACCGCCTTGTCGACGCGGGCGGGCTGATGAAGCCGTGCAACACGACGGGTACGGCGACCGATGCCGGCTACCCCGAAGCGACCTTCGTCTGGGAGGTGGCCGAGGTGTTGCAGCGGAAGTTGGAGCGGTGGGGAGCCGAAGTGGTGCTCACCCGCGACTCGAACTCGGCCGAGTTGTGGGGACCCTGCGTCGACGAGCGCGGGCGACGTGCCGCCGAGGGTGACCTGCTGGTGTCGATCCACGGCGACGGCAACCTGTCACCCGGTGCGCGCGGCTTCCACGTGATCGCATCGCCTGAGGTCGAGGGCTCCCAGGCGCTGGCCGAGGAGATGCGCGACGGACTGGTCGCGGAGGGGCTGGAGACCTCGACCTACCTCGGCTCCGAGGGACTCGACTCCCGCACTGATCTCGGCACCCTGAACCTTGCCGTTCGCCCGGCCGTCATGGTCGAGCTGGGCAACATGCGCGACCCGCAGGATGCCGCGCTGATGACCTCACCCGAAGGCCGTCAGCGGTACGCCGCTGGATTGCTTCGCGGCATCCGACGTCACCTCCGCTGACGACCCACTATGTTCTTTCCATGACGCTTGACGAGGGCATTGCCGCGATCTTGTCGTTCATGGCCGAGAGCGGTTATCCGAAGGTGCACGAGGGCAGCCCGGAGGATGCGCGCAAGGGCTACCGGGCCATGGCGGAGCTCTCGTTGGTCGACCAAGGCCCGATCCCGTGCGACACCGAGGACGCCACCGTCGCCGGCCGCCCGGCACGCGTCTACCGACCGGTCGAGGGGTCGATGGACGGCGCAGGCCCGCGGCCGACAGTGCTGCACCTCCACGGTGGCGGGTGGGTGATCGGTGACCTCGAGAGCCATGACCAACCCTGCCGGCGCCTGGCGCGCGACACCGGCGCGGTCGTCGTCGCCCTCGACTACCGCCTCGCTCCGGAGCATCCCTTCCCCGCTGCCGTCGAGGACGCACTGGCCGCAGCCCGCGAGATCGCCGCCGACCTCGCGACGTACGGCGGAGGCGATCGGTTTGGCGTCGCCGGCGACAGCGCCGGGGCAACCTCGCCGCGACCGTCGCGCGGGAGGTTCCGGAGGTCGACGCGCAGCTGCTGATCTATCCGTCGGTCGACAAGGCCGGCGACTACGCATCGCGCGCGGAGAACGGGCGGGGTCACCTGCTCGAGACCGAAACGATGGCCTGGTTCACGGAGCACTACGCACGCGACGCCGACCCCACCGATCCACGGCTCTCGCCCCTGCGTGGGGTGCGTCCCGGGTTGCCGCCGGCTGTCGTCGTGACTGCCGGCTTCGACCCGCTGCGCGACGAGGGGCTCGCCTACGTCGCTGCGCTCGAGGAGTGCGGGGTGTCCGTCGAGTCTCTCCACCACCCGTCGCTGATCCACGGGTTCATCGACATGGGAAGATTCAGCCCGGCCGTCGACGCCGCGGTCGCTGACATCAATGCGCGGTTCGCGGCGCTGCTCGCCTGAGTTGGTCCGATCCGCTGTGGCGTGCATCACGGTGGGTTGAGTCGGGGCAGGCATGGGTACGACGGACCGTGACCCACGAACATCTGGAAGGAACCCCATGAATCTCAAGAGCTTCTCGGCCGCCACCGCCACCGGCGTGCTCGCTCTCGGTCTCGTCCTCGGCGCCCCGACCGCCGCCAATGCCAAGGTGAAGGCGAAGGACGCTCCGAGCAAGGCCGACATCGTCAAGGTCTTCCCGGAGCTCAAGGGCGGCACCTTCGCCACTGACAAGACCAAGAAGGTCGGCATCCCCGCCAAGACGTGCGGAACGAACAAGCTGCAGAAGGTGAAGTCGGCCTTCACCAACACCGGTGTGGCGAGCACGGGGACGACGGTGGTCACGGCTGGCGTGTTCGAGTTCAAGTCGGCCGCGCAGGCCAAGGGCGCCATCAAGAAGTACAAGAAGTACGTCAAGAAGTGCAAGAGCTTCACCCTGAGCGGTGTGCCCGTCACCCTGAGCAAGGACAAGGCTCCCAAGGTCGGCCAGGACCGTCTCGCCATGACCGCGGTCACCAACTTCGGTGGCGTGAAGGGCTATGCCTCGTCCGTCATCGTCCGCCACGGCAAGCGCATCGCGTCCGTCGGCGCCAGCAATGACTCGAAGGTCTCCAGCAAGAAGATGAAGAAGATCGCCAAGGTCGTCGCCAAGAAGATGAAGTGACCTCCACGAGGGGCGGGGTGCTGTCGGTTGACAGCACCCCGCCCCTCGGTGCGTCCCAAGGTCGTGGTGGCCGGTCCTTCGCAGCGCTCGCGGCGAAGATGGGGTAACTGTTGGCAGATCCGTGGTGGAAGCCATCGGTCGGTGACAGCGTGGGTGGCGTCGCGAACCGCGCGAACCCATGCGAAAGGCAGACGAATGAACCGCTCCGCTTCCTCGGTCGCTCTCGCCGGTCTGCTCACCGTGGGCCTGGTCCTCGTCTCGGCTCCCAGCGACGCCGCCAAGGTGAAGCCCTCCGACGTACTCAACGAGGCCGACTTCGAGGCGATCTTCTCGGACATGGCAGGTGCGGAGTTCTTCTCCGAGACCGCCAAGAAGATCCACGTCCCCGCGAAGAAGTGCGCGAGGACCAAGAAGGTGAGGGTGAAGTCGGCCCGTTCCTTCGGGGGCTTCGTGATCACCGGAGAGAGTCGTCGCTGGGGAGGCAGCCACGTCGCTGAGTTCAAGTCCGTCGCGGCTGCGAAGAAGTCGTTCAGTGCCTACCAGCGGTTCGCGAGGAAGTGCACGAAGTTCGAGGTGCACGGCGCGACGTACACGCACAAGTCCCGTACGTTGCCCCGGGTCGGCCAGCAACGCGTCGGGTTCACCGAGAAGACCAAGTCCGGTGGCGGGGTCGACCGTGGGGCATCGCTCATGATTCGGCAGGGCAAGCGCATCGCCGTCGTCTCCGTCGGTGGCGCGGGCAAGGTGACCAAGAAGCAGACCAAGAGGCTGGCGAAGATCGCCGCGAAGAAGATGAAATAGCTGTCGCCAGCGCGGATCCGGCCGACATGGGCTGAGGCTGGGAGTGGGAGCTCAGTCCTCCAGAAGTGTCACCCCAGCGGGCGGTAGGTGTCGCCGTCGCGGCGCCACACCCGGCCGGTGAGCTCCGTGTCGACCTGCCGCTTGATCACCTTGTTGGACGGCGTGCGTGGCAGTGCGTCGACCACCTTCACGTAGGCGGGGCTCCACTTGGTGCCGAGGTCGGGCTGGGCCCGCAGGAACGAGCCGAAGGCCTCGGGGTCGAAGTCGCCGTCGACCTCCACCACGGCCAGCACCTGGTCGCCGACGGCGGGATCGGGGGTGGCGACGACGGCAACGCCCGTGAGGTTCGGGTGTCGGAGCAACAGACGTTCGATCGGGGCCGCGGCGAGGTTCTCGCCGTCGACGCGGAGCCAGTCGCCGGTGCGCCCGGCGAAGTAGAAGAAGCCGGCCTCGTCGCGATAGGCGAGGTCGCCGGACCACGTCCAGCCGTGGCGGGTGCGCGCCGCCTCGGCCTCCGGGTTCTTCCAGTAGCCCTCGAAGAGGGCGACGCCGTCGGGGTTGACGATCTCGCCGATCGCCTCGTCGCCGTTCACCAACCGCCCCTGCTCGTCGAAGACGGCGCGCGGGCACTCTTGCAGGGTCTCCTCGTCCATCACCGCCACGTTGGGTTGTGCTGGCTTGCCGATCGAGCCGGGCGGGGTGTCCGGCGTACGCATGATCTGGATCTCGCCCTCACTGGAACCGAACGAATCGATCACCCGGCAGCCGAAGCGCTCGCCGAAGCGCGCGATGTCGCGGTCGGACGCCTCGTTGCCGAAGGCGATCCGCAGCGTGTTGTCGGCGTCGTCGGCCTGTGCGGGTGTCGTGAGGATGTAGTTGAGCGGCTTGCCGACGTAGTTGAAGAACGTGACGCCGTGCTTGCGTACGTCGCGCAGCCAGTTGGACGCGGAGAACTTGCGTCGCACCACCACGCTGGCGCCGGTCGCCACGGCCGGAGCGAGACCGGCCATGACACCGTTCGAGTGGAAGAGTGGCATCACGAGATAGAAGCGGTCGGCCGCGGTGAGCTCGCGGCGGGCCACCTGCTGCAACGCGGTGCGACCCATCCGGCCCTGGGTGCAGATCACTGCCTTCGGGGCGCTGGTCGTGCCACTGGTGAAGATCAGCGACAGGACCGTGTCAGGCGTGGGGGCGGGTGAGCTGACGGACCCGAGGCTCGCCAGCCGGTCGGCGTACCCCTCGGCGTCGACTTCGACCAGCGGCAGCCCGGTGTCGGGGAGGAGTGGGCGTCGGGCCGCATCGACGACCACGACGCGGCAGTCGGTGTAGTCGATGTCGCGCTGGAGGTCGGGACCACGGCGAGTCGGGTTGAGGCCCACGAATGCGGCGCCGTCGAGGGTGGCCGCAAGCCACCAGAAGACGTGTTCGGCGGTGTTCTCGAGAAAGACCCCGATGTGCCAGGGCGCCGTCGGGTCGGTGGGGCGGTGCGGGCGGACCAGGGCCACACGCTGGCGGGCCTCCGCCACGGTCTCGCGCCACGTCCAGCTCCGGTCCTCGAAGATCAGCGCGGTGTTGTCGTCGTCTGCTCGTGCGGCGAGGAGATCGGCAAAGGTCGGGTCGCTCACTCGCGCGAGGTTAGTCGTGGCCCGGGTGGGTTCCGGCGCCCTGTTCCACTGCGTGACACGCGAACCTTCACTCAGAAGTGTCGAACCCTCACTCGGAAGTGTCGAACCTTCACTTCGGCTCCGCTGCGGAGCCGAAGTGAAGGTTCGCGCCTTCTGAGTGAGGGTTCGCGTGTTCTGAGTGAAGGTTCGTCAGCGGGGGCCATCCGCAGTGCGCCGTCCATCCGCACGACCTCGCCGTTGAGGTAGTCGTGCTCGACCAGGAACATCGCCAGCTGAGCGTATTCGTCAGGCCGTGCCAGGCGCTGCGGGAAGGGCACCCCGGCGGCCAGGCCGGCGCGGAACTCGTCCGACACCGTCGCCAGCATGGGGGTCTCCACGATGCCGGGGGCGATCGTGTTGACGCGGATGCCGTACTGCGCCAGGTCGCGCGCGGCCGGCAGGTTGAGGCCGACGACACCACCCTTGGAGGAGGAGTACGCCGCCTGCCCGATCTGTCCCTCGAAGGCGGCGATCGACGCGGTGTTGATGATGATGCCACGCGCGCCGTGCTCGAGGGCCTCGGTCTCGGCGATCCGCTCAGCAGCGAGTGCCATCACGTTGAAGGTGCCGATGAGGTTGACCTGGATGATCTTGGCGTAGAGGGCGAGGTCGTGGACGCCCTTCTTCGACAAGACCCGTGCCGACGGGCCGATGCCGGCGCAGTTGACGACGGTACGCAGCGGCTCGATGCCGCTGGCGGCCGTGTCGACCGCTTCCTGGACCTGCTCGGGATCGGTGACGTCAACGGCCACGTAGGTCACGCCCTTGACCTCGGGTGCCTGGTCGATCGATCCGGCGAGATCGAATCCGAAGACGGTCGCGCCGCGGTCGGCCAGGGCCTGTGCGGTCGCGGCCCCCAGGCCGGATGCGCCGCCGGTGACGATGGCCGCGGTGTTCTCCAACTGCATCAGTTCTGTACTTCCTTCGTGATCGTTCCGTTGTTGTCGGTGTCCAGGGCGCGGCCGATGACCATGCGCTGGATCTGGTTGGTGCCCTCGAAGATCTGCATGACCTTCGCTTCACGCATGTAGCGCTCGACGGGGAAGTCCTTGGTGTAGCCGTAGCCGCCGAGCACCTGGACGGCGTCGGTGGTCACCTTCATGGCGTTGTCGGTGGCCACCATCTTCGCGATGCTCGCCTCCTTGCCGTACGGCAGCCCCTGGTCCTTGAGGCGGGCGGCGTGCAGCAGCATCGCACGAGAGGTCTGCACTGCAGCCTCCATGTCTGCCAGCACGAACTGCAGGCCCTGGTGGTCGATGATTCGCTTGCCGAACGCGGTGCGCTCCTTGGCGTAGGCGACGGCCTGGTCGAGTGCGCCCTGGGCGAGACCGGTCGCGACCGCCGCGATGCCGAGCCGGCCGGCGTCGAGGCCGGCGAGTGCGATCTTGAGGCCCTCGCCCTCGGCGCCGAGACGACGCTCGATCGGGATCCGTACGTTGTCGAGCAGGAGCGCGGTTGTGGTGGAGCCGGTGAGGCCCATCTTGCGCTCGGGGTTGTCGGCAGTGAGGCCGGGTGCGTCGGCGGGGACCAGGAAGCACGAGATGCCGTTGCGGTCGTCCGACGTGCGGGCCATGAGCTTGTAGTAGTCCGCCTGCCCGCCGTGGGTGATCCACGCCTTGGAGCCGTTGAGCACGTAGGTGTCGCCGTCGAGGCGGGCCGTCGAGCGCATCGCCGCTGGGTCGGAGCCGGCGTGCGCCTCGGAGAGCGCATAGGCACCGAGCAACTGGCCACCGAGCATGTCGGGAAGCCACGCCTGCTTCTGCTCCTCGGTGCCCTTCGTGAAGAGGCCGAAGGCGGAGAGTCCGTGCACGCTGACGCCCACGCCGACGCTGGCCCACACGGAGGCGATCTCCTCGAGCACCTGCACGTACACCTCGTAGGGCTGGCCGCCGCCGCCGTACTCCTCGGGGTAGGGCAGGCCGAGCACTCCGACCTCGCCGAGCATGGTGAAGATGTCGCGCGGGAAGGTCTCGGTCGCCTCTGCCTCCGCTGCGCGAGGCAGCAGCTCCTTGGTGGCCAGGTCGCGGACGAGGTGGAGCAGGTCGGTGGCTTCCTCGGTCGGAAGCACGCGGCGGGCAGTCATTTTCTTCTCCCGGGGTGTGGCTTGCGTCATGAGCGATTGATACTGTAGGCAGGTCCACGGTACTGCTTGAGGTATCAAAGCGCCACCGGCCAGATCACAGGAGTGACACCGCATGACCCCCGACCAGCGCGTTGCCGAACTGCTCGAGACCTTCAACGCGGCAGAGGTGGACCTCGGCCGTGAACTGTGCGACCGGCATCCTGCCGATGCCGTCGGATTCACCGTCGTACAGCCGGATCTCACGTTCCTCGACCTGACGTACGGCGAGCTCGCCGAGAGTTCTCGCCGAATGGCAGCCGTGCTGGTCGCACAGGGTGTCCGCCCCGGGGACCGTGTCGCCACGCTCATGGGCAAGTCCGCCGATTTCGTGACGACGGTCCTCGGTATCTGGCGTGCCGGTGCGGTGCACGTGCCGCTCTTCACCGCCTTCGCCCCGCCTGCGATCGGCCTGCGCCTGGCCGGCTCCGAAGCCAGGATCGTCGTGGTCGAGCCCGGCCAGCGCAGCAAGCTCGAGCCGTCAGAGGACCTCGCCGCCGACCCCGAGCGCCGGCTCATCGTCGCGGGCACCGGCGAGGGTGCGACCGAGGGCGATCTCGTCCTCTCCGAACTGCTCGCCGCGGCCGACCAGGCTGACATCCCCGTGGTCAAGCGCTCCGGCTCCGACGAGATGGTCCGCTTGTTCACCTCCGGCACCACGGGCACGCCGAAGGGCGTGCCGATCCCGGTGAAGGCGCTGGCCGCGTTCTCGATCTATCTCGAGTACGGCCTCGACGTGACCCCCGACGACGTCTACTGGAACGCTGCCGATCCGGGCTGGGCCTACGGTCTCTACTACGGCATCGCCGGTCCGCTCGCCCTCGGCCGGCGCAACATCCTGCTGCAGGCCGGCTTCTCCCCGGAGACCACCTGGAAGGTGATCCAGGAGCTCGGCGTCACCAACCTCGCTGCCGCCCCCACCGTGTTCCGCTCGCTGCGCGCTGCCGAGACCCCGGCACCCGCCGGCATCAGCCTGCGCCGGATCTCGTCGGCCGGTGAGCCGCTCAACCCCGACGTCGTCCAGTGGGGTGCCGACGCACTGGGCTGCGAGATCCACGACACCTACGGCCAGACCGAGCTCGGCATGTCGATCGTCAACGGCTGGCACCCCGACATCGCCGCGGAGGTGCGGCACGGCTCGATGGGCCGTGCCATGCCCGGCTGGGCGGCCACCGTGCTCAAGGACGAGGTCGACGAGATCGCCGCGCCCCACGAGCTGGGCCGTGTGGTCATCGACCTCGAGGGAAGCCCGCTCATGTGGTTCACCGGCTATGCCGACGCCCCGGAGAAGACCCGCGAACGCTTCAGCGACGACGGTCGTTGGTACTACACCGGCGACGCGGGCCAGCGCGACGAGGACGGGTTCCTCTACTTCTCCGCCCGCGACGACGACGTGATCATCATGGCCGGCTACCGGATCGGGCCGTTCGAGGTCGAGAGTGTGCTCGTCGGTGACCCGCGGGTGGCCGAGTCCGCCGTCGTCGGCGTGCCCGACGCGTTGCGTGGCGAGGTCGTCGAGGCATTCGTGGTGCTCGCCCCCGGCGCCGAGGCCTCGGCCGAGCTCGCCGAAGAGCTCAAGCAGCGAGTCAAGTCCAAGCTCGCCGCACACCTCTACCCGCGCCAGATCCACTTCGTGGCCGCGTTGCCCAAGACGCCTTCGGGCAAGATCCAGCGCTTCGAGCTCCGGCGCGAGCGCGCAGCCGAGGTCGCGCAGCCATGACCCCCGCCGGCCGCAGCGGTACGGCGGCACGCAGGCGCCGTCGTACCGCCCGGCAGGAGGACCTCCTCAACCGCCTGGTGGCACTGTTCGCTGCCGAGGGGTTCGTGGACTTCACGCTCGAGGACCTCGCCGAGCGGATGCGGTGCTCGAAGACGACGCTCTATGCCCTGGCTGGCTCGAAGCAGGAGCTGGTGGTGGAGGTCGTGAAGCAGTACTTCCGCAGCTCGGTGCCGACGGTCGAGGCAGCGGTGGAGGACGCCGCCGGACCGCGCGGACGAGTCGTCGCCTACCTGACGGCCGTCGGTGACTACCTCCGGCCGCTCTCACGGGACTTCATGGACGACCTGGCCGGATTCGAGCCGGCTGCTGCGGTCTATCGGCGCAACACCGCGGCGGCTGCCGATCGGATCCGTGGGCTGATCGCGGAGGGCATCGCGTCGGGCGAGTTCCGTGACCTCCACGCCGCATTCGCCGCTGAGATGGTCGCGGCGACGATGTTCGAGATCCAGCGGGGCCAGATGTTCTCCCGACTCGAGATGAGTGACGCGGAGGCCTACGCGGAGCTGGCCTCGCTCGTCGTCCACGCCCTCGCCCCCTGAGCCGCGAATCGGTGGGTGAACCAGCCGAGGGGTGCTGTGAGCCGCGGAAAATGGGTAGGCCTACCGACGGGTACTCGGCCGCGCCTTGACGCGGTCACGTAGCGTGGCCGACAGCCCATGTCCTGCAGTGTTTCGGGGAACTGGCTCGTCGAACGGTCACGAGTCAGGTGCATGCGTGGAGGACGGGCGCTGAGAGACCTTGGGGGTGCGCTCGCCTGCCCGAGGTGTGACCTGCCAAGGAGTTCGTTGTGCCCGCTGACCTCTCACAGATCTCGTCCGTTCCGACGCCCGCGACCACGTCCTTCCTCGACGCCCTCGGTGCCGGAGACAGTGCGACTGCGCTTCGAGTGCTCGATCGGAACTGGGCGGAGATCTGGTATGCGGTCGACCCCACGGATCTCAAGGACCTGCTGCTCGGCCTGCCGCGAGAGGCCTTTGCCGAGTTCCGGATGGCCACCTACGTCAACGGGCTCGTCGGCATCCAGCTCGCCGACCCGCCCACGGACGAGAAAGCGGGTGACGATCCCATGTCCGATCTCGACCGGGCCGCCCAGACGATCGTCGACCTCCGCCTTGCCGGTAAGCCCCTGGCAGCCGCGAAGCTGTTTCCCCTCGTGGCCCAGGACGCGCGGGAGCTGCGGGGCCGACTGCTGGACACCTCGGGCGGCAGCATCGGCATCCACCTCGTGCAGGCAGGCATCACCTCGTTGCTGGCCGGCGACCTGGCGACTGCTCGTGCCTTCATCGGCGAGGTGACGAACAGCCACCGACCGATCCGCTTCCCCTTCATCACGCGCGAGGCTGCGGCGAAACTCTCCCTCGTCCATGCGATCGCCGGTGACCTGGAGGAGGCCCAGATGTGGGGCGCGCGTGCAGAGGAGCTCCCGCGCACCCTCAGCTGGGTCGAGAAGATGATCGACGACACGCTGTGGTTGGTCCACTACATCTGCGCGATCGACAGCTTGGACCTCGAACGTGCCGAGAGCATGCGCCGGGAGAACCCGTCTCCGCTGTCGCACCTGGAGTTCTGGGGAGTGGCCCTGCTGGCGCACGTCAGGCATCTGTGCCTGACGGGCCGTGAGCGCCAGGCCCTGGCCCTGTGCGACGAGACCGCGAGTGTCGGGCTGCCGCTGCCGGACTCGGACGGTTGGGTCGCGGCAATGCTCAACGACGCGCTCCTGATGTGTTCGCCGCGCGAAGCGATCACCTCTGCACGGACGCCGACCTCCCCTGCGGAGGCGCTGCTCGGTCGTCGGCTCCGCCTGTTGGCCACTGGCCAGTTCGAACAACTTGCCGTCCGCGACGGAGCCGAGAGGAACGCGCAAGCCCGTGACGCGAGGACCCGGCTGGGCCTTCTGCTCCTGCGGGGTCAGGGCCAGCTGCTGGGAGGGCAGCAGGACAGTGGCCGTCACGTCGTACTGGCCGCATTGGAGGAGGCCGCGCGCCTGGGCACCCTCAGCGTGCTGCGACTCCTCACCCGGGAGGCACTCGACCTGATCGCCGATACGCCGATCGGAGCCCGGGCCGCGGAGCTGGTGGCCCAGCACGACCTGCGTCTGGTCGAGGTGGTTGCGGTGCTGGAGTCGTCGCTGACGCCGGCCGAGATGAAGGTGCTGCGGATGCTCGGCGAGGGGCTGTCCCGCGCCGAGATCGCGCAGGCGTCCTACGTCTCCGTGGACACGGTCAAGTCGCAACTGGCCTCGGTCTACCGCAAGCTCGGCGTGCGGAACAAGGGCGATGCGATCGCGAAGCTCGACCAACTGGGTTGGTGAGTGACCCGGGCCACGTCGCCTGATCACCCGTCGTTTCACCCTTTTCGCGCATCACGTGTCCGGGGGTGTCCCGTCTCAGTTCCGAGGGTCCTCTCCGGACCCGCCGCATTCGGGGGCGGCTCGTTTCGAGCACGGGATATTTGCGTTGAATCACGGAATTCTGGGAAGGCGACTGCACGTCTCGGTCGCCCTCCTCATCTGTCTTTCCTTCCTGCTGGTGCCGTTCAGCGCGCAAGCTGCGCCGGGCACGGCGTCCACTGCGGTGAAGACGGCTGCGCCGTCCGCGCCGGGTGGCGAGGACGGCGCCGAGACCACGGAGGTGCCCGGCGACGGGCAGACCGAGGTGGCACCGGAAACCTCGCCGTCGGACGACGGCACGGGCGCCGGCAAGAAGGACGAGGGCACGTCGAAGCAGGAACCTGAGAAGGACAGCACCGGGTCGGAGCGCTCGAAGTCCGCCCGCGCCGATGAGGTGCCGACCTCGCAGGTGGGCATCACCAAGGAGACGAACCTGGGTGCCGGCACGCTCGAGCCCGGCCAGGAGTTCCTCTACTCGATCGTGGTCCGCTGTTCCGGCCTCGAGGCCGGATGTGTGAACCAGCAGGTCGTGGACGTCCTGCCTGAGGGGCTCGACGTCACCAGCCTCCCGTCGAACACCAACGCCCGCACCGTCGACTTCGACGAGGCGACCCGCACGCTCACCATCACCTTCACCGAGGCGCTCCAGGCACCCGTCGGCGCCACCGGCCTCAACGACGGTCGCCAGGTTGCGATCGAGATCGGGATGCGTCTGCCCGCCGGCACCGAGTTGCCCGACGGCTCGACGATCAACAACACGGCCAGCACCGTGGCCGACAACGCTCCCCGAGCCGAGGACTCAGCAGACGTCGAGGTGAACATCCCGCGGCGCGTGGTCCCGATCGCCACCAAGTCGTGGGTCGACGGTGCTGCGGTCGCGCGCAGCGAAGAGGAGTCGACCATCAAGCTGGGGATCCGCAACGGGTCCACCAGCACCGTGAACGTCGATGAGCTGGTCGTCACCGACGCCACTCCTGCCACGTTCGAGAACTTCGACCTGACCGAGGTCCGGATCACCGGCTGGCCGCGCGGCGCAGACCGCGCCCAGCTCCTGGTGTGCACCGAGGCTCAGTCCGACTGCGCTGACGACGACTACACGGCCGGCACCACCGCGAGCTCGCTCGGCGTACTCGCCCTGCCCGCTGGCGTCGACACCGACGCGGTGACCGGCTTCAAGGTGCGGTTCTTCGCAGCCGACGGTTCCTCGCTCCCGTACGACGCGACCGGCGGCTCCGTCGAGGCCGACATGGTGCTGCGCCAGACCGTGCGGTCCACCGGAGCCGACCTGGCTCCCACCGCCAAGCAGACGGTCCGCAACACCGCCGTGCCCTCCATCGTCGAGGACGGCGACGTGACCGAGGGTGACCCGGTCAACGCAAGCTACGACATCCTCCCCGACACGGTGATCATCGCGACCTCCAAGTCGTTCTACGCCGACGCCAACGGCAACTTCAGCCGTGAGAACGGTGAGCACGCCGTGGTCGGCCACAACTCCGCGGTCAGCGCCAACATCGACGTGAAGAACAACTCGGCCTTCGAGCTGCAGGAGATCCGGATCGTCGAGCCCGACGCTGCCTCGCCGAACGCGGAGTTCCACAAGCTGGACACCAAGAAGGTGCGGCTGCGGCTGCCCAACGGAGCCACCAACGCCCAGCTGATCGTCACCTACGCCGACGGTCACGTCGCGACCACCGACCACACCGCCAACACGACGGTCGACATCGCCCGCGCCGGCGAGCAGGCGACGAAGATCGAGGTCGTCTACACCGGCGTCGACGGTGACGGCGAGGCGACGATCGCGATCGGTGCCACTGCAGGTCTCGACCTGCACGGGAACCTGACCGACGACGTCACGGCCGATGACCTGCCCAACGGGTCGTCGCCGGGCGTCAGCAACGCCGCGAGCACCAGCGCCAAGGGGCAGACCACCGTGAACGGCACGGGCACCGCAGTCGGTGTCGGCACCGCCACCTTGCCGGTGGAGGCCGAGCGGAACTCCGGCACCGGGGTCAAGACGGTCGGCCAGGGGAGATCCCTGAAGGCCAGCCGATCCCGTTCACGCTGCGCCTGACCAACAACGGCAACGTCGCCCTGATCGACCCGATCCTGAGCGACCCGCCGGTCGACGCCGATGGCAAGCCGCGGACCGCCGACAACCCGTTCTCGGTGCTGCGCCTGGTCTCCGCGTCCATCCGCAAGGACACGAACACCCCCAACGTCGCCATCGAGGTCTTCGACCCGCAGGCCGATGCCTGGGTCGCCTATGCCAACGACGAGCCCTTGCTGACGCGCGCGACCGGCGTCCGGGCAGTCGTGGACGGTGCCCTGAGCCCGACCAAGAGCGTGGACCTGAACCTCGTCACCGAGCGCCGCGAAGGCATCGCTGACGATGTCTCCTTCAGCAACTGCTACGCGTTCGAGGCGACCAACCTGGCGGACGGCAGCCCGGTCTGCTCACCCGGGCTGACCACCGGCCCGGCCAGCAGCACGTCGTCGCTCAACAAGCAGATCACCCCGACGAAGTCGCTGGTCGAGCAGATCCCCGGAGTCGGCAAGCAGACTGCCCAGGTGGAGCTGACCTCGGTCAACACCGGCAACGTCAGCGCTCGCCGCCTGGTGCTCACCGACGCCGACGCCGACTTCTTCGACGCCGTCTACCTGGGTCGGGTCCACTCGTTGGTCTTCCCCGTCGGGGCCGACCGGGTGCGCATCGATGCGCTCGTCGACGGCACGTGGGTCGAGGGCGCCGCGAGCGCCAAGCTGGCCAACGACGCGACGTACCCGCTGCCGAGCACGGTCGACGCTTCGGCCGTCACCGGCGTACGTGTCACGTTCTTCCACAGCTCGGGGGCTATGTCCTCCGGCCGTGCGACGCTGCGACCAAGGCACACAGCGGCGAGTGCAAGGGTGTCGTGAAGCTCGAGGTGCACCCGCGCGAGACCTTGCGCTCCGATGCAGGGACGCCGATCCCGACCACGTTGGAGAACACCGTCACCGGTGGCATCGAGAGCCCGCTCGACGAGGACGGCACCCTGCGTGAAGCCGACCCCAACGACGCGACCCTCGAGTTCGTCTCCGGCAACGCCAAGCTCGACGTCGACAAGACGCCGAACACGGCGATCAGCCCGGGCGAGGCCGCGCCGTTCCGCCTCGAGGTGACCAACAACGGCACCGCCAACCTGCCGAACCTCAAGGTGCGTGACCTGCTCCCCGCTGGACTGACCTTCAACGAGGAGTTCGACGGCGACGGGGGTCTGGCCTTCAAGATCGTCGACGTCGACGTGCCTGCCGGTACCGACCCGGTGCCGACACCGGCCTTCACCCTGCAGCGTGAGGGTGAGCGGGTCGTCGGCCTGACCTGGGACTTCGGAGACTGGGTCTTCCGGCCCGGTGCCACGTTCGCCATCGAGATCGAGGTCACCCTCGCTCCCGGCGTGCGGGAGAACGACACGCACCGCAACCTCATGGGTGCCACCGCCGACCACGACCAGCTCGTGTGCACCGACCCGAGCCAGCGCGACGGTGACTTCGGCGAGGGCCTGTGGTGCACCGATGACGCCGTGGTGACCACCAAGGCAGGCGCGGCGTTCCAGGCCCGCAAGTGGGTCGCCGGAACCGAGTCGCTCGGGTGGTACAACAGCCGCTCCGGCTCAGCAGTGGCAGTCGGTGACTCGAGCTGCCCGGTCCGGCGTGAGAACGGCGTGGCCTTCACGGCGCACCCGTGTGTCGCGCTGGTCAACCCCGGCGACGAGTTCGACTACCTGCTGACCATGACCAACGCCGGCACCGAGCCGGCCACGGACATGCGGATCATCGACCGCTTCCCGGTCGAGGGCGACAAGGGCGTGGTGCTCGACCAGACCGATCGTCGGACCGCGTGGGACAACCGGCCGGTGCTGGCCAGTGAGCCGCAGCTCAATGGTGCTGGCGTGCTGACGACGCTCTACGCCGACACCGAGGCGGAGCTGTGCACCGACGACCTCCTCATGGGCAGCAACTGTGGCCCCGACACCTGGACTGCTGACTTCGGCCCGGACGCCGTGGGCATGCAGATGCGGGTGAAGTGGGACGAGCCGCTCGCTCCCGGCGAGGGCGTCACCCTCGCGTTCAAGATGAAGGCGCCCGTGGACGTCACGCACGTCGATGACCCGACCGTGGCCTGGAACTCCTTCGGTCACGCCGAGATCACCCAGCGCGCCGGTGGGGGCTCCCGCACCCTGCCGCCCACCGAGCCGATCAAGGTCGGTGTCGCCCAGGCGTACGGCGGTTTCGAGGTCACCAAGCAGATCGACGAGAACCCGGCCGACCTGCCGGTGGACGACCTGACCTATGAGATGGCCTACCGCTGCACGATCGACCCGGTCGGCAACGCCGATCCGTTCGTCGTCGCGCAGGGCACCCTCCAGGTTGCCGGCGGCAACTCGCAGAGTGTCACCGGTGTTCCGGCCGGTGCCGAGTGCAAGATCTGGGAGACGGAGACCCACGGCGGCGTCAGCAACCACCCGGAGGAGTCGCCCGCGACCGTCACGATCGAGCCGTCCTTCGTGACGCCGGTGCTCGAGGCCGTCACCGTGAAGAACTCCTTCCCACTGGCCGACCTGAAGGTCCAGAAGGTCGTCAACGGTGATGCCGCCGAGTTCGGCGCCGACACCGACTACGAGATCGAGGTCACCTGCACCATGAACGGTGTGGTCGCCACCGGGTTCCCGACGACCGTGGAGATCACGGGCAACGGAAGCAAGACCGTGGACGCCCCCGTCGGCTCGCTGTGCACTGCGATCGAGATCGAGGACGGCGGCGCCACCAGCACCGAGGTCGACCCGGCTGACGGCGTACTGATCGTTGCTGGATCCCAGGCAGGGTTGGCGATCAAGGTGACCAACACCTTCGACCGCGGCACCCTGCAGATCAAGAAGCTGCTCGACGGCGCCGGTGTCGACCTGACCGCCGGACCCTACGAGTTCAGCACCGAGTGCACCTTCGAGGGCACGTCGTTCGGGCCGTTCCCCACGGTGATCGTCCGCAACGGTGACGCCACCGAGCTCACCGGCACCGTGGACGCCGTACTCCCGATCGGTGCCTCCTGCACCGTCACCGAGACCGGAAACGGCGGGGCCGACGAGACCCCCGACCCGGTCACCGTGCTGATCAGCGAGAACGCCGACGACAACACCGTCGTGGCCACCTTCACCAACGAGTTCTCCGCCGGCATCGTGTCGCTGGAGAAGCTCCTCGCCGGTGAGGGCGCTGACAAGGACTGGGCGACCGACGCGGTCTTCACCGTCGACGTCACTTGCGCCGTGGGCGCGGCCGACCAGGTCGTGCACAGCGCGTCGGTCGAGATCAAGGGCGGGGAGCAGGTCACCCTCGCCGACGCCGCCGGGGAGCCGGTGCTGCTGCCGCTGGGCACGCACTGCTGGGCCGAGGAGACCGAGACCGGTGGCGCCACCTCGGTGGCCGTCAACGCCGACTCGTTCGACAACGCCGTCGTCGTGACCGCCGGTACGCCGCAGGACCTGCAGGCGCTGGAGCTCACGGTGACCAACACCTTCGACCTGGGCTCGATCGAGATCACCAAGGCCGTCGACGGCGAGGCCGCGCACTTCACCGAGGGCCGCGAATACACCGTCGCCGTGACGTGCGTGCTGCCGCAGAACGGCGTCTCCACTGAGCTGTTCACCGCGCAGGAGCACACCATCACGGCAGGGGAGACCCTGACGATCGACGGCCTGCCGGTGGGCGCGGAGTGCTGGGTCGCCGAGACCGACGCGGGAGGGGCCACCCACACGATGATCTCCGCGCCGGACCAGGCGGCACCCGCGGTGGTACCGGGCGACGAAGCCGCGGCGGTGCTGGTCACCAACACCTTCGACGCCGGTGAGCTCACCGTCACGAAGCTGGTCGAGGGGAGACCGCCACGAAGGGGCCGTTCCACTTCACCCTCGCCTGCACGACCGACCAGGGAGAGGTCGCGCTGGCCGACAAGGAGGCGACGTTCACCCTCAAGGCCGACGAGACCAAGACCTTCACGGTGCCCCTGGGCGCGGAGTGCGTCGTGGTGGAGGTCAAGGTCGCCGATGGCGTGACGGTCTCCTACGCCGACTCGGACGCGAAGGCGGACGGCGAGGTCGTGGTCTCACCGACTGCTTCGGTGACGGTGACCAACACCTTCCCGGACGAGGCCGTTGCCGAGGACGACGAGGAGAGGGACAACACGTCCGACGACTGGTTGCCCAACGCAGGTGGACCCTCGGTCCTCATCCTGGTCGCCGGTCTCCTCGCGCTGGCCTTCGGGACGGTTCTGGTCGGGCGGCGCCGCCGCCAGGCCTGACAGACGCCCGTGGCTGCGGTCGGCACCCCCGTAGTCCGACCGCAACCACGGGTCACCTCCTCCCGCGAACCCGCACTTGGATCCAGCGAACCCGCACGAAAGTCAACTTTCCTGCGGGTTCGCTGGATCTGAGTGCGGGTTCGCGTATCAGTCGCCGGTGAGGTGGGCGCCGGGGTCGGGCAGATCCAGGCGTACGCCGGGCAGGCGCCGGGCCATCTCATCGGCGAAACGGGACGGCGGCTCGACGAAGAGCCGTTGCCGGGTGCGGCGGGCGACCTCCAGCCCCAGGGGCCAATAGGTGCCGAAGTGCACCGGCACCACCCACTGGGCGCCGACGCGGTGCACGGCCTCGGCTGCCTGCACGGGATCGAGGTGGTGTTCGCCGAGGGTCGGGCCCCAGCCGCCGATCGGCACCAGCGCCAGGTCGACCTCGACGACCTCGTCGAGCCCGTCGAAGAGACCGGTGTCACCGGGGAACCACAACGACGAGCCGTTGCCGCTGACCCGGAAGCCGAGGGGCGGTGCCTGTGCGCGGGATCCGGGGAAACGACTCCACGGATGGTGGGCCGGGAGTGCCTGCACGGTGAGGCCGAGCCGGGTGGTCGTCATACCCGGCCCGAGCTCGGTGACCCGGTGCGGGAAGCCGCGCAGGAGCCGTCCGGCGCCGGCTGGGACGACGATCTCCGTCGTGGCCGGGAACCGTCGCAGCGTCGGCAGGTGCAGGTGGTCGGAGTGCAGGTGGGAGATCAGCACGAGGTCGGCGGTCGTCGCATCGCGCGGGGAGTGACGATGCGCCGGCGCAGGTGCGCGAGCTGCTTCGGGAAGACCGGGTCGAGGGCGATGCGTACACCGCCCAAGGTGACGGTCGAGCTCGCGTGGCCCCACCAGGTCAGCTCGAGGCCGCTCATCGGCACGTCCGGATCATCTGGCAAGCATCATCAATTCGGCCACCGCGATCAACGTCGTCGCGATCGCGAGCGAGAGCGCGGCGCGGCCGCCACGACCACCCTGGCGCTGGGTACGGCCCGCTGAATGGCTGTAGCGGGCCTTGCTCTCGAAGAAGATCCAGCCCCCAGCAGGGCGGCGATGAACAGCGGGACGAGCACTGCCGGCCCTGTCTCGTCGACGGCCAGCCGCGCGATGATCGCGGCCCCGGCGACGAGGGAGAGCGCCGTGCGTTGCCATGCGAGCGCCGTACGCTCGTTGGCGATCCCGGAATCAGCCATGTCAACGCAGGCCGGTCATCACGATCAGCGCGGCGATCGCCACGACCATCGCGAAGAACGTCGCTGCGCCGAAGGAGGGAGGGCCTCACGGCGTCGCATCGCGCGCTCGGACAGCGCCCAGCGGATCCACGAGGCGAGCGCGGTGATCAGGCCGGCGACCACGAGGAGGACTGCCAGCACGTGCTGCTGGGTGTTGCTCAGCGACAGGTCGACCACGTCGACGGCGACCCCCGCTGCGAGCAGGGCCAGGGCAGTGCGGATCCAGGCCAGGAAGGTGCGCTCGTTGGCGAAGCTGAAGCGATAGTCCGGTTCCTCGCCGTCGCGGTAGACGAACTTCGGCCATCGGTTGCCCACGCCCACTCCTTCAGTTGGTGCCTCGGTGCCCATCATGCCGGTGCCGTCCGTGGGGCCTGCCCGCGGGCAGCGAAGTAGCGGATCCTGCGTGACGAAGTAGCAGATCCTGCCCGCCCGGCACAAGGGGCGCTACTTCGGTCGTGCAACACGTGCTACTCCGTCGGGGAGACGTCAGGCCTCGTAGGGCTCGTAGGCGTGGATGACGTTCCAGTCTCCGATGGAGTGGTGGATCTCCAGACGCCGGCGCTTGAGCAGCCAGCCGCTCTGACTGCCGGAGCCGGTGCCTGCCGGATCGTCGGCCGAGCGGCGGACGAGGAGATCGTCGTACTCACCGAAGAGCTCGAGGCTCTTGCCCTCCTGGTCATCGATGCCGATGTGCATGATCCGCGCATAGCTGTAGACCCGCGCGGTGTCGTCATCGACGAAGCTCACGCGATGGTTGCCGAGCAGGTGCTGCGTGGTGCCGGTCCGGCCGAGGTGGTGGTGGAAGGACCGCATGATCGGGTCCACCCCTCCTGGCCGTAGCCGACGCTCTCGGGGTGCAGCATCGCCTGCAGCGTCACCCAGTCACGCGCATCCGTCGCCCGGGCGAAGTCCGCCAAGGTCTCCAGCACTTGCTCCCTCGGGGTCATCCCCGCTCCCTCCGTGCGACTCACTCGACAGGCTGGTCCGGAAGCTCCGGGGTCCAGGCCACTCCGTTGATGTGTCCGCCACCGTCGACGAACATGGTGTTGCCGGTGACATAACGGCTGTCCTCGCTACCCAGGAAGACTGCCACAGGAGCGATGTCGTCGAACGGATCGCCCAACCGGCCCATCGGATTGGCGTTGCTGCTGGCCGCTTCGATCTCGGGGTGCAGCTTGATCGTGCGCTCGAAGGCGGCACTGCGAGCACCCGGGCAGATGACGTTGACGGTGACGCCGGTGGGGGCCCACTCGCGGGCCGCCGTACGGCTCAGGGCGCGCAGCGCCTCCTTGGCCGAGTTGTACTCGAGGGTGCCGATGTGGGCGTTGACGCCGTTGAGGCTGCACATGTTGATGATGCGACCCCAGCCGGCCTGCTTCATGTGCGGGAAGGCAGCGCGCATGGCCCAGAAGGGTCCGTAGTAGCCCATCTGGAAGCCGCGGTCCAGCATCGCGTCGGTCTTGAACTCGACCCGGCCGGTGTTGCTCCCACCCCAGGCGTTGTTGACCAGGATGTCGAGGGAGCCGAGCTCCTCGACGGCGACCCGGACCATCTCCTCGACCTGGTCGCGCTGCGTCACGTCGACCTGGACGAAGCGCCCGCCGATCTCCTCGGCCACCGCCTGTCCGTTCTCGGCGTTGATCTCCGCGATGAGCACCGTGGCGCCCTCGGCGGCGTACTTGCGTGCGATCCCGGCGCCGATGCCGTCGCCGCCACCGGTGATGACCGCGACGCGACCGTCGAGCTTGCCCGTCATCAGTTCACCACCGCAGCGATCGACTCCGGCCGCTGGTCACCTCGGCCACCCGCGTGGGCCAGCGCGTGACCGTCGGCGTTGCCGTCGAGCAGTCGAGAGGTACGACGGGTGCACTGCCAGCCCTCTGCCGTGCGGGCGAACTCCCAGTGGTGGATGCCGGCGCGGGCGGGGATGAAGCGCTCCTTGTGGCGCACCACGAGGATCGACTCGCACACGGCCACGGCCGTGTCGCCGTTGACGGTCACGGCAGCGGGGCCGAGGAAGTGTGCGGAGCCACGGTGGATCAGGCCCTGGTGATCGTCGCTCCTGACCATGGCGTGGATCTCGGCGCGGGTGCCCATGTAGAGCTCATCGACGTCGTAGATGCCGTCCTCGGCCCAGATCGCGGCGACTTCGTCCGCACTGCCGGAGTCGACCAGGGGGCCGTACGACGCGACCTTGCGAGTGATCTCGAGCTCGTCCTCCACGCGCTGCAGGCGCGCCAAGATCTCGTCGATGCGGTTGTCGGTCATCAGATCTCCTTCGCGATGGCGGCAAGCGCCTCGAGTTGCTCGACGTAGTCGGATGCGGAATCGGCAGCCAGGTGCACGTTGGCAATGGTGGCGCCGGCGTCCTTGGTGCGGGCCAGGGCGCGGCGCGCCTGGTCGGGGTCGTTGACCGGTCGCATCGGTCGTCCGGTGCCCAGCACCAGGTCGAACTCCGCGGGGACCTCGACGCCGTCGAGCATCTCGCGGAGCTTGTCGTGGGGGAGGCCGAAGGGGACCCAGCCGTCGCCGTACTTCAGGGCGCGGCGCAGGCTCACGGGGGTGTGGCCGCCGAGCCACAGCGGCAGCCGCTCCTGCACCGCGTGCGGTTCGACCACGAGGTTGTCGTAGCTGAAGAACGGTCCGTCGTGGCTGACCTCGCGCTTGCCCAGGGCGCCGCGGAGGGCCTCGAGGGAGTCGTTGGCGACCTTGCCGCGCTGCGGGAAGTCGGCGCCGAGGAGGTTGAACTCCTCCTCCAGCGAACCCACGCCGAGGCCGAGGATGACCCGCCCGCCGCTGACCATGTCGAGGGTGCCGTAGCGCTTGGCGATCTCCAGCGGGTGGTGGTAGCCGATGACGAGGATCTGCGTGGCCAGCCGGATGTTGGTGGTGCGAGCGGCGATCCAGGAGAGGGTGACCAGCGGGTCCCAGTAGGTGCCGCCGCGCTGCTCGGCGATCTCCGCGGGGACGGCGACGTGCTCGGAGCAGGTCATGTGGTCATAGCCGAATCGGTCCGCCGCTTCGGCGATCGCGGTGAACTCCTCGATCCCGGCGGACTGCTCCCACGGGGAGTTCTGGCCCGGGAAGGCTGTGACCAGGGGGCTATTGAGGCCCAAGCGCATGTGCGTCTCCTCGTTGCGGTGCTCGTGACGACCCATCAAACGATGCATCCGCTGAGGGCGTGAGAACGGACTCCCGATGACCGGAATCCGGTCATCACCCCGGTCACTAGAATGAATTTCAGTTCTGAACTTCCCAAAGGGAGTGACCCGGGATACAGTTCGACCTAGAATTCGTTTCAGTTCTCGGGGAAGCGCGGATGAGGGAGACAGCATGACCATCTCGATGCAGCCTGACCACGGCAGCAACCCCACTGCCACCCAGCGGCCCCAGCTGCCACCGTCGATGGTGGAGCGCATGACGCTGATCCTCGACACCTTCCCGGGCCGCGAGAGCCGTCACACGCTCGAGGAGATCGCGCGGATGACGCACCTCCCGCGTTCCACGGCCCACCGCATCCTCGACCAGCTGGTGCGCCTCGAATGGCTGGAGCACACCTCCTTCGGCTACTGCCTCGGCCGTCGCGCTCTCGGTCTCGGTGGCGGCAGCGACGACCACAGTGAGCTGCGCGCCGCCGCAGCGCCGCACCTGCACGACATCCTGCTGCGCACCGGTGCCGTCGTGCACCTCGGTGTGCTCGACGGAGGCCAGGTCCACTACCTCGACAAGATGGGTGGCCGCTTCGCCAGTGTCGTTCCCTCTCGCGTCGGTGGTTGGTCACCTGCCCACTGCACGGCGCTCGGCAAGGCCATGCTGGCCTGGATCGAGCCCGAAGAGGTCGAGTTCCTCATCGGCGACCAGCTGAGCGCACGCACCCCCGCGACGATCGCCGAGGTGGGCGACTTCCATCACGAGATGGGCCGGATCCGGGCGCGCAACGGTCTCGCGATCGAGGTCGGCGAGTGCTTCGAGAACATCGCGTGCTGTGCTGCCGCCATCCGGGGTCCTCGCGGTCCCGTCGCCGCCTTGTCGGTGGTCGGCGAGTCGTCCATGCCGGTCGAGCGGGTTGCCCCGCTGGTGGTCAACGCCGCGCGTCGCATCGCCCGCGACCTCTTCGGTGAGGTCCCCTCCAGCCGTCGCCTGGCCTCCATCCGCTGACGCTGCTCCACCACGTTCGTCAGAAGGGCCCCGCCGCAGTACTCCTGCGGCGGGGCCCTTCTGGCTGTCGAGATGAAGATGTCATCTCGTCGGGGATGGAGCTGGGTGCTCAGTCCTCGCGGGTGAGGAAGGCGAGGACGGCGGCCTCCCAGGCGGCCTTCTGCTCGATCATGACCCAGTGGCCGCAGTTCGGGAAGACGTGCACCTCGGCGTCGGGGATGGTCCGCATCGGCAGCAGCATCATGTCGACGGGGCTGACCCGGTCGTCGCGGCCCCAGGTGAGCAGGGTACGCGCCTTGATCAGGTGCAGCTGCGCCCAGTACGGCGGTTCGGGCGACTTGGCCTGGAACTTGTCCATGGCCTCCATCGCAGCGCGGGAGTACATCATCCGGGCGGCCTTGAGCGTGGACGGCTCGGTCGCCTGCTCCCAGCGTGCCTCGATGAGCTCCTCGGTGACCATCTCGCGGTTGAAGACCATCGAGTTGAGCCACTGCACGAGGCGCTCGCGGTTGGGGTCGTCGGTGAAGTCCATGAGCAACTGCAGACCCTCGCCGGGGCCCGGGCTCAGCAGGTTCTTGCCGATCCCGCCGACCGTGACCAGGCGACGTACCCGCTCCGGCTGCTCGATCGCGAAGCGAGCGCCGACGATGCCGCCCATCGAGTTGCCGATGATGTCGACCTGGTCGAGGCCGACCCCGTCGAGGAAGGCGGAGACGGCCGGCAGTGCTGCCGCCATCGGGTGCTTGTCGACCGGGTCGCTGACGCCGAAGCCGGGGAACTCCAGGATGAAGCACCGGAAGTGCTCCGAGAGAGCCGGGAGGTTGTCGGCGAAGTTGCGCCAACCGGTGACGCCAGGACCGGAGCCGTGCAGCAGGAGCAGCGGCGGCGCGTCGGCCGGGCCGGCCTCGTAGTAGCGCAGCACCCCGCTCGGCGTGGACAGTTCCTTGAGGAGATCTTCAGGCTTCAGCACGCGGCCAATCTAGAACACGTTACGAATCGCTCGGGGAGCGTCCCGGCCAATGGCGGTCGTACGACGGGGGTGTTGGCCCGCGGCCCGGGGTAGTCCCTGACGAACTTGTCGCCTGGGACCGCTTGGAACGACAAGTTCGTCAGGGACTACGCAGGCGAGACGGGCTTCCCGATGATTGGGAAGCAGTGTGGCGGTGTGACGCCGCCGGTGGAAACGTGAGGCCTGCTCGCACCCGAGCACCACGGGGAGTTGGGCGGCAGGCGTGTCACGAACTCGTGTCCGCCGGCTCCCTCGCCCGCACCAGACACACTGCCGGAAGGAACCCCGACGATGGCTAACCCCGTCCTCGACCTGGTCGAAGAGCGCGCCGAAGAGATTGCCTCGCTCGGGGCCGACAACGAGAAGGCCGGCAAGTTGACCGACCGCGCCGCGGAGCTCCTTCGGGAGACCGGCGTGATCAGGATGTTCCAGCCCAAGAAGTACGGCGGTGCCGAGGCGCACCCGGCCGACTTCGCCGAGACGGTCATGCGGATCGCCTCCCTCGACGGTTCCACCGGCTGGGTCGCCGGCATCGTCGGTGTCCACCCCTGGGAGATGGCCATGTGTGACGCGGCCACCCAGGAGGCCATCTGGGGCGAGGACAACGACACCTGGATCGCTTCCCCTACGCCCCGCTGGGCATCATCAAGCCGGTCGACGGCGGCTACATCTTCAACGGCCGCTGGAGCTTCTCGTCGGGCACCGACCACTGTGACTGGATCTTCCTGGGCGCCATGCTCGGTGACGCTGAGGGCAACATGGTCCAGCCGCCGCAGAGCTTCCACGTGATCCTCCCGCGCTCCGACTACACGATCGTCGAGGACTCGTGGGACGTCGTCGGTCTGCGCGGCACCGGCTCCAAGGACATCATCGTCAAGGACGCCTTCGTCCCCGCCGAGCGCGTCATGGACTACAACAAGTTCATGGACGGCACGCACCCGCGTGAAGCCGGTTTGACCAACCCGACCTACCACATCCCCTTCACCACGGCCTTCCCGATGGGCATCACCTCTGCCGTCATCGGCATCGCCGAAGGTGCGCTGGCCTCCGCCATGGCCTACCAGAGGACGCGCGTCCAGATCACCGGCACCAAGATCAAGAACGACCCGCACGTGCTCTTCGCGATCAGCGCCGCAGCTGAGGAGATCAAGGCCTCACGCACGGCGATGCTCGACAACATCAACCGCTTCTACGACCTGGCCGAGAAGGGCGTCGAGGTGACGCTCGCCGAGCGGGCCGCGTCCCGGCGTACCCAGGTCTCCGCTGCCTGGCGCGCGGTCCGGGCCATGGACGAGGTCGTCGCTCGCTCCGGCGGCAACGGCTTGCGCATGGACAACCCGATCCAGCGTTTCTGGCGCGACGGCCACATGGGTCTGGCCCACGCCATCCACGTGCCCGGATCGGTCTTCCAGGCCACGGCACTCACCGAGCTCGACGTCACGCCGCCTCCCGGCCCGATGCTGGCGATGATCTGATCCATGGGACACATCCGCGGTCTGGGCTACCTCAGGGTCCAGAGTCGAGACCTCCAACGCTTTCGCGAGCTCGCTGTCGGCGCGCTCGGTCTGCAGGAGGTGCCCGGCCCGCTCCCTGAGGCCCTGCACCTGCGGATGGACGAGCGGGCGAGTCGCCTGGTCGTCGTGCCCGGTGGCGCCGACGCGTTGCTCGCCGTCGGCTGGGAGGTGCGCGACCAGTTCGCCCTCGCAGCCGTCGGACGGGCACTCAACGCATCGGGTACGCCGGTGCGCGAGTTGGACCTCGTCGAGTGCGCGCAGCGCCAGGTCGAGGCCGGCATCCGGTTCGCCGACCCGTCCGGTTCACCGGTCGAGGTGTTCTTCGGCCCGGGACTCGACCACTCGATGGTGCGCACCGGTCACGGTCAGCGTTTCGCCACCGGGGAACTCGGCATGGGCCACGTGGTGCTGCCCACCGCCCACGTGGAGGAGTCGGTCTCGTTCTACACCGAGGTGCTCGGGTTCCTGCCGCGCGGATCGATCCGGCTCGGCACCGTCGCCGGTCCCAAGCGCGGGCGCTCGGCGCCGATGGCGGCCGCCGACGAGGCACTCGCTGACGAGACCCTCCTGGAGAAGCCGGAACGCATCCGCTTCCTGGGCCTGAACTCACGCCACCACAGCCTGGCGCTGTGCCCGGCCTCCCCGGACCGGGTCCCCGGCATCTTGGCACTCGGTGTCGAGGTCGACACCCTTGACGCGGTCGGCATGGCGCTGGACGCCGTGGAGGCTGCGGACTTCTCGCTCTCGTCGACGCTCGGCCGCCACACCAACGACCGCATGGTGTCGTTCTACGTACGCGTGCCCGGCGGCTGGGACGTGCAGTACGGCACGGACAGCATGCGCATCGACGAAGCCACCTACACGTCCGAGGAGATCACTCGGACCAGCTTCTGGGGTCACTCGTGGCGCGGCCCCGACACGCTTGGACGTGACCAGAAACCCCAATCGCAGGAGTTCATGTGACCACACCCGTCGCGCTCGCCGACATCGACAACTTCCACCACGAGGTCGATGTCCTCGTCGTGGGCTACGGGTGTGCCGGTGCGGCGGCCGCAATGGAGGCCGCCCGCGCCGGCGCCTCGGTAGCGGTGCTCGAACGGGGCAGCGGCCCCGGCGGCTCCTCGGCCCAGTCGGGTGGGGAGCTCTACCTGGGCGGCGGCACGGCCGTGCAGAAGGCGTGCGGCTTCGAGGACGACGCCGACAACATGTATGCCTACCTCTCCGCAGCGCTCGGTCCCTACGTCGACGCGGAGAAGCTGCGGCTCTACTGCGACGGGTCGGTTGCCCACTTCGACTGGTTCCGTGACTGCGGCGTCGAGTTCAACGAGTCCTTCTACAGCAGCCCCACGTGGATGCCATTCACCCTGGACGGGCTCATGTGGCTGGGCGAGAACGCCTGGCCCTACAACGAGATCGCCCGCGCCGTCCCCCGCGGCCACCGCCCGGCCGCCAAGGGCTATGCCGGTCACGCGATGATGGACGCACTGACCGCCACCTGCGACGAGATGGGCGTGCAGACGCACACCGACACCCGGGCCCGCGCGTTGGTCGTCGACGGTGACCGGATCGTCGGAGTGGTCGCACGCAAGTTCGGCGAGACCGTGAACTATCGCGCCCGGTCCGTCGTCCTCACCACGGGTGGCTTTGTCGACAATGAGGAGATGCTCGAGCAGCACGCTCCGGTCCTGCAGGGCCACGGCAAGGTCTCCGACGGCTTCGACGACGGCTCGGGGATCGAGATGGCCCTTGCCGTCGGCGCCAGCACCCGCCGGATGGGCTTCGTCGAAGCTGCCTACACCGCAACCCCGGCCCACGCCGTGCGCGGCATGCTCGTCAACGCCCTCGGCGCCCGCTTCATCAATGAGGACGTCTACCCGGGTCTCTATTCGCACGCCGCCCTGCACCAGCCCGGTCCGTGCTGGGTGATCATGGACGAGCAGGGGCTCGAGGAGGTTTCGGATGTCGACGCCTGGGGTGTCCGTCCGAGCCACGCCGCCGAGACGTTGGCCGAGCTGGAAGTCGAGCTGGGCATTCCCGCGGGTGGACTGCAGGACACGGTTGCGGCCTACAACCGTGGGGCCGAAGCGGGCACGGACCTCTTCCACAAGGACCCGAAGTGGCTGCGCAAGCTCGAGGGCCCGTGGGGTGCGATCGACCCCCGCCTCGGGTTCTTCCCCGAGGGCGCGAAGACGACCGGCTTCTCCGGCTTCACCCTCGGTGGACTGAGCACGGACGTCGACGGGCGGGTACGCCGCGTCGGTGGCGGCCTGGTCCCGGGCCTCTACGCCGCGGGACGCGCATCGTCGGGCATGCACGGCGAGGGCTACATCTCGGGTACGTCGCTCGGTGACGGCACGTTCTTCGGTCGCCGTGCGGGTGCCCACGCGGCGACCATTTCCTGATCCCTGGCGGGTCCTGACCACCGGAACCGTGCCGCGAGCGCCGGCGGACCCGTGGTCGATTCCCTGCTGATCGACGAACCTGCAAGCAGTGGCCACGCATCGCGCGTGGGCACGGGCGAGAACGAGGAGCACATGAGCGCACTGGGCACGCCGGAACAACTCGCCGCCGAAGCCAAGCTCCTGGAGCTGTTGCGGCGGCCCGAGCTGGTGGCCGTCACGGAGCAGATCCGTGATCTCTACCTGGCCGATCCGGTCAACGGCGGTTCACCGGCAGGTCGTGCCACCGCCGACGAGGCCGCTGGCAGCCTCGTGGCTGCCGCAGTCGGTCACGCGTTCGTCTCCGACCCGGCCCGCCCCTTCTTCCACTGGGGCGCCTGTGCTCCGCACCGTTGGCACGGCATGGACGTGCCGGGATCCGGCTACGGCATCGACAACCCCGACAACGTGCACCGGCGCGCCGCCATCGACGGTGTCTCCACCTATCGGATCCGGGCACGGGTGCCGGAGCGACCGGCGGCGCAGTTCTCCTTCATCTGCTACGGCGGCGACGAGGGTGTGCTGCCGGTGACGCGGGAGGGCGCGTCGATTGCCGACGTACTGCTCTCCTCCCAGATCGAGGCGGACGCCGACGGATGGTTCGAGGTCACGGTCGGCCCCGAGCCGGTCGCTGGGGCGACCCACCACCTCACCCCCTGCCGCAGAGCACCTGGCTGCTGGTGCGCGACGCGTTGACCGACTGGGAGGCGCAGGAGCCGTTGTCGCTGTCGATCGAGCGGATCTCGGGCCCCGAGGCAGCTCCGGCCCCGACCGACGAGGAGCTGGTCGCTCGCGCGGTCGCGATCGCGGCGCGGCTCGGCGAGTACTGGCTGGCGTGGGACAACGAGTTCATCTTCACCAAGACCGCCAATCAGCTCGACCAGCCGCGTATCCGGCCGTTCGGGGCGGCGGTCTCCTCGCACTACGCGCTCGCCGAGGGGCACGGCCTCTTCCTGGTCATCGACCCGGTCGGCAGCGAATACGTGGGTGTCGAGGTGACCGATCCGTGGGGCGTCACCCGGCCCAGCGTGGACGCCACCGGGGGACTCAACAACAGCCAGCTGCGCTTGGACGACGACGGCCTGCTGCGCTACTGGATCGGCCCGACCGATCCAGGCGTGCACAACTGGATCGACACCGGTCGCCTCGATGCCGGGATCATGGTGGTGCGCTGGCAGGGTGGCGCGATGCGGGCCGAGGGCAGCGATGCGGTGGTCGACATGAGGCATGTTCCGCTCGCCGAGGCAGCCGGTCTGTTCGGGGCAGGCCACGCCGTGACTGCCGAGGAACGCGTCCAGCAGCTGGAGCGTCGGCAGGCATCGTTCGAGCGCCGCCTGCGCTCGGCGTGATCACTGCTGGAATCCTGCTGTTCTCGAGGCCGCGGTCAGCCCGCGCCCACCACCCATTGAGGCCGGGCTGCCGGTCAGTAGGGTTGATGACGTGAGCGCCGACCTGAACATCCCTCCTGCGCCGGTCATCCCCGGCACGACCCACCTGCATTCCGGAAAGGTCCGCGACCTCTACCGCATGGACGAGGGCGAGCACACCGGGAAGCTGCTGATGGTCGCGAGCGACCGGATCAGCGCCTACGACTTCGTGCTCGACACCCCGATCCCCGACAAGGGCGAGATCCTCACCCGCATGTCGTTGTGGTGGTTCGAGCAGCTCGGTTTCGAGCACCACGTGATCAGCACCGAGGTGCCGGAGTCCGTGGCCGGTCGCGCGGTCATCTGCGAGCAGTTGGAGATGTATCCGGTGGAGTGTGTCGCGCGCGGCTACCTCACCGGTTCGGGCCTCCTCGACTACCGCGATTCCGGCGCCGTCTGCGGCGTCGCGCTGCCTGACGGCCTGGAAGACGGATCGCGGCTCCCCGAGGCAATCTTCACTCCTGCTGCCAAGGCTGCGGTCGGCGACCACGACGAGAACGTCTCCTTCGAGGCAGTCGTCGCCACGGTCGGTGTCGAGGTCGCCGAGACGCTGCGGGCCACCACGCTCGAGCTCTACACCCGTGCGGAGGAGATCGCCCGCGAACGCGGCATCATCCTGGCCGACACCAAGTTCGAGTTCGGTGCCCGCGCCGACGCGACGTTGGTGTTGGGCGACGAGGTGCTCACGCCCGACTCGTCGCGTTTCTGGCCGGCCGAGGAGTGGCGGCCCGGCCGCACGCAGCCCTCCTTCGACAAGCAGATCGTGCGCAACTGGCTCACCTCTCCGGCCTCGGGCTGGGACAAGGCCTCGGGTGTGAAGCCCCCGGCCCTGCCTGACGACGTGGTCGCCCTGACCCGCGCGAAGTACGTCGAGGCCTACGAGACGCTCACCGGCCTGCGTTTCTGAGGGCCACCGTGGGTTTCCCCGTCTCGGTCGTCTTCGAGACCTCGCCAGAGCAGGCCTTCGACCACCTCACCGACCCGGGACTCCGCGCCCGGTGGCAGTCGAGCCTGCGCACGGTCGTCCCGGTCACGCCTGACCAGGACGGGGTCGGCGCCCGCTGGTACGACGTCACCCGGCTCGGGATCCGACCGTTGATGGAGGTGACCGCCTGGGAGCGACCGGTGCGGTGGACCGAGCGCGGCACCTGGCGGGGCGTGGAGGTGACGCTGAGCCTGGAGTTCGCCGCCCTGCCCGCTGACGAGGGTGCCCAGCGGACGCTGGTCACCGCCACCGCCGACTCCACCAGTCGGATCGGGCGGCTGCTCCTCGACGGGATCGGCGCCCACGTCGCTGCTGCCGACCTGCGTCGTGCCGCCCGCGACCTGCTCTAGCCCCGCCGGACCTGCAGGAATTGCGCGACGAGATTGTTTCCCGCCAGTAGGTTTTCATCCAACGACCCGATCGACGTTGGAGGAACAGTGCTCAATCTGGCATCACTGCTCGAGGGATCCGCCGAGAAGTACCCGACGCGCGACGCCGTGGTGCTGGGCGACGTACGCCTCAACTATGCGCAGGTCAACGGTGCGGCCAACCAGGTCGCCAACCTGCTGGTCTCCCGCGGCATCGAGCCCGGGGACAAGGTCGCGCTCAGCTGCGCCAACATCCCGCACTTCTCGATCGTCTACTACGGCATCCTCAAGGCTGGCGCCACGGTCGTGCCGCTCAACGTGCTCCTCAAGGGCCGCGAGGTCGCCTACCACCTGGGTGACTCCGACGCGAAGGCCTACTTCTGCTTCGAAGGTACGCCGGAGCTTCCGATCGGCGCGGAGGGGCACGCGGGCTTCGAGCAGGCAGACGGGTGTGAGCACTTCTTCCTCATCACCGCCGACGCTGCGGCCGAGTCGCCGTACTCGGGCACTCAGACGATGGCGCAGGCGGTGGCCGACCAGCCCGGGAGCTTCACGACCGTGGCGACCCGGGCCGAGGACACGGCGGTCATCCTCTACACGTCTGGCACGACAGGGCAGCCCAAGGGTGCGGAGCTGACCCACCGCAACATGAGCTCCAACGCCTTGGTGAGCAAGGATCTCTTCGGCGCCGATGCCGCCAACCCCGACACCTACCTGTCGGTGCTTCCCCTCTTCCACTCCTTCGGCCAGACCGTCATCCAGAACGGTGCCTTCGCCTTCGGCGGCACGGTCGTGATGTTGCCGCGCTTCGAGGCCAAGGCGGCGCTGTCCTTGATGCTGCGGCACGAGGTGACCTTCTTTGCCGGTGTTCCGACGATGTACTGGGGCCTGCTCGGTGCCCTCGACGACAGCGTCGACGTCGAGGCCATCGCCCAGAACCTCCGCATTGCTGCTGCCGGCGGATCGGCGCTCCCGGTCGAGGTGCACAAGCAGTTCGAGGAGCGTTTCGGCGTGGTGATCCTGGAGGGATACGGCCTGTCGGAGACCTCCCCGGTGGCCAGCTTCGCGGTCTTCGGTGAACGTCCGCGGGTGGGCTCGATCGGTGTGCCGATCACCGATGTGGAGATGAAGCTGATCGACCAGGACTGGAACGACCTGGCGGACGGCGACGACGTGATCGGCGAGATCGCCGTCAAGGGCCCCAACGTGATGAAGGGCTACTACGACCGCCCCGAGGCGACTGCCGAGGCGATCCACGGCGAGTGGTTCCGCACTGGTGATCTCGCGCGCAAGGACGCCGACGGCTACTACTACATCGTCGATCGCTCCAAGGACATGATCATCCGCGGCGGCTACAACATCTATCCGCGGGAGATCGAGGAGGTCCTGCTCACCCACCCCGACGTGTCCCTCGCCGCTGTCATCGGCGTACCGCACGAGACCCACGGCGAAGAGGTGAAGGCCCACGTCATCCTCAACCCGGGTGCCACCACGACCTCCGAGGAGCTCATCGCCTGGGGCAAGGAGCAGATGGCGAACTACAAGTACCCCCGCGTCATCGACATCGTCCCCGCCCTCCCCATGACCGCGACCGGCAAGATCTTGAAGCGCGAGCTCTCCTGACCGCGGCCGTTTCTGGATAGTCCCTGACGTTTTTGCTGCCTCGGAGCCGATTGAGGAGCAAGAACGTCAGGGACTACCGCGGCCCAATGGGGCCGAAAGACGGTGGTCGGCCCACGCGGACAAGGCGTGGCAGGACTACTCGAAGGGGCTGGGGAGTGCGCCGGGGAGGTCGGCGAGGATCTCGAGCGCGTTGGCACGGTGCTTGTGCTCGACGAGCACCTCGTACTTCGTGGCGACCACGGCGCTGACGGACGAGAAGTCGCGCTCGCCGCGGGTGGCGGCGTAGCCGAGCAGCGCCCAGATCATGCCGAAGAGGGCGCCGATGATCGCCGTGGACAACATCACGGCGAAGACGGAACCATCACCGAAGAGTGACAGGGCGAGTCCGACGAAGACGCCGAGCCAGACACCCGTGACTGCGCCGAGGCCCGCCACGCGGCCCGTGGTGAGGCGCCCGGTGATGCGCTCGACCTGTTTGAGGTCGGTGCCGACGATCATGCAGTTCTCCACCGGGAATCCCTTGTCGGCCAAGTGGTCGACGGTCCGCTGGGCCTCCGGATAGCTCGCGTAGACCGCCAAGGACTGCGGGAACTCCAGAGCGAGGCCACGGTGAAGATGCGCGTTGGGGGCTGCCATGTCTCCCATCGTGCCGCACCGGCCCAACCATGGCGGCCGTCCGTACGTCGACGCGCGGGTCGGGGGCGCTCGGCCCTCCGATAGAATCGGTACCGCTCAGTCTTCCGTTCCGCCAGAGGAGTCCCCGTGGCCCGGGTCGTCGTCGACGTCATGCTCAAGTCCGAAATTCTCGACCCCCAGGGCAAGGCGGTGCAGGGTGCACTTCCCCGGCTCGGCTTCGACGGCGTGCTCGACGTACGCCAGGGCAAGCGGTTCGAGCTCGAACTCGAGGGCGACGTGACCCCCGAGCGGCTCGCCGAGGTCGAGAAGATCGCCGAGACGCTGCTCTCCAACCCGGTCATCGAGGACTACACCGTCCACGTCGAGGCCACGGCATGAAGGTCGGCGTCGTCACCTTCCCGGGCTCGCTCGACGACGTCGACGCGCAGCGCGCCGTCCGTATCGGCGGCAACGAGGCCGTGGCGTTGTGGCACGGTGACCACGATCTCCGCGGCGTCGACGCAGTGGTCCTCCCCGGCGGCTTCTCGTACGGCGACTACCTGCGTTGCGGCGCCATCTCGCGCTTCTCGCCCGTCATGACCGAGGTCATCGCAGCAGCGGAGCAGGGGATGCCGGTGCTCGGCATCTGCAACGGCTTCCAG
The DNA here is from genome assembly GCF_021555175.1 of Nocardioides alcanivorans. Lineage (GTDB taxonomy): Bacteria > Actinomycetota > Actinomycetes > Propionibacteriales > Nocardioidaceae > Nocardioides > Nocardioides alcanivorans. The sequence goes on along the minus strand of NZ_JAKGRW010000019.1, from coordinate 336,819 downwards.
GTGCTCTGCGAGTCGCACCTGCTGCCCGGTGCGTTGATCCGCAACGACCACCGCAAGTTCGTCTGCCGTGACCAGCGCCTGCGCATCGAGAACAACCGCACCCCGTGGACCAACTCCTACGCGGAGAACGCAGAGATCACGGTGGTGCTGAAGAACGGCGAGGGTTTCTTCGTCGCCGACACCGAGACCTTGGACCGGCTGGAGGGAGAGGGTCGCGTCGTGGCTCGCTACCTCGACGTCAACCCCAACGGTTCGCTGCGCGACATCGCCGGCATCACCAACGAGCGCGGCAACGTGGTCGGTCTGATGCCGCATCCCGAGCACGCGGTCGAGGCGCTGTGCGGCCCCGGGGTCGAGGGCCTCGGTTTCTTCACCGGCCTCGCTGCCGAGGTGTTCGCATGAGCCCGAAGCGTCTCTTCCGGATCGTCGCGGTGGCCGAGGCGATCACCTGGGCCATGCTGCTGTCGGGCATGTTCCTCAAGTACGTCACCGAGACCACCGAGCTGGGTGTCCGCATCGGCGGCATGGTGCACGGTGTCGTCTTCGTCGCCTACGTACTCACCACGATCGTGGTGGCGATCGACGCGAAGTGGCCCGCGAAGCGCACGCTCGTCGGCCTTCTTGCCGCGGTGCCCCCGTTCGTCACCGTGTGGTTCGACCTCGCAGGTGAGAAGCGCGGTTTCTTCGCAGGCACTTGGCGGCTGCGCTCCGAGAAGCCGGTCGGCTTCCTCGAGAAGGTCACGGCGTGGTTGGTCACCAAGCCGCTGCAGGGCCTCGTCGCGGGTGTGATCGCCGTCGCTGCGCTCACCGGTGTGGCACTGCTGGCCGGTCCGCCCGCCAGCTGATCCGTTTCGCCGGACGGCCCGACGCCCACTGGGGGTCGGGCCGTTCTGCATTCCTGGCCGGCGGCGCCACGGAGGCGACACCTCGACGTACGGAGGTGTCGCCCCGGGGTACGGAACCGATCGCAGGGAACACGACGGCCCCGACCGGAGACCGGTCGGGGCCGTGGTGCCGAAGGTTGCCTACTTGAACTTGCCGGCCTGGAGCTTCTGCCACATCGAGGTGTTGATGACGCCAGAGGCAGTCACCCCGATGTTGCGCTGCCACTGCTTGGCGGCTGCTTCGGTGGCGGCGTCGAAGACGCCGGTCACGGGGACGGTCTGCTTGGTCGCGGCGGTCAGCGCTCGCTGCAGTCGGCGGACCGGGGCACCCTTGCTCCCTCGCTTGACCACCTTGATCTTGCCCTGGGAGAGGAGGGAGACCCAGCTCTTCCGGTTGAAGACAGGCTTGCTGGCCAGGCGGTTGCTGGACTGGAAGGTGTTGGCCGCGGCCAACGTCCGGGCGTCGAAGGTGCCGGTGAGCTCACCCTTGTAGAGCTTTTGCTTGCGGAGCAGGCACTGGGCGGCCTTGACGGCCTTCACCTTCTTCTTCGCTGCCGTGAGCTTGGCGTACTTCGGCAGGCTGACCGCAACCTTCTCCTTGCACCGGGCCTTCTCGGCGGCGGCGACGGTGCCCTTGCCGAGGCTGAGGAAGTTGCTGTCGATGTTGATCGTCACGCCACCCCAGGTCTCGTTGTGACCGCCCTTGTACTGCTTCACCCGCGAGTGCGGCATCCACCCGTCGGCGCGGAGGTAGCCGGGAGCTTCGAGGTTGGCGATGCCGTCCCAGCGGGCCACCCAGAGTCGGTCGGGGAGGACGTACTTGCCGGGCTCGTTGACGCGGGCGTCGTCGAGCATCTTGATGCCCGAACCGGCGCTCGAGTAGACGCCAGAGACGTAGTTGAGGTTCTTGATCCGCTTTGAGTAGGCGCTCAGGAACCACATGGCGGACTGCCGGCACTGGGTGTTCGTGAGGTCGAAGCCCTCGAGGTCGTACCAGAGCGTGCTGCCCGGTGAGATGCCCAGTGCCTTCGCGGCGGCCACCGTCTTGGTGGCCTCCTTGCGAGCCTGCTTGCGCGCCTTGGCGTAGTTGTTCTTGGCGGCCTTCTTGATGACCTTGTCGTCCTTGTAGCGCGGGAACCGGTCGAGGCAGTTCGCCTGCGGGCCGAGCGTGATCGGCAGCAACCGCCAACCGTTGGCCAACTGCTTCTTGACCCAGGTCGGGGTCAGGTTGGGCTGGTTGCGGCAGGCCCGCGAGTCACCGGAGATGTAGATGCCCACGCCCGAGAAGGGGAGTGCTCCATCCACGTGTCCATGGCCTTCTGGGTGGGTGTCAAACACTGGTCGAAGGCGTAGCCGGTGAAGTTTCCGGGGGTCACCTGGGCGGCTTGGGCGCTCGTGGCGCCGAGGCTGGTCACAGACATTGCGAGTACGCCGGCAAGTGCGGCGCCGAGCAATGCGCGACATCGGAGGAAGCGCATGGAATTAACTCCAACAATTGGGGACGTCCGCGTCACCCTAACCTCACTAATCACACGAGTAACACCTGAATGGGTGAATTACAATCATGTAATTGAATGCCGCTGCCCCTTGATCGCATTAATCACAAGCGTGTAATTCAATACGGCGGAAAATGCCTTCGCGGCGCACCGCCCCACTGCAGGCGGAGGCGCCCTGCTCGCGTGGCGTCGTACCGCCCCTCGGCCGGTGCTCGGAGCGTCGGAGGCGACGGGTAGATTTCGCGCTGTGGCGAACACTCATCTGGACACCGTTGCCGTAGCCGACGACGACCCGGACCGGGCGCAGCCCTGGGCCGACCTGGGCCTCAAGGCCGACGAATACGAGAAGATCCGCGAGATCCTCGGACGCCGACCCACCAGCAGCGAGCTGGCGATGTACTCGGTCATGTGGAGTGAGCACTGCTCCTACAAGTCGTCGAAGGTGCACCTGAAGCAGTTCAGCGAGCTGCCGCAGTCGACCCCGCGTGGCGCGATGCTCGCCGGCATCGGCGAGAACGCCGGTGTGCTCGACATCGGTCAGGGCTACGCGGTCACCTTCAAGGTCGAGAGCCACAACCACCCGTCCTACGTCGAGCCCTATCAGGGGGCGGCGACCGGCATCGGCGGCATCGTCCGCGACATCCTCGCGATGGGTGCCCGCCCGGTCGCCGTCATGGACCCGCTGCGCTTCGGTCCACTCGACGCCGACGACACCCACCGGGTGCTGCCCGGCATCGTGGCCGGCGTCGGCGGCTACGGCAACTGCCTCGGCCTGCCCAACATCGGCGGCGAGGCCGTCTTCGACGAGACCTATGCCGGCAATCCGCTCGTCAACGCGCTGTGCGTCGGCGTGCTCAAGCACGAAGACCTGCACCTCGCCAAGGCATCCGGCGCTGGCAACCAGGTGATCCTGTACGGCGCCCGCACCGGTGGCGACGGCATCGGTGGCGTGTCGATCCTCGCCTCCGAGACCTTCGAGGACTCCGGTCCCGCCAAGCGTCCTGCCGTGCAGGTCGGCGACCCCTTCATGGAGAAGCTGCTCATCGAGTGCACCCTCGAGATCTTCGCCGCCGGTCTGGTCGCTGGCATCCAGGACCTTGGCGGCGCCGGACTGTCGTGCGCCACCTCCGAGCTCGCATCGGCCGGTGACGGCGGCATGCGGGTGCACCTCGACAAGGTGCCGCTGCGCGACTCGACGCTCTCGCCCGAGGAGATCCTCATGAGCGAGTCCCAGGAGCGCATGATGGCCGTCGTCGAGCCGGCCGACGTCGAGGCCTTCCTCGCCATCTGCGCCAAGTGGGACGTCGAGGCATCGGTCATCGGCGAGGTCACCGACACCGGCCGCCTCGAGATCGACTGGCACGGCGACCGCGTCGTCGACGTACCCCCGCGGTCCGTTGCTCACGACGGCCCCACCTACCACCGCCCGTTCGCGCGCCCCGACTGGCAGGACGCGCTGCAGGCCGACGGCGCGGAGAAGCTCGCGCGTCCGGTGACCGGTGACGAACTCAAGGACACGCTGCTGCGTCTGGTGGCCTCGCCCAACCTGTGCGACAAGTCGTGGATCACCGATCAGTACGACCGCTACGTGCGCGGCAACACCGTGCTCGCGCAGCCCAACGACAGCGGCATGATCCGTGTCGACGAGGAGACCAACCTCGGCGTCGCCGTGTCGACCGACTGCAACGGCCGCTTCGCGAAGCTCGACCCGTACGTCGGCGCGCAGCTCGCGCTCGCCGAGTCCTACCGCAACGTTGCGACCGGTGGTGCGACGCCGCTGGCGGTCTCCGACTGCCTCAACTTCGGCTCGCCCGAGGACCCGAGCGTGATGTGGCAGTTCGCGGAGGCCTGCCGAGGTCTCAAGGATGCCTGCCTCGAGTTGGGCATCCCGGTCACCGGCGGCAACGTGAGCCTCTACAACCAGACCGGCGAGACCGCGATCCTGCCGACCCCGGTGGTCGCCGTGCTCGGCGTGATCGACGACGTCACGACCCGCACCCCGTCGGCCTTCGTCGCCGCGGGTGAGCGGATCTTCCTGCTGGGCGAGACCCGCGAGGAGCTCTCGGGTTCTGAGTGGGCCCACGTGGTGCACGGGCACCTCGGCGGGCTGCCGCCGAGGGTCGACCTGGCTGCCGAGCGGTCGCTGGCCGAGCTGCTCGCCGAGGGTGTCGGCGTGCTCACCTCCGCCCACGACGTCTCCGACGGCGGAGTTGCGCAGACGCTCGTCGAGAGCGCGCTGCAGAACGACATCGGCGCCTCGGTCGAGCTCTCGGGCGACGCGTTCGTCGGGCTCTTCGCCGAGTCCGCTGCTCGCGCCGTCGTGACGGTCGCTGACGCGGATGCCGACGCGCTGATCGCCCTCGCCGAGAAGCACGGCGTTCCGGTGACCCCGATCGGCCGTACCGGTGGCGCAGACCTCTCCGTCGAGGGTCAGTTCTCGGTGCCGCTTGCCGAGGTCCGCGAGGCGTGGAGCGCCACGCTGCCCAACGCCTTCGCCTGAACGGCGCCGATGTAGAAGGTCGTGCGTGCCGAGGTGGCAGTTCTTGCGCTGCCTCGGCGGGTGACCGGGTTTCGAGCAGCAGTTCCGGTGGCAGGCTCCTGCCATGTCTGCTCGGATGGATTCTTCGATGAAGCGCGCCCGGCTGTGGCGACGACTGGTGCCCGTCGTGGTGCTCGGTGTGGGCCTGGCGGGTCTGGCTGCGTGCGGCGACGACGATGACGACCAGGACGACTCGACCTCGTCGGCCGGTTCGCGGTCCCTGGCCGACGGGTTCTCGGTGCTGGGCGCGCTCGACCAGCTGCCGGCCTCGGGGCAGGTCGACCTCACGACTGCGGTGATCACCATGGCCGACCTGGACGCTGCGTCCGCAGCTGCAGGGGTGGAGCGGCCCACTGACGGCTCGCGCGAATCCTTCGCCAACTGGATGAACCCGATGACAGGGGTCGGGAACAGCAATGTCTTCCTCGTTCCGCCCGAGGGGCGAACCACCAGTACGCGGCGCCCGAGGAGTTCGCCGAGGTCGCCGGGTTCTCCCTGATCGATGCCTCCATGTATGCCGAGGTCGCTGCGCCGCCCTATCAGTTCACGTTCCTCCACGGCGTCCCCGAGAACGCACTGGCGGACTCGTTGATCGACTCCGAGGACGGGATCCGTTCCTCCGGCGACGGCGAGGACCTCCAGCAGGACCTCGCCAACCGGACCGCCGTCGACAAGATCGGACGGTCCATTCGCTTCGCCCAGCGTGACGACACCATCGGATTCGGCACCTCGACGCCGATGGTCAAGGCGTGGGCCGACGGTGCCGAGACGCTGGCAGACAACGATGCGCTCGCCGCTCTCGCCAAGGCGTTGGACGACGAGGACGTGATCAGCGCAGTCCTCAGCCAGAGCGTGGGTGGTGGGTTGGAGGGCTACGTCGGATCCACCCTCGCCCCGGAAGCACTGGAACAGCTGGAGAAGTCGCTCGAAGGCATGATCCCCGACGATCCCTACGATGCCGTCGGCATCGGTTGGGACGCGGACGGAGACGTTCACGTCGCCTATCACTTCGGTGACGCCGACGCTGCCGAGGCGAGCGTCGACGTACTCGAGAAGGTGTGGAGCGAGGGCACGAGTGTCCGCACGATGCGCCCACTCAGCGACTTGGTCACGCTCGACGAAGTCGACGCGGAGGGCGAGGTGGTCGTCGTCGGCATCCGGCCGGTCGACCAGCGCGCGGGCGTGCCGTGGCAGATGCTGATGCAGCGCGAGGTGGTCTTCATCTCGCGTTGAGTCAGCGTTGACGGTGGGATCGTCCCTAACAGATTTGTAGTTTCCGGCTGAAATCTACAAATCTGTTAGGGACGATCCCCCGGGGAGGGATGTTCGTGGAGCGAGTGCAGTACGGGCCGGGGGCCGGGCAGTACGCCGAGTGGTCGCCGGTCGAGGCGGCCCGCGGGATCATCGTGGTCATCCACGGCGGCTATTGGCGCTCGCGCTATGACCTCTCGCTGGGACGGCCGCTCGCCCATGACCTGCACCGCAGGGGTTGGGCCACCCTCAACCTCGAGTACCGGCGGATCGGGAGCGGTGGTGGCGCCCCGGAGACCTTCGACGACATCGCGGCGGGGATCGACCTGCTCGGCACCCTGGTTCCTCGGCATGCTGGCCCGATCGTTGCGCTCGGACACTCGGCCGGCGGCCATCTCGCGGTCTGGGCCGCGGGTCGCGCACGGCACGGGTGGCCCGAGGGCGTGCGTCTCACGCACGTGGTGAGCCAGGCCGGGCTGCTCGACCTGCGGGCAGCCCATCGCGATCGGCTGAGCGGCGACGCAGTCGCCGAACTGTTCGGTTCGGAATCCGGGGCTGTCGGCGAAGGCAGCTCCGAGAACGGACCCACAACGGACCTGGTCGAGGCACGCTTCGACCCCCAGCAACAGGTGCCCCTCGACATCCCGGTCATCTGCCTGCACGCGCCGGACGACGACATGGTGCCGATGAGCCAGTCGGTCGGCTACGTCCGGGCCGCCTCACGCGCCGGTGCCCAGGCCGATCTGGTGGAGGTGACCGGCGGTCACTTCGACCTGATCGAACCGGGCAGTAGCGCCTGGAGCCAAGTGCTCGGGGTGCTCGACTCCCTGTCCTGACGAGGTCGCGCAGTTGGGGAGGCGAGGTCGCGCAGATGGTGGCAAACCGCACTCACGCCCGACGCATCGCCCTCACCCCGACCCACACCCCGAACGCGGCGACCACGGCAGCGCCCGCGAAGCCCGAGGCGATCACATCGAGGTGCCACACCCCGGAGAAGAGCTCCCGGGAGGCCTCGACGACGTACTTCAGCGGGTTCAGGTCGGACAACACCTGCAGCCAGCGCGGCGCGCCGTCGAGCGGCAGCAGGATTCCGGCGAGCAGCAGGAACGGGAAGATCAGCGTCTGCTGCACGGTCCAGAAGAGCCACTCCTGTCCTTCGGCCACCAACGCCAGCGCGAAGCTCAGCGACCCGACGCCGACGCTGAACAGCGACAGCATCACCACTGCCACGAGCACGCCGCTCAGGTGCAGGTCGAAGCTGAAGGGCGTCACCACGACCAGGATGATCGCGGTCTGCATCAGCATCGGCACGACCTCCTTGCATGCCCGCCCGACCAGCAGCGACGAGCGCGACAACGGTGAGACCAGCATGCGTTCGTGGGAGCCGGAGATCATCTCGTCGCTCAGGGCCGAGCCCGTGAACGACGCCCCCATGAGGCAGGTCATCGCGACGATGCCGGGCACGAACCACTGCAACGCCGACCCGTTCGTCGTCTCCGGGAGCAGGGGCGCGAAGAGACCGAGGAAGACGAGCGGCTGCACCATCGCGAACAGCACGGACGCAGGCTCACGCCACACCGGCTTGAGCTCGCGGGTCATCACGTTCCAGGTGTCGGCCAAGAAGCCGGTGGGCCGTACGTCGCTCGCGAGCGTCGCGCGAACCGGTGCGGTGAGGGTGCTCATGCTGCTTCTCCTTCGGTGATCGAGTCGGTGCCGGCTTGTTCGTTCGCTTCGCGCAGGCTGCGGCCGGTGAGGTCGAGGAAGACGTCGTCGAGGGTGGGGCGCGAGACCTCGACACTCAGGGCGGCGGTCCCGCTGGTCTGCAGGTCGGCGATCAGCGCGGGCGCGTGCAGGTGGGCGTCGGGGGCTCGGACCTCCAGGAGCGGGCCGTCGGTCGACACTGACGATCCGGGCACCCGCGTGGCTCGTTCGGCTGCTCGGCCGGCATCGGCAGCGGACCCGAAGCCCAGCAGCACCAGATCACCCAGCCGGGACTTCAAGCGGGTCGCGCTGTCGTCGGCGATCACGGTGCCGTGGTCGATCACGATCACCCGCTCCGCCAAGGCGTCTGCCTCGTCGAGGTAGTGCGTGGTCAACACGATCGTCGACCCGGTCTGCTGGTGCAGTCGCTCCACCAGGCCCTGCAGGTTGGCCCGGTTCTGCGGGTCCAGCCCGGTCGACGGCTCGTCGAGGAACAGCACTCGGGGCAGGTGCACCAGCCCCATCGCGATGTCGAGCCGGCGCCGCTGCCCGCCGGAGAGCGTGCTGACCTTGCGGTCGGCCACGGCCTCCAGGTCGAGGTCAGCGATCAACTCATCGGCTCGCGCATGCGCCTCGGCGCGACGCAGCCCGTGGGCTCGGCCTTGGCTGATGAGTTCATCGCGGCCGCGCTGCTGATGACCCGCACCGTTGCCCTGACCGACGTAGCCGATCGCGCGACGTACGGCTCGGGGGTCTGCGCGGACGTCGTGGCCCGCAACGACGGCGGAGCCCGCGGTCGGGGGAGGAGAGTGGTCAGCATGCGAAGCGTGGTCGACTTGCCAGCGCCGTTGGGGCCGAGGAAGGCGACGAGCTCGCCCTGGGCGATGTCGAGGTCAAGGCCGCGCACGGCCTCGACGGTCTGCTTGTGAGCCGTGAAGTGGCGGGTGAGGCCGCGGGTCACGATCACCGGTTCGGAACGGGTGTGTGTGGTCATGGACTTCACGATTCCGGAGCTTGCGGTCAGTTTCTGTCCGCAATCAGATCTATTCTCGAAGCATGGCTAACACCAGTGCACGGATGCTGAGGCTGCTCTCCCTCCTGCAGACCCACCGTTACTGGCCGGGCGGCGAACTCGCCGATCGCCTCGAGGTCAGCGGCCGCACCCTGCGACGTGACATCGACCGCCTGCGCGACCTCGGCTACCCGGTTGACGCCGTCCGCGGAGTCGCCGGCGGCTATCAACTCCAGGCCGGCGGCCAGCTCCCGCCACTGCTCCTCGAGGATGAGGAGGCCGTCGCCATTGCGATCGGCCTGCGCACGGCGGCTGCGGGCACGGTGCAGGGCCTGCAGGAGAGCTCGTTGCAGGCGCTCACCAAGGTCGTCTCCCTCATGCCCCCTCGGTTGCGCCGTCGCATCGACGCACTCCAGTCGCAGACCACGCCCGCGCCGTCGTGGGGCCCACCGATCGATGCCAACGCGCTCATCACGCTCGCCCAGGGCTGCCGCGACGACGAGACGGTTCGGTTCGGCTACACGGCCCGCGAGGGAGTGGAGACTCGACGCCACGTCGAGCCGTTCGGACTGGCCAGCCTCGGCAGTCGGTGGTACCTGGTGGGCTGGTGCCGGGAGCGGCATGACTGGCGCAGCTTCCGCGTCGACCGGATCACGGCTCCCAGCCTGACCGGCACCCGCTTCCGGCCCCGTGAACTCCCGGCCGACGACGCCCTCGCCTTCGTCCGTGCCGGCATCCGTTCCGTCCCCAAGAAGTACGACGTCCGCGTGCGGTTCGCGGCCCCCGTCGAGACGGTTGCTGCCGCGGTCGGACGTTGGGCCACGATCACTCCTGCTGGAGATGGTGCGCTGATGGTGATGCAGGCCGACGACTTCTTCTGGCCGCTCTCGGTGGTGGCCACCATCGACGCCGAGTTCACCATCGAGTCGCCGCCGGAGTTGGTCGAGGCCATTGCCGACTCCGCTGCCCGACTCACCCGCGCCGCCGCCCATCCGTCGACGTCGCCCGAATAGCCGTCGACGTCGCTCATGTTGTGCGCGAGCGCTTCGGCGTGACTGGAGCGTCACCATTGGAGCGCTCTCGTCCGATCACCGGGGCGCTCTCGTCCGATTACTGGGGCGCTTTCGACCGACCATTGGAGCGCTCTCGACGCTCGTCCGCGACAATGTGTCGTGCCCATGTCGACCCCCGCTGAAGAGAATCTGTCGGCGCAGCCGCGGCTCCGCGATGTCCTGACTTCTCCACGGATGCTGCGTACCGAGGTGATCGCCGGCCTGGTGGTGGCGCTGGCGCTGATCCCGGAGGCGCTCTCGTTCTCCGTGCTCGCCGGCGTCGACCCCCGGGTGGGCCTCTTCACCAGCTTCACCATGGCGGTCACGGCCGGCGTCCTCGGTGGGCGCCCGGCGATGGTCTCCGGTGCGGCTGGTGCCACCGCGCTGGTCATCGCGCCGCTTGTCGCCGACCACGGCATGGACTACCTCATCGCCACCGTGCTGCTGGCAGGCGTGATGCAGATCGTGCTCGGTCTGGCCGGCCTGGGCAGGCTCATGCGGTTCATCCCGCGTTCGGTGATGGTCGGCTTCGTCAACTCGCTGTGCATCCTCATCTTCGCCGCGCAGGTGCCGCACCTCGTCGAGCACGGCTGGACCGTCGTCGCGGTCGGTGCCCTCGGCATCCTCCTCATGGTGCTGGTCCCGCGCCTCACGAAGGTCGTCCCGGCGCCACTGGTCACCGTCGTCGGGCTGACCGCGGTCGTCTGGGTCACCGGCGCGGGGGTACCGCAGCTCTCGGGTGAGGGAGAACTCCCCGACAGCCTGCCGTCGTTGCTGTTGCCCGACGTGCCGTTCACCGGTGAGACCCTCCAGATCATTGCGCCCTATGCGCTCGGCATTGCGCTCGTCGGCCTGATGGAGTCCTTGATGACCGCCAAGCTCGTCGACGACCTCACCGACACCCCCTCCAGCAAGACCCGCGAGGCACTCGGCCAGGGCGGCGCCAACATCGTCACCGGCCTCTTCGGTGGCATGGGCGGCTGCGCCATGATCGGCCAGACGATGGTCAACGTGAAGCAGGCCGGCGGCCGTACCCGCGTCTCCTCGGTGCTCGCGGGGATCTGGCTGCTGCTGCTCTGCATCGGTCTGGGGAGACGGTCGGCCGCATCCCCATGGCGGCGTTGGCTGCGGTGATGGTGGTCGTCGCCGTCACCACCTTCGACTGGCACAGCGTCACTCCCGCCACGCTCCGCCGGATGCCGCGTGCCGAGACGGCCGTCATGCTCGTCACCGTCCTGACCGTCGTGGTGACCGAGAACCTCGCCATCGGCGTGATCGTCGGTGTGCTCGTCGCGATGATGCTCTTCGCGCGTCGCGTTGCACACCTCGTCGGGGTGCACCGAGAGGTGACGACGGTCGACGGGACGGACGTGGCGACGTACACGGTCACCGGCGAGCTCTTCTTCGCCTCGAGCAACGACCTCTACGCCCAGTTCTCCTACTCCGCCGACCCCGAACAGGTCGTGATCGACCTCGATCGTTCCCACGTGTGGGACGCCTCCACCGTCGCCGCGCTCGATGCGGTCGAGGCGAAGTACGCCCGACTCGGCAAGCACGTCGCGATCCGCGGCCTCGACCACGCCAGCGCCCAGATGCACGAACGCCTGACGGGACAACTCGGCGTCGACTGATGCCGTTGTGGTGGGATGGGACGGTGCCTCGTCGCCTGAACCCCGCCCCTGCCGCCGAGGTACGTCGAGCCCTCACCCTGCGCGCGGAGGGCGCGGCCGGGAGGGCTGAGCTGAAGACGCTCACCAAGCACTACCTCGCCCTGCTGCAGGAGCGTGCCCCCGGCGCCTCGGTCGAGGTTCGGGTTCCGCCGTATGCGGCGGTGCAGGTGATCGAGGGGGTCCGGCACACCCGCGGCACGCCGCCTGCCGTCGTCGAGACCGACGCCGCGACCTGGCTGGCGTTGGCGACGGGTGAGCTCACCTGGGGCGAAGCGATGGCTGCTGGCCGCGTCCGCGCGAGCGGCGAGCGCACCGACCTGTCCGTGCACCTGCCACTGGAGGAGACAATCTGATGCTCGTCTTGATGCCCGATCAGGAGTTGATCGACGCCGTCGGTCCCGTCGACGGGGTCGAGTTCCTCGTCGCCGGAGAGATCGTGGAGCGACCCGACGAGGTCGAGGTGCTGGTGACGCCGTACGTCACCAAGGCGTCGGCTGCCGACGAGGTCGCTCGCTTTCCGAACCTCAAATTGGTGCAGTTGCAATCCGCTGGCTACGACGGCATCCCGGAGTTGCTCCCCGCGGGGGTGAGGTTGGCCAACGCCCGCGGCGTGCACGACGACGCCACCGCCGAGCTGGCGCTCGGTCTGGTGATCTCAGCGCTGCGGGGCATCCCCGAGGCGGTGCGCAACCACGGTGCCTGGTTGCGGATGCCCGGGCGTCGCTCGCTGGCCGACTCCAACGTGTTGATCTATGGCTACGGTTCGATCGGCGGTGCCATCGCCGAGCGGTTGCTGGCCTGCAAGGCTCGGGTCACGGCGGTGGCCAGCAGGGCTCGTGCCGACGACCTGCTCGGTCGGGTCCACGGTGCCGAGTCGTTGCCGGAACTGCTTCCGGCCCAGCACGTCGTCATCGCGGTCCTGCCGCTGACGGAGGAGACCAGGCACGCCGTCGACGCCGACTTCCTCGCGGCACTGCCCGACCACGCCCTCGTGGTCAACGTCGGCCGTGGCGCCCTCGTCGACACCGACGCCGTGCTGGCAGAGGAGGGGCGGCTGCAGTTCGCCTTCGACGTCACCGACCCGGAGCCGCTCCCCGACGGCCACCCGCTGTGGGCCATGTCGGGCACCCTCATCACGCCGCACGTGGGCGGCGGCACCACGGCGATGCTGCCGCGCATCGCCGCGGTGGTCCGCGCCAATCTCGAGGCGCTCGTCACCGGTGGGGAGCCGCACAACATCGTCAACTGACCCGCGAAGCAGCACGTCCTGGGCAGCGACGTAGCACCTGTGCGCGGCGCGAGCCGTGTCGAAGACGAACGAGCGCGGAAGTCCGCAGCCGTACGACGCAGGGCGAGTGCCGCCGTACGCCCGGTGACGGTGTGGCGAAACAGACGTGCGGATCCGGGCCCCCACCTGCGACCATGGGGGAGTGCGTGAGATCAAGCAGAGCAAGAAGCTGGCCAACGTCCGCTACGACGTGCGGGGACCCATCCTCGTCGAGGCACAGCGCCTGGAGGCCCAGGGCCACAAGATCCTGAAGCTCAACATCGGCAACCCGGCGCCGTTCGGCTTCGAGGCACCGCAAGCCATCGTGGCTGACATGGTGCACCACCTGCCCGATGCGCAGGGCTACAGCGACTCCCGCGGCATCTTCTCCGCACGCACCGCCGTCGCGCAGTACTACCAGTCGCGGGGGCTCACCGAGTCCCATGTCGATGACATCTTCATCGGCAACGGTGTCTCCGAGCTGATCACGATGGTGCTGCAGACCTTCGTCGACGACGGCAACGAGGTCTTGGTACCGGCTCCCGACTACCCGCTGTGGACCGGCGCGGTGTCGCTCACGGGCGGCACCCCGGTGCACTACCTGTGTGACGAGGAGAACGGCTGGGAGCCCGACCTCGCCGACATCGAGTCGAAGATCACCGAGAACACCCACGCGATCGTGCTGATCAACCCCAACAACCCCACCGGCGCGGTCTACAGCGAAGAGGTGCTCAAGGGCATCGTCGACATCGCCCGCCGCCACGAGCTCGTCATCTTCAGCGACGAGATCTACGAGAAGATCCTCTACGACGGCGCCTCGCACCTGCACACCGCGACGTACGCCGGCGACGACGTGCTGTGCCTGACCTTCAGCGGTCTCTCGAAGGCCTACCGGGTCTGCGGCTACCGGTCCGGTTGGGTGATGATCTCCGGCCCGAAGCATCTCGCGAAGGACTTCATCGAGGGCCTGACCCTCATGGCCAACATGCGCATGTGCGCCAACGTGCCGGCGCAGCACGCGATCCAGACCGCGCTCGGCGGTTATCAGTCGATCGAGGAGTTCATCGGGCCCGGCGGTCGCTTCTACGAGCAGGCGATGCTGGCTCACAAGCTGCTCAACGAGATCCCCGGTGTCAGCGCCGTGCGGCCCCGCGGTGCCCTCTATGTCTTCGCGAAGCTCGACCCCGAGATCTATCCGATCAAGGACGACGAGGAGTTCGTGATCGACCTGCTGCGGGCCAAGCACATCCTCGTCACCCACGGCACCGGCTTCAACTGGCCCACCCCCGACCACTTCCGCCTCGTCTGCCTGCCCGACGTCGCGATGCTCGAGGAAGCCATCGGTCGGATCGCGGAGTTCCTTGCCGAGTACCGTGCCGCCGCCGGCACGGAGGGCCTCGCCTGAGCGGAGCAGCCGGCCCCTGGCCTCGGGGGTAGTCCCGGACAAACTTGTAGTGAAGTCGCGATTTCGCTACAAAATCGTCAGGGACTACCCCGAAATCCCCACCGGGATAAGGTGCTGGGGTGACCCAGATCGACGCCTTCCGCAACCGTTTGAACGACCTCATGCCGGCTCTCCGCAAGGACCTGGAGGAGCTGGTCCGGATCGAATCGGTGAGCGCCGACCCGGCGCGGGCTGGGGAGGTGCGCAGGAGCGCGGAGAAGACCCGTGACCTCTTCGTCGCCGAGGGCTTCGACACCGAGATCGTGAGCGCCTGCGAGGACGGCCGAGCGCCGGCCGTCATCGCCCACAAGGCCGGGCCGGAGGGTGCACCGACGGTTCTCCTCTACGCCCACCACGACGTGCAGCCCGAGAACGACCACGCCGACTGGGACACCCCGCCGTTCGAGCCCACCGAGGTCGGTGAGCGGCTCTACGGTCGCGGCGCCGCCGACGACAAGGCCGGCATCATCGCCCACCTCGCGGCGATCCGTGCGCTGGGCGACGACCTTCCGGTCAGCGTCACGATGTTCATCGAGGGCGAGGAGGAGGTCGGCTCCGACACGCTTCCCGAGCTCCTCGAGCAGTACGCCGACCGCTTGCGCGCCGACGTCATCGTCATCGCGGACTCGGGCAACTGGGACATCGGCGTCCCGGCGCTGACCACCAGCCTCCGGGGCCTGGTCCGGCTCGACGTCGAGGTACGCACCCTCACCCACGCCGTCCACTCCGGCATGTGGGGCGGCCTCGTCCCCGACGCCATCATGACCCTGAGCCGCCTCATCTCGTCCTGTTTCGACGACCGGGGCAACCTGGTCATCGAGGGCCTCAAGAGCAGCCCCGCCGCCGACGTCGACTACCCGGAGGAGCGGCTGCGTGCCGAGTCGGGTGCCGCGCCCGGCGTCGAGTGGATCGGCACCGGCCCGGTCGTCGAAAGGCTCTGGACGCAGCCGGCCCTGAGCATCACCGGTTTCGACGCCCCGCAGGTCGACGGTGCCTCCAACACCCTCGTCGCCGCAGCGCGGGCCAGGTTCAGCCTGCGCACCGCCCCTGCCGACACCTCCGCCAATGCGCTCGCCGCGCTGCAGGCCCACCTCGAGAAGCACGTCGCCTGGGGCGCCACCCTCACCACGACCGTCGTCGACACCGGCGAGGCCACCCAGATCCAGGCCGACGGCCCGGCGTACGACGTGGCGCGCGACGCGTTCCGCGAGGCGTGGGACGGCACGGACCCGGTCGACATGGGTGTCGGCGGCTCGATCCCGTTCATCGCCGCCTTCCTCGAGGCCTTCCCGCAGGCCAGCGTGCTGGTCACCGGCGTGGAGGATCCCGACACCCGCGCGCACGGAGCCAACGAGGGCCTGCACCTGGCCGAGTTCGCCAAGGTCTGCCTCGCCGAGACGCTGTTGCTGGCCAACCTCGGAGGCCTGGCGCACGAGTGAGCCCGGGTCGGCACCACGTGGTCCGGAGGTCCTGCACCCCGGCAGCCGGAGCGGTCGCAGTGCAGGACGTCACACCCGACGTCCTGCCATGTGGTCAGCCGGGACGAGGATGTGCCCCAGCGCCGAACCGCCCGTAGAATCGTCACGTGCCTCAGCCCAGCAACACGCGCAAGGGTGGCGACGGCCGCCTCACCACGGCCCTCGACCCACACGACGTGGGCCCCCAGGACGCTTGTGGCGTCTTCGGTGTGTGGGCGCCCGGTGAAGACGTCGCCAAGCTCACCTACTACGGCATCTATGCCCTGCAGCACCGCGGCCAGGAGTCGGCGGGGATCGCGGTCAGCAACGGTCGCCAGATCCTCGTCTACAAGGACATGGGCCTGGTCTCGCAGGTCTTCGACGAGTCGACGCTGGAGTCCCTCAAGGGCTTCCTCGCGATCGGTCACGCTCGCTACTCGACGACCGGTGCCAGCACCTGGCACAACGCCCAGCCGACCTTCCACCCCACGGCCCAGGGGTCGATCGCCCTGGCTCACAACGGCAACCTGACCAACACCGCAGAGTTGGCCGAGCGGGCCGCGCTGTTGAGCACCGCCGGCCAGATCGAGTCCACCAACGACACCTCCGTCGTCACCGCACTGCTGGCCCACCACCCCGACTCCACGGTCGAGGAGAAGGCCATGGAGCTGCTCCCCGACGTGAAGGGCGCCTTCAGCTTCGTCTGGATGGACGAACAGACCCTGTACGCCGCTCGCGACCCCCAGGGCATCCGTCCGTTGGTCCTCGGGCGGCTCGAGCGCGGCTGGGTCGTCGCCTCGGAGACCGCGGCGCTCGACATCGTCGGTGCCTCGTTCATCCGTGAGATCGAGCCCGGCGAGATGGTGATCATCGACGAGGACGGGCTGCGCTCACGCATCTTCGCCGAGCCGGCGCCCAAGCACTGCCTCTTCGAGTTCGTCTACCTGGCGCGCCCCGACACCCTCATCACCGGCCAGCGGGTCCACAGTGTCCGCGTCGAGATCGGCCGGCGCCTGGCCAAGGCCTTCCCTGCCGACGCCGACCTCGTCATCCCGGTGCCGGAGTCCGGCACTCCGTCGGCCATCGGCTTCGCCGAGGCCTCCGGCATCCCCTACGGCATGGGGCTGGTCAAGAACTCCTACGTGGGTCGCACCTTCATCCAGCCGTCGCAGACGATTCGCCAGCTGGGCATCCGCCTCAAGCTCAACCCGCTGCGCGACGTCATCGAGGGCAAGCGGCTCGTGGTCGTCGACGACTCGATCGTGCGCGGCAACACCCAGCGGGCCCTGGTGCGGATGCTCCGCGAGGCCGGGGCCAAGGAGGTGCACGTGCGCATCTCGTCGCCGCCGGTCAAGTGGCCCTGCTTCTACGGCATCGACTTCGCCACGCGCGCGGAGCTGATCGCCAACGGTCTCACCAACGACGAGATCTGCCGCTCCATCGACGCCGACTCCTTGGGCTACATCGGCCTCGAGGAGCTCGTCGAGGCGACGAAGGTCCCCAACGACAACCTCTGCCGCGCCTGCTTCGACGGCGTCTACCCGGTGCCGTTGCCCGAGTCGACCCTGATCGGCAAGAACCTGCTCGAGTCCACGGAGGTGGAGGCCGAGGGCCTGGCCACCTCGCTCACCGGCGCTGGCGCCGGTGAGTCGCTCGACCGTCCGTGACCTGCACCATTTTCAGCGCTTCGTCGTATTCAGGAGAGAGATGAGCCAGCAGAACGCCTACGCCCAGGCCGGGGTGTCCATCGAGGCCGGCGACCGTGCCGTGGAGCTGATGAAGACCTGGATCGAGAAGGCGCGCCGCCCCGAGATGGTCGGCGGCATCGGCGGGTTCGCCGGCCTGTTCGACGCCTCTGCGTTGAAGTCCTACGAGCGTCCGCTGCTGGCCAGCTCCGCCGACGGCGTGGGCACCAAGGTCGCCATCGCCCAGGCGATGGACAAGCACGACACCATCGGCCATGACCTCGTCGGCATGCTCGTCGACGACCTGGTCGTCTGCGGCGCCGAGCCGCTCTTCCTCACCGACTACATCGCCACTGGCAAGGTCGTGCCCGAACGCATCGCAGCGATCGTGAAGGGCATTGCCGAGGCCTGTGTGCTGGCTGGCACCGCCCTCGTCGGCGGCGAGACGGCCGAGCACCCTGGCCTCCTCGAGCCCGACGAGTACGACGTCGCCGGCTCGACCACCGGTGTGGTCGAGGCCTCCGAATTGCTCGGCGCCGAGCTGGTCAGCGCCGGTGACGTGGTCATCGCCATGGAGGCCAGTGGCCTGCACTCCAACGGCTACTCGCTGGTGCGGCACGTGCTGCTCAACACGGCAGGCTGGCAGCTCGACCGCGACGTGGCCGAACTCGGTCGCACCCTGGGCGAGGAGCTCCTCGAACCGACGCGTATCTATGCCAAGGCCTGCTTGGCCATTGCCAAGGGCACCGAGACCCACGCGATGTCGCACATCACCGGCGGTGGCCTCGCGGCCAACCTCGCCCGGGTCATGCCCGAGGGCCTCCACGCCCGCCTCGACCGTTCCACCTGGACCCCGCAGCCGATCTTCGACCTGGTGCGCCAGGTCGGCTCGGTCGCCCAGGAAGACCTCGAGATGACCCTCAACTGTGGCGTCGGCATGATCTCCCTGACCGCAGCCGACGACGCGGACCGCGCCATCGAGCTGCTGGCGGAGAACGGCATCAAGGCATGGGTCGCCGGCGCTGTCGAGGTCGGCACCCAGGGCGCTCCCGGCGAGGTCACGCTCGCCGGTCAGCACCCCGGTTGGTGACGCATCCGGCCACGACCCGACGCCCGCGCGGCTGGAGCGCCACCAGCGAACCCATGCGATGACCCTCCGGCTGCCCGGTGCCGTGAAGCGGTTCCCACGAACCGTCGTGGCGCCAGCCTGCCGTGAACCGGCGTGTGGAAGCCACTACCGCGAGGTGAGGGGCGGCGTGGTACCACCTCGGCGAACCGCCGGGAGGCGGCCCGGTTCGCTTCCCAACCACGCCTCGGGTAGCGTTGGCCCCACGAGATATCCAGACCAAGAAGCCGTGGGTTAACGGACAACCGTCCCCGGCCGAGCGCGTGAAGGGGTCGATCCTATGGGACGCGGCCGAGCCAAAGCCAAGCAGACGAAGGTCGCTCGCGACCTGAAGTACCGGACTCACGAGACGGACTTCTCCGCACTGGCTCAGGAACTGCATGGGTCTCCGGGCCCGAAGCAGACTGACTCGTCGCCCGACGACGAGGTCTACGACGACTACGCGGACTACTCCGACTCACGCGACTGAGCCCGAATCCACCGATTCTCGGCTCTGTCACCCGAGTGCCCGTCAGTCCCAGTGACGTGACGGGTGCGTGACTCGCGCCAGCCCCATGGGGGCCGGCGCGAGGTCGGGTTGGTCAGTGTGGCAGCCAGACCGACCGGAGCCGGCCGATCTCGCGGATGCGACGTTCGGCCAGCCGGTCGGCGGCGACAGCAGGCGGGACGCTGTCGCTGCGAGCAGCCTCGAAGACCGCGCGGGTGGTGTCGAAGATGCCGCTCGCCTGCTGCTGGGCACGTTCGAAGGAGAACCCCTCGAACTCGTCGGCGACCTGGATGAGGCCGCCGGCGTTGACGCAGTAGTCGGGTGCGTAGAGGATGCCGCGGCCCTCCAGTGCCTTCTCGATGCCGGGATGCGCCAACTGGTTGTTGGCGGCACCGCAGACGACTTCGGCGGTGAGACGGTCGACCACTTCGTCGTCCAGGGCACCGCCGAGGGCGCACGGGGCGTAGACGTCGAGTGATTCGTCGAGCATCGCCGCGGCCGACGCCACCACGGCGACGGAGGGGAACTCGTCGCGCACGCGCTCGAGTGCCGGTTGCCACACGTCGGTGACGACGACGTCGGCGCCGTCGCTGACGAGGTGTCCGACGAGGTGGCGACCGACCTTGCCCACCCCGACGACGCCGACGCGCCGTCCCTGCAGGCTGGTGGTGCCCCAGGTGGCCTCGGCGGCTGCCCGCATGCCCTGGAAGACGCCGTAGGCGGTCAACACGGACGAGTCGCCGGCGCCACCATGGGCGACGGTGCGTCCCGTGACGTGGCTGCACTCGCGGGCGATGACGTCCATGTCGAAGCTGGTGGTGCCGACGTCGCACGCCGTCACGTAGCGGCCACCCAGTGACTCCACGAAGCGGCCGTAGGCGCGCAGCAGTGCCTCGGACTTGCCGGTGTGCGGATCGCCCAGGATCACCGCCTTGCCGCCACCCAGGTCGAGACCTGCCAGCGCAGCCTTGTAGGTCATGCCGCGGGAGAGGTTGAGCACGTCGTCGACTGCCGCGGCGGTGTCGACGTACGGATGGAAGCGGGTGCCGCCCAGCGCGGGGCCGAGTGCGGTGGAATGGATCGCGATGATCGCACGCAGACCGCTGGCCTCGTCGTGGCAGAAGAGCACCTGTTCGTGCTCGGAGTCGAGGATGTCGATGGTCATGGGTCGACCTTTCCGTCGTTCGGCCGGGGGTGACCGGCACTGGTGTCCGTGGGCCGCAGGGGTGACGCGACTCACTACTGACGACTCTACGAGACGGGCACCGGGCAACGGCGTCGGAGGTGTCACGATCGGGTCACTTCAGTTTGCCGCGCACTGGCGGTGGGCAGAGGGTGAAGGTTGTCGTGTGTGTCAGACTCGACAATCAGGACGTATTCCCTGATGAAAGTGGATCCATGAGTGGCGGAGAAGTCGACAACCTGTTGACACCTGCAGAGGTCGCTGCGCTCTTTCGGGTGGATCCCAAGACAGTCACCCGATGGGCAAAGGCCGGCAAGATCAGCTCGATAAGGACTCTCGGAGGCCATCGACGCTTCCGCAAGGAGGAGATCATGTCGCTGCTGCAGGAACAATCGGGGGAGTAGGTCCCCAGGCGAACGAGGCCCGGCCCACCGATCGGCGTGATGCCGACCGGCGGGCTGGGCTCGGTCGTTTCCGGGCCCAGGACCGTGCTCAGGGCGTCGCGAGCACCAGGACGTCGCCGTGGGTGCCGTAGCCGGCCACTCGTCCGCCGTGTCGGGTCCCGTCGAAGGTCACCATCAACCACCGCTTCCCGTCGCGGACGAGCGAGGGCCACGGCAGGTTCGAGGGGTACGGCGCCGCGAGGGTTCCGACCTCCTGCATCCGCAGGTCGAACACCGGAAAGCGCTTGCGCAACGACGCCGGATTGTCGCGACCGTCGCTGGCCAGCACTCGCCAGTCGTCGCCGATGCGCAGGATCTGAGTGCCTTCGGTCGCGACTCGGTCCCGGGCGTCGCCGAGGAGCTCCCAGGCGCTGCCTGATGCGTCGGGTGCCCTGCGCACGGGCGGGGAGCCACCATGGCGTGCCCTGGCCAGGACCGGCCTGAAGACGAAGAACTCGCTGGCCACCACGAAGGCCAGGTGCCAGTGCCCGTCGATGCGGGTCAGGTGCGGATCCCACGCGGCCACGCCTTCGGTGACCGTGCCCGTGAGGTCGAGCGCGGCGCAGTTGAGCACGTGCTCGCCGGTCAGCAGGTCGGCTCCGGACCGACTCAGCGTGATGCCGACGTCGTCGTGGTCGAAGTCGCCCCACGTCGAAGCGGTGACCAGCCACTGGCCCTCGTCGCGCACCAAGTGGACGGCGTGGTCGCCCCACACTCCGCCGTCGCGTTCGAACCACAGGTCGGCGGTGTGGGTGAGGTCGAAGGTCTGCGGGTCGAAGCGCCAGACGCCGCAGTGAGCGGTGGCGAAGAAGCCCGGGCCTGCGTGGGTGGCGGTGAAGAACAAGCAGCCGTCGACCCGCACCGGCTCTCCTTCCGCGTGGGTGACCAGATGGAGGTCGCGCAGGCCCAACTGGCCGAAACGTCCCTCGGCCAGCACCCGTGCGTCGGTCTCCACCTGCAGTTCGTCGGGCGCGAGCGCGGTGACCCCGCCTGGGCCGGGGGTGTGGCTGAGGTCGACGCGAGCCCGGACGGTCCACTCCTCGCCGACCTGCGGGCCGCAGGTCAACAGGGTCACCTGTCGCCCGGTGAGGGTGAGCGCCACCCGGCTCACGGCTCCCGGTGCTCGAGGCGGGCGCCGCGACGTGTGTCGGGTGCGTTGCCCCATGGCGCCGACCAGGTCGATGCCAGCGCGGCCCTGCGTGGCGTCGTACCAGCCCTCGGCGCGCAGCGCGGGCTCCCGAAGGGTCACGGTCGTACGCGGTCCCGAGGCAGCCACCTCGACTGCGCGGGAGGGGATGCGGCGGTCGGGGCCGGGAGGGACGTCGCTGACCAGGCGCACCGGGCGGGTGCGGCGGACGAGGCGGAAGGGGCCGGGGAGCACGTGCTCAGTCTTGCGGAGCCTGCCGCTCGTCGGGGGAGTTGGGGAGGAACTGAGCGGCGATGACCGGCCACGCGGCGTCGATCAACGGCACGAGGGGAATGCGGCGGGCCTTCTGCACGTGGGGCTTGTCGAGCTCGCGTGCGATGAACCTCAGGATGAAGCGCCGCAGCTCGCCGTCGAGCCCGACCATCCGTTGCAACGCTGCCGAGCGGACCGTGGAACTGCGCACCTCCAGCCGCACCTCGGACTCGTCGGGCGCCACGATGTCCCACACGATCGTGACCGGCTCCTCCAGCCGGGTCAGGACCGTCAGGGGGATCACCACGTCGGCCTCGAAGCGCATCTGGTCGACGCGCAGGTCGAGGTCGAAGGTCACCGCGACAGGCACGAAGACCTTGAAGCCGGAGCGTCCGTCGTCGAGTTCGTGGCCGAAGGACGGCTGGAAGTGACCGGTGGCGATCGCCTTCGCCACCTTGCGGCCCGGCCCGGCACCGATGGGGCCGAGTCGGAACTCCTGACCCAGCACCCGGTCAATCGACTCGGTGACGCGCTGCTTGTGCAGCACCAGTCGGATGAAGTCGGCGCCGAAGCGGTGGAAGTCGAGGGGTGCGGGGCCGGCCTCGCCGTCCTCCGGAGCCTCGGCGTACGCCGGGTTGCCTGCCGGGGTAGCTGTCCGGAGCTGCTCGTCGATGTCCATCACGCACCCAACGATGCCCGCTGTCCGGAGTGACGGCGCCGCGGCTCGCACAGCGGTGCCCAGGCGGCGGCCGCACGGCGCAGAATGGATCGAGGCCGCGGAACCTGGGTTCCGCGGCCTCGCGGTGGTGGCCAGGGGCGGGGTCGAACCGCCGACCTACCGATTTTCAGTCGGTCGCTCGTACCAACTGAGCTACCTGGCCAAGCCGGGCGAAACATTACCGCAGGGTGCCCTCGATGCGAAAACGTGGTGCCCGGCGTGGGCTGGGCGGCTGCCCGAGGCGCCGTGAGGGAGGCGCCTTTGGTGCTCCCGGGTCCCTACCCCTATGCTTTGTGGGCACGATCGAAGTCGGATCGTGCGGGCCCCCATCGTCTAGTGGCCTAGGACGTCGCCCTTTCACGGCGGTAGCACGGGTTCGAATCCCGTTGGGGGTACGCCTCAGTTGAGCCTCCGACCCGGCCGGGTCGGAGGCTCAACTGCTTCCGGGGCGGCCGAGAACGGGGTACGCCGGAGTGCGAGTGAGCCTCGATTTGCGGATCACCGGGGGGCATGGGTTAGAGTTCCACTCGCTTCCCCACGGAAGCGATGGCCCTGTAGCGCAGTTGGTTAGCGCGCCGCCCTGTCACGGCGGAGGTCGCGAGTTCGAGTCTCGTCAGGGTCGCAGCAGAGTCGAGGTCCACACCGTCACGGTGTGGGCCTCGAGTCGTTCTCGAGGGTGTTCTCCACGGCGGTGGACCGGCATCGTGTCCGGGTCCGGGAGGTGTCGGTGCGCTCTGGCATCCTGCAGGGCGTGGACCCGGACCAGAAGACGACCTATGCCGCCGAAGACATGGTGGCGGCCTGGCTCGATGCCGTGGTGCCCGAGACGGGAGAGGTCCGGGTCACCTCGCAGCGCGATGGGCAGACCCGGCCGATGACCTTCACCCCGGAGACGGAACCCCGCTTCTCCCGGCCGGTCGAGGTGGCGTCGTTCGTCGCGCAAGTGATGGAGCGGCTGCAGCGGCAGGGCCGGGAGTTCGGGTCGCCCTACCGGGGACGCGAGCGGCGGGAGGTGCTCGTCGTACCCAGCCGTGGCTGGAAGAAGGCGAGCTACAGCGACGACATCATCTTCCTGCCGGAGCGTGAGCGGGGCGGTGCCTGGGCGTTGCGCGGCCTCGTGGTGCTCCACGAGCTGGCGCATCATCTCAACACCGGTGTCGACGGCACGATCATCGATGCACACGGCGAGGGCTTCCGTGCGACCTTCGTCCAGCTCCTCGAAGACATCGGGTGGCGCGAGATCGCGGCGATGCTGCGCGAGGCCTACGACCAGGTCGGCCTCGATCGGCGCGGTGCTGACGACGGGATGCTGGCCAAGGTCGGCAAGTTGCTGCGCCATGCCGAGGGTGCGTCCACCGAGGCGGAGCGCGATGCCTTTTTCGCCAAGGCCCAGGAACTGGCGACGACCCACTCGATCGAGTTGGCAGTCGCCCGCGCCGCCCACGCGGGAGTGGAGGGCGCGCAGGTCGCTCCGACCTTCGAAGCGGTGAAGCTCGGCCACCGCGGCAAACAGTCCAATGTGCGTTTCGTGGAGCTCATGCTGGCGATCGCGCGCGCCAACGACCTGCGGTGCAGCATCCGCACTGACAACACCGGTGTGACGCTCTACGGATTCCAGGGCGACATCGACGTGACCAAGGCGCTCTACGTGTCCCTCGTCGTGCAGATGGTGGCCGACGCCGATGCCTATATCCGGTCCGGAGCTCACCGGCCCGTCCACGGTCGCACTGCTCGTGCAGCCTTCTACGCAGGGTGGACCACCCGCATCGGCCAGCGGCTCGAGGAGGCGCAACGGGCAGCGCAGGTCAGTGCGGGCGCGTTGGAGGAGCGGGTCGACGACCAGACCGGTCGGGTGAGCGCGTCGAAGTCGTTGGCGCTGACGGCCAAGGACGTCGAGGTGCACGACTTCTTCGACCACATGGTGCGCCAGCACGGCATCCGGGGCACCTGGCGAGGCAGCAATGCCGTCGGCGACCAGCGCTCGACAGCCCGCGGCCACGCTGCTGCAGACCTGGCGCGACTGGGCGGGGAGAAGGCACTTTCCCCGCCTCGGTAGCGTCGGGGGCATGTTGGCGGTGGGGCGTGACGAGTTCGAGGCACTGGTCGACCGCGCCCTCGACGAGATACCCGACGAGATCACCGCGCTGGTGCACAACGTCGTGGTGCTGGTCGAGGACCATCCGCTTCCCGGTGAGCCCGACGACCTGTTGGGCCTCTACGACGGCGTCGCACTGACCGAGCGTGGTGCCAACCACGCCGACATGCCCGACCGGATCTTCATCTTCCGACAGCCGTTGCTCGACTTCTGCGAGGACGAGGATGACCTCGTCGAGCAGGTTCGGATCACGGTGGTGCACGAGGTGGCCCACCACTTCGGCATCGGGGAGGCCCGACTGCACGAACTCGGCTACGGCTGAGCGCTCACCGTGACGGAGGGTCCTGCCAGGGCACCGGGTCGGCGCCCCCACCTGGCTGATCGTCTGGGTGAAGAGCCACGACTGGAACGCCACGTTGTCGGGACTGCTCGGCGGAGTCAGCATCCGTTCCTGACGGCAGAAGGCATCAGCGAGTTCCAGCACCCCGGTCATCTGCTCCAGCACCCCGACGATGTCGGGTGCCACCTGGAGAGTCAGGGTGTTGTCGCTGTCGATCTGGTTCGCCGGATCGGCCAGGTTGCTCCATCGTCGCAGCCGCTCGGAGAAGGTGTTGAGGAAGTCCGACAGTTCCCGCGCCAGCGGATAGGTCGTCTCATGGGCGAGGGCCAGCAAGCGCAGCTCTCGCTGGAGGTCGCGGAAGTGACTCCGCCACTCGACGTACCGGGCGAGGGGGAAGGCGAGGAGCCGCACGGTGACGGCGTCGGCAGGGGGCGGGGTGTGGGACGGGGCGAAGGTCCCCTCGTGGATCTCGCCGAGGAAAGTGGGGTGCTCGATGAGGCCGACGGCAGGCTCGAACCAGACGGTCTTGCCACCGCTGCGGATGTAGGCGCCCCAGGCGGTGGAACTCATCGCCACGAGCGTCAGGCCCCGACCGATCGTGGAGAGGCTCTCGTCGAGATCGTCCAGGTCGTCTGCTGCCGGACGCGGGTTGGGGACCGGTGGCGCCGCAGAGCCGTCGGAGACCTCGAAGCGTGGATGTTCCGCAGTGCCGTGCACGCTGAGCGAGATCGGCGGCGCTGCATGGAGGAGGGCGTTGGTGACGAGCTCGGAGATCGCCAACTGCGCGGAGGCAACGAGATCGGGCCGACCCAGTTTCAGGCAGGCATCAGCGGCCCAGCGTCGCGCGTCCTGCGCGGACTGCGGGCCGGTCTGCAGTGTCAGGGTCGTCGGGCTCAGCGACGCATGCCTTCCCTTGTCGGTTCCCCCTGAGCGGGGAACGATGGACGACTACCCCGCTCTGCTGGGACTCAAACCAGCCTCGCTGCGCTCGGCCGACAGGACTCACGGGTGACGTTGGCGACACCGCTGCCCGGCGTGAACAGCGCCGATTCGGCAGGCGTCCCACCGAGTGGGACACTGGTCAAGGACCAAGAACTCCAGAAAGGCCCGCTTGGGAATGGGAAGCGACATCAACGACAAACACAAGGTCGTCATCATCGGATCCGGCTTCGGTGGTCTGTTCACCACCAAGGCCCTTCGCCGATCCGACGTCGAGGTGACGATGGTCGCCAAGACCACGCATCACCTCTTCCAGCCCCTTCTCTACCAGGTGGCCACCGGCATCCTCTCCCAGGGCGAGATCGCCCCGCCCACACGTGAGGTGCTGGCAAAGCAGAAGAACGCCCAGGTCCTACTGGGCACCGTCACCGACGTCGATCTTGAGACGCGCACCGTCAAGCACAACGTGCTCGGACGCGAGACCGTGACCTCCTACGACACCCTCGTCGTGGCTGCTGGCGCGAGCCAGTCCTACTTCGGCAACGATCACTTCGCCGAGTACGCACCGGGCATGAAGAGCATCGATGACGCGCTCGAGCTCCGGGGCCGTATCTTCGGCGCCTTCGAGATGGCTGAGAACGCAGCCGCCCGCGGTGAGGACTACGACCACCTGCTGACCTTCGTGGTCGTCGGTGCGGGCCCGACCGGCGTGGAGATGGCCGGACAGATCGCCGAGCTGGCGCACAAGACGCTGAAGCGCGACTTCCGGTCCATCGACACCCGCAAGGCCAAGGTCATCCTGCTCGACGCCGCGCCGCAGGTGCTGCCGCCGTTCGGTGCCAAGCTCGGCGCCAAGGCCAAGGGCGAGCTCGAGAAGATCGGTGTCGAGGTCCAGCTCGGTGCGATGGTGACCGCCGTCGACGAGCGTGGCCTCGAGGTGAAGGACAAGGACGGCACGGTCCGCCGTATCGACTCCGTCGCCAAGATCTGGGCCGCCGGCGTGCAGGCCAACCCGCTGGGCAAGACCCTGTCCGAGCAGACCGGTGCTCCGCTCGACCGTGCCGGCCGCATCTCGGTCAATCCCGACCTGACGCTGCCGGGGCACCCCGAGGTCTTCGTCCTCGGCGACATGATCAGCCTCGACCACCTCCCGGGAGTTGCCCAGGTCGCGATCCAGGGTGGCAAGTACGCCGCCAAGGAGATCGACGGGCGGATCCGTGGCAAGCAGCCGCAGGGCCCGTTCAAGTACTTCGACAAGGGCTCGATGGCGATCATCAGCAAGTTCCGCGCTGTGGCCAGCGTCGGCAGCCTGAAGCTCAACGGGAGCCTCGCATGGCTGATGTGGCTCGCCGTCCACCTCGTCTACCTGACGGGCTTCAAGAACCGGGTCGGTGCGCTGCTGTCGTGGGCCATCACCTTCATCGGCAACGACCGCTCCGAGCGGACCGTCACCGAGCAGCAGATCTTCGCCCGCCAAGCGCTGGAACGGCTGGAGCGTGGCACCTCCGACCTGGTCAGTGAGCCGGGTGAGATGGATGCCTTCATCGCCAAGCGTGACGCCGAACGTCGTGCCGAACTCGAGGCCGTCGCCGCTGAGGAGAGCCGCCTCACCGACCAGGGTGCCCGCGGCGTCGCCGAAGACCAGCCCGCCGTCAAGGCCTGACCCCCGCGTTCTTGACACCTCGTCAGTAAACCTCGGAAATATCGCGATCGTCCCTAACAGATTTGTAGTTGCAGCTGGAGAACTACAAATCTGTTAGGGACGATCCGGCATTTCGGGGGTCATTCGAAGCGCGGGGGCTGGGTGCCCTCGCGGGCCCAGCGGGGAGGACGAAGATGCCTTCGCACTCGACGGTGGGGCCTTCGGCGTCGGAGATGGCGCCGCTGATGAACGTCTTGTAGCCCTCGTGACCGGTGGTCCAGGCCTCGACGCGGAGGTCGCCCAGCGGCGTGCCCCGGCGGTAGCGCAGGGTCAAGGTGCCGGTCATGCCCGGGGTGCCCCCGGCTGCGGCTGCCTCGCCGGCGACCTGGTCGAGGACCAGGGCGCTGACGCCGCCGTGGACGAGGCCGGGCGGACCCTCGTAGGCGGCACCCAGGTGGATGTCGGCCCAGGCGCGGCCCTCGGGGCTCTGGAGGACCTTGACGGGAGGTGCCACCGCGTTGCGCAACCCCACGACCGCGTTGCCGTAGCCACGAACGGTGCCGTCGGGGGTGTGCTTGACCCCGAACGACCCGGGGATCTGGCTGACCCGCAACCGGGCGGTGAGCTTCTCGATCTCGGCAGTGATCGCCAGCATCTCCTGGTCGGAGACCGTCGAGCGGATCACGGCGTCGACCAGCCCCCGGGTGGCCTGCGCCATCCCGCCCGCGACCTGCTGTTCACGAGCCACGTCGTCGGAGTTCAGGTCTGTGATGTCGGCGTCGAACATGTTTGCACTCTAAGTCGGTCTCGTTTGCGCTGGTTCGCCCGTCCCACCGCTCGGCGCGTGATCTCAGCGACGCTCACGGCGCCGCTCGTTCTCAGCGGCCTGTTCGGCAGCGATCTCGCGGTAGTGGTCGAGCACTGCCTGGAACTCCTCCGGGTTGACCATGGACGAGTCGATCACGAAGGGCTTCATGCTGCGCCGATGGATCAGCACCTGCCATCCGCGCCTGCCGGGCGCTCCCTTGGTGGTGATCTCGGTGTAGGGGCTGGACAGGTCGAACCGGTGGCGGCTCTCCCGCGCGGTGACATCGAGGACGCCGCGGTCGATGCTGAGCTTGGCCGGTGCTGCCGTCGAGAACGCGCTCCACAGGATCAACGTCAGTAGTGCCAAGGTGCCGGCGATCGCGATGTCCACGGTGTCGCGGGTGTCCCAGGCGAGCAGCCCGGTGCCGACGGCGCCCAGGAGTGCCAGGAGGCACAGGGCACCCAGGAGCTGTCGCGTCGAGCGTCGTGGCGAGAACTGCACCACGCCCGGCGGAGCCTTGGGGAGGTGGGTGCGCTGTCGATCTCGCGGCCACGGAGTCGAAGACCGGGGTCCGACTTCGGGTTCGCCTCGACCCTCGCGGCGCTGGACTCCCGAGGTTGCTCCGGTACGTCGGGTGCTGGAGCGAGCTTGCCGGCCGGCGCGATGACGGCTGCCGCCTCCACCGAGGAGGCCTGGGCGGCGGTGGTGGCTGCCGAGATCGAGGTCGCGGGCGCTTCCTCGGTCTTCTCGGGTGTGGCCTGCTGGGACCCGGCGTGCTCGGCTTCACGGCGCGCTCGGGCCTCGTCGGCAGACCTGCTGACCAGGGCCAGCAGTTCGTCGGCGCTGGGTTCCTCCTGGACGGGTGCGTCCTTGGTGGAGTGGTCACGCAGGCCGGCCCGGCGGGCCTCGCGGGCGTCGAGGCTCGCCCGCAGGGCAGCGGCGACAGCGGAGTCGAGGGGGATCGCCTCCTCAGCGACCTCTGCGGTCTCGGACACTTCAGCGACCTCGGACACTTCAGCGACCCCGGGCGCCTCGACGATCTCGGGCACCTCGACGGCCCCCGGTTCCGCTGGGGTCGGGGCCGTGGTGGTGGGCGTGGTGGGCGCGGCT
The DNA here is from genome assembly GCF_021555175.1 of Nocardioides alcanivorans. GTDB lineage: Bacteria > Actinomycetota > Actinomycetes > Propionibacteriales > Nocardioidaceae > Nocardioides > Nocardioides alcanivorans. Next base: position 307,071 of record NZ_JAKGRW010000019.1, on the reverse strand, counting down.
GCCCGACGCAACCGGCCGATCCTGGATCCGGGCTTGCCAGTCGCATCACGGGCCTCGGCTGCTTCGACGGCACGCAGCGTCGCTCGCAGTGCCGGATCGATGGAACCGTCCACCTCCTCCTGCGGCGCCTCGGACACCGGGACGGCCTTGTGCTTGCCCTTTACGCGCTGGGTCGGCTCGGGCTCAGCGGCTGCCGATTGCGCCGGCAGGTCGCGCAGCGCGGTGATCAGGTCGATCTCTGCGCCGGTGGCAGGCTGGTCCGGTGGGTCGACCGGCTCCTGGGGCGGTTCCGGTGGAGTTGCGTCCTCCTCAGGAGGGGGCGCCGTGGCTCCCAGGGCGCCGAGTACGTCGGCACTCGCGTCGCGACGTACCTGCCCGAGCTCTGCGCGACGGGCCGCCAAGCGGTCCTTGACGCTGCTCCCGGGGCCGGGACCAGGATCGGGATCGGTGGCAAGGTCGAGGTCGGAGACAGCTGGTGTCACCGGTGCAGGTTGCGCCAACCGCTCAGACTCCCGCAGGGCCGCCAGTTTCGCCATCAGCACCGGATCGGGCGGGCTGGAGTTGTCCAACCGGTCGGCAGGCGGAGCAGCCGGGGTGGACGCAGTGCGGTCGGGAGCGACCGACGAAGGGGAGGCAGGGGTGCCCTCACGTTGCACCTGCTCCCGCCGTGCCGCGGCCAGGCGTTCCTTCGCCGAGATCACCGGCCTGCGGTCATCACTTGCGCCCATGAACAGAAAACTACGCAACTTCCGTGCGGTTATTGGGGGAACCGGCCAAATTCGGACAGGTGTCCGCCCTCTGGGAAGGGGTTGGTAGGCCCTGTGGGACTCGAACCCACAACCAACGGATTAAAAGTCCGGAGCTCTGCCAATTGAGCTAAGGGCCCAGGGGCCGTGGGCCCCGTCGAGTGACCGCAGGGGTCTGCTCGGCGGCCAGCGTAGCGGAGGGCGCGCCGGTCCCGGTTCGTGGGATGTGGTGAGGCGCTGTCAATCATCCTGCTTTAATTCAACCAAGTTGATAGAAATAAGGTGGTAAGCGCAGTGAAGCAGACGATCTCAGTGACTCGAGGTGCCCTCGGGTCCCCGGCCAGTCGAGTGTTGGAGCAGGTGCGCGGGCGCGGCGTGGTCTTTCGGGAGGAACTCGCCGCCGCCACGGGGCTGAGCCAGGCCACGGTGGCGCGCACGGTCGTGGCGCTGGCCGAGGTGGGGCTCCTGCGGGAGCGACCGGAGCGAGCCCGCGACGGTCGACTCGGTCGGCCCAGTCTTCCGGTGGGCCTGGTCACGACGCGCCATGCCTGCGTCGGTGTCCACATCGGTCGTTGGGCGACCACCCTTGCCCTCGGTGACATCTCGGGTCGGGTGGTCGATTCGGTCGTGATCAGCCACGAACACGCCGGAGGCATGGGCGGGGTCGACCTGGCCCATGCGGTGGGGGCACTGCTCAATCGCCATCTCGAGCGCACCCCCTTGTCGGCCGCCGTGGTCGCCCCGTGGCGTGCCCTCGGCCTCGATCCCGACCGTGTCGCATCCGGGCTGGAGGCGGTGCTCGGCCTCCCGGTGGAGACGGGCGACCACATCGCCGCGGTGGCGGCCGCCGAGTTCATCCATCGCCGTCATGGCACCGGGGAGTCACCTGCTACGTCTACACCCGCGACACTGGCGGTTTCGCACTCGTGATCGACAAGGGTGAGCAGACCGAAGTGGGCACGGTGAACTCCCTCGAGCACTATCCGACCGGCGGCTCGGTGCGCTGCAAGTGCGGTCGCACGGGTTGCTTCGAGGTGACGGCGAGCGACCATGCCCTCGTGGCGCGGGCGGTCGACATCGGCTTGATCGACGCGCCCCGGATGCGCCTGCTGCAGGCCAAGGCTGCGGCCGGCGATGCGCAGGCGACCCGCATGTTCGTGGAACGAGCAGAGGTGCTCGGGCGGGTGGCGGCTGGGGTGCGCGACATGACCGGCCCTGATCGGACCGTGCTCGTGGGGCAGGCCTTCACCGGGTTCCCCGCGGCCCTCACTGACGTGATCGCCAGTTTCGAGCGCAGTTCATCGATGCCTCCCGGGTCGGTGTCGGTGACTCGGTTCGGTGACGACATCCAGGCCGTTGCGGCCTGCGCGTTGGCGGTGGGGCCGGTCTACGACGATCCGGTGGGCCTGGTCACCGCCTGGGAGGCAACGGGGTGAGCCAGTTCGGATCACGGTGATCGGAATTGGTCCGCCGGCCGATCGGCGCCCCTAGGTTTGTCCATCGAATCACTAGACAAACTTGGAAGGCTGTTGTCATGAGAGTTCCTACCCGCGCCATCACTGCGATCGTGGCTTCCCTGGCGCTCGTGGGCTGCAGTTCGGCCGTGGCCGAGCAGAAGGACAGCAACGCCGGAGGAGCGTCCGAGGGCGGCACGTTGGTGGCCGCGACCGGCATCGACCTCGCACCCGCGCAGTTCTACTCCGGGGCCGGCCCCTCCAGCACGGTCATCGGGCTCGTCTACGAGACGCTGATCGACTACCCGGTCGACTCGCTCGATCCCCAGCCGTCGTTGGCGACCTCGTGGGAGCTGGCGGAGGACGGGCTGTCGCTGACGCTCGACCTCTCGACGGAGGCCGCCTTCCACAGCGGGCGTGATCTCACCTCCGAGGACGTGAAGTTCAGCCTGGAGACGTACGCCGACCCGGTGCGTGCCGCGCAACTGCAGCGCACCGCCGCGGCGATCACCTCCTTCGACACCAGTGACCCTGATCGGATCGTGCTGGAGTTCGCCCACCCCTCTCCAACATCTTCGACCTGCTCGACCAGGTGCCGATCATCGACTCGGAGACCATCGACGACTTCACCTCCGGCAAGGAGTACATCGGCACCGGGCCGTTCGTCTTCGACTCGTGGACCCCCAATCAGGCGCTCACGTTCTCGCGCAACGACGACTACTGGGGCGAGAAGGCCAAGCTCGACGGTGTCCAGCTGCGCATCATCAAGGAGACCACCAGCGCGGTCTCGGCACTGCGCGGCGGTCAGGTCGACATGATCCTCCAGGCCGGCGCCCGTGACCTGGAGGAGCTGGAGAAGTCCGACCAGTTCCACACGCAGAAGCTGACCGGGTTCGAGACGCAGGTCTATGTCGGCACCAACGTCACCCATCCGGCCCTGGCCGATGTCGAGGTGCGTCAGGCCATCGCCTACGCGGTCGACAAGGAGCGCATCGCGAAGGAGGTCTATCGCGGCCGGGCCCGCGCCCACGACCTCCCGTGGCCCGAGTACTCGCCGGCCTATGACGCCGAGTTGGACCACCGCTACGCACGCGACGTGGCCAAGGCCAAGGAGCTCCTCAAGGGACACTCGGTGCCGAAGCTCCCCATCACCTACGGCGCCGGCAACCCGCAGTACGAAGCAGTCGCCCAGATCGTGCAGGCCAACCTCGCCGAGGTCGGCATCGAGACCGAGCTCGAACCCATCGAGTACTCCCAGTTCCTGAAGAAGCTGATCGGCGCCGACTACGACGCCCTGTGGGTCACCGAGCACGCCTTCGCCCAGTACACCCCTTCCACCCTCAGCGTGAGCGCCTACCCGTTCAACGCCGACCACAACGCATCACGCTTCGTCGACGCCGACTACAAGGCTGCAGCAGAGGCGGCGTGGAAGATCGCCGATGGCCACAGCGAGGAAGCACTGGCGGCGTACGACGTGCTCTCCGAGGAACTGCTCGACAATCTCTTCCTCATCGAGTTGGTCGAGACCACCTCCGAGTCTGCTCTGAGCAAGTCCGTGAGCGGCATCGAGTGGAGCAAGCGCGGAGAGATCGACCTCGTCAACACCACGCTGAGCAAGTGATCACATGGTGCGCTACGTCGTACGGCGACTGCCATCAGCGCTGATCACGCTGTTCCTCGCTTCGATCCTGGTCTTCATCCTCGTCCGGCTGGTGCCCGGCGACCCGGTGGCCACCCTCGCCGGCCCCGACGCCAGCGCGGAGACCCGGGACGCCATCCGGAGCCAACTCGGTCTCGACGGCTCCCCGATCACGCAGTACTTCCACTGGTTGGGGTCGATGGCGACCGGGGACTTCGGAACCTCCTACATGATCGGCGGCTCGATCTCCGAGCTCGTGGGTGCGGGCGCGCTCAACACCGTCGTACTGGCCGGAACCGCGCTGCTGATCGCCGCGGGCATCGCGCTGGTGGTCGGAGTCGCGTCGGTGCTCAGTCAGTCTCGGGTCCTCGACGCGATCGTGTCGGCGATGAACACCGTCGCGGTCGCACTCCCGCCGTTCGTCACCGGCGTGGTCCTGGTGGTGCTGTTCGCCGTCACCTGGCCGCTGCTGCCTGCCGGCGGGGTGCCACCGCAGGGTTTCTGGGCCTCACCCGACATCACCGTGCAATACCTGATCCTGCCGGCTATCTGCCTCTCCCTGCCCGGGGCCTCGGTGCTGACCCGGTTCCTCACCGAGTCGCTGCGCAGCGAACTCCGGCAGCCCTACGTGACGACGGCGCGCGCGCTGGGGATCTCCCGACGTCGGATCGTGCTCACCCAGGCCCTGCCCAATGCGCTGCCCGCCACGGTGACCGTGCTGGGCCTGCAGGTCGGGGCGCTGTTGGGCGGCGCCGTGCTCATCGAGCTGATCTTCGCGTGGCCCGGGCTGGGGATGCTGGTCGAGCAAGCCATCTCCAACCGTGACTATCCCCTGGTCCAGGTGCTGCTCCTGCTGTCGGTGGCGGTCTTCGTCGTCGTGCAGGTGCTCACCGACGTCGTGCATGCGTGGCTCGACCCGCGCGTGCGGTTGGGAGCAGCAGCATGACCGAGCAGATCCTGTTGGACGAGGTGACCGACCTCGGCACCGTCCTCGACCCGCCCGCCACGAAGGGCCGGCATCCGTTGTTGCACGGCCGCGGGCTGGTCGGCATGGTGCTCGTCGGCCTGATCACGCTGGCGGCGGTGCTGGCGCCGTGGTTGGCGCCGTACTCGCCGACCGAACAGATCGAGGGCGCCAACCTGTTGCCGCCCGGCCGTGATCACCTGCTCGGCACCGACGAGCTGAACCGCGACATCTTCTCCCGGTTGCTCTTCGGTGTCCGGATCGATCTGCTGGTGATCGCCGTGGCGGTGCCGATCGGCGCCGCCGTGGGCACCCTGCTGGGTCTCGTGGCCAGTCTGTGGTCGGTCACCGATGTGCTGGCGCAGCGGATCTTCGACGTCATCCTCGCCTTCCCGGCGCTGATCCTGGGCATCGCGCTGGCCGCCGTTTTCGGGCCCGGTGCGGTGACCATCGCCGTGGTCATCGTGATCGCCGAGATCCCGGCCTTCGGGCGACTCACCCGCAGCTCGGTCATGCGGGTCCGTGAATTGCCGTACGTCGAGGCCGCCCACGTGATGGGGGCACGCTCTCGTTGGGTGCTGGCTCGGCACGTGCTGCCCAACTCGCTCGAGCCGTTGACCGTGCAGCTGGCGCTCTCGCTCTCCGTCGCGGTCTTCATCGAGGGAGCCATGAGCTTCCTGGGGCTCGGCATCAGCCAGCCGGATCCGTCGCTCGGCTCCCTCATCCGCGACGCCACGCGCAACATCTACTCCGATCCGCTGCTCGGGGTGGGTCCGCTCGCCGTCGTCGCCGTCCTCGTGCTCGGTTTCCTGCTCGTCTCGCAGGCCCTGGCCGCCTCCCGCCGTTCCTGACCCTGCATCCCTGAGGAGGCAGATCCATGACCACCCCACTGCTCGAGATCACCGAGCTCGCCATCGACTTCGCCCAGCCACGCCCCGCCGTACGCCGCGTCGACCTGACCGTGCATCGCGGTGAGGTCGTCGCCCTCGTGGGCGAATCGGGCAGCGGCAAGTCGATGACCGCACGTGCCGTGCTCGGGCTGCTGCCCGACGGCGCCAACGCCACGGGCTCGGTGCGGCTCGACGGCTCGGAGTTGCTGGGCGCACCGGAGAAGCACCTCCAGGAGGTGCGTGGGTCCAAGGTGGCGCTGGTCTTCCAGGAGCCACAGAGTGCACTCAACCCCGTCCGCACCATCGGTTGGCAGCTGCGGGAGGCGCTGCGGGCGCACTCGCGGATCAGCCGGGCGCAGGCGCGCGCCAGGGCGGTGGAACTGCTGCAGGAGGTGGAGATCCCGGAGCCGGAACGCCGAGTCGACCACTACCCGCACCAACTCTCCGGAGGCCAGAAGCAGCGCGTCGCCATCGCCCTCGCGCTCGCCGGTGAGCCGGACCTCCTCATTGCGGACGAGCCGACGACGGCGCTCGACGTCACGGTGCAGGCCGAGATCTTGGCCCTGCTCGACCGGCTTCGCAAGCGCAACGGCATGGGGATGCTGCTGATCACCCACAACATGGGGGTGGTGGCGCAGACCGCCGACCGAGTGCTGGTGCTCCGACTGGGGAGGTCGTCGAGCAGGCGGACATCGCGACCCTCTTCGATGCGCCCCAGCATGACTACACGCGACAGCTGCTCGCTGCAGTCCCGCGACTGCCTGAGCCGGGAACGATCACGGTGCCCGGTCCAGTGCTCGAGGCCGGGACCGACCCGGTGCTGAGCTTCGAGGGCGTCGAGGTCACCTACCCGGCTCGGCTGGGGGTCGGTCCCTTCACTGCCGCGCGTGACATCTCCTTCGAGGTGCGTCCTGGTGAAGTGCTGGGCCTGGTCGGCGAATCCGGGTCCGGCAAGACCACCCTCGGGCGAGTGGCAGCGGGGTTGATCCCGGTCGCGCAGGGCCGGGTGGTGCTCTCCGGCACCGACCTCGCCGAGGCTTCTCGCTCGCGGGTCCGGGAGCTGCGTCGCGACCTCGCCTTCGTGCACCAGGACCCGGCCGCCTCGCTGGATCCGCGCTTCACGGTCGCAGACAGCATTCGGGAACCGCTCGACGTCCACGGGGTCGGGGACCGGCGCGCCCGCAACGCACGGGTGCGGGAGCTGCTCGAGGCGGTCCGGCTCACCCCCGACCTCGCCGAGCGGCTGCCACACCAGTTGTCAGGCGGCCAGCGGCAACGGGTGGCACTGGCCCGGGCGTTGGCGCTCGCCCCCAAGCTGCTCATCGCCGACGAGCCGACCAGCGCGCTCGACGTGTCGGTGCAGGCCGAGGTGCTCGACCTCTTCGAGCGGCTCCAGGAGGAGCTCGGCTTCGCCAGCATCTTCATCTCCCACGACCTGGCAGTCGTGCACCGCATCGCCCAGCGCGTGGTGGTGCTGCGCGCCGGCGAGATCGTCGAGACCGGCCCGGTCGAGCGGGTGTTCGCCGATCCGCGTGCCGACTACACCCGCGACCTCGTCGCTGCAGTTCCCGAGCCGAAACCCGCCGCGCGGCCACGCCGCAAGCGGCTGGTCTCCTGACCACGTCCTGAGAGGACCACAGCGATGGACCGTCACCACCTGCCCAGCTTCACGCCGCGCCGAACCGTCGAGGCGGCGTACGACATCCGCGACCAGTCGGAGCCCTTCTCGCAGCGGGAGCGACTGCAGGCCCCAGGTGATGCCCCCAACGTCTTGGTGGTGCTCATCGACGACATGGGCTTCGGAGCCTCCTCCGCCTTCGGTGGCCCGTGCCGGATGCCTGTCGCCGACCGACTTGCCGAGGACGGCCTCCGCTACAGCCGATTCCACACCACCGCGCTGTGCTCGCCGACGCGGGCCGCCCTGTTGACCGGCCGCAACCACCACAGCGTCGGCATGGGCACCGTCGTCGACATGGCCACCTCTGCGCCCGGGTACGACGGCATGCGCGGGCCGGACGCCGCCACGTTGGCGCAGACGCTGCAGCTCAACGGCTATGCGACCGGGGCCTTCGGCAAGTGGCACCAGACGCCCGTGTGGGAGCAGACACCTGCTGGGCCGTTCGACCGGTGGCCGACCCACGAGGGTTCGAGAAGTTCTTCGGCATCCTCGCGGCCGAGAGCAACCAGTTCACCCCGACGCTCGTTGACGGACTCAACTTCGTGGGGACGCCGTCGGAGGAGGATGACTTCCACCTGTCGGAGGCGCTCGTCGACGAGGCGACCAGATGGCTGCGGCAGGTGCGCACCTTCGACGCCGAGAAGCCGTGGTTCACCTACTTGGCGTTCGGAGCCACGCATGCTCCCTTCCACCTGCCTCGGGAGTGGCGCGACTCGGGCCTCTACCGTGGCGAGTTCGCGCAGGGCTGGGATGCGCTGCGCGAGCAGATCCTCGACCGCCAGAAGAAGCTCGGTGTCGTCGCGGACGACACCGAGCTGGCGCCCTGGCGTGGCGGTGTGCCGCACTGGGACGAGCTGAGTGACGACCAGCGCGTCGTGGCAGAACGGTTGATGGAGACCTACGCGGCCTTCGCCGAGCACACCGATGTGCAGGTGGGCCGGCTCATCGAGTTCCTGCGCGAGACCGGGGAGCTCGACAACACCCTGGTCTTCTACATCCTCGGCGACAACGGACCGTCCGCGGAGGGTGGCATCGACGGCACCCTCAACGAGGGACTGGCCTTCAACGGGATCAAGGACACCACCGATCGGATCCTCGAGCACCTGGACGAGATCGGTGGCCCGACGACCTACCCCCACCTCAACGTGGGCTGGGCATTGGCCCTCGCGACGCCGTACCAGTGGACCAAGCAGGTGGCCTCGCACTACGGGGGCACCCGCAACGGGATGATCGTGCATTGGCCCGCCGGCATCGAGCGGGCGGGGAGGTCCGGCACCAGTGGCACCACGTCGTCGACGTGACGCCGACGATCCTCGAGGCCGCGGGGATCCCGCACCCGGAGACGGTCAACGGAGTGGCCCAGCGGCCGATCGAGGGCACCTCGCTCCTCTACAGTCTCAACGACGCAGGTGCGCCGGACCGACACACGACGCAGTACTTCGAGATGTTCGGCAACCGCGGCATCTGGCACGAGGGGTGGACCGCTGCCGCCTCCCACCGGATCCCGTGGGAGATCGGCCAGGTGCTCGAGCTCTCCTTCGACGACGACACCTGGGAGCTCTACGACACGCGCAGCGACTGGGCGCAGGCGCACGACGTCGCAGCCGAGCATCCCGAGAAGCTGGCGGAGCTGAAGGAGCTCTTCGTCGCCGAGGCGGGCCGCCACCAGGTGCTCCCGCTCGACGACCGGGGGATGGAGCGGATGGTCGGCGAGCGGATGGCGCCGAGGTCGGTGGTGCTGCACGGTGGGGACGGTCTTCTGCGACCGGGCAACCTGCCGCTGCTGCACAACACCTCGTACGTGCTCAGTGCCGACATCGAGGTCGTCGACGGCGCCGACGGGGTGGTGGTGGCGAGCGGCGGCCGGTTCGGCGGCTGGTCGTTGCACCTGGTCGAGGGACGGCCGACGCATGCCTACAACTTCCTCGGTCTGGGGGAGAGCGTCGTCGAGGGTGCCCCGCTGGTGGCCGGCAGGCACCGGGTGGACTACCGGTTCGCGTACGACGGTGGGGGATTCGGGCAGGGAGGCGTCGGCTCGCTGTGGGTCGACGGCGTGGAACAGGCATCGGTCCGGATCGAACGGACGGCGCCGTTCCTCTTCTCCATCGACGAAACCCTCAACGTGGGCATCGATCGTGGATCCCCGGTCAGCGTTGACTACCGACACGGGCGGGGCAATCCGCTGCACGGCACCGTGCACACCGTGACCATCACGTCCGGAGGAGGTGTTCAACCCAGCGAGCAGGAGCGGCTCGCCTCGGCGCTGGTCAGTCACTGACGAGCGGTCGACCCGGATTAAACCAGAGTTAACCTGCTTCCCTCTTCCCTTACCGCGTAGAGTTGGTAGGCTAAGAAATGCAGCGGGAACAAGTTCCAGCAAGGCTGACGCCGGGGAGTTTGTGATCCAACGGCGTTTCTTCTCGTGGGGTGTCTCCACAGTCGGAGCGACGTGTCACCGTTCCCGTTGTGAGGTCGTTCAACTTACGACTTCTCGCCCCGATTAAGGAGTATCGAGCACATGGCTCAGGGCACCGTTAAGTGGTTCAACGCCGAGAAGGGTTTCGGCTTCATTGCGCAGGAGGACGGCGGCGACGACGTCTTCGTGCACTACTCGGCGATTCAGACGCAGGGCTACAAGTCCCTCGACGAGAACCAGAAGGTCGAGTTCGACGTCACTGCCGGCCCCAAGGGTCCGCAGGCGGAGAATGTTCGCCCCGTCTGATCGACCCACTGGTCGTTCGACACCCTGACGAAGGCCGGCTGGCCTGACGTCTCAGCGAAGGCCCCAGTCCCTGGTGGACTGGGGTCTTCGTGTCATTTCAGGACCAACTTGGCCCCGGTCACGTTTTGCGGCGCTCGCAGGGGGCAAGATGGGACATCACGTGCTGCTGCGTGTCCGGATGAGGGAGGTGACACTCGGTGCAGGATCAGTTCGACGTGACTCTCGAAGACGGGGAGCTGCTGCTCGAGGTCGAGCTCACCGCCAACCTCATCGTCGCCGCCAGCGAGTCCGACGGTCCGTTGTCACAGCAGCAGATCGACGCCATTCTCGGGGTCGGTGCGAGCGGTCAGGACGACGAGTCCTCGGAGACCGCGGGCTGAGTGGCTCCACCGGGGCAAGACCCCTGGTGTCACCAGGAGGGCGGGAGCACGCACCGCCAACGGGCGTTCCGACGTACTCCAGGGGCGTGTCGGTGGTCACGTCGGGGGCCTGAGGGCCGCAGCTGGTGGCCCCGCAGTTTGCACTGTCGCGCGGGGTTGGCCCTAGCATGAGGTCGTTCTGATTCTCCTCACCAGGAGTTCTACGTGGCTTTCCGCTTTCGTCCTGTGGACGCTTCCTTCTACGACCTCTTCGCGGAGTCGGCCCAGCATCTGGTCAACGGCGCTGGTCTTCTTGCAGAGATGTTGGCTGACGGTGCTGACCGTGAGGGGTTGCGCAGCGGATGCGTGACGCCGAGCACGCTGCCGACGAGACGACGCATGCGATCGTCCGCCGGGTCAACAGCACCTTCGTCACGCCGTTCGACCGCGAGGACATCTATGACCTCGCGTCGGGCCTCGATGACGTCATGGACGAGATGGACGAGGCGGTCGACCTCATCCTTCTCTACGAGATCGAGCATCTCCCGGCTGAACTCTCCAAGCAGGTCGAGGTGCTGCAGCGGTGCGCTGAGCTGACCGCCGACGCGATGCCGCGGTTGCAGGCCATGAAGGACCTCGACGAGTTCTGGATCGAGATCAACCGGCTCGAGAACACGGGTGACCGGTCCTACCGTCGGATCCTGGCGAGTCTCTTCAGCGGCAAGTACGAAGCGCTCGAGGTGATGAAGCTGAAGGACGTCGTCGAGGCTCTGGAAGAAGCCATCGACGCCTTCGAGACGGTGGCCAACATCGTCGAGCAGATCGCGGTCAAGGAGTCCTGAATCCGTGGAACTCGCGATTGTCATCGCGGTGGTCGTCGTCGCCCTCGTCTTCGACTACACGAATGGATTCCATGACGCGGCCAACGCGATCGCGACGTCCGTCTCCACGAGGGCGCTGACCCCGCGCGTCGCCCTGGCGATGGCGGCGGTGATGAACTTCGTCGGCGCCTTCCTCGGGCAGGAGATCGCCAACACCGTCGGCTCGGTGATCACGCCGGGAGACGGCACGCACGGTCTGATCATCGTGATGGCTGGTCTGTTGGGCGCCATCGCGTGGAACCTGGTCACCTGGTACTTCGGGCTGCCGTCGTCGTCCTCGCACGCGCTCATCGGTGGCCTCGTGGGGGCTGCGATCGCCGCCGGCGTGACGGTGAAGTGGGAGGTCATCGTCGAGAAGGTCCTCATCCCGATGGTCCTCTCGCCGCTCTTCGGCTTCGCCGCCGCCTTCTTGGTGATGGTCGCCATCATGTGGATCTTCCGGAAGGCGAACCCGCACAAGGCGCAGCGGGGCTTCCGCATCATGCAGACCGTCTCCGCCGCCGCGATGGCGCTGGGCCACGGTCTCCAGGATGCCCAGAAGACGATGGGTGTCATCTTCCTGGCGCTCGTCGCCGGCGGGTTCTACGCCGCCGAGGACGGTCTCCCGTTCTGGGTGATCCTGTCGGCAGCTGCCGCGATCTCGGCCGGCACCTACTCGGGTGGCTGGCGCATCATGCGGACCCTCGGTCGTCGGATCATCCACCTGGACCCGGCCCGCGGTTTCGCCTCCGAGGCGGTCGCCGCCGGTGTGCTCTACACGACTGCCTTCGCCTTCCACGCCCCGATCTCCACCACGCACACCATCACCTCCGCGGTCATGGGTGCGGGCGCCACCAAGCGCTTCTCGGCCGTCCGCTGGGGCGTGGCCAAGTCGATCCTCGCCGCCTGGGTCCTCACGTTCCCCGCCGCCGCCGCCGTCGCCGCCGGCGCCTACTACGTGTGCCACTTCCTGCTCGAGGTCCTCTGACCTGCTCTTGCCGATCGTCCCTAACAGATTTGTAGATCCCCTCGGAAATCTACAAATCTGTTAGGGACGATCCGCCGTTTCGATTGGGCCTGTGGACAAGCCCAGCGGGCAGTCGGCCTCCTGATCCACCATCGTGCGCATGGGTGTTGCGCCGCTTCCAGAAGACGGGGACTCCGCGGCGGGAGTCCGGCCGCCATGGCGGCCTGCCGAGCAGCTCGTCTGCGACATCACCGACGACAGTCGGCCCTGGTGGTGGGGAAGGCTGGATGTGCCACGAGCCGCGGGGGCTGGGCGGGGAGCACCCAGCCCGGGTGCGGCGCGCGGGCCACGGTGGCGCCGTACGGCTCCGGGCTTGTTCGTGCCGAACCGACCGCCCGTGCTCGAACCGGAGCAACAGATCCTCGAGGTGGGGCTCGCGCTGAGGCGGGGCGGGATCACCGGTTGGGCGGCCCTGCGCTGGTACGGCGGCACGTGGTTCCACGGCAGGGCATCCGGCGGTCTCACCTCACGTGACGTGCCGGTGGCGAGCGCACTGCACCTGCGGGCACCCGCGAACTCCGTGGTCACCGAGGAACGCATCGCGCCCGGCGACTTCACGGTCCATGACGGACTGGTGTGCACCACCCCGGTGCGTTCGGTGTTCAACGAGATGCGCGCGTCCGGGGACCCGCTGCGTGCCGCGATGAGTGCTGAGATGGCGTTCTTCAATGACCTCGTGAGCCTCGAGGAGCTGAAGCAGTACGTCGCGACGCATCCACGGTTCCACGGCGTCGGGCTCGCTCGAGACTGGTTGGGGTGGCTCGACGAGAACGCCTGGTCTCCCCAGGAGGTGAGAGCGCGGCAGCTGTGGACGCACGTGGCGGGGTTGCCCCGGCCACTGTGCAACCAACCGGTCTTCGACCGCCGTGGCAATCTGCTCGGCATCCCGGACCTCATCGACGAGGAGGCGGGCCTGATCGGCGAATATGCCGGAGCGCACCACATCTTCCAGCGTGGCCAGGACGAGGACCGGGAAATGAGGTTCCGCATGGTCGGCCTCGAGGTCGTGACGATGGCGGCTGGTGACTCCCACTCGCCGACCAGTACCGCGACCCGGCTGCGTGCGGCGCGGAAGCGTGCCAGGTTCGAGGCGCCCGGCCGCCGAGCCTGGACGTTGGAGAAGCCGCACTGGTGGGTGCCGCGCGAGACGGTTGAGGAGCGGCGAGAGCTCTGGGGGACCCGGTACCAGTACCTCCTTGATCATCGCCGCCTCATCCGCTGAGCAAGCACCAGAGCGGCCCGGACGAGACCGTCCGGGCCGCTCTGCTGCCTGCGGGAAGCAATCAACAAAGCAGATCGTCCCTAACAGATTTGTAGTTTCGAGCCGAGAACCACAAATCTGTTAGGGACGATCGGTCAAGAAGCGAAGATCCGCGGGGTCAGCCGAAGCGGCCGGAGATGTAGGCCTCGGTGGAGTCGTCGTCGGGGTTGGAGAACATCTTCTTCGTGGGGTTGAACTCGACGAGGTGGCCGGGCTCGCCGACGGCCTTGAGGTTGAAGAACCCGGTCTCGTCGGAGACGCGGGCGGCTTGTTGCATGTTGTGGGTGACGATCACGATCGTGTAGTCGGACTTCAACTCGTGGATGAGGTCCTCGATCGCGGAGGTCGAGATGGGGTCGAGGGCCGAGCAGGGCTCGTCCATGAGCAGGACCTGGGGTTCCACAGCGATGGCGCGCGCGATGCACAGGCGCTGCTGCTGGCCGCCGGAGAGGCCCATGCCGGGCTTGCCCAGACGGTCCTTCACCTCGTTCCACAAGTTGGCGCCCTTCAGCGACCGCTCCACGATGTCGTCGGCGTCCGACTTCTTCAACCGCTTCGAGTTGAGGCGGCTGCCAGCCAGCACGTTCTCGTAGATCGACATGGTCGGGAACGGATTGGGGCGCTGGAAGACCATGCCCACCTGCCGCCGCACCGCCACCGGGTCGACCTCCGGGCTGTAGAGCGACTGGCCGTCGACCACGACCTTGCCCTCCACGCGGGCACCCGGGATCACCTCATGCATCCGGTTCAGTGACCGCAGGAAGGTCGACTTGCCGCAGCCGGAGGGCCCGATGAACGCCGTCACCGCACGGGCTCGGATCGACATGTTGACGCCTTCCACGGCGAGGAAGTCGCCGTAGTAGATGTTCAGGTCGGAGACGTCGATGCTCTTGGCCATGGGTTGTGTTTCCAATCTCGAATACGTTGGTCAGCGCTTGGACGGGGCGAAGAAGCGGCCGATGACCCGCGCGATGAGGTTGAGCACCATCACCAGCGCGATCAGCACCAGGGCCGCACCCCAGGCCCGTTCCTGGCCGAACTCCTTCGGCACGCCGGGCTGAGTGAAGGAGTAGTAGATGAAGACCGGCAACGACTGCATGCGTTCGGCGAAGGCGTTGAAGTTCACCGAGTCCGTCTTGCCGGCGATGATCAGCAGTGGCGCGGTCTCGCCCGCAACCCGCGCGATCGCCAAGGTGACGCCGGTGATGATGCCGGCGAGCGAGGTCGGGATGACCACCTTGGTGATCGTCCGCCACTTCGGCACGCCGAGGGCGTAGGAGGCTTCGCGCAGCTCGTCGGGAACCAGCTTCAGCATCTCCTCGGTCGAGCGCACCACGATCGGGATCATGAGTACGGCGAGCGCAACCGACCCGCCGAATCCCATGCGGACGCCGGGGCCGAAGAAGAGCACGAACAGTGCGTAGGCGAAGAGGCCGGCGACGATGGAGGGGATGCCGGTCATCACGTCGACGAGGAAGGTGACGATCCGGGCCGGGAGCCGGTTCTCGCCGTACTCGACGAGGTAGACGGCGGCCAGGACGCCCACCGGGACCGAGATCGCGGTGGCCCACAGCGTGATGATCAACGTGCCGATGATCGCGTGGTAGATGCCACCGCCCTCGCCGACCACGTTGCGCATCGAGTAGGTGAAGAACTCACTGGAGAGGGCGGGGGCGCCGTTCTTCACCACCTGCCAGATCAGTGTGGCCAGCGGGAAGATCGCGATGCCGAAGGTCGACCAGATCAAGATGGTCGCCAGCCGGTCCTTGGCCCGGCGGCTTCCTTCGACTGCCCGGGACCACAGTGGCAGGCCCACTGCCAGCAGCACGACGGTCAGGACGACGGTGCCGGCCAGTCCCCAGGAGAGGGCGATGGCCACGATGCCGGCGGCGCACCCGGCAATGAGCAGCGCGAGCAGGGGTGCCCAGCGGGGCAGCTGCGGTGCGACCAACGGCAGCGAGTCGCGTCGGTCGGTGGTGGGGGAATCCAGGATGGTCATGTGCTCAGCCCTTCACCTGACCGCGGGACGCAACCCAGCGTCCGGCGAAGTTGACGAGGAAGGTGACCACGAAGAGGCACAGACCGCTGAAGATCAGCACGTTGACGTGCACACCGGTGGACTCGGGGAACTTCAAGGCGATGTTGGCCGCGATCGTGGAGGGGTTCTGGTTCGAGATCAGGTTGAACGAGATCACGCCCGTGGCGGAGAGCACCATGGCGATCGCCATGGTCTCGCCGAGCGCTCGTCCCAGGCCCAACATCGCGGCGGAGATCACGCCGGACCGGCCGTAGGGAAAGACCGTCAGCCGGATCATCTCCCACCGGGTGGCGCCCAGGGCGAGCGCGGCTTCCTGGTGGAGGACCGGCGTCTGGGCGAAGACCTCCCGACTGATGGAGGTGATGATCGGCAGCGCCATGACCGCCAGCACCACCGACGCCGTGAGGATCGTACGGCCGGTGGTGGCGGGGCCCTCGAAGAAGGGGAGGAAGCCCAGGTTCTCCTGCAGCCATTGATAGATCGGCAGCATCTTCGGAGCCAGGAACTGAATGCCCCACAGGCCGTAGACCACGCTGGGGATGGCAGCCAGCAGATCGATGAGGGCACCGATCGGGCCAGCCAGCCGGCGCGGCGCGTAGTGGGAGATCACCAGTGCGAGTCCGACGGCGAGTGGTGTGGCGATCAGCATGGCGATCGCTGCGGCCAGCAGCGTGCCGAAGAGCAGCGGCCACACGTGCAGGATGATGTTGGCTTCGCCGAGTTCGTCGGAGCCGGCGGTGATGGCTGGCCAACCCTCGATGGTGAGGAAGAGGGCGACACCGGCGAGAGCCGCGAGAATCGTGAAGGCGGCTCCGGTGGAGAGGCCGGCGAAGACGACATCGCCGCGACGGCGCGCGCGCTTCGAGGTCCGTACCTCGGTGGTGTGGTCTGTGGCCACGCTGGTTGCTCCTGGTGCGAGACGTTCGGTGCGGGACCCGTGCGGGCCCCGCACCGAACTGACGGGACTACTTGGCGGAGATCGCCTCGATGTGCTGGAGCGCTTCGTCGGCCAGCGTGGTGCTCAGCGGCGCAGAACCGGCGTTGTCGGCAGCTGCGGCCTGACCCTCGGGGCCCACGACGTAGCTCAGGTAGCCCTTGACGAGGTCGGCAGTCTGCTGGTCGGCGTACTGCTGGCAGGCCACGAGGTAGGAGACCAGCACGATCGGGTAGGCCGTGTCGTCGGTCGTCTGGTAGTCGAGGTCGACCGCCATGTCGGCCTCGGCGCGGCCGGCCACGCGGGTGGAGACCTCGACGATCTTCGAGGCGGCTTCGGCGCTGGGGCCGACGAAGCCCTCGCCCACCTGCACCTCGACGTGGCCGAGGTCGCCGGCCTGGCTGGCGTCGGCGTAGCCGATGCTGTTGGGGTTGTCGGTGACGGCCGCGACCACGCCGGAGGTGCCGTTGGCGCCCTCACCGTGCTTGATCGGCCAGTCCTCGACCTCACCGTGCGGCCAGTTCTCCGGCACGACGTTGGTCAGGTAGTTGGTGAAGTTGCCGGTGGTGCCCGAACCGTCCGAGCGGTGCACGGCGTTGATGTTGGCGTCAGGCAGGTCGACACCGTCGTTGAGCTCGGTGATGGCCGAGTCGTTCCACTTGGTGACCTTGCCGTTGAAGATGTCGGCGATGACCTGGGGGCTGAGCTTGAGGCTGTCGACGCCCTCGAGGTTGTACATGATGGCGATGGGGCTGACGTAGGCCGGCACCTCGATGGCGCCGGTGCCACAGGTCTCCTGGGCCGCGGCGACCTCTTCGTCGGACAGGTAGGAGTCGGTGCCAGCGAAGGCGAAGCCGCCGTCGAGGAAGCCCTCACGGCCACCCGAGGAGCCGGTCGGGTCGTAGTTGACCGTCACGCCCGAACCCTGCAGGGACTGGAAGCCGGCGCGCCAAGCGGTCTGCGCCGCCTCCTGCGAGCTGGCGCCGCCACCGTTCAGGGTGCCGGAGAGGCCGCTGCTGTCGCCGCCCTTGTCGTCGTCGTCCTCATTGGCTGCGCCACATGCGGTCACGGAAAGCATGGCGATGGCCGCCACGGTCGGGACCAGGGCCCGACGAAGGGAAGTGCGATTCACTTCGTGTCTCCTCAACTGTTCTGTCTCTTGTCAAGACTGAACGTAGGGAGGGCAAGTGACCGGTCCGGAGGGCCTCGGTGAACGAGCGGTGAACGGTGTCGGACCACTTGGTCACCGCTGAGCGAGAGTGAGACGGCCATCACGTGAACGAGCACGGGAATCCTTGACAGCGTCGAGCGGCTTCGATCTCCGGGGACTGCTCAGGGCAGATGGGTCTCGATGTCGAGCACCCGTCCGTCGCGATGGTGCACGACGACCAGCTCGCCGCGTTCCAGACCCGGATCGGTGAGTCCGAGGTGCGCAAACACCAGGGGCAGCACCGGACGATGGGTGCACAGCACAGTGGGCTGCCGTTCGGAGAGCAGGCGCTGCACGATCCGCGCGACCCGATCCGGCGTCGCCCCCTCCTCGGAGAGTTCGTCCGCCGTCGCGATGTGACGCTGGGTCAGGTCGGCGTAGGGGAGCAGGGTGGCGATGCAGCGGGTGCTGGAGGAGGAGGTCAGTCTCCTGACGTCGTACGCCGCCAGTACCGGGGCGATCCGAGCCGCCTGCCGCTCACCACTCATCACGAGGGTGCGGAAACGGTCGTCGGTACGCCAGCCGCTGCGGGAGCGCGCCACGGCGTGGCGGAGTACGACGAGGGTGCGGGTGCGCCCGCCGCCCGCTCCCCGCACGGTGACGGCATCGGCGAGGGTGCCGCGGTCGTGGGGGTGGGTGAGGAGTGTCCCGGCACGGTCGAGGGACACCCAGGCGACCTGGTCGATCTCGTCGTTGGGCTCATAGCCGCTGACGTCGGCATCACCGACCACGCGGCCCACCCAGTAGCTGACGACCTTCTCCCGCTTGCCGACGAGGTACTCCTGCTGCGGCAACGGGCGGGCCAGATGGATGTCGAGGCCGGTCTCCTCGCGGACCTCGCGCACCGCGCAGCTCGTCAGGTGCTCGCCCCGGTCAAGCTTCCCCTTGGGGAACGACCAGTCGTCGTAGCGAGGTCGGTGCACGAGCAGCACCTCGCCCTTGCGGATCACGACGGCTCCGGCAGCGAGGATGGGGCTGGGCGGCATGACGACTAGTCTCACACCGCAACCTCCCGGACCGGAAAGCAGAGCGACCATGTTCACTCGCCCTTCACCTCGCGCGCTGCTGGTCACCGGCGTGGTCCTGCTGCTCGTGGCAGGCGCCGCCGTGACGGCCTGGCGTCTCTGGCCCCGCCCGACCGAGTTCGAGAGCGCAGTGTCGATGTTGCCGAAGCAGACCCAACGCGTGATCTGGACGGATTGGGCGGGTGTCCGCGAGGAGCTGGGCGCGGGCGACGTCTCGGGCACCGACTCCGCCGCCGAGGAGTTCCTCGCCGAGGCGACCGATCGGGAGCTGGCCACCTCGTCCCTCGCCTCGTCGGCGTTGTTGCTCGCCGACGGATTCGGCTTCAGCCCGTTGGCTGCGGAGTGGGAGGTCTTCGGGCAGTCGGCGGAGGGCCAGGTGGTCGTGGTGCGCACCGAACAGGATCTCGGCACGGTGCGGGACCGGGTGCGCGACCTCGGCTACACCGGTCCCGGCAAGGACGAGCTCGACGGCGGCGTCTGGTCGGGCGGACCCGACGCCGTCGCAAAGGTCACCGGGCTGACGGCGTACCAGCTGCAGACGATGGCCCTCTTCGAGGACGAGGGCCTGATCGTCGGATCCGACAACCGCGAAGAGCTGGAGAAGACGATCAAGATCATCCGTGAGGGTGAGGGCGGTGTCGACACAGGGGAGTTGCTGGAGGCTGCCGGCGAACCGTTGACCGCGACTGCGTTGCTGCAGGACCGGGCGTGTGCGGAGCTGTCGTTGACGCAGGCCGCCCCGGACGCCCAGACGACGGCACGCGCCCTGGTCGAGCAAGCCGGTGGCGTCTCACCACTGACCGGGTACGTCGTCGCCCTCCTCCCCGGCGACGACCTGCGGGTGGTCTTCGGCTTCGAGGACGAGGAGCGGGCGGGACGCAATGCCCGCTCCCGCGCGGCCCTGGCCAGGGCCGAGGACCCCGCGCAGTACGTCGCCTATCCCGAGGTCTTCGACCTGGCGGACTCGGAGGCAGACGGTTCCCTCGTCATCCTCACTGGGAAGGTGCGGGCCGATGCCTTCCCGATGTCGTCCCTCGCCACCGGACCGGTGCTCCTCGCGACCTGCTGACGGCGAGGCGGTGCCGCTGACGTTCAGGTCTTCGCGGCTCCGCGACGTTTGCGGGAGCCGATGAGCAGCTCCTGGAGGTGTTGGCTGCCACGGTGGCGGGTCCACACGTCGTCGGGGCCGGCGGTCCAGGCGTCGGTCTCGGGGTCGAAGGCCAGGTCGAAGAGCAACCCGATCTCGTCGATCAGCCGTTGCTCGGGCAACCTGACCAGCACCTCGACGCGACGGTCGAGGTTGCGGTGCATCATGTCGGCCGACCCGATCCACGCTGTGGGCGCTCCGCCGTTGGCGAACCAGAAGACCCGGCTGTGCTCGAGGAAACGTCCCAGCACCGAACGCACTTCGATCGTCTCCGACAGGCCGGGAACGCCGGGACGCAGGGCACAGATGCCACGCACCAGCAGCTTCACCGGCACTCCCTCGCGGGAGGCGAGGTAGAGCGAGTCGATGACGGCCTCGTCGACGATCGAGTTGGCCTTGAGCCGAATCTCCGCGGGCAGCCCCGAGCGGTGGTTGCCGATCTCCACATGGATCTGCTCGATGAGACCGTTGCGCACCGAGTCGGGCGCGACCAGCAGCTCGTCGTACGACGCGTTGCGCGACCAGCCGCTCAGGTTGTTGAAGAGGTGGGCGACGTCCTCCCCGATCGCCTGATCGTTGGTGAGCAGGCCGAAGTCCTCGTAGAAGCGGGCGGTCTTGGGGTTGTAGTTGCCGGTGCCGATGTGGGTGTAGCGACGGATTCCCTCGGGCTCCTCGCGCACCACCATCGCCAGCTTGCAGTGGGTCTTGAGGCCGACCAGGCCGTAGACGACGTGGCAGCCCGCGTGCTCGAGCTTGCGGGCCCACCGGATGTTGTTGGACTCATCGAAGCGAGCCTTGATCTCCACCAGCACCAGCACCTGCTTGCCCGCCTCGGCCGCGTCGATCAGGGCGTCGATGATCGGCGAGTCGCCGGAGGTGCGATAGAGCGTCTGCTTGATCGCCAGCACGTGCGGGTCGGCCGCCGCCTGCTCGATGAACCGCTGCACGGAGGTCGCGAACGAGTCATAGGGGTGGTGCAGCAGCACGTTGCCCCGGCGCATCGCCTTGAAGACGTCGACCGGGCTTGCCGACTCCACGGGCGCGAGTTGCTGGTGGGTCTTCGGCACGAAGGTGGGGTACTTCAGATCGTCGCGGCTGAGGTCGGCGATGTCGTTGAGTCCACGCAGGTCGAGTGGCCCGGGCAGCCGGACGACCTCCTGCTGGGTGACGCCGAGCTCCGAGACCAGCAGGTCGAGCACTCGGTCGTTGATCGACTGCTCCACCTCGAGCCTCACCGGTGGACCGAACTTGCGCCGCAGCAGCTCCTTCTCGAGAGCGGCCAGGAGGTTCTCGGCGTCGTCCTCCTCGACTTCGAGGTCCTCGTTGCGGGTGACCCGGAAGGTGTGTGCCTCCAGCACCTCCATGCCTGGGAAGAGCCGCTTGAGGTGCTCGCCGATGACGTCTTCGAGCGGGACGAACCGTTGGTTGCCGAGCGCGACGAAGCGGTCGAAGATCGGTGGCACCTTCACGCGGGCGAAGTGCTCCTTGCCCGACTTCGGATCACGGATGAGCACCGCGATGTTGAGGGAGAGCCCCGAGATGTAGGGGAACGGGTGTGCCGGGTCGACCGCCAACGGCGTGAGCACCGGAAAGACCCGCTCCTTGAAGAGCTTCTTGCAGAACTTCTGCTCGTCTCGGTCGAGCTGCTCCCAGCGCAGCAGTTGGATGCCCTCGGCCTCCAACGCCGGCACGATCACGTCGGCGAAGTGGGTGGCGTGCCGTTGCATCAGTTCGGTGGTGTGCACCCAGATCCGGTCGAGCACCTCCCGTGGCAGGTGACCCGACGCCGAGCGCACCGCCACGTCGGCCGCGATCCTTCGCTTGAGTCCGGCGACGCGGACCATGAAGAACTCGTCGAGGTTGCTGGTGAAGATCGCCAGGAACCGGGTCCGTTCCAACAGGGGGAGCTCCGGGTCCTCCGCCAGCTCCAGGACTCGTTGGTTGAAGCGGACCCAGGAGAGCTCACGGTCGGAGAACCGGTCCGGGAAGTCGGCGAGCGCCGCGATCTCGGGCGCCGTCGGGATGTAGGGAGGATCCACCTCGAAGACGCCTGTCGTGGCAGCAGCCCGGAATGCGTCGAGCGGGCCCTCTTCCAAGGACCCGGCAGCGTGGGTGGGCAGACCTTCGGCGCTCATGCGCACGAGTGTGGCACCTGAAGATGAACGTGCGGTGTCGAGAAAGTACGTCGGGTGTCAGCTGGCTGACCTCACTGACGGGAGGTTACTGTCGGGTACATGGTGAGCAACGGACTCCTGAACCGAGCCCAGACCGCAGCGAAGGCGGCGACCGCGCGAGGCGCCGTACGGCTGCCGACCAGGGTCAAGCGCATGATTGCGGGAACGCCGGTGGTGCGGGCGGGCCAGACGCTCGACCTCGACACCCAGCTGTTGTTGCGCCTGCAGAAGTTGAGTGGCGAGCGAGGGGCGGAGACCCGAACGATCCCCGAGGGGCGCATCGCACTCGAAGGCCAGAGCCGGATGGTCGCGGGCGAGCAGCCGATCGGCTCCTCCTGGGACACGAGCATCGCGGGAGTTCCGGTGCGGGTGCTGACGCCGCGTGCTCTCGTGGGCGCCAGCGAACCGCTGCCCACGTTGCTCTTCCTCCACGGGGGTGGCTTCATCTACGGCGCCCGGCACGGGACCCATGACGCAGTGGGACGCTTCCTGGCCGAGCAGGCCGGGGTGCAGGTCCTCTCCGTCGACTACCGGCTCGCTCCCGAGCACTCCTTCCCGGCGGCGCACGACGACTGCCTGGCCGTGTTCCGTGCACTCGTCGCGGATCCGGAGCAGTGGCAGGTCGACACCGCACGTCTCGCCGTCGGTGGGGACTCCGCGGGCGGCAACCTGGCAGCGCATCTCGCACTCGCTGCCGCGGAGGAGGGCCTGCCGCTCACCTACCAGCTGCTCATCTACCCGATGGCCGATGCCGCGGGCCTGAGTGAGAGCCGCAGGATGTTCGACGAGGGCTTCTTCCTCACCCGGCAGTTCCTCGACCTCGCGGAGCAGAGCTATCTGCCGACGGAGGCGGACCTCAAGGACCCACGCGTCGACATCCTCAACGCCGAGATCCCGGCCGGTGTCTGCCCGGGCCACCTCGTCACCGCAGGCTTCGACCCGCTGCGTGACGAGGGGGAGACCTATGCGCGACGGCTCATCGATGCCGGTGTGGAGCTGACGATGGAACGCCAACCCGGCCTGATCCACGGGTTCGCCAACTTCGTCGGGCTCGACTGCGCTGCCCGCACCGTGATGCTCGACCTCACCGGCCGGCTGCGCACGGCCCTCAGCTGATCAGTCGCCCGGCCGGGTGCCGAAGGCGTGCAGTGCCGCGAGTACGCCGCGGGTCAGCGGCACCTCGTGGGTGCGGTAGATCCCGGTGCCCCCAGATGGGCGAGCACCGCGAAGAAGCCTTCCGCGCTGCGGAACTGGTCTTCGAAGAAGTCGAAGGCGTGCGGCAGCGCGTGGCAGATCGGCAGGCCGAGTTGGCGCAGTCGGAACGAGTTGAGCAACGTGGTGGCCTGGTGGTGGGCGCGGGATCGTGGATCGTCCATGCGGAACCCGAAACCCATGCCCGGGTCGATCGCGATGTCGGTGACGCCGAGCTCTCGGGCCCGAGCGACGCGGGCCGCGAATCCCTCCAGCATCGCCGGCACCGGATCGTCCTCCACGTCGGTGCCGTCCAGGTCACGGGCGTGGGCTCCGAGCACGTGGCACATGACCACGGCGGCGTCGTACTCGGCGGCCAGGGCGAACATCTCGTCGTCGCTCTGCGAGCCCGTCAGGTTGAGGAGGCTGGCGCCGGCCTTGAGTCCTGCGCGTACGACGGAGGTCTCGTAGCTCTCGATGGAGACGGGGATGCCGTCGTCGGCGAGCTGCTCGATGACGGGCGAGAGACTGCGCGCTTGTTCCGACGCGGGGAGGCGAGAGGCATCGGGGCGGCTGGATTCGGCACCGATGTCGATCAGCTGGGCACCTTCTGCGAACTGCACCCGTGCCTTGCGTAGCGCGGACTCGACGTCGACGGCGATCGACTCACGGTAGTTGGAGTCGCGGGAGAGGTTGACGACGCCCATGAGGAGCGGGTCGCGGTCGGTGTCGTAGGTGGTGCCGGCCAGTCGCAGGGGCGCAACGGGGTGGTCGAGCTCGTCGCTGTGCTCCGCGGCCAGGCGGGCGAGTCCGGAGAGGGAGATCATCGCTCGGCCCCTGCTCGGAGGTGACGGGTCATGAGGAATCCGTCCTGCTCGAGCACCTGCTCCAACCGGAAGCCGCGGACCTCGGAGAGCATGGCTGTGGCGGGAGAGTTGGCGGTGCCACTGAAGCCGGGCGAGAGGGTGATGTCGGCCTCGTCGACCAGGTCGGCGGCGATCAACTCGCGCAGGAGCGTCGGACCGCCTTCGGTGACGATCCGACGGAGGCCACGGGCGACAAGGGCATCGATGATCTGGTCGGGGCTGAGGACGGGGAGGGTGAGCACATCGGCGTGTTCCCGGGCCCGGGCCAGCCGCTCGGGAACCGCACCCTCGTGAGTGAGCACGATGGGGCGGTGGGTGGACCCGGACCACACCGGCAGCTCCCACGGGAGCTCGAGTGATCCGGTGACCACGGCGATCACCGGCGCGGGCGTCTGACCCGCTTCGGCACGCCGTACGGCATCCTCGGGCTTGGCCGTCATCGGCGTGTACTGCTCGGCGCGGACCGTCTGGGCGCCGACGAGCACCACGTCGGCGAAACGGCGTACGGCGTTGAACACCACTTGGTCGGCCGCGGAGGTGACCGACTTGCTCAGCCCGTCCGGGCCGACGGCCGCACCGTCGAGGGTGGTGACCATCATCGCTCGTACCCACTTGCCGGACTCCGGCCACGGATAGCGCTCGGCGACGTCGTCGGCGGTCAGGTCCTTGTCCTGGGACGCCGCATCCAACAGCAGACGCATCCGGTCGTGCCTCCTCTTCGTGGGCCGCGGCCATCGTAGGTCTCCTGGCCATGGGGAGCATCCGCGGTCCAGGTCCGATGGAGTGCGCGTGCGCTGTTTCCGCAGATCAGGAGCACGTGTACTCCATCGAAGGCGTCTGGTCGCCGGTCACAGGGCACTGGCCTCGACGGCCAGCCGCAGTTGCCGGCGACGGTGGTTGACAGCCTCGAAGGTGAAGGCGACCAGGGCGATCCAGACGAGACCGAAACCGATCCACCGGCCGGACGGCATGGCCTCGTGGAAGATCCACACACCGATGACGAACTGCAGGATCGGTGCGAGGTACTGCAGCAGGCCCAGCATGACCATCGGCAGGCGTGTGGCGGCCGCCCCGAAGCACAACAGCGGCACGGCGGTGACCACGCCGGTCAGGGCCAGCAACGCCGCATGCCCGACGCCCTCGGTGCCGAAGTGACTGTTGCCCGATACGACGACGAAGACGACGTACGCCAGCGCCACCGGCGCCATCACGGCGGTCTCGAGAGCGAGGGACTCGACGGCGCCGGCGCCTGCCTGCTTCTTGGCGAGTCCGTAGACGCCGAACGACCCGGCGAGTGCGAGCGCCACCCAGGGCGGTCGGCCGTAGTCGACGGTGAGTACGACGACCGCTGCAGCAGCGAGGCCGAGTGAGGCCCACTGCAACGGGCGCAGCGATTCCTGCAGGATGAGGACGCCCATCAGCACCGTCACCAGCGGATTGATGAAGTAGCCGAGGGATGTCTCCACGACATGGTCATGGTTGACCGCCCAGATGAAGGTGCCCCAGTTGATTGCGATCACCACGCTGGCGAGCACGATGAACATCCGTTGACGGGGGTTGGCGAGCAGCGCTCGGAGTTGCGACGTACGACGCAGCGCCAGCATCAGGAGACCGACGGTGATGACCGACCACAGCACCCGGTGGGCGAGGATCTCGATCGCGCCGGCCGGTTCGAGGAGTGGCCAGTAGAGCGGGAACAGGCCCCACATGACGTAGGCCGACGCGCCCAGTGCCAGTCCGCGTCTCTCCTCCACGGACCCACCTTAGGGTGCGGCTCGGTTGTGGCTCACCCCACTTTGCGCTCGGCTGTGGTTTCGGGTGAGATGCCGGGGGAAGGAATCCCCCGTCTCCACAGAACCGCTGGCTCCTCGGGGAGCCGCCCGATCCCCTAGAGGACTCAACCCATGCGCGTCAAGCGTCTCTTCGGCGGCCTGCTGTCCGCCGCCCTGCTCGGTCTCGTCCCCGTCTCGCTGGCCACGGTGTCGGCTGAGGCGGCCACCGTCATGCCGACCACGCTCTCCGGCCAGATCAGCGTGGCCAAGGCCAAGTACGGATCGTCCTTCTACATCAGCGGCAAGATCAACAGCGCCGCGGGCTATCCCAAGGGAACCGTCACCTTGAAGCGCAAGCTCGCGAGCGAATCGGCCTTCAAGACGATCGGGACCTACGAGTCGTACGGCTCCTGGGGTTTCTACAACCTCAAGGCGGTCGGCAACGCGAGCTATCAGGTCAGCTACAGCGGTGGCTCGGACTCCGGCTCCAACCCGACCTACACCTACTCGGCATCCGCGGTCACCACGAACCAGAAGGTGATGCGTGACCTCGGCGACACGATCTCGAGGACCACGCTCAAGGGCAAGGTCAAGCCGGACTACAAGAAGAAGAAGGTCACGATCCAGGTCAAGGCCACGAAGAAGGGCAAGTGGAAGAAGTTCGCCACCGTCAAGACGAACAAGAAGGGCAAGTGGGCCAAGAAGCTGCCCGCGAAGTCCAAGTGCACCTACTGGCGCGCCTTCGCCAAGGGTGACAAGAAGTTCGTGAAGTCCTTCTCGAACTACAGCTACTACACGGTGCGTGGCTACAAGTCCTGCTGAACGCAGTCGGCGCGACTTCGGTGCGCGAGTAGTGCTTCTTCGCCGAACATGACGACAGCCCCCGGCCGATCTGGCCGGGGGCTGTCGTCATGTTCGGGGCTGTGCTCAGACGATGGTCCAGGTGTCGCCGTTGTTGATGAGGTTGGTGAGGCGGTTGTGGGGGTGGTGGTGTGTTCGTTCTTGGCGGTGGTGATTTGGGCGCGGGCGAGGTCGTCGTAGGCGGGACGTTCGACTTGGCGGAAGATGCCGATGGGGCTCTGGTTGAGGTAGCCCGAATCGGTGAGTCGGCTGATGGCGAAGGCGGCTGATGGGTCGGGGTTGTGGGCGTCGTGGATGAGGATTTGTTCGATGCCCACGTGTCCGGGTGCGGTGCCGATGTCGACGATTTCGATGTTGCCGGTGGTGGGGTTGCGGATGAGGCCTTTGGTGCCTATGCCGTCTTCTCCGGGGGTGCCGAAGGTGATGGGTTGGTCGTGGACGAGGGGGATGATGGCGTTGGCTTTTGAGTCGGGGTTCTTGATGGCGTCGAAGGCGCCGTCGTTGAAGATGGGGCAGTTTTGGTAGATCTCGACGAGTGAGGTGCCGCGGTGGGCGGTGGCTGCGGTGAGCACGCTGGTGAGGTGTTTGCGGTCGCTGTCGATGGTGCGGGCGACGAAGGTTCCTTCGGCTCCCAGGGCGAGGGAGACGGGGTTGAAGGGGTGGTCGAGGGAGCCGACGGGGGTGGATTTGGTGATTTTGCCGATCTCGCTGGTGGGGGAGTATTGGCCTTTGGTGAGCCCGTAGATGCGGTTGTTGAACAGCAAGATGGTCATGTTGACGTTGCGGCGCAGGGCGTGGATGAGGTGGTTGCCGCCGATGGACAGGGCGTCGCCGTCGCCGGTGACGACGAAGACGTGGAGGTCTTCGCGGGCGACTGCGAGGCCGGTGGCGATGGAGGGGGCGCGTCCGTGGATGGAGTGCATGCCGTAGGTGTCGAGGTAGTACGGGAAGCGGCTGGAGCAGCCGATACCGGAGATGAACACGACGTTTTCGCGGCGGATGTTCAAGGTGGGCAGGAAGCTCTGGACGGCCTTCAACACTGCGTAGTCACCGCAGCCGGGGCACCAGCGGACTTCTTGGTCGCTGGTGAAGTCCTTGCCGGTGAGGCTCTCGCCCTCGGGCAGGGTGGGTACGCCGGTGGTGCCGAGGGTGGGGAGTCCCAGATCGGTGGTGCTCATCAGTTCTCCTCCTTGGGGGTGGCGGTGAGGTCGACGGTGGTGTTGTTGGTTTGGGCGACGAGGTCGCTGATGGCTTGGGCGAGGTCGGCGGCTTTGAGGGGGAGGCCGCGGACTTGGTTGTAGCCGACGATGTCGACGAGGTATTTGGCGCGGAGCAGTAGGGAGAGTTGGCCGAGGTTCATCTCGGGGACCAGGACTTTGTCGTAGCGGGTGAGGATGTCGCCGAGGTCGTTGGGGAAGGGGTTGAGGTGGCGCAGGTGGAGGTGCGCGACGTGGTGGCCGGCTTTGCGGACGCGGCGGACGCCGGCGCCGATGGGTCCGTAGGTGGAGCCCCAGCCGAGTGCCAGCACTTTGGCTTGTCCGGAGGGGTCGTCGACCTCCAAGGGGGGCAGGGAGTTGGCGATGGCGTCGATCTTGGCTTGGCGGGTGCGGACCATGTGGTCGTGGTTGGCGGGGTCGTAGGAGATGTTGCCCGAGCCGGTGGTGCCGTCTTTCTCGAGGCCGCCGATGCGGTGCTCGAGTCCGGGGGTGCCGGGGATCGCCCAGGGCCGGGCCAGGGTGTCGGGGTCGCGGGAGTAGGGCTCGAACGTGTCGCCGTTGAGGGTCTCGGTGGTGGTGAAGTTGGGGTTGATGAGGGGGAGGTCGTCGACGGTGGGGATGGCCCAGGGTTCGGAGCCGTTGGCGAGGTAGCCGTCGGAGAGGAGCATGACGGGGGTGCGGTAGGTGATGGCGATGCGTGCTGCCTCGACGGCGGCGGTGAAGCAGTCGCCGGGTGAGGAGGGGGCGATGATCGGTACGGGTGCTTCACCGTTGCGCCCGAACATGGCTTGGAGCAGGTCGGATTGTTCGGTCTTCGTGGGCAGGCCGGTGGAGGGGCCGCCGCGTTGCACGTTGACCACGATCAGGGGCAGTTCGGTCATCACGGCGAGCCCGATGGCCTCACCCTTCAACGCGACACCGGGTCCGGAGGTGGTGGTGACGCCGAGGTGGCCGGCGAAGGAGGCGCCGATGGCGGCGCCCACGCCGGCGATCTCGTCTTCGGCCTGCAAGGTGGTGACACCGAACGACTTGTGTTTGGACAACTCGTGGAGGATGTCGCTCGCGGGGGTGATCGGATACGAGCCGAGGAACACCGGCAGTCCGGAGCGGACCCCGGCAGCGATGAGGCCGTAGGACAGGGCGAGGTTGCCGGTGATGTTGCGGTAGGTGCCCGCGGGCATGGTGGCGGGTTTCACCTCGTACTGCACCGCGAACGCTTCGGTGGTCTCGCCGTAGTTCCAGCCGGTCTTGAACGCGGTGATGTTGGCATCGCGGATGGCGGGGGCCTTGGCGAACTTCTTCGACAAGAACTCCACCGTGGTGTCGGTGGGGCGTCCGTACATCCACGACAACAATCCGAGGGCGAACATGTTCTTCGCCCGGGCTGCGTCCTTGCGTGACAACCCGTACTCGGCCACCGAGGCCACCGTCATCCCGGTCAGGTCCACCGGCTGCACGTTGAACTCCGCCAACTGTGAACCGGCATCGTCCAACGTGTCCAACGGGTTGGCGTCGTAGCCGGCCTTGTCCAGGTTGCGTTTGGTGAAGTCGTGGGTGTCCACGATGATCGTGCACCCCTTGGGCAGATCACCCAGATTGGCCTTCAACGCCGCCGGGTTCATCGCCACCAACACATCAGGGGCATCACCAGCAGTCAAGATGTCGTGGTCAGCAAAATGCACCTGGAACGACGACACCCCCGGGATCGTGCCCTGAGGCGCCCGGATCTCGGCCGGGAAGTTCGGCAACGTCACCAGATCATTGCCAAACGCAGCCGACTCCTGAGTGAAACGATCACCGGTGAGCTGCATCCCGTCACCGGAATCACCGGCAAAACGAATGATCACTCGGTCGAGCTGACGGACCTCTTTGGCCACCGCCGCAACCTTCTTCCTGACATGGGATCTGTGTACGTACCGAGGGTATGGCAAAACTAGAACGCGTTCCAGATGTTCGCCGAACTCATCGCGGAGTCCGGACCCAGCCCTCTCGGCCAACTCTAGTGGCGCCATCGCCCATACCGAGTCCATCTCACCCCGTGGCGATCGATCTCAGTCATCGGACAGGTGATCGGGAAATCCACAAGGCCTCTTAATTCATGTAATCTACTGGACATTCCCGAGACAAGCCTGTTTGAAGGCTGGAAGAGAGTGGACATGAACAAGAGGTTCAAGGCGGGGTTGCTCGCCACCGTGCTGGCCGCCACGGCTGCACTTGCAGGCTGCGGCTCGGACGACGACGGCGAGACACTCTCGATCGTCGGCTTCGCCGTGCCCGAGGCTGCCAACAAGGCGATCGCCGACCAGTTCAAGAAGACCGACGACGGCGACGGGGTCAAGTTCAGGACCTCGTACGGCGCCTCCGGCGACCAGAGCCGCGCTGTGGCCTCGGGACTCGACGCCGACTACGTGCACTTCTCGGTGGCCAGCGATGTGACGCGTCTGGTCGACGAGGGCCTGATCGACGAGAACTGGGACGACGGTGAGAACAAGGGCGTGGTCTCCCGCTCGATCGTGGTGTTCGGCGTCCGCGAGGGCAACCCGAAGAACATCCAGTCCTGGGAGGACCTGGTCAAGCCGGGGGTCGAGATCGTGACACCCAACCCCGCCTCCTCGGGAGCGGCTCGCTGGAACGCCCTCGCCGCCTACGGTCAGATCACCTCCAACGGCGGCACCGACGCTGAGGCGACCGACTACATCGACAAGTTCTTCGCCAACGTCGTCTCCCTCCCGGGAAGCGGTCGCGACGCCACCACGGCCTTCTTGAACGGCACCGGCGACGTGCTCATGGCCTATGAGAACGAGGCGATCCTCGCCAACCAGAGCGGTCAGGGCTTCGACTACGTGATTCCCGAGACCACGATGCTCATCGAGAACCCCGGAGCGATCCTCAAGGACTCCGACGAACTGGCGCAGAAGTGGCTCGACTTCGTCATCAGCGACGAAGGTCAGAAGCAGTTCGCGCTCAAGGGCTTCCGCCCGATCCGCGACGACGTGGACTTCGGCGGCACCGTCGAGGGCGCTGCCGACCCGTCGGAGCCGTTCCCGGCCGTTTCCCACCTGCTCACGGTCGACAACGACTTCGAGAGCTGGGAGGCGCTCTCCGACAAGTTCTTCGATGAGTCCAACGGCATCGTCACCAAGGCGATCGCCAAGTCCGGCAAGGCGTCGTGACCACTGCCACCCCTCTTGTGGAGCGATCGGCGACGTCACGTCGCCGGTCGCCCCGCAACACCCTGACCCGGAGCTCAGGGCTGGGACTGGGGATCGCCGTACTGTGGTTCAGCCTGCTGGTGCTGATCCCCCTCTGCGCCGTCGTGGTGACGGCGGCCGAGGGTGGGCCGCAGACCTTCTGGAACACCATCACCAATGATCAGACCTGGGCGGCCATCAGGCTCACCGTGCTCATGGCCGCGGCGGTCACGGTGGTCAACGCGATCATGGGCACCCTCATCGCGTGGGTTCTCGTGCGTGACCGCTTCTGGGGGCGTGGGGTCCTCGACGTGCTGATCGACATCCCGTTCGCGCTGCCGACCATCGTCGCCGGCCTGGTGCTGCTCAGCCTCTATGGCACCGACAGTCCCCTGGGCATCGATGTGGCCAACCAGCCGTCGTCGGTCTTCCTCGCCTATCTGTTCGTGACGCTGCCCTTCGTGGTACGCACGGTGCAGCCCGTCCTGGAGGAGCTCGAGGGGGACGTGGAGGAAGCAGCAGCCTCCCTGGGCGCCAGCCGCCTCACCACCTTCCGTCGCGTCATCCTGCCCAGCCTCACTCCGGCGATCGCGGCGGGCGCCGCACTCTCCTTCGCCCGCGGGGTGAGTGAGTACGGCGCACTCGTGCTGCTCTCCGGCAACCTGCCGTTCCACACCGAGGTCACCTCGGTGCGCATCCTCGGCAACATCGAGAACAACAACCTGGCGGCGGCCGGGTCCGTGGCGACCCTGCTGCTCCTCATCTCCTTGACCGTCATCGTCCTGCTGGACGTGTTGCAGCGAAGGGTGGCCCGTCGTGGCTGAGCTGACTCTGGACGCGCCCGCCGAGGCCGAGGTCGAGCCGCGGCGCGCGGGCAAGCGACGTACCCGCCCGAAGGACCGTCTGCCCGGTTGGACGGGACGCCTCGCGATCCGGTGGACACTGCGCCTGATCGTCGTGGCCTACCTCTTCCTGCTGGTGGCGTGGCCGGTGTCGCTGGTCGTCACCCACACCTTCGAGGGAGGGACGGAGAGCCTCCGAGGTCTCCTCGAGGATCCCGACATCGTCCACGCCCTGCAGCTGACCGTGATCTGCGCGATCAGCGCGGTCGTGATCAACACGATCTTCGGCGTCGGGATGTCGATGTTGCTGGTGCGACAGGAGTTCCCCGGCAAGCGGGTGCTCAGCGCCCTGGTGGACCTGCCGCTCTCGGTCTCGCCGGTCGTCGTGGGCCTCGCGCTGGTGCTCGTGTACGGCGGTCGCGACGGTTGGTTCGGCCCGACCCTGGAGTCCGCCGGTCTGCAGGTGATCTTCTCCACGCCCGGCATCATCATGGCGACCGCGTTCGTCGCGCTGCCCCTCGTGATCCGCGAGGTGGTCCCGGTGCTCGACGAGATCGGCACCGACCAGGAGGTGGCGGCCCAGAGCCTGGGTGCCAACTCCTGGCAGGTCTTCTGGCGGATCACCCTGCCGGCCATCAAGTGGGCCGTCGTCTACGGCGTCGTGCTCAGTCTGGCTCGGTCACTCGGTGAGTTCGGGGCGGTCAAGGTCGTCTCCGGCAACGTGCTGGGGAGACCCGCACGGCCACGCTGGTCGTCGAGGAGAAGTACCTCAACTTCGACCAGCAGGGCGCCTACGCCACGGCCTTCCTGCTCGCCATGGTCTCCGTGGCCTGCATCGTCATCGTCTCGCTGATCCGGCCCCGCAGCCACGATCGGTGAATCCCTGCTCGGGTGAAAGGAACCTCATGAGCATCGAAGTCAAGAACGTCTCGAAGCGCTTCGGCGACTTCGTGGCACTGGAGGACGTCAACGTCTCCATCGAGACCGGGCAGCTGACCGCTCTCCTGGGTCCCAGCGGTGGCGGCAAGTCGACGTTGCTGCGCATCATCGCTGGCCTGGACCACTCCGACACCGGCCAGATCACGATCGAAGGTCGCGACGCCACCAAGCTGTCGCCCCAGAAGCGCAACGTGGGGTTCGTCTTCCAGCACTACGCGGCCTTCAAGCACATGTCGGTGGCACGCAACGTCGCCTTCGGCCTGGAGATCCGCAAGCGTCCCAAGGCGGAGGTGAAGAGGCGTGTCGAGGAGTTGCTCGACCTGGTGCACCTGTCGCAGTTCGGGCACCGGCTGCCGTCGCAGCTCTCCGGCGGCCAACGCCAGCGGATGGCCCTTGCCCGTGCCCTCGCCGTCGAGCCGACGGTGCTGCTGCTCGACGAGCCGTTCGGCGCGCTCGACGCCAAGGTGCGCAAGGAGCTGCGCGACTGGCTGCGCCGCCTGCACGACGAGGTGCACGTGACCACCGTCTTCGTCACGCACGACCAGGAGGAGGCCCTCGAGGTCGCCGACCAGATCGTGGTCATCAACGAGGGACGCGTCGAGCAGATCGGCACACCCGACGAGCTGTACGACGAGCCGGCCAACCAGTTCGTGATGTCGTTCCTCGGTGAGGTGACCACGATGTCGGGTCAACTGGTCCGGCCGCACGACGTCCAGGTGCTCACCTCTCCGGACGGCCCGACGGCTCTGGAGGGCCAGGTGTCCCGGTTGCTCCGCATCGGCTTCGAGGTGCGCGTCAACGTGCTCACCACGGAGGGCCAGGAGATCATCGCGACGATGACGCGTACGCAGGCCAAGGCACTCGGACTCACCGAGGGCGCGAACGTGTGGGTCAACCACGCCCCCGGCGCCAAGGGCTTCGACCTGCCCAAGGCGGCACTCGTCGCCTCCTGAGCTGGGGCCGCTGCCTCGATGGAGTGCTTCTGCTGGGAGTCGAGCCGACCTCAGCAGAAGCGCTCCATCGAGGCGTCGCGACGTTCAGTTGCCGAAACGACGCTGGACATGCCGCCGTCGTACGGCGATCTGGTGCGCACGCTGCTCCGCGTTGAATCTCGGGGTGTCGGCCGGCAGCACCTCGTCGAGCGCATCGACCCCGACCGTGACTGCCTGCGGGTACTCGTCGACGGGGAAGACCGGCTCCGTGGACCCGTCGAAGCGGATCAGGATGGCTCCCTGCTCGACTCCCGTCGTGTCCAACCAGTTCGGCACTCCGGGATCCCGGCTGGACAGCACGTACCGGTAGGCACCGTCGGAGTCGAGATAGGACTGGTCGCCGGTGAGGCTGGTCTGGCGGTTCGCGTACTCCAGCGAGGAGAACCACGGGTCGAGGAGCTGGATCCCCTGGTAGTCACCGGTCCCCGGCCAGGTCGTGATCACCAGCGCCTCGTCCTCGGCCAGGGAGAAGTTCCCGCGGGCCATCCAGCGGCCGGGAACGCCCCCGAGCGCCCCCGGGTCGAACGGCTCGGACACCTGGTTCGGGGCCATCGCGAGCGAGCCCTTCTGCACCATCGCGGTCCACACGCGAGCCTGTGTGGTCAGGTCCGCCGTTGCTGCCTTCAGACGCTCGGCCAAGTCTTCCGACTGCAAGGGCGGGCGCAGGTCGCCCTCGTGCCCGACCCGGTCGATGTGCACCTCGCCGGGGGCGGTCGCAGCCTCCCAGTCGCTGTAGATCTGGCGCACGAGGATGCGGGTGGCATCGGCCGGGTTCTCCAGCCAGTTGCCCGGCCGCTCGGTCGGTGAGGCGATCACTTCGAAGGTGCCGTCGTCGTGCACCTGGAGGTCTTCGATGCCCAGGTAGGAGGCCATGCGTCCGGTTCCTCGATACGGGTCGCCGGCGTAGATCTGGAACTCGAGTCGCTGTGCGTCTCCGAGGGTGCCCCAGATCCGGTAGGTGTCGCCCGGATTCAAGCGGGAGATGAGGTAACGCTGGTCCGGATTGTCGCCACCCTCGCGGATCCGGGTGTCGAGCACCCGGAAGTAGGGGAAGTCCGGATCGAAGATGACGTGCTCCTCGAGCCTGGCGATCGCCATCCGCAGCAAGAACATGTGGGCACTCGCACGGTTCTCGGACGTGGAGTAGTAGTCGTTCGCGCGCACCTCGCGGGCCAGCTGCCCGAGCGTGTCCACCAGCGAGTCGAAGCTCTCTTCCAAACCATCGGCACTCATGACGGGTTCCTTTCTTCACGGGCGTCGGCAGCGAAAGCCACCGAAGGCGCGCCCGGAGCTGGGCTCCGGGATCGGGGGCGACTCCCGGCATCGTGCTGTCGCCGCCGACGTCATGGCGCGCCGGTCCCGATGGTCGAAAATCGCGGACTGGCCCAGGGCTGCCATTGGCAGCGCTTCCCGCGGGTGGAATGAGCCCGTCGTGTCACCCGAGGTCGACCGGGGACGCCACCACGGTCGGCTCGTGGGTGACGGGGAAGTTGACCGATGCGGCGATGAAGCAGTTCTCGCTCGCCTCGCGGTGGATCGCCAGCGCCGTCTCGACCTGGTCAGGTGACGCGACGACCACGCGTGGACGCAGCGCCACAGACGTGAAGCGGCCACCCTGACCGACCTGCTCCATCGTGCCGACCGGGGTGTCGTCGTACGCCGTGACGACCACGCCGTGGTTGACCGCCGAGTGCAGGTAGGAGAGCAGGTGGCACTGCGCGAGCGCGGCGAGGAGCAGCTCCTCCGGGTTCCAGCGCGAGGCGTCGCCGCGAAAAGTGGGGTCGGCGGAGCCAGCGAGCTCGGGCTTGCCGGACGCCCGGAGCACCACGTCGCGGGCATAGTCGCGGTAGCCGCTGGTGCCGGTGCCGCGGTTGCCCTGCCAGGTGATGCCCAGCTCGTAATGGTGCTCCACAGGATTCACCGGTAGTTGGTGAACTGCACGGCGAAGTCGTAGTCCTGCTCCTTGACCAGCTGCTGCACGGCCTGGAGGTCGTCACGCTTCTTGGACGAGACCCGGAGCTCGTCGCCCTGGATCTGCGCCTTGACGCCCTTGGGGCCTTCGTCGCGGATCAGCTTGGAGATCTTCTTGGCGTCCTCGGAGGTGATGCCCTCCTTGAGGGAGATCGTGATCTTGGAGACCTGACCGGACTGACGCACCTCGCCGGCATCGAGGATCTTCAAGCTCAGATTGCGCTTGATGAGTTTGCCCTTGAAGACGTCGAGCACGGCGTTGGCGCGGTCATCGGCGGACGCCTCGATCTCGATGACCTCCTCGCCCTTCCACTCGATCTTGGCGCCGGTGCCCTTGAAGTCGAAGCGGGTGGCGACCTCGCGAGCGGCCTGGCCGAGCGCGTTGTCGACCTCCTGGCGGTCGATCTTGCTGACGATGTCGAACGACGAGTCGGCCATGTGAGCTCCTCTGGTCCGCCCGGGACAGGTGCCGGGTGTTCGGTCTTCTGGGGTTGCTGGCGACGCCGGTTTTCTCTGCCGGCCCGCCTGCGCTATTCTCTCTTCCTGCTACGCCCGGTCAACCCGGGGGTGGTGTGCGGCAGATTGCCCGAGCGGCCAATGGGAGCGGACTGTAAATCCGTCGGCTTACGCCTTCGAAGGTTCGAATCCTTCATCTGCCACACGATTGTTCGGCCCGCCTCCCCGCCAGGAGGCGGGCCGAACTGCTTCGTGGGTAGCGCCTCAGGGGTCGATGCCGGTGCGAACGCGCCAGGCGGCCAGTGCCACGGCCAGCCCCGTGCGATGTGTCGGATCAGTGAGATCCGCTCCCAACAGGGACTCCAAGCGCTCGACCCGCGCATAGAGGGTCTGGCGACGGATGCCGAGCTCGCCAGCCGCTGCCTGCTTCGACCCGCTGGCGCGGAGCAGGGCGTCGAGGGTCCGGACCAGCGTCGTGGCGTGCTGTCGGTCGTGCTCCACGAGCGCGCCGAGTTGGTCGGCCACGTAGCGGTCGAGCCGGGTGTCGGGCAGCGCCCCCAGGAGTTGCTGCAGGGAGAGGTCGCGTGGCCACACCAACCGGGCGCGGACGCCGGAGCTGCGCGCGTCCCGCAGCAGTGCTCTCGTCTCCTGAAGCGCTGCTCCCAGCCTCCCCGGATCCGTCACGCTCGGGGAGACGGCGACCAGCGGCGTACGTCCGAGTCGAAGGGCCGCAGCCGCGTGCCACGCCGAGACGGTACGGCGGGTGCGCGGAAGGCCCGGTGAGGCGCGGACGAGCAGCATCCCGTCGCCGCCCGCGCTGCTGACCAGGGCGCCGCCGTACTCCTCGGTGGCGGAGGAAGTCAGGGCGGACGTCTCCTCGGCCAGGGGAACGCGCGGGTCCAGGTCGACCGCCATCGGGAGCAAGGGCCGGGCTTCGCTGCACGACCAGCCGAGCTCCTCGAGTCGGCGCTGCACCTCGCCGTGCGAGCGGAGTGCGCCGGAGAGCAGGTCGGCCAGAAGGGAACCGGCCGGGTCACGGAGCATGCCCGGGCCGCGGTGCCGACCGAGTTCGAGGGCGATGGCGATGGCACCACGGTCGGCGACGGCACGCACCCGGGGTGACTCCTTGGCGTGGAGCACCAGGCGCCCCAGTGGTCGTACGCCGGCCTGCACCGGCGCGGTGGTGACGTGTCGGGTGGAGCCTGATCGGGCCTGGCTGCGTTCGACCAGGTGGCCGGCTTCGTCGTGGAACTCGACCTGGCAGCCGGCCGAACGTGAGATCGCGTCGAGCAGTGCACGCAGGCCAGTGCCGGCCAGCACCTCGGCCACGAACTCCTGGAGCACGGGCGCCCCCTGCCGGGCGGCGCTGAGCTTGCGATGGAGCAGCGCTTCGTGGAAGTCCTCGCCGAACCTCTCGAACGGAACCACGGAGGTGAGTGCCAGCAGCACCATGCCGGTGCGCTGCGACTCCTCGACCATCTCGCTGGGAATCCGGAAGAACGAACGCCCGAGCTCCATCGCCAGTGCGGCGCAGCCGGCGTCGGCGAGGCTGCGCACGTAGGCGGCGAGCTCGGCCGAGGTGCGTCCGTGCAGCCCCAGGCCGGTGGTGAGCAGGAGCTCGCCCCCGGCCAGCAGGTGTCCCATCTCGTAGACCTCACTCGAGTGCACCCAGCGGATGGCCGTGGCGTCCGGAGATCCGCTCAGCACCTCGATCCCGGCCGAGCGGAAGGAGGGGAGTCGCAAGACCTCCTCGAGCGGGATCAGCATGGGCACCTCGCTGGACGTTGTGTCTCAAAGATTGCGATCGGCAGTGGACGTTGTGTCCCTTCTGCGTCGGCAGCGTATCTGGTCGAGTGACCTGCATCTCATTTTCTTCAGGAGGTTTCTCATGGTCACGGACGCAGATCGCTCCTTCCTCGCGCTCGCCGTCGAGCAAGCGCGGACCGGATGGGCGGAGGGGGAGTGCCGATCGGCGCTGCCCTGGTGCACGACGGCGAGGTGCTCGCGGTCGGTCGCAACCGCCGGTTCCAGATGGGCAGTGCCATCCGGCACGGCGAGACCGACTGCATCGAGAACGCGGGACGTCAGCCGGCACGCATCTATCGGGAGAGCGTGCTCTACACCACCTTGTCGCCCTGCTTCATGTGCGCCGGCACTGCGGTTCTCTACGACATCCCCCGCATCGTGGTCGGTGAGAACGAGACCTTCCAGGCCTCCGAGGAGTGGCTCCGCTCCCGTGGCGTCCAGGTCGACGTCGTCGGTGACGACGAGTGCAAGGCGTTGATGGCACAGATGCTCCGGGAACGGCCCGAGATGTGGGCCGAGGACATCGGGGAGGAGGCATGACGCAGGACGTGAACGCCGGGGTCATCGACCCCGACTACCCCGTGACGCCGGTGCCGCGGCACGCTCGCAAGTCGTTCTTCTCGATGTGCGTCGTGCTGGTCGGCTTCACCATCTTCACCCCGACCATGCTGGCCGGCGCCTCACTGGGCACCGCCTTCGCCTTCGGCGACCTGCTGTGGGTGATCCTTCTCGGCTCGACGATCCTCGGTGGGTACGTCGCGCTGCTGGGCTACATCGGTGCCCGTACGGGGCTGACCACCGTGGTGATGGCCCGCTACACGCTGGGCACCAAGGGATCGAAGCTGGCCTCGATCCTCCTGGGCGGCACCCAGATCGGGTGGTACGGCGTCATCATCGGCACCATCGGAGCGCTCACCGCGCAGGCCCTGGACTGGAACTCGTGGGGCGCGGAAGCGTCCGTCATGATCGCGACGAGCGTGCTGATGTGCCTCACCGCGTGCTACGGCTACCGCGGCATGTACTGGGTTTCGCTCGTCTCGACGCCGCTCATCTTGATCCTGGCGCTCTGGGTGGTGCAGCGCTCACTCGACGAGGTCGGCGGATGGTCGGGCCTCTTCGACGCCGAGCCGACCGCGCAGATGTCGATCGCCGTCGCCGTCACCACCGTGGTGGGCACCTTCGTCTCGGCCGGCACACAGGCGCCCAACTGGACCCGGTTCTCCCGCTCCGGTCGCGATGCCGTGCTCGCCAGCGTGCTGGGCTTCCTGATCGGCAACGGCCTCATGATCTTCTTCGGAGCCATCGGGGCGATCACCTTCGGTGAGGGCGACTTCGTCCTCGTGCTCTACGAACTCGGCCTGGTCGGGTGGGGCCTCTTCCTGCTCTTCGGCAACCTCTGGAAGAGCAACGCCGACACCGCCTACGCCTTCGGTGTGGCCGGGGCCGAGCTCTTCGAGCGGCCCACCAAGATCCCCTTCGTCGTCGGGGGTTCGGTCATCGGCACGGTCCTTGCCCTGGTCGGTGTGCACGAACACCTCGTCGACTACCTGGTGCTGCTCGGCATCTTCATCCCGCCCCTGGGAGGCGTGATCATCGGGGACTGGATCGCTCGGTGGCGCAACGGCATGCCCGAGGATGCCCAACTGCCGGCGCTGCACGTGGGCAATCTGGGCGTCTATGTCGTGGCGAGCGCGCTGGCGTGGTCGTCGGACCGCTTCGAGATCGGGGTTCCGCCACTGATCGGCATCGTGGCGGCCATCGTGCTCGCTCTGCTCGTCTCCTCCCGCGAGAAAGCGGCAGGAAGGGTGCGCACCTGAGATCATGTGCTGGTGGTGGTGCAGGTGCATGACATCGGTCGGCGACGAGCCTGGGTGATCTGGCTCGTCGCCATCTCCGTCTACGTCCTCGGCGTCTTCCACCGCAGCTCCCTCGGCGTGGCGGGACTGATCGCCACCGAGCGCTTCGACATCAGTGCCTCCGAGCTCGCGAGCTTCACGGTGCTCCAGCTGCTGGTGTACGCCGGCATGCAGATCCCCAATGGGATCCTGCTGGATCGCTTCGGTCCGCGGGCGATGCTCATCGCCGGCACGATCTTGATGACGGCGGGGCAGTTCGCCTTCGCGTTCGCCGACAACTATCCGGCGGCGCTGGGCGCCCGAGTGCTGTTGGGCGCCGGCGACGCCGTCGTCTTCACGAGCGTGCTGCGCCTGGTCGCCGCGTGGTTCCTGGTGAAGCAGGCGCCCTTCCTCGTGCAGCTCACTGGCCAGGTGGGCCAGCTCGGTGCCATTGCGGCCGCGGCGCCGCTGACCTTCGCGTTGCAGCACTTCGGTTGGACCAAGTCCTTTGCAGGTGCGTCCTCGCTCGGGTTCTTCCTGCTGATCCTGGTGCTGGTCTTCGTCAAGAACTCGCCCTACCGCGACGAGTCCACCGCCAAGGTGAAGATGCTCGTGCTGCTGCGCTCGGTACGGGTGATCTGGGGCAACCCCGGCACCCGGCTGGGCATGTGGTCGCACTTCACGGCGCAGTTCTCGATGACCACCTTCACCATGCTGTGGGGCTATCCGTTCCTCGTCTCCGGGGAGGGGCTGTCGCCCGGCGTGGCGAGCTCGATCCTCATGGCGATGACTGCTTGGGTGATCGTCTCGGGCCTGGTACTGGCCAAGCTCACGACGATGTTCCCCTCCACCGCTCGTGGCTCGTGGTGATCGTCGTGATCATGATCGCCAGTGTCTGGGCGGTCGTGCTGCTCTGGCCGGGGCGGGCGCCGGTGTGGATGCTGGTCGTGGTCGCAGTCGTCACCGCCACGGGCGGGCCAGCGTCGATGGTCGGTTTCGACCTCGCCCGTACCTTCACCCTGCCCGAGGCCATGGGGCGTGCCAACGGCCTGGTCAACATCGGTGGCTTCATCGCCTCGTTGCTCGCGATGTGGTCGATCGGCTGGGTCCTCGACCTCTCCAGCGGCGGTGGTGGGGCGACGTACGAGCTGGCCGACTTCAAGCTCGCGATGGCGACTCAATACATCTTCTGGGCCTTCGGCGTCTTCCAGATCCTGCGCTATCGCCGCAAGGCGATCGACCACCTGCGACGAAAGCACCCCGAGGGCCTCGAGAAGATGCGCCGCGGAGAGCCCTTCGAGCATGCCGGCTTCCACGAGCGCGAGGGCGTCTGACCCGTCCTGCGGGATCCGTCATGCTCGGCATGCGCTGGGGTCACTACCGTCGGGCCCATGGACGCAACGCAGCCCCGCCGAGCGGTGGTCACCGGAGCCAGTCGTGGGATCGGCCGTGCCACCGCCCTGACGCTGGCGGCAGCCGGTTGGGACGTGGCCATCACCGGTCGCACCGTGAACGAGGGCGAGGGCAGGGTGCCGCCGCGGACGCAGGCGGAGGGGGACAGGGCGATCGCCGTCCCGGGCAGTCTTGCGAGCACCGTCGCCGGGATCGAGGCGCACGGCGGTCGTGCACTCGCGATCTCGATGGACCTCAATGACCTGGCGAGTGTGCAAGGCGCGGCCGAGAGTGTGTTGGCCTCGTGGGGCGGTGTCGAACTGGTGGTGAACAACGCGGTCCACCATCTGGCGCACGCGCGCTTCATGGAGACAGCACCGGAGACGCTCGTGCAGAGCATGCTGGCCAACCACGTGCACCAGGTCGCCTTCATCCAGGCGCTGTTGCCGAGCATGGTCGCGGCCGGCCACGGCACCGTCGTCAACATCGTCTCCGGCTCCGCGCAGAACGATCCGCCCGCGCCTCCGGGTGAGGGAGGCTGGAGCCTGGCCTACGCGGGGGCGAAGGCAGCGTTCGGGCGCGTGGCCGGCTCCATCAACGCTGAGTACGTCGGCGCTGGGATCCGAGCCTTCAACGTCGACCCCGGCTTCGTGGTCACCGAGTCGGGGGCGGCGCGTGGCGGCACCAAGGAGATCGAGGAGAAGGGCTTCGCCACCACGCCTCCCGACGCCGCCGGCGTCGTGATTCGATGGCTTGCCGAGTCTCCTGAGTCCACGCAGCGGTTGGGGCGCATCGTCAAGGCCGCGGAGCTGCACTCCGACCTGCGCTGATCGGGGCGTAGCGGCTCGCCGCCGATGCTGACGCCGAACCCGG
The DNA here is from genome assembly GCF_021555175.1 of Nocardioides alcanivorans. Taxonomy (GTDB): domain Bacteria; phylum Actinomycetota; class Actinomycetes; order Propionibacteriales; family Nocardioidaceae; genus Nocardioides; species Nocardioides alcanivorans. The sequence goes on along the minus strand of NZ_JAKGRW010000019.1, from coordinate 264,739 downwards.
GAGCGTGACCCCCGAGTGGGGGTCATTTTCGACTGTTGGCGGACCAAGGCCGGCCCAGACGGGCGGCGCCGCCGTTACCTTTCTGGCGACGTCGAGGGCGACGCGCACGTCCGTGGGGGACGTTCGGACGGGAACCTGAACCGGCTTCCCGTCTGCCTCGCCGTTCAGTCGACGAAAGGTGGGGTTCTGGTGGCGAAGGTGATGAACAAGGGGCTGCTCTCAGCCCGAGGGTGGGTGATCACCGCGTTCTCCTGCGTGGTGGCGCTCCTGATGCCAGCGATGGTCGTGGTTGCCCACGCGGACGTGGATCCGGGCGACGCGGTCTGGATCGGAGGCAACACACAGGGCTACGGCGGCACCAGGCTGTTCCCGATCCACGAGACCCAGCCGGCCGATCCCGGCAATCCGGGAGCGCCGGACTACTGGGCGTACTGCATCGAGCACGACGTGTCGGCCAAGACCAACACCGATGCCCACGCCGGAGACTTCGCCAGCTACCTGGGCAACAACCACTTCAGCGATCCTGCTGTGCAGGGCAAGGTCCTCTGGGTGCTGGCGCACAGCTACCCCGCGCTGAGCCTGGCGGACTTCGGCGCCGCTTCCGGCGTGCCGGGGATCTCCCAGAACGACGCGATCGAGGCAACCCAGTACGCGATCTGGCGCTACACCGATCTCACCTGGGACGCAACGTGGAACTTCGAGACCGCGGATTCGGAGGCGGCGTACTGGTATCTCGTCAACGGTGCGAACGCCAACCCGGGGCTGAGCCTGGACGACTTCGAGGTCACGGCCTCGGTGACTGCTCCCGCGGCGCCGCAGACCGCTGACTCCCTGGTCGGTCCGTTCGTGGTGAGCACGAACCAGCCGACCGCGACTGTCAGCGTCGCTCCGGCAACTGCGTTGGTCGACGCAGCTGGCGATGCGATCGATCCCGACGCGGTGGTTGACGGTCAGGAGTTGTACCTCGACCTTCGTGGGTCCACGGTCGCTGGCTCGGCGACGGTCACGGTCTCGGCGGAAGGCTCCAGTGCGACCGGCACGGTCATCTCGGTTCCGACGAGCGTGGGTGGCACTCCTACGGCCGCCAATCACGCGCAGTCGATCATCCTGGTGGCGCCGTCCACGAAGAGGACCACCGACGATGCCTCCGTTCAGTGGGCCGCTGCGCCGGGCACGCCCGATCCGGTGATCGGTACGTCGTTGGTCGACAGTGCTGATGGTGACCGGGTGTTGGGTTGGAACGGTGGCACGGTGGTGGACACGGTGGCTTTCCAGAACCTGGTGCCGGGGACGGAGTACACCCTTGTTGGTGAGTTGATGGACAAGGCTGATGGGTCGTCGACGGGGATCACTGCTTCGGTGACGTTCACGCCGGCGACGGCGGATGGTTCGGTTGATGTGTCGTTCGTGGTGCCGGCTGGTTTTGCGGGTCGGGTGTTGGTGGCGTTCGAGGAGTTGTTCGTGGGTACGGACACCTCGGGGACGCCGGTGGCTGAGCACAAGGACATCGATGATGCTGCGCAGACGGTGACGGTCGAGGACGAGCCGGTGACGCCCGTGGTCCGGACCCAGCCGAAGCTGACCACCCAGACGTCCAAGAAGCAGGTCAAGCCCGGAACCCGGTTGTTCGACAAGGTGAAGCTCTCCGGGTTCGTCCCCGGCCACGGTGCCACCGGTACGGCCACCCTCTACGGTCCCTTCGCCAAGCGCTCCGACATGACCTGCACCCCGGCCAAGGCCGTGAAGACGGTGAAGTTCAAGCCGAGGAACGGTGTCGTCAAGACGCCCAAGGTGAAGGTCACCCGGACGGGTTTCTACACCTGGGTGGCGAAGACCACGGCGGACAGTCGAAACCTCGCCGCGTCGCATGCCTGTGGGTTGAAGGCGGAGACGACACTCGTCCGCAAGCCGACCTACAAGTCGCCAGTCGTGGACACCGGTTTCAGCTCGGCAGGAGATGTCTCTGCCCGGGCACGGACCACAACTGTCGCCATCCCCGGGATCGGGGTACGCGCCTCGGCATCGACCGTCGCGATGAAGAAGGGCAAGATGCTGGTTCCGGGCAACGTCGCGACCATCGGACAGTTGGACAGGTCCGCGGGCGTGGGTGACCTGATCGGTACGACCGTCCTTGCCGGCCACGTGTCGGACAGGCGGGACCGGCCGGGCGCACTCTGGCGACTCTCCGCCGTCAAGCGGGGCCAGATCATCACGGTCAAGGAAGGCGGCAAGACCGTCCGTTACAAGGTCGGCGCGGTGAAGAAGTTCTCTCGGAAGCAGCGACTGCCCCAGCGTTTGTTCCGCACCACCGGGGCACACCGCCTGGTCCTCATCAGCTGCTCGGGCCGGGTCACGACGGCAGGTGGTGGCTTCCACTACGCGCAGAACGTCGTGGTCACTGCGAAGAAGTTGAAGAACTGACGTTTCCGGCAGCAACGTGGGGTCGACGCACCGAGCGTCGGCCCCACGTTCTCGTTGCTGCCCATCGTCTGGTGGGTGGGACGTCGCCGTCACTCACGACCGGCAGCCAACATGAACCCATGCTCGGACGAGCACGGCAGGTGGGAGTCCCGGCGGCTCAGCGCTCGGCTGGGTCGCGCTGGTCGGGATCGTCGGGGCGAGCCAGCGGCGTACCCAACTTCAGGTCGACGCTGCGGGCGGCCTCCCAGACGGTCACCGGCCGGGCGCCCATCTCGCCACCCGGAGCGGAGACGGTGAGCACGTAGCGACCGTTGCTGGGGCGAGGGATGAGATAGCGGCCCTCATGGTCGGTGCGGATGCTGCGCACGAACTCGCCCGTGTTGCGGGTGAGCACGACCAGGGCGTCGACCACTGGCGCGTCGTGGGCATCGGTGATGACGCCGGTCAAGGTGAACCGCTCGTGCAGCACGATCGCCGGCAACGGCCGCTTGTCGTCGAGCTCCATGATGCGCGAGCGCGGTTGCCAGCCCTCGGCGGCCGTGATGACCAAGTAGTCGCCGGGGCGTGGAATCGCGGCGTTGAAGCGTCCCTCGGAGTCTGCCTGGCCGAAGTCCACGGCCTCTCCTTCGGGCGTCAGGACCGTGACGACTGCTGTCTTGATCGGGTTGCCGGCGAAGGAGACGACCTTGCCGCTGACGACCCTGGCCTCGGCGCCCATCCGCTCGGTGCCCGAGCGGTCCCAGTCCTCGGAGTAGGCGCGCATCCGCAGCGTCGGCACCGAGATCGCTGCGGCTGCGAGGGAAGCTGCCGCAGCCAACCACAGCGACAGCGACAACGCGTCCTCGGTCGGCACCAGGTGGTCACCCACGGCCATCACGGATGCGGTGGTGATCGCGGCCGTGGCGGCGCTGGCGGTGGAGGTGCCGATCGAGCGCAGCAATACGTTGAGGCCGTTGGCCGAGGCGGTTTCCGTGACCGGTACCGCGCGCATGATGAGCGTCGGGAGGGCGCCGTAGGCCAATGCCGTGCCGACGCCCACCACCACCGAGCCGAGCACCACCTGGGCAAGGTCGTTGCTGAAGAACACTCGAGCGCCATAGGTCACCGCCATCATCGAGGTGCCGATGAGCAAGGTGATCTGTGCGGTCCAGCGTTTGGTCATCCACGCCGAGACCGGGGCCATGATGCCGAAGGCGGCCGCGTTGGGCACCATCCACCAACCGGTCTCCAGCACGTCGAGGCCGAGGCCGTAGCCGGTCGCCTCAGGAGCCTGGAGGAACTGGGTGGTCACCAGCATGTTGGTGAACATCGCGAAGCCGGCGAAGACCGACACGAGGTTGACCAGCATCACCGGCCTGCGACCGGCGACCCGGATGTCGACCAACGGGCTGGGGGTGCGGAGCTCGAGCGGGATCCACACCGCGAGCACCGCCACCCCTGCTGCGGCGAGGCCGAGGGTCGTGGTCGAGGTCCACCCCCACTGCGCGCCCTTGGAGACGGAGAGCAGCAACGCGGTGAGCGACGCCGAGAGGAGGACGGCACCGCGTATGTCGAAGGTGCCTCGTGTGCGGACGGGGGATTCGGGAAGCGTGGTGAGTGCCAAGACCAGGAGCGCAGCGGCCACCAGCGCGGTGAGCCAGAAGATGGCGTGCCAGTCGAGGTGGTTGGAGATGAGTCCGGAGAGTGGCAGGCCGATGCCGGCCCCGACGGCCAGCGTGGCGCTCATGATCGCGACGCCGAGTGGAACCCGTTCGCGCGGCAGTTCGTCGCGCATGATGGCGATGGCCACCGGCACCAGCGAGAGCCCGACTCCCTGCAGGGCCCGGGCAGCGATGAGCAGCGGGACGAACTCGCTGAAGGAACCGAGAAGGGAGCCGGCCAGCGAGATCGCCAGGGCCACCACCATCATCCGGCGCTTGCCGAACATGTCGGCGAGCCGGGAGATGGTCGGGGTGGAGACGGCGCCCGCGAGCAGAGTGGCGGTGACCAGCCAGGAGGCGGTGTCAGCAGACGTGTCGAGCAGGTTCGGGAGCTCGGGAAGTAGCGGGAGCAGGAGTGTCTGCTGCAGCGAGACCACGATGCCGCACAGCGAGAGCACGACCACGATGGTCGTCGGGCTGCTCCTCCGATCGGTCCTGCTCTCGGGGGAGTCGTCATCGCCGGGGCCGGGGCTGTCACGCGTGCATCACGTCATGCATTCAACCAGCACGGGCCGACGAAGGCGATGGTGCTCAGAGATTCCGCGAACAGGGCCAATGTCCGCCGGCCGCCCTGCGACTGGTGCCGGGACCGGCTGGCGGGAGCAACGGACGTGCGGGCTCCGGACGGGGCGATGCTGAGTGCCATGAACAACGCTGGAGACCCGCGCGAGTCCCTGTTCGTGACCGTCGACAATCCCGTCCCACGAGTACGGCGACTGACGTTGTCACGCCCCGAGAAGCGCAATGCGATGCACGGTCCGCTCCGTCGTCAGCTGTTGGCGGCCGTTGCTGCTGCCGACGCCGACCCGGACGTGCACGTGGTGGTGCTCCGCGGCGCGGGCAAGGACTTCTGTGCCGGCTACGACCTGGCACCCCCGCCGGACGACAAGTATGCCGACGCGGGCGGTGGGCCGGGCCGATTCCAACGAGAGGTGGTCGAGGGTTGGCTCTCACTGTCCGAGTTGTCGGTGCCGGTCATTGCGCAGGTGCACGGCAACTGCCTCGCCGGCGGCAGCGAGCTCGTTGCCTGCTGCGACCTCGCCTACGTCGCGCAGGACGCGAGGATCGGATACCCGGCAGTGCGCTTCGGCGTACCCGATCTGCAGTTCCATCCGTGGCTGATGGGACCGCGGCGAGCGATGGAGGCGGTGTTGACCGGCGACGCCATGAGCGGCGTCGAAGCCGTGGCGGCAGGCTATGCGAATCGTGCCTTCCCGGTGGACCGGCTCGAGGAGGAGACGCTGCGGATCGCAGCGCGGATCGCCGATCTGCCGCCGGAGATCGTCGAGCTCAACAAGCGCACCGTGCACCGAGCGATGCAGGCGATGGGCATGCACGCAGCCGTGCGCGCAGGCACCGAGACCAGTGCGTTGGCCTCGACGACCGGCGCCTTCGGGGCATTCATGGCGGCCGCGGGCGAGCAGGTGACCGCCGCCCTGGATGCACGGGACGGCCGGTTCGGAGACGGACGTACGGCGTCGCGCGGCCCGGCCTGAGAGCATCGGGCCATGACCGCAGAGGACGCGAGGGGCGCGACGATCGCCGAGCTGATCGACCGAGCACGGTTCAGGCCGACGCGGTTGAGCAACGGCTACGACATGGGCGAGGTCGATGACTTCCTCGATCGGGTGGGCAGAGCCTGCACGACCGGGGGCGACGTGTCTGCGCTGCTCGACACGGCGCACTTCACGCTGGTCCGGTTCCGGTCCGGGTACGCCGTCGATGACGTCGATGACTTCCTGGGCAGCTTGCGCGGGGCCGCTCCCGCAAGCTGACTCAGGAAGCCGATGCCTCGGGCTCCGGATCGGGGGACTTCTCGTCGCCGTGCCCCGGCCACCAGGCCGCGTGACCGATCAGCGCCGTCAGCGCCGGCGTGAAGAACATCGCCATCACGAAGGCCGCGATGCCGATGCCCACGGACAGTGCGAAGCCCATCGACACCAGCATGGAGTTGCCGGCCAGCATCAGCGAACCGAACGTGCCCGCCAGGATCACGCCTGCTGCGGCGATGGTCGGCCCCGCATGCTTGACGGCCTCGGCGGCGGCATCTCGCGGCACGCGGCCCTCGCGGGCCTCTTCTCGTAGGCGCGCGATCATCAAGATGTTGTAGTCGGTGCCGAGCGCCGTCACGAAGAGATAGATGTAGATCGGCAACAAGAAGATGAGCCCGGACTCGCCCTGGATGTGCTGGAAGAAGATCACTGTCGCACCGAGGGTGGCGGCGAACCCCAGCCCGACGGCGAACATCAGGTACCACGGGGCGACGAGGCTGCGCAGCAGCACGGCCAGGATCAGCAGGATCACCAGGCCAGCAGCCGGGAACACCACCGAGTAGTCGCGGGCCAGCGCCTTCTGCATGTCGGCGAAGACCGACGCGGTGCCGCCCACGAGGGCCTCCGTGCCGTCGGGTGCGGCCGAGTGGGCAGCGCTGCGGATGGGCCCCTTGACGTCGTTGAGGGCCGCGTCCGAGACGGGGTCGTGCTCGAGCACCACCATGAACTGGGCAGCTGCGCCGTCCGCCGAGACCTGGCCCGGATAGACCTGACTGACGCCTTCGGCGGCCTCGAGGGCCTCCTGGAAGGCCGGGAAGGATGACTCGTCGAGCTCTCCTTCGTCGGAGACGAGCACGACGGGTGCGGGTTCGGCGGCACCGGCTGCGAAGTGGTCCTGGAAGGTGTGGAGGGCCTCCGTCGACTCAGCGTCGTCGGGCAGGCTCGAGTTGAAGTCGAACGAGGGGTTGAAGCCCAGGGCGAAACCGGCCACGACCGCCATGAGCACTCCGGAGACGCCCGCGAAGACCGCAGGGCGCCGGCCGAGAGCGTCGCCGACCTTCGCGAAGCGAGCGCCCTCGGGCTCGCGACGCCAGTTCTTGGACGGCCAGAAGAGGGCCCGTCCGAGCAGGGTGATCACAGCCGGCACCAGCGTGAGGACGGCGATCATGGTCACCGCGACGGCGATGGCAAGTGCCGGGCCGATCGCGCGGAAGATGCTGAGGGAGCTGAGCAGCATGGCCAGGAACGCGACGATCACCGCGCCACCGGCCGAGGCGATGGCCTCTCCGGCACGCTCCATCGCGTAGGCGACGGCCCCGCGACTCTCGGCGCCCTGCCGCATGCGTTCGCGATAGCGGAAGAGGAAGAAGAGGATGTAGTCGGTACCGATGCCGTAGAGCACCACCAGGAGGATGACCTCGATCGAGGAATCAGCCTGGAGTCCGAAGACCTCGTTGGCGAACCCGATCAGGCCTGTTGCCACGGAGGCCACGACGGCCACCACGAGGATCGGCATCAGGCAGATGATGACGCTGCGGAAGATGAGTGCCAAGAGCACCACGATCAGCACGATGGTCGCGATCCCCACGATCGCCAGGGCCTTGTCTCCCGACTCCTGGGAGTCGAGTCCCTGAGGCACGTTGCCGGTGGTCTGCGCGGTCAGGTCGGTGCCGTCGACGAGCTCGGCCAGATCCTTGCGCAGGTCCTTTGCGTCGTCGAACGCAGCGACGTCGTAGCCGGTGGCGCCGTCGGCCAGGCCCACGACCCCGATCATCGTCGAACCGTCCTCGGAGAGGTTGGGTTCGCCGCCGGCCGAGACGGTGATCACCTCCTGCATGAAGGTGCGCGCGGCCAGCTTCGGACCGAGCTCCTCGCCGATCCGGGCGACCTCGGCCGTGTCGTCGTCGGTCAGGTTCTCACCGTCCGAGCGTTGGAACACGATGATCGCTGCCGGCGTACTGACCTCGGGGAAGTGGTCGGCCTGCGCCTCCATGGCGCGGATCGACTCATAGTGCGAGGGAAGGAACTCCGACTGGTCGGTCGTGGTCTTGAGCCCGGGAGCGGTCATCGCGATCACGACGGCGACCACCACCCACGCAGCGATCACGTACCAAGGACGGTGGGACACGATGCGGCCGAGTGCTTTGAACACTCCTGGCACGCTACCGAAACCGAGGCCGGGGCGACAGCATTTTTCTGCGCCCGGCAGGGGCCGCTCGGCGTTCCACGCCGCCGGTGGACCGCCACGCTGGCCTACCATCGGCTCATGGCCAGAAACCACACGATCAACTACGTGGAGATCGCTGCTCCCGACCTCGCTGAGGCGAAGGGCTTCTACGCCAGTGCGTTCGGCTGGGCCTTCAACGCCTACGGTGACGACTACGCAGGCATCCAGGGTCCCGACGGCGACGGCGAGGTGGGTGGCCTCAACCCGCACGCGTCCCCGGGAGCGGGAGGGCCGCTGGTCATCCTCTACGCCGATGACCTCGACACCACCCTCACCCAGGTGCGAGCGGCAGGCGGGCAGATCACCCAGGAGCCCTATGCGTTCCCGGGAGGGCGACGATTCCACTTCGCCGACCCTGCCGGGAACGGGCTCGCGGTGTGGTCCACCACCTGATCGCGCTCAGCCCGGATCCACCCGAGCTCAGGTGGCGGCGCAGCGCGCCACGGCATGCACCGTGGCGGTGAGCACGGATCGATCCCGGCCCGCCGCCCAGCGGATCCTCCCGGCGCGGTCGCGGTGCTCGACGAGCGTGAGCGCTTCGCTGTCGTTGCCGGCGCGAAGTGAGGTCTGGTGCAGCGAGATGATGTCGACGGGGCGACCGTGCTCGCCGAGCAGCCTCGTCAACGCTTCGACCGGACCGATGCCGTGGTGCTCAGCGCTGTGCTCGACCCCGTCGATCCGGATCCGCAGGTCGGTCCGGGCGACCCCGTCCAGCTGTGTCGAGCCGAGCGCGATGATCGCCATTGCGCCCGCTGGCTCCAGGTAGCAGCGCTCGAAGATCGTCAGGAGCTCGGCGGCCGTCACCTCGGAGCCGGTGGTGTCGGTGTGGCGCTGAACCTGCTGTGCGAAGTCGATCTGGAGGCGGCGGGGAGTTCGATCCCGAACTCGGTCTCCAGCAGATAGGCCATGCCTCCCTTTCCTGATTGGGAGTTGACCCGGATGACCGCCTCGTAGCTCCGGCCCAGGTCGGCAGGGTCGATCGGCAGGTAGGGCACCCGCCATGCGAGCTCGTGCTCCGGGAGCCGTTCGCTCGTGGCTCGGGTCCGGTGTTCGGCGAGGCCCTTCTTGATCGCGTCCTGGTGCGTGCCGCTGAATGCGGTGTGCACCAGGGCGCCGACGTACGGGTGCCGCGGGTGGGTGTCGATGCGATTGCAGTGCTCCACGGTGCGGCGGATCTCGTCGATGTCGGAGAAGTCGATCATCGGGTCGATGCCCTGGGCGTGCAGGTTGAGTGCCAGCGTGGCGATGTCGACGTTGCCGGTGCGTTCGCCGTTTCCGAAGATGCAGCCCTCGACGCGCTGGGCGCCCGCCAGGACGGCGAGCTCGGCGCAGGCGACACCAGTGCCGCGATCGTTGTGCGGGTGGACGGAGAGGATGACTGCCTCCCGCCTGGCCAGGTTGCGGTGCATGTGCTCGATCTGGTCGGCGTACACGTTGGGGGTGGCCACCTCGACGGTCGCCGGCAGGTTGATGATCACCGGACGCTCCGTCGTGGCGTCCCACAACGTGGTGATGGCATCGCAGACCTCGAGCACGTAGTCGGGCTCGGTCAGGTTGAACACTTCGGGGAGAACTCGAAGCGCACGTTGGGGAGGTCGCCGGCGAACGCCAAGACGTCGCACCCGCCGGCCATGATCAGCGCCTTCAGCGAGTCACGGTCATGTCCCAGGACCAGGTCGCGCCAGGTGGGAGCAGTGGCGGTGTACATGTGGATGACGACCTCGTTGCGGAGGCCTCGGATGGACTCCACGGTGCGTTCGATGAGGTCGCGCCTGGCGGGAGTGAAGACCGCGATCGTCACGTCGTCGGGGGCGAGGCCTGTTTCGGCGAGCAGTCGCACGAAGTCGTAGTCGGTCTGCGACGCCGAGGGGTAGCCCACCTCGATCTCCTTGTAGCCCATCGCGACCAGCAACTCGAAGAATCGGCGTTTGCGGGCTGGGTCCATGGGTTCCGCCAGGGCCTGGTTTCCGTCGCGGAGGTCGACCGGGACCCACAACGGGGCGCTGGTCAGGGTCTGCGTCGGCCAGATGCGCTCAGTGACGGGGACCTCGACGCGGGAGTGGACGTCGCGATAGCGGTGTGAAGGCATCTGGGAGGTGCGTTGGCGATTCCAGGCCGGGGCATCGACCGGAACCGGGCCGGCGGGAGCGGAGATGGTGGTGAAGGGGGAGGTGGTCACGGAGAGGTCCTTGAACTCGGATGCTGAGGGGCGGCGACCGGTGGGGAGCTCTCCACGACGGGCTGCCGGTCCGTCAGGACCCGCCGTGGCAGGGAAGGAGGAGGTCGTTGATCCGCATGTGCCACACCGTACCTCACTGCTCAGACAAGTAGACAATTCGGTCGATGGGTCAGGATGGACCCATGACACAGGTCCGCCGCGCGCCGCTCGCCGATCAGGCAGCAGAGCTGCTCATGGAGCGCATCCGCGCGGGTGAGTGGGGGATCGGCGCCAAACTTCCCGGTGAGACGACGCTCGCGCCCCAGCTCGGGGTGGGTCGATCGACGATCCGGGAGGCGATCCGCCAACTGGCAGGACGTGGCGTGCTCACCACACGTCAGGGGGCTGGCGTCTTCGTCGCGGCACTCGAGGATCCGGAACGACTCGACACCGTGCTGCGGCGGGCGGACATCGCCTCAGTGCTCGAGGCCCGGATCGCGATCGAGGTGGAGGCGGCAGTCCTGGCTGCGGGGCGGCGTACGACGGCGGAGCTGCGGGCCATGCGCAGGGCTGCGGCCGCGCGTTCGGCCCAGCGCGGGGCCGTCGACGAGTTGGTTGCGTCCGACACGGCCTTCCACCGCAGCATCGTGGTCGCCGCGCACAACACGATCCTTCTTGAACTCTTCGACAGCCTCGCGCCGCGGAGCATGACGGCCATGGCCGACATGCTCCGCCTGAACGGTGAGCACGGTGGTGACGAGGACCAAGCGATCCACGAACAGATCCTTCAGGCGATCGCCGACCACGCGTCGGAGCGAGCGGGCGCGCTGACTCGCACCCACTTGCTGACCCTCAGGCAGGGCGTTGCCGGGGAGTGATGGCCCGCGCTGGCCGCGGGGCGGTCATTCCGTCGGCGTGGTGTCGCCCTTCCCGGACACTGCCCGGGCCACGTCGGCCGGCGTGGCGTCAACGGCGCTCGGATCGGCCGCGGCGTCGATCGTCGTGTTCGGCTTCGGCTTGTCGAACGGCGCCGGGTCCAGGCCGAGTTCCTCGACCACGTTGACCGGCTCCGGAGTCGACGGGCCCGCAGCCGGGTCCGTGGGGGTCGACTTGGTGTCGTCGGCGTCAGTGTCTTCGGTGGCCGACGGAGCGGTGGCGCGCGCCGCGAGCAACGAGGCGACGGCGCCCTTGGCAAGGTGGATCGCTGACTTGGCCGTGGTCAGGGCGACCTCCAGCGTACGAACGGCGGCGTCTTGGATCTTGTCCAGCGGGATCTTGCGAGCCACGGGAGTTCCCTTCCATTGTCTGTCAGGTGGAGCACAGGGGCGCGTCGGCCCCGGCACCAGTCCGTACCCGATCCGCCCGGGGCCACGCGTCGAGCGGGCCTACACTCGGCCGCGTGAGTTTCCAGGTGCCGCAACCGAACGCCGCGCGTCTCCGCTGGGGGCTCGACGTGCTCGTCGGCGCTCTGGCCATGGTCGTCCTGCTGCGGGCGCTGCTGCAGCGAGAGCCCCATGTGGGACCCATTGCCGGGATCGTCGCCGTCTTCGTCGCGCTGCATGTGCTGCGGATCGCCGCCGACCGTTTGCTCGTCCGCCGACTGCTGCTGCTCGGGATGTGCGCTTCGTGGGCCGCGCTCGCCTCGGTCGGCGCCGATGCGGCGTACGCGTCGGTGGGCCTGTTCCTGGTCTTCCTGACCGAGCTTCCCTTCGCCCGTGCGCTGGCGGCTGTCGCGACCGTCGCCGGCCTCGACGTGGTGATCGGTGCAGTGCGGTCAGGTTGGCACGCCACCGACATGGTGGCTCCGGTGCTCGGCGCCGGTCTCACGACGCTGATCGGTCTGGGATTCCGGATGCTCTTCGAGGCCACGGCCGTGCAGCAGGAGTTGATCCGCGAACTGCAACGGACGCGAGCCGAACTCGCCGAGCGTGAGCGGACCGCCGGTCAGGAGGCGGAGCGTCAACGGCTGGCCCGCGAGATCCACGACACCGTGGCCCAGGGATTGAGCAGCATCAAGCTGTTGCTCCACGCCGCGGAGGCCGAGGGGCTGAGCGAATCGGCCGCGCAGAAGGTCGCGCTCGCCCGTGACACCGCAGCGACGGGACTCCTCGAGGCCCGACGCCTGGTGGCGGAACTCGCTCCGGCAGACCTGTCCGGGGCATCCCTCACCCAGGCGGTGCACCGGGTCTGCGAGCGCTCCGTCGCCTCCGTGCGCTGCCAGGTCGACGGCGAGCCGTACGCGTTGCCGATGGCCGTTGAGGCTGCGATCGTCCGGATCACGCAGGGCGCGCTGTCCAACGTCGAACGACACGCCGGCCGGGGTGCGCGGGCCGTGGTCACGCTCGGGTACGGCGACGCCCTGGTCCGTCTTGACGTGGTGGACGACGGAGTCGGGTTCGACCCCGAGGTGCTGACCGATGCCACCGTGCCGACGTTCGGGCTGGAGACGGTCCGTGCCAGGGTCGCGGAGCTGGGCGGCACCTTCGTCATCGAGTCGGAGCCGGGCCACACGGCGTTGTCGGTGTCACTCCCCGTCGTCGCGGCGGTGGTGTCGTGATCCGGCTCGTGGTCGCCGACGACCATGCCATCGTGCGGGCTGGCCTGCGTGCCCTGCTGGCGCAGCGGGCCGATCAGATGACCGTCGTCGGCGAGGCGGCCTCGGTCGATGAGGTCATCACGCTGAGCGACTCGCTCAGCCCGGACCTGGTTCTCATGGACCTGCGTTTCGCCGGTGACACCAGGACCGGCGTCGATGCGACCCGCATCATCCGGGCACGCCAGGCGGCGCCGTACGTGCTGGTCGTGACGAACTACGACAACGACAGCGAGATCCTCCACGCGGTGGAGGCAGGTGCGAGTGGCTACCTGCTCAAGGACGCTCCCCCGAACAGTTGTGGGCGGCGGTGAGCTCGGCCGCCCGTGGTGAGACGGTGCTTTCGCCGGCAGTGGCGACCAAGCTCTTCGACCGGATGCGTCGGACCGGGCCGACCCTCACCGCGCGGGAGCAGGAGGTCCTCGAGGCGGTGGCCACCGGTCAGTCGAACCGCGAGGTCGCCCGGTCGCTCTTCCTGAGTGAGGCGACGGTCAAGTCGCACCTCGTGCAGGTCTTCAGCAAGCTGGGGTGCGCTCCCGGACCGCCGCCGTGGCACGGGCCAGGGAGCGCGGTCTGCTGCCGAGCGGGTGAGGACCCTCCATCGAAAGTTGGGCACGACTGCGAACCTTCGTGCGATGTCCGGCGGGACGCAGTGCCGTTGACTCGCAAGCATGAACTTCTCCGTGCCCACCCGACTGTCTCGCCGTACTGCTTGGCTGGTGCTCGCGCTGTGGGTGCTGACGGTCGGGATCCTCACCTCCCTCGCGCCGAGCCTCGACGCCGTCAAGGGGACCGACGACGACAATCCGCCGAGCGACTCGATGTCGATGCAGGCCGAGGCGCTGGCGCGCGACGCGTTCGGCGGCGACGGGGCCCCGCCGGCGGTGCTCGTCTTCCGTTCTGGGGCCGCGACCACCACTCATGAGGCAGTGGAACGGGTCACCTCGGCCATCGAGGCGGCCGAGCTGCCGCACGTCGCCGCCGTGCAACGCGCCGAGGCCGGTATGGGTGCGGAGGGCTTCGTGGCGGACGACGGTCGGGCCGAGATGGTGGTCGTGCAGATGTCGGGCAGCCCCGGTGAGGACGGCTTCCGCGATGCCGTGACACGGCTGCGCGAGCTTGCCGACCGTGAAGCCGATGCGGTCGGACCCGGTGTCGAGGTCGACCTGACCGGGCCGGCCGGCATCAGCGTCGATGCGGTGAAGGTGTTCAGCGGCAGCGACAAGGTGCTGCTGTTCGGCACGATCGGCCTGGTCATCGTGCTCCTGGGAGCGATCTACCGTTCGCCGGGACTGGTCGCCGTCTCCCTGATCGGCGTCGGCTTCGCGATGCGGGTGGCGGAAGGGGTCGGTGCCCTGCTCGCCGATGCTGGCTGGATCGAGATCAGCGGACAGACGGCCTCGGTGATGACGGTCCTGCTCTTCGGGGTGGGCACCGACTATGCCCTGATCATCTTCTCGCGCTACCGCGAGGCGCTCGCTGCGCACCCCGATCCCACCGTCGCGGTCGCGGCCGCGATGCGTGGTGTGTACGGCGCGCTCCTGGCGAGCGTCTCGACCATCGTGGCCGCGGTGCTGGCGTTGCTTGCGGCGGTCAGCCCCACGCTGCACGCTTTCGGTCCATATCTCGCTGTCGGTGTGGTGTCGATGGCCGTCGTGGCCTTCACACTGACCCCGGCGCTGCTCGTCCTGCTCGGCCGCTTCGCACTCTGGCCGCGAGGTGCGAGCAGGCCGGGTGAGGGACGAGCCTGGGCACGCGTCGCCGACCTGGTGGTGGAGCGCCCGCGACGGGTGCTTGCGGTGGGGCTCGCCGGACTCGCGTTGCTCGGCACCGGTCTCGTCGGGAGCCAGCAGTCGTTCGACCTCGTCGACGGGTTTCGCATCGACACCGAGTCGGCATCGGGCCGGACGGCGCTCGCCGCATCCTTCGGGCCGGGTACCGTCGCGCCCTCTCAGGTCCTGGTGCACGCCCACGACCCGCTGAGCGACGAGCAGGTCAGGGCAGTGGTGGACGGTGTGGCCGGGCACGAGCGGGTCGCGTCCACCGGGGCAGTCCGCACCGCTGCGGGCGCGCGGACGTTGTCGGTCGATGCAGTGCTCGACGTCAACCCCTACGGCTCGCGGGCGTTGGACGCCGTACCGGACCTGCGCCGGGCCGTGGAGGCCGCCACCCGGGACGCGGGCGTGCGGGCCGACGTACTCATCGGAGGCGAGACGTCGAAGGCTGCCGACACCCGATCGGCACTCGAGCGCGACCTCGTCGTGGTGGGCCTGCTGATGCTGGCGGCCGTCGCGCTGATCCTCGGCCTGGTGCTGCGTTCGGTGCTCGCCCCGGTCTATCTGGTCCTCACCCTGCTGCTGTCGTACGTCGCCGCGATGGGGCTGACCGCCTTCTTGGCGATGGGCCTGGGCGGCGACTCCGGCTTCGGCAACCGGGTGGCCGTCTACGTCCTGGTCTTCCTGGTCGCGCTGGGGGTCGACTACACGATCTTCATGATGACTCGGTTCCGTCAGGAGCTGAGGCACGCCGAACCGGTCGACGCGCTGCGATCCTCGATCGTGCGGACCGGTGGGGTGATCTCGTCAGCGGGGGTGATCCTTGCCGGAACGTTCGGGGTGCTGATGACCCAGCCGATCCGCGAGCTCTTCCAGTTCGGTCTGGCGATGGCCATCGGCATCCTGCTCGACACCTTCGTGGTGCGACCGCTGTTGGTGCCGACCTTGATCCGGCTCCTCGGGCGGCACGCACTGTGGCCCACACGGCTGTCGCCGGCGCCGCCGTCCGAGTCGTTCCGGAGTGGCACCACTGAACAGGATCGTGGTGTGGCGTGCGTCACTGCGGACGCTACGTTGGCGATCCGCGACGCCCCCTGTGATTCCGGAGACCCACGTTGAGCGACACCTTGCCCCATGAGACTCCGAGCAGCACCGCGGCGCGGGTTCGGCCTGACGCGCCGGACGGCATCAGCGCAGAGGCGCGCGCCTATCTGAAGGCGGCCGGCGGGTTCTCGTCGATGTCGAGCAGCTGGCCGGCGTCGGAGGACCTGGCGGGTTGGGAGCAGCGCATCGCTGCCACCGATGCGGCGATGCACCACTTCTTCGAGCTGTCGATGCCCGCCGAGGGCACCTTCTCGTATGAGCTCCGGGAGATCGGAGGCACGGCGACCTGGGTGCTGGAGCCCAAGGACGTCGAGTCGGAGAACACTGTCTTCCTCGACATCCATGGCGGTGCGCTCATCCTTGGCGCGGGGGAACTCGCCTGGAAATCAGCGGCCGCGGCTGCCGCCGCTCGTCCGGGGTGACCTGGTCGCCCGACTACCGGATGCCCCCGCGGCACCCGTTCCCGGCCGCGCTCGATGACTGCTTCGCCCTCTATCGCCAAGCCGTCGAGCAGTACGGTGCCGCGAACGTGGTGGTGAGTGGGGCCTCCGCGGGAGGCAACCTGGCGGCGGCGGTACTCCTGAGGGCCAAGGATGAAGGTCTGGCCATGCCGGCAGGCCTGGTGCTGCTGACGCCGGAGGTGGACCTCACCGAGTCCGGCGACACGTTCCGCACCAATGCCGGCATCGACTTCCTCGGCTCGGCGATGGACATCAACCTCGTGTACGCCGCAGGTAGGGAGCTCACGCATCCCCACCTGTCCCCGCTCTTCGGCGATCTCACTGACTTCCCGCCGACCTTCCTGCAGAGCGGCACCCGGGACCTGTTGCTGTCCAACACGGTGCGGATGCATCGAGCGCTGCGTCGCGCCGGGGTTGCCGCTGAGTTGCACGTCTTCGAGGCGATGCCGCACGGGACGTTCAGCGGTGCCACTCCGGAGGACCAGGAGGTCCGCGCGGAGACCCGCAGGTTCGAGCGGGCGTGCCTCGGCCTGGACTGAGCCGGTTCCTGTTGGAACCCAATCGTTGAAATGCGAGAGCTCCAGCCACGCACGCGTGGCTGGAGCTCTCGGCGTTCGGGCCAGGTCAGCCCTTGTTGGCCTTGCGAGCGCGGCTGGCGATCTTGGCGCGCTCGTTCTGGTCGAGGATGACCTTGCGGATGCGGACCATGTCGGGGGTGACCTCGACGCACTCGTCGTCGCGGCAGAACTCGAGGCACTGCTCCAGCGACAGCTTCTTCGGCGGGATCAACTTCTCGAAGTTGTCAGCCGTCGCGGACCGGATGTTGGTCTGCGCCTTCTCCTTGGTGATGTTGACGTCCATGTCGTCGGCGCGGGAGTTCTCGCCGACGATCATGCCCTCGTAGACCTCGGTGGTCGGGTCCACGAACATCACGCCGCGCTCCTGGAGCGAGGTCATGGCGTACGCCGTGGCCGCACCGGCGCGGTCGGCCACCAGCGAGCCGGAGGCACGCGAGCGGATCTCGCCTGTCCACGGCTCGTAGCTCTCGAAGACGTGCGCGGCCATGCCGGTGCCGCGGGTCTCGGTCAGGAAGTCGGTGCGGAAGCCGATGAGGCCGCGGGCGGGGACGACGAACTCCATGCGGACCCAGCCGGTGCCGTGGTTGGTCATCGACTCCATCCGGCCCTTGCGCAGTGCGAGGAGCTCGGTGATCGAGCCGAGGTATTCCTCGGGGGCGTCGATGGTCAGACGCTCCATCGGCTCGTGCAGCTTGCCGTTGATCTCCTTGGTGACCACCTGCGGCTTGCCGACCGTGAGCTCGAAGCCCTCACGGCGCATCTGCTCGACCAGGATGGCCAGCGCGAGCTCACCACGACCCTGGACCTCCCAGGCGTCAGGACGTTCGGTCGGGAGCACCCGGAGGCTCACGTTGCCGACGAGCTCGGCGTCGAGGCGGTCCTTGACGAGAC
The DNA here is from genome assembly GCF_021555175.1 of Nocardioides alcanivorans. Taxonomy (GTDB): domain Bacteria; phylum Actinomycetota; class Actinomycetes; order Propionibacteriales; family Nocardioidaceae; genus Nocardioides; species Nocardioides alcanivorans. The sequence continues at coordinate 247,059 of NZ_JAKGRW010000019.1, read as the reverse complement.
GGGCAGTGACCTTTCCTCCCTTCACCCGGCCGACGAGCGGCGAGGTGTTGGTGCCGATGGTCATGGAGATGGCGGGCTCGTCGATCTGGATGAGCGGCAGCGCAACCGGGTTCTCCGGGTCGGCCAGGGTCTCGCCGATCATGATCTCGGGGATGCCGGCGATCGCGACGATGTCTCCGGGGCCTGCCTTCTGGCCGGGGACGCGGTCGAGGCCCTCGGTGACGAGGAGCTCGGTGATCTTGACGTTCTTGACGGTGCCGTCGGCCTTCATCCACGCGACCTGCTGGCCCTTGTTGAGCTCGCCCTCGTGCACACGCACCAGTGCGAGCCGGCCGAGGAACGGGGAGGCGTCAAGGTTGGTGACGTGGGCCTGCAGGGGTGCGTCGGGGAGGTACGTCGGCGCGGGGATGGTCTCGAGGATCGTCTGGAAGAGCGGCTCGAGGTTGGTGCCCTCGGGAAGCTGGCCGTTGTTGGGCTTCTCCGTCGAGGCGATGCCGGCCTTGCCCGAGGCATAGATGATCGGGAAGTCGAGGGCGTCGGCGCGGTGCGAGTCGTCGAGAAGGTCCATGAAGAGCTCGTAGGTCTCGTCGGTGACCTCGTCGATCCGGGCGTCGCCACGGTCGACCTTGTTGATCACGAGCACGACGGGCTTGCCGGCGTTGAGTGCCTTGCGCAGCACGAACCGGGTCTGCGGGAGCGGACCCTCGGACGCGTCGACGAGCAGCACGATGCCGTCCACCATCGAGAGACCGCGCTCGACCTCGCCACCGAAGTCGGCGTGGCCGGGGGTGTCGATGATGTTGATGGTCATGCCGCCCTCGGGGGCGTGCTGGCCGTTGTAGTGGATGGCCGTGTTCTTCGCGAGAATGGTGATGCCCTTCTCGCGCTCGAGGTCGCCGGAGTCCATCACACGCTCCGCCACACCTTCGGACTGGTGTTCGGTGAAGGCCCCGCCCTGGTGCAGCATGGCGTCGACCAGCGTCGTCTTGCCGTGGTCGACGTGCGCCACGATGGCGACATTGCGGAGATCGGAACGGGCGATGCGGTCGGTCATTCGGGTGCTTTCGATCGGGGCCGGCCCGTGATCACGAGCCGACTGATTCTACGTGCCCGCATGCTCGTGCTCCGAATTGAACTCTCTGGTTGGCAGCCCAGCCCCTCCACCCCCGTCCCTCGTCGCCCCCGCCGAGCCCCGTCGGAGGTCGAGCCTGTCGGGACCGGTTCGTTGGTCGAGCTTGTCGAGACCACCCCGCCGCCCACCCCCGGAGGTCGAGCCTGTCGAGACCATTTCGTTGAGTCGAGCCTGTCGAGACCACCTCGCCGCCCATCTCGGAGGTCGAGCTTGTCGAGACCCCTCGCCTCGCCCACCCCGTTGGTCGAGCTTGTCGACCCCGCCCCGTTGGTCGAGCTTGTCGAGACCTCGTCCCGGCAGCCCCGGTGGTGGTTGTCCACAGGTTGGGTTCGTGATCGTCGGGTTGTGTCGGAGCCAAATGTTGGACTGGTTCCATGATCGAAATCGACGCCCGCCACCAGCCGTACGAGGTCTCTGACCTCGATGGCGGGACCCTGCTCGGCTTCCTGGCCGAAGACCGGGTCGTCGAGTTGAAGGTGATCCGTAGGAAGCTGCGGTTGGCTTATCAGTGGGCGATCATGCACCCACCGTCGCCGGAGCACCCGAAGGCGGTGGTGGGTGACGAGACCCTGTTTCCCACCGACTGTGAAGACAGCCGATCTCGGGTGACGGCACCCCTGATGTCGCGTTGTTCGCGGTCGAGGAACTCGCCGCCTCGGCCGGGATCTCACGTAGCTGCCGGGTTCGCGTTGGTCGCCGACGCCCTCGACCTGGTCCACCGGCTGCCGCAGCTGTGGGCGAAGGTCGAAGCCCTGGAGGTTCCGGGGTGGAACGCCCGCCGCGTCGCCCTGCTCACGAGGAAACTGTCGTACGCCGCTGCACGGTGGTTCGACGACCACCTCGCCGCGACCGGCCTCACCGGGTGGCCGACGATCGAGAAGTGGTTGGCGATGGCGATCGCGAAGTTCCACCCCGAGCTGGTGAAGGACCCCAGCGCGGCGAAGGGGAAGGCTGATTGGGGAGTGTGGCTGCACCACCCCCAAGCCGGACACGAAGAAGGAGCCGGCGGTGATTGCTGGCACCTCCGAGCTGCAAGCCGTCGGTGACTCCTTGGACCTGACCCGATTCCTGGACCTGCTTATCTGCCGAGGCCGAAGCCGATGCGGAGCCTCGGAGACACCGACACCATCGACCAACGCCGTGCCAAAGCGATCGGACGGCTCACCGACGACACCGAACAACCCACCCTCGACTACACCGGCAACGCCACCAGCGCCGGCGACAGCAGCAGCACCGACAGCACCGGTATCGGTACCGATGCGGTATCGGCGGCTGCAGTGACGGCGCGGCGGTAGGCCGGTCGACGCTCCGCCCCGACCGGCACCTCGTCCGGCGCCTCGTCCGATGCTGCGGCAGCGGGTGGCGAGCCGGGGTCGGGGTGAAGCCGGGTCGGTTGGCGACGACACCGGGCCCGTTCGGACGCCGGCGTGGGTTGCGGGTGATGGCCCACGTCAACCTCGCCGACCTGTTCGCGTTGGGCCTCGACCCCCACGAGCTGGGCCTCGACGGCGACGGCATCACCTCCACCGACCGGCTCGGACAGATCCTCACCACCCAACTACGCGACTGGATCACCCGCCACGGTTCCCTTGCGACCATCACCCCGGTCGTCGACCTGAACCGGACCGATGCAGTGGATCGTCACGATCCACCCGAATGGATGGACACCCTCGTCCGACTCCGTGACCCACACTGCGTCTATCCCAACTGTGAACGCTCCAGCTGGGACGCCGACCTCGACCACATCGACCCCTACCAACCACCCGGTGAGGGTGGCCCACCCGGGCAAACCCGGCCAGAGAATCTGGCGCCGTTGTGTCGACGTCACCACCTGATGAAAACCCACGGTAGGTGGCGTTACCGACGGGCCAGGGACGGAACCTATATCTGGACCAGCCAGCACGGCAGGACCTGGCTGGTCACACCCCAAGGCACCCACGACACCACCGACACCCGCTGAGCATCACCGGTCACAAGCAGCGCCTGCCGAACAGCACCACAGCCCGATCCCCGGGAGAACACACGCTCTCCCGGGGCACAGGCACGCCACCAGCATGGGAGAGGTCTCGACAAGCTCGACCACCGGAGTACGGCTCGACCACCGGAGTACGGCTCGACCACCGGAGTACGGCTCGACCACCGGAGTACGGCTCGACCACCGGAGTACGGCTCGACCGGCGGCGTGCGGCTCGACCGGCGGCGTGCGGTCTCGACAAGCTCGACCGGCGGGGATGGCGTGGGTTCGAGAACAGGATCCCGGTGGTCGAGCCTGTCGAGACCAGCTCTGACCCGCGGGGAAAGGTCTCGACAAGCTCGACCAACGACGTACAGGTCGACCCAACAGGCGTACATGGTCTCGACAAGCTCGACCAACGGAGTACAGACCGACCAACGACGTACGGGCTCGAGCAACGGGGACGCGGGGGTGGGGTGGGACGTCCGGGGTTGCCGACGGAGCGTCAAGGGGCTTGGCCGCGGCGGGCGCCCACCCAACGCAACCCACACGAAGAGCCGTGCGCACGACGCGCCGCCCCAGCGAGGGAGGTTGCCCCGGACGGCACGGCCCGGGGCAGGGTCTCGACACCCCTGGATGGAGGGTCTCGACAGGCTCGACCAGCGGGGGCGGGGTCTCGACAGGCTCGACCAGCGGGGGCGGGGTCTCGACAAGCTCGACCAACGACGTTCTGTCTCGACGGGCCCGGGGGATTCGGAGGGGCGCGCGGGGCGTGGGAGAATCTGGACTCGTGACCGTCCCGAATGTGCTCGCCACCCGCTACGCCGCCGCTGACCTCGCCGCCATCTGGTCGCCCGAACACAAGATCGTGCTGGAGCGCCAGCTCTGGATCGCCGTGATGAAGGCGCAGAAGGACCTCGGCATCGAGATCCCCGACGGTGTCATCGAGGCCTACGAGACCGTCACCGACCAGGTCGACCTCGCCTCGATCGCGGCGCGTGAGCGCGTCACCCGCCACGACGTGAAGGCGCGCATCGAGGAGTTCTGCGCGCTGGCCGGGCACGAGCACATCCACAAGGGGATGACCTCGCGTGACCTCACCGAGAACGTCGAGCAGCTGCAGGTGCTCTCCAGCCTCGCGCTGATCCGCGACCGAGCGGTCGCCACCCTCGCCCGCCTGGCCCGGCTCGCGGCCGAGCACGAGGCAACGGTCATGGCTGGTCGCTCCCACAACGTGGCCGCCCAGGCCACCACCTTGGGCAAGCGCTTCGCGACCGTCGCCGACGAGATGCTGGTCGGTGTGCAGCGGGTCGAGGAGCTCATTGCCCGCTACCCGTTGCGGGGCATCAAGGGTCCCGTCGGCACCGCGCAGGACATGCTCGACCTGCTTGACGGGGACGGCACCAAGTTGTCCGACCTCGAGTCCCGGGTGGCCGCGCACCTCGGCTTCGACCACGTGTTCACCAGCGTCGGCCAGGTCTATCCGCGTTCGCTCGACTTCGACGCCCTCTCCGCCCTGGTGCAGCTGACGGCGGGGCCGTCGAACCTGGCCACCACCATCCGACTCATGGCCGGCATCGAGCTGGTCACCGAGGGCTTCAAGGAGGGTCAGGTCGGTTCGTCGGCGATGCCCCACAAGATGAACACCCGATCCTGTGAGCGGGTCAACGGCCTCGCCGTCATCACCCGTGGCTACCTGTCGATGGTCGGTGAGCTCGCGGGCGACCAGTGGAACGAGGGTGACGTCTCCTGCTCCGTCGTACGTCGGGTCGCGCTGCCCGATGCCTTCTTCGCCGTCGATGGTCTCTTCCAGACCTTCCTCACCGTCATCGACGAGTTCGGTGCGTTCCCGGCCGTCATCCAGCGCGAGCTCGACCGCTACCTGCCGTTCCTCGCCACCACGAAGGTGCTGATGAGCGCGGTGCGCAACGGCGTCGGCCGAGAAGCCGCGCACGAGGCGATCAAGGAAGCCGCTGTCGGCACCGCCTTGTCGATGCGCAAGGGGCAGGTGGAGAACGACGTGTTCGCCAAGCTCGCAGCTGACGAGCGCCTCGGCCTCACCCGCGACCAGATCGACGCCTTGGTGGCCGACCCGATCGAGTTCACCGGTGCCGCCGTCGACCAGGTGCGTGCCGTGGTGAATCGCGTCGAGATCCTCGTCGCGCGCCACCCGGAGGCTGCGGCGTACGCGCCGGGCGAGATCCTCTGACCCACGCGATTTCGTTGCATCCTGCCAGTGTGCGGCGGGTGCGGGTAGGGTCACTCGGGTTCTGTGACCCGCTCTCGTGAGGAGGAGGCGCAACTCCTGCGCCCACGAACGTGACTGAAAAAGAGCCCGACGAAACCAAACCGTCAGAATCGGCCAGCGACACCACGCTCGACGTGCCTGACCTGCACCCCGCCCTCGACTTCCCCACGGAGGTCGAACTGGCGCAGGACACCAGCAAGCTCGACAAGCTCGTCTTCGGTGTCACCGCCACGATTGCGGTCGGCTTCCTGATCTGGGGCTTCGTCAGCACCTCGACGCTCAGCACCGCCTCCGGCAACGCGCTGAGCTGGTCGATGGAGTACCTCGGCTGGTTCTTCGTGATCACCGCCTCCGGGTTCGTGGTGTTCGCCATCTGGCTCGCCATGGGCAAGTACGGCAACATCCCGCTCGGTCGCGATGACGACGAGCCGGAGTTCCGGACCTCGTCATGGATCGCGATGATGTTCTCCGCCGGCATGGGCATCGGTCTCATGTTCTACGGCGTGAGCGAGCCCCTCACCTTCTTCGCCGGTGACGCCACCAATCCCGACCTTCCTGCCGGCATCCCCGGAACGGACGGAGTCGGCGACGTCGAGCTCGCGCGCCAGGCGATGGCACAGACTCTCTTCCACTGGACGCTGCACCCGTGGGCGATCTATGCCGTCGTGGGTCTTGCCATCGCCTACGGTGTCTTCCGCAAGGGCCGCCTTCAGCTGATCAGCTCGGCCTTCGAGTCCCTGCTCGGCAGTCGCGTGCACGGCCCGATCGGCAAGGTCATCGACATGCTGGCGATCTTCGCCACGCTCTTCGGGTCGGCTGCCTCGCTCGGTCTCGGCGCCCTCCAGATCAAGGAGGGTGCGCAGATCATCGGCGCCGGCGGCGAGATCGGCAACGCGGCGTTGGTCGCCATCATCGCCTTCCTGACGATCTGCTTCATCGTCTCCGCTGTCTCGGGCGTCTCGCGCGGCATCCAGTACCTCTCCAACATCAACATGGTGCTGGCGCTGTTGCTGGCGGTCTTCGTCTTCGTGGTCGGCCCGACGATGTTCATCCTCAACATCTTGCCGAGCACGATGGCCGAATACGTCGGCCTCATGCCCGAGATGACCGGCCGGGTCAACGGTCAGGGCGCCTACACCGAGTCCTGGCTGACCTACTACACGGTCTTCTACTGGGCTTGGTGGATCTCGTGGACCCCCTTCGTGGGCATGTTCATCGCGCGGATCTCGCGGGGGCGCACGATCCGTCAGTTCGTCTCCGGCGTGCTGCTGGTGCCGAGCCTCGTCAGCCTGGTCTGGTTCGCGATCTTCGGCGGCGCTGCCATCAAGTTCGAGATGGACGGCAAGGGTGTCTTCGAGGGCGGCGCAGAGGCGCAGCTCTTCAACACCCTGGAGCAGTTGCCGCTCTCGACGATGGCCACTGTCTTGGTGATGATCCTCGTGGGCATCTTCTTCGTCTCAGGTGCTGACGCTGCCTCGATCGTCATGGGCTCGTTGTCGCAGCACGGCGCCCTCGAGCCCAAACGGGCACCGGTCATCTTCTGGGGCGTCGCCACCGGCGCCGTCGCAGCGGTGATGCTGCTGGTCGGGGGTGAGACCGCGCTCGACGGCCTGAAGAACATCACGATCGTGGCGGCGGTGCCGTTCGTGTTCGTGATGGTCGGTCTGTGCATCGCCTTGGTGCGGGATCTCTCCAAGGACCCGCTCGTGGTTCGGCGCACCTATGCCCGCGCAGCGGTGGAGGGTGCCGTGGTCACCGGTGTGACCGAGTACGGCGACGACTTCGTCATCGCCGTGACCGGGCAGGACGAACTGCCGACTGCCGAGCCCGGTCACTCGGAGGGGCCGCCTCCGGCGTCCTGATCAGGCGCGGGGGCGGACGTCGAGGACGACGTCGAACTCCAGCAACTCGGCCCCGGACGCGACGGGCTTGCCGTGCTCGCCGGAATGTGCGGCGCGCGCGGCCCCGTCGCGCCAGGCCGCGAAGGACTCCTCGTCCTCCCACTGGGTGACCACGAAGTAGCGGTCGTCGCCGGCGGTCGGGCGCAGCAGCTGGAAGCCGAGGAAGCCGGGAGACTCGTCGACGGTCCCGGCGCGAGCAGCGAAGCGCCGCTCGAGCTCGGCATGGGCCTGCGGGGGCACGTTGATGGCGTTGATCTTCACGACGGACATGCCGAGCAGCCTATCGGCCCGGTGGGGGAGAACGCGGTGAAACGACTGACGGGCGGGACCACCGAAGTGGTCCCGCCCGTCAGTCGTTGCTGAGGTTCAGAGGCTGGTGCTCACTTGTGCGGCACCATCATCCTCATGACCTTCTCGGTGCCGAGGACGAGCTTGGCCCGATCGGGGGTGGAGCGCATCTCGACCACCTTGGCGCCGGAGGCGATGACCTGGACCGGTCCGTCGGTGATGGCAGCGAGCGCCTCGCGGGCCGCGTCAGCAGGCTCGGTCACTGCGACGCCGGGGACGTCGAAGTTGAGGCCGGCACGCACCATGGCCGGCGTACGCGTGAGGCCGAGGACGAATTCGAGCACGTCCACGCCGTACTCCCGCAGCTCGGACCAGAGACCCTCGGCGAAGATCCGGCTGAAGGCCTTCACACCGCCGTAGATGCTCTCGGAGGTGCAGCCGACGTAGCCGGCCAGGGAACCGATGAGGATGATGCCGCCCCGGCCGCGTTCCTTCATCGGCCGCGCGTAGTGGTGCGTCAGCGCCAGCATCGCGGTGACGTTGAGGTCGATGACCCCTTGGAACCCGTCCAACTCGCCCTTGAGGAAAGGGCCGCCGTAGCTGTTGGCGCCGGCGTTGTAGATCAACATCCCGACCTCGACATCGGCGGTCGTGTCGGTGATCTGCTTGATCGCGGCGGGGTCGGTGAGGTCGGCCGAGACCGTGCGCACCTCGACGCCGTGGGTGCTGCGGACCTGCTCCGCGGTCTCCTCGAGGGGACCCGGCTTGCGGGCCACGAGGAGGAGGTTGAAACCGTCGGCCGCGAGCTGGTCGGCGAACTCGGCGCCGACCCCTTCGGAGCCGCCGGCGATGACGGCCCACGGGCCGTACTTGGCGAGATCGGTCACTGGTGTGCCTCCGGGTTGGTCTTCAGGGGGTCTTCGTCCTGGATCTCCAGGGCGCCACGCACCGCTGCCGCACGGACCGAGTCCTTCAGGGCGTGGCAGCCCAGGAACGCGTTGCGGTTGGGGCGCTCGTTGGGCGGGAGCTGCTGCTTGCGCTCGACGCACCTCTCCACCGCCTCGGCACTCCACTGCACGGTGGTCTGGTCCCAGCTGCTCTTGCGCGCCAGGACCTCCGCAGCGCACGTCAAGCAGGTGACGGGCCGCATGGGCCCGTCGTCGAGCCTGACGTCGGGACGAGGCTGGGGGTGGCGGGCATCAGCGCTTCGCTGCCCGGGCCGCCAGGTTCTCGGCGACCTCGGCGCGCCACGCCTCGTTGGGCCGAGTGGTGTCGATCTCGAACTCGAAGCGGTCGGTCATCTCATCGGTGACTTCTTCGACGTCGACGTAGAACTGCTGGTACCACCGGCGCAGCTGGTAGACCGGACCGTCCTCCTCGCAGAGGAGCGGGTTGTCGATTGGGGCCTTGTTGTTCCAGATCGCGACGTCCTGCTCGAAGCCGTACTTGATGAACTTGCCGGTCTTGACGGCCATCTCCTCGGCTTCTTCCTTGGTCACGCCGTCCTTCTGCTCCACGATGACGCCGTACATGAGCACGAAGTTGTTCTCGTCGATCGGGTAGTGGCAGTTGATGAGGATCGTGTCGACGTCCATGTCCTCGTAGTGGTACGTGACCTCGTCGATCATGAACGAAGGGCCGTGGTAGGCCGCGACGGACGTCGTGCCGAGGACGGCAGGGTTCTCCTTGGAGGGCTTGGCCGGGCGCACGTCCTCGCGGCCGTCGCCGTTCATGTACTGGTAGGCGCTCTGGCCCTCGAAGACGTTCTTGAAGTACGTCGGGAACGAGTAGTGGATGTAGAAGAAGTGCGCCATGTCGACGACGTTGTCGATGATCTCGCGGCAGTGCGAGCCCTCGATGGTGATCTGGGTCCAGTTCCAGTCGGTCCAGTTGTCGGCGGCGACCTGCGGAAGCCGCGGGATGGTGACGTCAGCGGGGGAGGGTTGCCCTGCGGGTCGTTCCAGACGAAGACCATGCCGTCCTGGATCATCGTCGGCCAGGCAGCGGTACGGGCACGCAGCGGGACACGGCGGGCGTAGGGGATGGACTTGCAACGGCCGTCGCCGCCCCAGCGCCAGTCGTGGAACGGGCAGGCGATCTCATTGCCCTTGACCGTGCCCTGCGACAGGTCACCGCCCATGTGGCGGCAGTAGGCGTCGAGCACGTTGACCTGGCCGTCCTCGCCGGCGAAGACCACGAGCTTCTGGCCGAAGGCGTTGATCTGGTGCGGCTTGCCGTCCGCCAGATCGCGCTCCAGGCCGATGCAGTGCCAGCCGCGGGCGAACCGCGTGGGAGCTGCATCCACCTCAATCTTGCGTACTGCAGTGTCCTCGGTCATGTCCACACCCTCCTGAACGCTTCTGCTGATTGAGTCCGAGTGTGGCCGCCACGGGCGTTTTGCGCGATGCAAGGTTCCCACTGAGTGGTAAGGCAAACTAAGTGCCGCACACGCGTGCGAAACACTGTTGAATGTTGTGAGCCGAGCCACACTCGCCGGCCTGTGGACTGATTGACGAGGGGCAGTGCCGTGCCGCGAATTGCGGAGCGCAGGGAGCCGGCTGAGCCGGTCTCGGCCGACCAGCAACTGCGCTATCGGCGCATTCTCCGGGCGGCCGCCCGGTTGGGGGCAGAACACGGCCACGAGCGGATGCAGATGAACGACGTGGCCAAGGAGGCCGGCGTCGCCATCGCCACGCTCTATCGTTACTTCCCGTCGAAGAACGACCTCTTCCTCGGCCTGATGCGCAGCCAGGTCCGCGTGCTCTCGCCCGCCACGGTCGCGGATGACGGGCTGCCGCCCTCGAAGGCGGTGGCCAAGACCCTGGTCTCCGCCACCAACGGGCTGCTCCAGGCGCCGCTCCTGGCTTCGGCGATGCTGCAGGCCAACAACGCTGCCCAGCACCAGTCCGGCAGCGAGGGCTCCGACGTCAGCAACGCGTTCCATCACCTCGTCCTGCGCTCGCTGGGGATCGACGATCCCACGCCCCAGGACCTGCGCATGGTGCGGCTGGTGGAGCAGGCCTGGTACGGCGCGCTCGTCTCGGTGCTCAACGACGTGATCACCTACGAGGAGTGCGTGGAGGACATCGACGTCATCTGTGAGCTGCTCCTCAGCCCCACCTATGACGAACCCCGTGATGCCGGGGACTGCAAGGAGTGAAGATGAGCCGCAAAGTTGCACTGACCGGGGTCGCTGCCGGGATCGGTGCTGCCACCGCCGAGTTGCTGCGTGCCCGTGGCGACGAGGTGATCGGTGTGGACATCAAGGACGCCGACGTCGTCGCCGACCTGGCCACCCGCGAGGGACGCCAGGCCGCGATCGACGGCGTCCTCGACCGTTGTGGTGGCGAGCTCGACGCCCTGCTCACCGTGGCGGGCGTCAGCCAAGCGGGGCCTCCGCAGGTGAGTGTCAACTACTTCGGCAGCGTCGAACTCGTCCAAGGACTGCGGCCGGCCCTTGCCGCAGCACGTGGCAAGGTCGGCCTGGTCGGCTCGATCTCCGGTACCCAGCCGGTCGACGACGCGATCGTCGCCGCCTGCCTTGCCCTCGATGAGCCCGCTGCGCTGCGAGCGGCAGCGGCGGTCGAGCGCCCCAACGTCATCTATCCCTCCACCAAGAGCGCCCTGGCGCAGTGGCTGCGCAGCGTTGCGCCCACCGCCGACTACGCCGGCGCCGGCATCCCGATCAACGCCATCGCTCCGGGCGTCATCCTGACGGGCATGTCGGCCCACCTCTTCGAGAATCCGGAGTGGAAGAAGATCATGGACGAGGCCGTCCCGATGCCCCTCAACGGCTACGCCGAACCGGAGGTCATCGGTCACTCCCTGCTGTGGCTGATCTCCCCTGAGAACACGCACATGACGGGCCAGGTCATCTACGTGGACGGTGGTGCCGAGGCCACCAACCGCTCCGCGTCCCACTTCTGACCCGCGAACCTTCACTCAGAACACACGAACCGGCAGAACTTTCTGCCGGTTCGTGTGATTTGCGTGCTGGGTCGCGTCAGCCGAAGTGGGCCTGACCGCCGTCGAGGGGGATGGTGGCACCGGTGAGGTAGCGCAGGTCGTCGCCGCAGAGGGCGACGACGGCGCGGCCGATGTCGGTCTCCGGGTCACCGATGTACTTCATCGGGATGGCGGCGACGAACTCCTCGGCCTCCTCCGGGTTCTTCTCGATCCACCACTTGAGGCCGGGGGAGAGCGCATGCGGGGCGATGCTGTTGACGCGGATGCCGTCCGGGGCCCACTCGACTGCGGCGGTGCGGCTCAACGAACGCAGGGCCGACTTGGCGGCCGCGTAGGCGCCGTAGTTGCTGAGGTCCCAGCGCACCATCGCCGAGGTGACCAGGTTGATGATCGAGCCGTTCCCCGACGCCTTGAGGTGGGGGTGCGCCGCCGTCATGAAGGCGAAGGAGGCGAAGGGGCCACTGACGAAACCCTTGGTGAAGGCGCGCTGGTCGTTGCTCAGCAGCGGTCCCAACGTCCCGCTGTAGGCATTGTTGACGAGAATGTCGAGGCGTCCCATGGTGTCGGCGACCCGGTCGACCAGTGCCGGGATGGCCTCGGTGTCCATCACGTCGGCGGCGAAGGTCTCGGCACGTACGCCGCGAGCCCGCAGCAGTTCGGCAGTCTCCACCAGCTTGGATTCGGTGCGACCGACAACGGCCACGTCCACGCCCTCGGTTGCCAGTGCCAGGGCAATACCTTGACCCACACCCTGGCCGGCGCCGGTCACCAACGCGACCTTGCCCTTGAGTCCGCTCATCGCATCTCCTGCTCGTCTTGCTGAAGTCCCCGTCGGTCGGGAGTACGGCGCCCATCGTGCTGTGGAGACCACGGTCGGACCGCGCCGTTCCCAGTGATCGGGAACACCCGCCGTCTCGGCGTGAGCGGCCCCACATACTCAATGGTCGCGGCGCTTGGGGAGCGCCCTCTTTTGTGTTGCATCTCGAGTGGAGGACCTGATGAGCCAGACCGATCCCATGCTTGCTGCCCAGCAGATCATTGCCGGGCTCACCGGACCCGGTGGGCAGTGGGAGCTGGAACCGGCGGAGGTGCTCGGGGTTGAGATCCCGGTCTACAAGAACCGGTTCCGCGCGATGCACGAGGTGGTCGCCAAGTCCCAGGAGTGGGGCGACGACCCCTACATCATCTCGCTCGAGGCGACGATGACCTTCTCGGAGCACCTGCGCCGCGTCTCCTCGATTGCCCAGTCGCTGCGCGAGGACCACGGCGTCGTCAAGGGTGACCGGGTCGCCATCGCCTCCGCGAACAACGCAGAGTGGATCCAGCTCTTCTGGGCGATCACGTCCGTCGGCGGCATCGTCGTCGGCTACAACGCCTGGTGGTCTCCCCGCGAGCTGGAGTACGGCTTCGAGCACGCCGCCCCCAAGCTGATCTTCGCCGACGCGAAGCGCCGTGCCGCCTACGCGCAGCTCGACACCGTCGACGTGCCGGTCCTCGACATCGAGGCAGACGTCGAGAAGATGGCCGTCGCCCACCCCGAAGCGCCGCTGCCGAGCGCCGACGTGGCCGAGGACGACCCGGCGGTCATCCTCTACACCTCGGGCACTTCCGGCCGCCCGAAGGGTGCTGTGCACTCGCACCGCAACGTCGCTGCGGTCATCGAGTACCACAGCTACAACGACGCGCTCGCGGCTGCTTTCGGTGACCCGGTCGACGCCCGCCAGAAGTCCTACCTGCTCGCCATGCCGCTCTTCCACGTCGGCAGCCTGCACAACCTCGCGGCACCGCGGCTCGCGACGGGCAGTCGGGTCGCACTCCACTTGGGGGCGTTCGACGTCGCGAAGATCTACGAGCTCATCGAGAAGGCGCGCGTCACCCACTGGGGCGCCGTGCCCACGATGGGCAATCGACTGCTGCAGTTCGAGAACGCGGCCGATTACGACACCTCCTCGCTCTACGCGTTCTCGCTCGCCTCCGCGCCCTCGTCCGCAGAGTTCAAGCAGCGCCTTCGCGAGGGCCTGCCCTTCGGCTCGGCGCTCGTCGACTCCTATGGCATGACCGAGACCTGCACGGCCATCTGCGTGGCCACGCCGCCGGACCTCGCTGAGGCGCCGGGCTCGCTGGGCCGGCCCATCATCGGGGTGTCGATGGAGATCCGCGACGTCAACGGCGAGGTCTTGCCCGCCGGCGAGGAAGGTGAGATCTACACCCGGTCCGTCTACGCCATGCTCGGCTACTGGAACAACTCCGAGGCGACCGCTGCGGCGTTCACCGAAGACCGCTGGCTGCGCACCGGTGACCTGGGCACGCTGGACGAGAACGGCCGACTGCGTCTGTCGAGCCGCCGTTCCGACCTGATCATCCGCGGTGGCGAGAACGTCTACCCCGCCGAGGTCGAGGGTGTCCTCAGCGAGCACGCCTCGGTCTCCGAGTGCGTCGTGCTCGGTGTTCCGCACAGCGACCTGGGGCAGGAGGTCGGTGCGATCGTCGTCGCCGCTCCCGGCGCGGATCGCGCCGACCTCGAGCAGGTGCTGCGTGGCCACGCAGCGGAGAACCTGGCCCACTACAAGGTGCCCACGCACTGGAAGGTCGTGGACGCGCCGTTGCCCCGCAATGCCACCGGCAAGGTCATCCGCACCGCCGTCAGCATCTGACCGCAGTCGTCGCTCTCCGGCACCCCCTGGCCGAAAAGTGATCCCCGTCCTACTACCAGTGAGTGGGACGGGTCACATTCGAGGCCATGAACCGATGGGAAATTCACTCCTGTGTTGCGCCAATTCATGAAGCGAGTCCTGGAACTCCTGGCAGTCCTGCTGCTGGTGAGCTTCGGCGTCTCGTGGATCCTCTCCCGTACCCCGGGCGGTGACCCTGCGGTCGCGGTGCTCGGTGAAGGTCGTACTCCCGAGGAGTACGCCGCCCTGCGTGACGAGATGGGTCTCAACGATCCGTTCCTCACGCGCTACTTCGACTGGTTGGGCGGGGTGCTCCAGGGCGACCTCGGCAACTCGTTGACACCCCCGGTGATGCCGGTGTGGGACCGCCTCGTCGCAGCGATCCCGGTCAGCCTCGAGCTGGCCGGCCTGGGTCTGCTGATGGCGTTGGTCTTCGCCGTGCCGCTGGCGATGTGGGCGGCCTACAACGAGGGCGGTCGTATCGACCGCACGATCGGAGCCGTGACCTTCGGACTGCTGTCGCTGCCCTCCTTCCTCGTCGGCCTGATCCTGATCTCGGTGGCGGTGAACTCGCTCGGCTGGTTCCCCCGCAACGGCTGGGTGCGGATCACCGACGACTTCGCAGGCAACCTCTCCCATGTGTTCCTGCCGGCCTTGACCATCGCCCTCATGGAGCTGGCGATGTTCACCAGGATCTTGCGCAACGACCTCGTCACCACCCTCCACGAGGACTACATCCTCGCGGCCCGGGCGAAGGGCATGCCGCCGGTGCGGATCATGATCAGCGACGCCCTGCGGCCGTCGTCCTTCTCGCTGGTGACCATCCTCGGTCTGAGCCTCGGTCGCCTGATCGGCTCGACCGTGATCGTCGAATACCTCTTCGCCCTTCCCGGCATGGGCGGCCTCATCATCCAGGCCGCCAACCAGAAGAACCTGCCGATGGTCCAAGGAGCCGTGCTGTTGGTCGCGACGGTCTATGTGATCAGCAGCGCACTGATCGACCTCTCCTATGGCTATCTCGACCCAAGGACCCGCCGTGCCCGAGCCTGACCTGAACCCGAACAGCGATCCCGCTGACGTGCCCGTGGACGCCGCCACTCCGGCGGTCGACACCGCGGCCGCGCTGGTCGACACCCCCGACGAACCGGTGATCGACTCCGCCGCCGAACGCAAGAAGCTGCTCGTCGTCGGAGCCCCGATGCTCGTCGTCGGTCTGGCCCTCGCGGTCTTCGGTGCGACCACGCCGCTGCTGGTCACCATCGTCAAGGTGGTGCTCCTCGTCGCTGGCCTCCTGATGGCGGTCAACGGCCTGGGCAAGGTGGCCGAAGGCATCCGTGGTCGCAGCGTCGACGTGGTGTTCTACCTGGGCATGGCGTGGCTGGTGATCCTGCTGGTCGTCGCCGCGCTGGCGCCGCTGCTTCCTTTGGGCAACCACAACGACGCCACGAAGGGTCTCTACTCGCCGGCGTTCGCCAGCCCCGACCTCGGCTCCGAGTATCCGCTGGGCACCAACGTCAACGGTCTCGACATCCTGGCCCGAACCATCTACGGCGCGCGTACGTCGCTCATCATCGCGATCTTCGCGATCCTGATCGGAACCGTCATCGGCGGCACGATCGGCATGGTCAGCGGCTACCTGCGTGGTGCCACCGACTGGGTCACCGGCATCTTGACCAACGCACTGCTCGCGGTGCCGCCGCTGGTGCTGCTCGTGGCCATCGGCACCGTGCTCGAGCCCAACCTGCGCAACATCTCGATCGCGCTGTCGCTGCTCACGATCCCGAGCATGGTGCGCATCGCCCGGGCCAACACGATCACCTTCGCGCAGCGTGAGTTCGTGTTGGCGGCTGAGGCGATCGGAGCGACCCGGATGCGGTTGCTCCGCCGTGAGCTGCTCCCGAACGTGGTGCTGCCCGTCGCCTCCATGGGCGTGGTCATGGTGTCGATGCTGATCGTCGCCGAGGCTTCCTCTCGTTCCTGGGCCTCGGCATCAAGCCGCCGGAGCCGACCTGGGGCAACATGATCGCGGAAGGCGAGGGCGGCCGCATGGAGGACTACCCCTTCATCGTCATCGTCCCGGGCATCTGCCTCTTCCTGACCGTCTTCTCCTTCAACCTGCTGGGCGAGAAGGTCCAGAGCCGTTGGGACCCGAGGAGTGCCAAGCTGTGAGCACTGAATCCAAGACCCCGATCGTTGTCGTCGACAACCTCAGGACGGTCTTCCACACCGCACGTGGCGACGTACGCGCCGTCGACGGCGTCTCGTTCACCCTCAAGCCGGGGGAGACCCTGGGCCTGGTGGGCGAGTCGGGCTCCGGCAAGTCCGTCCTGGGCCGCACGGTCATGGGGCTGATCTCCAATGACGCCCGCACCACCGTCTCCGGCAAGGTCGTGCTCGACGGCGTCGACGTCCACTCGGTGAAGGGCAAGGAGCGCCGCAAGCTCTGGGGTCCGCGAGTCGCCATGGTCTTCCAGGACCCGATGACCTCGCTCAACCCGGTGAAGCGGATCGGCACGCACATCACCGAGGCGCTGCGCTACCACCTCAACGTCAATCGCAAGGACGCCGAGGAACGCGCCATCGAGCTGCTGAAGCAGGTGGGCATCCCGGAGCCGAAGCGCCGGATGACGCAGTATCCCCACGAGATGTCGGGCGGTATGCGTCAGCGTGTCGTCATCGCCATGGCGCTCGCCTGCGACCCCAAGGTGCTGATCGCCGACGAGCCGACGACCGCGCTCGACGTGACGGTGCAGAAGCAGATCCTGGACCTCATCGGGTCGCTGACGACCGAACGTGACATGGCCACGTTGCTGGTCAGCCACGACCTCGGAGCCATCGCCGGTCGGACCGACCGGGTCCAGGTCATGTATGCCGGACGCACGGCCGAGCAGGGCCTCACCCGCGAGGTCTTCGGCGCGCCTGCCCACCCCTACACCGATGCGTTGCTGGCCTCGATCCCGCAGATCGAGAACGCTCCGCACAGCACCCTCCGTACCATCGAGGGCAACCCGCCCGACATGGCAAACCCGCCTGCCGGCTGCCGCTTCGCACCGCGTTGCAGCTTCGCCGAAGCCGATTGCACCAGCGTGCTGCCCGTGCTTGAGCCGATGCCCGGCACTGATCATTCAGCCGCGTGCATCCACCCGCTCCAAGCAGGCGCAGTCCGAGAAGGAAGTGAGCCCGTCCATGGCCGGTAGTGGCACCGCGCACCTGCGCGCAGACCAAGAACGAGCACTGTCCGTCGAGAACCTCGTTGTCGAGTTCCCGGTGACCGGCGGCACCGTGCACGCTGTCTCCGACCTGAGCATCGACCTGATCCCGGGCGAGACGTTGGGCATCCTGGGCGAGTCCGGCTGCGGCAAGTCCAGCGCCGGACGTGCGCTCATGCAGCTCCCCGCGCCCACCTCGGGCCGGGTCGTGCTGGGCGACACGGACCTGACGACCCTCAAGAAGAACGACATGCGTCGGGCCCGCGCCAAGATGCAGATGATCATGCAGGACCCGGTGTCGGCGCTGAACCCGCGTCGCAAGGTCAAGGATCTGGTGGCCGAGGGCCTGGAGATCTGGGGCTTCGAGGGCGACGACAAGGCGAAGTTCGTCGACGAACTGCTCGCCTCGGTGGGGCTCGACCCCGAGGTCGTCCGTGATCGTCGCCCGCACGAGATGTCCGGTGGCCAGTGCCAGCGTGTCTGCATCGCGCGGTCGCTGGCACTCGACCCCGACGTGCTCATCTGTGACGAGCCGGTCTCCAGCCTCGACGTGTCGGTCCAGGCGCAGGTGCTGAACCTGCTCGAGGTGACCCGCGAGCGCTACAGCCTGAGCATGATCTTCATCGCCCACGACGTCGCCGTGGTGAAGAACATCAGCGACCGGGTGCTGGTGATGTATCTGGGCAAGACCTGCGAGGTCATTCCGACCGACGACATGCAGCACACGGCCCTGCACCCCTACACCCGGCTGCTGCTGGAGTCGGTGCCGCGCGCGGACGACGCCCAGAAGGCGGCGCAGAAGGCGCTTGACCACGGCCCGACCAAGGCGGTCGAGCTGCCTTCTCCGCTCAACCCGCCGAGCGGCTGCCGCTTCCGCACCCGGTGCCCGTTGGCAACCGACCGGTGCGCGGCGGAGGAGCCGGAGCTGCGTGAGATGCGGCCGGGTCAGTTCGTCGCTTGTCACAACGTCGCACCCTGAGGAGCGGTATGACCCAGCCCCTGGACGCCATCGGCACTGCGCAGGCGATCCGCCGCGGCGAGGTCAGCGCCCGTGAGGTCGTGGAGCAGGCGATCGCCGGCTTCGAGAAGCATGCCGACCTCAACCTGCTGACCGCCACTCGCTACGAGGAGGCGCTCGCGGACGTCGATGCCGGACTCCCGGTGGGACCACTCACCGGGAGTCCCGACGGTCGTCAAGGACCTTGGCATGAACGTCGCAGGGCTGCCGACGACCCGTGGCAGCGCGCTGTGGAGGGACGACGTCCAGGTCGCTGACAGCGAGTTGGTCGCACGCTACAAGCGGGCCGGCATGGTCGTGCTCGGCATGAGCAACAGCCCGGAGCTGGGCAAGAACGCCAGCACCGAGCCACTGCTCCACGGACCGACGCGCAACCCGTGGAACCCGACGTACTCCCCGGGCGGCTCCAGCGGTGGCTCGGCCGCGGCCGTGGCTGCCGGCATCGTCCCGGTCGCGCACGGCAATGACGGGGGCGGATCGATCCGGATCCCCGCCTCGATGTGCGGACTCTTCGGCCTGAAGCCGAGTCGAGGCCGAATCTCTGCGGCTCCCTCGACGTCGGTGCTCTCCTCGCCGATGTCGATCAACCACGTGCTCACGCGCTCCGTGCGCGACAGTGCCTTGCTCCTCGACGAGACCAGCGCGGTGACTCCCGGAGACCTGATCGGTGCACCGGGCGTCGCCGGCACCTTCACCGAGCAGATGCAGCGCGACCCGGGACGGCTCCGGATCGGTCTGGTCACGACGCGTGCCGACGGCGAGGCCGTCGATCCGGAGTGCGTGCAGGCGGTTCGCGAGGCGGCAGCGCTCTGCGAGGAGCTGGGACACGTCGTCACGGAGCTCGACTGGACCTATGACGCCGCCGAGCACATGTCTGGCTTCGGTCCGGGCATGGGGGTCGGCCTCGTCTCGCAGGTCGACCAGCGACTGGCCGAGCTCGGTCGCGAGCTGCGCGACGACGACCTCGAGCCATTCACCCGCTTCATGTATGAGCACTACAAGGGCTCGATCTCCGCGGTCGACTTCTACCGCGCTCTCAACACCCTTCAGAAGGTGTCGTGGGACGTTGGGCGCATGTATGCCGGTGTCGACCTGTTGCTGCTGCCGACGATGGCCGTCAAGGTCCCCGAGCTCGGATATCTCGACACAAGCAACCTCGAGGTGATCTGGACGCGCACCGGTGCCTTCTCGTCGTTGACGGGCATCTTCAACACCACCGGCCAGCCGGCCGTGTCGATCCCGTGGACCACCGACTCCCACGGGCTGCCGCTGGGGATCCAGTTCGCCGGCGTCATCGGCGACGAGGGCCTGCTGCTCTCGTTGTCGCGTTGCTTCGAGGAGGCCCGCCCGTGGCCGCTCCTGGCTCCGGGTTACGGCAGCTGAGCGAACCCCGAAGGGTCAGCGAGTGACCACTCGGCAGGCGACCTCCGGCAGCTCGCCCTCGAGGCGAGCGAAGCGGAAGGCGACCAGGCCCTGTCGGTGGCCCATCGTGCGCAGCCAGGTGGTGTGCGGAAGTCCGGGATCCTCCTCGCCCACGGCGAGCCGGATGACGCCGTCGGGCCCGGGCACGGTGCTGAAGCTGGAGGCGAACACCTCGTGGCCGAAACGCCACTCCATCGACTCCATCCAGAAGTTCATCGGGACCAGGCTCCAGTAGCTGTCGGCCGGGGGCGCCGGGAACTCGATCAGCAAGCATGAGCGGGGATCGGGGAGGTCGTAGGAACCGTCGAGGTAGCGGTGTCCCGCGGGGGTGTAGATGTCTCCGCTGTCCGCCATCGGGGTGATGGTGTTGGGCTTGGCAGCCATGACCTTCTCGGTCCAGTCCGCCCACATCTCCAGGTTGGTCAGCGCGAACGCACCGGCGAGACGGAGACGGGAGGACAGATCCTCCGCCGTCAGGGCGGGTGGGACGATGTCTGCACCGATTCGTTGGATGCGCAGCGGGGCGGGGCGGTCGGTCAACGGATCGCGCAGGTAGCGACGCACTGACAGGTTGGACGTGTCCGGCGCCAGGTGGAGGTGGTTGGTGCCGCCCTGCCCGCGGCCCAGGCTGAGGCGGAAGTTCCCGTCCGCGTCCGTGTCGATCTCGGCTTCCGTCAGGTGCGCGATCAGCCGCCGCGGGGTGTTGTTTCGTCCCGACAGGTCGCCGGAGTAGATGCCGAGCTCGATCAGCTCGACGCCGTGCAGGTTCCCGGTCACGACGTACTCGTGGTCAGCGCTGAGGGGAGCGGTGTCGTACAGCTGGCCGGGGCTGTCGCCTGCGTACTTGCGGACGCCGTCGCGACTGGCGGAGTAGAAGGCCGGGAACCGGGGATCGCTGTGCTCGACGAACCTGTCGAGCCCGATGCCGAGGTAGCGCAGGAACAGCCGGTGCCCCTCTGCCACGTCGATGGGGTCGAGGTGGGGCGCCTTGGCGCCGATCGCCTCGGAGGCCTCGGTGAGCCGTCGGGCGTAATCGGCGAAGGCCTCGGTGAGGACTGAGGCGGTCATGAGTGGTGGACTCCTGGTGAAGTGGGCGGACCTCGACGTGACGTGCGCACGCTAGGGATGAGTCGCGAGGGCGCGGATGTGTGATCCCGGCCACCGGAAGGGCGGCCGTTTGCGGAGACACGTCCTCGGCGGCGTCCTTCCTGTCTCGGTCACCGGACGCGATTTGGCGAGAGGGCACGTCTATCGGTCTGATAGGGCCTGACTGGAGAACGGCGAGAACGGTGGGGTGCGAGTGGAGATCATCGGCCTGCTCGCGCTCGGTGCACTTGTCTTCCTGCTCGCTTCGGTGGCACAGGCTGTGACCGGCTTCGGCTCGGCGCTCGTCTCGGTGCCCTTGCTCATCCCCGTCGTCGGCCCGGTGCAGGCCGTGGTTGCGGGTGTGCTGGTGAGTACGGCGCTATGCGCCCACGCCTGCGTCAAGGAGCGCGGCGAGATCGACCTGGGCCTGGTGAAGCGGACGTCCGCGGCAGCGATCCTGGGGCTGCCGCTCGGGCTGGTGCTGTTGACTGTGCTGCCGGAGGTCCAGCTCTCGTTACTGGTGGCCGGGGTCGTCGTCGTCTGCGCGCTCGCGCTGGCGCTCGTGAAGCTGCCGCCGGTGGGTCGTCTCGGCCAGGCTGCCGGTGGGTTCATCAGTGGGACCCTGACGACCTCCACCGGGCTCAACGGGCCGCCGCTGGTGATCACCTACCAGGCTGCTGGGCTGGAGCCACGGCGCTTCCGGGCCACGCTGCAGGCCTCGTTCCTGGTGCAGGACGTCTTCGCCATCGTCGGCTTCGTCCTGGTCGCCAAGATCGATGCCACTGCCTGCTTCATCGCATTGGGCGGTCTCGCCGGTGTCCCCGCCGGATGGGCGATCGGCGACAGGGTCTTCCGTGGCCTCAACCCCGAGACCTTCCGCCGCCTGGTCCTCGCCGGCCTCGTGGCCACGGCCGCCGGCTCGGTCGCCACCACCATCCACTGAGTCACCTCTCGGCGAGATAGCCGTGCAGGAAGAGGCGGATCATCTGCGCCGCGAACTCCTCGCGCGTGTGCTGCTCGCGGACGGGCCAGTGGCTGCTGGCCCAGAGGGCGTCGCGGACCGCGCGGTAGAAGGTCTCGGCCGGTACGTCGTCCCGGAACGTGCCGTCGGCGACCCCGTCCTCGATGGCGCTCAGCCAGTATTCGCGCACGCCGCGTGACGACTCGTCGACCGCGGTGAGCAGTCCGCGCGCGCGCAGGTAGTTGCGGTCCTGCTGGTAGATGGCCGTGGGGCGCGGATGGTCCTCGATGACGGCGAGGGTCGCCCCCATGAAGCCCTCGACCGCCTCCCGCGGGCTACCGGCGGCAGCCGATGCCGCGGCGAAACGCCCGTGGATGTCGGCCAGGTAGTCGGCCATGAGCTCGGCGACGATCGCGTCCTTCGACTTGAACCAGTGGTAGAGGCTCCCCGAGTGCACCCCGGCACGGTCGCCGATCTCGCGCACGGTGGTGGCGGCAATTCCCTTCTCTGCGAAGAGGTCGGCTGCGACCTCGAGGATCGCGTCGCGGCGGTCATGCCCCATCAGGTGTCCTTCCGTGCCCGATCCCATCGGATGGGAGCCGGCGATTGCTCTGGCAAGCTTCGGCCCTATCTTAGGCACCAAGCGCTTGCTCAACTCGAGAGGAGATGCCGGTGAGTGGTCCAGAGACGGACGCCCTGCACGCCGTGCTCAACGAATTCGTCGGTCAACAGGCCGAGCCCGACCGCGTCTCCCGCTATGCGGTCAACGAAGCGATGATCCGCAACTGGGTCGAGGCCCATGAGGACGAGAACCCCGTGTACGTCGACGCCTCCGTGGCGGCCGACACCGGACGCGACTCGATCATCTGCCCGCCCGCGATGGCCTCGACCTGGGTGATGTCCGGGCTGAAGCGCTACCGCGAGGTGCAGCAGCTGCGGGCCGAGGGCGTCCAGGAGGACTTCGCCTACTCGAAGCTCTTGGCGGTGCTCGACGAGCACGGTTACACGTCGGTGGTGGCGACGGACCTGGAGCAGACCTATCTCCAGGAGATCGTGCCCGGTGACCGGATCCGCTGTGAGTTCACGATCGAGTCGGTCTCGGACTTCAAGCAGACCGGCCTCGGCCACGGCTGCTGGATCACCCTGCTCAAGCACTACCGCAACCAGCACGACGACCTGCTGATCGAGGAGCGCTTCAAGTTGCTGCGCTTCGACCCGACGCGAAAGAAGGAGGCGGTCTCATGACCGGCGTACCCCACCTCATCCGCACCCACGACAACGTCTTCTTCTTCGACGCGGCAGCGGAGGGCCGGCTGGAGTTCCAGCGCTGCACCGACTGCAACGCGCTGCGTCACCCGCCCGGCCCGGCCTGCCCGGAGTGCCGCTCCTTCGAGTGGGACACGGTCGTGTCGACCCGACTCGGCACCCTCCACTCCTGGACCGTGCTGCACCATCCCAAGGACGACGCCTTCGACTACCCGCTCGGGGTGGCGCTCGTCGACCTCGAGGAGGGCACCCGCTTCGTCGCGGACATGAGCGGCTTCGACCTCGACGCGCTCGAGATCGGCATGGAGGTGGAGATCGGCTTCGGCGAGCACGCCCACGGCGAGATCCTGCCCCGCGTCTTCCCGCGGGGCGAAGCGGAAGGGGTGGGCAAGTGAGCTTCCCTGCCTTCGAGGTCGGCACCAAGCTGCCGGACCTGGCCATCCCGCTCGACCGCACCACCATCGTGGCCACGGCGATCGCCTCCCAGGACTTCGAGGACGTGCACCACGACCCGGGCAAGGCCCAGGGCCGCGGCACCCCCGACATCTTCATGAGCATCAACTCCACCAACGGCTTCATCGACCGCTACGTCACCGACTGGACCGGTCCGACCGGTCGGATCCGCAAGGTCTCGCTGCGCCTGGGCGTGCCCAACTTCCCCGGCGACACCATGACGATGACCGGCGAGGTCGTCGACATCGAGGGCGACGCGGCCGTGATCAAGGTCGTGGGCCGCAACTCCAAGGGGCCGCACGTGACCGCGCAGGTCGTCGTGGCGCCGTACGTCAAGGAAGAGGTATCCGCATGAGCAGCTCCGCCTCGGCCCGACCTTCCGGTTTCGCCGGCAAGGCAGCCATCGCCGGCATCGGCGCCACCGAGTTCTCGAAGGACTCCGGTCGCAGTGAGTGGCAGCTCGCCTGCGAATCGGTGCTGCTCGCCCTCGAGGACGCGCAGATCGGCGTCGAGGAGGTCGACGGCTTCGCGCTCTTCACGATGGAGACCAACCCGGAGATCGCCGTCGCGCGTGCACTCGGCATCCCGGAGCTCAAGTTCTTCAGCCGGATCCCGCACGGCGGCGGAGGTGCCTGCGCCCCCGTCCAGCAGGCAGCGATGGCCGTGGCCACCGGTGTCGCCGACGTGGTCGTGGTCTACCGCGCCTTCAACGAGCGCTCCGGCCACCGCTTCGGCGCCGGGCCGCCGCCGTTCGCCTACGTGCAGAACACCGACCAGGAGTACCGCAACTGGATCAACCCCTACGGGCTGATGACGCCGGCGCAGCAGGAAGCCTTCCTGGCCCGCCGCTACATGCACGAGTACGGCGCCACGTCCGAGGACTTCGGCCGGATCAGCGTGCTCTCGCGCAAGCACGCGGCCAACAACCCCAAGGCCTGGTTCCACGGCCGCCCGATCACCCTGGAGGACCACCAGAACTCCCGGCTGATCGCCGACCCGCTCCGGCTGCTCGACTGCTGCCAGGAGAGTGACGGCGGTCAAGCCCTCGTCATCGTCAGCGCCGAGCGCGCCCGCGACCTGCCGCACCCGCCGGCCATCATCCAGGGGGCCGCGCAGGGCGTCGGCCCGCAGCAGATCTCGATGAGCTCCTACTACCGCGACGACATCGACAAGATGCCCGAGGTGGAGCTGGTCGCCAAGCAGCTGTGGAGCCAGTCCGGCATCGGCCCCGACGAGATCGACGCTGCGATCCTCTACGACGCCTTCACCCCGATGGTGCTGCTGCAGCTGGAGGAGTACGGCTTCTGCGGTCGCGGTGAGGCACCTGCCTTCATCCGCGACGGCAACCTCGAGCTCGACGGACGGCTGCCGATCAACACCCACGGTGGCCAGCTCGGCGAGGGCTACATCCACGGCGTCAACGGCATCGCCGAAGGCGTCCGGCTGATCCGGGGCACCTCGGTCAACCAGCCCACCAAGAACCTCGACCACGTCCTGGTCACCGGCGGCTCACCCGTGCCGCACTCCGCCATCGTCCTCGGCACCGACCGCTGACCCGCCCCTGAGGAGCCCAGCATGACCACCACCCCCGACATCCACACCGAGCGCATCACCTACGCCCGCGCCACCCACGGCCAGGCCGAGATCGACGCCGTGCTCGAGGTGCTGAACCGCGGCCACCAGGGCTTGCGCATCGGCCCCTCCGTCTTCGAGCTGGAGCGCCGCGTTCCCGAGCTCTCGGGCAAGAAGTACGGCGTGATGTGCAACTCCGGCTCGTCCGGCCTCTACCTGGCCATCGAGCTGCTCAACCTGCCCAAGGGCAGCGAGGTCATCACCTCGCCGCTCACCTTCTCCACCGACGTCGCGCCGATCGTGCGCGCCGGTCTGGTGCCGGTCTTCGTCGACGTGCGTCCCAACACGTTCCAGATCGACGAGGACAAGATCGAGGCCATGGTCACCGAGCGGACCAAGGCGATCCTCGTGCCCAACCTGGCCGGCAACTGTCCCGACTGGGACAAGATCCGCGAGGTCGCGGATCGCCACGGGCTGAAGGTCATCGAGGACACCTGCGACGCCCTCGGGCCCACCCTCCACGGAACCCCCACGGGCGCCCGCGCCGACCTCTCCGTCACCAGCTTCTCGATGGCCCACATCATCACCTGCGCCGGCACCGGCGGCATGGTGATGATGGACGACGTCGAGACCCGAGACCGGGCGCTGCTGCTGCGTCGCTGGGGTCGTCGCTCCGAGCCGAACCTCTTCGGCTCCGCTGCCGAGAACGGTGGCGGCCGCGTCTTCCGCGAGGACCTCGACGGAGTCGACTACGACAACGACTTCATCTTCGACGAGCTCTCCTGGAACTTCGAGCCGCAGGAGCTCGGCGCGGCGTACGGCGTCGTGCAGCTCAACAAGCTGGGCGACAACTACAAGATCCGCAAGGCGACGTGGCAGGCCTACACCGAGGCCTACGGTCGTTTCCCGCAGTTCTTCACCACTCCGGTGGAGACCGAAGGCCTCGACACGGCATGGCTCTGCTACCCGGTGATGGTCAACGCCGACGCCCCCTTCAGCCGCAGTGACCTGCAGGAGCATCTCGACCAGTGCGGCATCGACTCGCGCACCGTCTGGAGCGGCAACATCGTCCGCCACCCGATGATGGCCGGGATCGAGCACCGGGTCCCCGAGGACGGCCTGCCCGAGGCGGATGCGGTCTTCGAGCGCGGCATGACGCTGGGCATGAGCCACGGACTGCCGCCGGAGCACGTGCAGCGGATCGCCGACGCGATCGCGTCGATCGCCGAGAAGCACCTCTGATGACGGGCTCCCGGTTCGCCGGGCGCCGGGCGATCGTCTCCGGCGCCAGCCGCGGCATCGGCGCGGCGATCGTCGAGCGGCTGGCCGCGGAGGGTGCCCACGTCGTGGCGGTCGCCCGCACCTGGGACCGCCACGACCATCTCGACGGCCACCTCAAACAGGTCGTGGAGAGTGCCAGCAAGCACGGTGGCACGGTCGAGCCGCTCCTGGTCGACCTCGCCTCGCCGGAGTCCCGGGACGGACTCGTCGACCGTGCCGCCGAGCTGCTGGGCGGCCCGATCGACATCCTGGTCAACAACGCCGCCGCTGCGATGTACCAGCCACTGGTCGACTATCCGGCCAAGCGCCGCAACCTCACCTTCGAGGTCAACGTGCACGCGCCGTTCGAGCTTGCCCAGCAGGCACTGCCGGCCATGCTCGAGAGGGGGAGGGTGGATCGTCAACCTCTCCAGTGGCACCGCGCGGGTGCGGCCCGGCCCGCCGTTCGAGCTGCCGCCTCCCGGCACCCACATGGCCGTGTACGGCGCCTCGAAGGCCGCGCTCAACCGGCTCACCAATGGCCTGGGCGCGGAGCTGCACGGGACCGGGGTGCGGGTCAACACCGTCCAACCTCGCTTCGGTGTCCTCACCGAGGGAGCCGCCCAGCTGGTGGGCGACAAGTACGACTCCAGCGTCTTCGAGACGATGGAGCAGATGGTCGAGAGCGTGTTGGTGCTCTGCGACTGCGAACCCGACCTGACCGGTGGGGTCCGGGTCAGCCTGGACCTGCTGGAGGAGCGGAGCATCACCGCCCGTGGCCTCGACGGAGAGCCAAGCCCTGAAGGAGCAACCCGATGAACCAACCCGTGATCGTCGACCTGGTGCGCACCCCTTCGGGAAGCGCGAGGGCTGGGTCTCCGGTCTTCACGCCACTGAGCTGCTCGGTCACGTCCAGCGTGGGGTGCTGGGGCGCAACGAAGTCGACCCGACCGCCGTCGACCAGGTGATCGGTGGTTGCGTCACGCCGGTCGGCGAACAGTTCGGCAACATCACCCGGACCTCCTGGATGCACGCCGGGCTGCCCGCCGAAGCAGGCTGCACCACCATCGACGCACAGTGCGGGACCTCCTCACAGGCGGTCCAGCTGATGCTCGGCCAGATCGCGGTCGGTGCCGTCGACGCCGGCGTCGCCTGCGGCGTCGAGGTGATGAGTCGGGTGCCGCTGGCCTACAAGGTCGGCACCGGTCTGGGTACGCCACGGCCGGCCGACTGGTCACTCGACACTCCCGACCAGTACACCGCCGCCGACCGGATCGCCGTCCGTCGCGGCTTCACACGTGTTGACCTCGACGCCTTCGGGATGCGTTCGCAGCAACGGGCTCGCGCCGCTTGGGACGCTGGCAACTTCGACCGCCAAGTGCTCCCTGTCGAGGTCCCCGGCGAGGACGGTCCCACCACCGTCAGCCGGGACCAGGGCCTGCGCGACACGACGATGGAGGGCTTGGCTCGGCTCAAGCCGGTCAAGGAGGGTGGCCTGCACACCGCCGGCACCTCCTCGCAGGTCTCCGACGGCGCCAGCGCCGCACTGCTCACATCGACAGCGCGTGCCGCCGAACTCGGCCTGACGCCTCGGGCCCGCGTGCTCGGCCAGGCCGTCGTCGGTGGTGACGTCGAGTTCATGCTGGACAACCCGATCCTCGCCGCGCGCCGGGTGCTCGACCGGGCCGGCGTGAGCATTGCCGACGTCGACGTCTTCGAGGTCAACGAGGCCTTCGCCTCCGTGCCGATGTCGTTCGCCCGGGTCCTGGACGTCGATGAGGATCGCCTCAACATCAACGGCGGTGCCATCGCCCTCGGCCACCCGGCCGGGGCCACCGGCATCCGGCTGCTGGCCACGGCGATCGAGGAGCTCGAGCGCCGCGACGCCTCCTTGGCACTCGTCGCGATCTGCGCGTCTGCCGCCACCACCTGTGTCTTGTTGGAACGAGTCTGAGCCAGCGGCACCGCCGCCGGCCCGCGAAAGGACGCCCCATGCATCCGGAACTCTCCGCCGCCTCGCGCCAACTGCGCCGCGAGCTGCGCGACTACTTCGCCGAGATCATCAATGACGAGGACCGCCGGGCCCTCGTCGACCAGACCGAAGGCGGGCCGGTCTTCGACCGCATCTATCGCAAGATGGGCGCCGACGGCTGGCTCGGGCTCGGCTGGCCCGTGGAGTACGGCGGCCGTGGCGAGGACCCCGAAGCCCTCTACGTCTTCTATGACGAGGCGCTGAGGGCCGGTGCACCGCTGTCGCTGGTCACCCTCAACACGGTGGCGCCCAGCCTGATGGCGCACGGCACGCAGGCGCAGAAGGACTTCTTCCTGCCGAGGATCCTCTCCGGGGAGCTGGTCTTCGCGATCGGCTACACCGAGCCGTCCGCCGGCACCGACCTCGCGTCGCTGCAGACCCGGGCCGTCGTCGACGGGGAGGATCTCGTCATCAACGGCAACAAGATCTTCACCAGCGCCGGCGTCTTCGCCGACTGGATCTGGCTCGCGGTCCGCACCGACCCGGACGCCCCGCGCCACCAGGGCATCTCGGTGGTGCTGGTGCCGACCGAGACGCCGGGCTTCTCGGTCACCGAGATCCACACCGTCGGGGGCATCAGCACCTCGGCCACCTACTACGAGGACGTGCGGGTCCCGCAGACCAACCTCGTGGGGGAGATCAACAAGGGCTGGGGCCTGATCACCAACCAGCTCAACCACGAGCGGGTCGCCCTGGCGGCTCGCAACGGCATCGCCAACGAGCTCCTCGACGAGACCATCGCGTGGGCACGCACCCAGCCCGTCGGCAGCGGCACGCTGTACGACGTGCCGTGGGTCAGGAGCACGCTGGCCGAGGTCTATGCGCTGCTCAGCGCGGCCGACCTGATCAGTCTGCGCCTGGTCTCCGACGTCGCCGCCAACACCCTCGGCGGTGGTGACTCCGCAGCCGCCAAGATCTTCGGCACCGAAGCGGTCGTCACGACCTACGGCCGTCTCCAGGACGTGCTCGGGGCCTACGGCCTCATGCGACCGGGCTCGGCCGACGCCGCCATCGAGGGCCGGGTGGAGACCTTGGCCCGTCGCGCGCAGAACAACACGTTCGGAGGCGGCACCAACGAGGTGATGCGCGAGATCGTGGCGGGCAAGACGCTCGGCATGGCGCTCTCCTCCCGCCGCCGTTGACCCGCGAACCTTCACTCAGAAGCCGCGAACCTTCACTCAGAAGGCGCGAACCCTCACTTTCTCCAGTACTCAAGGATTCCCATGTCTGACTCCCAGATGAGCTTCACGCTCCCCGAGGACCACGTGGCACTGGCCGCGTTGGCCGAGGAGATCTTCACCGACCAGGCGACCACCGAACGTGTCGTCGAGGTCGAACGCGCGGAAGGCGGCTTCGACCGCCGACTGTGGAAGTTGCTCGCCGACTCCGGGCTGCTCGCTGCCTGCCTGCCCGAGTCCGCGGGCGGCGGCGACATGGGTGCCCTCGGCCTCGTCGCGATCGCAGAGCAGCAGGGCCGCCGGGTCGCGCCGGTGCCCTTCTGGTCCGTCGTCGCAGCGGGTGCGCTGCCCATTGCGCAGTTCGGCTCCGCAGCGCTCAAGGACCGGCTGCTGGAGCGGGTGCTCACCGGCGATGCCCTCGTCACCGGCGCCTTCGACGGCCTTGCCGGAGACATCGGCGTGACCGGAGTGCTCGAAGGTGGCGATCTCGTCGTCGACGGCGCTGCCGTCGGCGTCCCAGCCGCTGCCGAATCAGAGGCCGTCGTGGTTCCGGTCCGACTGCCGGACGGCGCCTCCC
Source organism: Nocardioides alcanivorans (assembly GCF_021555175.1). Lineage (GTDB taxonomy): Bacteria > Actinomycetota > Actinomycetes > Propionibacteriales > Nocardioidaceae > Nocardioides > Nocardioides alcanivorans. The sequence goes on along the minus strand of NZ_JAKGRW010000019.1, from coordinate 216,864 downwards.
GCGTTGCCGTCATCTCCACCGGGGCCGATGGCGTCAGCCTCTCCGCGACCGCTGCCACCGCGCAAGGGAGCACTGCCACCGTGCACTTCGCCGGTGTCCGGGTCACGGCGGAGGACGTGCTCGACGGTGGCGGGGCCGACGTCGCGTCGTGGATCCTGCAGCGAGCCCGACTCACCCTGTGCGGTGTGCAGCTCGGTACCTGTGCCGAGGGCCTCGCCACGACGGCGGCGTACGTCTCCCAGCGTGAGCAGTTCGGCCGCCCGATCTCCACCAACCAGGCCGTCGCGGTGCGCGCCGCCGACGCCCACCTGGACACGGAGGCCATTCGTCTCACCACCCAGCGCGCGGCATGGTTGCTCGACACCGGTCGTGAGCAGGAGGCGGAGTCGGCGATCCTGGTGGCGAAGTTCTGGGCATCGCGCGGCGGACTGCGCGTCGTGCACGCCACCCAGCACCTGCACGGGGGCATCGGAGCCGACATCGACTACCCCATCCACCGCTACTTCCTGTGGGGTCGTCAGGCTGCGTTCAGCCTGGGCGGGTCGGACCAGCTCGCCGCAGAGCTCGGCGCGGTGCTGGAGAGCGCGCCGCGCATCGGTGCCCCGGCCTGACGCCCGCCGGGCGCCGGTCCCACTCAGCAACACCGTCCTCCTGCCCGATCGAGGTGGGTTGGATCATCGAGGGGCCCAGCGGCGCCGTCCGCTGGCCCTGAAGCCTTCGGTGTCGCCCTCGTCGGCCGGCACCTGACAACAGAACGAGTCCGAGGACACCGAACACCATGCCCATCGCTCTTGACGAAGACCTCCGCGCTCTCGCCGACTCCGTGGCCGGCCTGGCCGGGCGGCACGCCTCCACCGAGGACACCCGAGGCCGGCTCGCGGACCTGGCGGCCGGGGCGCTTCCTGCCGTGTGGCAGGTGCTCGTCGACAACGGACTCCACGCGTTGCACCTCCCCGAGGCGGCCGGCGGCGCGGGCGTGGGGTTGCCGGAACTCGCGGTCGTGGCGGAGCAGTCCGGCAAGCGGCTGCTGCCCGGGCCCTGGCTGCCGACGGTGACCGCGAGCGCCGTACTTGCTCGGCTCGCACCCGAGCACGAACTGCTCGAGTCCTTCGCGGAAGGCGCGACCGGTGCCTTGGTGCGTGGCGGTCTGACCGCTGAGCCCGTAGGCGACGGCTGGCGGTTGAGCGGCACGTCGGCCCCCGCGCTGGGTCTCGTCGGCGCCGACCATGCCGTCGTCGGGGCAGGCACTGCGACGGGTGGTACTCGTTGGTTCGTGCTCTCCGGAGACGAACTCAGCGGTCGGGTCGAGGGTGCCGACGCCGTCGACCTCAGTCGCTCCATCGGGCGCCTCGACGCCGAAGGGCTGACCGGCGTCGCTCTCCCGGTCGCCGGCGACGTGGCCGCCGACCTGGTCGTCAACGCGCTGTACGGCGCCGAGGCAGCCGGCGTCTCGGCCTGGGCCCTCGAGACGGCTGTCGACTATGCCAAGACCCGCGTGCAGTTCGGTCAGGCGATCGGATCCTTCCAGGCGATCCAGCACAAGGCTGCGTTGATGCTGGTGCGCGCCGAGGTCTCTTCCGCCTCCGCGTGGGACGCCGCCCGCGCCGACCAGGATGCGGCGCCGCAGCAGGAACTCGCAGCCGCCCAGGCGGCGATCAACGCGGTGCACCCAGCGATCGAGACCTGTCTCGACCTGGTCAGCCTGTTGGGCGGCATCGGCTTCACCTGGGAGCACGACGCCCACCTCTACCATCGCCGTGCGATCTCACTGGCCGCGCTCGTTGGCACCGCGGGCGGCTGGTCGCAGCGCCTGGGCACTCGCGCGATCGATGTGCGTCGCGACTTCTCCTTCCTCGACCCGTCGGCGCTGCCCGAGCTGCGCGCGGAGATCGGTCCGGTGCTCGACAAGGTCGCCGCCCTCACCGGCGAGATCGCCGATCGCAGCTGGACCCGGATCCAGCCGGGGCCCATCGCTGACCTGCTCACCGAGGCGCGACTGGTCTCCCCGCACTACCCGGCGCCGTACGGCCGCGACGCGACCGTCGAGGAGCAGGCGGTCATCGCCGACGAGTTCCACCAGCGTGACCTGCTCCAGCCCAGCACCATCATCGGCGAGTGGGTGCTTCCCACCCTTCTCGTGCATGGCAGCAAGGAGCAGCAGGAGCGCTTCATCGGCCCCTCGCTCGCCGGTGAGATCGTGTGGTGCCAGCTCTTCAGCGAGCCCGGTGCGGGTTCCGACCTCGCCTCACTCAGCACCAAGGCCACCAAGGTGGAGGGAGGCTGGCTGCTCAACGGCCAGAAGGTCTGGAACTCCGGCGCCCACGAGTCCCACTGGGGTGTCTGCCTGGCCCGTTCCGATGCCTCGGTGCCCAAGCACAAGGGCATTTCCTACTTCCTCATCGACATGAGCTCCGAGGGCGTCGACGTACGTCCGCTCAAGCAGTCGACGGGTCGATCGGAGTTCAACGAGGTCTTCCTCGACAACGTCTTCGTCCCCGACGACTGCCTCGTCGGGGAGCGGGAGCAGGGCTGGCGCCTGGCCGTCACCACGCTCGGCAACGAGCGGCTCAGCATGGGCGCCCGGCTCACCCACGGCAGTGCCGAGCGCTTCCTGGACGTGCTCGGTGAGGCGCCCACCGGTGTCGATCGTGACGAGGTGCTGCGTGCCTTCGGACGCTCGACGGCGCGCGAGATCGCCCTCTCCGCACTCAACCTGCGCAGCATCCTCGCGCGCCTCTCGGGCCTTGAGCTCGGGCCGGAGATCAGCGTGCAGAAGGTCTTCAACACCCTGGCGCAGAAGGAAGGCTCCTTCGACCTGCTCCATGTGCTGGGCCCTTCGGGTGCGACCACCGACGGTGGCCACGCGATCGACCACATCGGGCTGCCGGCCATCCTCTTCGGTGGCGGGACGACCGAGATCCAGCTCAACGTCATCGCTCAGCGCGTTCTCGGCCTGCCCCGCTGATCGTGGGTGCCTGATGGGATGGCAGACCCTCCGGTTGGCGGTGGACGACGGGATCGCCATCCTCACCCTCGACCGTCCCGCCCGCCGCAACGCGTTCGGCGACGGGATGGGACGTGAGTTGGCCGAGGCCTACGCCCGTTGTGACGCCGACGACGACATCCGGGTGGTGGTGCTCACCGGTGCGCCTCCTGCTTTCTGCGCCGGAGCCGATCTCGAGGGCGGCGAGGAGACGTTCGTCGGCACCGAGGAGGGTTCAGCGCCGCCGGCGTACGGCTCCCGGCGTTTCGGGTGCGCAAACCCGTCCTGGCCGCAGTCAATGGTCATGCCATCGGCATCGGCCTGACCCTCGCGCTGCAGGCCGACGTGCGCATCATGGCCGCGGACGCGAAGTACGGCGTCGTGCAGGCGAAGCTGGGCCTGCTCGGGGATGCCTACGTGCACTGGGTGCTGCCCCGCCTGGTGGGTGTCTCCCGCGCCGCGGAGATCCTGTTCACCGGTCGCCTCTTCGACGGTCGCCGGGCCGAGGCCTGGGGCCTGTGCAGCCAGGCACTTCCAGCGGACGACGTGCTGCCGGCAACCCTGGCCCTGGCACGGGAGATGCTTGCGGCCGGGCCCTCTCGCTCGCGGCGAGCAAGGAGACCCTGTGGGCGTCGCTGGCAGGCGATGCCGACGAGGTCGAGCGGTTGGAGACGCACTGGCACGAGGTGCTCATGGCTCACGACGACGTACGCGAAGGCATGCGTGCGGCCCTCGAGAAACGCCCCGCACACTGGACGGGCCGGATCAGCGACCTCCCTGACCAGGTCAGGACCAGCGGGGGAGCGGCGCTCGAGGAAGGCGCGGGAGCCCTCCTGCGCGTCCGCGCTGGCGAGTACGTCGGCAATCGCCTCGTCGGCCCGGTGCCAGGCTTCCTCGATCGGCAGGTCGCTCGCCTCACGCAGCATCCGCCGGGTGAGGCGCACGGCATGGGGACTGTTGCCGGCGATCACCTCGGCCAGCTGCATCGCGCGTGACAGCACCTCGGTGCCCGGGACCACGTGGTTGACCAGCCCGAGCTCGTGGGCACGTGCGGCGGTGATGGCCTCGCCGGTCAGGGCCAGCTCGAACGCGACCGCGCGAGGAATGCGCAGCGGAAGGAGCGTGCCGCCGCCCCCGGCCACGAGACCACGCGAGACTTCGGGGAGGCCGAAGCGCGCATGGTCGGCGGCGACGGCCAGGTCGCAGGCCAGCATCAGCTCGAAGCCACCGGCAACCGCGGCGCCGTTGATCGCGGCGATCAACGGCTTGCTGCTGCCCTCGACGATCAGGCGCTTGTAGCCTGCCGTCTCAGGACGATCAGGCGGGGGCGGGGTGGTCTCGACAGGCTCGACCGCCGGGGGCGGGGTGGTCTCGACAGGCTCGACCGCCGGGGATGGGTCACCGGCCACCCGGTTGAGATCCATCCCCGCGCAGAACGCGCGGTCACCGGTGCCGGTCAGCACGATGACTCGCACGGCGGGGTCGGCCTCGTGGTGCTCGACGGCGTGCACGATGCCGTCGATCATCGTGGCATTCAGCGCATTGCGCTTCTCGGGTCGGTCCAGGGTGATCACCCCGACCGCGCCGACCCGCTCGGAACGGACCGTCACGCGACGGGCTCCAGGAACTCCACCCAGTTGCCGTCCGGGTCCTCGACGATGCCGAGGCGCATGCTCGGTCCCATCGCCACCGGCTCGACGACCACAGGGCGGCCGGCTTCGCGGCAGGACTCCACGGTGGCGTCGAGGTCGCTGATGGTGAACGTGAAGTAGCGCATGCCGGGGACACCGGCACTGATTCCGCCGGGGAGCGCGGATCCCGTGGCTGGCTTCTTCGGGGAGACCAGCTTGAGCTGGCTCTCGCCGACGGCCAACAGCACCATCTGGCCGCCCGGCGACGGCAGTTCTGCGATCACGTCGAGACCGAGCAGGTCGCGATAGAAGGCCAGCGAGGTGTCCATGTCAGTGACCGTGACGCCGAGGTCGAGGGCGGGCTTGATGATCTCCATGGGACTCCTTCGGACAGGGGCGGTCAGGCAGCGTGGACGGCGGTCACCAGTTCGGTGACGAGCTCGTTGGAGGGTGGTCCACCGGTGAAGTAGGCACAGACCCGATCACTGATGCCGTCGAAGCGCTCCGTGATCCGGGCAGCACACTCCTCGGGGGTGCCGCGCACCGCGATGGCGTCGAGCAGGTCGTCACCGATCTCGGCCGTCATCTCATCGACCTTGCCCTCGCGCATCAACGTCTGCAGGTGGGGCTGCAGGTCGGCGATTCCCTCCACCTCCAGCACCGGGCGATAGGCAGGAGTCGAGGCATAGAAGGCCACCAACGACCGGGCGCCGGCGACGGCGCTCGCGAGCTCCTCGTCGGTGCGACCGACGGCCGTGATCACCTCGGGGAGCAGGGCCACCTCGTCGGCGGAACGACTCGCCCGCTCCAGGCCTTCGCGCAGCGCGGGAAGCGTCCGCTCCTCGATGTGTCGGCGGGTGTTGAAGGGCATCACCAACAATCCGTCGGAGACCTCGCCCGCGGTCCTGGTCATGACCGGACCGAGGGCACCCATCATCACCGGGGGCGGACCGTAGGGGAGCGGATCCGGGCAGAAGGTGGGCGGCATGAGGTCGTGCCGGGTGAACTCCCCGTGGAAGTTCGGTGTGCGGCCCTCGTCCCACGCCGCGAGGATCTCCCGGGTCGCGGCCACGATCTCCCGCATTCGTTTGGCCGGCTGCGACCAAGGACTGCCGTAGCGTCGTTCGATGTGGGTCTTCACCTGCGAGCCCAGACCCAACGTGAACCGACCGCCCGACAGGGCGTGCAGGTCGTGCGCGAGATGGGCAAGGTGCAGGGGACTGCGAGGCAGCGCCACTGCGATGTTGGTCATGATCGGCAACGAGGTGGCCTGGGCGGCCAGGGCCAGGGGTAGGAAGACGTCATGCTGCCCTTCGAACGTGAAGAGTCCGTCGGCACCGGTTCCAGCCAGTTCGACGGCACGGCGCGCCGCATCCACGGGTGCGGCGTCAAGACGTAGATCGATGCGCATGGCCACCTCAGCGATCGGTAGGGATTCGGGCTTGCGTCACAGCACCTGGGCGCGCAGGTTGTCGATCGGGTCCGTGCCGTCGCGACGGGCGAGCGTGCCCTTGGCCGCCGACAGGCTGTCGCCGTCCCGGCGTACCCACTCCCGCACGGCCCAACGTTCGACGATCCCCCAGCGCCCGTCGCGCCGCTCGAGGTGGTCGACATAGCGGACGCCGGTGGTGAAGTTGCCCTTCGGAGAGTCTTCGGGGCCGCCCCAGTGGGTCGCATGGGCATAGGTCTCGGCCACGGCGTGGTCGCCGTTCACCTCGGAGAGGTGGTTGCCGATCATGTGATGGGTGCCGCCCGACTTCGAGGTGAGCAGCGGGCGCAGCCACTCGACGTACTCCTCCACGGGGCCGTCGAAACCGGTGTGGTGGTCGACGGCGCCCGGGTGGTAGCAGCTGCGCACCAGGTCGAGGTCGATGCGGTCGATGCCACGGCAGTAGCGCAGCACCAGGTCGTGGATCTCGCGGCGGTCGTCGCTCATGGCTGGTCCGGCATGTTGGTCCAGCCCTTGCCGTCCACCCGGCTGTACCAGCCGGAGGCAGCCAGGGTGCCGCCGTCGACCGGCACGGTGTGCCCGGTGACGAAGCGCGCCTCCTCGGAGGCGAGGAAGGAGACGACCGACGCGTAGTCGGGGACCTCGCCGTAGTGACCCAACGGGATCCAGTGCTTGACCAGCTCCGGATCGCGGCCGCGCAACATCGCGTCGCGCGAGGTCTGGGGGTGTCGGCCAGGTCGGGAGCGATCGCGTTGACCCGGATGCCGTAGCGACCGACCTCGACCGCGAGGCTCTTGGTGAAGGCCGAGACGCCCGCGTTGTAGGCCGAGTAGGCCACGTGCCCGGGGATGCCGCGGAAGGCCTCGACCGTGGAGATGTTCACGATGGCACCCGAGTTCTGCTCCACCATCGTCGGCAGCAGCGCGTGGGTCACCTTCAACACGTGCAGCAGGTTGACCTCGTAGAGGCGCTGCCACTGCTCCGGCTTGCTGTGCAGGAACGTCTTGGACGCCGGCCGGAAGTCGCCCACGTTGTTGACGAGTACGTCGATCCGACCGTGCCGCTCGACAGCGGCGGCGAGCGCGGCCACCGTCTCGTCGGCGGAGACGTCGCCGACGATGACCTCGACCTCACCACCGGCGGACCGGATCTCGCCGGCGGTTGCCGCTGCTGCCTCGGCATCGATGTCGACGAGCAGCACGAGGTCTCCGTCGGCTGCGAAGCGGCGACTGATCGCACCGCCGATGCCGAGGGCACCTCCGGTGACGACGCTGACCCTGCTCATGCGGTTTCCTCCTGCGGGTCGACCGTGGGGCCGACCGATCGTGGATTGCTGGTGCGGATCGAGACGATCCGGAGCTCGCGACGGGCGAAACGCCAGCCGTCGTCGGTGCGCCGGTAACGGTCGCGATAGACGAGTTGCCAGGTGAGGTCGCGGTGCTTGTCCTCGCCAGCGCTGAGGTGGTGCGCGGTGCAGGTGACCCGACCGGTGAACTCGTCGGGACCTTCCGGGGCGGGGTCCTCGACCGGATCGATCACGACCCCGTGCACCGCATGGAAGGTCGCGGTGAAGAAGGCGAGCCCGGCCATGAGCTCGCGCACCGCGTCGCGGCCCTCATGGAGCACGGTCGGGCCCAGTGCCGTCGGCGGGTCCGGAGCGATCAGCACCGCATCCTCGGTGAAGAGGTCGGCCACCGCGTCGAAGCGTCGGTCGTCGACAGCACCCGCATAGCGGTCGACCAGCTCCCTGATCGCCGCGCGGTCGGCCGCCCGGTCGTTGCTCAAAGCGGCCTCAGCTGCCCAGGCCGAGACGCCCCGCGCACGCGGAGAGCTCGTCCTTGGCCTGCTGCAGGTCGGCGGTGGGGGTCATCGCGAGCACGATGCGGTCGGCACCTTGGGAGGCCAGCTTCTCGGCACGCCCCTGGTCGATCTTGGCGACCAGGTGGCCCAAGGAGAGCTCGAGCGCGTCGCCGTCGCGACCGGCCTCGTCGGCCGTCCTGCGCATCAGGTCGACGATCTCGGTGAGCTGCTCGCCCATGACGCCCAGCGGCTGCAGGCCGTCGCCGTAGCGACCGGCACGGCGGGCCGCGGCCTTCGAGTGGCCACCGATGTGGAGCGGCACCCCTCCGGGCTGCACGGGCTTGGGGTAGGACATCGCGTTGTTGAACGTGAAGAACTCGCCGTCGAAGTCGGCGCCCTCCGGCGCGGTGTCGGCCCACAGGGCACGCAAGACCTGGAGCTGCTCGTCGGCGCGGCGGCCACGAGTGGCGAAGTCGACGCCGGAGGCCTCGATCTCCTCCTTCATCCAGCCCATGCCGGCGCAGACGCGCAGCCGGCCGCCGGAGAGGACGTCGATGGAGGCAAGACGCTTCGCGAGCACGACGGGGTGGTGGTTGGGGAGCACCAGCACGCCCGTGGCGAGACCGAGGGTCGTCGTCTTGGCGGCCAGGAACGCCATCAGGTCGAGCGGGTCCGGGATGAGCTGGTCGTCGGCGAGCTCCATCTTGCCGGAGGCGTCGTAGGGGTATTCGCTCGAATACTTGCTGACCACGACAGCGTGCTCGACGGCGACGATGGACTCGAAGCCGCAGGCCTCGACGTGCTGCGCGAACTCGGTCATCCAGACCGGGTCGGAGGTGACGTTCGCGGCGACTGGGGCGATGACGGCGTACTTCATGCTGGCGACCCTAGAGAGGCACTCTCCTGATGCCCGTCGGGCTCCCGTTGGCCGGAACACCTGGTCTGCGGCCGGGTTTCGTCCAATGAGAACTCGCCTCGGGGCCGATCGTCTCCGTCCTAGCGTCGGCCCGACCGCCTGCTGCGTGAGGGCGCGACGTCCCGGCCGTTCGTGGTCGGCCACCGAAGGAGAGCAGATGAGTTACCAGTTGACCGGACTCGAGGGCCGGGTCGCGATCGTGACCGGCGCTGGCCGGATGCGTTCGATCGGGCGGGCGGCGGCCGTGGAGTTCGCGAAGGCTGGCTGTGACGTGGTCGTCACCGGCACCGGGCGCTCCGCGACGCGCTATCCCGAGGACGAGAAGGCGGCTGGGTGGCGCGACATCGAGTCCGTCGCCGACGAGATCCGCGGACTCGGGCGCCGAGCACTGACCGTCGTCACCGACATCTCGGACGAGCGAGCAGTGGAGGACCTCTTCGATCTCGCCGAGCGGGAGCTCGGCACCGTGGACATCCTGGTCAACAATGCTGCCGCCAGTCGCGGTGAGGACCGGGTGCCCGTGGTCGACCTCGCGGCCGAGACGTTCGACACCGTGATGGGGGTCAACCTGCGTGGCACCTTCTTGATGACTCGCAGCTTCGCGCGACGGCTCATCGGCCACGAGCAGGGTGGCGCAATCATCAACATCTCCTCCGTGGGCGGCAAGCTCGGCGGGCCGGGAACGGCGGCGTACTCCGCGTCGAAGGCGGGCGTGCAGTCGCTCACCTCGTCGAGTGCGAAGGAGCTCGGGCGCCAGGGGATTCGGGTCAACGCGCTCTGTCCGGGCGTGACCGCCACCAGCCGACTCGACGACTGGAGCCAGGACCGCTGGGCGACGTACGTCGACGCGAACATCCCTCTCGGACGCGTCGGCGATCCCACCGAGGTCGCGCACGCGGCGGTGTTCCTGGCCAGCGACCAGGCCGCGTGGGTGACCGGTCAGTGTTGGAACATCGACGGCGGCCAGCTCACCATCCGCTGACCAGCACGCCTCGGCGACGCGCCGACGGTGACGGCCGATCGGGCGGCGTCCAGTCGGGGAAGAGCAAGCGAGCCGCCTGCCTTCCCGCTCTCGTCACCATCGGTGCGATCCGATCGAGTGGAAGCTGGTTCCTGCCCGCCAGGGAGATGGCGCCGGCCACACCGTCAGGTCCCATGATCGGCGCCGCGATCGCAGTGATCCCCATCGCGCACTGGTCGGCCGAGTCGATGGCGACGCCTTGCTGATTGCGGATCATGCTCAGTTGGCGGTGCAGCGCAACCAGGTCCGGCTGCCGCTGGCGGTAGCTGTTCACCGAGATCAGGTCGTCCACCTGCTCTGGCGGGAGCTGGGCCATGAGAGCCTTGCCACACACCGTGCGGTCGGCAGGAATGCGGCCCCCGACCCGGCTGGGAACACTGCCGACGGCCGCTCCTCCGATCTTGTCCAAGTAGTGCACCCGAGCGCCCTCGAGTACGCCGAGATGTGCGACGGCTCCCGTCGCTGCATGCAACTCGTTCAGGACGACGGTCGTGGCGGCGCGCAGGTCCTCGTGGACGTCGTGTCGGCGGGCCCCCAGGACGTGCGCTCGCGTGCTCAGGCGAAATCCACGCGGACCGTGTTCGAGCCAGCTGAGCTGGGTCAGTTGGCTGAGGATCCTGAACGTCGTCGACCGGGGCAGTCCGGAGAGCGCGGTGACGTCCTCCAGGAGCACGTGTTCCTCCCCGAGCATGAAGACGTCGAGGATCTGGGTGACGCGCTCGACCACACCGGCGCGGGTCGGTCGGGAACTGCCGCACCGGTCGTCGAACTCGTGGTCAGCGGACAGGGCGGTCATGGGATGGGCCTCCAGGTCGACCGGGGCCGGGTGGGCCTCGGTGGGGGATCGTCTGTTGCGGTCACCGCCGGATGGCGCCATCCCCCAGGGGATGACGCCATCGCGAGCTCGGGTGCGGTGCGGGCCATCAGCCCTTCCAAGCGTGGCCGTAGAAGACCATCGAGTTGGCGGTGCCCACCACGCCGCGGACCGATTCGTTCCAGACGACGGTCTCGGCGTACGGACCGAAGACCAGGAACGGAACCTCGTCGTTCATCAGCTGCTGGACTCGATCCATGACCTCCTTCTGGTCGTCGTAGGAGGGGGCGGCCTGGAACTCCTCGAGCAGGGCGTCCATCTCAGGACTGGTGTGTGAGCCGTAGAGCTGGGTTCCGGTGCTGTGCATGATCGCGAACATCTTGGGGATCGGATCCGCTTCGCGGAAGGTGTGTCCCCACGACGCTGCGTCGTAGTCCTGGTTCACCGCGACCTTGTTGATCAACTCCGCCACCGTGCGGGTCAGGTCGATCTGGACGTCGAGACCGATCGACTCCCACAGCGCCTTGAGCCCGAGCGCGATCGCCCGCGACGCCGGGTCAGAGCCGTCGACGTAGTGGATCTTGCCGTCGAAGCCGTCGGCCTTCGCCGCTTCGACGAGCTCCTTCGCCGCCTTCGGGTCGAACGACAGGCCCTGCGTCTCGCCGTGCCAGCGTGAGTAGTCACCGAAGAGCGTCGAGCTGCCACTGTCCGGGACGCCGAAGGCGCGATCGGCGAGCATCTGGGGATCGACGGCGAGCTGGAGCGCCTTCCGGATCCTGACGTCCGCCCCCGGTCGCCCCTCGCTCGCGTTGATCAGGGCGCTGTTCTGTGCGGCAGTCACGTTGACGTAGGCATGGGGATCGCCCTTCAGCACTTCTGCGACCTGGTCGGGTTCGCGCATGAACACCACGTCGATCTCATCGTTCTGGAACGACTCGAGCGCCGTGAGGGCATTGGTCAGGTAGACGAACTTGACCGACTCCAGTGGCTGCTCGCCGTCCCAGTAGCCGGCGCGGGCATTGAGGGTGAGCGATTCCTGTGCCTTCCAGTCGCCCAAGGTGAACGGACCGGCGCCGATGGGCTGGAACTGCTCGCCCTCGCCGGACTTGGGTCCGACGACCATGCCGGGACCGGTGGTGAGAATGCCGGGGAACTGGGCCCACGGCTTCTTGAGGGTGTAGACCACCGTGAGGTCGTCCGGTGTCGAGATGTCGCTGACGTTCTGCTTCCACAGCGCCGCCTCAGGACCGGAGAGGTTCACGTAGCGTTCTTGGCTGGCCTTGACGGCAGCGGCATCCAGTGGCGTGCCGTCGGAGAAGGTCACGCCCTCGCGAAGGGTCAGGGTCCAGGTGATGTTGTCGTCACTGCTGATGCCTTCGGCCATGCCCGGCACGAAGGAGGAGTCGGTGGCGTCGTACCTGAGCAGGGTGTCGTAGATGTTGAGCATCTCCGATCCTCCCGTGGTCAACGCCGCGATGGTCACCGCGGGATCGAGGGAACGTGGCTCGGCGAACGACGCCATGGAGAGGGTGCCGCCCTTGACGACGTCCCCGGGCGCGTCCGTGCCGACGTATCCCTCCTGGACGGTGCTCAGGTCCACTCCCTCGCGGCCGGAGCCGCTGCCTGACGTCGCGGACGAGCAGCCGGCGACCAACAGCGTGCCCAGCGCCGCCGCCGTCCACGCGCGGAGCTTGTTGCTTCGAAACATGTGACCTCTCCTGTGCTGCCTCGGTGGTGTTTCCTGGTGCTGATGCGGCCGAGCTGGCTCGCGCTCGTCGGCCCGGGCTGCGCCGGACCTCACGCTGGGACCTTGTCGACGGGCGCTTCTTCCGGATAGGACGTGGGCGCCACGGCATAGGTCGCCGAAAGTGCCTTGACGAACCCTTGGTCGGTCAAGGGGTCACTGGGCTCGGTGAACTTGACGCCTCGCCTGCGCAGGTCGTGGACGAGGATCTCGAAGACCATGTCGAGATCGAGGTCGTCGGTGTGGTCGTAGTAGCGCGAGACCTCGTCGAGGTCAGAGAAGACCCGGGCCCCGTAGTGGAAGAGGAAGCGCATGTTCTCCGAAGGGTGCCGCGCGATGACCTCGTCACCGTTGCGGATCACCCAGTGGTCGGGCCCCTCGGCAGCCACGACGCTCTCCAGGCAGAACTGCGCCGGGTTGTCCCTCTCGGCGACCGGGCCGCTCGCCTCGCCGCGATGGAACATCCGCGGGTTGTGCACGACCACGGCATCGTTCCAGAAGGGGGCGGGGAACCGTCGAGGCGCACGCGCCGGACCATCGGGCCAGTAGGTGAAGCCGCCGTCCTCAGCGAGCCTGTAGAAGTAGGTGATCACCTGGCCGGTACGGACTTCCCATCGGTCGAACAACCCGGACTTGGCCATCACGGCACTGAGCCAGACCGGAACCTTCATCATGTCCATGCCGCGCCAGACCTGTGGGTCGAAGTGTCCCGCGTCGAGGCTGCGTGCCGGGGCTCGCACGTTGAAGAAGAACTGGGCAGGAAGCGCATACTTCGCGCCGAACATCTGCTTCACCTGGTTGAGCAGGCGCGAGCTGTAGAAGACGTCCTGGACCTCCTCGTGCAGAGCCACCGCCTGCTGGGCGAAGTAGCCGCGAAACGTGGGCGTGATGAGATCGCTGAGCCGGACCTCTGCCGGGTTCCTGCCGGCTCCGGCCACCGCGAGGAACTCCTCAGCGCTGGAGAAGGTCTGGGCCGCGATGGATCGCCACGGGCCCTCCCTCTCCAGCACTCCGAAGAGCCGGTTCAGCTCGTCGGGCGAATACATCTCGTGGATCAGTCGGGGCGGCGCGACCGGCGTGAACGCTCGTTGCGCGTGGTCGATATCCGTGGGCATGGGACCTCCTTCATGAACAAGAAACTGAAACGGGGTTCTCGTCAGTGGTGCACGTCACGCTAGGTCGCTGCCTGGTTGGCCAGCCTCCGAGTCTCACTGGACTGGAGCCCGATGTCAGAGCAGGGCAGGAGAAGGTGAAACACTGTTCTCGGTTCTTAGAGAGGAATGGCCCATGCGATCGCTTGCCGAACGACCGTTGGAGATCGAGGCGCTCTCCTCAACGCAGCGCAGTCGACACTCTGCTGTCACCGAGGCCGTGCTGGCCCTGCTCGACGAGTCAGCCTCGGCCGACATCCAGATGCGCGAGGTCTCGGCACGCTCGGGGGTGGCCCTGGCCACGGTCTACCGCTACTTCCCGACGAAGGAACAGCTCCTGGCGACCGCGATGGTCTCCTGGAACCTGCAGCTCGTCGGCCGCTTTCGCCAGATCCACGGTGTCGATCCTGCGGCGGGTCCTGCTGTGGAGCGTGCGCTGGTCCTGTGCCTCGCCAATCTCAGGGCCTACCGTCACCGGCCGCACCATGCGCGACTCGAGATCGAGTTGCACGCGTCTCGGGACGCCTACGTGATCGACACGCTCGAGAGACGGGCCGCAAGCAACCGCACCACCTTGTTCCAGACGATCCCGGAGGTCGCACCGGAGACGGCCCGGGTCGCGTCGCTCGCCATCGGCGGCACGCTCTTCACGGCGCTGGCGCTGTGGACGACTGGTCGGATCACCTTCGCGGCCGCGGAGGCCAACATCGAGGACGTCGTCCGACTGACCCTCGGCGGCGCCTGATCAGCTCCAGCAGGGGGCGCGGCGTTCCAGGAACGCGCTCGCCCCCTCCCGGGCGTCGTCGCTCGTCATGGCCTCGGCGACGGCTGCGTCGACCTGGCTCCATGCCTCGGTCGGCCGGAGTTCGGTGGACTCACGGAGCAGGCGACGAGTCAGGCGTACGGCGTTGGGACTGTTGGCAGCGACGGTGCGGGCCAGTCCCAATGCGTGCGGCAGCACGTCATCGGCCGGGACGACTTCGTTGACCAGACCCATGGCCCGTGCCCGAGTGGCGTCGAACAGTTGACCGGTGAGCGCGATCTCGAAGGCGAGCGCGCGCGGGACCCGGAGCGGCAGGAAGGTCCCACCAGCGCCGGCGACCAGCCCTCGCGAGACCTCGGGAAGGCCGAACAGTGCCCGGTCGGCGGCGACGACCAGGTCGCAGGCCAGCATCAGCTCGAAGCCTCCGGCCACGGCCGTGCCGTTGACCGCCGCGACCAACGGCTTGCTGCTGCCCTCGACGAGGAGCCGCCGGTAGACCTCGGCCTCGGGTCGGCGTGTCGTGGCTGCGGATGCGTCGGTGGGTGCGTCGGCGACACGATTCAGGTCCATGCCCGCGCAGAAGGCGCGGTCGCCGGTCGCCGTCAGCACCACTGCCCGTACGGCGGGATTCGCCTCGTGGCCCAACAGCGCACGAGCCAGGCCGTCGATCATCGCGGTGTTGAGTGCGTTGCGCTTCTCCGGACGGTCGAGCGTGATCAGCCCGATGGCTCCGTCCACGTGTGCCAGGACGCTCATGAGGTCGCCTCCGTGAACTCGATCCAGGTGCGGTCGGGGTCCTCCACGGCGGCGACCAGCAGGGCCGGTGCCATCCGGGTGGGTTCCATCCCGACGCGGTGTCCTGCGCTGCGACAGCGCTCGACGACGTCCGCGATGTCGGCGACCGAGAAGGTGACGTAGCGCATCCCCGCCGCCCGGGCTCGGACGCCGCCGGGGACCGGCAGGTGCTCCACGGTGCAGTCGCGTTGCACCAGCTTGAGGGTGCTGACACCGAGGTCCAGCAGCACCAGGCGTCCGACTGCTGGCACCTGCATGTCGCCGCGGACCGGTAGGCACAGCAGGTCCCGGTAGAACTCCAAGGACCGCTCGACGTCGGTGACCACGATTCCCACGTCCAGGCCGGGGCTGGCGAGCTTCATCGGTGCTCCTCATGAGAGGTGAGTCGGGCTTGGCGGACCGCTGAGCGACGCACCTTGCCTGCGTCATCGCGCAGGGGCGCACTCGAGTACTCGAACCTGCGGGGGATCTTGGGGCCGCTGAGCAGTGCGCGCAGGTGTGTGCGCAGTGACGAGTCGGGCTCGTGGTGCTGCCAGTGGTCATCCAACTCGACGACGGCGTGCACGTACTGGCCGAGGTCGTCGTCGGGAAGGCCGACCACGACCGCGCTCTGCACGTGCGGGTGGGCCTCCAGAGCGGCTTCGACCTCGGCCGGATACACGTTGACGCCACCCGAGACGATCAGATCGGTGCGACGGTCGACGAGGTGCACGTAGCCGGCTTCGTCGATGTAGGCGAGATCGCCGTAGCCGCGCCACGGCGAGTCGCTGTTCTCCTGACCCACGTAGGTGTGACCACCGGCGGTTCGGCTCCGGAAGACCAGTTCGCCGATCTCGAGCGGCGCAGCAGTCCCGCCCGCTGCGGACAGGACCCTGACGTCGTCGTCGGCGCGGCCGATGGCTCCGGGATGGTCGACTGCTTCCTGCCCGGTGATGCGCAGGCCCCCTGCTCCTCGGTACCGCCGTACCACTCCAGGACCCGTTCCGGACCGAGCCAGCTCATCCACTCCGACTTGAGCCAGCTGGGCCATGGTGCGCCGGTGCTGAACAGCAGGCGGAGACTGGAGAGATCCGCGCGGCTTCGGGCCTCCTCGCCTTGTCGCCAGATCCGGTGCGTCATGGTCGGCACCATGAATGTCCAGGAGATCGAGTGGCCGGCGACCAGGTCGAGGGCCTCCTGCGGGTCGAACCGCGGCATCAGGACCACGGAGGCTCCGGTGATCAGCCCGGCGGTGCTGAAGATGAAGGGGCCCTGGTGGTAGAGCGGGCCGGGCACCAGCACGACGTCGTCACCCCTGATCGTGTAGCGCTCTGCCGCCGGATCGGCAGATGCGGGGGTGCCGGCCAGGATCAGCTTCGGACGACCGGTGCTGCCGCCGGAGCCGATCAGCTTCCACGGTCGGTCTCCTGCGGGAGTGGGCAACGCAGGGAGGCCAGCGCGGTCGGAGCGCAGGGCCGACGGGGGAACCGTCGGCCACCCGGTCTCGGTGTCGCTGATCACCACCGCAGGGGCTGCCAGGTCGAGCAGAGCGTCGCGTTCCGCAGCAGGGAGTACCGAGGAGAGCGGCAGCGGTGTCGCGTCGATGCGCCACGCCGCGAAGGCGGCAATGAGGAAGTCGGGCCCGTTGGGCAACGCGATCGCGACGGTGCTCCCTGCGTGGGCGCCGACGTCCACGAGGTGGGCGGCAGCCAGCCCCACTGCGTCGGCGAACTCCCTCCGGGTCATGGAGTCCGGCCCGCACCGGACCGCGGGGCGGTCCGGTGCGGCCTGCGCGTGCAGCTGCGGGATGAGGCCGAGAGGCAGCGTGGTCATCGGCCGAAGATGGTGCCGCCGTTGAGGTGGATCACCTGGCCGTTGATCAGGCCGCCGTCGTCGGAGGCGAGCCAGACCACTGCGGTGCCCACTTCACGTGGATTGCCGAGCCTGCCCGTCGGGATCGCCCGCGCCATCTTCGCGATGCGTTCCTCGTTGCCCCGCGCCACGCCTTCCATCAGGCCCAGCGCCAGGGAGTTGGCAGTGATGCCCAACGGGCCGTACTCCACCGCCAGGTGACGGATCAGGCTCTCGCCGCCCGCCTTCGCCGCGCCGTACGCCGCCACCCCGATCGCGAGACCACGCGCGGAGGCGCCGGACGAGATCTGGATGATCCGACCCCGACCGCGCTCGACCTGACCGGGGAGAACGGTCTGGGTGAGGTGCATCAGCGCTTCGAGGTTGAGCGAGAGCTGCAGCTGCCAGTCCTCGGCAGGCATCTCGGCGAAGCGGTTGGGGCGGCCGCCGCCGGGTGGGACCCCAGCATTGTTGACGAACACGTCGATCTCGCGCCCGGCCAGTGTCGAGGTGACCAGTGCATGGTCGGTGACGTCGAAGGGGAGTGGCTCGGCCAGCAGGTCCCGCGCGACCAACGAGTCGGCGACGCGTCCGGCGCGCTCCGCGTCGAGATCGTTGACCAGCACCCTCGCGCCGGCCTCCGCGAGTCGCTCCGCGATGCCCCGGCCGACACCCTGTCCGGCGCCCGTGACCAGCGCGGTTCGCCCGGTCAGAACACTGGGGGAGAAGACCTGTTCCGTCATGGTTGCGCTCCTTGCTCGTCGTGGCCGTGCCGATGCTGCGCATTCGTGTCGCACACCGTTCGCCAGGTCTCGTCAGACGGAACCCGTCGACGTCCGAGGTTCGTTGACCGGGAGCGTGCCGCTGTCGCCCGTCCTGTCAGACCTACCGTGCCGATGCACACGCAAGCCAACCCAGGAGGAACCCCCGATGCCGAAGCCGGTGATCGTCGATGCAGCCCGTACTGCCTACGGAAAGCGTGGTGGCGCGCTCAGCGGGATCCACGCGGTCGAGTTGTTGGCCGGCGCGCAGCAGGCGATGCTCGAGCGGGTCGGTGTGGCTCCCGGGGACATCAGTGACGTGATCGCGGGTTGCGTCACCCAGGCCGGTGAGCAGTCCGGCAACATTGCCCGGTGGTCCTGGCTGCACGCGGGTTTCCCCGAGGAGACCGCCGTGACCACCATCGACGTGCAGTGCGGCTCGGCTCAGCAGGCCGTCCACCTGCTTGCCGCGCAGATCGCGGCCGGGGAGGTCACCAAGGGCCTGGCCTGCGGCGTCGAGGCAATGTCGCGCGTGCCGTTGCTCTCCAACCTCGGCGAGGTCGGTGTGCCCCGTCCGCCGAGCTGGACCGTCGACCTGCCTGCGCAGTTCGTCGGCTCGGACCGCATCGCAGAGCGGCGTGGCTTCACCCGTGAGGACCTCGATGCCTTCGGCCTGCGGTCCCAGCAGCGGGCCCGCGCTGCTTGGGATACCGGTCGCCTCGACAAGCAGATCCTCCCGGTCACGCTGCCCGACGGCACGGTCTTCAACCGTGACGAAGGGCTGCGCGAAACCAGCCTCGAGGCGCTGGCCGGGCTGAAGCCGATCCGCGAGGGTGGCCTGCACACCGCGGGTACCGCCTCCCAGATCTCCGACGGCGCCACGGCCGCCGTGCTCATGGACGAGGACGTCGCCCGCGCCGAGGGCTACCGGCCCCGCGCGCGCCTGGTCGCCCAGACGCTGGTCGGCGGCGAACCCCGCTACCTGCTCGACGGGCCGGTCCGTGCCGCCGAGCGGCTGCTCGCTCGCACCGGCATGAGCATGTCCGACATGGAGGTCGTCGAGGTCAACGAAGCCTTCGCGGCGGTGCCGATGTCGTTCGCCGAGGTCCACGGCGTCGACCCCGAGCGCCTCAACGTCAACGGCGGCGCCATTGCCATTGGTCACCCGGTCGGGTCCACCGGGATCCGGCTCATTGCCAACGTGATCGACGAGCTCGAGCGCCGCGATGCCCAGTTCGGCATGGTCGCGATCTGCACCGGTGGCGCCCAAGCGACCGGCGCGATCATCGAGAGGATCTGAGGTGGAGGGCCAACAGCTCACTGCGCTGCGTGAACTGGTGAGATCGACTCGCGAGCTCATGCTCGCGGTCGGCACCACCGAGTTGCCGGCGGAGGACCTCGCCTCACTGCAGGGGAGGTCGACGCGCTGGCGCAGAAGCTCGGTGCTACCCGTCGCCCCCACGTCGTGCGGGCCGGCTTCGACGCCCCCGGGCAGGCTCGTGCCGACGGCGAGGTGTGGCACTCGTTCGCCAACAACCCGCTGGCCATCCCGCTCGACATGATCTTCGAGGGCAGTTCCGTGCGTGCCAGCCTGACGGCCAATGCACTCCACGAAGGCCCTCCGGACTGCCTCCACGGCGGCCTGGCCGCCCATCTCATGGACGGGTTGCTCGGAACGATGATGCAGGCCAACGGCTATCGCTGCCGCACCGGCACGCTCGACATCCGCTATCTGCGTCCGACGCCGCTCGACAAGCCACTCGAGCTCGTCGGCGAGATCACCAGCTCCAACGGCCGCCGGCACGTCACCCGCGGCACCATCAGCCACAACGGTGAGGTCACCGTCGAGGCAAAGGGACTCTTCGTGGAGGTGCAGAAATGACCTATGAACTCACCGGACTCGGCGGCCGGGTCGCCGTCGTCACCGGCGCCGGCCGAATGCGTTCCCTGGGCCGCTCGATCGCCGTCGAGCTCGCTCGTGCGGGTTGCGACGTGGTGCTGACCGGCACCGGCCGCGCCCTCGCGACGTACCCGCCCGACGAGCAGGAGGCGGGCTGGCGCGACATCGAACAGGTCGCCGAGGAGATCCGGGCGCTCGGGCGTCGTGCGCTGCCCTTGGTCTCGGACGTCTCCGACCTGGCCTCCGTCGAGGCGCTGAGGGACCGGGTCCTTGACGAGTTCGGACGCGTCGACGTGCTGGTCAACAACGCGGCGGCCTCCCGGGGCGCCGACCGGGTGCCGGTGCTCGACCTGGATGTCGACGTCTGGGACAACGTCATCAAGATCAACCTGCGCGGGCCCTTCCTGATGACTCGCGCCTTCGGCAAGGTGATGGCGGAGGCCGGCAGTGGCAGCATCATCAACATCTCCTCCATCGGTGGCAAGCTCGGTGGCGCCAACACCGCTGCCTATGCCGCTTCGAAGGCAGCCCTGCAATCACTGACGGCATCGACCTCGAAGGAACTCGGTCCGTCCGGGGTCCGCGTCAACGCCTTGTGCCCGGGCGTCACCGGCACCAGCCGCCTCGACGACTGGGACGATGCCTCGCAGCAGGAGTACGTGCAGGCAGCGCTACCGCTGCAGCGGGTCGGCAAGCCCGTGGAGGTCGCCCACGCGGCGGTCTTCCTTGCCAGCGATCAGGCTGCCTGGGTCACCGGGCAGGCCTGGAACATCGACGGCGGCCAGCTGTCCATCCACTGACGGAGCCACTGATGACCACACGCGACGAAGCCATCGCCCGCCTCACGGCGCTGGGAGCCCCTTCGAGATCGGGTTGGAGGACGTGCTCGGCCACGACCTCGAGGTGTTCGTGCACCGCGAGCGATCGCTGATCGAGTTCCTGCGCCGCTCGCCGGAGTTCGGCGACCGGGAATACCTCGTCAGCCCACGACTCCGGCTCTCGTTCACCGAGCACCACACCCGGGTCGCGGCGCTGGCCACCGCGCTGCGCGACGAGTACGGCGTCACGAAGGGTGATCGCGTCGCCATCTGCGCCGCCAACACCCCGGAGTGGGTGATGACGTTCTGGGCGACCCTCTCGCTCGGTGCGATCACGGTGGGCGTGAACGCCATGGGCGCCGCGCCGGAGCTGGCGCACGCGATGGAGCTCACGGAGCCGACGGTGATCGTCGCCGACGCCCGACGCCGAGAGCTCCTGGCGGGGGCCGACGTACCAGTGCTCTCGGTCGAGGCCGACGTGCCGCGGCTGATCGAGGCCCACCGGGGTGCGCCGCTGCCCGAGGTCGACGTGGCCGAGGACGACCCGGCGGTCATCCTCTTCACCTCCGGCACGACCGGGCGTCCGAAAGGCGCGACGCACTCGCACCGCAACATGGTGGCCGCGGTCTGGTTCCACCTGCTCAACGACGCGGTCGCCGCGGAGATGGGCATGCCGCTGAAGGACCGGCGCTACCTGCTGGTCGCACCGCTCTTCCACATTGCCGCGCTGCACAACCTGGCTGCGGTGCGGATGGCCATCGGTGACACCGCGGTGATCCACGAGGGCAAGTTCGACATCGATGCGGTGCTGGCGCTGATCGAGAAGGAACGGGTCACGAACTGGGGTGCCGTGCCGACGATGCTGTCACGCCTCGTCGAGGCAGACGTCTCGCGCTACGACCTGTCGTCCCTGCGCACGATCACCGTGGGCAGCGCACCGTCCTCGCCGACGTTGAAGGCGCGGATGCGCGAGAAGTTCCCGGTGGCGGGCAAGGCGTTCGGCACGACCTACGGACTCACCGAGTCCTCGACCGGTGCCACTCTCGCGTCGCCGGCCGAGCTGGCCGCCGACCCGGAGACGGTGGGGCGCCCGGTGCCGACCCAGGAGGTGCAGATCCGGGACCCCGAGGGCAATCGGGTGCCGGACGGGGTCGAGGGCGAGATCCACCTGCGGGGCGTGCACATGATGCTCGGCTACTGGCGCAACCCCACCGCCACCATGGAGTCGATGACCAAGGATGGCTGGTTCTGCACCGGCGACCTCGGCTCGATGAGGGACGGGCACCTGCGCATCGCGTCACGACGTTCCGACCTCATCATCCGCGGCGGCGAGAACGTCTATCCCGCGGAGGTGGAGGCGCAGCTCGGCAACCACCCGGCCGTGCGGGAGTGCATCGTGCTCGGTGTGCCCGACGCCGACTTCGGGCAGGCGGTCAGCGCTGTCGTGGTCGTCGCTGAAGGAGACCCGACGACGGCGACCGACCTCCGCGACTTCCTCAACGAGCGGCTCGCCCGCTACAAGGTGCCCACCCGGTGGCGAGTCACTGCCGAGGAGTTGCCGCGCAACGCCACCGGCAAGGTCATGAGACGCCAGGTCGTGCTGCCGTGACCGGTCATCGCGAGGCCTGGGAGCCGCTGCTGCGCGACCTCGAACGACGTCGGGCCGCGGCAGCTGCGATGGGCGGCCCGGAGAAGCTCGAGAAGGTACGTCGCTCCGGTCGCCTCGACGCACGGGCGCGCATCGCGGCGCTGCTGGACGAAGGTTCCTTCACCGAGCTCGGGCTGCTGGCCGGGAGTGCCGACGCCCCTGCTGATGCGTTCGTCGCGGGGTCGGGCACGATCGACGGGCGTCCGGTGCTGGTGGGAGCGGAGGACTTCACCGTGGCCGGCGGGTCGATCGGCGTCGCCGCGGCCAGCAAGCGCACCCGGTTGGCCGAGTTGGCGAGGCGAGAGCTGTGTCCGCTGGTGCTCTTCCTCGAGGGCGCCGGACACCGCGCCACGAACGCGCTCGTTGCCCACCGGCCCGCGCCCAACGATCTGCAGGCGTTGGTGGAACTCTCCGGACTGGTGCCGACGGTTGCGGTGGTCACCGGCCCCTCAGCGGGTCACGGCGCGCTCGCGGCTCCGCTCTCCGACCTGACCGTCATGGTGCGTGGCGACGCGTCACTCTTCACCGCGGGTCCGCCGCTGGTGAAGGCGGCACTGGGCGAGGTCGTGACCAAGGAGGAGCTCGGCGGTGTCGACGTGCATGCCGGCGCCAGTGGGGTCGCGCACCTGGTCGTCGATGACCAACGCCAGGCCGTCGCCGTGGTGCGGCAATGGCTCGGGCTGCTGCCCAGCAACGCCTGGCAGTGGCCGCCCGAGGTCGAGGAGGCGCCCGGTCGGCGGCTGCTCGACCGGGTGCTCGACGTGGTGCCGCCGGGCGACCGGCAGCCCTACGACATGCGATTGGTCGTGGAGGAACTGGTCGACGAGGGCAGCTTTCTCGAGCTCTCGCCCGACCACGGTCGCTCGCTGCTGACCGGGCTTGCCCGGATGCAGGGCCAGCCCGTGGCCATCGTCGCCAACCAGCCTTCGGTGCTCGCCGGCTCGATCGACGTGGCCGCGGCCGAGAAGGGTGCGCGGTTCGTGGAGCGGGCAACGGCGTTCCACCTGCCTTTGGTGCAGTTGGCCGACAACCCGGGCGTGCTGGCCGGAAGCGCCTCGGAGCGCGCCGGGATCCTGCGTGCGGCTGCTCGTTTCTTCGCTGCCCAGCACCGGGCACAGGTGCCCAAGATCCATGTCACCGTGCGCAAGGCCTTCGGCTTCGGCAGCTCGATCATGGGTCAGAACCCCTATGACAACCAGACCGTCTGCCTGGCCTTCCCGGGCGCGACGCTGGGTGGCATCCCGGCTGCCGTCGGAGGCGCCACCGCCAAGGCCGACGCCGAGACCACGAAGGCCTTGGTCGACAACGAGGCCTCCGGTCCGTGGCGACTGGCCTCCTCGGCGACGTACGACGACGTGATCGATCCGCGCGAGTTGCGCAACGCCGTCCTCGACGGACTCCGACTCTCCCGCGGCCGGCGGACCACGCCCGCCGCCCCCGTCGTACACACCGGAGGACTGCCGTGACCGAACTCGACCCTGCCCTGACCGAGGTGCTCGCGGGCGCCGACCTCACCGGTCGCGTCGCCGTCGTCACCGGCGCCACGACCGGGATGGGTCTGGAGACCGCACGGGCACTTGCCGCCGCGGGTGCCGAGACCGTGCTCGTCGGCCGTGACCCGGAACGGTTGGCCGCGGCCTTCGAGGACGTCTCGGCGCTGGCGAGCGCTCCGGTGCACACGGTCGAACTCGATCTCGCCGACCTCACGTCGGTCGCCCATGGCGCCGCGGCGCTCAGCGGGCTGGTCGAACGCATCGACGTGCTGGTCAACAACGCCGGCGTCATGTTCACCCCGCTGCGTCGTACGGTGCAGGGGCACGAGCTCCAGTTCGGCACCAACCACCTGGGCCACTTCGCCCTCACTACCGCGTTGCGACCGCTGTTTGGGCCGGGTTCTCGGATCGTGAACCTGTCCTCGGCCGGTCACGGTCTCGGCGCGGTGGATCTGGCCGATGTCGACTGGGAGCGCCGCGACTACGACAAGTTCGAGGCCTACGGCGCTGCCAAGACTGCCAACATCCTCTTCACCGTCGAGGCCGACCGCCGCTGGGCTGCCGACGGGGTGCGTTCCTTCGCTGTCCACCCGGGCTCGGTCGCCACCGAACTCGCTCGCCACATGGACAAGGACGACTTCCGTGAGATGGCGCGGTTGAGCGCCGAAGCAGCAGCGAAGGCGGAAGCCGCGGAGACCGCGAGGGCCGGTGCTGATGCCGGGGGCGCCGTGGTGGTCGGCGGCGCGGCCGTGGGCGGTGGGACTGCCAGCCAGGAGAAGCCCCGACGGATGACCTTCCGGACCCCGGCCCAGGGCGCCACCACCGCCGTGTGGGCGGCGACCAGCTCGGACCTTGACGACCGCGGCGGGCTCTACCTCGCGGACTGTGCGATCTCCCCCGAGGTCAAGCCGTGGGCCGTCGATCCCGCCCAGGCCGCCGCCCTGTGGCAACTCAGCGAGGAGCTCATCGCCACCGCCTGAGTGGTTCGGACCGTCAGCGGCCTCGACGGGCCGCTGGCGGGGTCCAGTTGGGGAAGAGCGTCTGCGAGGTACGACGGGCGGCGTGCGCGACGAGTGGCGCGATCTGCTCGAGGCGAGGCCCGTTCTTGACGGCGACCGAGACGGCGGCGACCGCTCCTTGCGGGCCGATCACGGGCGCGGCGACGGTGCCGATGCCCATTCGGCAGAACTCTGCAGGGGAGTAGGCCAGACCGTGCTGCTGCCGTACGCGCATGAGGAGGCCGTGCAGCGCCGGCAGCTCGCGGGTCAGGTTGGTCACCCGGCTGAACATCGCATCGATGTTCTCGGGCTCGAGCCAGGCAAGCAGGGCGTGGCCGCTGGTGGTCGTGTCCGCGCGCAACCGTGAGCCGACCGCCGACGGGATGCTGTGGAGGGCCTGGCCCCCGACCTTGTCGAGGTAGTGGACGCTCGCCCCCTCCAGCACCGACAGGTGGGCGACACCGCCGGTGCGCAGCTGCAGCACGTTGAGCTCGTCGGCCGCCGCCGCTCGTACGTCGGAGTGGTCGGTCCCGCGCATGCCGATCCGGAGGGCGCGCGAGCCGAGCTGGTAGCCAGCCACGTCGTGCTCGAGCCAATCGAGCTCCACCATCTGGCTGAGAAGTCGGAAGGCGGTGGAACGGGGAGGCCCGTCGCCTCCGTGATGTCGTCGAGGAGCAGGCGCTCGCTGCCGGTCGTGAAGACGTCCAGGATCTGCGTCAGGCGCTCGACCACTCCCGGACGCGGAGCAGTTGTCTTCGCGAGGGTGTCGTGCACCTCGGCAGTCAGGTCTACGGGCGTCATGGTCATGGCGCGTCGTCCTCCGTTTCCGGGTCAGTTGGTACTGGCAACCTAACACTTGCTTGGGTGATCCGAGTCTCACTCTGCTGGACCGGTCAAGGTTTTGGCAAGCCCGGCGCTGATATGACTGATAGAAATAGTTCAAGTGAGTGAGGGGTGCGGTGGCAAACGGCATGGAATTCGAGCTGGACGAGGGCCAGCAGGAGTGGCTCGAAGAGGTCCGTGACTTCCTGCGCACGCACGTCACACCCGCGTTGCGCGCAGAACTGGCCGAGCACGACCTCGAGTTCAAGGGCGGCGAGGTGGCGGCCTTCCGCAAGGCCATCGGTGACAAGGGATGGTTCGGCCTCAACTGGCCCGTGGAGTTCGGTGGTCTCGGCCTGGGGGCCGTGCACCAGCACCTGCTCGTGAGCGAGTTCGAGTACTGGGGCGTCCCCGGCCCCGACCTCACGGTCACGTCGGTCGCGCCGATGATCATGCGACACGGCACGGAGCAGAACAAGGCGGAGTTCCTGCCGCCGATCGCACGCGGCGAGATGATCTGCGCCGTCGGCTACTCCGAGCCCGATGCCGGCACCGACCTCGCCTCGCTCCGCACCCGCGCCGTGCTCGACGAGGCCACCAACGAGTGGGTCATCAACGGCTCGAAGATCTGGAACTCCGGCGCCCAGCGCTCCACCCACGAGTGGCTGTGCGTCCGCACCGACCCGGATGCCCCGCGACACAAGGGCATCTCGGTGATCATCGTGCCGATCGACCACCCCGGGGTGACGATCCGACCGCTCATCGCCTGGTCCGGCTACCGCACCAACGAGGCCTTCTTCGATGACGTGCGTGTCCCTGCCGACAACCTGATCGGTGAGGTGAACAAGGGCTGGCGCTACATCACCGGCGCCCTCGACCTCGAGCGAGGTGCACTCACCAATGCCGGCGACCTACGGCGTTCGGTCGAAGATCTCGTCGACCTGGCCCGGCAACCCCGCGCCGACGGCCGGGTGATCGCTGACGACCCGGTCGCCGTACGCCGCCTTGCTGGTCTGGTCGCCGACGTCGAGGCCGCGACCCTGATGGGCTACGAGGCATCCTCACTGCTCGCCGAGGGGACCATCCCCACGGTCGAGGTGAGCACCGAGAAGATCTTCACCAGCGAACTGCGCCAACGCATCGCCGACACCGCGATGGACCTGCTCGGTCCCGAGGGACTGCTCGCGCACCGCAACCCCGAGGCCCCGTTGGCCGGGGGCTTCGAACGGCTCTATCGCGCCGCCCCGTTGCTGCGCTTCGGCGCGGGCACCAACGAGGTGCTGCGCGACGTCATCGCCCAACGCGGCCACGCCCTGCCCAGTTCCGGCCGCTGACCCGAGGAGACCAGTGAAACTCGTCCCCAGCCAGGAGGAGCTCGACCTCCGCGGCATGCTCCACGACCTGCTCGACTCCGCCTGCCCCACCACGCTCGTGCGCTCGTTGCGCGAGCCCGGTGCCGACCGCTTCCCGGCGGAGCTGTGGAAGTCCCTGACCGCGGCCGGGGTGCTCGGCCTTCCCTTCGCCGAGGCCTACGGCGGCATGGACGGTCGTCTCGACGACGTCGCCACCTACCTGCTCGAGGCAGGGCGGTCGTTGGCGCCGTCGGTCGTCGTCAACACGGTGTCCCTCGGCATCGCGATCGATCGACTCGGTGACGACGCCCTGCGCTCGCGGGTGCTCCCCGGCATCTGCGCCGGGGAGTTGCGCGGCACGATCGCCCTGGCCGACCCGGGCGACGCCCACGACGTACGACCGCGGCTGACCGCGGAGCGTGACGGCGACGGCTGGCGGGTCTCCGGAAGGATCGACCACGTCTGCGATGTCGACCTGGCCGACCGGATCTTCGTGACCGCCGCGGCCGACGGGCACGTGCACGGCATGCTGCTGGTGCCCGACGCCACCGGTGTCGAGGTCGCGCCGCTCGACGTGATGGGGGGCCCGGGCCAGTTCCGCGTGGTCCTCGACCGCGTGCGGATCGACGCCGAGGACGCGACCGGCCCACTCGCCGTCGACGACCTCCGACGGGTCTCCCACACACTCTCCTCGATGCGCTGCGTCGAACTCGTCGGCGTCGCCGAGGAAGCCATGCGGCGTGCCGTCGACCATGCGCGTGAACGTCACCAGTTCGGAAGGCCGATCGGGTCGTTCCAGGCTGCGCAGCACCTGATCGCCGACATGCACATCGGCGTGCAGGCGGCGCGACTCTCCGCGCTCGCGGCCGTCGCAGCCTGCGGTCGAGGGGAACTCGCGGTGCGGGAGTCGGCAGTGGCGCGGATGCACGCCACCACCGCCGCCAAGCGGGCGACCTTGGACGCGCACCAACTGCACGGTGGCATGGGCTACGTGCTCGAGACCGACCTGCACCTGTGGTCGGAGCGGGCGCGGGTGCTCTCCAGCCTGGACGGTACCGCCGACACTGCGGCCGCATGGCTCGCTGAGGAGGCCGGCCTTGTCCAGGTCTGAACCCCGTCAGGTGCTCTCCGACATCCGGGTGCTCGATCTCTCCCGGTGGGTCGCAGGCGAGTTCGCCACGAAGACCTTCGCCGATTTCGGGGCCGACGTCGTCAAGGTCGAGAAGCCCCACGAGGGCAGCCTGACGCGTGCGTGGGGACCGTTCCCCGGAGACCAGCCGGACCCGGAGCGGAGTGCCCTCTTCCTGCACCTCAACACCAACAAGCGCTCGATCGCCCTCGACCTGCGCGAACCTGCTGACCGCGAGACCTTCCTTGCTCTCGTGCGCCGTTCCCACGCGGTCGTCGAGTCCTTCCGTCCCGGCCACCTGGAGTCGCTCGGCCTCGGGCCGGACGTGCTGCGCGCCGAGAACCCGACCCTCGTGGTCACCCGGATCAGCCCGTTCGGCCAGACCGGGCCCGACCGCGACCGGGAGGCCAGCGGTCTCGTCCTCCAGGCCACCGGTGGGCCGATGAACGCCACGGGGCAGGCCGACCGCGCACCCTTGCGCAAGCCGGGCCTGCTCGAGCACTACACGGTCGGTCGCTCCGCCGCACAGGCCACGATGGCCGCGGTGCTGCGCGCCCGTCGGTTCGACCGGGGCGCCACGATCGACGTCTCCGGTCAGGAGGTGTTGCTCTCCGGTGCCGACCGGCGAGCCTCCTACCTGCTCTCGGCGGCCTACTCCGGCATGACCGCACCTCGCGGCGCCCGCAGCCCGCACCGGCACGGGGCCACCTTCACCGGCCCGTTCCGCACCAACGACGGCTTCGTCATGGTCTATGTGACCAACCAGGTCTTCTGGAACCGCTTCGTCGAGCTCATCGCTGCCGACGACCCGGCGTTCCGCGAGCGCTTCCTCGACCGGCAGACCGTCGCCGGCCAGGACCGCGAGGACTTCCTGGCGTACGTCGCCACGTGGTTCGCGACCCGCCCCAAGGTCGAGGTCATGGAGGCCGCGGAAGCAGCGCGGATCCCGGTGACCGCGTTCCTCTCGGTCTCCGAGGTGATGGACCACGAGCACTTCCGGGGGCGCGACGTCTTCGTGCCTGCCGACCACCCGGTCGCCGGGCGCCTGGAATATGCCGGTGCGCCCTGGCGGATGGAGCGGGGCTTCGAGCTGCGCAGCACCGCCCCACTGCTGGACCAGCACGGTGCCGAGCTGCGTGCCGAGCTGCGTGCGGAAGGAGCAGCGTGATGACTGGACTCGAGACCGACCTTCCCCTGAGCGGCATCCGGGTCATCGACCTCACCGTCGTGTGGTCAGGCCCCGGCGCCACCGCGCTGCTCGGCGACCTCGGTGCGGAGGTGATCCGGGTCGAGGGCAACAACCGCCTCAGCCGCCAGGTCTCCTCGAAGGTGACCAAGGAGTCGATCGCCGCCACCGGCTACCACGGGGGCACCTACCCCGACAAGGATCCGGGGAGCGGCCCTATGACCGCTCCGCGGTCTTCAACTGGCACGCCCGCAACAAGCTCGCGGTCTCGATGAACCTCGACACCCCCGAGGGGCACGAGGCGTTCCTCGATCTCGTCCGGGTCAGCGACGTGCTCGTGGAGAACAACACCAACGGGGTGCTGGAGAAGCTCGGCATCGGTCACGAGCGTCTGCTCGAGATCAACCCCCGCCTCGTGGTGGCCCGGATGCCACCGCTGGGCAGGACCGGGCCGATGAGCGGCTACCTCGGCTACGGACCCAACTTCAACTCGCTGGTCGGCATCGCCGCGATGGACGGCTACGAGGGCGAGGAGCCCGACTCGGCCGGCGAGAACTACCACATGGACGAGGCGGCTCCGGCCGGTGTCGCCTTCGCCGTCACCGCTGCGTTGTGGGACCGCGAGAGCACCGGCCGTGGCGGCCTCGTCGAGATCGCCCAGGCCGAGAACGTGCTCGTCGAGATCGGTGAGTTCTTCCTCGACCGCCAGTTCAACGACCGCGACCCGCAGGTGCTCGGCAACACCGATCCCCACGCCCTGCAGGATGTCTTCGCCACCGCCGACGAGGAGCGTTGGGTGGCGATCACGGTGCGTGACGACCGTGACTGGGCGGCGCTCACGGCGGTCGTGGCGATGGGCGACCTCGCCGCGTCGGGTGCGGATGCCGAGGGGCGTCGTACCCACAGCCGGGCGATCCGCGACCGCCTGGCAGCGTGGTGCGCGACCCGGCCGGTGGACGACATCGTGCCCCCGCTCGTCACTGCCCGGGTCCCCGCCGCCGAGGTCATGTCGGAACCGCGTCTGCTCGATGACCCCCATCTCGCTGCGCGCGACTGGTTCCAGGAACGCGAGCACCCGGCGATCGGCACCCATCGCTATCCCGGCCACCCGTGGCGCAGCGACGACTTCGAGCTCGCCTGGGGACGGCCGGTGCCGGGCTTCGGGGCCGACAACGAATACGTCTATCTGACCCTCCTCGGCCGCACCCGCGAGCAGTACGACGACCTCGTCGCCCGCGGGCTCGTGACCGACCGCCAACTCGCCTGACTTCTCGAGAGATGACTGATGACTGAACAGACCCTGATCCCCGACGAGGTCGCCGCCCGCGTGGGCACCGAGGCGGCACGGGCAGTTGGCGAGGTCAACCGACGCGACTGGCAACGCTGGGCCTCGTCCGTCGGTGACCACAACCCGTTGTGGTTCAATGCCGAGTTCGCGCGGGCCCACGGCTACGCCGACGTGGTGTGCCCACCCCTGTTCCTGCAGTACGCCGTCCTCGGCGTCACCCCGCTCGGCGACCTGAGGGCCGACGGCTCGTCGGGCGCCGCCAGCGGCAACCTGCAGTTCCCCGACGCGCCCAAGCGGATGGCCGGTGGTGAGTCGACGACCTTCCACCTGCCCGCCTACCACCGCGACGAGCTGACCATGGTGCGCACCGTCGAGTCGATCGTCGAGAAGCAGGGGCGTTCCGGCCGTTTCGTGCTGGTCACGTGGCGCACCACCTACACCAACCAACGCGACGAGCTGGTGGCCGAGGCCACCACCTCGATGATCGCCCGACCGTGAGTGAGGAAGCAGCAGTGACGGACAACCCGGTGGTCGAGACCTTCTTCGAGGACGTCGCCGTCGGCGACGAGCTCCCTGCGTTGACCGTGGTGGTCGACGAGACGCAGATGTTCTTCTTCTCCGCAGCGACCTACAACGGTCACCGGATCCACTACGACAAGGAGTGGGCACGCGACAAGGAGGGCTACGACGACGTGCTCGTCCAGGGTCCGCTGCAGGCCGCGCTGCTGGCCCGCGCCGTCACCGACTGGGTGGGCGGTGGTGGTCGGCTGGTGACCTACTCGGTGCAGAACCGTGCGACTGCGCTGCCGGGTGAGGAGCTGGTCTTCGGCGGCACCGTGACCGGAGCGCGCCGTGAGGGTGAGCGTGGGGTCGTGGAGCTGGAGATCGCCGGCCGCCGCGGTGACACCGTGCTGATGCCCGGCACCGCGAGCGTGTCGTTGCCGCTGCGCGGTGAGCGCTGATGGGCCTGCGAGGAGAGGCCGCGATCGTCGGCATCGCCGAGCTCCCGGCCCTCAAGCTGAAGGAGGCCGTGCCCGCCTTCACCATCGACCAGTACGCGCGCCTGGCCAAGCTGGTGCTCGACGACGCCGGTCTCGACGCCTCCGTGGTCAACGGCCTGGTCACCCACGGCATCGGCGAGTCCGCGATGTTCGCGCCCGCCACCTTGGCCGAATACCTGGGGATCCCGGTCGACTTCGGCGAGCGGGTCGATCTCGGCGGGGCGACGGCAGCCGGCATGGTCTGGCGCGCCGCTGCGGCCGTCGAGCTGGGTATCTGCGACGCGGTGCTCGCGGTCGTGCCGGGTTCGCTCGCCGTCCCCCGGTCCGAGCGGCGACCTGCCGCCGACCCGGGGTGGTACGGCGCCTCCAGCAACAACTTCGGCTCACCGCAGGCGGAGTTCGAGATCCCCTACGGGAACGTCGGCCAGAACGGGCCCTACGCGCAGATCGCCCAGCGGTACGCCGCCGAGTTCGGCTACGACGAGAAGGCGACGGCGAGCATCGCGGTCGCCCAGCGCACCAATGCCTGTGCGCATCCCGGGGCGATCTTCCACGGGAAGCCGATCACGGTGCAGGACGTGCTCGACTCGCCGATGATCGCCGATCCGATCCGGATGCTCGACGTGGTGATGCGGGTGCAGGGCGGCACGGCAGTGCTGATCGCCAACGCCGACGTGGCTCGGCGCTCCCGGAACAGGCCCGTGTGGGTCAAGGGGTTCGGCGAGCACGTGGCCTTCAAGACGCCCACCTATGCCGACGACCTGCTGCACACGCCGATCATCCGCGCCGCCGACCGGGCCTTTGCCATGGCCGGCCTGGAGCGTTCTGACGTCGACATGGCGTCGATCTATGACTGCTACACGATCACGGTGCTGATGAGCCTGGAGGATGCCGGCTTCTGCCCCAAGGGCACCGGCATGCGTTGGGTGCAGGAGCACGATCTGACCTTCCGTGGCGACTTCCCGGTCAACACCGCGGGCGGTCAGCTCTCCTTCGGACAGGCCGGCATGGCCGGGGGTATGCACCACGTCGTCGATGCGGCCCGACAGTTGATGGGCCGGGCCGAGCAGGCGCAGGTGGCCGACTGCAACACCGCCTTCGTCACCGGCAACGGCGGAATCATGAGCGAGCAGGTGGCCCTGCTCTTCCAGGGGGACTGAGCAGATGACCACCCGACCGATGCCCGAACCCACGCCGGTCTCGCAGCCCTTCTGGGACGCGCTGGCCGAGGGCCGGGTCCTGATCCAGTTCTCCCCGTCCTTGGGTGAGTACGTCTTCTACCCGCGCACGCTCGCGCCTCGCACGCTCGCCGACGACCTCGAGTGGCGAGAGATCTCGGGCGCCGGCACGTTGTACACGTTCACCGTCGCCGACCGCCCGACCGCGCCGCCCTGGAGCGATGCCGTGCCGCAGCTGCTCGCGGTTGTCGAGTGGGACGAGGGTCCGCGCTTCAGCACCGAACTGGTCGACGCGGACCGTGCCGAGCTCCGGGTCGGGATGCGGGTCGAGCCGGTCTTCGACCGCGAGCCGGATTCCGGCATGACGCTGCTCCGCTATCGACCAGCTCCTACCGAAGGGAACCCCCATGAGTGAGTTCGACCTGATCGTCCGAGGCGGCACCGTGGTGGACGGCACCGGTGAGCCCCGACGTACCGCCGATGTCGCCGTGCGTGACGGCACCGTGGTGGAGGTCGGCAAGGTCTCCGGCACGGCCACCCAGGAGATCGACGCCGACGGTGCGATCGTCGCCCCCGGCTTCGTCGACGTGCACACGCACTACGACGGCCAGGCCACGTGGGACAACTACCTGCAGCCGTCGTCGTGGCACGGCATCACCACGGTGGTCATGGGCAACTGCGGGGTCGGCTTCGCGCCGGTGGTTCCCGAGGACCGCAGCCGGCTCGTCGAGCTGATGGAAGGTGTCGAGGACATCCCAGGTGTGGCGCTCACCGAAGGGTTGCCGTGGACCTGGCAGTCGTTCCCCGAGTACCTCGACGCGCTCGAGACGAGCGCGCACGACCTCGACTTCGCCGCCCAGGTGCCGCACGCGGCCCTGCGGGTGCGGGTGATGGGGGAGCGGGCGGCCGCCCACACCCTCGCCACCGAGGAGGAGTCGCAGCTGATGGCCAAGCTGGCCGCAGAGGCGATCGAGGCCGGCGCCGTCGGCTTCAGCACCTCGCGGACGCTCAACCACAAGTCGATCTCGGGCGAGCTGACACCGTCGTACGCCGCTGGCCGCGACGAGCTCGTCACGATCTCGCGGGCGATCGGCGCCACCGGCAAGGGGTGCTGCAGCTGGTCACCGACTGGGACGACGAGTCCATCGAGACCGACTTCGACCTGATCCGGTCGATGGTCGCCGCAGCCGGACGACCGATGTCGTTCTCGTTGTCGCAGACCGCCGCCAACCCGGATCGCTTCCGCAAGGCGTTGGGGTTCCTCGAGGAGGCGAACGCCGAGGGCCACCGCCTCCGGGCCCAGGTCGCCGCCCGCGGCATCGGCATCCTGCTGGGCCTCGACCTCACGCTGAACCCGTTCGTCTCGAACGCCGCCTATCAGGAGATCGCCCACCTGCCGCTGGCCGAGCGGGCCCGCCGCATGCAGGACCCCGAGACGCGGCGACGCATCCTCGAGATCGGCATCGTGAAGAACCCGGCCCTGATCGGCGGGCAGTTCCTCGACCGCATCGAGATCATGTTCGAGCTTGGCGACGAGCCCGACTACGAGCCCGACATCTCCCAGACCCTGGCCCGCCGCTCTGCGGCCGCGGGAGTCGACCCGACGGAACTGATCTACGACATCCTGGTCAAGGACGGTGGCCGCGGGATGATCTACCAGCCCTTCACCAACTACGTGAACGGCTCGCTCGACGGCGCCTACGACCAGTTGGCCCACGAGTTCGCGATCCCCGGGCTCTCCGATGGTGGAGCGCACGTCGGCACCATCTGCGACGGCAGCTTCCCGACGACGCTCATGCAGCACTGGGTGCGTGACCGTGACGGTCAGCGGTTGTCGCTCGAGTTCGTGGTCGCGCGCCAGGCCCGAGCCACTGCCGAGGCCGTCGGATTCCTCGACCGGGGCCTGCTGGCGCCCGGCTACAAGGCGGACCTCAACGTCATCGACTTCGACGGACTGCGTCTGCACAAGCCCGAGGTGCACCACGACCTCCCGGCCGGTGGGCGTCGTCTCCTGCAGCGTGCCGACGGCTACCTGCACACGGTCGTCTCCGGAGCCGAGACCTATCGCAGCGGCGAGGCGACCGGCGCCCTCCCGGGGCGTCTGGTCCGCGGCGGCCGTCCCGGACCTGCGTGACGGCGTACCCGCCTCCCGCGAAGTAGCACCTTCTTGCGCGCCGAAGGAGCACCTCTGGTCCTGCCGGGTTGCTGCTCTTGCGTGTTGGTGACGATTCGATGGGAATAGGTCTGGTCGATGTATGTCGAATAGATATATGGTCACCCAAGATATCCCCGAGTTGAACACAAGGAGAACAGTCATGCGCAGGACCCCAGTGTTTCGTGCCGCTGTGGCAGCGGTGGCAGTCACCGCCCTGCTGGCGGCCTGCGGCGAGTCGGAGGGCGTCAGCTCCGGCCCCAAGGAGCGGACCTACACGGAAGGCATGATCGGGGCCAATGACTCGGG
This sequence comes from Nocardioides alcanivorans, assembly GCF_021555175.1. Taxonomy (GTDB): domain Bacteria; phylum Actinomycetota; class Actinomycetes; order Propionibacteriales; family Nocardioidaceae; genus Nocardioides; species Nocardioides alcanivorans. Next base: position 181,931 of record NZ_JAKGRW010000019.1, on the reverse strand, counting down.
CGAGCCGACCAAGGGTGGCACCCTCGAGTGGGCTGCCTTCTCCGAGCCGCGCTCCCTCGATCCGGCCGTGATCATCGCCGCGTCGACCACCGGCGGCGTCGAGATGGCGGCGATCTTCGACACGCTGCTCCGCTACGACCCGGAGGCGGAGGACTTCGTGCCGAAGCTGGCCGAGTCGCTCGAGGGCAACGATGAGGGCACCGAGTGGACCCTCAAGTTGCGCGAGGGCGTGAAGTTCTCCGACGGCACCGACCTCGACGCAGAGGCGGTCAAGTGGAGCCAGGAGCGCTACGCCACCAACAAGGGCCCCGAGGCCGCGCTGTGGGCGGGCAACGTGACCGACATCGAGGTCGTCGACCCGCTGACGATCACCTACAAGCTCAACAAGCCGTGGTTCCTCTTCCCGAGCATCCTCAGCACCGGGCCGGGCATGATCGTGGCGAAGTCGTCGGACAAGGGTGGCGAGTTCAAGCCGGTCGGCGCGGGCGCCTTCGCCCTCGACAAGTGGGCGCCGCAGGAGGCCGTCACGCTCAAGGCGCGTTCGGACTACTGGGACGGTGCCCCCAACGTCGAGGCGTTCAAGATCCTCTATCTGTCGGACCAGCAGACCGGCATCGACAGCATGAAGAAGGGCGACATCGACAGCGTCCTGGTGCGCGACCCCGATCTGGTCGACGAGCTGCTCGACGCGGACGTTCCCGGCTACATGAACGTCATCGCCATGAGCAACGTGGCACTGGTCAACGCGACCGAGGGACACCCCGGCGCCGATGAGCGGGTGCGCAAGGCGCTGGCCATGGGCATCGACCCCGACCTGATCCGTGAGCGTGCCTACGAGGGCCACGGTCTGGCCGGCTCGACCATGTGGCTCGACTACTCGCGTTGGAACACCGACACCGACGGTCCTGCCTACGACCCCGACGAGGCCAAGAAGCTGCTCGACGAGGCCAAGGCGGACGGGTACGACGGCAAGATCAGCTACCTGGACGCCTCCGACCCGGGGTCACGCAACACCGCCCTTGCCGTCAAGGCCAACCTGGAGGCGATCGGCTTCGAGGTCACCCTCGACCTGAAGCGGACCGTCGCCGAGCAGATCGACTCGATCGCCGTCAACCGCGACTACGACGTCGCTGCCTGGGGCCTGAGCTACCGGGAGGGCGACCCCTTCTCCAAGCTCTTCTCCACCCTGCACAGCTCCGGCACGCAGACCTACGGCATGCCGACCAGCCCCGAGATGGACGCCGCCATCGAGGAGTTCCAGCAGGCCGGTGACGAGAGCGCCCAGCTCGCCGCCATGGACAAGATCCAGCAGGTCTCCAACGACACGGTGCCCTACCTCAACTGGGGCCCGATGCCCGAGATGACGTTCTGGAACGACAACGTCCACGGCATCGTCCCGGCGTCCACCTCGATGTTCTTCGTCGAGGACGCCTGGATCTCCTGATCCATTCCAGAGAGGGCAATTCCCCGCCCGGGCGGGGAATTGCCCTCTTGGCGTGTGTGGCTACGGCCTACAGGCTCACAAGAACGTGACACAGTACGGCGCCCCGCGACTCGGGTGAACCGCTTTGGGCGGGAGCACCTGTGGAGCGGCGCGACTGCACACAGGCGGCTGTGGATGGACTGTGAGGCCGCGCCTGCCGCGCAAGCATGCTGGCCATGACTACCTTGTGGACTCCCCGGGCGGCTGAGGCTGGCTACATCTCGCGCCCTGAAGTGCTGGCGCTCGGCTTCGACGACGCCTACATCCAACGACGTCTGCGTGCTGGGGACTGGACCCGGATCCGCAACGGCGCCTATGCACTCACGAGCGATTGGCGCCAGCGGACCGCCATTGGTCAGCACCTCGTTCGGGCACGCTCAGTGCAACGACATGCCCGTGGGGAGGTGGCGCTCTCCCACACGACGGCACTGCTGGCGCACGGCATCCCGGTGTGGGAGCCGGATCTGGATGAGGTCCACGTGACCGGCGCGCGATCCGCAGGACGACGAGAGTCCGGTGTGCGGCATCATCGTGGCACCTTGCTCGCTGGCGACGTCGTCGATGTCGGTCAGGATCGGGCGACCGCGCCGGAACGCGCCATCTTGGAGTACGCCACCCGGACGGATCTCGAGCACGGACTGGTTGCCGCTGACGGAGCCCTGCACGAGGGCCTCGCCACGCCCGAGAAGATGCGGAAGCAAGCCGAGCGGATGACGCACTGGCCCGGTGCGGTGATCCTGCGGCTCGTGCTGGCCCTGATGGACTCGCGCGTCGAGTCGCCGGGAGAGAGCAGAGTGCGCCACCTCTGCTGGGTCTTCGGGCTGCCCATGCCCGTACCGCAGTTCGAGGTCTTCGACGCCGCCGGCCGCCTCGTGGCCAGGCTCGACCTCGCCTGGCCGCGACTCGGCCTCTATCTCGAGTTCGACGGCCGCGTGAAATACGCCGCGTTCGCCCGTCCCGGGGAGGATGCGATCGACGTGGTCATGCGTGAGAAGGGCCGTCAACAGGTGGTCGGGGACCTGTTGGGGTGGGACTGCATCCGGGTGGTGTGGAGTGAGTTCCACCGACCGGCCCAGTTGGCTGCCCGCATCGCGGCCCGACTCGAGCGAGTGGGATGGTGCAGGTGAGGGCCGACGTACGACCCCTCACCCGCCCCAGCTGTCCCACATGTCATCCGAATTGCATGCTGGGTGGCTGTGGCAACAGCCCACAGGCGACAAGTTCCCCGCCCGGGCGGGGAATTGCCGCGACTGGAATGAATCAGGACAGGGCGAACCCCGGGTAGCCGTCATCAGCAACCCGGTCGCAGTGCGCGCGGTAGGCACCGACGCCGCCGATGTAGGGGAGGAACACCCGGGGCTTGCCGGGGATGTTGGCACCCATGTACCAGGAGTCGGTCTGCGGGTAGAGCGTCGCGTTGCCGGCAGCCTGGACGTGTGCGGTCCATTCCTTCTGCGCCACCTCGTCGGCCTCCGCGACCTGCAGCCCTTCCGAGCGCAGGTGGGCCAGGAGATCGCTCACCCACTCCACGTGCTGCTCGATCGAGATCACCGCGTTGCTCAGGGCGGAGGGGCTGCCCGGTCCGGTGATGGTGAAGAGGTTGGGGAAACCGGCCACCGCGATCCCGAGCATGCTCGACGGGCCGTCGGCCCACGCCTCGCGGAGCGACAGCCCGTCGCGACCGAAGATCTCCATCGCCAGCAGCGATCCGGTCATCGCGTCGTATCCGGTCGCGAAGATCAGCACGTCCAGCGGGTGCTCACCTGCACTCGTGCGGACGCCCGAAGGCGTGATCCGCTCGATCGGCGTACGCCGAATGCTCACCAGCTCCACGTTGTCACGGTTGTAGGTCGCGTAGTAGCCGGTGTCGAGGCACGGGCGCTTGGTCCCGAACGCATAACCACGCGGCACCAGGTCCTCGGCCACCTCCGGGTCGTCGACCATCTCCGCGATCTTCGAGCGCACGAACTCCGAGGCGGTGTCGTTCGACGCCTGGTTGCGCACCAGGTCGTTGTAGGACTGCAGGATCCCGGTCAGGGTCCCGTCGTCCCATCGGGAGGCGTATGTCGCCACCCGCTCCTCGTCGCTCACGTCCAACGCCCCCTGGGTGGGCGGGTCGTGAAGGATGCCGTAGGAGGAGTTGCGCAGCTGTTCGCGCACCTCCGGGTGCCGAGCCCGCAGTGCCGCCACCTCTTCGGCATCCGGTGCGCTGTTGTGCGCCGGCAGGCTGAAGTTGGGGGTGCGCTGGAAGACGGTGAGATGCTCGGCCTGCTCCGCGACGATCGGGATCGTCTGGATGCCCGACGACCCGGTGCCGATGATCCCGACCCGTTTTCCGGTGAAGTCGACCGGCTCGTGCGGCCAGTGCCCGGTGTGCAGGATCGGTCCGGCGAAGTCGTCACGCCCGGGGATGTCCGGCATGTTCGCGGACGACAACAGCCCGACCCCCAGCACGACGTACGTCGCTTCGAGGGTCTCGCCCGCATCCGTGCGGACCGACCACCGAGAGTTGTCCTCGTCGAAGCGCAGCTCGGTCACCCGGGTCTCGAGGGCGATGTCGCGGCGCAGGTCGAAGCGATCGGCCACGTGCTGCAGGTAGCGGAGGATCTCCGGCTGGCTGGCGTACTTCTCGCTCCACACCCACTCGCGTGCCAGGTCGTCGTCGAAGGTGTAGTTGTAGAAGACGCTCTGGATGTCGCACCGGGCCCCCGGGTAGCGGTTCCAGAACCAGGTGCCGCCCACGTCGGAACCGGCTTCGAAGACCTGCACGTCCAGCCCCTGCTGACGGAGCTTGTGCAACGCGTAGAGGCCGGCGAACCCGGCTCCCACGACAACGGCATCGACATGACGGGTGCTCATCGGGTGGTCTCCAAGGAGTTGAGGTGGGTGTCGACCTGTTGGGCGACGTGGTCGACGGCCTCTGCCTGCGCCGGCAGCAACCCGACCATCGTGAAGAATCCGTGCATCTGGCCGGCGAAGTCGCGGTGGTCGACCTGGACGCCGGCGGCGCGCAACCGCTCCGCGTAGGCAGCGCCCTCGTCGCGCAGTACGTCGTGCTCCGCGGTCACCACGACCGCCGGCGGCAGTCCTGCCAGGTCGTCGGCGCGCAGCGGCGAGACGTCCGCGTGGTCGCGCTGGTCGACCGGCACGTAGTGCTCCCAGAACCATTGCAAGGTCTGCCGGTTGAGCGCCAGCTGGTTGGCCGGATCGGTGTAGGAACCGTTGTCGAAGTCGTGATCGGTGACCGGGTAGACCAGCACCTGCAGGTCGACCGAGGGCCCGCCTGCGTCGCGTGCGTGACGCGCCACGATGGTGGCCAGGTTGCCGCCGGCGCTGTCACCGGCGACGACGACGGGCGCGTCCTCCGCGGCCAACGCCGACCGCTGCGCGTCCACCCACTGCAGCGCGGCCCAGGCATCCTCGACCGCTGCCGGCCACGGCGCCTCCGGCGCGAGCCGATAGGAGGCCAGCACCACCGTGCACCGCGTCGCGGCAGCCAGCTGCCGTCCCAGCGACTCGTGCTCGCCAATCGATCCGACGACCCAGCCGCCTCCGTGCAGGTAGAGCAGCACGCCGCGCGGGTTCGGTGGCGTGATCACTCGCGCCGGCAGCTCGCCCCCGGCCCGGGGATGCGTACGTCGTCGCTGCGGGCGGGCTCCGGGCCCGGCGGGGTACAACTGCGCGAGTCCGGCCATGCGTGCTCGCGCCTCGCCGGGCGAGACCTCGTGCATCGGTGCGCCGCCTGCCGCAGCGAGCTGGGCGAGCAGGGCCGTCGTTGCCTCGTCGAGACTCATGCTGCTCCTCCGAAGGTGATGAGCTGGCGAGCGACGCCGCCCTCGGCCAGCCGTTGATAGGCCTCGTTGATGCCGTCGAGATCGGTGCTGCGGGAGACCAGCCTGTCGAGGCGCAGCTTCCCGGCCAGATAGAGGTCGACGTAGCGAGGGATGTCGGTGATGAACTGGTTGGAACCGATCTGGGAGCCCTGCAGCTTCTTCTCGACCAGCAGTTCGATGCCGGGGATGCTCACCTGCTCCCCGGGCGCGATCATGCCCACGACGGTCGCGGTCCCGCCGCGCCCCGCCATGGAGAAGGCCTGCTGGGTGGTGGCCGCCAGGCCGACGGCCTCGAACGCGTGGTGGACTCCGCCGCCGGTCAGCTCGCGCACCGCGGCGACCGGATCGACCTGCGAGGCGTCCACGACGTCGGTCGCGCCGAACTCCTTGGCGAGTGCCAGCTTCGCCGGGTCGGTGTCGACCGCGATGATCCGCGAGGCGGACACCAGCTCGGCGCCGTGCAGCGCGCTCAGCCCGACGCCGCCGCACCCGATCACCGCCACCGTCTCACCGGGGCGGACTCCGGCAGTGCGGAACACTGCGCCGAGGCCGGTGAGGACACCGCAGCCCAACAACGCGGCGACGTCCAGCGGCATCCGGTCGTCGATCTTCACCAACGCGTTGCGGTGCACCAGTGCCAACTCGGAGAAGCTGGAGAGGTTGAGGAACTGGGTCATCGGTTCGTCGCCGAGTCGTAGCCGCGGCGGTGCCCCGGCCGGGCGCCCGAGTCCGGCCTTGGTGCAGATCGCCGGTCGGCCCGACAGGCAGAACTCGCAACGTCCGCAGAAGACCGACAGGCACTCGACGACGTGATCGCCGGGAGCCAGGTCGTGGACGGCGCTGCCCACTGCCTCGACGATCCCGGCGGCCTCGTGGCCCAGGACGGTCGGCACCGGGTGCGGCATGACGCCGTGCATGAAGTGCAGGTCGGAGTGGCAGACTCCGGCGGCGACGGTGCGCACCAGCACCTCGTCGGGTGCCGGGTCGTCGACGACGATGTCGTGGAGCACCAGCTCCCCGGGGCTGGTTTGGAGGACGGCGGCGCGGCTGGTGGGCATCAGGCCTCCTGCGCCGGAGGCTGGATCGACTTGGTCTCGAGGAACTCCTCCAGGCCGAACTGCCCGTACTCGCGTCCGTTGCCGGACTGCTTGTAGCCGCCGAACGGCGCCAACGGGTTGGAGTTGAGGCCGTTGACGTGGACCGTGCCCGACCGGATCCGGCGAGCGACGGCGATGGCCCGTTCCCGGTCGCCTGCGAAGACGCCGGCGCTCAGCCCGTAGTCGGTGGAGTTGGCGATCGCGACCGCGTCGTCGTCCCCGCTGTGCGTGGAGATCGACAGCACCGGGCCGAAGACCTCGTGCCGCCCCACCCGCATTTCGGGCGTCACCCGACCGAGGAGCACCGGATCCATCCGGTAGCCCGCGTCGGGGGAGTGGGTGTTGCGGTCCCGAGCAGCACCTCGGCGCCGTCCGCAACCGCGTCCTGGAGGTGTCCCGCGACCCGCTCCCACTGCGTCTGCGACACCAGCGGTCCGAGGGTGGGTGCGACGGCGCCGGCCGTCGCCTTCGCGATGGCGACCGCCTCGTCGTACCGCTCTTCAGGCACCACCAACCGGGTCCAGGCCGCGCAGGTCTGCCCCGTGTTCATCAGGCCGAAGCCGACCGACGTCTGCACTGCGGATGCGAAGGCCTCCGGGTCGAGGTCGTCGAGGAGCACGCTGGGCGACTTGCCACCGAGCTCGAGGGTCACCCGTTTCACGGTCTCGGCAGCGAGCGCGCCGATCCGGCGCCCCACCGCGGTCGAGCCGGTGAAGGTCACCATGTCGACGTCGCGATGGGTGGCCAGCGCCTCGCCCACGACCGTGCCGCGCCCGGCCAGCACGTTGAGCCACCCGGCCGGCACGCCGACCTCGTGGGCTACCTCGGCCAGGAGGTACGCAGACAGGGGAGTCAGCTCCGCGGGCTTCAGGACCACGGGGCACCCGGCCACGAGGGCCGGTGCGATCTTGGCGACGGCCTGGTGGAGCGGGAAGTTCCACGGCGTGATCGCGGCGACGACGCCGATCGGTTCGCGGGTGAGGAGCGAGGGACCCAGCGGCTGGTCGAAGGAGAAGCCCTCGGCCACCGTCAAGGTCGTGTCGAGGACGCCCAACGGCATCCCGACCTGCACCTGGCGGGAGAACTGGTCGGGCGAGCCCATCTCCGAGGAGATGAGGTCGGCGAACTCGTCCAGCCGTTCCGAGACCCGTGCGTGCAGGGAGCGCAAGGTCGCGAGTCGTTCGGCGAGCGGCCAGGCGTCGGCGTCGAAGGCGCGTCGGGCAGCGGCGACCGCACGGTCGACGTCGACCGCGTCCGCCAGACGAACCGAAGCGACCGGTTCACCGCTGCGGGGGTCGATGACCTCCAGCCACTCATCGCCGTGTGGTGCCTCCCAGCTGCCGTCCAGATAGATGCTCTCGTGCTTGTCCATCCGCTCGTTCCAGCTCCTCGTCGCCGCGTCGATTACTATCCGATTGGAGTATGTCTAATAGAAATATTTGGGTCACGCAAGGGATGCTCCCGGAAAGTTGATGGGAGTGGGCTCGCTGCAGGTTCGATGCGTGGGTATATTCGCCACTCCGATATGCCGAGTAGGCATAAACCGGCTGTTTGTCCGGATGGAAGGAGGAGACGTTGATCAGAGTGCTCAAGCGCGTCGCTGAGCTCTTGGCGGTGTTGTTCATCGTCAGCCTGGGAACGTTCTGGCTGGTGTCCAAGATGGACACCGACCCGGCCGTGACCATGCTGGGCGAAGGCCGCACCGAGGCCGAGTACGCCGCAGTGCGCGATGACCTGGGGCTGAACGATCCGCTCCTCACCCGCTACTGGGACTGGCTGAGCAACGCCATGACCGGCGACCTCGGCAAGTCGGTCGTGCCGCCGTACAACGGGATCTCCGACCGCATCGCCTCGGCGTTGCCGGTCAGCCTCGAGTTGGCCGTGCTCGGCATGGGAATGGCGCTGATCTTCTGCATCCCGTTGGCGATGTGGTCCGCCTACCGTCCCGGTGGCCGCGTCGACCGGGCCGTCGGTGCCGGTGCGCTCGGTGTGCTCTCGATCCCCAGCTTCCTCGCGGGCCTGCTCATCATCATGGTGCTGGCCAACGGCCTCGGTTGGTTCCCCCGCGCCCAGTGGACTCGCCTCGGCGACGGGGTGTGGGACAACCTCTACCACGCGTTCCTGCCAGCGCTGACGATCGCGCTCGCGGAGACGGCGATGTTCACGAGGATCCTGCGCAACGACCTCGTCACCACGCTCCAGGACGACTTCATCCTTGCTGCCAAGGCGAAGGGCATGGGACCGCGTCACATCATGCTGAGCGACGCACTGCGCCCGTCCTCGTTCTCGCTCATGACCCTGATGGGCATCGGCCTGGGCCGCCTCATCGGCAGCACCGTGATCGTCGAGTACCTCTTCGCCCTACCCGGCATGGGATCGCTCGTGATCGGCGCCGCCAATGCCGGCGACTTCGTCACGGTGCAGGGGGCAGTGCTGGTGATCGCGGTGATGTATGTGCTCACCAACGCCTTGATCGACGCTTCCTACGGCTACCTCGACCCGCGTATCAGGAGGGCACATGTCTGAACTCACCCAGACTCCCGCGGACCCCGCTGCCGATGCCCTCGCGGCTGTCGGCGAAGTGGCTGCGCCGCCCATCGGTACGCCGTCGTTGCTGCGAGCGTTGCTCCCACTCGGTCTCGGCGTGGTCGCCCTCGTCGTCGCGCTGGTGCCGATGCAGGGCAACGGTTGGACCACTGCGGCCCTCTACCTCGTCGCGGTCATCCTCCTCTTCAACGGCAGCTCCGCGCTGGGCCGGCGTCGCAAGGGTCCCGGCTTCGACCTGACCACCTGGTTGTGCGCCATCTGGGTCACCCTGATCGTGCTGGCCGCGATCCTGGCCCCGATCCTGCCCCTCGGCGAGGAGCAGGACATCTCCCAGACCCTGCAGGACCCGGTGATGGCGCGGCCCGACCCGCTCACCAATCACCCGCTGGGCACCAACAACTTCGGTCTCGACCTGCTCGCCCGCGTCATCTACGGCGCTCGCGCCTCGCTGGTCGTCTCGATCGGTGCGGTGCTCATCGCCCTCGTCGTCGGCGGTGCCGTCGGCATCGCGGCCGGCTACTTCCGCAAGTGGACCGATGCCACGGTGGGCATCCTCACCAACTCGCTGCTCGCGATCCCGCCGCTGATCCTGCTCATCGCCCTGGCGACCGTGCTCGACCCGACGCTGCCCAACATCGCCTTCGCACTGTCCTTGATGGCCCTGCCGAGCATGGTGCGCATGGCCCGGGCCAGCACGTTGACCTTCGTGCAGCGTGAGTTCGTCCTCGCCGGGAAGGCGATGGGTGCCACCCACTGGCGCCTCATGGTGCGCGAACTGCTGCCCAACGTCATCCTCCCGCTGCTCTCCTACGGGATGATCATCGTCTCGGTGCTGATCGTGGCCGAGTCGTCGCTGAGCTTCCTGGGTCTGGGCATCCAGGCGCCGGAGCCCAGCTGGGGCAACATGATCGCGGAGGGCGAGGGCAACACCTTCGAGGAGCACCCCCACATCGTGCTGGTGCCCGGCGCCGCGGTGTTCCTCACCGTGTTCGCATTCAACATGCTGGGGAGAAGGCGCGTCAGCGCTTCGACCCCCGCCAGGCGAAGATCTGAGGCCGAGATGACCACCAACCACGTGCTCGAGTCCGCACCCGCCGGGGACCGGCCCGACAGCGGACGACTCCTGTCGGTCGAAGACCTGCGTACGACGATCCACACCCCCGCGGTGACCTCAAGGCCGTCGACGGCGTGAGCTTCAGCCTCAGCCGTGGCGAGACGATCGGCATCGTCGGCGAATCGGGGTCCGGCAAGTCGGTGCTCGGTCGCACAATCATGGGCCTGCACACCTCCGGGCCCACGACCACGATCGACGGTCGGGTCATGTTCGACGGCCAGGACATCCAGGCGCTCGGTCCCAAGCAGCTACGGAAGCTGTGGGGTGCCCGGATCGGAATGGTCTTCCAGGATCCGATGACCGCGCTCAATCCGGTCAAGAAGATCGGCACCCACCTCACCGAGACCCTGCGCAAGCACCAGGGGCTCGGTCGTCAGGCGGCCCGCGAGCGCGCCAAGGAGCTGCTCGACCTGGTCGGCATCCCCGACCCGGTGCGCCGACTCGACCAGTATCCGCACGAGATGTCGGGAGGCATGCGGCAGCGAGTCGTCATCGCGATGGCACTGGCCAATGACCCGGCGCTGCTCATCGCCGACGAGCCGACGACGGCTCTCGACGTGACCGTGCAGCGCCAGATCCTCGACCTGCTCGCCAAGCTGCAGGACGAGCTGGGGATGGCGATCATCCTGATCAGCCACAACCTCGGCGTCGTCGCCGGCCGCGCGGACCGGGTGGCGGTGATGTATGCCGGTCGGATGGTCGAGACCACCGACGCCAGGTCGCTCTTCACCGGCGCCCGCCATCCCTACTCGGAGGCGCTGCTGCGCGCGATCCCCCGTCTCACGGAGCCGCCGCACGTGCGGCTGGCGGCGATCGACGGCGCCCCGCCCAACATGCTCCACCCGCCGCAGGGCTGTCGGTTCGCACCGCGCTGCGCCTACGCGCAGGACGACTGCCGCGTCGACCTGCCCGAGCTGCGAACGGGTGACGCGCCCCAGGGTCGGGTGCCGCACCTCTTCGCCTGCCACCACCCCGTCGATCGAGGAGAGAACTGATGTCAGGGACGCTCGCAACGCAATCGGTCGGCGTACCCGACGGTGCTGCAGGTGACCGGGTGCTCGAGGTCGACGACCTCGTCGTCGAGTTCCCTGCCAAGGGCGGCGGCACCGTGCACGCGGTGTCGGGCATCAGCTTCCACCTCGAGGAGGGCGAGACTCTCGGCATCCTCGGTGAGTCGGGCTGCGGCAAGTCCAGCGCCGGCCGCGCGATCATGCAGCTGCCCTCGCCGACCTCCGGCTCGGTGAGGCTCAACGACGTCGAGCTGGTCGGCCACTCGGGCCGGTCCCTGCGCAGCAAGCGCGCTCGGATGCAGATGATCTTCCAGGACCCGGTGTCGTCGCTCAATCCGCGGCGCAAGGTGAAGGACCTCGTCGCCGAAGGTGCCCGCATCTGGGGCCGCAAGGTCACCGAGGAGCGGGTCCGCGAGCTGCTGTTGGCAGTCGGGCTCGATCCTGACTCGGTGTGGGAGCGGCGGCCGCACGAGCTCTCGGGTGGCCAGTGCCAGCGGGTGTGCATCGCCCGGGCCCTGATGCTCGACCCGCAGGTGTTGATCTGCGACGAGCCGGTCTCCAGTCTCGACGTGTCGGTGCAGGCGCAGATCCTCAACCTGCTCGAGGACACCAAGGAGCGCTACCGGCTCAGCATGATCTTCATCGCGCACGACCTGGCCGTGGTGAAGAACATCAGCGACCGGATCATGGTGATGTATCTCGGTCGGGTCTGTGAGGTCATCCCTGCCGACCGGCTGGCTGAGCATGCCCTGCACCCCTACACGAAGCTGTTGCTCGAATCGGTGCCGGAGGCTCACCTCCCGGACGCCGAACTCGACGTCGACGACGTCGGGGTGACCAATGCCGAGCTCCCTCGCCGTTGGATCCCCCCAGCGGCTGCCGCTTCCGGACTCGGTGCCCGCTGGCGACCGAGGTGTGCGCGAGCGAGGCGCCGCCGCTGAGAGAATCCGTCACCGGTCACCTTGTCGCCTGCCACCACGCGGAAGTCTGAGATGGAAACCTTTGCTGAAGTAGTCCGTGCCCGATCCGGCGACCAGTCGCCCGGCCTCCTCTTCGAGGGACGCAGCTGGAGCTGGGACGAGGTCGTCCGAGAGTCCGCGCAGCGCGCCGCTGCGCTTGAGGCGGTCGCTCCGAAGCGTGCCGATCGGCAGGTCCACATCGGCGTCCTGCTCGACAACGTCCCCGACTTCGTCTTCTGGGTGGGCGCCGGCGCGGTTGCCGGCGCCGTCGTGGTCGGCATCAACTCCAGCCGCAGCGGCGCGGAACTGGCCCATGACATCCGGCATGCCGACGTCGACCTGGTGATCACCGAGGACCGGTTGGCGCACCTCGTCGAGGGCCAGGACCACGGCATCGCGCCGGAGCTGATCTTCAACGTCGACTCCGCGACGTACGCCGACTTCCTGGCCCCGTTCAAGGGAGCCGAGCTCCCGCAGACGACTCCAGCGCCGGAGGAGATCTCGTTGCTGCTGTTCAGCTCGGGCTCGACCGGCGCTCCCAAGGCCGTCATCGTCGGGCAGGGTCGCCTCGGCCGACTGCTCGAGGCGATGGTCGGTCGGGCCCGGATGCGGCGCGACTCGGTGACCTATCTGTGCATGCCGCTCTTCCACGGCAATGCCCTGATGCTCAACCTCGGTGCCGCGATGCATGCCGGCGCGACGGTCGCGATGGTGCGCAAGTTCTCTGCCAGCGCCTTCGCCCCCGACATCCACCGCTACGGCGTCACGTTCGTCAACTACGTCGGCCGGGCGCTGTCCTACGTGCTCAGCCGCCCGGAGCTGCCGGAGGACCGCACCAGCACGCTGGAGCTGGCCTTCGGCACCGAGGCATCCGAGACCGACGTCGCGCGGTTCACCGAGCGCTTCGGCTGCGAGGTCATGGAGGGCTACGGCCTCAGCGAGGGTGTGCTCCGCATCAATCGCACCCCCGAGTCCCCGACCGGCTCGCTCGGCCTGCCCGTCGGTGGTGCCGACGTACGCGTCATCGACGAGGCGACGGGGGAGGAGTGCCCGCGGGCCCGCTTCGACGACTCCGGACGGCTGCTCAACCCCGAGGCCGTCGGCCAGATCGTCGGCGTCGGCCTGGCACACACCTTCGAGGGCTACTACAAGAACCCCGGCGCGATGGCCGATCGCATCCGTGGCGACGACTTCTGGACCGGTGATCTCGCCTATCGTGACGCGGCCGGATTCTTCTACTTCGCCGGCCGCTCGTCCGACTGGCTGCGCGTGGACAGTGAGAACTTCTCCGCCGCGCCGGTGGAGCGGGTGCTGCAGCGCGTCGACGGTGTGCTCGCGGCGCCGGTCTTCGCCGTCCCCGACGCCAGCACCGGCGACCAGGTGATGTGCGTGGTCGAGCTCGCGCCCGGTGCGAGCTTCGATGCCGCAGCCTTCAGTCGACACCTCGCCGAGCAGCCGGAGATGTCGGCGAAGTGGTGGCCGCGTTACGTGCGGATCATCGATCGCATCCCGCTGACGGGCAGCAACAAGGTCAACAAGGCGCCGCTGCGGGCCGCGGCCTGGTGCACCGACGACCCCGTGTGGATCCGGGTCGGGCGCACCCAGGAGTACGTCCTCCTCGACGACGCCGGCCGCGACCGGATCGCCGCCGAGTTCACCTCGCACGGCCGGCAGGCGCTTCTCCCCGCCTGATCCCAGCAGCCCCGGGAGCGCTCAAGATTCCCCGCCCGGGCGGGGAATTGCGCTCCTGGGGGCCGTAGCCACGCACACCAAGCATGCAATTTCGTCACACAGTGACGCAGCCTGGTGGAACGGCGATCAGTCGGCGTGGCTGCGGAGCTCGTCGGAGGTGCGCTTGGTCTGGGTGGTGTGGTGGCCCTTGCGCTTCTGCTTCTTGGCGACCTTCTCGAGGTCGGCGAGCATGGCGTCGGCGCGGTTGCGCTCGTCCTCGTAGTACTGCGCCGACCACTTGAGCACCATCTCGGGGAACGCCCAGTCGGGTTCCCTCGCGGCGCCCTCGGCGTCGACGACCGCGCGGATGCGCATCTTCTCCGACTGGTCGCGGTGGGCCTCCAGTGCCCCGCGCAGGTGCTCGGGGTCGCCGGCGTGGCCGAGCCACATGCGCAGCATCAGGCCGTGCTTCAAGACGGCGGGCTCCACGGGGGCCTCGTTCGCCCAGCGACTCATCACGGCCTCGCCCTCGGTGGTGATCCGATAGAGCCGCTTGCCGCGGACGTCGTCCTTGTTGACCACGCGTGACGACGCGTAGCCCATCTCCTCCAACTTGCGCAGCTCCGAGTAGATCTGGCTGTAGGAGGGCGCCCAGTAGAAGAAGCGAAGGCTCCAGTCGGCCCACTTCTTCAGGTCGTAGCCCGAGAGCTCCTCGCCGAAGGAGAGCAGTCCCAGCGTCGCCCAGCTCGTGGGCCGCAGGGAGGGCAGATCAGTCGCGTCCTCAGTTGCCATGGCCGCATCCTACTGGACGGTATCGGGGCCAACTGTATCGACCAGTCATATTTCCAATCGGTCCCCAGGTCGTCAGTGGTACTTCGCCTTGCGTGGGCAGACTATTTCTAATAGGAATAGTGCTACCCAGATCATGAGGAGGGGAAGTGCAGAACGAGGTCGACCAGATGCTCGCCGCTCTCAACGAGGGGTTCCCCCGGTCCAGGAGATGACCGGGCCGGAGGCGCGAGCGTTGGTGGCGGCACGCAGGCAGCCCGTCACCAACATCGACGACGTCGAGTCAGCGGAGGACCGTGAGGTCGACGGCGTTCCTGTGCGCGTCTATCGCCCCCACGGCTCGTCCGGGCGACGCAGACCCGCGATCGTCTTTGCCCACGGCGGCGGCTTCGTCTTCTGTGATCTCGAGACGCACGACGGCTTCTGCCGCATGCTGGCCCGACACACCGACAGCGTGGTCGTCTCGGTCGACTACCGCCTGGCGCCCGAGCACCGCGCACCGGCGGCCGCTGCCGACATGTTCACGGTGCTCCGCAACGTCCATGAGTACGCCGACACGTGGGACATCGACCCGGCTGCGGTGGCGGTGGGGGAGACAGTGCCGGCGGCAACCTTGCTGCCGTGGCGGCTCTCCAGGCGCGCGAGGCCGGCCTGCCGCTGGCGGCGCAGATCCTCCTCTATCCGGTCATCGAGCCCGACTTCGAGTCGGAGAGCTACCGGCGCTACGCCACCGATCACTTCAACACTCGCGCGGCCATGCAGTGGTACTGGAAGCAGTACCTCGGCGACTCCCCGATCCCGGAGCCTGCCTGGCAGGTGGTCCCGTCCCGTGCCGTCGACCATGCAGGCCTCGCGCCCGCCGTCGTCGTCACGGCCGGGCGCGACCCGCTCAGCTCCGAAGGGGACGGCTACGCGCGCACCCTCCGAGCGGCGGGTGTCCCCACGCGTCACCGGCACTACCCCGAGCTGTTCCACGGCTTCCTCACCATCGGCCCCTTCGGGCCGGCCCAATCGGCGCGCGCCCTGCTGTGGCGCGACATCACCGCCCTCCTGGGCGCCGCCTCTCTCGACAGGAGCGCATCATGACCACCCCTTCCCACCACGTCGACGTCGTCGTGATCGGCGCCGGTTTCGCTGGTCTCTACGGCGTCCACCGGGCCCATGAGTCGGGCCTCGACGTGCTCGGCATCGAAGCTGCTGACGGTCCGGGTGGCACGTGGTACTGGAATCGCTATCCCGGTGCCCGTTGCGACGTCGAGAGTCTCGACTATTCCTACTCCTTCGACGACCAGCTCCAGAAGGAGTGGCGCTGGAAGTGAGCGCTACGCAACCCAGCCCGAGATCCTCAACTACCTCGAGCACGTCGCCGACCGCTTCGACCTGCGTCGCCACTTCCGATTCGGCGAACGGGTCCTCTCCGCCCACTTCGACGAGGAATCAGCGCGCTGGACGGTGACCACCGACGCCGGTTCGGTCGTCACCGCCCGCCACCTGCTCTGCGCCACCGGGAGCCTGTCTGCCCCCAACCGCCCAGATCTCCCGGGGCTGGACGACTTCGACGGCGAGATCCTGATGACTGCCGACTGGCCGCACCACGGGGTCGACCTCGCGGGCAGGAAGGTCGCGGTCGTCGGCACCGGATCCAGCGGCATCCAGTCCGTCCCGCTGCTGGCGGAGCAGGCGGAGGCGCTCACCGTGTTCCAGCGGTCCGCCAACTTCAGTGTCCCCGCGTTCAACCGGCCGATCCCCGACGAGGAGTACGCCGAGCTCCTCGACCAGCTCGAGGAGCGGCGTGCCGCCTCGTGGGCGAGCGCTGCCGGTTCTCCCTGGACGAGTCACCCCACCGAGGCCTTCGAGCTCTCGGAGGAGGAGCGCCGTGAGGTGCTCGAGGAGTTCTGGGAGAAGGGAGGCGTGCTCTTCGGCAAGACCTTCCCACGACAGACCGTCGATCCCGAGATCAATGCGCTGGCCCGGGACTACGCCGCCGAGCAGATTCGCAGCATCGTCCGCGATCCGCGGACGGCGGACGACCTGATCCCGGTCGACCACCCGATCGGCACCAAGCGCATCTGCACCGACTCCGGCTATTTCGAGACCTTCAACCGGGACAACGTCGCGCTGGTCAACCTGCGTCGCGAGCCGCTCGTCACCTTCACCAAGTGGGGGCCAAGACGGAAGCGGCGTCGTACGAGTTCGACACGCTCGTGCTCGCGACCGGCTTCGACGCCCTCACGGGGGCGCTGACGCGCATCGACGTCCGCGGTGTCGGCGGCGTGACGATCGCCGACACCTGGGCCGACGGAGCGCTGACCTATCTCGGTGTGGCGGTGCCGGGTTTCCCCAACCTGCACAGCCTCTCCGGGCCCGGCAGCCCTTCGGTGCTCGCCAACATGGCGCTCACCGCCGAGCAGCACGTCGACTGGGTGGTGGACCTGATCATCGCCCTCGACGAACGCGGCTTCCGGACGGCGGAGGCCCGTCCGGATGCGGCGGAGGCCTGGACCAAACACCTCCACGAGGTCGCCGACAAGACCCTCTTCACCCAGGCCCCTTCCTGGTACATGGGTGCCAACATCGAAGGCAAGAAGTCCGGGTTCATCCCCTACATCGGCGGCTTCAAGACCTACATCGACCACTGCAGCGCAGTGCGGGAAGCCGGCTACAGCGGCTTCGTGCTGAGCTCTTGAGGAGGATCTCGTGACGACACCACTCGTGAGTCTCACCGACAAGGTCGTGCTGATCACGGGCGCCGCCCGTGGCCAGGGCGCCGCCGAGGCCGCGCTCTTCACGGAGCTCGGCGCCACCGTCGTGCTCACCGACATCGACGGCGCCGAGCTCGAGACGATGGCCGCGACGATCGGGGCAACGGCGCACCGCCACGACACCGCCTCCCGCGACGACTGGGAGCGGATCGTCCGCGCGACGGTGGACGATCACGGCCGCATCGACGTGCTGGTCAACAACGCCGGGATCTACCGCACCGGCGGCATCACCACCTGGCCCGAGGATGACCTGCAGCGCCTGTTCGGGATCAACCTCCTCGGCCCGGTCCTCGGCATGCAGGCCGTCGCCCCGGTGATGCCCGAGGGGAGTTCGATCGTCAACGTCGCCTCGATCTCCGGGGTCCGCGGCCACGGCGGCGCGCTGCCCTACAGCGCGTCGAAGTGGGGCCTGCGTGGCGCCAGCCGCTCGGCCGCTCGTGAGTTCGCACCGCGGGGCATCCGGGTCAACTGTGTCTGCCCCGGTTCGGTCGACACCCCGATGATCGCCAGCAGCACGATGGATCTCAGCCACCTGCCGATCCCACGGCGCGGGACCTCCGGCGAGGTGGCCGCCACGGTCGCCTTCCTGGCCTCCGACGCGAGCAGCTACACCACGGGCGCCGACTTCGTGGTGGACGGCGGAGCCACTGCTTGACGCCGACGTCGTCGTGGAGCCCCCACTCTTGTGCAGCGGAACCCGATGGCCGAATCCGACGGCCGGCTGATTCAATCGTCGGCATGCTTTCGGTCCCTCGGACCCTGGTCGAGTTGTCGGCGGCCCGGGCCGTCTCGCACCCCGACCACCTCGCCGTCGACGACGGCGCGCGTCGGCTCACGTACGCCGAGACGTGGGAGCGGGTGCAGGCCGCCGCTGTCGTGCTGCGCAAGTCCGGTGTCAGGCCGGGGGACCGGGTGCTCGTGGTCGGGCGCAACTCCGTCCCGTGGGTGGTCTCCGCGTTCGCCGTGCTCGCCCTCGGCGCAACCGTGGTGCCACTCGGCCACGGCGCGACCCGGGGCGAGAAACAGCGTGCCGTCGACCGCCTCGGACCGAGTCTCGTCGTTGCCGACGATCGGTCGTGGCGCGGCCGCGACCCCCGCCTGCGCCTGGTCTCGATGGCGCGACTCATCGCGGCTCCCGCCGCTCCCACGTCCACCGACCTGCCACAGATCGACACCGGGTCGCCGGCGCTCGTCCTCGCCACCTCCGGCACCACCGGTGACGTGAAGTTCGTGCCGATGGGGCACGCCCAGCTGGCCGACCTCTACCGCCACATCTCCGGCTGGCTCGGCCTGCAGGAGACGGACGTGTTGCTGGGCGCCGTACCGCTGGCCCACTCCTTCGGTTTCAACGGCGTGCTGATCGTCGCCATGTGGGCGGGCGCCGGCGTCCGCCTGGTCGATCGCTACGACGCCGCGCAGGTCCGTGCGCTGGTCGCCGAGTCCGGGCTCACCGTGCTCGCCGGACCGCCCACGATCTATCACGACCTGCACCTGCTCGGCACCCCACTGCGCGGGGTGCGTCAGGCGATCGCTGGAAGCACCGAGGTGCAGGCCGACCGCATGCGCGCCATCTGCGACGACCTCGGCATCGCGGAGTTGGTCACCGGCTACGGCATGACCGAGACCTGCGGCTCCGTGGCACTCGGCCGGATCGGCGCCGATCCGGGCCGACACGGCTGGATGACCCCGTTGCCCGGTCTCGAGACCAAGGTGGTCGGCCCCCTCCTCTCCGAGGTGGGCCCCGGTGAGGAGGGGCGGCTGCTGGTACGCGGTGGCCATGTCGCGACCCGCTATGCCGACGGGAGCCGTCCCGCGGTCGACGCCGAGGGCTGGCTCGACACCGGTGACCTCGCGCGACGCGACCACGAGGGTCGGCTCGCGATCGTCTCCCGCGTCAAGGACACCGTCATCGTGAGCGGTTTCAACGTCGTGCCGCAGGAGGTCGAGCGGGTGCTCACCGACCATCCGGGCGTCCATCGCGCGGTCGTGGTCGGCGTCCCCGACGCGCGCCAGGGCCAGCGCCTGGTCGCATGCGTCATCCCGGCAGGCGAGCCACCGGCCAGCTCGTCGCTCGACCTGCACCTGCGCGACCACCTGGCGGCCTTCAAGGTGCCGGGCAGGTTCGTCTTCTTCGACGAGTTCCCGACCACGGGTTCTGGCAAGGTCTCCCGCCTCTCCTTGCGGAGCCAACTCCTCGAGGCGGTGGGATGACCGACGTGGCCACGGGCAAACCGGTCAACGCCCGCCTCATCGTGGCCGGGTTGATCTCGCTGACGATGGTCACGGGTGTCATCGGTGCCCTCGGTGCCCCGATGGTGCCGGCCATCGCCGAGGAGGAGGGGTGCCTCTCTCCCTTGCCCAGTGGAGCCTCACGGTGACGCTCTTCGTGGGCGCACTCAGCCCACCGCTCATCGGCAGGCTGGGCGCGGGAACGCGACGCCGAACCGTCACGATCATCTGCTTGGCACTCGTCTCCATCGGCACCCTCATGGCTGCGTTGCCCCTCGGCTTCGAGGCGCTCGTCGCCGGTCGTGCCCTGCAGGGGCTGGGGTTCGGCATCACGCCGCTGGCCTTCGCCGCTGCCCGGGACCAGCTCCCCGAGGCCCAGGCGCGCCGGGCGTTGGCCACGATCTCGCTGGCCAACGTGATGAGTGCTGGCCTCGGGTTCCCGATCGCTGCGGTCATCGCAGACCTGCTCGGCGTCAAGGGGGCGTTCTGGATCGCCTTCGGCTTCACGCTCGTCTCCGTCGCGGTGGCGTTGAAGGTGATCCCGCCCGGCGCCGCGGACGGTGACGGACCCGTCGACTGGATCGGTGCGCTGTTGCTGGGCGCGGCCACCTTCGGCGTGCTGTTGGCCATCAGTCGGGCCGAGGTCTGGGGTTATGGCTCCACGGCCCTGCGCGCAGTGCTCGGCCTCTCGGCGGTGCTGCTCGTGGCCACCGTGTGCTGGTTACTGCGTCGGACCAACCCTCTGGTCGACCTCCGCGTCGCGATGCGTCCCGGGGTGCTCGGCGCTCACGTCGCCGGCCTCCTGGGCGGTGTCGGGATGTATCTCATGATGGCCACGATCATGGTGCTCGTGCAGGCCGGACCCGAGGCAGACGGCTTGGGCCGCTCGGTCACCTGGGCTGGTTTCATGCTCGTCCCGTACGCCGTCGCGAGTGTCGTCGGCAACCGGATCGCCCTGGTGCTGGGCCCGGTCATCGGACCCGATCTGCTGCTGCCGTTGGGGTGTCTCGCGTTCGGGGCGTCCAACCTCGTGCTGGCACTGTGGCACGACCAGCTCTGGCAGATCGCTCTGGCGATGTTGATCGGAGGCATCGGCAGCGGGACCACCTTCAACTCGATCCCGTGGTTGGTGGTGCGGGTGGTGCCTGCTGCCGAGACCGGCAGCGCGCTGGCGCTCAACGTGGTCGTCCGGATGCTCGGCTTCGCCATGGGCAGTGCGTTGTCGGTGGCGGTCCTGGCGCACTTCGCCGAGGACGGCCACCCCAATGACACCGGCTACAGCGGCGCGGCCTGGCTGGGCCTCCTGATCTGCGTCGTGGCGGCCGCGGTGTGCGCCTGGCAGGCACGTACGGCTCGGGTTGCGCTCGACCTGCCTACTGTTCGGTGACCAGCATGGTGCTGAGCACGAACCGTTCGCCGGGATGGGTGTGCAGGCTGGAGGACACGACCTCGCCGTCCTGGTCCAGGTGACGGCGCCGGATCACCAGGGCCGGGCCGCCGGGGACGTCTCCAACGGTCCCGCGAAGCGGTCGGGCATCATCACGGCACGGGCGGTCTGCTCGATCCGGTGCGCCGGCATCGCTGCGGTGTAACTGGCCGCTTCGTCGGGGTCGTACGTCGGCTCGTCCGGCCGCAGGTACTGCTCGGTCCAGCACAACGGTGGGCCGTGCGGGTCGAGGCGGAGGCGACGTACCCCTTCCAGGACGGTCCACCGGGTGCCCAACGGTAGCCCGGTGCGCTCGGCGAGGGCGGCGTCCACCACGACCTGTCTGGTGTCGGGGCGGGTCACGCCGGTGTGGCGGTAGAGCGCGATGAGTTCGTCGCGATTGGTCACGAAGGGCAGGTAGTTGTCCGCTGGTTCGCGGTTGACCACCGTGGTGCCGGCACCGGGGCGGCGGGTGATCAGCCCTTGGTCCTCCAGCGTCCGCAACGCCACGCGGACTGTCCCGCGGCTCAGTCCGTGGGTCTCGCAGAGGGACGACTCGGTGGGCAGCCGGGAGCCGACGGGATGGGTCCCGTCGCGGATCGCCGCGCGCAACTCCTCGGCCAAACGTGCGTGCTGGGTACGCCGGCCCCGAGGTTGGGCGTCGGCCGCCGTTTCCTCTCCTGTGTCCACGTGCCCATCCTGATCCATCAGACGCGCTCGGGGCTCGGATTCAGGTACTTCTCCCGGAGGACCTTGATCTGCACCTTGCCGGTCGGCAGGCGCGGAACGTCGCCGAAGGCGACGACCCGGGGAACCTTGAACCCGGCCAGGTGGGCGCGCACGTGGTCGCGCAACTCCTGGGCGAGGTCGGGGCCGGCCGTCATCGGATCGGCCGGTTGCACCACCGCGTGCACGTATTCGCCCATCTCTTCGTCCGGAAGGCCGAAGACGACGACGTCGTCGACGTCGGGGTGCATGACCAGGCAGGATTCGATCTCGGCCGGATAGATGTTCACCCCGCCGGAGATGATCAGGAACGACTTGCGGTCGGTGAGGTGCAGGTAGCCATCCTCGTCGAGCCGGCCCAGGTCGCCGACCGCTGACCAGGTCGGGTGGTCGGGGTGCCGCGATTCGCGGGTCTTCTCGTCATCGTTGTGGTACTCGAACGGTGTCTTGTCGCGTTCGAACCAGATGACGCCGGCTTCTCCGACGGGGAGCTCGCGGCCGTCGTCGTCGCAGATGTGGATGGAGCCGAGAACCGGCTTCCCCACGGACCCGGGATGTGCGAGCCACTGCTCGCTGTCGATGAAGGTCATGCCGTTGCTCTCGGTCGCGCCGTAGTACTCATCGACGATCGGGCCGAGCCACTCGATGGTTCGACGCTTGACCTCCGGCGGGCAGGGCGCGGCGGCGTGCAGGAACGACTGCAGGCTTGAGGTGTCGTAACGCAACCGCACCTCGTCGGGAAGCTTGAGCATCCGCACGATCATCGTCGGCACCACCTGCGTGTGCGTGATGCGATGCGCCGCCACGAGCTGCAGGAACCGCTCGGCGTCGAACTTCGCCATCACCACGACGGTGCCGCCGAGCTCCTGGGTTCCGACGGAGTACTGCAGCGCAGCCGCGTGATAGAGCGGCGCCGGCATCAGGTACGTCGAATCGGGGCCCGCACCCATCAGCGCCCGGGTGAAGGTCGAGGTTCGCGGGGCCGCCGGGTCGTCGACCGCCAACCCGGTGAGCGGTCGGCGGATGCCCTTGGGGCGGCCCGTCGTGCCGGAGGAGTAGAGCATCACCTCGCCGCGCGGTTCCTCGGCGAGTGGATCGACGGACTGGTCGGCGATCGCCTCCTCGTAGGACTCGTAGCCGTCGACAGGAGCGTCGAAGGCGAGCCACGTCGTACAACCGGGCGCCTGGTCGCGTACGTCGACTGCGCGCTCGCCCATGGCGGCCGACGTGATCAGGGCCCGGGTGTCGGAGTCGTTGAGGATGTAGGCGGCCTCCTCGGCGGTGGCGTGCCGGTTGATGCCGGTGATGTAGAGGCCGGCGCGCATCGCCGCCCAGTAGACCTCGTAGTAGCGCGGGTGGTTCTCCGCCCAGATCGAGACCTGGTCGCCGGTTTGCAGACCACGGGAACGGAGCAGGTGCGCCAGTTGGTTGGAGCGGTGCTCCAGTTCTGCATAGGTCACCGTCTCGCCGGTCTCCATGATCACCGCCGGCTTGTCGGGGTGGGTCTGGGCGTGGATCCGGGGATACATGGCTTCTCCTGGTTGTCCGAGGCAGCGGCACCGGCAGTTGACACGGGTCACTGCGGACCTGCATGTTGTCTCCGTCACATCACTTTGTCTAGTCAAAGTTGTCGGTGAGTGGGATCGCCGGCGGGGAGGGAGGGGCGATGTCCGAGGTGCTCCTCGAGGAGGTCGAGCCCGGTCAGTTCGTGCTCACGATGAATCGACCCGAGACGCTCAACTCGCTGGGGATGGGCATGGTCGAGGAGATGCGGGCCGCGCTGGTCGATCTCGACCGAAGTGCCGGCGTACGTGCCGTGGTGCTGACCGGCGCCGGTCGAGGCTTCTGCTCGGGCGCGGAGGTCAAGGCCGCCGACGACCGGCAGGGGCCGGCGGAGAGGCAGAATCCGGTCTCCCATCTGCTGGCGCAGCAGGAGGCGATCGTGGAGATCCACGAGCTCATCCACCGGATGCGGGTGCCGGTGATCGCGGCCGTCAACGGTGTTGCGGTTGGTGGTGGCTTCTCGCTGACGCTCGCATGCGACGTCCGTTTCGCTGCGATGAGTGCCCGCTTCGGCGCCATCTTCATCCGGCACGGCATCTCCGCCGCCGACATGGGCACCAGTTACTTCCTGCCACGCCTGGTCGGCGCCTCGCGGGCGGCGGAGTTGATGCTGACCGGCCGGATCTTCGACGCAGCGGAGGCCGAGCGGATCGGCCTCGCGCTCGAGGTGGTCGACGACGGGGCCGTCGTCGACCGGGCGCTGGAGACTGCGCGGCAGATCGCCGAACACTCGCCGCTGGGCGTGTGGATGACCAAGCAGACCATGTGGCAGACCATCGACGCCCCGTCGTTGCGTCACGCCCTCGACATGGAGAACCGCACCCAGATCATGTGCGTGGGCAGCGGGGAGTTGGGACGTGCCTTCTCAGGGTTCGCCGACCGGTCCACCCCGGACTGGCTCGACCTGTGACGGCTGTTGACGTGCGGGTGGACCGTACGCAGGGAAAGAGGTATCGCATGACACGCAGGACCGGACGCTGGGTGGCTGCCGTGATGGCGGCGGGCCTGGTGCTCAGCGGGTGCGCCGACTCCTCCGACGACAAGGCGTCGGATGAGACGGGAACCCCCACCGGCTTCGCCAACGGATTCGTCGGCGAGCAGGACGACAGCGGCACCCCGAGGAGCGGGGGCACGCTGCAGGTCGCCACCTATTCCGAGGCGCGCAGCCTCGACCCGACAGCAACGATCGCCAACGGGAGCAGCGGCGGCACCGAGATGGCCGCGGTCTACGACCTCCTGGTTCGCCAGGACGCGGAGACCGGCGAGTGGGTCCCGCAGTTGGCCGAGGGGATCGAGGCCAACGACGACAACTCGGTGTGGACCCTCACCCTGCGGGACGGGGTCACCTTCAGCGACGGCACGGCGCTCGACGCCGAGGCCGTGAAGTGGAGTCTCGACCGTTACGTGGAGAAGCGCGGCGGACAGGTGTCGGTCTGGTCCAAGAACGTCACCGGGGTCGAGGTCGTGGACGAGTCGACCATCGAGTTCACCCTCAGCCAGCCGTGGCCCGGGTTCCCCTACCTGCTCGCGACCGGTCCCGGCATGATCGTGGCGAAGGCATCCGACAAGGGGAGAACTTCACCCCGGTCGGAGCCGGACCGTTCACCTTCGACAAGTACGCCCCGAGCGAGGAGCTCCTCCTCAAGGCTCGTGACGACTATTGGGGCGGTACGCCGCACCTCGACGAGTTGCGCTTCTTCAACATCGCGCTCGAGCAGGGCCGCCTCGACGTGCTCCGCAACGGTGAGGCCGACGTGGCCTACCTGCGCGAGCCGCCCACGGCAGCCGACGCGATCGAGGACGGCTTCGGTGGTTTCATGGAGATCGGCTCGATGTCGCGGGGCCTGCTGCTGAACCATCGCGAGGGCAGCGCGACCTCCGACGTCCGTGTGCGGCAGGCCCTCGTGCATGCCATCGACTTCGACCTGCTCAACGAGCGCACTGCTCAGGGCAAGGGAATCTCGACCTCGGACCTCTTCCCGGAGCTCTCCGGGTGGGACCTGGAGGCCAAGGGTCTGGCGTACGACCAGGAGTTGGCGAAGGAACTGGTCGAGGCGGCGAAGGCCGACGGCTTCGACGGCAAGATCAGTTTCAAGGGGGTCGCCAAGGTCTCCGAGGACACCGGTGTCACGCTCAAGGGCATGCTGGAGGGCGTGGGCTTCGAGGTCTCCCTCGACTACGTCGCCTCCATCACGGACCTGGTCAACGACATCTATGTCAGCAACAACTTCGACATGGTGATCTGGGGCTTCGGCATGCCGGACGGCGCCGTCTATCCCGAGCTCTACGAGAAGGTCTACACCGGATCGTCGAGCAACCCCGGTGCCTCGTCGGACGAGCAGCTCGACGCGCTGATCGACGAACTCGGCCAGGCCGACGGAGTCGAGGCGCAGACGGCAGCGCTGGAGAAGATCCAGTCCCGGTGGAACGAGACGGTGCCCTTCGCGCCGCTCGGCGCCACCCCGGAGTGGAACGCCTGGGGCGACAAGGTGCACGGCGTGGTGCCGAGCATCGACTCGATCATGCTGCTCGGCGGCGCCTGGAAGGGCTGACCTGCTGAAACGCCGAGCGTGATCGTCAGCTGACCGTTCGATGTGCGCTGAGGGCTGTTCCGTGAACGAATCACGGCCCTCAGCGCACATCGAGGCCTGCTGGGGCGCGGCGTACGGCGTGTCGCCGGTGTTGCACCCCGCCCGGGGGCATGGAGCGCGCCGGGGTCCGATCACACCAAGGAATGAGGATTCATGGCTGAGCACGACAAGGAACTCGCGGGGCAGGTCGCCCTCGTGACCGGAGCCGGCACCGGCTTGGGCAGGCGCTTTGCCGTGACCCTCGCCGCAGCAGGCGCCGCGGTGGCGGTCTGTGGACGTCGCCTCGAACCGCTGGCAGCGGTGGTCGAGGAGATCGAGGGCGCTGGCGGACGTGCCCTTGCCGTGGCCCTCGACGTCCGCGATCCGGCGGCCATCGTGGCCGCCGTCGACCTCGTGGAGGCCGAGCTCGGGCCCGTGACCATCCTGGTCAACAACGCGGGCATCCCGGATGCCCGACGGGCCCACAAGATGCCGTTGGAACTCGTCGACGCCGTGATCGAG
This sequence comes from Nocardioides alcanivorans, assembly GCF_021555175.1. GTDB lineage: Bacteria > Actinomycetota > Actinomycetes > Propionibacteriales > Nocardioidaceae > Nocardioides > Nocardioides alcanivorans. The sequence continues at coordinate 155,630 of NZ_JAKGRW010000019.1, read as the reverse complement.
ACCAACCTGCGTGGTCCCTGGCTGCTGGCGACCGAGGTCGGCCGTCGCCTGATCGCCGCGGGTACGCCGGGCCGCATCGTCAACGTGTCGTCGATGTCCGGCTACCACACAGCGGGCGGCGCGGCGGCCCTCTACTCGGTCACCAAGGCCGGTCTGAACCGCATGACGGAGGCGTTGGCGATCGAGTGGGCGCGCTACCCGATCAACGTCAACGGCATCGCCCCGGGCACCTTCAGTTCCGAGATGGTCGACGGTCTGATCGAGCGGGTGGGCGAGATCCACGAAGGCTTCCCCGCAAGCGCCTGGGCGACCCGGCGCAGCTGGACAGCACGCTGCGCTATCTGGTCTCCCCGGCCTCCGAGGTGGTCACCGGGACCATCATCAAGGTCGACGACGGCCAGATGCCCCGCTGACCCCGCGAACCTTCAGTCGGAACGCGCGAACCTTCAGTCGGAACGCGCGAACCTTCAAGATGGGTCAGTGGAGCAGGCGCTTCGTGGCCTCGGCCAGGATCTCGGAGACCTCCTCGGGATCGCGGCCCGAGGCGACGCCGATCATGGCGCCGAGGAACATCATCGACAGCATCCGTGACGCCGACTCGATCTCCTCCTCGGCGTGGTCGGTGGACCCCGCCCGGATGGTTTCGCCGATCCAGGCGGCCTGCTCGGGACCGAACCCGGGGACCCCCTCGACGTCGGCGAGGTCGGGTGCGCTGGCGACGTACCCGCGGTAGAGGGCCTGGTAGAGCAGCGGCTTCTCGCCCGCGCCGCGCAGGATCCGCTCGAAGACGGCGGTGAGCCGGGCAGCGGCGGTCGCGCCCCGCGGCGGCCGGGAACGGATGATCTCCGCCGAGCGCTGCCCCAACGTCATCAGCGCGTCCATCAGCAGTTGGTCCTTGGAGCTGGCGTGCTGGTAGGCCGTGGGCACCGAGACCCCGGCCGCGGCGGCCACCTGGCGGATCCCGACCGCGTCGTAACCGCCCTCAGTGGCCAGCTCGATCACCGTGTCGATCAACTTCTCACGGGTGGCCGCGCGGGCCGGGGACAGCACGCGTTGTACGACGCGGGGGCGGGTGGGCATGCGGCCACCATAATGGTGGGCGTCGTCGGCCCACCGGTCTCGTTCCGGTCCGCTGCTCGGGTGAGTCGGGTCGGCGTACTTCTGTCCTGACCGCAAGCACTGAGGTGATGAGCATGCCCGCATGGAGTCCGAACTGGTCCGCGTTGCCCGAGGAGCTGGCCACGTTCTGGGGTGAGTACCACCTGTGCTCCCTCAGCACCGTGGCCATCGACGGCGCGCCCCACGCGGTGCCGGTCGGCGCAGTGCTGGACCCTGAGCAGGAGTGTGCCTGGATCATCACCCGCCGGGGTTCGCAGAAGGTGCGCAACCTGACCCGGGACCCGCGGTTGGCGATCACCCAGGTTGACGGAGGGCGCTGGTCCACGATCATCGGCACCGGGGAGGTGCGGGAGGACGAGGAGTCGATCGCCCGTGCCTGCGCGCGCTATGCCGATCGCTACCGAACGCCGGAGCCCAACCCGGAGCGTGTCGCTGTCCGGATCACGGTGGACAGGTTCCTCGGATCGGCGCTCGTGCTGCCGACGTCCTGAGCAACAGCGCGGCCGGTGAGTAGACATGTGATTGACACATGTCTACTCACCTGACAGCCTGATCCGGCAGCGGTCGCAGTGGCCGCCGGACGAGGAGTGTCATGGATCTGCGAGAGACCCCCGCGCAGCAGGCGCTGCGCCAGGAGCTGCGCGAGTACTTCGCCCAGCTGCTGCCAGACGACGAGCGCCGTGAGGTCGGTGAGGCCGGAGCCGGTGGCCCGCGCTTCCGCGAGGTCGTGAAGATGATGGGCCGCGACGGCTGGCTCGGTGTCGGCTGGCCCAAGGAGTACGGCGGCCGTGGCCTGGGCGCCGAGGAACAGTTCATCTTCTACGACGAGATCCAGCGCGCCGGCGTGCCCTTCCCGCTGGTCACGATCAACACCGTCGGGCCGACGTTGATGCAGTTCGGCACCGAGGAGCAGAAGCAGAAGTACCTGCCCGGCATGCTCACGGGCGACATCGTCTTCGCCATCGGCTACACCGAGTCCTCGGCCGGCACCGACCTGGCGTCGTTGCAGACCCGAGCGACCGCTGACGGTGACGACTTCGTGGTCAACGGCAGCAAGATCTTCACCACCGGCGGCAACACCGCCGACTACGTGTGGCTCGCCTGCCGTACCGACCCCGAGGCGCCCAAGCACAAGGGCATCTCGATCCTCATCGTCCCGTGCGACGACAAGGGCTACTCCTGGAGCACGATCAAGTCGGTCGGCGGCATCCACCCGACCGCGACCTACTACCAGGACATTCGCGTCTCCAAGGACGAGGTCGTCGGCGAGGTCAACGGCGGTTGGTCGCTGATCACCGCGCAGCTCAACCACGAGCGGGTCGCCCTTGCCGCTCTCGGCGGCCGGATGATCCAGCTCTGGGAGCAGACCCTCGAGTGGGCCAAGGAGACCGGTGTCATCGACAAACCGTGGGTCCGCCAGGAGTTCGCCCGCACCCACGCCAAGCTCGAGGCGATGCGGCTCGTCAACTGGAAGCTCGCGGCCGCCGTCGGCGACCACACCCTGCGCGGTGAGCAGGCCGGCGCCGCCAAGGCCTACGGCACCGAGACCCACATCGACCTGCAGCGCACCCTCTTCCAGATCCTGGGTGCCGCCGGCCGGATCCGCCCGAACTCGCACGCCGACGTGCTCAACGGCCAGGTCGAGCAGCTCTCGCGCCAAGGCCTGGTCAACACCTTCGGTGGCGGCGTCAACGAGGTCCTGCGCGACATGATCGCGACGATGGGCCTGGGCATGCCGAGGAGCAAGCGATGAGCGCGAGCTACGAGGACCGCCTCAACGCCTTCGTCGGTCGCGTCATCAACGCGCTGACCCCGGGCCAGGACCCGGTCAACGTGCCGATGATCCGGCACTGGGTCGAGGCGCTGGACCTCTCGAACCCGGTGCACCTCGACGCCGAGGCGGCGCGGGCGACCGGTCGCGACGACGTCGTCGCGCCTGCCTCGATGGTGCAGGCGTGGACCATGCGCGGCTACGCCAAGTCGGTGCGCCCGTCCGCCGATGCCGGTTCCGGTGCCGGCTTCGCCGAGCTGGTCGACCTGCTCGCCGAGGGTGGCTACACCTCCGTCGTGGCGACCGACTCGGAGTTCGACTTCGTCCGTGAGGTCGTGCCCGGTGACGAGATCACCGTCGAGGAGGTCGTCGACTCGATCGGTCCCGAGAAGGAGACCGGTCTCGGCACCGGCCGCTTCGTGACCACGATCAAGACCTACCGCGACCAGGCCGGCGAGACCGTCGCCACCCAGCGCTGGCGCACGCTGCGGTTCAAGCCGAAGGCGAAGGCCGAGCCCGAGGCCCCGAAGGCGTTGCGTCCCCGCGCTGCCATCAACCTCGACAACCAGTTCTGGTTCGACGCTGCCAAGGAGCACCGCCTGGTCATCCAGCGCTGTGCCTCGTGCCAGCAGCTGCGGCACCCGGTGGGCCCGGAGTGCTCGCACTGCCAGTCCTTCGAGTGGGACACCGTCGAGGCCTCGGGCCGCGCCACGCTCTACTCGTTCACGGTCGCCCACCACCCCAAGCACCCGGCCTTCGACTACCCGCTGGTCATCGCCGTCGTGGAGCTGGAGGAGGGCACCCGCCTGATCACCAACCTGGTGGGCATCGCCCCCGAGGACGCGGAGATCGGCATGGCCCTCGAACTCGAGTGGCTCGACGCCGACCCCGACCTGACCCTGCCCGTCTTCCGGGCCGCCAGCGCAGCTGGGGAGGAGAACTGATGGACTTCAACATCGACGAAGACATCCAGGCGCTTGCCGGCCTGGCCAAGGAGATCTTCGACGACCGTGCCGACACCGATCGGGTGCGCGCGGTCGAGGCCTCCGAGACCCGGGTCGACGACGTGCTGTGGCAGTCGCTGGCCCAGGCCGGACTGCTCGGTCTCAACGTTGCCGAGGAGCACGGTGGCGCAGGCCTGGGGCTCGACGCACTTGCCGTCGTACTCGAGGAGCAGGGCCGCCACGTCGCCCAGGTGCCGCTGTGGTCGGCGGCCACCGCCGCCGAGGCGATCGGTCGCTTCGGCACCGCCGACCAGCAGGCCGCCCTGCTGCCCGGCATCGCCGAGGGGACGATCCGGATCGCGCTGGCGCTCGAGGAGTACGACGGCGCGGAGCCGGCTGCCCCGCTGACCACTGCGGTGGCCGCGGGTGACGGCTTCGCGCTCACCGGCGTCAAGGCCGTCGTGCCCACCCTGGCCGGTGCCCAGCACGCCCTGGTCTCCGCGACCACCGACAAGGGTGCGGGTCTCTTCCTGGTGGCGCTCGACGCCGAGGGGGTCTCCACGGAGCTCTCCGACACGACGATGTATGACCTCGCCGGTGAGCTCACGCTCGACGGCGTCACCGCGGTCGCCGTCGGCGAGCCGGGTGGCCAGGCACTCCCCGTCGCACTGCGCGTTGGTGCGATCGCACTGGCCGCCCTGCAGGTCGGTGTCACCGACGGTGCGATGCGGCTTGCTGCGTCCTACCTCAGCGAGCGCGAGCAGTTCGGTCGTCCGCTCGGCACCTTCCAAGCCGTGCAGCACCAACTGGCCGACTGCTGGATCGACATCGACGGCATGCGGGTGACGCTGTGGCAGGCCCTCGTGGCCGATGCCGACGACCTGCTCGGCGCCGATGCCCAGCGCGCGGCGGAGCGCTCCGCCCTCGTCGCGAAGTGGTGGTGCGACCAGGCCGGCCTCGACGTCGTCCACCGCACCCAGCACGTACACGGCGGCATGGGCGTCGACACCGACTACCCGGTGCACCGTCACTTCCTGTGGGGCAAGCAGATCTCCTCCACCCTCGGTGGCGCCTCGGCTGCGCTCGCCAGCCTCGGTGACCTGCTCGCCGGGACGGAGGTCAGGTCATGACGCTCGCGCCCACCCGGGTCGCGTCGCAGGTGACGGTGGGGGAGGCCCTGCCCGAACACCCGATCCCGCTGACCCGCACCTTGATCGTGGCCACCGCGCTCGCCAGCCGCGACTACCAGGACGTCCACCACGACCCGGCCCTCGCGGTCGAGCGTGGTTCTGCGGACATCTTCATGAACATCCTCACCAGCAACGGCCTGGTGGAGAAGTACGTCGCGGAGTGGGCCGGTCCCGCTGCCGTGGTCAAGAAGATCAAGATCCGTCTCGGCACGCCCAACTACCCGGGCGACACGATGACGATGACCGGTGAAGTGACCGACGTCGACGGCCGTCTCGTCACGGTGAAGGTCAACGGTGTCAACAGCCTCGGGTCGCACGCCAGCGGCAGCGTCGTGATCGAACTCCCGGAGGAGACCGCATGAGCAGCCTGTCCGGCGCCACCGCCATCGTCGGCATCGGCGCGACCGAGTTCTCCAAGGAGTCGGGCCGCAGTGAGCTGCAGCTCGGCTGCGAGGCCGTCACTGCGGCCATCGCCGATGCGGGCCTCAAGCCCTCCGACGTCGACGGTCTGGTCACCTTCACGGCCGAGTCGAGCTCGGAGATCCACATCGCCCGCAACGTCGGCATCGGGGACCTGACCTTCTTCTCGAGGGTCGGTTACGGCGGCGGCGCGGCGGCCGGCACCGTCGCCCACGCGGCCGCCGCCATCCACGCCGGTCTTGCCGATGTGGTCGTTTGCTGGCGCTCCTTCAACGAGCGCTCGGGTGAGCGTTACGGTCTCGGCCAGGCCAACCGGCCGATGGACACCAACGCCGACCGTGCGGCGTACTCGTGGATGACGCCCTACGGTCTCTCCACGCCCGCGCAGTGGGTGGCGATGTTCGCGCAGCGCTACATGCATGAGTACGGCGCGACGTCGGAGGACTTCGGCCGCATCTCGGTGATCGACCGGGCGCGGGCGGCGACCAACCCCAAGGCGCACTTCTACGGCCGGCCAATCACCCTCGAGGAGCACCAGGCCTCGCGGTGGATCGCCGAACCGCTGCACCTGCTCGACTGCTGCCAGGAGACCGATGGCGGTCAGGCGATGGTGTTGGTCTCGGCTGAACGTGCCAAGGACCTGCCCAACAAGCCGGCGTACGTCGTCGGCGCGGCGCAGGGCTCCGGCGACGACCAGCACATGATGACCTCCTACTACCGGGAGTCGATCTCCGGCATCCCGGAGATGGGCCTGGTCGGCAACCAGCTGTGGGCGCAGAGCGGGCTCACGGCCTCCGACATGGACGCCGCGATCCTCTACGACCACTTCACGCCGTTCGTGCTGAGCCAGCTCGAGGAGCTCGGCTTCTGCGGACGCGGGGAGGCAGCCGACTTCATCAAGTCCGGTGCGCTCGAGCTCGACGGTGCGGTGCCACTCAACACGCACGGTGGCCAGCTCGGTGAGGCCTACCTGCACGGCATGAACGGCATCGCCGAGGCGGTCCGGCTCGTCCGTGGCACGTCGGTCAATCAGCCCAAGCAGGTCGACAACGTGGTCGTCACCGCCGGTACCGGTGTCCCCACCTCGGGCGTGGTGCTCGGCGCCCGCTGACCCATCGCATGAGCTTCCGCGTCCCGCCTGGCGATCCCGGGCGGGACGCGGTTCCCATTCTCGGAACGAAGTTGAGTATCCGCACTCGGGTACCGAGCACCAGATCTTCCTAGTGTCGAGCCACCGGCCGTCGCAGGGGTGGCCCGTGGAGAGGAATCTGGATGAGGACCGGACGGATGATGAGGACGGTGTCGGCAGGTGCCGCAGCGACAGTGCTGCTGGGACTCGGCGTGGTGGTGCCGGGAGCGGCGTCAGCCGACGAGACCGCCGCTGTTGCGCGGCAGGCAGGATCCTCGGTGACGGCGAAGCAGTTGCCGGGGCTGGTGAAGGTCGCGAGGATCGCGCCGGAGTTGGCGGACGGGTTCCGCATCGTCAACCGGGAGAAGCAGGTCGAGGGTCCGGGCACGACCTGTCGTGCGGAGTCCTCGACGAAGGCGGCTGCGGGCCGCAGCGCGATCTACACGACGACGGACTTCGCCGGCGAGAGCGCCGACAGCATGCTTGTCTACCTGGAGGTCTTCGAGATGAAGTCGAAGAAGGACGCCGTCAAGGTGGCCGGCAGCTACCGCCGCTTCGCCAAGTTGTGCGCCGGCAAGGACCTCGACGGTGCGAAGGTCTCGCGTCTGGCCCTGCCGAAGATCGGTCAGCAACGCGCGGCGATGCGCATGACTGCCGACGACGGCTATGAAGCTGCGCTGACGATCGCTCGCCGCGGTCGCACGCTGGTGATCACCACCGTCGGCGACGACCGACGGGTGAAGCGGGCCGACGTCGTTGCGATGACCCGACTGGCCTTCCGCACGGCAACGAAGTGACCGGCGGTCGTTGAGACCGTTCATGTTCGGGCCCTTCCGGTCTCCGGGATCCAATCGGGGAGTGGCGCCGGTCACGCCTAGCCTGACCGGCGTCGAACCCTGCCGAGGAGGACCCGCACCATGAGTGACGCACGCACGACCCTGCCCGACACCGATGCGGTCGGGATGGCCGAACTGGTCCGGAACGGCGAGGTGAGCGCGCGCGAGCTGGTGGAGACCTCGATCGCGCGGATCGAGGAGGAGAACCCGCGTCTCAACGCCGTGATCGCGACCCGCTTCGAGGAGGCGCTGGCCGAGGTCGATGCCGGGCTTCCCGACGGCCCGCTCACAGGAGTGCCGGTCCTGATCAAGGACCTCAGCATGCAGGTCGGGGGCCTGCCCAACACCAACGGCTCCCGCCTCTTCGCCGACAACGTTGCCGAGCGGGACGCCGAGCTGGTCGCGCGCTACAAGCGGGCTGGCATGGTCGTGCTCGGCATGACGAACAGCCCCGAGTTCGGGTTGAGCCCCAGCACCGAGCCGCTGCTGCACGGTCCGTCACGCAACCCGCGAAACGTCGACCGCTCTACCGGAGGTTCGAGTGGTGGCTCCGCCGCTGCCGTTGCTTCCGGCATGGTGCCCGTGGCCCACGCCAGTGACGGTGGCGGGTCGATCCGCATCCCCGCCGCGATGAACGGGCTCGTCGGTCTCAAGCCCAGCCGGGGTCGGGTCACGCCCTACCCCCGTCCTTCGACGCTCAGCGGTCCGGCGTCGGTGCACCACGTGGTGGCCACGTCGGTGCGCGACAGCGCCCTCATGCTCGACATCTCGTCGGTGCGCGTGCCCGGCACCGTGATCGGCGTACCCGAGCCGGGCGTGTCGTTCGCCGCCAGCGCGGCGACGGCGCCGCGTCCGCTCCGGATCGGTTTGATCACCAGCCTGGGTGAGGGGAACGTGGCAACCCAGGCCGACATCCTGGGCGTCGTCGAGGCGACGGCCAAGCTGTGCGAGTCGCTCGGCCACACCGTCGTACCCGTGGCTGCTCCCTACGACGCAGCAGCGCTGGCCGCCGAGGCGGCGCCCTTGATGGGCGTCTCCTTCGCCGTCTCGGTGGAGGAGCGATTGACGGCACTCGGCAGGGAGATCGCAGACGACGATCTCGAGCCGTTCAGCAGGATCCTCTTCGAGCACTACGCCGCGCTGCCGGCGACCACCCTCGCCGCTGCGTTGGCAGCTTCCCAGCGGGTCGGCTGGGAGGTGGGGGCGCTCTTCACGAAGTACGACGTGTTGCTCACGCCGACCCTCGCCCTCTCGCCGCCGGAGCTGGGCCTGCTGGACACCACCAACCCCGAGGTCATGTACACCACGGCCGGCAAGTACGCCGGCTGGACCGCGGTCTTCAACGCCACCGGAATGCCGGCGATCTCGTTGCCGCTGGGCACCGACGAGCTCGGGCTCCCGGTCGGCGTCCAGTTCGCGGCCGACCTGGGTCAAGAGGCGCTGCTGCTCTCCCTGGCAGGCCAGCTCGAAGCAGCCCAGCCCTGGCAGCGGTTGGCCTGAACGCGTGCCGAGCCTCCAGGACTGTCGTCGGGTCTTCTTCTCGTTCCCGCACGTCACCGACCCGGCTCGCTGGGACGACTACCACCGCTGGCACCTGCTCGACCACCAGCCGCAGAACCTTGCTCTCCCCGGGGTGCTCCACGGCGACCGGTGGGTGCGGACGCCCGAGTGTCGGGCGGCTGCGGCCGTCGACTCCGATCCGGCCCTGACGAAGGCCGACCACGTGGCGATGTATTGGTTCGCCGACCCGGTGCGGGAGTCGTTGCGTGAATGGTACGAGCTCGGCCGCACCACCGGTGAGCAGGGTCGTCGCCCGGAGTTGGCGTGGACGGAGCGTCCGGTGACGGGCTTCTTCCGCCCACTCGGCGGCGTAGTCGCCGACGGGGTCACGGTCACCGCCGAGGCACTGCCCTACCGCCGTCATGCCGGTGTGGTGCTCGAGGTGCTCCGGGTCGACACTCCCGGAAGCGCGGTTGCCGACGAGCAGGCCCGCCACTGGCACACGGAGGTGCTGCCCGCCGTACGCCGTCACGAGGGTGTCGCGGGCACGTGGACGTTCGCCAGCCGGGACCTCACGATGCTCACGGGTGGAGAGCCGGAGAAGCCTGCAGCCGGCACGTTCCAGGTGGCGCTGCACTTCTGCGCAAGCGACCCGATCGCGGTGGCTGGGTCGTTGCCGGCGCCCGGTGCCGACGTCGTCCTGCGCACGCCGTTGATCTCCGCGCGCCTGCTCTGAGCCCGGATCCACCGGACCGAGCCGTCGTCAGGAGCCGACCTGCACCAGCTCCACCCAGTTGCCGTCAGGGTCCTCCACCATGGCGAGCCGCACGTCGGGTCCGAGGTCGAGCGGGCCGAGGGCGACGGTGCGACCTGCCGCGGCGCAGGTGGCGACGGTCTCGTCGAGGTCACTGATCGTGAAGGTCAGGTAGCGCAGCCCGGGGACGCCGGCCTGGATGCCGCCGGGGGCCGCAGATCCGGTGGCGGGGGTGTCGGGGGCGATCAGCTTGAGGGTGCTGACGCCGACACCGAGCTTGACCATCCGTCCGATCCCGCGCATCTGCCGGTCGGAGACCTCCTCGAGGCCGAGCGTGTCGCGATAGAAACCCAGCGCGGCGTCCATGTCGGTGACGGCGATGCCGAGGTCCAGGTGTGCCGCAGTCAGGTCCACAGGGACTCCTTCTCAAGAAACTGAATATAGAATCAGTTTTGCATCCTTGCGGTGCCACTGCAACTGGAGGGTGGTGCGCGCGTAGTGTCGGCGCATGGGTGTGCACGACAACACGCGTGACCTGGAGGCCTCGGTCGTCACCGACTTCTCCGACCGGATGAGCTATGGCGGCTATCTCGACCTGGCCACGTTGCTCTCCGCGCAGCGGCCGTTGAGCGACCCCGAGCACCACGACGAACTCCTCTTCATCGTGCAGCACCAGACCACCGAGCTGTGGCTCAAGCTGGTGCTGCATGAGCTCACCGCCGCCTGCCAGTGGTTGCGTCACGATGAACTCGGCCACGCGCTGAAGTGCATCGCTCGCGTGAAGCACGTGCAGAGGACGCTGGCGGAGCAGTGGTCGGTGCTGGCCACATTGACCCCGAGTGAATACGTCGAGTTCCGTGGCGTGCTGGGCAATTCGAGCGGGTTCCAGTCGTGGCAGTACCGCGCCGTCGAGTTCACCCTCGGCAACAAGAACGCCGCCATGGTGAAGGTGTTCGAGGCAGACCCCGAGGCGCAACAGCTGGTGCGTCAGGCCCTGGAGGCGCCGTCGCTCTATGACGAGTTCCTCCACCACCTCGCCCGGCACGGTCATGCGGTGCCCGACGAGATCCTGACCCGTGACGTCACCCGGGCGTGGACCTTCCGCGAGAGCCTGGTGCCGGTGTTCACCGCGATCTATGCCGACGCGCAGACCCACTGGTCGGCGTACGAGACCTGCGAGGAGCTCGTCGACCTGGAGGACAACTTCCAGCTGTGGCGCTTCCGGCACCTCAAGACGGTCGAACGGATCATCGGCATGAAGCCCGGCACCGGTGGCTCGAGCGGCGTCCCGTTCCTGCGCCGGGCCCTTGAGCTGACCTTCTTCCCGGAGCTCTACGCCGTCCGCACAGCTCTCTGAGCGACGTTGCGGCACAAGGGCCGGTCATGCTTGCTCGAGCGGCAGTGGATCGCCGCTGACCGTCGTCGATACGCCCGCAGGATTTGCCCGAATCCGACACACCCCGGCGGCCGATTCCTCAGGTGAGGACGCGGACCGCCGCGGGAAGGGTCGGGCTGCCCGGTGGGTCCTCGCGAAGGATGTAGCGGATCATGACGATTCCCTCCTGGTGACCGTAGGGGTCGAGCCAGTTGAACGGCTGGGGTTCGCCACCGATTCGCACGGTGAAACTGCCGTCTTCGTTGGGCTGCAACTGAGCGGCGTTGAGATTGGTGACGTGATCGCGATACTCCAGCGCCTCGAACCAGCGGTTCTGTAGCTGGATCGAAACATAGGCTGCGGGAGGTGGCTGGAAGGTGACCTCGAGGGCGCTGGCCTCCCGAAGGTCCCACCAACCGCCAAGGTAGGTCTGCGTCGTCGCGCCGTAGAAGAAGTCGAACGACGGATCGTCCGGAAGCCAAGCTTCGGTGATCTGGTTGGGATGCATGCGAAGTGCGTCGACCAGCGCGTCGATGCGGGGCTGCACGAGCTCGATGCCGCGTGCTACGAGGGCAACGCGTCGGGCGATGGTCTTCTCGTCCACCGCCGGTCGAGGAGGCACGGACTCGCCCAGGAGCTCCACGAAGAAGGTGGGTGATACCTCCTGCTCGGGCTGGTAGCTGTAGTGGCGGAAGTAGACCTCGCCGCAATCCGGGTCCAGGGTGAGCCCGGGCCGGCCTCGGAGATCGCCAGCGAGGAAGAACTCGTAGTTCCCTTCCGCGTCGCACATCTCGTCGGTCACGACCAGGGTTCCGGCCACCTTCGCCTCGGTGTAGCGGTGCACCTGTGCAGAGACCAGCGGAGCGTCGCCGCGGCGGCCCCAGACGCGGTACTCGCGCCTGAGTTGCACAGATTTAGTGTGTCACTTTGTCGATGATCTGCTGGGCGTCGGCGGGGATCTGGGGTTGAGCGACGAGGTGCTGTCCAGCGATGTCGATGGTGATCTCTTGCAGCGGGCGTAGCGTCTGGACGATCTTCTTGATGCTGACCCCGCTGCGTTGTTGCAGGTGACGGGCCATGGCCAGGGCGGTGAATACGACTGTCAAGTGGGCCTCGATCGCGTCGCGAGTGCGCACGAACATCGGCCGCGCTCGTAGGTCGGTCTTGGACATCCGGAACGACTGCTCGACCTGCCACAGCGCGTGGTAGCTGCCGATCATCTCACCCGACGCCATGAGGTCGGCGGGGATGTTGGTGACGTATCCCTTCAACCCCACCAGCCTGCGGGCCCGGGCCAGGGGGTCTCGTCGAGTTCAGCAGCACCGTTGCGGGTCTTGACGAACCGTGGCGTCCGGGCGGTCTTCTCGCCGGCCACGACGGCCTTCGCGCGTTCTTCTTGCAACGTCAGGGTCCGGTTGTCGCGCACGGCCCGCTTCTGCGAGTAGGCCCACACCGCACGCCACGACCCGCAGTGTTGTGTGCGGTCCCACACGGGTTCGGCCTTGATCATCGGGTTGCTCGCGGCGTCCTTGTGATGCCCGCTGCGTGGGGTCAGGGTGTCGATGACCTGCCCATCGGCGAACGAGTCACCGTGCCAACGGAAGTGGGACTCCAGATCCTTCGGCGCCTTCGTCACCCGCGATCCCACGATGAACCTCAAGCCTGCCTCGTCCAGGTCGCGCAGATTCGACGCGGACAACATCCCCGCATCCGCCACGACGACCATGTCCGCCAACCCGTGACGGTCTTGGAACTGCTTCACGATCGGGATGATCGTGGCCGTCTCGGCCTTGTTCCCCTCGTAGCAGCCGATCTCGAGGGGGAACCCGTTGCGGTCGACCAGTAGCCCGACCACGATCTGGGGATCGACACGTCGTTCCTTGGAGTAGCCGACCTTGCGGAGGTCGTCTTCCTTCTCGGCCTCGAAATACAGCGTGGTGACGTCGTAGAGCACCAGCGACACATCACCGTGGGTCGCCGCGTGAGCGAAGCACGCGGTCGCGATCTGGTCACGGTAACCGCGTTCACCGCAGCGCTTGAGCGTGGCGGCGTAGGTGTTGCGGTGGGCCGGGGTCAGGCCCAACTCACCGATGACGCGAGCGGCGTCGCTCAGCGAGGTCGGCTCGACGAGTCGCGCCACGACAAGATGGAAGAACGCCTCGTCAGCGATGACGTCGAAACCCAGCGTGCGCCACCCAGCCTGGAGCGTGTCGACCAGCAATTGCGAGCGCTTGGAATGCACGATCGCCGGCCCCGCTGGGCGGGGCGTAGTCGGCTCCAGACCCAGGTCCAGGGTCCCTTGGCCCTCCTCGATCTTCGCGCGCCCGATCACCATCAACGCGGCCACCTCGGCATCAGTGTGCGCCGAGCCAAGATGCTCAACCACGACATCGCGGCGGTTCTCCCGACGAGCGATCTGGACCGCTATCGCCCCAGAACCCGTCTTCACCTTCCGCACAAACACGCCGCTTAGTGTGTCACTTCACCCGCACCCGAGCCGCTGACCAGCACAAACACAACGCAGACCCCGAAATCAGCCCCGACCTGTGCAAGTCAGGCCAGACGCGGTACTCGCGCTCAGGCGCGATCCGCGTCATGTAGTAGCGGCAGTCCGCCGAGTTCCCGTAGAGCGTGCGGACCGGGGTGTTCGCCAAGGTCACCTCGGGGCGGTAGGGGTCGTTGTACTCGATCAGGTACTCCGACAGGTGGCCGAGATATCGCAGGCCGTGCCGGATCCCCTCGGCCCGGTCGACGGAGTGGTCGCTGCGTGCGACCCACCTCCCGAACCCGGCGAGGCTGCTCAAGAGTTCGTCCCAGGACGACATGAGGTGCTCGGTCGTGCGGTCATCGATTGATCGTGCGGTAGACATGGTTCCTTCCTTGGCGGTTGCCAGAGCGGTTGCCGGTCGAATGCGGAATTACGCTGATTCGTTCAATAGATCAATGCGGCGATCGCGAGCGCTGCCAGTATCTCCGCGATATTGGCGATGCCCTGATATTTTCTTTCGCGGGCGACATCGATCATCATCATGATGCAACCCTGAACTTCTGCTTGGGCTTCTTGATGTCCTCGGTCCGGATGCAAGATCATGAAGAGGTGCACCCACTCCCGCACGTACTCACGCTGGCCGCGCATGAGCTGCTCGGTGGTCTCACCGAGGTTCCGGATCTCGGTGACCAACGTGTCGGCGACATCGGATCGCCGGATGGCGAAGTCGGCGAAGACCCTCAAGAGTTCCTGCAGTGCTCCGCGTTCGTCGGTGGCACTGGCGAGGATGTCATCCATCGTCATGTGCAGGTAACCGTTGCCCCGCAGCAGGACCGTCTCGAGGATGTCGGCCTTGCTGTCGATGTGGTTGTACAGGCTTGAGGTGGAGAGCCCGACGCTCGCGGCGATGTCCTCCAGTCGGGTGCCGGCATACGTCTGTTCCCGGAAGATCTGCAGGGCTGCCTGGATGATCAGCTCCCGCTTGGAGCTCGGCTTCAGGCCCCGGCCCACCGGCCGCGGTTGAGCTTCGACGGCCGGGGGCAGCGGCACGTCCAGGATCCGTCGCGCGAGACCTTCGAGCGTGGCACGGAAGGCCTCGGGAGGTGGGTTCACACCGTGGAACGCCGGGCTCAGCAGAGCGCTGAGTGCGGCACCCGCCCGGAGCTCGCTGATCAGGTCGGACTCACCGGACGGGATGGCGGCGGCGAACCGACGTCGGGTCGCCTGCAAGTGGGAGGCGAAAGGCTGGAACTCCTCCGGTGTGAGGTGCCGTGCCTCTCGCTCCCACAGCAGCGGAGCCTCCCTGTTGCTGACCGCGAACTCGGCGATCGCGGCGAGCCCGTGATCAACCGACTCCGCGCCGGCCACTGCGTCGATGGCAGTGTCGAGCTTGGCGAGCTCGGATTCGATCACCGCACAGAGAAGCTCTGACTTTCCAGCGAAGTGCCGATAAAGAGCCGAGGCCCCGATGCCGACATCCGCAGCGATATCTCCCATCATGACGTTTTCGAAACCATGCTTGGAGAAGCGCTCGCGCGCGGCCGCCAGGATAAGTTCGCGACGGTTGCGCGGTCTTGTACGCACGGATGTCATTGCTTTCCTTCTCTGTTGGAACTGATTCTCATCGGGTTCCTCGGCGTTCAGGAGCGATCGCCGGAAAACGGGCTCGCGATCAGATTTCTCTGGAGATGATCTCCTTCATTATTTCATTGGTCCCTCCGTAGATGCGCGATGCGCGTGAGTCGATGAAGGCTCGCGCGATCGGGTACTCGGCCATGAAGCCATACCCACCGTGCAGTTGCACGCATGCGTCGACGGCGCGCCCTTGGAGGTCCGTCGCCCAGTACTTCGCCTTCGCGGCGTCCACGGCGGACAGTCTTCCGGCGTTGTGCTCGATGATGCAGCGGTCGACGTATGTCTGGGTGATCTCCACCTCGGTCAACAGTTCGGCCAGCCGGAAGCGCGTCGCCTGGAAGTCCATGACCGGCTTCTTGAAGACGGTCCGGGTCTTGACGTAGTCGATGGTCCAACCGAGCGCGGCCACCGCGCCGGCGACGCCGCCCACCGCCAGAGCCAGCCGTTCCTGCGGAAGGTTGCGGGTGAGGCTGAAGAAGCCCGAGCCCTCGTCCCCGAGCCGGTTCGCGACGGGGACCCTCGCGTCGTCGAAGACCAGTTCGGCAGTGTCCTGCGCATGCTGGCCGACCTTCTCCAATGCGCGGCCGCGTTCGAAGCCGGGGGTGCCGCGTTCGACCACGATCAGGCTCAGACCTCGGTGCGGGTCGTCGCCGGTGCGCGCCGCCACGATCACCAAGTCCGCGTTGATACCGTTGGTGATGAACGTCTTGGTGCCCCTGATGACGTAATGGTCACCGTCGCGTGCGGCTCTGGTGCTGATCCCGGCAAGGTCCGAGCCGGTTCCCGGCTCGGTCATCGCAATGGCGGCGATCGTCGTCCCCGACGCGACTCCGGGAAGCCAGCGGGCACGCTGCTCGTCGGTGGTCAGATCGATCAGATAGGGCAGCGCCACGTCCGCCTGGAGCGAGAGCCCGATCAGGGCGGGTGCCACACCGGCGTACGCCGCTTCCTCCACGAGGATCGCGTTGTAGCGGTAGTCGCTGACACCGGCTCCGTCGAACTCCGCGGGCACGGCGGCGAAGGCGCCGAGGTCGCCCGCTTGGGAGAACAGCTCCCGCGGGACGATCCGGTTCTTCTCCCACTCGGAGTAGAACGGGCTGACCCTGCGTCCGATGAACTCCCTGACGCTCTCTCGATAGGCCTCGTGCTCAGACTCGAAGATGGTCCGTTCCATCCTCCACCTCACGCCGTGAACCCACCGCTGCAGACCAAGGTCTGTGCGGAGACGTAGTCGGACTCGGGGAGGCAGAGCAGATAGACCGCACCGGCTGCCTCGGCGGGTGTGCCCGCGCGACCCAGCGGAATCTGGCGGGCCATCGCGTCGAGCAGGTCGGGGTTGACGCCGACGTGCAGTTCCCTGCCCTCGATATCGATCGTGGCGTCACCGTCGGCCGGTGCCTCCGTGAGCCGGGTCCTGATCAGCCCGAAAGCCACGGTGTTGACCGTCACGTTCATCCGTCCCCACTCCTTGGCCAGTGCCTTGGTGAGACCGGTGACGCCCGCCTTGGCGGCCGCATAGTTGGCTTGACCGGCGTTGCCGCTGAGACCGGCGATGGAGGAGATGTTGACGACCTTGCGACAGGGGATCGGATCACCGGCCGCCCGTGCTGTCTTGACCGCCGTGGAGATGACCGGCTGGGCTGCCCGAAGGATGCGGAACGGAGCACGCAGATGGACGTCGAGGATCGCGTCCCATTGATCGTCGGTCATCTTCTGGATCACCGAGTCCCAGGTGTAGCCGGCGTTGTTGACGATGATGTCGAGGCCACCGAAGTTGTCCACGGCTGCTTGGACGAAGCGGTCGGCGAAGGCGGCGTCGGTGACGTTGCCCGGCACGGCGACGGCGGTCCCGCCGGCCGAACGGATGGCATCGACGGTCTGCTGCGCTGGCTCGGGGTCGAGGTCGTTGACGACGACGGAAGCCCCGTTGGCCGCGAGCTTCATGGCGATCTCGCGGCCGATCCCTCGACCCGAGCCGCTGACGATGGCGGACTTGCCGCTGAGGTTGGGCATCTTCATTGCTCCGTTTTCTCGTTGCTGGGAAGGGTGACGACGGCCTGGCCGCGCAGGGTGACGGTCCCGTCGGGGAGCTGGACCGTGATCTCGAGGGTTGCCGACTCGTCGTCCCGTGCCGTGACCGTGCCGGTGCACGTCGGCTCCGCGAGGACTGGGGTGATGGCGGCGAATCGGACCTCGAACGACCTGATCTGCTGCTGGGGGACCCACTGGGTCAGCAGTCGGCCGAGGTAGGCCATGTTGAGCATGCCGTGCGCGAACACGTCGTCGAAGCCAGCTGCGCGCGCGAAGTCGAGGTCGATGTGGATCGGGTTGTGGTCTCCACTGGCACCGGCGAACAGGGCCAGTGTCGTACGCGTGATCGGCGGGACCACGAGCGCGGGCAGAGCGGTGCCGATGCGTACGTCGGCTGGACTCAGCTGGATGCTCATGCCGCCACCGGATTCTGTATGACGACCGTGCCGGCCACGGTCGCGATCGGCTCGTTGCCGCGCGTGATCTCGGACCTCCTGGTCAGGAGTTCCATCGCACCGCCTCGCTTGCTCACCACGTCGGTGATCCGCTCCGTGAGCCGCAGCGTGTCACCGGCGTGGGCCATCGCGTGGTAGTCGAACCGCTGTTCTCCGTGCAGGATCCTGCTCAGGTCGATGCCGAGTCGCGTCAGGTAGCCGAACGGCTCCGGCGCCTCCAACGACAGGCTGAAGAAGAAGGTCGGAGGGACCGGAAGATCGGGGTGGCCTGCGGACCTGGCACGTTCCACATCCGTGTAGATCGGGTCACTCTCGCCGATGGCAGCCGCGAACGCCCGCAAGCGCCCGCGTTCGACGGTCACCTCGAAGGTGGGGAGGTCGAGCGCGCGAGCACGTTCGAGGTCGATCGCCATCAGCTCACCCGCTCGTACAGGGTGACGACGGCGGCGCCACCGATGCCGATGTTGTGCTGCAGCGCCAGGCGCGCGCCCTCGACCTGGCGCTTGTCGGCCTCTCCGCGGAGTTGCCAGGTCAGCTCTGCGCACTGTGCGAGTCCGGTGGCCCCGAGTGGGTGTCCCTTGGAGAGGAGTCCCCCCGAGGGGTTGGTCACGACCCGGCCGCCGTAGGTGTTGTCGCCCTCCCGTACGAACTTCTCCGCGGTGCCCTCAGGCGTCAGCCGGAGCGCCTCATAGCTGAGCACCTCGTTGGTGCTGAAGCAGTCGTGCAGTTCGACGACGTCGATCTCCTCCGGGCTGACTCCCGCTTGCTCGTAGACGGCGTCGGCAGCGCGCCTGCTCATGCCGTAGCCGACCAGGCTGATCATGTCGGTGAAGGTGTCGCTCTGGTCCGTGGTCATTGCCTGCCCAGAGATCGCCACGTCGGTCCGCATTCCGTGTCGCCGGGCGAACTCTTCGCTGACGACGATCGCGGCAGCTGCGCCGCAGGTCGGGGGGCAGCACTGCAGCCGGGTCAGCGGGCCGAAGATGCTCGGAGACGCCAGGACCTCCTCGAGGGTGACCGGATCACGGAAGACCGCGAACGGGTTGTGCCGTGCGTGCTGTCGGGCCTTCACCGAGACCATGGCGAAGACCTCCGGATCCATGCCGTACGTCGTGGCGTACTCGGCGCCGGCGCCCCCGAAGAGCTGCGCGGCGAACGGGGCATCGCTCGGTCCCTGCTGGGCGGCGGCCAACTCGAGGAAGTCGGCGAATGGGCTCGGGCGATCCGGCCACTTCACGGTGAGCGCGCCGCGCTCCATTTGCTCGAAGCCGAAGGCCAACACGCAGTCGGCGGCGCCGCTGGCCACGGCCTGACGTGCCAACCAGAGGGCCGACGAGCCAGTGGAGCAGTTGTTGTTGACGTTCACCACCGGGATCCCGGTCATGCCGACCCCGTAGAGGGCACGCTGGCCGCTGGTCGAGTCGCCGTAGACGAATCCTGCGTATGCCTGCTGAATCTGGTTGACATCAATCCCCGCATCGCTGAGCGCGGCCCTGACGGCACTCCCGGCCATCGCGTCGTAGGGCTCGGCTCGGCTGGGGGTCGCGAAGGGGACCATCCCCACTCCGCTGACGTAGACGCGTCGCATGGCGTCGCTTCCTTCCTTCGATTCCGACGGAACTTCGATACGCACCGTCGTTCACTTTTACTGTGACATATGCCTTGACTTACGCGCAACAACGATGCCAAAGTTGCCTTCATCACACGCATGACAGTTCACAAATGGAGCGAGAACAGATGTCCACTACAGCGACCGGCGTGCCGCCGACGGATCGACGAACTGCGGAGGTGAGTCCCATGGAGACCAGTGCCGGGCTGGAGTCTCGAGCGAAGAGAAGGTCCCGAGCGCGGCGACGCGGTCCTCGACGGTGGGTCGTGCTCGGTGCCCAACTCCTGGTCGGCCTGGTGCTGCTCGGCATCTGGCACCTTGCCGCGACCAAGCAATGGGTGGAACCGGTCCTTGCCAAGTCGCCCGAGCAGTCGTGGGACTACCTCCGCCTCGCCTGGGAGTCAGGTGAGCTCTGGAGCAACACCAGGGCCACCATGACCGCGGTGCTGATCGCCTGGGTGCTGGCCGGAGGCGCTGGCGTTCTGGTGGGTGTCGCCCTGGGACTGTTGCCGACGATCGAGCGGATCGTGGCGCCGTACTTCGACGCCGCCAATGCGATGCCTCGACTCGCGCTCGCGCCGCTGTTCATCGTTGCCTTCGGTGTCAGCACGGCCGCGAAGGTCGCGCTCGCGGTCACCTTGGTCTTCTTCGTCGTCTGCTCGAGCGCCAGAGCCGGGGTGAAGTCGACCGATGACGAGTGGCTGCGGTTGGCCACGGTGATGGATGCCAGCAAGATCCAGGTCTTCTGGCGAATCCTGCTTCCCGTAGCGGTGCCGGGGATCTTTGCCGGTCTCCGCCTCGGCCTGATCTATTCGCTGCTCGGTGTCGTCGGCTCGGAACTGATCGCCGCCACGGACGGGCTCGGGCAGTTGATCGCGCTCTACTCGGCGCAGTTCCGTATGGAGCGGGTCTACGCGATCTTGATCCTGCTGGCCGTCCTCGCCGTGATCCTGAACCAGGTGATGTCCCTCGTCGAGCGCTATCTGCTTCGGTGGCAGGCGCCGTCCCAGCGTTGAGAAGGAGACAACAAATGACCAGCACCATGAACAGTCCTGTCCGTGAGCACGCCATAGCGCTGCACGGCGTACGCGTCGAGTTCGATACGCCTCAGGGCGACACCAACACGATCATCGAGAAGCTCGATCTGAGCGTTCCGCGAGGCCAGTTCGTCGCCCTGATCGGTCGCAGCGGTTGCGGCAAGACGACCCTCCTCAACATGGTCGCCGGCCTTGTGTCGCCGACGTCGGGTGAGGCCCAGGTCCTGAGTGGCCCGCCCGTCAAGGCCCGCAAGCACATCGGGTTCATGATGGCGCGCGACGCGCTGCTGCCCTGGCGCAGCGCGCGCAAGAACGTCGAGTACGGCCTGGAGCTGCGCGGGGTGTCGCGTCGGCAGCGCCGTGAGATCGCGACGCGCTGGCTCGATGCGGTCCACATGGCCCACGCCGAGCGGATGTGGCCATGGCAGCTGTCGCAGGGGATGCGGCAACGCGTGGCCCTGGCCCGGACCTGGGCGCTCGATCCCGAGATCATCTTGATGGACGAGCCGTTCGCCGCTCTGGATGCGCACACACGCGTCTCCGTACAGCTGGAGTTCCTCAACCTGTGGCAGGAGCAGGCGAGCACCGTCGTCTTCGTGACCCACGACATCACCGAGGCAATCAGCTTGGCGGATCGAGTCGTCCTGCTCGGCGACGGCCGGATCCTCGATGACGTCATGGTCGACATCCCGCGACCGCGCGACTTGGAGAGTCTGCGCGTCGATCACCGGTTCACCGAGCTCTACGACCGCCTGCAGCGGCGACTCAACCAGCTCCCCGATACTCACGACCCCGCTGCGCCCACCCGAGAAGAAGAGAACTGACATGAAGAAGAGCGTCCTCCGAATCGCTTCCCTCCTCACGACCGCCGCACTGGCCCTGACGGCCTGTGGATCCGGTGACGACGAATCCTCCGAGCCGCTCGACTCCGTGTCGATCGGCGTCTTCCCCGGCAGCGTGCTCTCCCTGCCCGCCTACATCGGCGATCGGGAGGGCCTCTTCGACAAGCACGGCGTCGACGTCTCCTTCGTCGAGGGCAAGTCGGGGCCCGAGATCCTCAGCGCGTTGATCGGCGGAAGCACCGACGTCGCGGTGATGGCCGGTTCAGTCCTGATCTCCGCACTTCAGCAGGGGCAGGACGTGCGGTCGATCCCGCTCTTCGCGGGGATCGACATGACGATCGCGGCGACTCCGGGCAGTGGCATCACTGACCTCGAGAGCCTCCTCGGGAAGAAGATCTCCATCACCGCACGCGGCGGTGCAGGGGAGATGTTCGTCCACGAACTGTTGCGCGAGAACGGACTCGACCCTTCCGATGTCGAGTACGTCGCGGCGGGTCCGCTGGCCAACCAGATCCCGCTGTTGCGAAAGGGCGATGCCGACGCGGTCGTACTCGGCTACACCAGCCAGGCGGTCTTCGAGAGCGAAGGCATCGACCTGGTCACCATCGCCGACCCGAGGGACGGGACGGCGGGCCAGGTGGCGGAGTACGGCGTCGGGTCACTGTGGGTGACCAACGGCAAGCAGGCGGGCCGGATGAGCAAGGTCTGCGCAGCCTTCAAGGACATCCAGGCGTGGATCGCCGACCCGGCCAACGCCGAGGAGGGCGCCAAGCTGCTTGCCGAGATCACCGGTGTCCCGGAGGAGCACGCTGCCCAACTGTGGACGGACGAGGCACAAGAGCTCTGGCGCACCGAGGTGAGCGACGAGGAGTGGAAGGACAACGTCGCGTGGGTCAACAGCAGCACCGACTCCGACGGCAAGGACGTCGCGCCCACGAGCGCCTGCGAATGAGGCGATCGACAATCGAGAGGTCAAGGAGATGACGACCGTGGACATGCTTCCACTCGAAGGCGTCAGGGTGCTTGAGATCGGCCAGCTCCTGGCGATCCCTGGAGCCGGCCAGCAGCTGGTCGAACTCGGTGCCGACGTGATCAAGCTGGAGCCGCCCGGCGGTGAGGTGGCACGCAGGACCGACGCCGCCTATGCCGTGGCGATCCTGCGCAGCTACAACCGTGGCAAGAGGTCGGTGCAACTCGACCTCAAGGACCCAGACGACCACCAGGTCGCCCGGGACCTGGTGGCCACGTGCGACGTGGTGCTGCACAACATGCGACCAGGCACCCTGGAACGGCTCGGGTTCGAACACCAGCAACTCACCGAGATCCGCCCGGACATCATCTCGGTCTCGGTCAGCGGCTTCGGTCCGGAAGGCCCCTCCGCGACCAGGCCCGGCTTGGACATCGCTGCGCAGGCCGAGAGCGGCCTGATGTCGGTGACCGGCGAGGCCGACCGCGATCCGCAGCGGGTCGGTGCTCCGATCATCGACCACACCACCACATATCTCGTCACCCAGGCAGTGCTCGCCGCATTGCTGCGGCGCGCTCGCTTCGGTGTCGGGACGGAGGTGCGGGTGCCCCTGCTCGATGTCGCGATCCACCTGCAGACGTGCAACTGGACCGAGCAGCAGATCACCGGGCAGATGATGTCGCGTTGCGGGAACGGTCAGCCGAGCGCTGCGCCGGCAGCAGACGTCATCCACGCCGCAGACGGTCCGATCGTGGTGAGTGGCTACCAGGACCACGCCTGGGCCCGGCTGTGCGAGGCGGCCGGACGGCCCGAGCTCGTCGACGACCCGCGCTTCGCCGACAACCCGAGTCGGGTCGCGAACCGTGCCGAGCTCATGAGCACGCTGAGTGAGGCGCTACAAGGCCGTTCTGCTGCCGAGACGGTGGACCAGTTGGCAGCAGCCGGGGTCGTTGCCGCCGTCGTACGTAGCTATGACCAGGTCCTTCGTGCCGAGGACGTCATCGCCAACGGCGTCTTCACCTCGGCGCGGACGGCAGCGGGGGAGGAGTACGTCGTGCCCTCGCTTCCCTATCGCGCGGATCCGCCGCTCTGGCGAACCCCGGGCCCGGTGCCCGAGGCAGGCGAGAACGATGCCGAGATCCGAGCAGAGGCGAGCCGCGGGCGTCCGATCGCTCACGGCTCCCGTTGACCACACCCGCCAGAAACCACAGGAAGGCCACGACATGACAGTGGACCCCCGTACGTCGACCAGCGCGTCGGCAACCTCGCCCACCCGAACGGACCTCCGGGAGGCATGGTCGCAACTGGGCGAGAGCCTCATGGACTTCGGAGACTGGGCGCTGGACTGCGACAGCGAGCTCGACCGTGCTGAAGGCGTCCGGCATGCGCTGAGATACCTCGGCCACCTGACCGAGTCCCTCATCGAGCGCAACGACCCGATGCGACCCGAGGTGCTGCTGGTGCAGACCCCCATCCGGAAGTTCTTCGGAGACGCCGTCGACTGCAACTACTACATGGCGAAGATCTCCGGAACCGAGGAGTACCGGGTGTACGGCCGACGTGGCACGACGCCGTTCTTCTCCGCGCAGCTGCATCGCAACCGCGGTGGAGCGCGGGTGGCCGAGACGATGGTCATCACCCCCGACATGTGTACGGCCGATGGCGACTACGAGTTCTATCTGGCGCAGGACCTGAACGGGCGGCCCGGGATGGTCCTGGACGACCACTGTGGCGAGCTGCTCCTGCGCGACTACGGCAAGGTGGGTGATGACGAGCAGCGGCCCACGATCGAGATCGAACGCCTCGGTGCCCCGGTCGGGCCCCGGCCCGAGTTGACCGAAGCCACGCTCGCGCACCGCGTCGCGCTCAGCGCCAAGGCGCTCCGGCTGAGTAGGAAGTGGCTGGATGCACTGGTCGAGAAGCTGCGCGCCACCCCGAACCAGCTCGACCACCGGTGGGGTGCGGACGACCCGGCCTTCAGCTTCTTCTACGGCACCCCGACCAATCACTACATCGCCGCTTGGTATGACCTCGACGAGGCCAAGGCGATCGAGATCACGCTGAAGCCACCGCCGGCGGAGTATGTGGGCATCGACCTCTACAACCGCTGGTTCGAGTCGCTCGAGGCCCGCGATCGCCAGGTGCACCTCAACGATGCGTACCTGGTGCCGAACGCTGACGGCAGCATCACCGTGCGCATCAGCGTCGAGCAGCAGGAGGGCAATTGGCTCGATCCCTGCGGTCATCTGGAGGGCATCGTGCTCATCAGGTACATCCAGCACGACCAGTCGGGCGAGCTGCCGGTGCCCACTCTCGAGGTGATCCGGTGAGCTGGGACTTCGAGACGCCATCGGAGTTCCAGGCGGAACTCGACTGGGTCGATCGGTTCGTGCGCGAGGAGGTGGAGCCGCTGGACCACCTCGTCCGCCATGCCTGGGACGTGCGGGACCCGGTACGCAATGCCCTGATCAAGCCGTTGCAGCAGCAGGTGCGGGACCGTGGCCTCTGGGCATGCCATCTTGGGCCGGAGCTGGGCGGGCAGGGGTACGGGCAGGTCAAGCTGGCGCTGCTCAACGAGATCCTCGGCCGCACCCACTGCGGACAGGTGGTCTTCGGAGCTCAGGCCCCGGATTCGGGAAACAGCGAGATCCTGGCGCACTACGGAACTCCGGAACTCAAGGAGCGCTACCTTGCCCCGTTGCTGTCGGGGGAGATCGTGTCGGCGTACTCGATGACCGAGCCGCAGGGCGGGAGCGATCCCACCGCGATCATGACCCGCGCGGTCCTCGACGGCGACGAGTGGGTGATCGATGGTGAGAAGTGGTTCTCCTCGCACGCGAGCTTCGCGTCGTTCCAGATCGTGCTCGCGGTCACCGACCCGCAGGCGGCGCCTCACGAACGGACCTCGATGTTCGTCGTCCCTGCGGACGCGCCCGGGATCGAGATCGTCCGCGACGTCAACGTGTGGGGACATGACGAGGAGCAGGCGTCCCACGCCTATGTGCGCTTCCGGTCCGTCCGCATTCCGCGGGACCACCTGCTCGGCGAGCGGGGACGCGGCTTCGCCGTCGCCCAGACGCGGCTCGGCGGGGCCGGATCCACCATGCGATGCGCACGGTGGGCCTGGTCGGGGCGAGCCTGGACATGATGCTCGAACGCGCCGTCTCCCGGCAGACACGGGGTGGTCGCCTCGGTGATCTCCAGCTCGTCCAGGAGATGATCGCCGACTCGTGGATCCAGCTCCAGCAGTTCCGGCTCCTGGTGCTGCAGACGGCATGGAAGATCGACCGCTACAACGACTACAAGCGCGTGATCGCCGACATCTCCGCCGTGAAGGCTGCCATGCCGAAGGTGCTGGCCGACGTCGCGGGGCGGGCGATCCAGGTCCACGGCTCCTTGGGCATCTCCACCGAGATGCCGTTCGGTCGGTGGGTGATGGAGAGTTTCCACATGGGGCTGGCCGACGGAGCCACCGAGGTGCACAAGGTGCAGGTCGCGAAGCAGCTCATGCGCACGGTCGAGGCGAATCCCGAACTCTTCCCGAGCGGCCACCTACCTGCGGTTCGGGCCGCGGCGCGGGAGAAGTACGCCGACGTGATCGCGCAGTGCGAGCCCGCAGGGGCTGTCGGATGAACGACTTCACGGGCCGGATCGTGGTCGTCACGGGTGGGAGTCGTGGCTTGGGTCGGGCCTTGGCGCTCGCCTATGCGGCGGCGGGAGCCACCGTGGTCGTGGCGAGCCGAAGGCAGGAGGCCTGCGATGCGGTGGTCGCGGAGATCGCCGCCAACCATGGCACCGCGGCACTGGCGGTCGCCTGTCATGTCGGACATTGGGGGAGTGCGACCGACTGGTCGAGCGGGTGATCGCGGAGTTCGGGCGAATCGACGTGTTGGTCAACAACGCTGGCATGTCGCCGCTCTACCCCTCCTTCGTCGACGTCAGCGAGGAGCTCTTCGACAAGGTGATGCACGTGAACCTCAAGGGTGCCTGGCGGCTGAGCGTGCTCGCCGGTGAGCACCAGAGGGCGCGCGGAGCTGGCGTGATCCTCAACATCACCAGTGCGGCGGCGGTGCAGCCATCGGCGCGGGAGCTGCCGTACGCCGTCGCCAAGGCGGGCCTCAACACACTGACGGTGGGACTGGCGCACGCTCTGGGCCCGGAGGTCCGGGTCAATGCCATCATGCCCGGCGTCTTCGAGAGTGACATCACCGATGGTTGGTCTGAGGAGCAGCTCGCCGAGCTGTCCGACTCAGGTCTCCCGCTGGGGCGCATCGGCAGGCAGGAGGAGATCGTCGCGGCGGCCCTGCATCTGACGAGTGACGCGGCGAGCTACACCACGGGGGCGATCCTGAAGATCGACGGTGGTCTGACCTGGGCGCCCGCATGAATGCACTCGACGCGGATGCATTGCCAGAGGCGGATCGAGCCCGCATCGAGAGCTGGCTCCGGGCCCAGGGTGTCACCGTTGGCCTGGGGCCGGCCAGACTCCTGGCGGGAGGCTCCCAGAACGTAGTCGTCGCGGTGCAGTTCCAGGGCCGCGAAGTCGTGCTGCGTCGTCCGCCGGTCCATCCGCGGCCGACGAGCAACCGGGCGCTCCAGCGGGAGATGACGGTGCTGGCGGCACTGGCCGGGAGCGATGTCCCTCATCCCAAGCTGTTGTGGGCATGTCCTGATCCGGAGATCCTCGGTGGCGACGTCTTCTACCTCATGGAGCTCGTCGACGGCTTCAACCCGAGTGTCGAGTCCAGCGCTGCCTACATCGGCGATCCTGCCCGGCAGCGGTCGATGGGCCTCGCGGTCGCCGCCGCACTCGGCCGCCTCGCTCGAGTCGACGCCGAGGCCACAGGACTCGGGTCGCTGGGGAGACCGGGGTTCCTGGCGCGGCAGGTCCCGCAGTGGACGGCAGTTGCCGAGGGGTATCAGGCCGTCGTGGGCTACCGGGCTGACGAGTTGCCCCATCTCGCCGAGGTGGGCAGGTGGTTGCAAGCCCATCGCCCCGAGGAGGTGTCACCGGCCATCCTCCACGGCGACTATCAGCTCGCGAACGTGCTGCTGCACCACGACCGACCCGAGGTGGCGGCGATCATCGACTGGGAGATGGCGACGGTCGGGGACCCACTGCTCGACCTGGGCTGGCTTCTCGTCTGTTGGCCGGGTGGTGATCCAGAGCCGATCGAGCAGGTTCCCGGAAGCCTCGCCGGAAGCAAGGACCTGGCGACGCGAAGCGAGCTGATCGCTGCCTACGGCGAGGCTTCCGGGCGAGATCTGAGTGCGATCGACTGGTATGTGGCGATGGCTGGCTTCAAGCTCGGAATTCTTCTCGATGGGACGTGGGCTCGGTGTCTCGCGGGCAAGGCAGATCGATCGACCGGCGAACGCCTGCATCATGCGGCTGTTGGACTGCTCGACGCTGCACACCGCATAGCTTCGGGCAGGTGGAGCCTGCGCGATCTGGCCTGAGCTACCGGACCAGCCCGGCCTCGCCGCGGTGAGGGAGCCCGATCACACCGGCCGCTCCAGTGCCGGCAACACCGTCCCCGCGACCTCACCGAGGGCGATCCGGCCGCCTTCGACGCCGGGGGCGGTGTAGCGCAGCACGACGGTGTCGCCGTCCTCCAGGGAGAGTCGAGACTCAGGGCCGAAGGGCTCGGTCCAGCCGCGACTGAGCTCCAGAAACGAACCCTCCTCGCCGGGAGCGGCACCGGAGACGGTGCCGGAGGCGAAGAGATCACCGGTGCGCACCGAGGCGCCGTTGACGGTGAGGTGGGCGAGCATCTGCGCGGGGCTCCAATACATGGAGCGGTAGGGCGGCCGCGACACCACGTGGCCGTTGAGCTCCACCTCGATCGCGATGTCCAACGCCAGGGCCGAGTCGGGCTCCAGGTAGGGGAGCGGTCGGGGGTCCTGACGCGGCATCGGCACCCATGCGGCCTCGAGCGCTGCCAGCGGCGTCACCCAGTGGGAGATCGAGGTGGCGAACGACTTGCCGAGAAACGGCCCGAGCGGCACGTACTCCCATGCCTGGATGTCGCGCGCCGACCAGTCGTTGACCCCGACGACCCCGAAGGCGTGGGCGTGGAAGTCGCGCATCGGCACCGGTGCCCCGGCTCGGCTGGGAGCCCCCACGACGAAGCCGAGCTCGGCCTCGATGTCGAGGCGGGTGGACGGCCCGAAGTCGGGTGCGCCCTCACCTCGGCGCTGTCCGGACGGGCGCCGGATCCCGGTGCCGCTGGGCACGATCGTGCCGGCTCGGCCGTGGTAGGCCACCGGCAGGTGCTTCCAGTTGGGCAGCAGGGGCGGCTGGTCGGGGCGGAAGAGCCGACCGACGTTGGTTGCATGGTGCTCGGAGGCATAGAAGTCGACGTAGTCGGCGACGTCGAACGGCAGGTGCAGCTCCAGTTCCTCCAACGGCAGGAGGTACGGCGCCACCTCCGTCTGCCAGGCCGGGTCGACCAGGGCGCGCCGCAACCAGCTGCGCAGTCCGGAGTGCTGGTCACGACTGCAGGCCATCAGCGGGTTGAGCACCGGGGCATCGAGGGCATCGGCGAGGTCGAGGTGCTGACGGCTGGCGAGCCCGGTCAGGTCGAGCACGTGGTCGGACACCCGCACGCCCACCTGGCGCCGACCGCCGGGCCGGCTGAAGATGCCGTAGGGCAGGTTGTCCACGTCCCACAGCGAGCCAGCGGCTCCGGGCACCCAACTGTCCATCACACCTCCAGTAGTCCGAGCTTCACCAGGTCGTCGTGGGGGTCGGTCACGTCGCAGCAGCCGAACGAGGTGAACCAGCGTCGGGCGCGAGAGAGGTCGTCGCCGAGTTCGTGGCAGATTCCCAGGAGTGCGTCGACATCGCGTTCGGCCAGCATTCCCGTGACCGTCTGGACGTCAGCACCCTCCCATGCCGCTGCTGTCGCGAGGAGCACGTTGAGGAAACCGTGCTGCACCCCGCCGTCGGGGTCCTCGTGCCGCACCGCCCGGTGCAGGCCGGCCGTGCACTTGAAGGGCATCTCCCTGTCGAGGGCGGCGTCGATGCAGGCGGCGAGGTCAGGGGCAGTGGGGACGTCGGCGGCGTCGAGCCCGCCGGTGCGGAACTTCAACCGGTGCTCGAGGGCGGCGATCTCGTCCGCAGCGGCCAACCACTGGCCGAAGGGGCGGGTGGTGGGGAGCTCGACATACACCTGGAGGTCGTCATCGATCCCGATCGCGTCGAGTGCCGCGGTCACCCGGCGGGCGTTGCCGGCCAGGTCGTCGAGATCGCGCAGTGCGATCTCGACCGCAGCCACCGGAAGGTCGTGGCGTGAGGCGAACTCCAACGGTCCGGCGAGCTGACCGGCGCCGCCGGTGATCACCACGCTCAGCGCACCGGTGAAGTCGCGCACCTTCGGCAGGTCGGTGTCCTTCACGACGAAGCGGCCGACCAGGTCGGCCCAGGGGAGTGACCGCCTGGCCAGGTGGTCCTCGACCGCGTCGGCGAGCGCGGCATCGCCGGGAGGGAAGGTGGCGGCGTCATCGACCAGGGCGGACCAGGTCGGAGCCGAGGAGCTGTCGGGGGCTGGCGTCGTGGTGCTCACGCTCCTACTCTAGAGATTCGAATACAGGACGTAAACGTTCGATTAACGAACGTCGCGAGGAGTGCTCATGGTCCACTACCGCGCCGTCGGCAGCCTGCCCCGCCAGCGGCACACCCAGCACCGGGACGCCGATGGTCGGCTCCTGTTCGAAGAGCTGATGGGCGAAGAGGGCTTCTCCTCCGACTCGTCCCTGCTCCACCACCGCGGCGTGCCGTCGGCGATCGTCGCGGCGGAGAGCTGGTCACCCCCGGCCCAGGGGCTCACGCCCAACCATCCCTTGAAGCCCCGGCACCTGTTGCTCCACCAGCTCGTCCACCCGGACGACGCCAACGCCGTCGAGCACCGTCGCCTCCTGCTCGGCAATGCCGACGTGCGGATCAGCCATGTCCTCGCGGTGGCGCCGTCGCCCCTCTCCCGCAACGCGGTCGGCGACGAATGCGTCTTCGTCGAGACCGGACACGGCACGGTCGAGACCGTCTTCGGAGTCCTCGACTACCGCGCCGGTGACTACGTCGTGATCCCACGCGCGACCACCCATCGCTGGTTGCCTGCCGAGCCGAGCCGGCTCTACTGCATCGAGGCCGCCAGCCACATCGCCCCGCCGCGGCGCTACCTCTCCCGCTACGGTCAGCTGCTCGAGCATGCTCCCTACTGCGAGCGGGACCAGCACGGACCACGTGACCTCGAGGCACTCACCGCCGCGCACGCACACGAGGTCGACGTACCCGTCCTGGTGAAGCATCGCGTGCGTGCGGCGCCGGGAGGCATCGGCGGCACGGTGATGACCGCGGCCACGCATCCGTTCGACGTGGTCGGCTGGGACGGCTGCCTCTATCCGTGGACGCTCAACATCGAGGACTACATGCCGATCACCGGCAAGGTGCACCAACCACCGCCGGTCCACCAAGTGCTGGAGGGGCACAACTTCGTGGTGTGCAACTTCTTGCCCCGCAAGGTCGACTACCACCCGCTCGCCGTGCCGGTGCCCTACTACCACTCCAACGTCGACTCCGACGAGGTCATGTTCTATGTCGCCGGTGACTACGAGGCCCGCAAGGGCTCCGGTATCGGCGTCGGCTCGATCTCCCTGCACCCCGGAGGCCATCCTCACGGACCCCAGCCCAGCGCGGTCGAGGCGTCCCTGGGGGCCGAGCGTTTCGAGGAGACGGCCGTCATGGTCGACACCTTCGCCGCACTCGAGTTGGGTGAGGCGGGACTCGCCGTCGAGGACCCCGACTACGCGTGGAGCTGGTCGCGCGAGCCGGGAGACGAAGATGGCGGCAGGTAGGTGTCGCTCCGTGGCACCAATCCGCCGCTGTCATGACTGCAGACGTTCGCTCGCAGGTGCTCGGTAGCATGGATCAGGTGCGATTCTTCTCAGCGCTGTCCACCCTTGGCCTCGTGGCGGCGCTCCTCACTCTCGGTGCGGCGCCCGCTTCGGCCGCGGCTCCGGTTGCGACCACCGCGCCGAGCATCAGCGGCAAGGCCGTCGTGCGTGGGGTGCTCACCGTCGACACGGGCGCCTGGACGCCGGTCCCCGACAGCCTGAGCGTGCAGTGGCTGCGTGACGGATCCCCGATCAGCGGCGCGACCGCACGCTCCCGCACCGCCACCAGGTCCGACCTCGGCCGGCAGCTCTCGGCGCGTGTCTCGGCGACCAACGCCGACGGCACCACCGTGGTCCTCACCGCACCGCTCACCATCCGCAAGGCCGTCTTCGCGGTGAAGCGCAAGCCCACGATCAAGGGCACGGCGCGCATCGGCAGGACGCTCACCTCCACGAAGCCGAAGTTCGACAAGGCGCCGCAGAAGCTGAGGCGCCAGTGGCTGCGCGACGGGAAGCCCGTCAAGGGTGCGAAGGGCAAGAAGTTCAAGGTCGCCGCCTCCGATGTCGGTCACCGGATCCAGGTGCGCTGGACGGCCGGGCGCGACGGCTGGAAGAAGCGTCAGGTCACGTCCAAGAAGGTAACCGGCAAGCACAAGGTCGGCGTACGCCGCGTCGTCACCTACTCCGTCGAGACCCGGGGCAAGGTCTCCGCCTCGCTGCCGAAGTTCAAGAAACTGGCCCAGCAGACCTATGACGATGCCCGCGGCTGGCGCGGTGGTGGCGTCAAGTTCCGTCGGGTCGGGAGTGGCGGCAACTTCACCCTCGTGCTCGCGGAGGCCTCCTGGCTGCCGCGTTTCTCGCCGGTGTGCAGCGTCCAGTGGAGCTGCCGCGTGGGCCGTTACGTCGTGATCAACCAGACGCGTTGGCAGCACGCTTCGCCGGCCTGGAACGCCGCCGGCGGATCGCTGCGCGGCTACCGGCACATGGTGGTCAACCACGAGACCGGTCACTGGCTCGGCTTCGGCCACGCCAGCTGCCCCCGCAGCGGTGCAGCCGCGCCAGTGATGCAGCAGCAGTCCAAGGGTCTGCAGGGATGTCGCTTCAACCCCTTCCCGACGGGCTCGGAGCAGAGTCGCGCGCGCTGACCTCGCGTTCGAGCCGAGCGGTGCACACTGGAGGCATGAGCAACCAGGAGATGCGTCCCGACGAACTCGTCTGCGCGGAGGGCGAGGCGGTGCCCGGCGTGGAGATCATCGCTCCGCGTGAGGTCCCCTTGGGCGGGCCGCGGGCGATGTTGGTGCGCCGGACGCTCCCGTCGCGCCAGCGCTCCCTGATCGGTGCCTGGTGCTTCGTCGACCACTACGGCCCCGACCTCGTCTCGGAGTCCGGTGGCATGTCGGTCGCCGCCCATCCGCACACCGGTCTGGCCACGGTCAGCTGGCTCTTCACCGGTGAGATCGAGCACCGCGACAGCGTCGGCACCGTCGCCATGGTGCGCCCGGGGAGGTCAACCTGATGACCTCCGGACGTGGCATCAGCCACTCCGAGGTCTCCACTCCCGACACCGCCACGCTGCACGGGGTCCAACTCTGGGTGGCGCTGCCCGACGCCACCCGGCACGTCGCACCTGCCTTCGAGCACTACGCGCCCGAGGCCGTGACCGGCGATGGCTTCACTGCCCGGGTCTTCCTCGGCGACCTGCTCGGTGACTCCTCACCGGTGCGGACCCACACCGAGTTGCTCGGTGCGGAGATCCTCCTCGATGCCGGTGCGACGCTCACGCTCGACGTCGCCGAGCACTTCGAGCACGGGGTGCTCCTCGACGAGGGCGGGATCGAGGTGGAGGGCTGCCCCGTCGCGGCGGCCGACCTCGGCTATCTCGCGCCGGGGCGTACGACACTCGGCATCACTGCTCAGGTCGACTCCCGGCTCATCCTGTTGGGCGGCCCGCCCTTCGGCGAGTCGATCATCATGTGGTGGAACTTCGTCGGCCGCAGCCATGAGGAGATCGTCGAGTCCCGCCGGCAGTGGCAGGAACAGATCGTCCGGGATGGCGCGGTCGTCACCTCGGGTCTCGACGTGGCAGACGGCCTCTTCGGCACGTTGCCCGACCAACCGCTCCCGCCGATCCCGGCGCCGCCGATGCCGAACGCTCGGCTGCGCGAACGGCGTTGACGCTGAGGAAGCGCAGGAGCATGAGTGAGCGGATCCGCATCGATGCGGCAGATCCCGGCGTCAATGCCTACGCCCTGCTGACCGCTCTGGTGGTGCCGCGACCCATTGCCTGGGTCTCCACCGTCTCCGCGGACGGGGTCGGCAATCTGGCGCCGCACTCGTTCTTCACCGTCGTGTGTCACCGCCCGCCGATGGTCGCATTCACCTCCGTGGGGGTGAAGGACACACTCACCAACATCCGCGCCACGGGTGAGTTCGTGGTCAACGTCGCCGGCCTGTCCCAGATCCAGGCGGTCAACGCGACCAGTGCCCGTCTCGCGCCCGAGGTCGACGAGGCCGTCGAGGTGGGGATCGCCACCGAGCCGTCGTACGTCGTCCGCCCGCCTCGGGTGGTCCGGGCACCGGCAGCGCTGGAGTGTCGGCTGCACACGACCGTCGAACTCGGTGGATGTGTGCAGGTGATCGGTGAGGTGATCGCGTTCGCGGTGCGCTCCGAAGTGATGCGTGACGGACGCCCGACCATGGCCGGACTCGCGCCGGTCTCGCGACTCGGCGGCGACGAGTGGGGCCTGCCACCCGACGTGGTCCGGCTCACGCGACCTCGCTGACGGCAGCCGGGCGAAGAGGGGCCCGGCCGGGCTCGGGGCATGATGTTCACGTGAGTGACGCAGTGATCGGGGACGACGGCGTTGCGCGCTGTCCGTGGGCCGGCACCCCCGGCACCATGCGCGACTACCACGACACGGAGTGGGGCCTGCCCGTCCACGGCGAGTCCGCCCTCTTCGAGCGGATCACGCTCGAGGCCTTCCAGTCCGGTCTCTCCTGGCGGATCATCCTCGACAAGCGCGAAGGTTTCCGCCGCGCGTTCGCTGGTTTCGACGCCGATGCGGTCGCCGAGTTCGACCCGCCGCGCGTCGACGACCTGATGCAGGACGCGTCGATCGTTCGCAACCGTCGCAAGATCGAGGCCTGCCTGGTCAACGCCCGTGCGATCCTCGCCCTGCGTGAGCAGGAGGGGCTCGAGGCATTCGTCGGCTCCTTCCGCCCCGCGCGTACGCCGACCCCGCGGTTCCTCACCGAGGTGCCGACGGTCTCGCCCGAGAGCACGGCGCTCAGCAAGGCGCTCAAGAAGCGCGGCTTCAGCTTCGTCGGCCCCACCACCATGCATGCGTTGATGGAGGCCGTCGGCCTGGTCGACACCCATCTCGTCGGGTGCCACCGGCGCGGCACCAGCGGACTGTGGAACGCCGAGGGCCTGCCGTGCTGAACGGGGTGATGTGGCTGCTCGTCTTCCAATTCATCGGTGAGTTCCTGGCCAGGGTGCTGCACCTGCCCGTGCCGGGGCCGGTGATCGGCATGCTGCTGCTCGTGGTGGCGTTGCTGCTGCGCAAACCGCCTGCGGACGCCGGTGTGCTCCGAGCCTCCGATGCGATGCTGCGCCACCTGCAGCTCTTCTTCATCCCGCCCGCGGTCGGGATCATCACCTACTTCGCGGTGCTCCGCGATGACTGGCTCCCGATTGCGGGCGGCCTGGTGCTCTCGTGGCTGCTCGGCCTCGCTGCCACCGGCCTGCTCGTGACCCTCCTGCTGCGGGGCAAGCGAGGCCACGAGGAAGCGTCGGGGGAGCCGGCATGAGCGAGGTGCACGAGATGCTCCGCACGTCCCCACTGACGGGCGTGTTGCTCACGTTGGTCGGCTACCGCATCGGAGTCGAGATCAAGCGGTGGTCGGGCAACCACGCCCTTGCCCAGCCGGTGCTGATCGCCGTGATCGTCGTCGGACCACTGCTGTGGCTGCTCGACGTCGACTACGACGAATACCTCTCCGGCGCCTCGATCGTCGCCTTCTTCCTCGGACCCGCGACGGTGGCGCTCGCCGTACCCCTGTATCGCCAGGTGCGCCACGTGCGGGCGGTGCTGCTGCCGATGCTGGTGGCGATCCCCGTCGGGGCGATCGTCTCGGTGGTGACGGGGATGGTGCTGGTGCGCCTGCTCGGCGGGAGTGAGGCCCTGGAGCTGACGATGGCCCCGAAGTCGGCGACCACCCCCATCGCCATCCAGATCACGGAGCACGCGGGTGGCATCGGGGCGCTCGTGGCGGCGTTCACGATCGCGGCGGGCGTGCTCGGCGCCGTCTTCGCCCCCGCACTCATGGACCTGCTGCGCAT
Organism: Nocardioides alcanivorans; assembly: GCF_021555175.1. GTDB lineage: Bacteria > Actinomycetota > Actinomycetes > Propionibacteriales > Nocardioidaceae > Nocardioides > Nocardioides alcanivorans. Next base: position 120,291 of record NZ_JAKGRW010000019.1, on the reverse strand, counting down.
CCGGGACCGGCGCGCCCGCGGTCTGGCGATGGGCGCCGTCTCGCACGGCGTCGGGACCTCGCGGTCCTTGCACGAACACCCGACCGAAGGTGCCTTCGCCGGTCTCTCGATGGGCTTGACCGCGCTGGTCACCAGTCTCGTGGTGCCCGTGGCGGTGCACCTGCTCACGTGACGGGTGTCACGTCGGCCCCGGCTACTCGGCGGTAGCCTGCGGCCATGAGCCGCATCCATGCGTTCACCGACGACGCCCTCGGTGACCACGACACTGTTGCCCTGGTCGACCTGTTGGAGCGTGGCGAGGTCTCGTCGCCAGAGCTCGTCGACGCCGCCATCGCTCGCATCGACGCCGTCGATCCGCAGCTGGGCGCCGTGGCCCACCGCGACTGGGAACGGGCCCGCAGCGAGGCCCGGGCGCCGCGTTCGGGCTTCTTCTCCGGCATCCCGACCCTGGTGAAGGACAACTCCGACGTCGCCGGCATGCCGACTCGCCAGGGATGCGACGCCTTCGTCGCCGGCCCCGCCCACGCGGACGGTGACTTCGCGGCGATGTATCGCGCCACGGGCATGCTCGTCCTGGGCAAGTCCCAGCTGTCCGAGTTCGGTTTCAGTGCGGTGGCAGAGCATCCCCGGATCGGTCCGGTGCGCAACCCCTGGGACCTCGACCGCACGGCTGGAGCCTCCTCGTCCGGGGCGGCCGCGCTGGTGGCCTCCGGTGCCCTCCCGATCGCCCATGCCAACGACGGTGGCGGCTCCATCCGGATCCCCGCGTCGGTCAACGGCCTCGTCGGCTTCAAGCCGACCCGCGACCGCATCGCCCAGGACAAGATGAACCGCGACATGCCGGTGCGGATCGTCGCGGACGGCGTGGTCACCCGCTCCGTGCGGGACACCGCGGCCTTCCTCAGGGAGGCCGAGAAGGTGCACCGCAACCTCAAGCTTCCCCGGTCGGCGACATCCAGCGGCCGGGACGACGTCGCCTGAAGGTGGCGTTGGTCACCACCTCCGTGGGTCGTGCAGCCACCCCGGAAGTGGCGGAACTCACCCGCGAGACCGGGCGGCTGCTGGAGGACCTGGGGCACTGCGTCACCGAGGTCGAGCCTCCGGTGCCGGGCTCCTTCCCGGAGGACTTCCAGCTCTACTGGGCCCTGCTGGCCTCGTTCATCGTGCTGAACGGCAAGCGGTCGTTCAACCGCACCTGGGACCGCAGCCGGCTCGACAACCTGACCCTCGGGCTCTTCTCGCACTTCAAGCGCAACCTGCACAAGGTGCCGCTGGCGACTGCTCGGTTGGCTGCGTCGGGCAAGGTCTCGCAGCGCTTCTTCCGAGACCACGACGTGGTCCTCACGCCCACCTTGGGACACGAGACCCCGCTCGTCGGACACCTCGATCCGACCCAGGAGTTCGACGTGATCATGGACCGCCTGCTCGACTGGGTGGCCTTCACGCCGCTGCAGAACGCCACCGGGGAGCCGGCGATCTCGCTGCCCTTGGCGACCACTGCTTCGGGCCTCCCGCAGGGCCAGATGTTCGCCGCTGCCAGGGGGCAGGAAGCGACGCTCCTGGAGCTCGCGTTCGAGCTGGAGGAAGCGCGCCCGTTCGCCAGGATCGATCGCTCCTGAGGTGCGGTGGGCATTCGATTTTGGTGCTCGCCCATGTCTGTGTATCGTTCTCGTCGCTGCGCCCCTTTAGCTCAGTCGGCAGAGCGTCTCCATGGTAAGGAGAAGGTCTACGGTTCGATTCCGTAAAGGGGCTCTGGGTAGGGAACCCGGCCGGAGAGATCCGGCCGGGAGCCCCGTCCCGGTGGCGGGGTAGCTCAGGTGGTTAGAGCACACGACTCATAATCGTGGTGTCGCCGGTTCGAGTCCGGCCCTCGCTACTCAATACGACGCAACGCGCACCATCCGGTGCAACAACTGTGGAGAAGGATCCCCGTGGCCAGCAAGAGCTCTGACGTTCGTCCGAAGATCACGCTCGCGTGCGTGGACTGCAAGGAGCGGAACTACATCACCAAGAAGAACCGTCGGAACGACCCCGACCGGCTCGACCTGAAGAAGTTCTGCCCGCGTTGCCGCACGCACACCGTGCACCGCGAGACCCGCTGACGCGGTTCGCTCAATCGTCCGTCGAGGGCGACACCCCAGCTCTTGGGGTGTCGCCCTCGACGCCATTTGCAGCGCGAACCTTCAGTCAGGCACGGCGAACCTTCAGTTGGGGGCGGCGAACCTTCAGTTGGGGCTCGAGCAGGGGTACGCCGAGCGCACGGCTCGCGGGGCGACGTACCCGGCGGAACGCGGCGGAGCGTCCGCGGACGGGCGTTGGTAGCGTTCGCGACATGCCGATCGACGCCGCCCTGGTGGGCAGGGAGTTCCCGCCGACCACGCCCTACGAGGTCACCCAGGTCAAGGTCCGCGAGTTCGCGGAGGCGATCGGGACCAGTCCGGTCGACGGCGTCGTGCCGCCGACCTTCCCGATCGTGGTCGCCTTTGCCGCGATGAACGACTTCCTGGCAGACGTCGAGGCCGACCTCTTCCGCATCGTGCACGGCGAGCAGCGCTTCGCCTACGAGCGGCCGGTGCAGGTGGGCGACGTGCTCACCGCGACCCTCGTGGTCGACACGCTGCGCCAGATCGGCGGCAACGACATCATCGGCACCACCAGCCTCATCAAGGCCGCCGACGGCTCCGTCGTGTGCCGCACCAAGTCCACGCTGATCCACCGGTCGGAGGCCTGAGATGACCGAGCTCACTCCCCGGGAGTTCACCGTCACCCGGGCCGACCTGGTCCGCTATGCGGGGGCCAGCGGTGACTTCAACCCGATCCACTGGTCCGAGCGCGTGGCGACCTCTGTCGGGCTGCCCGGCGTGATCGCCCACGGCATGCTGACCCTGGCCCTGGCCACCCGCGCGGTGGAGGAATGGGCCGGGGCCCCGACCGGATCGTCGAGTTCGGGGCCAAGTTCACCAAGCCTGTCGTGGTCCCTGACGACGACGCCGGCGTCACCGTCACCGTCAGCGGCAAGGTCAGCGCCGAGGGGAGGGCACGCGCACCCTCGCGGTCTCCGTCACCAGCGGCGAGGTGTCGGTGCTGGGTGCGATGAAGGCGGTCGTGCGTGCCTGAGGCGCGCCTCGCCGAACTCACCACCCTGCGTGTCGGCGGCCCCGCAGGCCGTCTGGTGCATGCCACCACCCTGGCCGAGTTGACCGACGCCGTCGCCGCCGCCGATGCCGTGGCGGAGCCGGTGCTGCTCGTCGCCGGCGGCAGCAACCTGCTGGTGGCGGACGAGGGTTTCGCGGGGACGGTCGTCCGGGTGGCCACCGAGGGCGTCGAGGTGGCGCAGGAGGGCCCTGAGGTGCTCGTGACGGCCCAGGCGGGCGTGGGCTGGGACGACTTCGTCGCCCGCGCCGTCACGGAGGGCTGGAGCGGCATCGAGGCGCTCTCCGGGATCCCCGGCGCGGTCGGGGCCACCCCGATCCAGAACGTCGGAGCCTACGGTCAGGAGGTCTCCGCCACCGTCGCCGAGGTCACCGTCTGGGACCGCCGTCTTCGGGGGTACGACGCTTCGCCGGTCATGAGTGCTCCTTCGGCTACCGGCACAGCAGGTTCAAGGCGGATCCGGACCGGTTCGTGGTGCTCGCCGTGACCTTCCGTCTCGCCGTCGACCCACTGGGACAGCCGGTCCGCTACGCCGAGCTGGCGCGCACGCTGGGAGTCGAGCCGGGGAGCGGGCCCCACTGGCCGCCGTACGAGCCTCGGTCCTGGCTCTGCGCGCGGGCAAGGGCATGGTGCTCGACGCCGCTGACCACGACACCTGGAGCGCCGGCTCGTTCTTCACCAACCCGGTGCTCACCGTGACGGAGGCCGCCGCGCTGCCTGCCGGTGCCCCCGGTTCGACCAGCCCGACGGCACCGTGAAGACCAGTGCAGCCTGGCTCATCGACCACGCCGGCTTTGGCAAGGGCTTCTCCCTCGCACCCGGTGCCCCAGCCAGCCTCTCCACGAAGCACACGCTGGCCCTGACCAACCGCGGCGCCGCCACCGCCGCCGACCTCCTCGCCCTCGCCCGCCACGTCCGCGACGGGGTGGAGTCAGCCTTCGGCATCCGCCTCGTCAACGAACCCGTCCTGGTCAACTGCTCCCTGTGAACGCGGGATCGTCCCTAACAGATTTGTAGATTTCTGGCCCGAAAACTACAAATCTGTTAGGGACGACCCCGATGGTTGACGAAGTCAAGGAAATGACCGGGGCGCGGCGGAGGGTCAGTAGGACGCCGGAGTGGCCAGCCACGTGTCGATGTCGGCGAGGGCCCGGGCGACGAGGTCGGAGGGAGCCCGGGAGGCGCGGAACGACATCCGGGCGAGTTCGGCGAGCTGGGCGTCGCTGAGCCCGTGGGCGGCACGCATGGTGGCGTACTGGCCCTCGAGCCGGGAGCCGAAGAGCAGCGGGTCGTCGGCGCCGAGTGCCACGGTGGCCCCTGCCTCCAGGAGTTGGGGCAACGGCACCGACGTCAGGTCCGAGTAGACGCCCAGGGCGACGTTGGAGACCGGGCAGACCTCCAGCGCGACGCCTGCGGCCGCGATGCGCTCCAACAGCGCCGGGTCCTCGGCCGAGCGCACTCCGTGCCCGAGGCGGTCGGCATGCAGGTGGTCCAGGCAGAGTCGCACGTGATCGGGGCCGCGCAGTTCACCGCCGTGCGGCGCCAGCATCAGGCCCGCCCGTTCCGCGATCGAGAAGGCGTGCGCGAAGTCGGCCGTGGAGCCGCGCCGTTCGTCGTTGGAGAGCCCGAAGCCGACCACGCCGCGCCCGGCGTACTGGGCTGCCAGTCGGGCGAGGATGCGGGCATCGAGGGGGTGACGAGTGCGGTTGGCCGCGATCACCACGGCCATCCCCAGCCCGGTGCGCTCGGAGGCGTCGCGCACGCAGTCGAGCACCAGGTCGGTGAAGGCAGTGATCCCGCCGAAGAGGTTGGCGTAGCCGCTCGGGTCGACCTGGATCTCCAGCCACCGGCCGCCCTCGCGGACGTCGTCCTCGGCAGCCTCGAACACCAGGCGGCGTACGTCGTCGGGGGTGCGCAGCACCGAACGGGCCACGTCGTAGAGCCGTTGGAAGCGGAACCAGCCCTTCTCGTCGGCGGCCGAGAGCTGCGGCGGCCAGTCCTCCACCAGTGCATCGGGGAGGTGGATGCCGTCACGCAGCGCGAGCTCGACCAGGGTCGTGTGGCGCATCGACCCCGTGAAGTGCAGGTGCAGATGCGCCTTCGGCAGGCTGGCGAGGTCGCGCCGCAGACCCGTCACGGTGGTCAGCCGGCGAGCTTCTCCGCGGCCGCCAGCAGCACGCATGTCGTCACGGCCTCCATGGCCTCGACCACCGCCTCAGGTGTGGGGAAGGTGGGTGCGAGCCGGATGTTGCGGTCGTTGGGGTCGTCGCCGTAGGGGAAGGACGAGCCGGCCGGGGTGAGCGCGATGCCTGCCTCCTTGGCCAGTTGGACGACCCGCGACGCGGTGCCGTCGAGCACGTCGAGGCTCACGAAGTAACCCCCGGTGGGCTTCGTCCACTCGGCCACCCCGAGTCCGCCCAGCTGACTGCTGAGCACGCGCTCCACCTCGGCGAACTTCGGCGCGATGATGTCGCGGTGCTTCTGCATGTGGTCACGCACGCCTTGGGCCGAGCCGAAGAACTGTGAGTGCCGCAGCTGGTTGATCTTGTCGGGGCCGATCTCACCCTTGCCGAGGTGACCGACGTACCACTTCACCGTCTCGACCGAGCCAGCCAGGAAGGCCACCCCGGCGCCGGCGAACGTGATCTTGGACGTCGAGGCGAACATGATCGCCCGGTGGGGATGCCCCGCCTCGGCAGCCAGCGTGAGGATGTCGGCGCTCTTGGCCTCGTCCTCGGTGAGGTGGTGGAAGGCGTAGGCGTTGTCCCACAGGATCTTGAAGTCCGGCGCCGCAGTCCTCATCGAGGCCAGGCGACGGGCCACCTCGTCGGAGACGATCGATCCGCTCGGGTTCGCATAGGTCGGCACGATCCAGATGCCCTTGATGCTGGCATCCTCGGCGACGAGCGCCTCCACGGCATCGGCGTCGGGGCCGTCGTCGTTCATCGGCACGGTCACCATCTCGATGCCGAACCACTCGAGCAGGGTGAAGTGGCGGTCGTAGCCCGGCACGGGGCACAGGAAGCGGACCTTCTCCTCGGCGCCCCACGGGCGGTCGCCGTCGACGGCGCCCTTGAGCCAGAGGTCCACCAGCACCTGGCGCATCATCACCAGGCTGGAGTTGCCACCGGCGATGACCTGCTCGGGCTCGACCCACAACAGGTCGGCGAACATCTCGCGCAGTTCGGCGATGCCGTCGAGACCGCCGTAGTTGCGTACGTCGACCCCCGCCGCGTCCTTGAAGCCGTCGGGCAACGTCAGCAGACCGTTGGAGAGGTCGAGCTGGGTCGGCGCAGGCTTGCCCCGAGTCAGGTCCAGGGCCAGCCCGCGCGAGGTGAGCTCGGAGTAGGCCTGACGCTGGGCGTCAAGGAAGGCGGCGAGCTCCGCGGGGGAGCGATCAGCAAGGGGCGTGGTGTTCTCGGGCGCGCTCACGGGGGTCATGTTTCCACGGGCACGGGTCGGACTGCCATGTGGTTCCCCGCACGCCGCTGGGGCAGACCTCATTTGGACTCAACCTTGGGCTTGCGCATAGACTCACTTCTTGGTGTCTCCCGCCAGGATCGGCCACGCCCTCGCCAGAGGGTGCGGACGGGATCGAGACATCGAAGGGCACTAGCTCAACTGGCAGAGCATCGGTCTCCAAAACCGAAGGTTGGGGGTTCAAGTCCCTCGTGCCCTGCAAGGTGGAAACAGGTCGTGCCGCCGGCCGATCGCTGGTGGCGCGGCCAACACACATGAAGTGAGTGGAAGGTGGAGGACGTGTCCCAGAGCGACGCGGTGTCCGGAGAGAAGTCCCCGCGCACCGGCCCGGTGACCTTCACCAAGCAGTCCATCGCTGAACTGCGGAAGGTCGTGTGGCCGACGCAGGAGCAGCTGGTCACCTACTTCATCGTGGTGATGGTCTTCGTGGTCATCTTGATGAGCTTCGTGGCCCTGCTCGACCTGGGCTTCGGCAAGTTGGTCTTCCAGATCTTCGGAAAAGCCGGCGTCGAATAGCCACACCATCCCCTTGGGCCACGGGTCCATGTGACACCTATTTTCAACCATGACGGAGCGTTACGTGTCGGAGCACTACGACGAAGCAGCAGCTGACGAGGCGCTGGAGCAGGCCGAGGAGTCTGTCGCGCCCGAGGCTGACCTCGACGCCGAGGAGTCGGCAGTCGAGGACTCGGCGACCGAGGAGGCCGCCGAGGTCGTCGAAGCTGTCGACCCGCTCGAGGCCTGGCGCAACGAGCTGTGGGCCAAGCCGGGTGACTGGTACGTCGTTCACACCTACTCCGGCATGGAGAAGCGGGTCAAGGCCAACCTCGAGAACCGCGCGATCTCGCTCAACATGGAGGACTACATCCACGAGGTCGTGGTCCCCACCGAGGACGTCGCAGAGATCAAGAACGGTCAGCGCAAGACCGTCAACCGCACCCGTTTCCCCGGATACGTCCTGGTCCGCATGGACCTCACCGACGAGTCGTGGGCCGCAGTGCGTCACACCCCGTCGGTGACCGGCTTCGTGGGCAACGCCCACCAGCCGATGCCGCTCAGCCTGGCTGAGGTGGAGAACTGGCTCGCCCCGACCATCGAGGTCGAGGTGGAGAGCGAGACCGCCGCCGGTGGCGAGACCACCACCGCCCAGCCTGCTCGCAAGCCCGTCGAGGTCGCCGACTTCGACGTGTCCGACTCGGTCATGGTGGTCGACGGCCCGTTCGCCACGCTGCACGCGACGATCACCGAGATCAACGCCGAGTCGCAGAGGGTCAAGGCCCTCGTCGAGATCTTCGGCCGGGAGACCCCGGTCGAGCTGAGCTTCAACCAGATCCAGCGGGTCTGAGGCTCACCAGCAACAAACAGGTGGCAGAGGGTGGCACGCCGACCCTCGACAGGACCACGAAACCGCAAGTCAAAAGGACCCGATTAGACAATGCCTCCCAAGAAGAAGATTGCTGCCCTGGTCAAGGTGCAGCTGCAGGCTGGCTCCGCCACTCCGGCTCCGCCGGTGGGTACCGCGCTCGGTCCCCACGGTGTCAACATCATGGACTTCTGCAAGGCCTACAACGCGCAGACCGAGTCCATGCGTGGCAACGTGATCCCGGTCGAGATCACGATCTACGAAGACCGTTCCTTCACCTTCATCACCAAGACGCCTCCGGCGGCTGAGCTGATCAAGAAGGCTGCCGGCGTGAAGAAGGGCTCCGGCGTGCCGCAGAAGGACAAGGTCGGCAAGCTGACCAAGGACCAGGTCCGCGAGATCGCCCAGACCAAGCTCCCCGACCTGAACGCCAATGACATCGACGCCGCGATGAAGATCGTGGAGGGCACTGCCCGCTCGATGGGCGTCACGACCGACTGACGGTCTGAGCCACGACGAGCCTGCAGCCGCAGGACCCGTCGATCCCAGCCTGATCCACCGTGGAAGGGCCGCGCTGGCCCGCACCACACGTTCCGATGAGTTAGGAAACACCATGCAGCGCAGCAAGACCTACCGCGCGGCGGCAGAGAAGTTCGACAAGGACACTCTCTACTCGCCCGTCGCCGCGATCAACCTCGCCAAGGGCTCCAGCAAGAAGAAGTTCGACGAGACCGTCGACGTCGTCATGCGCCTGGGCGTCGACCCGCGCAAGGCCGACCAGATGGTCCGCGGCACCGTCAACCTCCCGCACGGCACCGGCAAGACCGCTCGGGTCCTGGTCTTCGCCAACGCCGACAAGGCGGAGGCCGCCCGTGAGGCTGGCGCCGACTTCGTCGGTGGCGACGAGCTGATCGAGAAGGTGAACGGCGGCTGGCTCGACTTCGACGCCGTCGTCGCCACCCCCGACATGATGGGCAAGGTCGGTCGTCTCGGCCGCGTGCTCGGCCCCCGTTCGCTCATGCCGAACCCGAAGACCGGCACCGTCACGCCTGACGTCGCCAAGGCCGTCACCGACATCAAGGGCGGCAAGATCGAGTTCCGCGTCGACCGCCACTCGAACCTGCACTTCATCATCGGCAAGGCCTCCTTCACCGAGGCCCAGCTCGCGGAGAACTACGCCGCAGCACTCGAAGAGGTCCTTCGTCTGAAGCCGGCCAGCTCCAAGGGCCGCTACATCAAGAAGGTCACCGTCTCCACCACGATGGGCCCGGGTGTCCAGGTTGACCCCAACCGCACCCGCAACGTGGCGAGCGACGAAGAGGCCTGAGCCTCGCGCAACCTGCGACACCCCGGTCACCCCAGTGGTGACCGGGGTGTCCTGCATTGCGAGCAACTGAGGGCCACATCTCGGACGCCCTGACAGGTTCCTCTCAGGTGGGCGTGCTTGACTTCGGTCCATGTCGCGTCAATTCCCACGCTCCACCGCTGTTGTTGCCGGCCTGACCGGTGCCGTCGTCCTTGCTGCCCTGCTCGGTTGGGGAGCCATTGGTGGCGACGATGAGGATGCCGGGGCGAAGGGCAGCGAGAACTCGGCGACGAGCGACGAGCCGGGGGACCGGACCGAGCCCGAGGAACTGCCGGAGCTCGAGGAGGGCTTCACCGCGATCCCGGCGGCGGAGCTTCTCCCGACCATCGCCGAGGCGCAGCAGAACGCCAAGAGCTGGACGGTGACGCTGGACGGTGAGTCTGCTGGCACTCCCACCCCGCAGGCGCTGCAGGAGATCCAGTTCACCGACACCGGCGCCACGTTCCGGATCCAGATGGCCGTCACCAACGATCTGGCCACGGAGAGCGTCGTCGAGGGCCTGTACGTCGACGAGACCTTCTATCTCAAGGGCTTCAATCCGAAGAAGTGGGACCAGGCCTGGTACCAGCTGCCCAACGACGACCAGCTCCTGGCCTCGTTCGAGTCGATGCTCCAGGGGGCGACGGCCTCCAACCTCATGAAGCTCGGCGAGCCGAGCGAGTACGAGGTCGTCGGAATCGAGGACGTGCAGGAGCTGGACGACGACGTCGTACGAGCAGTCCACTACAAGCTCACGGTCGACCCGTCGGCCGCCATGGGAGCCCAAGGCGTCACCGAGGACATGCAGTACCTCGACATCTGGGTGGATGCAGAGAACCGGCCGGTGCAGGTCAACAGCCTGATCACCAGCGGCGGCGACGACTACCGGAGCACGCTCTTCTACTCCGAGTACGGCAAGGACTTCGGCCTCGTCGCGCCGGCGAAGAAGGACGTCACCGACCGCCGCCCGCCGGCGATGAAGGCCGCGGAGAGTCCCGAAGCGCAGTAGGAGGCCGGTCCAGCGCGGCTGGTGACCGGCGATTTTGCCGGGTGACCTGCGGCCACCTATAGTTCACATCTGAAACCAGAGACCGCCGGTCGACGTGCTGCGCAAGCAGGGCGCCGAAGGTCCCCTCCCTGAGGGGCGGCCAGCGCAGGTGACAGAGCAAGTCCTTCCGAGGACGATCGCCCTGGCCCTGCGCCGGGGCGTTTCGCATTTCAACCGAGATGCGAGAGCCATGGGGGTCTCGACGACGAAGTAGTTCGGAAGGAGACCCATGGCGCGGCCAGACAAGGCAGCAGCTGTGGCCGAGGTCGTTGAGTCGTTCAACGCTTCCGCCGGTGCTGTGCTGACCGAGTACCGCGGTCTCACCGTTGGGGAGCTGCAGCAGTTGCGGCGCTCCCTCGGCGAGAACGCCAACTATGCCGTGGTCAAGAACACGCTCGCCAAGATTGCCGCCAAGGAAGCGGGAATCGACGGCTTCGACGAGCTCCTGGTCGGTCCGACCGCCATCGCCTTCATCAGCGGTGACGTGGTCGAGGCTGCCAAGGGCCTGCGTGACTTTGCCAAGGCCAACCCCGCCCTCGTCATCAAGGGCGGCGTCCTGGACGGCAACTTCCTCGACGCGTCGGAGGTCGCCAAGCTGGCAGACCTCGAGTCGCGCGAGGTCCTCCTGGGCAAGCTGGCCGGCGCAATGCTGGCTTCGCTCTCCCAGGCCGTCTACCTGCTCAACGCCCCGATCTCCCAGGCTGCCCGGCTCGCCGGCGCCCTGGAGGCCAAGGCCCAGCAGGACCCCTCGATCCTCGCAGGTGGTGCCGGTGCTCCCGCTCCGGTCGAAGACACCGCCGAGGTCACCCCGGCTGCCGACGAGGCTGCCGAGTCCACCGAAGCCTGACCCAGGCCGACGTACCACCTGTAACCCTGGCCCTCGCCGAACCGACGGGGGCCACCAACGGAAGGAAACGCCATCATGGCGAAGCTCACCACCGACGAGCTGCTCGACGCGTTCAAGGAAATGACCCTCATCGAGCTCTCCGAGTTCGTGAAGCAGTTCGAGGAGACCTTCGGCGTGACCGCCGCTGCGCCGGTCGCCGTTGCTGCTGCCCCGGCCGCTGGTGGCGGCGACGCCGCTGCCGCTGAGGAGAAGGACAGCTTCGACGTCATCCTCGACGCCGCCGGTGACAAGAAGATCAACGTCATCAAGGAGGTGCGCGCCCTGACCTCCCTCGGTCTGAAGGAGGCCAAGGAGCTCGTCGAGAGCGCCCCCAAGGCCATCCTCGAGGGTGTCGACAAGGCTGCGGCCGACAAGGCGAAGGAAGCCCTCGAAGGCGCCGGCGCCGCTGTCTCGGTCAAGTGATCTCCGGCTCCGGTCCGCGGACCGGAGCCAACGCCGACGGGCGGTCCTCCCTCAGGGGAGGGCCGCCCTTCGTGTCCCTGCCGGACCCCTTGCTGGCCAGGTGACTCATTCCTCAGGACGGGCGTGACCTACACCGCAAAAACCCGTAACCTCTGGCCCGGCAGGCGCGTTGTTACTGAGAAGTTGCCTGCGAGCGGGGCCATCCCCGGCAGAGCAAGTTTGGCGTGAGCACGAGGGAGAGGACCCCATGGGCGTTGAGATCAAGATTGACGAACTGACGAAGTCGTTCGGCAAGCAGCTCATCTGGGGTGACGTCTCACTGACGATCCCGGCCGGGGAGGTCTCGGTCATGCTGGGGCCGTCCGGAACCGGCAAGTCGGTGTTCCTGAAGGCGCTGATCGGGCTGATCAAGCCCGACAAGGGCTCCATCCTCATCGAGGGGACCGACATCGCTTCCTGCTCCGAGAAGGAGCTCTACGAGATCCGGAAGCTCTTCGGCGTGCTGTTCCAGGACGGCGCGATGTTCGGCTCCATGAATCTCTTCGACAACGTGGCCTTCCCGTTGCGTGAGCACACGAAGAAGAACGAGTCCGAGATCCGCAGCATCGTCATGGAGAAGATGGACCTCGTCGGTCTCATCGGCGCCGAGGACAAGCTGCCCGGCGAGATCTCCGGAGGCATGCGCAAGCGTGCCGGCTTGGCCCGCGCGCTGGTCCTCGACCCGGAGATCCTCCTCATCGATGAGCCCGACTCCGGCCTCGACCCGGTGCGTACGTCGTTCATCAACCAGCTCTTCATCGACCTGAACGCGCAGATCGACGCGACGTTCCTGATCGTGACCCACGACATCAACAGCACCCGGACGGTGCCCGACAACATCGGTCTGCTCTATCACAAGCACCTGGCGATGTTCGGGCCCCGCGAGATGCTGCTGAGCTCCGAGGAACCGGTCGTGCGCCAGTTCCTCAACGCCCAGACCGTCGGCCCCATCGGCATGTCGGAGGAGAAGGACGCCGACGAGCTCGCTGCCGAGAAGGACATCGAGATGCCGCCGCTGCCGCCGATCCCGCTGCAACTCGAGCCGTCGAGCGGTATCGCACGCAAGCGGCAGCGGCCTGCTGGCGAGTGGTGCCGCCTCAACGGGGTGGTCCCGCCCCCGGGGTCGTTCCAGTCCGCCAACGCTGGCCTCGCGCCGGGTTCCTGAGCCAGCAAGACACACATGGCGATCACCTCAGCACGGGTGTTGCGCCCCGTCGGGACAGCAGGCAACCTCTTTGCCTTCGCTCTCGACGTGGGTCGTGGCCTCTTCCGCCGACCGTTCCAACTGCGAGAGTTCATCCAGCAGGCCTGGTTCATCGCGTCGGTGACGATCATCCCCACGGCCTTGGTGGCCATCCCCTTCGGCGCAGTCATCGCGCTGCAGGTGGGTGGCCTGATCAAGCAGTTCGGCGCGGAGTCGTTCACGGGCTCGGCCTCGGTGCTCGCCGTGGTGCGCGAAGCAGGGCCCATCGCCACGTCGCTGCTGATCGCAGGAGCGGCCGGCTCGGCCATCGCAGCCGACCTGGGCGCCCGCAAGATCAGGGAGGAGCTCGACGCCATGATGGTGCTGGGCATCGACCCGATCCAGCGGTTGGTCGTGCCCAGGGTGCTGGCGTGCATGCTCGTCGCGGTCTTCCTCAACGGACTTGTCTCGGTCGTGGGTGTCTCCGGCGGCTACGTCTTCAACGTGGTCCTGCAGGACGGCACACCAGGGGCCTACCTGTCGAGCTTCACGGCGCTCGCTCAGCTCGCCGACCTGTGGCAGGGCATGCTCAAGGCCCTCGTCTTCGGGCTCATCGCCGCCATCGTCGCCTGCTACAAGGGGATGAACGCCGGTGGTGGTCCGAAGGGTGTCGGTGACGCCGTCAACGAGTCGGTCGTGATCTCGTTCCTGCTCCTGTTCATCGTCAACTTCGTCATGAGCGCGATCTACTTCCAGCTCGTGCCACCGAAGACAGGGTGAGGGCGATGGCCAACCTGCGTGCGGTCATCGACCGCCCCGCCAAGCTGCTCGACACGATGGGTGAGCAGCTCGTCTTCTTCATCCGGGCACTGGCCTGGACGCCACGCACGATCCGCCGCTACAAGAAGGAGGTCATGCGCATCCTCGCCGAGGTCACCCTCGGCTCGGGTTCGCTTGCCGTCATCGGCGGCACCGTCGGCGTGATCACGGCGATGTGCTTCTTCACCGGCACCGAGGTGGGCCTGCAGGGCTATGCCGCCCTCAACCAGATCGGAACCGCCGCGTTCTCCGGGTTCGTCTCCGCCTACTTCAACACCCGTGAGATCGCCCCGCTGGTGGCCGGCATCGCCCTGGCCGCCACGGTCGGCTGCGGCTTCACCGCCCAGCTCGGGGCGATGCGGATCTCCGAGGAGATCGACGCGCTCGAGGTCATGGCGATCCCCTCGCTGCCGTTCCTGGTGACGACCCGGATCATCGGGGGCCTGATCGCGGTCATTCCGCTCTACGTGGTCGGCCTGCTCTCCTCCTACTTCGCCACGCGCCTCACCGTCACCATGTTCTTCGGTCAGAGCACGGGCACCTACGACCACTACTTCCAGCAGTTCCTGCCACCGGGTGACGTGCTGTGGTCCTTCGGCAAGGTGATGGTCTTCGCGGTCACGGTGATCCTCATCCACTGCTACCACGGCTACAACGCCAGCGGTGGTCCCGCCGGCGTGGGCGTCGCGGTCGGTCGGGCGGTGCGCACCTCGATCGTCGCGATCAACGTGGTCGACCTCTTCTTGTCGATGGCGATCTGGGGCACCTCGACGACCGTCAGATTGGCAGGTTGACGGCGTGCGCAAGATCTTCACCAGCCACAAGCTGGTCGGCCTGGTCTTCCTGGCGCTGCTCGCCGGGGGTGTCTGGTTGACCGGCGCGATCTTCACCAAGAAGTTCACCGACTACGACAAGGTCACCTTGGAATCGTCCACGGTCGGGCTGTCCCTGCCCTCGCGCGCCGACGTCAAGATCCGTGGCGTGCTGGTGGGAGAGGTGCTCGACACCAAGGTCACCAAGGACGGAGCGGAGCTGGTCCTGGGGCTCTATCCCGACAGGACCAGCACCATTCCGCGCAACGTCACCGCGCGCATCGAACCCAAGACGCTCTTTGGGGAGAAGTACGTCGCGCTCCAGGTGCCCGACGCGCCCGACGGCTCGATCAGGGCCGGCGACCGGATCACCCAGACCGTGGTCGCCACCGAGGTGGAGGCTGCGCTCAACGACCTCTATCCGCTGCTGCGGACGGTGCAACCCCAAGATCTCGCCCACACCCTCAACGCCGTCGCCAGCGCTCTCGAAGGTCGCGGCGAGGGGCTGGGGCGCAGCCTGGAGACGCTCGATCGTTACCTGCGCAAGATGAACCCGCAGCTTCCCGAACTGGTCGAGGACATCAAGCTGACCAGCGAGGTCGCTGGTGTCTACGAAGACGTGATGCCCGAGATCGCCGACATCCTGCGCGGCACCGTCACCACCGCCAACACGCTGCTGGAACGCGAGGACGACCTCAACAAGCTCTTCAAGGACGTCGCCCGCTTCTCCGCGGTGACCGGGGCCTTCCTCGACAAGAACGAGCAGAACCTCGTCCGGGTGGCACAACTGAGCTCCCAGCAGCTCAAGGTGTTGGGCAAGTATGCGCCCGGCTTCCCCTGCCTGGTCTCCGGCGTCGTCAACGCCGGGAAGGCACAGGCCGAGGCATTCCGGGGCTTCCAGCTGCACATCAACCTCGAGGTCATCCCCAACCAGCCCCGTGCCTACGACCAGTCGGACCGCCCCGTGCTCAACGCGAAGAACGGCCCGCACTGCGGCCAGTTGCCCAACCCGTCCTACAACCAGGGCAACCGTTTCCAGAACCCGCCGAACTTCGACGACGGTGTCAACCGTGGCACCGGCAAGGGCACCATGCGCACCGCTCCCGGTTTCGAGATGAGCAGCAGCGCCGGTTCCTCCGAGGAGACCGATCTTGCGCGCGGGCTCGTGGGTGCGCAGCTCGGCCAGGACGCCGACGACGTCTCCGACCTCGGTGTGCTCCTCTACGCTCCGATGCTCCGCGGCACGGAGGTGAGTGTCCAGTGAGCTTCCTCGACAAGCGCACCGGCGCCGATCTCGTCAAGCTGGTGGTGTTCATGGTGATCACCGCGATCTTCACCAGCGCCCTGGTGATGGTCATCGGCAACATCACGACCGGAGCCAGCCGTGAGTTCCGGGCCGACTTCGAAGACGCCACTGGTGTGGTGAAGGGCGACGACGTCCGCGTCGCGGGCGTCAAGGTCGGCAGCGTCAAGGACGTCGAGATCGTCAACCGCACCCGCGCCCGCGTCACCTTCAGCGTGGCCGAGAAGGCGAAGGTCACCGACGCCACCACCGTCGCCATCCGCTACCGCAACCTCGTCGGGCAGCGCTATCTCGCGCTCAGCGAGTCCGGGGAGAGCTCGGGCGCGCAGCCGACCAACAAGGTGATCCCACCCGAGCGGACCGATCCGGCCCTCGACCTGACGGTGCTGTTCAACGGATTCAAGCCCCTCTTCCAGGCGCTCTCACCCCAAGACCTCGACCAGCTCTCCTACGAGATCATCCAAGTCTTCCAGAACGAGGGTGGCACGGTGGAGGGACTCCTCGGCCACACCGCCTCGATCACCTCGACCCTGGCTGAGCGGGATGCCGTGATCGGTGACCTCATCACCAACCTCAACGAGGTGTTGGTGACCGTGGGTGACCGCGACGAGGAGCTCAGCGCCCTCATCCAGAACCTGCGCACCCTCGTGACCGGCCTGGTGAAGGACAAGGACGCGATCCTGGACTCGCTCGACGACATCTCGGAGCTCGCCGTCGAGACTGCCGGCCTCGCGAAGGGCATCCGCGCCCCCTGGTCAACGACGTCAAGGGCCTGCGCAAGGTGGCCACCAACCTCGCCAGGAACCGTGGGGAGATCGACAGGGCACTGCAGGTGCTGCCGATCAAGCTCAACAAGATCGGGCGCACCGCCACCTACGGTTCCTACTTCAACTTCTTCCTGTGCTCGTTCACCGGCCAGGTGAAGGTGGGCCCGTTGCCTCCCCTCTCGGTGACCTATCCGCTGACGGAGAACACGACACCGAAGAGGTGTTTCCTGTCATGAGCAAGCCCTTCCGTGAGCGCAACCCCGTCGTCATCGGAGCGATCGGCCTCGCCGTGATCGCGGCAGCGATCCTGATGGCCTTCCGCGCCGACGACCTCCCGTTGATCGGTGGCGGCGACACCTACCACGCGGCCTTCGCCGAGGCCGGTGGCCTCAAGTCGGGCGACGAGGTCCGCATCGCCGGTGTCCGGGTCGGCAAGGTGGAGGAGGTCGCGCTCGACGGCGACCACGTCAAGGTCACGTTCAAGATCGATGCGGGAGCCGATTTCGGTCCCGAGTCACGCGCCGAGATCAAGGTCAAGACGTTGCTGGGCGCCATGTTCCTCGCCATCGAGCCCGTGGGCTCGGGGCAGATGAAGGAGGGCACCGAGATCCCGGTCGAGCGCACCAGCTCGCCGTACGACGTGGTGGACGCCTTCACCGGGTTGGCCGAGCGCTCCGGAGAGATCGACACCGATCAACTCGCCGAGTCGTTCCGTACCCTCACGGAGCTCACCCGCAACACGCCGGAGGAGTTCCAGGCGGCGCTCAAGGGGTTTCGCAGCTGTCGCGCAACCTGGCGGCACGCGACGAGGAGATCAACACGCTGCTCGTCAACCTGCGCAAGGTCTCGAGCGTGCTGGGCGATCGGGACCAGGACATCGTGAAGCTGATGAAGCAGGCCGACATCCTCTTCACTGCCCTGACCGGTCGCCGCGAGGCGATCCACGACCTGTTGGTCTCCACCACGACCATGTCGCAGGAGCTGCAGGCGCTGGTGCGTGACACCAAGGCCGACCTGGCGCCGGCGCTGACCCAGCTCGACACGGTGGTCAAGACGTTGCTGAAGAACCAGGACAACCTCGATGAGTCGCTCCGGCTGATGGCCCCCTTCTACCGACTCTTCGCCAGCACCTTGGGCAACGGCCCGTGGTTCGACACCTGGATCGTCAACCTGCCGCCGCCACCACAGCTGGGAGGTGGGCGCTGACATGAAGAAGTTCATCGTCCCGGGCCTCATCGTGGCCCTGCTCGCGGCTGCCGCCTACACGATGTTCCGCCCGGAGGACCGCAAGTACGTCACCGCGAGCTTCGACCGCACCGTCGCGATCTACGAGGGTTCGGAGGTCCGGATCCTCGGGGTCCGTGTCGGCGAGGTCGAATCGGTCGAGCCGGCCGGCACGTCGGTGAAGGTGCGGCTGTCGTACGACGGGGACGTCACACTGCCGGCCGACGTACAGGCCGTCATCGTCACGCCCGCCGTGGTGGGCGACCGCTTCGTGCAGTTGACGCCGGTCTTCACCGGGGGAGACCAGCTGGCCGACAACGCCGAGATCGCGTTGGAGGACACCGCCACGCCGATGGAGCTCGACCAGATCTACGAGAGCATCGACCAGCTCACGGTCGCGCTGGGGCCCGACGGGGCCAACAGCGAAGGCGCGTTGTCGGAGTTGCTGCAGGTGGGTGCCGACAACTTCGAGGGGCAGGGAGAACAGCTCAACCAGACCCTGAAGGACCTCGGCCGCTTCACCGGCACGCTGGAGAACAACAAGGACGATCTCTTCGGCGCGGCGGAGGAGCTCGAGAACTTCATCTCGACGCTGGCCGACAACGACACGTTGGTGCGTGACTTCAACAAGTCGATCGCGCAGGTGTCGGAGCTGCTCGCCGGGGAGCGGGAGGAGCTGGCGACCTCGCTCGAGAACCTGGGTGGTGCGCTCGTCTCGGTGCGTGACTTCGTGAAGGACAACGAAGAGCTGCTAGGCAAGAACATCAAGGGCCTCGACAAGGTCGCCAAGGTGCTGGTCAAACGCCGCGCCGAACTTGACGAGATCCTCACGGCAGGGCCGGTGGCGATGAACAACCTGGCTCTCACCTACAACCCGCAGTCCGGCACGCTCGACGTCTCGGCCAACCTGGAGAACGCCGCCCACGTGCTGGTCAACAACCCCGCGCTGTTGCTCTGCGGCGTCGTCGGCACCGCCGACCCCACGGGCGTCGTCTGCGCCCTGATCGAGGGCCTGCTCGGGAAGAACCGGGCGGCCGTCGGAGCGGTGCCCGGGCAACAGCCCTCGCTCGCCGCCGTGTTGGGGGTGAACCGATGAGGAGGTCGCTTCGCGCCGCCCTTGCCGCCGGCACCGCACTGCTCGTCTCGTCGTGCGGCTTCTCCATCTACGACATGCCGCTGCCCGGGGGCACGGACACCGGGGACGACCCGATGACGGTCACGGTGACGTTCCCCGACGTCCTTGACCTCGTGCCGCAGTCGACGGTCAAGGTCAACGACATCAGCGTCGGCAAGGTGACCGGCATCGAGCTGGTCGACAACCAGGCCAAGGTCACCCTGGAGCTTCGCAACGACGTCTCGTTGCCGGCCAACGCCCAGGCGTCGATTCGTCAGACCAGCCTGCTCGGCGAGAAGTTCGTCTCGCTGAGCGCACCCTCCGATCCGTCTGCCGAGCCCTTGGCGGACGACGACCAGATCGCCGTGGAGCGCACCAATCGCAATCCTGAGGTCGAGGAGGTGCTCAGCGCCCTGAGCCTGGTGCTCAACGGTGGTGGCATCGACAAGATCCGCACGATCACCCAGGAACTCAACAAGACCTTCAAGGGCCGCGAGGGCGCCGCGAAGTCGGTGCTCAGCCAGCTGCAGACCTTCATGGGCGAGCTCGACGACAACAAGGACGACATCGTCACTGCCATCGAGAAGCTCAACTCCCTGTCGATCAGCATCAACGAGCAGCGTGACGCGATCACCAGCGCACTCGACGAGTTGCCGGCTGCCCTCACCTCGATCGACCAGCAACGTGACGACCTGGTGAAGATGCTCGAGGCGCTCAACGAGCTGGGCA
Source organism: Nocardioides alcanivorans (assembly GCF_021555175.1). Lineage (GTDB taxonomy): Bacteria > Actinomycetota > Actinomycetes > Propionibacteriales > Nocardioidaceae > Nocardioides > Nocardioides alcanivorans. Next base: position 100,603 of record NZ_JAKGRW010000019.1, on the reverse strand, counting down.
ACGTGGGCACCCGGGTGATCAAGTCGACCAAGACGGTCACCATCGATGCTCTCGAACAGCTGCAGCCGGTGCTGTTCAGCCTCGCCGAGACCGGTGACGACTTCGCCAATGCCTTCAGCGTCTTCCTGACCTACCCGTTCGTCGACGAGTCGGTGGGCCGCGACCCGCAGGTGGCGCGCAACCTCAACATGGGTGACTACGTCAACCTCGCGATCAAGCTCGACCTGCGGCTCCTGGGGGAGCCGGGGCAGGGGTCCTTGCCCGAGATCCTGCCCAACGTGGACAACCCGGCGGACCTGCTCACCTACTGTCGCGACGGGGCGAACCAGCAGAACCTCGTCTGCGCCCTGCTCAGCGGTGGCGGCCTGCTGCCCAATCCGCGCACCACGGGCGCCACCGACGACACCGGGAGCGCGACCGGCCGCAACCGGGCCGCTCCCGGCGAGATCGACGTGCCGCTGACCGCGGTGATGGAGGAGATCGACCCGACGTTGGCCGGTCTGCTGCTGAGGGGAGTGGCCCAGTGATCACCCGTCGTACCAAGATCCAGCTGGCGATCTTCGTCGTCATCACCCTCTTGGGTGTCACGTTCGTGGGCGCGAAGTACGCCCGGCTCGACCGGCTCCTGTTCGACGACACCTACACGGTCGTCGCTCACTTCCCGGACTCCGGCGGCGTGTTCGAGGGGGCAGAGGTCACCTATCGTGGCACGACGATCGGCAGGGTCGGGGAGATGAAGCTGACCGCCGAGGGCGTCGACGTCATCCTCGACATCGAGAACGGCTGGGACAAGATCCCGGCCGACACGTTGGCCATCGTCGCCAACCGATCGGCCGTCGGCGAGCAGTTCGTCGACCTCCAGCCGCTGGTCGACGAGGGGCCCTATCTCAAGGAGTCCTCGGAGATCGCCCAGGCCAACACCGACATTCCCATCTCCACCTCCAAGCTCATCGGCGATCTCGCCACCACGGTCGGGGAGTGGACCGCGACGCCCTGCGCACCGTGGTCCAGGAGTTCGGTGCGGCTTTCGAGGACACCGGTGAGGACCTCGGTCAGATCATCGACACGACCACCTCGTTCATCGAGACCGCCGATGCCAACTTCGACCTCACCACCGCCCTCATCCGGTCGAGCAACACGGTGCTGACCTCCCAGGTCGACCTCGCGAGCTCGATCCGCAGCTTCACCCGTGACCTGAGCCTGTTCTCCACCACCCTCGCCGGAGCCGACGCAGACCTGCGCACCGTCATCGACAACGGCTCGTCGGCCGCCAACACGGTGCGCCGGTTCATCGAGGAGAACGACGTAGACATCACGTCGCTGCTCAACAACCTGCGCACCACCAGTGAGGTGATCGTCGACAACCTCGACGGTGTGGAGCACCTGTTGGCCATCTATCCCTACGCGGTTGAGGGCGGCTTCACCGTGGTCGCGAAGGACCCCGACAGCGGTCTGTACGACGCCCACTTCGGTCTGGTTCTCACCCCCACCAGCTGTGTCACAACGGCTACGAGGCGACTGACCAACGCAACCCGGCCAACGGCGCCAACGCCGAGCTCCCTGACGTGGGATGCACCGAGCCGGCCACCAAGTCCAACCCGCGTGGCGCGCAGAACGTGCTCAAGCGTGCTCCGGTGATCGCCACGCTCGACCCGGCGGACGACGAGCTGGTCTGGGCGACTGGCGTGGACGGCCGCGTCGGTGGGGACGCAGCGGGTAACGTGGCCGCGCCCGGTGGGACCCCCACCCTGGAGTGGCTGCTGCTGCGCCAGTCCACGACGACGACGGAGTGAGCTTGTTCGGATCCGTGCTCGAGACCTTCCCCGGTCCCAGCTGCTGAGGAGCGTCCTGGCGGGGGTGCTCGCCGTGGCGCTGGTGGCGTCGCTCTTCTGGCTCGTCCACGAGGTGCGAGACCGAGACTCCGCTGACGGCGTCACCGTCAGCGACCGTGATGCGGCGATGATCGCGGCGCGGGGCTACATCGAGGCCGCCTCCAACTTCGGGCCGAAGGACCTCGACGAGCAGAACCTGCTCACTGCCTACCGCGACCGGGTGAGTCCCCTCGTCTCCACCTCCTACAAGGAGCAGTTCGAACAGCAACTCGCCAACGTGACCCCACTCGCCGTGCAGGGCTTCGGCACCAGCACGACCGTCGACCGGGCCGGGGTCGTGGAGATCAGTGACGACCGGGCGAAGGTGCTGGTGGGTGGCGAGACGGCTCGCAGCCTCGCGGACAAGACGGAGGAGCCGACCGGCTACACGCTGGAGATCTGGCTCGTGAAGAGCGGCGGCACCTGGTTGGTCGACCGGGCTCCGTGCAACGTGGCCCAGGACCCGGAGTGCACCGCCGTCACGGAGGCACCGGCCGAGGTGGAGACCCCCGGGGACCCGTCGGCCGCGCCCAGTGATGAGGGATCGAAGAGGCCGAAGGAGGGACAGCAGTGAGCGCCAGCTGGTACGACGTGCTCGGTGTGGCCCCCGACGCGACGGAAGCCGAGATCCGTGCTGCCTGGAAGGCAGCGACCTCCGACCTCGAGCCCACCGATCGTCGCTTCGACCTCTACAACAGCGCTGCCAAGGTGCTGCTCGATGCGGAGGCTCGGGCGGGCTACGACGCGGAGTTCGCCCAGCCCGACGTCGACGAAGAGCTCGCCGCCCCCGATCTCGACGAGGAACTGTCCGTGCCGCCCGAGCCCGCGACCGCCCTGACCGGCGCGCCCGAGCCCGAGCCCGAGCCTAGGGCCGGCGTACCGGCTTGGCTCCTGGCGGGACTGGCACTGGCGGTGCTGGTGGTGGCCGGGATCGCCGGCTTCCTCCACCTGTCGGACGACGGGGACGACGCACCCGCGGACTCCGCTTCGGTCCGCGAGGCACAGACCGTGCTGGAACAGAGTTTCGGCAACCTGCTCACCTACAGCTGGGACGACCTGGAGGCGGCCCACCAACGGGCGGTCGCGCTGCTGACGCCGCGTTACCGGTGCGAGTTCGACAAGGTGTGGAGCCTGGTCGAGCAGCAGGCGCAACAGGTGAAGCCGGTGGTGACGACCACCGTCGTACGCAGCGGTGTGTCCGCGGTGAGCGACGAGGGGGACCGGGTCAAACTGGTAGCGCTGATCCGCAACGAGGTGGCCAACAAGGGCGGCGACCAGGGCGTCGGCACCCTGCTCCTGGGCGTCACGATGGTCGAGGACGACGGCGCCTGGCTGGTCGACGAGGTCGACGGCCTGGAGGGTGGCGACGGCGCCGCCGGCGGTGATCCGTGCGACTCCGAAGGCCCCTCCGGATCTCCCTCGGAGTGAGGGGCGCGCCGGGCCGCTGCTTGACCTGACCCGGAAGGAGGTTCATCATTCCGGGTGTGGGTGGCGAGGCATCCGAACTCCTTCGGTCCTCGGCCTTGCGTGGACCCCTTGTGCCCGTGTAGGCTCGACCCTTGCGCCTGCCCTCAAATGCTTCCTGCCTGTCCGGTGGCCGGTTTGTGGTGGGTGGGCGCCTTACCCAGAGCGAACCTCTTCTAAGGACAACTCTTGGCCGCGCGCGCACAAGCCAGCAACAACCCCCGTCGCATTTCCTTTGCGAAGATCAACGAGCCGCTCGAGGTGCCGAAGCTCCTGGCCCTCCAGACCGACAGCTTCGACTGGCTGATCGGCAATGAGCGGTGGCAGCAGGACGTTCAGCGTCGGCTCGACCTCGGCGAGGACGTCTCGCAGAAGTCGGGGCTGACCGAGATCTTCGAGGAGATCTCACCCATCGAGGACTTCTCCGAGACGATGTCGCTCTCGTTCGAGAACCCTCTGTTCTACGACCCGAAGTACACGGTCGACGAGTGCAAGGAGAAGGACTTCACCTACTCCGCGCCCCTCTACGTGTCGGCGGAGTTCACCAACAACGACACCGGTGAGATCAAGGGTCAGACGGTCTTCATGGGCGAGTTCCCGCTGATGACCGAGAAGGGCACCTTCGTCATCAACGGCACCGAGCGTGTCGTCGTCTCCCAGCTGGTCCGCTCCCCGGGCGTCTACTTCGAGCGCAACGCCGACAAGACCTCCGACAAGGACATCTTCACCTCCAAGGTGATCCCGTCGCGCGGTGCCTGGCTCGAGTTCGAGGTCGACAAGCGTGACCTGGTCGGCGTCCGCCTCGACCGCAAGCGCAAGCAGAACGTCACCGTGCTGCTCAAGGCCCTCGTCGCCGTCGCCGAGGAGATCGGCGAGGACTACGACTACGAGGCCACGATGGAGGAGCTGCGCCAGTACGAGTCGATCCAGCTCACCCTGGAGAAGGACAACACCCAGGGTCCTGACGACGCGCTGCTCGACATCTACCGCAAGCTGCGCCCGGGTGAGCCCCCGACGCGCGAGGCCGCGCTCACGCTGCTGAAGAACTACTACTTCAACACCAAGCGCTACGACCTGGCCAAGGTCGGCCGCTACAAGATCAACAAGAAGCTCGGCCAGCACGAGGCGTTCGACCACCAGACCCTCACCATCGCCGACATCGTCGCGACCATCCGCTACGTCGTCCGCCTCCACAACGGTGACGCCGTGATGGTCGACGGTGAGGGCACCGAGCTGGTGGACCCCGACGGCAAGCCGCTCGAGGTGCTCGCCGACGACATCGACCACTTCGGCAACCGCCGGATGCGCACCGTGGGTGAGTTGATCCAGAACCAGCTCCGCACGGGTCTTGCCCGCATGGAGCGCGTGGTCCGCGAGCGGATGACGACGCAGGACGTCGAGGCCATCACGCCGCAGTCGCTGATCAACATCCGTCCGGTCGTCGCGGCGCTGAAGGAGTTCTTCGGTACCTCGCAGCTCTCGCAGTTCATGGACCAGACCAACCCGATCGCCGGTCTGACCCACAAGCGTCGCCTCTCGGCGCTCGGCCCGGGTGGTCTCTCGCGCGACCGCGCCGGCATGGAGGTCCGTGACGTCCACCCGTCGCACTACGGCCGCATGTGCCCGATCGAGACGCCGGAAGGCCCCAACATCGGTCTGATCGGTTCGTTGGCCTCCTACGGACGGATCAACCCGTTCGGCTTCGTCGAGACGCCCTACCGCAAGGTCATCGACGGTCAGGTCACCGACCAGATCGACTACCTGACCGCTGACGACGAGGACAAGTACGTCATCGCGCAGGCAAACGCCGCCGTCGACGCCGACGGCCGCTTCGTCGAGGAGCGCGTCCTGGTCCGCCAGCGTCGTGGTGAGGTCTCCGAGATCCTCGCGGCCGAGGTCGACTACATCGACGTCTCGCCGCGGCAGATGGTGTCGGTCGCCACCGCGCTGATCCCGTTCCTCGAGCACGACGATGCCAACCGTGCGCTCATGGGCGCCAACATGCAGCGTCAGGCCGTTCCGCTGATCCGCAGCGACTCGCCGCTCGTCGGCACCGGCATGGAGCTCCGCGCAGCGGTCGACGCCGGGGACGTGGTCACCTCCGACACCGCCGGTGTCGTGAAGTCGGTCTCGGCCGATCAGATCGAGACGATGAACGACGACGGCACCTACTCGTCGTACCGGCTGTCGAAGTTCCGCCGCTCCAACCAGGGCACCTGCATCAACCAGCGCCCGCTGGTTGCCGAAGGTGACCGGGTCGAGGTCGGCTCGCCGATCGCCGACGGTCCGTGCACCGACGACGCCGAGATGGCGTTGGGCGCCAACCTCCTGGTTGCGTTCATGCCGTGGCAGGGGCACAACTACGAGGACGCGATCATCCTCAGCCAGCGCCTCGTCCAGGAAGACATGCTCACCTCGATCCACATCGAGGAGCACGAGGTCGACGCGCGTGACACCAAGCTGGGCCCCGAGGAGATCACCCGGGACATCCCGAACGTCTCCGACGAGAACCTGGCCGACCTCGACGAGCGCGGCATCATCCGGATCGGCGCCGAGGTCACCACCGGTGACATCCTGGTCGGCAAGGTGACCCCCAAGGGTGAGACCGAGCTGACCCCCGAGGAGCGCCTGCTCCGCGCGATCTTCGGTGAGAAGGCGCGCGAGGTGCGCGACACCTCGATGAAGGTTCCTCACGGTGAGTCCGGCACGGTCATCGGCGTTCGGGTGTTCGACCGCGAGGAGGGCGACGAGCTTCCCCGGGCGTCAACCAGCTGGTCCGTGTCTACGTTGCCCAGAAGCGCAAGATCTCCGTCGGCGACAAGCTCGCCGGCCGTCACGGCAACAAGGGCGTCATCGCCAAGATCCTCCCGATCGAGGACATGCCCTTCATGGAGGACGGCACCCCCGTCGACGTCGTGCTCAACCCGCTGGGTGTGCCGCGTCGTATGAACATCGGCCAGATCCTCGAGCTCCACCTCGGTTGGCTCGCCAAGCAGGGCTGGGACATCAACCTGTCCGACGACGAGGGCGAGTGGAAGCAGCGCCTGATCGACATCCACGCGGAAGAGGCCCCGGCCAACTCCAAGGTCGCCACCCCGGTGTTCGACGGAGCGCGCGAGGACGAGATCACCGGTCTGCTCGGCGCGACCCTGCCCAACCGTGACGGCAAGCGCCTGATCGGCACCAACGGCAAGGCGAGCCTGTTCGACGGTCGCTCCGGCGAGCCGTTCCCGGACCCGGTCGCGGTCGGCTACATGTACATCCTGAAGCTGCACCACCTCGTGGACGACAAGATCCACGCGCGCAGCACGGGTCCCTACTCGATGATCACGCAGCAGCCGCTGGGCGGTAAGGCCCAGTTCGGTGGCCAGCGGTTCGGTGAGATGGAGGTCTGGGCGATGGAGGCGTACGGCGCCGCCTACGCCCTGCAGGAGCTGCTCACGATCAAGTCCGATGACGTTCCCGGCCGTGTGAAGGTCTACGAGGCCATCGTCAAGGGCGAGAACATCCCCGACTCCGGTATCCCCGAGTCGTTCAAGGTGCTCGTGAAGGAAATGCAGTCCCTCTGCCTCAACGTCGAGGTGCTCAGCCAGGACGGTTCGCAGATCGAACTCCGCGACGCGGAGGAAGACGTCTTCCGTGCTGCTGAGGAACTCGGCATCGACCTGTCGCGGCGCGAGCCCAGCTCGGTCGAAGAAGTCTGATGATCTCGACAGGCTCGATCACCGGCTCCGGTGGTCGTCACCGCTCCGGTGGTCGCTACCGCTCCGGTGGTCGAGCCTGTCGAGACTCAGTCCACACAGATCTTTCATTCCAGAACTAACGAAGGACATCAGCCAACGTGCTCGACGTGAACTTCTTCGACCAGCTTCGGATCGGCCTGGCCACTGCGGACGACATCCGCACGTGGAGCCACGGCGAGGTCAAGAAGCCGGAAACCATCAACTACCGCACGCTCAAGCCCGAGCGTGACGGCCTCTTCTGCGAGAAGATCTTCGGTCCCACCCGGGACTGGGAGTGCTACTGCGGAAAGTACAAGCGGGTGCGCTTCAAGGGCATCATCTGCGAGCGCTGCGGCGTCGAGGTGACCCGGTCCAAGGTTCGCCGTGAGCGGATGGGCCACATCGAGCTCGCCGCCCCGGTCACCCACATCTGGTACTTCAAGGGTGTGCCCAGCCGGCTCGGCTACCTGCTCGACCTGGCGCCGAAGGACCTCGAGAAGGTCATCTACTTCGCGGCCTACATGATCACGAAGGTCGACGACGACGCGCGCCACCGCGACCTCACCTCGCTCGAGGGCAAGATCGACCTGGAGCGCAAGCGGCTCGAGGGCCGGCGTGACTCCGCGATCGAGGACCGCGCCCGCAAGCTCGAGGAAGACCTTGCCACCCTCGAGGCCGAGGGTGCCAAGGCCGACGCCCGTCGCAAGGTGAAGGACGGCGCCGAGCGTGAGATGGCGCAGCTGCGCAAGCGCTCCGACGCCGAACTGGCCCGCCTCGAAGAGGTCTGGGACACGTTCAAGAGCCTGAAGGTCCAGGACCTGATGGGCGACGAGATGCTCTACCGCGAGATGCAGGCCTGGTTCGGCAAGTACTTCGAGGGTCACATGGGCGCCACGGCGATCCAGAAGCGGCTCGAGACCTTCGACATCGAGGCCGAGGTCGAGTCCCTGCGCGAGACCATTGCCACGGGCAAGGGGCAGCGCAAGGTCCGCGCCCTCAAGCGGCTCAAGGTCGTCGACGCGTTCCGCAAGACCGGCAACAGCCCGCTGGGCATGGTGCTGGACGCCGTCCCGGTGATCCCGCCGGACCTGCGCCCGATGGTGCAACTCGACGGTGGCCGCTTCGCGACCTCCGACCTCAATGACCTCTACCGCCGGGTGATCAACCGCAACAACCGTCTCAAGCGGCTGTTGGACCTCGGCGCGCCGGAGATCATCGTCAACAACGAGAAGCGGATGCTCCAGGAGGCCGTCGACTCGCTGTTCGACAACGGTCGCCGTGGCCGTCCGGTCACCGGTCCGGGCAACCGGCCGCTGAAGTCCCTCTCCGACATGCTCAAGGGCAAGCAGGGTCGCTTCCGTCAGAACCTGCTCGGCAAGCGCGTCGACTACTCGGGTCGTTCGGTCATCGTCTCGGGCCCGACCCTGAAGCTGCACCAGTGTGGTCTGCCCAAGCAGATGGCGCTGGAGCTCTTCAAGCCCTTCGTGATGAAGCGGTTGGTCGACCTCTCCCACGCTCAGAACATCAAGTCCGCCAAGCGGATGGTGGAGCGTGCGGTGCGTGCGGAGGTCTGGGACGTCCTCGAAGAGGTCATCACCGAGCACCCCGTGCTGCTCAACCGTGCACCCACCCTGCACCGTCTGGGCATCCAGGCGTTCGAGCCGCAGCTCATCGAGGGCAAGGCCATCCAGCTCCACCCGCTCGTGTGCGGCGCGTTCAACGCCGACTTCGACGGTGACCAGATGGCCGTGCACCTGCCGTTGTCCGCGGAGGCCCAGGCCGAGGCGCGCATCCTGATGCTGTCGACCAACAACATCTTGAAGCCGTCCGACGGTCGTCCGGTGACCATGCCGTCGCAGGACATGATCATCGGTCTGTTCTTCCTCACCACTGACCGTGAGGGTGAGCCGGGCGAGGGTCGTGCCTTCGGCACCCAGGCCGAGGCGATCATGGCCTTCGACCGTGGCGAGATCACGCTGCAGAGCAGGATCAAGTTGCGCGTCAACGGCGAGCTCCGCGAGACCACGCTGGGTCGGACCTACTTCAACGACACCCTGCCCGCTGACTACGAGTTCGTGAACTACGAGGTCGGCAAGAAGCAGCTGGGTGCCATCGTCAACGACCTGGCCGAGCGCTACACCAAGGTCGAGGTCGCTGCGTCGCTGGACGCGTTGAAGGACACCGGCTTCCACTGGGCGACTCGTTCGGGTGTCACGGTCTCGATCGACGACGTGACCACGCCCGACGCGAAGAAGGAGATCCTCTCCGGGTTCGAGGAGAAGGCTGCCAAGATCCAGAAGCAGTTCGAGCGCGGTCTGGTCACCGACGACGAGCGCCGTCAGGAGCTCATCGAGATCTGGACCCAGGCGGCTGCCGAGGTCGGCAAGGCCATGGAGACCAACTTCGACCGGGCCAACCCGATCTACATGATGGTCGACTCGGGTGCCTCCGGAAACATGAACCAGATCCGGCAGGTTGCGGCCATGCGTGGTCTGGTGGCCAACCCCAAGGGCGAGATCATCCCCCGGCCGATCAAGTCCAACTTCCGTGAGGGCCTGACCGTTCTCGAGTACTTCATCGCCACGCACGGTGCCCGCAAGGGTCTTGCCGACACCGCGCTGCGTACCGCCGACTCGGGTTACCTGACCCGTCGTCTGGTGGACGTCTCGCAGGACGTCATCATCCGCGAGGACGACTGTGGCACCGAGCGCGGTCTGCCCAAGGTGATCGGCGTCGCCGGCCCCGACGGCGTGGTGCGCAAGGACGAGAACGCCGAGACCGCTGCCTACGCCCGCACCTCCGCGGTCGACGTGGCGCACCCGGAGACGGGTGAGCTGCTGGCCGCTGCAGGCGAGGACCTCGGTGACGTCAAGATCGCCGAGCTCATCGAAGCCGGCGTGGCCGAGGTCAAGGTGCGCTCGGTGCTCACCTGCGAGGCGACCACCGGAACCTGCGCCAAGTGCTACGGCCGCTCGTTGGCCACCGGCAAGCTGGTCGACATCGGTGAGGCCGTCGGCATCATCGCCGCCCAGTCCATCGGTGAGCCCGGTACGCAGCTGACCATGCGTACCTTCCACACCGGTGGTGTGGCGTCGGCCGACGACATCACGCAGGGTCTGCCCCGCGTCGTGGAGCTCTTCGAGGCCCGGACCCCCAAGGGTCTGGCCCCGATCTCCGAGGCCGCAGGTCGGGTGCAGATCGAGGAGGGCGACAAGGCCCGCGTCGTACTGGTCACCCCCGACGACGGTTCCGAGGTCGTCGAGTACCCGGTCAGCCGGCGTTCGCGCCTGCTGGTCCAGGACGGTGACCACGTCGAGGTCGGCGACCGGTTCACCCAGGGAACGGAGGACCCCAAGGAGGTCCTGCGCATCCTCGGTGTCCGCCGGGCGCAGCAGCACCTCGTCGACGAGGTCCAGTCGGTCTACCGCAGCCAGGGTGTGGCCATCCACGACAAGCACATCGAGATCATCGTGCGGCAGATGCTGCGCCGGATCACGGTCATCGAGTCGGGCGACACCAACCTGCTGCCCTCCGACCTGGTCGACCGCACCCGCTTCGAGCAGGAGAACAAGCGGGTCCTGGCAGAGGGCGGCAAGCCGGCCTCGGGTCGTCCGGAGCTCATGGGCATCACCAAGGCGTCGCTCGCGACCGAGTCGTGGCTGTCGGCGGCCTCCTTCCAGGAGACCACCCGGGTGCTCACCGACGCCGCCATCAACGGCCGTAGCGACTCGTTGCTCGGTCTGAAGGAGAACGTGATCATCGGAAAGCTGATCCCGGCTGGTACCGGCCTCGAGCGGTACCGCAACATCCGGGTGGAGCCGACCGAGGAAGCACGTGCCGCGGCCTACTCGGTCACCGGCTACGACTCCTACGACTACGGGTTCGGAGGCACCGGTCAGGCCGTTGCCCTCGACGACTTCGACTTCGGCAGCTACCAGAACTGATCTGAGCCACCCAGTCGGATCCCGGCCCCGACCTCCTCCCGGAGGTCGGGGCCGGCCCCATTTGCCGGGCCAAATCCCGGTAGTCCCTGACGAACTTGTAGGAAAACCTGCCCGGCAACGACAAATTCGTCCGGGACTATCCCCGGAGGGAGGCGGCGGAGGGCGGCTCGGCGTTGCGGGTACGGCGCTCCCTGCGGCGGCGTAGCTCGGTGACGGGGTCGATGAGCCAGCTGAGGCGGGAGGCGATGGGGGGAGCGGCGAGGACCGTGGAGACGCCGATGGCGGCGAGGAGCACCAAGGCGAGGACCCAGCCGCCCTGGGACTGGGCCCACTGCGGGAAGTCGAGCGCCCAAGCAACGCGGATCACGAAGCCGTGGAAGAGGTAGACCACGAGGGTCGCCGCACCGAGCGGGGTGAACCAGTGCTGTTTGCGTGGCACCAGCGAGAGGACGGCAAGCGCGGCGACGAAGCCGACGGCCATGACGCCGAGACGGAGCATCGCGCCGGTCAGGTTGTCGACCTGGACCCCGTCGGCGCGCAGCATCGAGTAGGGGAAGGCATACCAGAGCCAGCGGGTGCTGATCCAGTCATCGGTGCGGCCGGCGAGAGTCCAGGTCAGCAGCAGTACGACGACACCCACCGCTGGCGCCCAAGGCCGCTTGAGCAGGGCGAGGTGCTCCGGCTTGACCAGCAGCCCGAAGACGAAGAAGGGCAGCAGCCCGACGACCCGCGAGAGGTCGAACCAGTCGGTCCAATCGGCATCGATCATGCCGAAACCGAGGCTTGCGACGATGCTCGCCGGCAGCATCAGCCAGTGCTTCCGGAGCACGGGGCTGGCCAAGCGCCAGAGCATGGTGGCGACGAGGTACCACATCGGCCAGCCGGGATTGAGCAGGTAGGGACCCTGCACCTGCTGGTCGCTCCAGTGGATGTTGGCCTGGCGCATCACCGACTCGAAGATCAGGTAGGGGATCAGCAGGCCGGTGACGAGCGCGCTCAGATGCCGTCGTGACCAGCGGAAGCCACGGGAGAAGTAGCCGGTGATCAGCACGAAGGCCGGGATGTGCCAGGAGTAGATGAAGTCGTAGAGCTGGGCATCCAAGGTGGTGTCGAGGTGCGCCAGGGGGAGGGCGTGGCCCATGACCACGAAGGTCACGAGCACATACTTCACATTGTCGAGCCATGGATCCCGCACCGGAGCACGCTAACGGATGGGATCGGACGGTCCGGGCACCGGGCGATCCGTCTCGGGCTCATCCCTCAGCGACTCCGCCCGTGGCGCCTCCGGCGACACCACTTGCCTGCTCCGGTGCCGCCGGATGGAACCGATCGGGTCGACCACCCAGACCAGGCGCCGTGAGACCGGCGGGCAGGCCAGGGACAGGGCCAGTGCCACAGCTGCCCCGGCGGCAGTCCACAGGGCGGCAGTGGGGTGGTCGGGAGCCCAGTCGAAGAGTTCCGCGCTCTGTGCCCACCGCACTGCGAAGGCGTGGCCGAGGTAGACCACGAGAGAGGCGGAGCCGAGGCCGGTGAAGAAGGTGGTCCGGCGCGGGACCAAGGCGAGGGCGGCCAACGCCCCCACCAAGCTCATGGCGAGCAGACGCGCCCGGATCTCGTAGGACTCCTCGGCCCCGTAGCCCAGCACCTCATAGCTGCGGTCCCACCACAGGAAGGCGACGCGTGCCCAGTCCTGGATGTCGGCAGCGGAGTGCCACAGCCACACCAGCGCACCGACCGCCGGGATCCGCACCCACCACGTGGTGAGGTGGGCCAACCAACTGCTCCGCGCGTGCAGGCCGATCACGAAGAAGGGGAGCATCGCGAATGCCTTGGGGATGCCGAGCAGGGTGAAGTCGAGAGTGCCGGCCCACAGGCTCAACGGCACCGACAGCGGGATCACCAGCCAGTGTTTGCGCAGCAGCGGAGTGGCCAGACGCCACATCGCGAGCACGATGAGGTACCACATCGCGTAGTGCGGTTCGAGCCAGACGGCGCCGGTCTGTGCCTGACCCAGGTGCTCACGCCACTGGTACATCGCCGCGTCGAAGATCAGGTAGGGAAGCAGCAGCGTGGAGGCGAGTGAGATCAGGTGGTCCCGGTCCGATCGGAAGCTCCGCGACAGGTAGCCGGAGATCAGCACGAACGCCGGCATGTGGAAGAAGTAGATCCACGTGTAGACCTGCACGTTGCGCTCATCGACGAGCACCAGTCCCAGGATGTGCCCGAAGACGACGAGCGTGACGAGCGCGAATTTCGCGTTGTCCAACCAGGGATCTCGAGCCATGTCAGCCCACCGTAGCGCGCTGGGTGCTCATCCCAAGGGGCCTCGGATCGGGCCCGGATGCCGTCGACAAGCCCTAGCATCGACCCCATGCGCAGGGCCGGAACCCGTGGTACGTCGTGGCTTGCGATCGCCGGCGCTGCGTGGGCGGCTCTGCTCCTGGCGCCGCAGACGCCGGTCGTGTTCGTCGTGCCGGCGTTCTTCGCTGCCGGTGCCCTCCTGATGCGGGTGGCGCCGATCGCTGGTGCGCTGTTGATCGGAGCAGGTCAGGGAATCGGCCTCCTCCTTGGGGCGCCGCACGACAACGCCTCCGGGATGGTCGCCGGCCTGGGCGCGATGTTCTTGGTGGGGCGGCGAGCGCGGTTGCCCCAAGCGCTGCTGCCGCTGCTCCTCGCCTGGGCGATCATCGTGAGCACCGACCTGAGACCGCCGCGCCAGGTGGCGGGGCTGGCTCTCTTCGCGGCTGTCTTCGCACTCGGAGGCGAACTGAGCAGGCGGACGGAACTGGTCCGTGAGGCCGAGGATGAGCTGGAGCGTCTTGAGGCGGAGGAGGTAGCGGTCCGGGCACGCCGGATCGTCGCTGCTGAGCGCCAGCGGTCGGCGAGGAGGGCGGCGGCGCTGCTCGCGACGGCGACCCGCGAGATGCGGGAGTTCGCCCAGGAGGCCCTGGTGCTGCTGGACCCGCAGTCGGTCGGCCGGGTGCGTCGCCGCGGCACAGCGGCGGTGACGGAGCTTCGGAGCCTGTTGGACATGCTGCGTTCCCCGGCGTCCGCGGCAGAGTCCGGCCCGGCGCGGCCGGTGCCGTGGGCAGCCCGCCGCCGACACGACGTCCTCATCGCTGCGGGGGTCGTGCTGCTCGCTTTCGCGGAGTGGTTGTTCCAAGCGGGTTCCGCCCCGCTGCCGCTTGGCCTGTTGCTGGTGGGGGCTTCCCTGGCCGTGGCCCGGAGGACGCCGGTGGTGGCCTGTGGCGTGGCGGCGGTCGCACTGGTCCTGCAAGGCGTTGCGGGCGTCGGGCTCGTGGTCGGCCCGACGGCCGCGCTCGCGGTCTGGTTGTCGGCATGGCGCGCAGCGCTTGCGCCGGCAGGTGCGGCCGCCGGCGCCCTGGGCTTGCTCGTCCTCGGCGGGGTGGTGGCGGCGATACCGCAGGGCGGGAGCAATGCGGTGGTGTTCGTTGCCGTGGTGGTTCTGGCGGGTCTGGGTGCCCGTGGGCGGCAGGCCCTCGACGAGAAGCAGGTGATGGTGCGGCGACGGGCGGAGGCGTACGAACGCCTTCTGCGGACCGCCGTCGAGGCCGCAGTCGCCGAGGAGCGGATAGCGGTGGCCCGGGACCTGCACGACGCCGCCAGCCACGCGGTCGGGGTGATGTTGATGCAGGCCACCGCGGCCGAGGCCACCTGCGTGCGTGACCCGGAGACGGCACGACGGGCTCTGGCCACCGTGGTGAGCGTCGGGGAGGAAGCACTCGACGGAGTCACCGCGCTGGAACGGAGCCTGCAGGCGGCCGCCGGAAGTCTGCGGCCGGAGTTGGAGGTCCTGTGTGAGCGCGCCCGCAGCGGTGGTGCTCTGGTCACGGCCCGCCTCGTGGACGAGGCACGGGACCCGGCCGGCGCCGAGACCGCCTGGCGGGTGGTCAACGAGGCGCTCACCAACGTGCTCAAGCATGCCCCGGGCGCCAGGGTCCGGGTCGATCTGGAACACGACGGCGACGACCTGGTGGTGCGTGTGCGCAATCACGGGACGGTCGACGTCGGTTCGGGTGTCGGCACGGGGTTCGGTCTGCGCGGCTTGGCGGAGTCGGTGAACGCGTGCGGCGGCGTCTTCCGTGCCGGGCCGCTGCGGGAGGATCAGGGCGGTGGGTTCGAGGTGGAGGCCCGCATCCCCGACCTGCCGGTCCCACCAGCCCCACAAGTCGCATCCGGAGCCCACTAGGATCGACGTGTGGCCAGGGTTCCGAAACGACAGCGGGTGGCGGCGTACGCCGTCATCATCCGCGACGACGAGATCCTGCTGTCCCGACTGGCACCACGCATCTCCCGCTCGCCGTTGTGGACACTGCCCGGCGGCGGCCTCGACCACGGCGAGGACCCACGGACCGCGGTACTGCGTGAGATCGAGGAGGAGACCGGTCTCGAGGCGGAGATCGGCGACGAGGCCCGCGTCTACTCCATGCACAACCCCAAGGCCGGTCCCGCGGAGCCGGGGCGAGGCGGCCGTTCCGACTACCATGCGCTGCGCATCGTCTACGAAGGGTGGGTCCCCAAGGACGCACCCGAGCCGCGGGTCGTCGAGGTCGACGGCTCGACCGTGGAGGCGGCGTGGCACCCCTTGTCGGCGGTGCTCGACGGCACGGTCCCGGCGACCGCGCTCGTCCACGACGCGTTGGCCGACCACGTCCGGCGTCGGATGCAGCGGCTCGCCGCCTACGCCCTCGTACGTCGTGACGATCGGGTGCTGTTGACCCGCATCTCCGCGCGGGGCCACCACAGCGGGAGCTGGACGTTGCCCGGGGGCGGAGTGGAACACGGCGAGACCCCTGCCGACGCGCTCGTGCGGGAGTTCGCGGAGGAGTGCGGGACGCCGGTCGAGGTGGGCAGGTTGCTCACCGTGCACGACGTGCACTTCGAGGGCACCGCGCCGAGCGGTCGCCAGGAGGACTTCCACGGCATCCACCTCGTCTTCGAGGGCAGCATCGCCGCCGACGCCGAGCCGCACGTGGTCGAGGTGGGCGGCACCACCGACCGGGTGGAGTGGGTGTCGGTGGCCGACATCACCTCGGGTGCGGTGCCGGTGCTCGACGTGGTCCGGCACGCGCTGACGCGCCGGTAGTCTGACGGGCATGAATCCCCGTCACCGCCGTCTGGTCATCCCGTTGGCGTTGGCCGCCCTGCTCATCGTCGTCATCATCGCCGCGGTGCTCTGATGGCTGCCGAGCCGGTCCTGCGGGTCCTCTCCCGGATGCGCAGCCTGATCCTCGACGACACCGTGCTCGTGCGCGCGGTGGGCTCCGGGCGGATCCGCGGCCAGCAGACGAAGTGGCGACGGGTGGAGTTGCGTTGGGTCGACCTCAAGGGTGGCCGCAGCCTGCAGGTGACGGCGTACGACGACACGCAGGCCTTCACCAGCAATCACCCGATCGGCGACGAGGCCCGCGACGCCGTCGACGACCTGCTCGACGAGCCGTTCGCCAACTGGCACGTCGAGACCACCACCGAGCAGCACCAGGTCAAGGTGACGCGCAAGCAGGAGGCCTTCCTCCACACCGCTGCGCGCGAGGAGCAGGTCGAGCCGACGCGCGAGCACGACATGGCCAAGCAGCGGTTGCTCCCCGAGGACGACCCCGTCTTGGTGGCGCTGGGGATCTCCGACAAGGACGGCCGGATCAAACCGACCCGGCAAGCGAAGTATCGCCAGGTCGAGGAGTTCCTCCGGCTGCTCGACACCGGCATCACCGACGCCATCAAGTCGGGGCATCTCCGCAAGCCGACCGCTGGCGACCCGCTGCGGGTGGTCGACCTCGGCTGTGGCAATGCCTACCTGACCTTCGCCGCGCACCGCTTCCTCTCCCACGTGCGGGAACTGCCGGTGCATCTCACAGGCGTCGACGTGAAGGAGCAGTCGGCCCGCCACAACAGTGACGTGGCGGCGGGACTGGGCATCTCCGAGCAGACCGACTTCGTCGTCGGTGGCATCGGCGACGTCGTCCTCGAACGTACGCCGGAGGTCGTGTTGGCGCTCCACGCCTGCGACACCGCGACCGACGACGCACTCGCCCGGGCGGTCGACTGGGAGGCTTCGCTGGTGCTGGCCGCCCCCTGCTGCCACCACGACATCGCCGCGCAGATGCGTCGTACCCCCACGCCGTCGCCCTACGCGATGGTGACGCGACACGGCATCTTGCGAGAGCGCTTCGCCGACACCCTGACGGACGCGCTGCGCGCGGCGCTGCTGCGCCTGCACGGCTACCGTGTCGACGTCGTGGAGTTCGTCGAGAGCCAGCACACGCCCCGCAACACGATGCTCCGATCCGTACGGACGGGTAAGAAGGTCACCGGCGGCGGCGCCCGGAAGGAATACTCCGAGCTGGTGGAGGCGTGGGCGATCCGGCCGCACCTGGCCGTGCTGCTCGATGAGGTGTGAGGTGGCAGTCGGTGCAGCACTGCTGACGGTGCCGTTGGCGATCGCGCTCCTCGCCGGGCCGACCGCCCCTGATTCCGAGGTCGAGTTCACCTTCCGTGACCCGGAGATCGTGGAGTCCAGCGGCCTGGTCATGACCGACGACCTGGCCGTGACGGTCAACGACTCCGGTGACTCGGCCCGGATCTTCACCGTCGACCGCGGCACCGGGAAGACGGTGGGGGTGACGAGGTGGGCGGGCCAGGCCCGCGACATCGAGGCACTCGCACCGGCCGGTCCCGACGAGGTGTGGGTCGGCGACATCGGCGACAACCGGGGAGTCGTGACTCGATCACGGTGACCCGAGTGCCGTTCGGCCGCGGAGACCGGAGTGTCATCGGCGAGGCCTACGAGTTCGTGTATCCCGACGGACCGCGTGATGCCGAGGCGCTCGCGGTCGATCCCGGCACCGGGCGGCTGCACCTGGTCAGCAAGGGGGTGTTCGGAGGCACCGTCTATCGAGCGCCGAAGCACCTCGACGCGGAGGGGCCCAATGAGCTGGAAGCCGTGGCCGAGGCCCCGGGACTGGTCACCGACGCGGCGTGGACCCCGGACGGGACCCGACTGTTGGTGCGCAACTACGGGCAGTTGGTGGCGCTCGCGGCGCCCGGCTTCGAGGAGGCCGGGCGGATGATCCTGCCGGCTCAGCAGCAGGGTGAAGGGCTGGCCGTCGACCCGACCGGCGAGATCTTCGTGAGTTCGGAAGGCGTCGACTCCGACGTGCTGAGGATCCTGCTGCCGGACGAGCTGGCTGCCGCTCTCGCGGGCTCGGCCGATGCGGAGGATGACGCCTCCGCATCCGACGAGGGTGCCGGAACGACGACGGACGCCCCCGAGGGGACGTCCGTCGGCGATGAACCGGAACGCTGGCCGTGGCTGGTCGGCACCGGTGTGGGCGTGATCGCCCTCGTGGTGCTGATCAGGTCACTGCGCCCACGCTGAGGCGGATCAGGAGAGCGCGGAGACCACGTGGTCGATGCAGGCGGTGAGCGCCTCGACGTCGGTCGGGTCCACGGCCGGGTACATCGCGATCCGCAGCTGGTTGCGGCCGAGCTTGCGGTAGGGCTCGGTGTCGACGATGCCGTTGGCGCGCAGCACCTTGGCGACCTGTGCGGCGTCGATGTCGTCGTCGAAGTCGACCGTGCCGATCACCAGCGAGCGGTGGTCGGGGTTGGTGACGTACGGCGTCGTGTAGGAGGTCTTCTCGGCCCAGCCGTAGAGCGCCTCGGAGGAGGCGGTGGTGCGTGCGACCATGCCGGCGAGACCGCCCTGGGCGTTCATCCAGTCGAGCTGCTCGGCCATGAGGAAGAGGGTGGCGACCGACGGGGTGTTGTAGGTCTGGTTCTTCTTCGAGTTGTCGATCGCGGTCGGCAGGCTGAAGAACGGCGGGACGTAGCGGTCGGTCGCCGCGATCTCCTCGGCGCGCGCGAGGGCCCGCGGCGACATGGCAGCGATCCAGAGGCCACCGTCGGAGGCGAAGCACTTCTGCGGGGCGAAGTAGTAGGCGTCGACCTCGTTGAGGTCGACCGGCAGGCCGCCGGCGCCGGAGGTGGCGTCGACCAACACGAGCGCGTCGTCGGCGATGCCGGCGGGACGCACCACGGGTGCCATGACGGCGGTGGAGGTCTCGTTGTGGGCCCACGCGTAGGCGTCGACGCCGTCCTCGGCGACCGGGTCGGGACGTGAACCCGGGTCGGACGAGATCACCGACGGCTCGGCGAGCCACGGCGCCTTCTTGGTGGAGGTGGCGAACTTGGACGAGAACTCGCCGAAGGTCAGGTGCTGGCTCTTGTTGCGGATCAGGCCGAACGCAGCGATGTCCCAGAAGGCGGTGGCGCCACCGTTGCCGAGGACGATCTCGTAGCCCTCGGGCAGGTTGAAGAGCGAGGCCAGGCCGTCGCGCACGCGGCCGACGGTGTCCTTCACCGGAGCCTGGCGGTGGGAGGTGCCGAGGAGGCGGTCCCCGGTCGCGGCGAGCGCGTCCAGGTGAGAGGTCTGGATCTTCGAGGGACCGGCGCCGAACCGGCCGTCGGCGGGCTTGAGGCTGGCAGGGATCTGGACGTCGGTCACGACGACAACCTTTCCGGTGAGGACGCTGGGGGATGGGGTCCAGCGGTGGTGCGGCACCTGGCGTGGTGCACGTGCTGGCCCCTGACGGCCCCATTCTCGCACCCGCCACGCAGGTGCCCCGAAGGAGTCCGCATGCCGCAGCCCGGGCCGGCCAAGGGGTGAGGGATCAGCACCGGCTCCCGCGTCGACGTTGCAGACCCGAACGGGCACGCAGGAGCGTCTAGGGTCGCCGCATGGGAATTTTCAGTGGCGGTGAGGTCTCCCGCGACGAGTTCGAGCGGCTGAGCAGGCGGGTCGAGCAGTTGGAGCGAACCCTGGCGGCGCTGAGTCTGCAGCAGGGTGCTGCGGCGCCCAGCGGCGAAGCGGCGTCGGCAGCCGGTCTTGCTGGACCGGACCTCACCGAGGTGATGGCGCTGAAGCAGCAGGGCAAGCTGATCCACGCGATCAAGGTCTACCGCGAGCTGACCGGGGTCGGCCTGAGAGAGGCGAAGGAGACCGTTGAACGACTCTGATGCCCCTGGCCCGTGCGGTTCAGGCGACGTCGCGGCGGCGTACCAACCAGGTGGCCACGACCGGCAGCAGGATCACGTAGGCGAGCAGGGTCCAGCCGGCCCGGGTGCCGGAGATCGCGTCGAGCACGCCGGGGGTGCCGTCGCTGCCGCCGACCCCGATCAGCGATCCGACCAGCGAGCCGGCAGCCGTCCCCGGGAGGACGGAGGTGATCGCCTCCACCGGGCTCAGCAGGTTGCCCACCCCGCGCAGCAGGTTCTCCACGACCAGCGCCCACACCAGACCGAGCCCGACCGAAAGTGCCGGTCCGCGAGCGAGGGTGCCGAGCAGGTAACCGGCCATGGTCCACATCTGAAGCACCAGGAATCCGGCTCCGAACGAGGCGGCGACCGAGCCCAGTGACGGCCAGACCACCGGTTGCGACTCCGTGGCCGCGATCACCAGCGAGCAGCCCAGGTCGAAGCCGAACGAGACGACCAGGATCCCCATCACGAAGAGGGTGAGTGCCGCGATCGACCCGCCCACGACCGTCGTACGCGACGGACCCTGGGTGAAGACGGTCTTCCAGGTGCCCCAGCCGTAGCCGTTGCCGGCGACGATCGCGCCGAGCACCATCATCAGGGCACCGCCGAACATCGGCATTCCCTGCACGAAGACGTCCGGGACGCTGGCCGGCATCATCTCCGCCAGCAGGGACTCCCGGGTGCTGCCTTCGTTGGAGAAGCTCGTGTCGCCGCTGGTGTAGGCGAGGTAGTTGAACAGGTAGCCGAACATCAGACTCAGCGCCAGCCAGGCGCCGAGGGTCACCCAGACTGCCGGCCACTTCCGCAGCCGGAGCAGTTCGGCGCGCGTGCAGGCGATCAGCGTGCTCATGACTTCTTCTCCCTCTGGTGGTCGTCATTTCGGTGCTCGGGGCCGGTGAGTTCGAAGAAGACGTCCTCCAGGCTGCGCTCGCTGCTCCGGACCTCGTGCACGTCGACACCGGCGGCGACCATTGCGCGGACCAGCTCGGGGGCAGCGGCGGTGGGGCGGTCGACCTCGACCCGGTCCCCGTCGACGTGGACGCCGTCATCACCCGCGACACGCATCGCGACGGCGAGCGCCGCGTCGAGGGGCGTCCCGACGATGGTGAGCCGGGACTCGCCGCGCAGCTCGCTCACGCGTGCTTCCCGCAGCAGCCGGCCCCTGTCGATGACTCCGACCCGGTCACAGATCTCCTCGACCTCGTCGAGCAGGTGGCTGGAGAGCAGCACCGTCTGCCCGCCCCGGGCCAGCTCCACGATCAACGACCGCATGTCGGCCATGCCGGCGGGATCGAGCCCGTTGGTGGGCTCGTCGAGCACGATCAGTTCCGGCGCCCCCATCAGGGCGGCGGCAACGCCGAGACGTTGCTTCATGCCGAGCGAGTACGACGAGAACCGGTCATCGCCCCGCTCGGTGAGGCTGACGCGAGCCAGGGCTGCCGCGACCTCGGTGTCGGGCAGCCGGCGGTAACGGGCAAGCACCTTCAGGTTGTCGCGTCCCGACAGGTAGGGATAGAAGCCGGGGCCCTCGATGAGGGCACCGACGCGGGCAGTGACCTCGGGACGGCCGGTCGGCTGGCCGAGCACCTGGGCGCTGCCCGACGTCGCCTCGATCAGGCCGAGCACCATCCGCAGGGTGGTTGTCTTGCCGGCGCCGTTGGGACCGAGGAAGCCATAGACCTCACCACGCCGGACGGTGAGGTCGACCCGGTCGACGGCCACCCGGTCGCCGTACCGCTTGGTCAACTCATGTGTCTGGACCACGTTGTCGAACATGTGTCGAGGTTGCCGCGGATCGGCCTCCCGCGCGTCAGCGGGAGAGCGGCTCCGTCCTACGCAGGAGTGCGTACGGGGCTGCCTCCCCGGTCGTACGTCCTCGGGCCGGCTCGGGCATAGCGTCGGTGCCATGGAGAGGAATGTGTGGCTCAAGAGACGTTGGTGGCTGATCCCGGTGGCGGTGGTCATCAGTGGCGGCTCCGTCGGTGCCAACCTCGCGCGGGACGGAGAGTACGACGCCGGTCTCGGTGCCCGGGTCGCGGTGGTGGCGCTTGCACTCGCCGCCGCCACCACCCTCTTTGCGATCGACCGGCAGCCCGCCGTCCTCCTGGCGTCGGGGGCCCTGAGCGGTGGCTACTTCGCGGCCGGCGGCGAGAACGGCCCGATCTTCTTCGTGCTGGTCGTCGCCTCCTTCCTGCTCGCGTTGCGACGGCCCTTCGGGGTCTGGCTCCCGGTGCTTCTCGGGGCGTCGGCCCTGCTCTGGTTGGGCCTGCTGATCCGCGGCCTGCGTTGGGACGAGGTCGTGATCGGGACGTGGCAGTCGATCGGTGTCGGGGCATTGGTCGCTGCTGCCACTGCGATCGGGACGACGATCCGGCACGGGCGGAGCGCGGACCAGGACCGGGCATCGAGGATCGCGACCGAGGAACAGTTGCGGATGGCGCAGGACCTGCATGACGGTGTCGGCCACGGACTCGCCGTGATCGCGATGCAGGCGGGAGTCGGGTTGCACCTGCTCGAACGAGACACCGAAGCGGTCCGGGCTGCGCTGACCGCGATCCGTGACACCAGTCGGGAGTCACTGGAGGCGTTGCGCAGCGAGCTCTCCCAGATCACCGGGGACGCGGCACCACGTGCGCCGCGCCGCGGGCTCGCCGACCTCGACGTGCTCGTGGAGCGGGTGCAGGCTGCGGGGGTGGACGTGCGGGTCACCGGCACGCCGGTGCAGGTGAGCGGTGCGGCCGACGCGGTTGCCTACGGCGTGGTCCAGGAGTCGCTGACCAACGTGTTGCGCCATGCGCGGGCACGCACCGTGTCGGTGGACCTGCAGGAGCAGCAGACGTCGTTGGTCGTCGTCGTCACGGATGACGGTGTCGGAGCAGTGGTGCACGATGAGGGCATGGGGTTGTCGGGCATGCGATCACGAGTCACCGCGTTGGGCGGCACGTTGTCCGCCGAGACGGCCGTTGGCGGCGGTTTCCGGGTGCGGGCGGTCCTCCCGCTCGGCTCATGACTGCGGGCCCGATCAGGGTCGTCCTGGTCGACGACCAGGCGCTGGTGCGGATGGGGTTGCGCACCCTGCTCGGCAGCGAGAACGACCTCGACGTGGTGGGGGAGGCGGAAGACGGCAGGAGCGGCCTGATGACGATCCGTCGTGAGCGCCCCGACGTGGTCCTGTGCGACATCCGCATGCCCGGCACGGACGGTCTCGAACTGTTGCGTTCGGTCGGTCAGGACGCTGAGCTGGTCGATGTCCGATTGGTCATGCTGACCACGTTCGAACTCGACGAATACGTCTTCGAGGCGCTGCGGCTGGGAGCCAGCGGGTTCCTGCTCAAGGACGCCGAGCCGGCCACGCTGCTCGAGGCCGTCCGGGTGGTCGCTGCGGGAGGCTCGTTGCTCGCACCGTCCGTGACCCGACGGGTGATCGAACACTTCGGTGCCGGGACTCCACGACGCTCGCCACATCCGGAGATCGGTCGGCTGACCGAGCGGGAGCGCGAGATGGTGGCGTGGGTGGCGACCGGCCTGTCGAACCAGGAGATCGCCGAACGGTTGGTCGTCAGTCCCGACACCGTGCGCACACACGTGTCCCGGGCCATGGTGAAGCTCGCGGCCCGCGACCGTGCGCAGCTGGTCGTCTTCGCGATCGAGTCGGGACTCGAACCACCGCGCGGTTGATCGAGCCTGTCGAGATCGTGGTCTCGACAGGCTCGACCACCGAGTGTGGTTGATGACCGGGTGGCTCAAACGGCCCAGTCGGCGTTCCAGCCCTCGACGGTCTCGGCAGGACGCGGGCCGGGACCGGCGTAGAGCGCGGACGGACGGATCAGGCGGCCGGTCTTCTTCTGCTCCAGGATGTGGGCCGACCACCCGCCGGTGCGGGCACAGGTGAACATCGAAGTGAACATGTTGGCCGGGACCTCGGCGAAGTCGAGCACGATCGCCGCCCAGAACTCCACGTTGGTCTCGAGCACCCGGTCGGGACGACGCTCGCGGAGCTCCGCCAACGCGGCCTTCTCCAAGGCCTCGGCGACCTCGTAGCGCGGCGCGTCGAGTTCCTTGGCCGTACGGCGCAGCACCCGCGCCCGCGGGTCCTCGGCACGGTAGACGCGGTGGCCGAAGCCCATGAGGCGCTCACCGGAGTCGAGCAGGTCCTTGACGTAGGCGCCCGCGTCCCCGCGCTCCTCGACGTCGCGGATCATGCCGAGAACCCGCGAGGGTGCGCCACCGTGCAGCGGACCCGACATCGCCCCGATGGCACCGGAGAAGGCGGCCGCAACGTCGGCACCCGTCGAGGTGATCACGCGTGCGGTGAACGTGGAGGCATTCATTCCGTGCTCGGCCGCGGAGCTCCAGTAGGCGTCGATCGCCTTGACGTGCTTGGGGTCGGCCTCGCCCTTCCAACGGATGAGGAACTTCTCGGCCAGGGTCTTGCCCTCGTCGACGGTGCTCTGGGAGACGACCGGCTTGTGGAGGCCGCGCGCGGACTGGGCGGCGTAGGAGAGCACCATGACGGCGACCCGGGCGAGGTCGTCGCGGGCCTGCTCGTCACTGATGTCGTAGGTCTGACCGAAGCCGAAGGCCGGAGCCAACATGGCGACGGCGGCCTGCACGTCGACGCGGACGTCGCCGGTGTGCACGGGGAGGTTGAAGGGCTCGGCCGGCGGCAGGCCGGGCGCGTAGCTGCCGTCGATCAGTAGACCCCAGACGTTCTCGAACGGCACCCTGCCGACGATGTCCTCGATGTCGACACCGCGGTACCGGAGCGCCGACCCTTCCTTGTCGGGTTCAGCGATCTCGGTCTTGAACGCGATGACGCCTTCCAGGCCCTCGTGCACCTCAGTCATTCGGGGTGACTCCTCTGCTCCGTTTGCTTCGGTCCCGACCCGTCCGGTCGGGCATCTCGCATTCTGCCCCGTGGGCGTCCAGGGCAATAGGGTCGGGGTGTGAGCGATTCCGACAACCCGTGGGCAGCCCGTCGCACCGACTACTCCCGGAGCGGTCTGGTCGAGGCCGACCTCGAGCCGGATCCCGTGCAGATGTTCCGGCGCTGGTACGACGACGCCGTCGGCCTGCCGGAGCCCAACGCGATGGTGGTGGCCACCGTCTCTGCCGAGGGTCATCCGTCGGTGCGGACGGTGCTGCTGAAGGGTCTCGACCATGAGGGAGCCCGCTTCTTCACCAACCACGGTTCCCGGAAGGGCAACGACCTGGAGGCCAACCCGCACTGCGCACTCCTCTTCCCGTGGCACCCGATTGAGCGCCAGATCCGCATCGAGGGCGTGGCGGAACCGTTGTCGCGAGCCGATGTGGCGACGTACTTCTCGTCGCGGCCGCGGGGAGCCCAGATCGGGGCGTGGGCCTCGCGCCAGTCGCGGCCGACGACGGCGGATGCTCTCGCCGACGCCTTCACCGCTGCGGAGACGGCCCACCCGGATGAGGTGCCCGTTCCCGACGAGTGGGGCGGTTATCTCGTGCGGCCACAGCGTTGGGAGTTCTGGCAGGGCCGGCCCAACCGACTGCACGACCGGCTCTGCTACCTGCCCGATGGCGACGGATGGCGAGTCGTCCGGTTGGCACCTTGACCCGATCGGTCAGACTTCGTCGAAAGCTGCGGACGGTGCGGTCGGGCGTGACTACCCTCGACGGGTGACCGCCGAGACCCCGACACCTGACGACGCCGCGCTGCTGCTCGACGCAGTGGTCGCGATCGGCTCAGACCTTGACCTCAACTGCGTGCTGCGGCGGATCATCGACACGGCGTGTGCGATCACCGAGGCCAAGTACGGCTTCCTGGCCGTGCTGGGGGACGACGGACGGATCACCGATCACGTCACCCAAGGCATGTCCGAGGAGATCGCCCGGCACATCGCGGGGCTGCCCCAAGCGGTGGGCCTGCTCGGGGAGATCACCCACGCCGAGCGGCCGGTGCGGATCGACTCGGTTCCGGCGCATCCGCTCGCCGCAGGCTTTCCGCAGAACCATCCGGACATGCAGACCTTTCTCGGCGCGCCGGTGCGGATCCGCGGCCAGGTCTTCGGCAACCTCTACCTGACTGAGAAGAAGGGCGGCAAGCTGTTCACGGCCGCCGACGAGGCGCGTGTGGAAGCGCTGGCGGGTGCGGCCGGCTATGTCATCGACAACGCTCGCGCCTTCGCGCTCTCCGAGATGCGTCGCAAGTGGGTGCGCGCCTCGGCGCAGGTCACCGAGTGGTTGCAGGCGGGCGACGTACGCGCCGCCGTCCGGGCAGCGGTGTCCGGCGCCCGGGTCGCGTGCGACGCGACCATGGCGGTCCTCGTGGTGCCCACACCGGAGGGCCGTCCCGAGGTGCTGGCTGTCGACGCCGTCGAGGACGTGGACGTCACCGAGTGGCTGACCCCGTGGGCCAGCGACATCCCACTGCTCGGCGACGGGACCCCGCTGATGGTGCGCCAGGGTGCGGGCACCTCGACGGTGGTGCTGGTGTGGATCCGCACGATGATCGCGCGGCGCGGGGTGCTGGTGATTCAGTTGCCGGGCGGTCGAGGTGTCGTCGACGAGGACACGGCGGAGCTGGTCCAGGTCTTCGCAGATCAGGCGTCGATGGCCTTCGACCGGGCACAGTCGGTGACCGACCGACAGGAGTTCCTGCTCGTCGCGGAGCGCGAGCGGATCGCTCGGGATCTCCATGACGTGGTGATCCAGCGGATCTTCGCCACCGGCCTGCAGTTGCAGGGTCTGCGTGGTCGGGTGGCAGACGTCGACGTGCGGAGTCGGCTCACCGACGCGGTGGCCGACCTCGACCACACGATCCGCGACATCCGCACCAGCATCTTCGAGCTCAACCAGCGTCGCCGGGGAAGCCTGCGGGGTGAACTCGCGGATCTCGTGGTCGGCTACACCCCGATCCTGGGCTTCACCCCGAAGCTGCGGACCTCGGGCCCGGTGGACACCTTGGTCCCGGACGGTGTCGCCAACCAGATGCTGGCAGTGCTGAGGAGGCTCTCTCCAACGTGGCCCAGCACGCGGACGCCTCCTCCTGCCGGGTGCACGTCGACACCGACGGAGAGGCAGCGACGCTCGTGGTCGAGGACGACGGTCGCGGCGTCGACCGGCGTCGGATCGAGAGCGGTTTGAGCAATGTGCGGATGCGGGCCCAGGAGCTGGGCGGCGCGACGACGATCAGCAGCGGGAACGACGGCGGCACCCGCCTCTGCTGGCGGGTGCCGCTCTCGGTTGTCGACGTGACGTAGGCCGGCTGTCAGGCGGGCATCTGGTCGGTCGGGCGCTCCTGCCGTGCAGGGCGGCGGCGGAGGAGTGCCCAGAAGGCGCCGAGGATCACCGCCAGGACGACGGAGAAGGGGAGGGCGGTGCCGATTCCGGTGGCGAGGCTCGTGGCCACGTCGACCAGGCCGTCCCAGCCGCGGCTGAAGCCTGCCAGGAAGCCGCTCTCGTCGTCCTTCTCCTCTGCCTCGGCGACTTCTTCGGTGGGAGCCAGGGACAAGGTGATGGTGGACAGCGAGCTCTGGTCCTCGAGCCATGCCAGCTGGGCCTTCTGCGACTCGAGGTCGGCCTGACGGGTGGCCAGCTGGGATTCGATCGAGATGATCTGGTTGAGATCCTTGGCGGAGGCCAGCAGGCTCTGGATGCGTGCGATGCTGCGTTCCTGGCTCTTGAGCCGCGTGCGGGCATCGATCACCTGGGTGCTGACGTCCTCCGCGCTGCGGGTCGCCGAGCGGAGTTCGCCGAGGTCGGAGAGGGCGGTCATCAACTCGTCGAACGAGTCGGCAGGTACTCGGATCTCCATGCGCACGCGGCTCACCTCGCCGTCGGAGGTGCCGGTCTCCTCCTCGGAGATGTCCCCCGAGTGCTGGTCGACCAACTGCTTGGCGTCGAAGCGGGTGGCGCCGACGTCGTCGCTGGCGAGTGAGACGTTGCCGGTCTGGATCACCGAACGTTCGCTGGGCGCCGTACGTCGCCTCTCGTTGGGCGGCGACTGGTTGCGTTCCGGGGCGGCGGAGTCATCGGACGACCCGGCCGACCCTCGTCCTGGTCGGGCGCGGCCTCCGTGGGTCTGGCGCTGGGCTCGTCGGCCGGCAATTCGCCGCGTTCGTCGAGCTGCGAGCTGAGCGACGGCAACCGGTCGGCGGACGAGGCTCCGGAGCTGCTCGAGTCGCTGGAGCAGGCCGTGGCGCCCGCGATCAGGCCGAGGGCGGCGAGCGCGATGGCGAGTCGGCGGATCTTCTGGTTGCGGGTCTGGGGGTGACGGTGGATGTTCATGTCCGTGGGACGCGGCGTTCGGGCGACCGGTTCCCTCTGGTCGTGAACGAATAGCCTTGCGGGCATGACACGCGTGGTGGTGGTCGGTGGCGGGATATCGGGCTTGGCGGCAGCCAGGGCCCTGGCCACGGAGCCGGGTGCGGAGGTGCTGGTGCTCGAGGGGTCACCCCGCACCGGAGGCAAGCTGCGCACCGTGGAGATCGCCGGGGTCGGCGTCGACGTGGGGTGTGAGGCGATGCTCAACAGGCGTCCCGAGGGCGTCACGTTGGCGCGGGAGGTCGGAGCCGAGGTGGCACATCCGACGGCTGCCACGTCGCGGATCTGGGTCGGTGGCAGGCTGCACCCGCTGCCGCGCAGCCTGATGGGTGTCCCCATGGACCTCGCGTCCTTGGCGGAGTCGGGGTTGCTCTCGGCTGAGGCGATGCGGGTCGTCGTTGCTGAGCCTGGGCTCCCCGCCGCACCGCTGGTGGGGGATGCCTCTGTCGCCGACGTGGTGGGGAGCCGGTTCGGGTCCGAGGTCGTCGACCGCCTCGTGGAGCCGCTCCTCGGCGGGGTCTATGCCGGCCACGCGGGTGAGATCTCGGTGCGTGCGGCAGTGCCGCAGCTCGTCGCGATGCTCGGGCGCGGATCGTTGCTCGAGCAGACGACGGCGCTCCCGAGCTCCGACGTGCCCGTGTTTGCTGGGGTGCGCGGGGGATGGGGACCCTGCCGGGCCTGCTCGAGGCAGCCGGTGGATTCGAGGTGCGACGTGATGCGATGGTGCGTGAGCTGCGCCGTGACCGGACCGGCTTCGTGCTGACGGTGGGGCCGACAGTCGCTGCGCGCAGGATGAGGGCCGACGCGGTCGTGCTGGCGGTCCCTGCGGCTCCGGCCTCGCGGTTGCTCGCCGAGCTGGCGCCCCGGGCGTCTGCGCTGCTCAGCGGCATCGAGACGGCGTCGGTCGTGGTGGTCACCCTGGCCTTCCGGGCGTCCGACCTCGTGGGCAACGACAATCTGGACGGGAGTCTCTCCGGATTCCTCGTGCCGCCGTCGGAAGGCCGCCGGATCAAGGCCGGTACCTTCTCCTTCGCGAAGTGGGAGTGGGTCCGCGACGCCGGTGGGGGTGACGTCGTCCACCTGCGGCTGTCGCTGGGCCGGCACCGGCAGGAGGCAGCGGTCCGGGCCAGCGACGAGGAGCTGGTGGCGTGGTCGCGCCACGACCTGGGCCTGGCCACGGGGCTCACCGCGGCGCCGGTCGCCAGCCATGTGCAGCGGTGGGGCGGCGGACTGCCGCAGTACGCCGTCGGCCACCTCGACAGGATCGCCGCGGTGCGGGCAGAGATCGCGAGCGTGCCGGGGCTGGCGGTGTGTGGCGCCAGCTATGACGGGGTGGGCGTGCCGGCGTGCATCGCCTCGGCCCACCGCGCCGTAGCGGATCTCAGGGCAGGCGGTTGAGCAGCTCGGACGCGGTGGCGCGGGAGCCGGTGTAGAATGGCACCTCCTCGCGCACGTGCTTGCGGGCGTCGGAGGCACGCAGGTGGCGCATGAGGTCGACGATGCGGTCGAGCTCGTCGGCCTCGAAGGCGAGCATCCACTCGTAGTCGCCCAGCGCGAAGCTGGCCACGGTGTTGGCGCGCACGTCGGCATAGTCGCGGGCCATCTTGCCGTGCTCGGCCAGCATGCGACGACGCTCGGAGTCTTCCAGGAGGTACCACTCGTAGGAGCGGACGAACGGGTAGACACAGATGTGGGCGCGGGGCTCCTCATCGGCGAGGAACGCCGGGATGTGGCTCTTGTTGAACTCGGCCGGGCGGTGCAGGGCCAACTGCGACCACACCGGGTCGAGGCGGCGACCGAAAGCGGTGCGGCGGAAACGGTTGTAGGCCGACTGCAGCTGCTCGGACGCCGGGGCGTGCCACCAGACCATGAGGTCGGCGTCGGCACGCAGGCCCGAGACGTCGTAGATGCCACGGACCACGACGTCCTCGCCGGCGAGGGTGTCGATCAGCGCTTGGATCTCGGTCGCCTCACCGTCGCGGTCGGCGTCGCCCAGCACATCGCGGAGCTTGAAGACGGACCACATCGTGTAGCGGATGGTCTCGTTGAGTTCGCGGGTACGCGCAGCGTTCGAGGTGGAGGTCATGGCCTCATTGTGCCGCGCGGGCTCGACACCTGCCGGGAGGGGTGGGTGGGGAGCCCCAACCCCCGTACGGGGCTCCCCACAGTCTCGAGTATCGGCCCCGCCGTGCCTGAAAAGGGGCGCGTCCGGGCGTGCCGGGTGAGTCCGAACAGATTCCGGACAGCCTCACGTGGCGTCCGAGGGCAGGCAGGCGATCAGTCGGCCGGGCCGGTGGCACCAGACGGTGGTGCGAGCGAGAGTGAGATCGAGTTGATGCAGTAGCGGTCGCCGGTCGGGGTGCCGTGACCGTCGGGGAACACGTGGCCCAGGTGGGAGCCGCAGTTGGCGCAGCGAACCTCGACCCGGCGCATGCCCAGCGTGTTGTCCTCCAGGTATTCGATCGTGTCACTGATCGGCTGGTAGAACGACGGCCAACCGCACCCGGAGTGGAACTTGGTGTCGCTGGTGAACAGTTCCGCCTGGCAGGCCCGGCAGTGGTAGGTGCCCGGAGTCTCGGTGTCGGTGTATTCACCGGTGAACGCGCGCTCGGTGCCGGCCTGACGAAGGACGGCGTACTCCTCGGAGGTCAGCTGGTCGCGCCACTCCTGGTCGCTCTTCTCCACGTTGTAGGCCATGCGCCCTAGACTAGCGCGACCTCCGAGTGCGGCCCGGGCGTCCTGGCGACCAGTAGCGTGGGCCCATGGCGACGACACCGGCAGCGATGGTCGATGCGGCGGGACGCGAAGTCAGGGTCTCCAGTCCCGACCGGGTGATCTACGAGGCGACGGCTTCCACGGGGACGGTGACCAAGTTGATGGTCGCCGAGTACTTCGCCTCCGTTGGTGACGGCCTGATGCGTGCGTTGCGGGATCGTCCGACGGCGCTCGAGAGGTGGCCCAGCGGCGTACGCGAGGGGATGACCCTGGCACGCCATCAAGCCCGGCATCAAGAGACCTCCGGCGGTGGCGAGCAGGCGCTGGCGACATGAACACATCGGCTGAGTCGCGCTGCGCGGCGCTTGCGAACGATAGGTTGGGATCATGGTCAAGATGCCCGCCGCGCACGTCGTTGTAGGAGAGCGGGAGGTTCGCGTCTCAAGCCCTGACCGCATTGTCTATGAGGCCACGGACCGCACAGCGGAAGTCACGAAGCTCCAGGTCTGCGAGTACTTCGCCGAGGTCGCTGATGCCTTCATGCTTGCCAACGGGAACCGTCCTGTGGCGCTGGAGAGGTGGCCTGGCGGGTGGCGAGAAGGCATGACCCTGTCGGTCGGCCCCATGGGCCAACAGCAGGGAGATGGCTTCTACTCAAAGCGGCTGCCCAAGGGAGCCCCCGAGTGGATCGAAACCTGTCGCGTCACCACGCCCAATGGTCGTCCCATCGACGAGTTGCGCCTCAGCGAACCGGCTGCAGCAGTGTGGGCAGCGCACATGGGAACCCTGACCTTTCACCCCTGGGCCGTTCGAGCGTCTGACGTCGAGCATCCCGACGAGTTCCGCGTTGATCTGGATCCTCAGGAAGGCGCGACCTTCAAGGACGCGCAGCGCGTCGCTGAGGCGACACGCGAACTGCTTGAGGAACTCGGTCTACGCGGCTTTGCCAAGACCAGCGGCAACCGAGGAATCCACATCTACGTTCGGATCGAGCGGCGCTACGGGTTCGAAGAGGTCCGCCATGCAGCCATCGGGCTCGGAAGAGAGCTCGAACGGCGGGACATCGGTGCCACGACGAAGTGGTGGAAGGAGGAACGCCCCGCGGGGTCAGTCTTCCTGGACTTCAATCAGAACCTGCGAGACAGGACAGTGGCGGGTGCTTGGTCGTTGAGGCCGAAGCCGGGCGCCCCAGTCAGCACGCCGGTGACGTGGGAGCAGTTGGCCGAGGTCAAGGATGCTCGGGAGTTCAACCTGTTCTCAGTCCCCGAGTTTCTCTCGGACGGTGACCCCTGGTCCGAGATCGACGAGGTCGCGCACTCACTCGATCCTCTGCTGCAGTTGTGGGAGACCCTGCCGGGAGGGGAGCTGAACTTCCCACCGGATCATCCGAAGATGCCCGGGGAGCCTCCGCGCGTGCAGCCTTCCAAGAAGGTTGCCGAGCACTGGGATGCAGACGGCAACCGGATCGACACGTAGCGCTACGGATGCTTCTTGCTCTCAAGAACCTTCGGGACGCGAGACGTCGCTGCGATGTGAAGTCCAAGGGCCGCGCCGACAAGGTCCGCTTCGAGATCCCGCGTGTGGATCGGTTCATGATGAGCAGTACTCAGCCACGCGGCTCCGAACGCGGCGGACACGGCCTGGTCCATGACGTTGCGGAGGCCGACCTCGAGGTAGTGGATGGACTCGAAGACGAGGGGGCGCCGTGCTGAGACTCAAAGACTTCTCACTCGTGCACATGGACCCTGACACCTTCATGTGGGTGGACCTGAAGGCTTTCGACATCATCCAGGGCCGTCCCGACGAAGAACTGCTGGCTGCCCTGATGGCGACGCCTGCGTACAAGCACAACTACTGCTCACCCTTCGACCCTGCCAACATGGACGACCTCGGTCCTGCCCTTCATGCCAACTGGTGGCTCGACCGCCTCTCGTCTTCCATGTTCGAGAGGGTCGCAGCAGACGACGCGGTGGAGACAGTTCGTGCGTGGTCCGAGGACCAAGACTGGGTCAACGGCTACGAGGGACCGAGCGACGAGACCTGCAGCAACTTGCGGGACAACGTCTTGCTCTGTTCGCCGACGGTGACGCGTTCGAGTTCCAGCCGCCCGACAGTGCGTTCAATGAGTACGGCGGCATTGTCGGTGGCACTGGTTACCACGAGTTCGTCGTCATCGACCGTGGGACTTCCGTGCTCCACCTGATCGTCGCCGCAGACGACTGACGGGGTTCTGGTGGAAGGTGTTGCGAAGCGTGAAGGTGTTTGTTTAGGTGCCTTCAATCAGAACAGTCGCGACCGCACGATCGCCTCCGCGTACTCACTCCGGCCACTGCAAGGGGCTCCGGTCTCCATGCCCCTGACCTGGGAAGAGCTCGCCGAGGTCGAGGGCCCCGCGCGCTTCAACCTCTTCACGGTGCCCGAGCTGCTGGCCGAACGTCCCGATGCATGGGCCGAGATCGATGACGTCGCGCATTCGCTCGCTCCGTTGCTGGAACTCTGGGATGCGCACCCGGTCGAGCTCAACTATCCGCCCGACTATCCGGAGATGCCGGGAGAGCCACCACGGGTGCAGCCGTCGAAGAAGGTCGCCGAGCACTGGGACGCCACGGGCAATCGCATCGGGTGAACCCGAGCGGTCCACACCCCCGCAGGTCCAGCCCGCCCCCGCCGGTCGAGCCCGCCCTCGCCGTTGGCCGAGCTTGTCGAGACCAGGTCGCCCTGCCGTTGGTCGAGCCTGTCGAGACCCCGCCGTGCGCTGTTGCTCGAGCCCGCTGTCGTTGGTCGAGCTTGTCGAGACCCGCCTCCGGTGGCCCGGTCAGGCGGCGTGGTTGAAGGGGTTGAGGGGGTCGGGTGGTGCGTTGTCGGGTGGCGGTGGATGCAGTGTCGGCTGGGGTGTCTGCTCGTGCCATCGGGGTCGGTTGATGAGTGCCTCAGCGACCTCGGGGTCGATCTGCCGTGATCCGGTGTGGTTGACGAGGAATGCCTGGTGGTGGGGTGTGGTCCATACGTATTCCCCGGGTCCGGTCTGTGTGGCCCGGTAGCCGGCGTGGGTTTTGTAGCGGTGGTGGCGCCTGCCGAGGGGGCCGGAGTTGTGGCTGCCGGTCTGCCCGTCACCCCCTTCGGGTTGGTAGGGGTGGACGTGGTCGTAGTCGAGGTGTCTGTTGGTGGAGTTGGCCCAGGGCCAGTAGTCGCCGCCGGTGGTGAGGTGCACTCGCTCCTTCAACGACTCGGGGTGTTCGTAGGCGGTGGCGCGGATCTTGTCGTGGAGGTCGATCACTGGTTTGACCACCACGGTTGCTCCGGCGAGGAGGCCGTGGAGTTGGGCCAGGGTCATCGCGCCGAGGCCTTCGACCCTTGCGACGCCGGGGGTGCCGTGCAGGGCTGTTTCGTGGAGGTGGGCGTAGAGGGTGTGCTTCGGTTTGAGCACGGCCCAGTCGACGTCGGTGAGTCGGTCGAGGAGGTCGGTGGGAAACGCGATCGCCTTGTTCAACGAGTGTTCTTGGCCGGTGTCCTCGGAGCCGGCCGATGCTTCCTCGTTCTTGGGCCCGGTGGGTTCGGGTCCGGTGGGTGGGGTGGGGTTCCAGGGGTCGTGGGGGAGGTGGGGGTCGAGGTTGCCGTGGGGGTCGGTGTTCGCGGTCAGTAGTGCGAGGAGTTCGGCGGGGCGGGCGAGGTAGCCGAGTGCTTTGGCTCGTAGTTCGTCGGGGGTGTGGTTGTCGTGGCGGGTTTTGAGGATGTCGGCGACTCGGGTGACGGTGGCTTCCACATAGGTGGCGTCCCCGGCCTCGAGTCGGGCGATGAGGGTGCGTAGTCCGTGTTCGTCGGTTTGGCCGAGGTTGACGTAGCGGCGTTGCTTCTCGGTTTCGACGCGGGTGTTGTGGAGGTCGGGGTCGGCTTCGATGATCTTGGCGGCGGTGATGTCGAGGATCCGTCCGGTGCCTTCTCGGTCCAGGATGGGGGCGATGGCGGTGTCGACCAGTGCGACTGCTGTGTGGGGGAGGTGGCGGGTGAGGCGGGCGATCTTGCGGACCACCCACACGTCCACGACACCAGCCTTGGTTTTGGCCCAGGTCGACGGGAGTCGGTGGCGTAGGTCGAGGACGTCGGCGGTGGCGTTGATGGTGGCCATCACGCCGGTGTGGCGGGCCAGGGCGATCTCGCCCATGGCGTGGTCTTGCACCCCGGGTGTTCCTTGCCCGCCGGGGTGGATCAACGGACCGGATCCGGGGCCGTCGGCGGAGTGGACGTCAGCCCAGGCTGCGAGCACTTCGAGTTCGGCGACTTCTTCGAGCCGGCGTCGGTGCAGTGTTTCGGCGGCAGCCTGCAGCAGGTCGACTGCTGGGGTGTCTGCTGAGATGCCGGTCATCTTCGCTGCTCCTCACCTGTTCCGACGGGGTGGTTGGCGTGGTGTGGTCAGTGTTTCAGGAGGCTCCGACACTGTGGTCTTGTCGAACCCCCGGGGCCGGGTGGCTGGGCTGGTGAAGTCAGGTGGGCAAGGACCCCCGACACCGCCGCCCCCGGCCGGGGACGACAACCCGTACCCGCGCACCGGACCCCAGCCCCCGAACAGCACCGACACCACGAACCGGCAGCGTTCTGGCGTCTGCTACGTCCCCTCGGCAGGCTGTCCGGTCTATTGGCGCCGTGTCGCCGACCACTACATCTAGGTAGTTACAACGTCGTGATTCGTGTATATAGTGGTTGTCGCAGCTGGTTCGGCCTCTCAGCCAGAGGGGTCGCCGAGGGAGCGAGAGCTCTCAAGAGGGAACCCGGTGAGAATCCGGGACTGCCCCGCAGCGGTAAATGGGAACGACCTCCGTCATCAGCACTGGGACCAACGAACACGGTCCTGGGAAGCGGCGGACAGTAGGGAT
The DNA here is from genome assembly GCF_021555175.1 of Nocardioides alcanivorans. Lineage (GTDB taxonomy): Bacteria > Actinomycetota > Actinomycetes > Propionibacteriales > Nocardioidaceae > Nocardioides > Nocardioides alcanivorans. Next base: position 64,664 of record NZ_JAKGRW010000019.1, on the reverse strand, counting down.
CTCGACAAGCTCGATCACCGAGTGGACAAGCTCGATCACCGAGTGGACAAGCTCGATCACCGATCGAAAGTTCGGTGACCGGGTGAGGACGAATTCGAAGCCGAGTTCGTGAGATGCGCCCATGAGTCCGAAGACCTGCCAGTGCTCCACCGCCATCGGTGGAGGTCCGCGACCTCGAGGGAAGGTCAGGGGATCGAAACGCACGGCAGAGTTCCCTGCCGACCCTGCGTCGTACCCCTGCATCCTCTCGGCGTCCGCGGACAGCGGACAGCAGCGGATTCACGAGGGGTGGACCAATGAGCACCGAGGCCAGCACCAGCATCACCGTCGTCAAGCGGGACGGCACCAGGGCGCCGTACGACGGCTATGAGATCGCCCGATCGATCGAGGAGGCCGCAGCGGGCCTCGACCACGAGGTCGCCCGCGCGACCCAGCTCCGCTCCGAGCTGGAGATCACGCTCTTCGACGGCATCACCAGCGAGCAGCTCGACGAGGCCGTCGTGCAGGTGGCGCTGCAGAACGTGAAGGACGACCCGGCCTACGACACCATCGCCTCGCGGCTCCTGGTGAAGAGCTTCTACAAGTCGATCTTCGGCGAGGGCGTCACCCGCGACGAGGTCTATGCCTTCCACGCCGAGGCATTCGTGGCGTACGTCGTCCGTGGCGTCGAGATCGGGCTGCTCGACTCCCGGCTCACCGAACTCTTCGACCTGCAGCGGCTCGGGGCGACGCTCGACCCCGACCGCGACGATCTGCTGCGTTACATCGGCGTGCAGACGATGCGCACGCGTTACATGCTGTCGGCCCCCGACGGTCGGCCGATGGAGATGCCACAGTTCTTCTGGATGCGAGTGGCGATGGGCCTTTCCCTCAACGAGGAGGACCCGACCGCTGCCGCACTCGGCTTCTACGATCGGATGTCGCGGCTGGAGTACCTCGCCGCCGGTTCGACCCTGGTCAACGCCGGTACGTCGTACGCCCAGCTCTCCAACTGCTTCGTGATGCAGATGGAGGACGACATCGAGCACATCGCCAAGTCGGTGCGCGATGTCATGTGGCTGACCAAGGGCACCGGCGGGATCGGCCTCTCCGTGACCAAGCTGCGCTCCGAGGGTTCGCCGATCAAGTCCAACAACACCTCCTCGACCGGACCGATCCCGTTCATGCACACGATCGACTCGACGCTGCGCGCGGTCAGTCGCGGTGGCAAGAAGTTCGGGGCGCTCTGCTTCTACATGGAGAACTGGCACCTCGACTTCCCGGCGTTCCTCGACCTGCGCCAGAACTCCGGCGACCCCTACCGACGCACCCGCACCGCCAACACCGCGGTGTGGATCTCGGACGAGTTCATGTTGCGGGTCGATCGAGACGATGCCTGGTATCTCTTCGACCCCGCCGAGGTGCCCGACCTGGTCGAACTCACCGGCCGCGCCTTCTCCGAGCGTTACGCGGAGTACGTCGCCGCTGCGGAGGCCGGGATGCTGCGGCACAAGAAGATCGGTGCCCGCGAGCAGTTCAAGTCGATCCTCGCCACGCTCCAGTCGACGTCGCACCCGTGGCTGACCTGGAAGGACACCATCAACACTCGGGCGCTCAACGACAACACCGGAACCATCCACCTCTCCAACCTGTGCACCGAGATCACGCTGCCGCAGGACCGGGAGAACGTCGCCGTGTGCAACCTCGCGTCGATCAATCTCTCCCGGCACATGACCGGCCGTCGCCAGCATGCGAAGGTCGACTGGGACCGGCTGGCGGAGTCGACCCGGTCGGCGGTGCGTCAACTCGACAACCTGATCGACATCACCATCAGCTCGGTGCCGGAGTCGGAGCACTCCAACGAACTCAACCGCGCGCTCGGGCTGGGCGTCATGGGCTTCACCGACATCGTGGAGCGGTTCGGATACTCCTACGCGTCGCCGGAGGCCTACGACCTCATCGACCGGTTGGTCGAGTTCGTGTCGTGGCACGCGATCGACGCCTCCGCCGACCTCGCTCGCGAGCGCGGCGTCTATCCCAACTTCGACGGTTCCGGCTGGAGCCGAGGGCTGGTGCCGGTGGACACCCTTGACCTGTTGGAGAAGGACCGCGGCGAGAAGGTGACCGTCGACCGGCGTACCCGTCTGGACTGGGACAGCCTTCGTGCGAAGGTGAAGGGCGGCATCCGGAACTCCACCCTGCTCGCGATCGCACCCACCGCGTCCATCGGTCTGGTCGCCGGCACCACCCCCGGCCTGGACCCGCAGTTCAGCCAGATCTTCAGCCGCTCCACCAGTTCCGGCAAGTTCCTCGAGGTCAACCGCAACCTCGTGACGGATCTGCGCGCCGCGGGGACCTGGGATGACGTTCGCGAGGATCTGCTGCGTCACCAAGGGGACCTCGCCAAGGTGGCCGCTGAGCGCGACGACGTGCCGGCGGAGCTCGTGGAGATCTACCAGACCTCCTTCCAGCTGCCCGGCCGTGCCTACCTCGAGGTCGCGGCCCGCGCCCAGAAGTGGATCGACCAGGCGATCAGTCGCAACATCTATCTCGCCGACCGGTCGGTGGCCAACATGGTTGACCTGTACGCCGAGGCGTGGCGGCTCGGCGTCAAGACCACCTACTACCTGCACATGATGCCGCGACACACTGCTGAGCAGTCGACGGTGAAGGTCAACAAGGCCGAGCAGTTGCGGTCCGCCGACGCCACGACCGGCGGTACGCGTCGCGGCTTCGGCGCAGCCAAGCGCGGCTTCGCGGCCGCCTCGCCGGTGGCCGAGCCTGTCTCGCCGGTGGTCGAGCCACTGTCTGCGGTGGTCGAGCCTGTCGAGACCAGCCTTGCCGAACCAGTAGTGCCCGCGGGCGTGCAGGAGCTGGACGTCGTCGAAGACGTGCAGTGTCCGATCGACCCCATGGAGCGATTGCAGTGCGACTCCTGCCAGTGACCCGCTCCTGACCCGATGGCGAGACCCGACGGTCGAGCTTGTCGAGACCGGCTGCAGAAGGTGGTCTCGACAGGCTCGACCTCCGGGTGGGCTCGACCTCCGGGGTGGGCTCGACCTCGGGTGGGCTCGACCTCCGGGGTGGGCTCGACCTCCGGGGTGGGCTGCCCTACGAACGATGACGACATCAGAAGGAAGGACGTGAACTGACATGCCGATTCTCGGCACCGGAATCGAGGAGGGTCTCCTCCTCAAGCCCGTCACCTACCCGTGGGCGATGGAGCTGTATGACCAGGCGGTCGCCAACACCTGGTTCCCCAACGAGATCCAGCTGGGGGAGGACCTGGGTGACTTCGAGCGGATGAGTGACGACGAACGTCGCGCGCTCACCTTCTTGATGAGCTACTTCAACCCCAACGAGTTGCTCGTCAACAAGGCCCTGGCCTTCGGCGTCTACCCCTACGTCAACGCGGCGGAGGCACACCTGTATCTCGCCAAGCAGATGTGGGAGGAGGCCAACCACTGCATGAGCTTCGAGTACGTGCTGGAGACGTTCCCGATCGATCGAGAGGCGGCGTACGCCTCGCACGTGACGGTGCCGTCGATGGCGGCGAAGGAGGAGTTCCAGGTCCGCTTCATCAAGCGGATGACCGAGCAGACACTCGACATCACGACCACCGCGGGCAAGCAGGACTTCGTCCGCAACCTGATCGCCTACAACGTGATCCTCGAAGGGATCTGGTTCTACTCCGGTTTCATGGTGGCGCTGAGCTTCCGGCAGCGAAACCTGTTGCGCAACTTCGGCTCGCTCATCGAGTGGATCGTGCGCGACGAGTCACTCCACCTGAAGTTCGGCATCAACCTGGTGCTGACGGTGCTCGAGGAGAACCCCGACATCGCCACGCCCGAGTTCGCTGACGAGATCCGCCAGATGGTCCTCGACGCAGTGGAGATGGAGGAGGCCTACAACCGGGACCTGTTGCCCGGTGGGATCCTCGGGCTCAACGCCGACTACATCAACCAGTACGTGAAGTACCTGGCCGACCGCCGGCTGGAGGAACTCGGCTTCGAGGCTCACTACCAGGTGGCGAACCCGGCCAAGTGGATGGCGACGGCCAACGACACCTTGCAGTTGGTCAACTTCTTCGAGTCGATCAACACCTCCTACGAGGTGAACGCGAAGCAGGGCTGAGGCCATGTCCTGCATGGGTTTCCTCACCCCGGGGCAACGCGCGGCCCTGGCGGCTTCCACCGCCGCCGGGCCGCCGCTGTCCAGCTTCGCCTCACCCCCGGCAAGCGAGGGCAAGGTACGACGGGTGCATGCGTTGGCGGCGTCGCCGAAGGCGGTGATCCGCGAGAGCGCGGCCCTCGCCCACCACGCTCCGCGCGAGGTGCTGGAGGTGTTGGCCGATGACGCCGAGGTCGGCGTGCGCAGGTGCGTGGCCCGCAACGAACACACCCCGGCGCCCGTGCTCCGGAAGCTGTCCCGCGACCCCGACCCGCTGGTTCGGGGGTGGGTGGCGGCCAATCCGACGGTTCCCGATGACCTGCTGGTCACGCTCGCCACGGACCCTGACCCCGGCGTCCGCGCTGTGGTGACCTGGGCGGAGGGCTGGCGGTGCTGATCGCCTTCGCCTTCACGGCGTTGGCTGGCGCGGCGACGGCGCTCGGCGGGTTGGCCGCCGTGCACCACCGGTTGCGCAGCGATGCCGGGTTGGCGGCAGCACTGGGATTCGCTGCTGGAGCGATGCTGCTCGTGTCGGCTGTCGAGATCATCCCCAAGGGAGCCGACGGACTCGCGTCTGCGTTCGGATCGAGATCGGCCTGGGGGACGACCCTGCTCCTGGTCGCGGCCGGTTCCGGGATCACGGCGGGGCTGCAACGGTGGGCCGGTGGTCGGCAGCGGGGAGAGACGCACGCCCACGGTCCTGGCGCGGAGCGGCAGCGGCTGCTGCGCAGCGGGGTGGTGGTGGCACTCGCGGTCAGCGCCCACAACCTGCCGGAGGGCCTGGCGACCTTCGTCGCGACGGTCGACGACCCCGCAGCCGGTGCGACGGTCGCCCTCGCCATCGCACTGCACAACGTGCCCGAGGGCATCGCGGTGGCCGCACCTCTCCACGGCGCCGGGGTCGGCCGAGGCAGGGCCGTCGCGGCTGCCGCACTCTCGGGGCTGGCCGAGCCGGTGGGCGCGGTGCTCGGCTACCTGCTGCTGATCGCACTGCTTCCCGCGGCCGCCCATGCGCTGGTGTTCGGCCTGGTCGCCGGCGTGATGCTGCACATCGCGGTCACCGAGCTGCTCCCGAGTGCCTGTCGGTTGGCCACCGTCCGCACGGCGGCGATGTCGTCAACGGCTGGCGCCGGCACCATGGCGTTGAGCCTGGGACTGTTGGGGCTCGCCTGACGTGATGCGGCTGTCACTGCAGCGCCGCGGTCAGCCGCATCACGTTGTCGACGTACTTGAGGGCGGGGAGCGTTGGTCCCACTCGTCGAGGGTCAGTGGCTTGCTGATCTCGCGGTAGCGGTCCTCCACCTGTCGCATGCTGGAGACGATGTCGCGGCCGAGCATCATGAGCGAGACCTCGTAGTTGAGGGCGAACGAGCGCATGTCCATGTTGCTCGAACCCACCACGGCCACGTCGTCGTCGATGGTGAAGTGCTTCGAGTGGAGGATGTACGGCGCGGGGTACTGGTGGATCTTCACTCCCGCTTCGAGCAGCGCCCGGTAGTAGGACGCCTGGGCGTGCCCGACCATGAACTGGTCGGACAGCTCGCTCACGAACAACTCCACGTCGACCCCTCGTTGTGCCGCGGTCGTCACCGCGTAGAGGAGCGACTCGTCGGGGACGAAGTAGGGGCTGGTCAGCGAGATGCGGTGTGACGCGTTGTAGATCAAGGTGGTGAACATCCGCAGGTTGTTCTCCGCGACATAGCCCGGACCGCTGGGCACGAGCTGGCAGGCGACGTCGCCCACCGTGCTCGACTCCCGTCGAGTCGGTGGGACCGGATCGGTGAGTACGGGCCGCCATGCATCGGCCTGCTCGGAGTTCGGCTTCTCGCCAGTCTCGGTGTACCAGTCGGCGGCGAAGACCGCATCGACCGAGGCCACGATCGGACCCTCCAGACGCACCATCAGCTCCACCCACTCCCGGCTGAGCTTGTGGTTCTTCGGCTTGTTGTAGCCGGGCTCGGTGAGATTGAGCGAACCGGTGAAGGCCACCCGTCCGTCGACGACGAGAAGCTTGCGGTGGTTGCGCAGGTCGGGACGTCGCCACCGACCCTTCAACGGCATGATCGGAAGCATCGGGTACCACTCGATCCCGGTCTCGGCCAACCGATGCGTGAACTCCTTGTAGACCGGCAACCCGCGCGAGCCGAGGTGGTCGAAGAGCAGCCGCACCTCCACGCCCCGCTCGGCGGCGCGCGCCATCGCCGCGAAGAGCGGATCAGTGACCTCGTCCCAGGCCGAGATGTAGAACTCCACGTGCACGAAGGCCTCGGCCCGGTCCACCTCCTGCGCCATCGCGGTGATCGTGCCGCGGTAGTCGGCCATCAGCTCGACGCCGTTCCCGAGCTTCAGGGGGAGCGCCCCCAGGGTGTGGTTGAGCTCGACGACACTGGACACGTACGTCGGTGCGCCCGCCAGCGCTGCCGTGTCTGCGGCTGGATCGGTGAACTCGCCCAGCTGCTCCGCGACCTGCTGCTTCGCCCGTACTTGGCGGGCGTGCCGCTTGCGTCCGAGGTTGGTGCGTCCGAGCAACAGGAAGATGGTGAAACCGATGAAGGGCTCGATCAGGATCAGCAGGAGCCATGCCATCCCGGAGGAAGGTTTGCGGTTGCCGGGGATCACGCCCAACGCCACGATGCGAAGGATGATCTGGAGGGCCACGACGGTCCACGTGAGCACGTAGGACCAGTCGATGCCGCTCATGCGTGCACCGCAGTTGCGGCGAGGGCCGTCGCTGGGGTGAAGCGGTCCGGATGCAGGAGTGCTGCCAGGGTCTCGACCCCGTCGACGATGCGCGGGCCGGGGCGAGCGAAGGAAGCGTTGGAGTCGACGGCCCACACCGGGATGCCCGGGAACCGGGGTGCGGCCTGCCTGGCCAACTCGGTCGCGTTGTCGAGGTCATAGCCGCACGGGGCGCAGACCACCACGTCGGGGCGGGACGCGGTCACCTGATCCCAGCTGACGCGGACGGACTTCTCACCCGTGGCGCCGAGGACGGCGATGCCGCCGGCCAGTTCGACCATCTCGGGGATCCAGTGTCCCGGTGCGTACGGCGGGTCGGTCCATTCCAGCACCAGCACCCGGGGGCGCGGGGCGCCGGCAACGGCATGGGTGACCGTCTCCAGACGCTGCCGCAACGAGTCCACCCAAGCCTGTGCGGCGGCGTACCTGCCGGTGCGCTTGCCGAGCACGATCACGGAGTCGAGCACTTCCGCGACCGTGTGGGGGTCGAAGGTGAGGACGTCGGCACTGCAACCCAGGTAGCCGAGCGCCTGGTCGACGGCGGCGACGTCGATGGCGCAGACGGCGCACAGGTCCTGGGTGACGACGAGGTCGGCGTCGAGCTCGGCCAGTGCGTCCGCCTGCAGGTGATAGAGATCCTCGCCGCGGCGTACGGCGGCCGAGACGAAGTCATCGATCTCGCGCGGACTCAGCCCGTCGGGAAGTGCGGAGGTGGAGACGATCCGCCGGCTTCGTGCCTCGGCCGGATGGTCGCACTCGAAGGTCACGCCGACGACGTCGTCCCCGGCGCCGAGTCCGAAGAGGATCTCGGTGGTGGACGGGAGCAGGGAGACCACGCGCATGGGACGAGCGTAGGAGGTAGGCCTCCTCGAGAGGGGGATTGCGTGGGAGGCGGGGTGGGCGCCGCAGGGAGGCGGTAGCCTGTGGGCGACAACTTCACATGTGTCCAGATCAGGGGAAGCCGGTCGAAATCCGGCGCTGACGCGCAACCGTGGTCCGTCGAGCAGTCGACGGAGAGTCGGGAGGCCTGCCTGGGCAGCAACACCGCCACTACTCGCTGTCGCGATCGCAGGGTAGGGACTTCCTGCTCTCTCGGCGGGTTCCCTCGCCCAGCCATTGCAGCCGGAAGGGAACCATGAAACCGCCCGTCAAGGGTCTACGCGCACTCGCGCTGGCCCCACTCCTCGCCGTCCTGGCCCTCCTCGTCGGGTTCGCCCCGGCGTTGGTCGCCAGCACCGCACACGCAGCTCCTGTCGCTGCTTCCGACGACGCACTCGTCGCCAAGTTCCGGGAGATGCAGGCCGCAACCGGCCAGTACATCCTGGACAACTACGAACCGTCCGGCCTCGGCCTCGAGTGGAAGGCGCTCGGCCTTGCCCGCAACAACACTCCGGGTGCCGAGGAGTGGCTCAGCACCTACTACGAGAACCTCGTCGACGACGTGGTCGCGAAGGACGGCAAGCTGGGTGCGGCGACCGAGTTCGAGCGAGTGATCCTCGCCGTCACGGCGATCGGTGAGGATCCTTCGGACGTGGGCGGTCACAACCTGCTCGAAGGTCTCGCCGACCTGGACACGATGCGGTTGCCCAACCAGCGGATCTTCGGGCTCCTCGCGCTGGACTCCAACAACTACGAGATCCCCGTGGTCGAGGGTGTGGTCAACCCGACCACGCGGCAAGCCCTGGTCGACCTCACGCTCGCAGCAGAGATCAACGGGGGCGGGTGGGCGTTCTTCGGCAGCACCCCTGACCCGGACATGACGGGCATGACGATGCAGGCACTGGCGCCCTACAAGGACCAGCCGGCAGTCGCTGCGGCGCTGGAGCGCGGTGTGACCGTGCTTGCGAACATCCAGAAGGACAGCGGCGCCTTCGCCAGCTTCGGCGAGAGCGTCGAGAGCACCGTCCAGGCGATCGCGGCATTGACCCCGCTCGGGATCGACCCGGCGACGGACCCGCGGTTCGTCAAGAGCGGCGGCAGCGCGGCAGCGGCAGTCACCAACTTCTACATCGACGGTGGCGGCTTCTGGTACAACCAGCCCTCGACGAACCGGAACAGCATGTCCACGGAGCAGGGCTTCTACGGGATTGCCGACTACCTGCGCCTCGTGGACGGTCGAAACAGCCTCTATGACATGACCGACGTGGGGGAGGTGCCCCCGACGACCCCCACGCCCACTCCGGCCAAGGTCGCCGGCACCGTGAAGGTGGAGGTCAAGAAGGCACAGGTGAAGCGGGGCAAGAAGGCCGTGTTCAAGGTCAAGGTGACGGCTGCGGGGGTGAAGCCGACCGGCAACGTTCGGGTGGTGTTCGCCGGCAGGAAGGTCACCGCAAGGCTCAACGCCAACGGCGCGACCAAGGTCAAGGTCAAGGTCACGAAGGCGGTCAAGCCGGGCAAGAAGGCCGTCAAGGTGAAGTACCTCGGTGACGCCCAGGTCAAGAAGGCGGTCACGAAGACCAAGAAGGTGGTCAAGGTCAAGAAGTGACCTGAGCCCTGGAAGACGACGGCCCGGCAGCTGCTGCTGCCGGGCCGTCGCTCTCCGTGGACGGGGATCCCGGGACGGAGAGGGTCCTCATGTGCCGTCGAGCGCTCGTTCCATCTCGAGGCAGAGCTCGCCGACGCATTCGTCGAGGGTCTGTCCCGTGGCCTGCCGCAGCAGACCCAGGGACAACTCGGCAACGAGCAGCGCGCCCCCGGCCAGCTCCTGTTCATCGGAGAAGGACGCCATGAGGGTGCGGGTGCCGTTGGCATCGCCGCGGCCCCGGGCTGCGATGACCCCGGCGACTCGTTGGGCCGCAGCCACCACCGGCACGAGCTGGGCGGCGCGCTGTTCGGCCGTCACAGGATCAAGCCCGGTGTCTGGGTGCGTGCCTTCTCGAAGCGTGCCTGCACGTCGGCCCAGTTGACCACGTTCCACCACTCCTTGACGAAGGTCGCCTTGTCGTTCTTGTACTGGAGGTAGTAGGCGTGCTCCCACATGTCGAGCATCAGCAGCGGGACCATGCAGATCGGGACGTTTCCCTGGTGGTCGAAGTGCTGGATGATGTAGGGCCGCTGGGCCACCATGTCCCAGGTCAGCACCGACCAACCGGACCCCTGGACGCTGAGCGCATTGGCCTCGAAGTGGGCGCGGAACTTGTCGAAGCCCCCGAAGTACTCCTCGATGACCTGGGCAAGCTCGCCGGTCGGCTTGTCACCGCCGTCCGGGCTCATGTTGGGCCAGAACACCGAATGGTTGACATGCCCGCCGAGGTGGAAGGCCAGGTTCTTCTCCAGCGTCGACAGGCTGCCGAACGACTCGGCCTCGCGGGCCTCGGCAAGTTGCTCGACGGCGGTGTTGATGCCCTTGACGTAGGTCGCGTGGTGCTTGTCGTGGTGCAACTCCATGATCGCGCCCGAGATGTAGGGCTCGAGCGCGGCGTAGTCGTAGGGAAGGTCGGGAAGGTTGTAGTCAGCCATGGGTCTCCTCGGCGTCGGCGTCACGGCCAATCCTTATTGCAAACAATTTGCAATAAGGATTGGCGGCGGTCGAAGTCCGCTGGTGGCAGTGGGATAAGGTCCGCAGCAGGTCGCGCTCCCGCGCGGCCTGCTGTACCAGTTGCACCCGTGGTGGGGGAAGCCGGTGAGAATCCGGCGCTGTCCCGCAGCCGTGAGCAGCACGAGATCGGGATCGTGCTGCGAGTCGGATTACCTGTCACGGGTTGTCTGGCTCGGTCCTGTCGTGGAAAACGGGAAAGTGGCCTGAACGAGACCTTCGTTCGCCATGGTGCCCTGTCGCTCGGGTGGCGAAGGGTCTCATGTCGAGTGACATGGTTTCTTCTTCGCTTGTCGTCTCTCCACGCACGTTGCAACAAGGAGAGAACACATGGGTACGACGCCCATCCAACACCCCCGCAGACGGGGGACTGCGCTGCTGTTCAGCGCATTGACGAGCCTCGCGTTGGTGCTGGGGCTGACTTCGCCGGCTTCTGCTGACGAGGCACCTGGTGACATCCACGTCTATGTCACCTTCGAGGGGTACAACCTCGGTCAGGGTCACTACATCGAGCCCGTGAAGCTCACGGTGCCTGCCGGTGAGACGGCAGCGCAGGTGACGGAGGCCGTCCTCGACGAGGCCGGGCACGACTACGCCGACCCGGGGGATGCGACCGGCGGTGGCTGGTACCTCTCGAAGGTGGCCGGCTTCGACACCGGCACGGTGAACGTCCCCAGCTACATCACCGACCAGCCCGACTTCACGCTGACCGAGGAGAACGGCGACGGTTATCTCGGTGAGTTCGACTACTCGGTGATGTCCGGCTGGATGTACACGGTCGACAACGTCATGGCCCCGGTCGGAGCAGGCGCCTACGAGCTCGATGACGGAGATGTGATCCGCTGGCAGTTCACCATGCATGGCTACGGCTGTGACACCGGCGCAGTCGACGGTTGCTGGGGTGGGGACCCCTACTTCACGATGGCGGACAAGTCGGAGCTGATCCGAACCCTCGCCGATCCCGATCCGGCGACCGCGACCGACGACGAGATCGAAGCTGGACTCGACGTCGCCATCGACCCGCTGGCCACCAACGCCCAGGTCGACGCTGCGATCGCGGCGCTCAATGAGGCCGAGGCGGTCGTGGAATCCGGCCCATGGACGACAGTGGACACGCCCGCCCAAGGCCAGTTCCTGAACAGGATGCAGCGAGCGTTGAGGAACGACTTCGGTCAGAGCGCCGGCAACTACGACTACAGCGTGCTCGAGAAGCTCCGGGTGATCGGCACGCTGAACAGCCAGGACTGGGCCGACCTGCGCAACCCCGCGTACGCGGGCGCCAGCATCCAGGAGCTCGACCTGTCCGGAGTCGTCGATGGGACGGCGTACGCGCTCAGCGGGATGACCGCGCTCACCGACGTGAGCCTTCCGCCGGTTGCGTCCTTCACCCTGGCCAACCCGTTCCAGGGCAACACCAGCCTCCGCAACCTCGTGGTCGCGGCCGAGACCTACGCGTTCGGTTCCGCCACGACGTTCGCCGGCATCACGACGCTGGAACGCATCACGTTCCTGCACTCGACCAAGCCGTCGATGAACGCAGCGACCTTCACCGGCTCCAACAACGCCGACCCGGAGAACCGCACGGTCACGGCCGTCGTTCCGGACCAGGCCAGGGGTGACTACGACAAGACGACCTTCACCTCCTACTTCGTCGACGTCGTCGAGACCCCGAGCGAGGCGGATCTCAGCGAACTTCGGTCGGTGATCAACGAGGCCAACGCGATCAGCGAAGCCACCGTGGCGGCGCCCTTCCGCTGGACCCTGCTCCAGGCCGCGATCACCGCGGCCGCCGCGGTCGAGGGCAACCCTGCTTCGACGGGTGCTGAGGTCCATCGGGCACGCCTGGTCCTGCAGACAGCGATCAGCAGGGTGGGCTTCGACGGCCTCGGCCTCTCCGTGAAGGTCACCAAGGGGGCCGACCTCACGTTGTCGTGGAAGAACGGGACGGCCCAGCACTATGCGGAGTTCATGTCGTACCCGGTTGCCAAGGTCGACCAGTTCTCCGATGCCGACCACGACGTCTACGTCCCGACGACACCGGTTGCCTACACCTCGCAGAAGATCGCCTCGGCACTGATCGAGGGCGAGACCGACAAGGTCGTCAAGATCTTCACCGTCGCTGCGGCCTCGTCGGAAGCCCAGTACACGCTGAACCTCACCCCATTGGAAGGGCGCGAGGACACCTCGCTGTCGATCCCCGGCCTGGGCGCAGGAGACCCACGGAATCTCTACACCAACCTGGACGACACCGGTGTGGTCAACCTGGAGGTGGGCGAGCACTTCGATCTCGACACGTTCCGCACCTCGCAGGCGCAGCTCGACCAGGTCAACAACCTGTTCATCGAGCCCGACTACACCTTCGACGTTGCGGGGAACAGCATCACCGCGCGCGAGATCGGTGCCGAGGGGCGTCGACAGTTGCGCATCCGTGCCGAGCAGCCGGGGGTCAGCGTCGTCAAGGTCACCTATGACCCGCTGCGCTACCTTGCCGCGAACGACAACGGCACGCCCGGCAGCACGAACTGGTCGTTCAACGGCATCGAGAAGCAGAACACTGGTCTGGTCGTCGTGAAGGTCGGCGGCGCAGACGCGTCGTTCGACACCGGGATCGACGTCCGCAACGAGCTCGACACCTTCTACTTCGACAGGACCGTCGGGTCCCGCCCGTTCGGCTTCACGCCGGCGGCAGGCACGTCCGTGAGGGTGCACGATCCGCTCAACGTCACGGCGTGGGGCGACGGCTGGAAGACCTATCAGCCCGCGGAGGACGGCGAGTTCACCGTCACGCTCAAGGCCGGCCGCAACGTGATCGAGCTGACGAACGACGGTGAGACCACCTACCACGTCGTCAGGGCCAAGGGCATCGACGTCTCGATCGAGAACTCCTCCCGGCCCGGCGAGGCGTTCGAGCCCGGCGACGTCGCGAGGATCAGCATGGTCGGGGTCGAAGGGGGCATCGAGAAGCTGGGCGGCATCTACAACCCTGCCTTCATGGCCGGGACGAAGCCGAAGCTGACCTACTCCGACGGCAGCACCTCGATCACCAGCAACGAAGGTGGTCAGTACACGAGCGTCACCACGACCTATGCGCTCGACTACACCTTCAGCGGCGACGCCGACACGACGCTGAATGGGCACCTCTCGATCGGCGGACTGGGTTCGGAGTGGCCCTACCACCGCGAGATCCCGTTGGAGGGCAAACCGGCCAACCTCAATGCCGTGGCGATCGGGCCCTACGACCTGGGTGGGATGCCGCCCGTCTACGTGTACGGCGACCAGGTGACCACTCGCCCGGGTAGTGAGCCGGTCGACAAGTCCGCACTGCAGGCGGCGCTCGCCGAGGTGGACCAGCTCGAGGCCAGTGACTACACGGTTGACAGTTGGGCGGCGTTGCAGGCCGCAGTCGCCGTGGCGACGACCGTGGCAGCGGACGATGACGCCACCCAGGACGAGGTGGACGCCTCGGTGCAGGGAGTCGCCGACGCGGTGGCCCAGTTGGTCGAGGTCGCTGACCTTGTCGTGACCTCGCTGAAGGCCACGGCTCCCCAGGTCGTCTACGGCAGGGCCGGCAACGTCACGGTCACGGTCGAGGCGGAGTCCGGACAGGAGAAGCCTTCCGGCACGGTCTCGACGGAGGTTGCCGGCAACACCCTCACGGGGACGCTGGCGGACAGCGTGGCGAACCTGGAGCTCCCGGCGAAGTCCCTCAAGCCGGGTACGTCGTCCCTGACGATCGCCTACGCCGGCGTCAGCGACCAGTTCGCTTCCTCCTCGACGGCGGTCTCGGTCAAGGTCGTCAAGACGACCGCGAAGGTGACCGTGAAGCCCGTCAAGAAGCAGGTGAAGCGTGGCAAGAGGATTGGCTTCAAGGTCGAGGTGACCGCTCCTGGCACGGACATCATCCCCACCGGCAAGGTCAGGGTGAAGTTCCTGGGCAGGACGGCCACCGTGAAGCTCAATGCCAAGGGCGTGGCCAAGGTGAAGCTGGCCGTGAAGAAGAAGGCGAAGTCGGGGAAGCGGGCGGTCAAGGCCGCCTACCTGGCCGACACCTTCGTGAAGAAGGCTAAGCAGAAGACCGGCAAGGTGGTGTTGGTCCAGAAGTGACCTGAACCGACGTGTCACACGACGGCCCGGCAGCCTGGCTGCCGGGCCGTCGTCCGCGTCGTGCAGCGCCGCCGGTTGATTTGGCGCCCCGGCCACGCAGCCGCACAATGGTGGCGGGCCCTTGTGCCCCATCAGAACTGAACATTCTCCTGTGGTGTCCAAAGCCGGTGTGAATCCGGCGCTGACCCGCAACCGTGAGTCGTGCGTGAACCGCCGACGAGTCGGACTGGCCCCGGGAGGCAGACACATCAGCCGTCGTGGAGAACGGGTGGATGGAAGCGACGCGGCAGGCGTCGCGACTCTCCTCCCGTGCGGGAGTGGGAGAAGATGAAGCAGACATTGGCCAGTCGCCGACGGGCCTCGGGCCTGGCGCTCACTGCAGTGCTCGCCCTGATGCTCGGGTTGCTGAGCAGCGCGCCCGCGTCGGCCGACCCGACCGGCAGTGGCTGGCGTGAGGGTTGGTGCAAGCAGGGTGAGGGCCTGACCGTCGTGGTCGACTTCGGGGACGGTTCCGAGCGCGGCTGGGAGGCCCGCTGCAAGATCGGCGGCACGCTTGCCAGTGATGGCCAAGCCACCCGCAAGAGTGCCCTTGAGGCGGTCGGCTACGAGGTGACGATCACCAATCAGATGGTCTCCCACATCGACGGGATCGGCGACGAACTCAGCCCGTGGTGGCGGTTCACGACGTCGCAGATGGCCGCTGGATGGCTTTCGGAGCCTTTCGAGGTGCCGGCCGCGGCCACCAACTGGTTCCAGGGCGCGTGCCTGAGCGAAGCGGGATGCGCTCCGCGGGTCCCGCCGCAGTTCGAGCCCGGCTCGGTCGACCCCGGCCCGACGGATCCGGGTCCCACCGACCCGACCCCCACCGACCCGACCACCAAGGCGACCAGCAAGCCGAAGACGAACTGGGTCCGCAAGCCCACCACCAAGAAGGCCGGCACGGTCCGGGTCACGGTGCCCCGGGTCGCCGGCCGCCCGAAGGCCAGCGGCAAGGTCGTGGTCGTGCTCAAGAACGGCAAGAAGACCAAGCGGGTGCAGGCGAAGTTGCCGGCCGGCAGGGTCAAGGTGAAGGTGCAGTTGCCCAAGGTTGCGAAGGGCAACTGGAAGCTGGTCGTCAGGTACAAGGGTGACAGGTCCTACCGGGCGACGAAGTCCACGAAGACGATCAAGGTCAAGAAGTAGAGACACCACAGGAAGGGCGTCACGTGGGTCTCGGGCACCAGCATCGAGTGCCGCGTCGACGGAGGTTCGCAGCCCTCGTCGGTGCGGTGCTGTTGTGCTGCCTCGCGCCTCCACTTCCGGCAGGTGCGGTCGGCGGGACGCAGCGCGCCTTGTGCGACGGCTACGCGCCGAGTGACCCGGATCAGTACGGGTGTCAGGTGTCGGAGCAGAACCAGGTCACCAGGATCAACCTCGGGGAACCGCTCACTGCCATCGCCTACGGCAACATCGGCGTGGACGCGTCGACACAGGCCTATCTCGTCGAGTTCAACGCTGAAGGTGCCATCACGGCGCTCGTCCCGGCAGCGCAGGGCGCCACTGCCACGACTCGCGTTCTCCCCAGTGACGACTCCGTGGGCCGGGCCCGGGACATGCAGCTCAACGTGCGCCAGCCGGAGGGCAACCCGTCAGGTGGGTGGCTCTTCATCGGCCTCACCGACGACACCGGCATCGACCTCCGGCATCGGATCGGCACCCTGATCGAGTTCGGCGGCAAGACGCTCCACCTGTACGGCGACGGTTACACCCAGTTCAAGCCGGTGGACGAAGTGCTGCACCTCGACGTCATGGGCCACGTCTCGGGCGAGGGCTACTGGGTCCAGTACCGGGATCCGTCCGAAGGCGCCGACTGGATGGACCTGCCAGGCCACAGCGAGGCCGACTCCCAGCGGCTCACGGGCTCGCCGAAGCAACGCCAGCAGATCACCTACACGCTGCCCAGCGGCCTCTTCGAGATCGGCAGGGAGTACGAGTTCCGGATCAACTCCACGCTCAACCGGCTGGGCGGCGACCAGCGCTTCGTCGAGTGGGACGTCACGCCGTCCCTCGCGCCTGAGCGCGAGGACAAGGGCAAGGATTTCAACCGTGACCTTGCTCCCGGCATACCCGACCCCGATCCAGATCCCACGGACGACCCCGATCCCACCGACGACCCGAAGCCCACTCAGGATCCGGATCCGACGGCCGATCCCACGAAACAGCCCGACGACGGCACGGACGACCGCGGTGACGCTCCGCCGCCGTCGACCACCAGCGACTCGGCGGCGCCCGCTCCCCAAGGAGGTGCCGGCGCGCCGAAGCAGCCGCAGAAGCCGAAGAAGTCGCCGGACGTGGACGCCTCGCAGACCTCACCCGCCGGCTCGGTCTGGGGGCAGGAACCGAACCCGGGCACGGCGGACGACCGGGCCCTGCAAGCCGATGGCGGAGTTTCGCGCAGCCTCGGTCTCTTCGGGCTGCTGCTCCTCCTCGCCCCTGCGGGTTGGTGGTTGATGGCGCGTCGGCGAGCAGCGAGTGACGTGGGAGAGCGGCTGACGTGACCCCTCGATTCCGAGGTTCCGCGCAACCTCTTGCCCGCCTGCTGCTGGGACTGCTCGTGGCCTGCCCACTGGCGATCGCCGGAGCAGTGGCAGCCCAGGCTGCTCCCTCGACGCCTTCGACTCCCTCGTCCCAGACCGGCGACCTCTGTGGCGGGTCCGTTCCGTGCTCGGTCCAGGCCGACCCCACCTGGTTGGAGGGGATGCCGGCCGAGGTCGCGGTGACCGGGACTCCCGACGTCACCGTCGGCGTCCGTGCCTTCCGCGTGGAGCCCACCGCTGTCGGCGTCAAGTTCACGGAGTTCGGTCCCGTGGTCGAGGTGACCACCGACGGCAACGGCTTCGGCCGTGCGGATCTCGAGCTCCCGGTGCTCGAGGACGACGAGTCGGGTGGGCCGCTCCTGATGGCCCTCGACGACAGCGTCGGCCCCGACCTGACGGTCGTGCTCGGCACCTGGATCACGCTTGCATCCCGGCGGCCGGTGCTCCTCGGCGACGGCTACGGAACCGCCAAACCGGTTGGCGTCGACCTCGACCTCCAGGTGACGGCGGCGGTGCCGGGCACGGGCTTCGACGTCGAGATCGAACGCAACGGTCAGTGGGAGTCGGCGGGCGCCGGCAGCCAGTCCTGCGCGGACGCCGCGACTCCCTGCAGCATCGGCTACCAAGTGCCGCGGGGCCTGGAGTCGCGCAGGCATGCAGCACGCCTGGTCAACACCGCCAGCGGCACTCCGGTCGCCACGTGGCAGGTGCTGCCCAGCGACGAGGGAAGCCGGCCGCCCGGGAACCGTTGCCCGCGATGCCCAGCATCGGCACCGCCGTCCCCGGAACGGTCACCGGCTCCAGCGTGGCCGTGCCCCGGCCGCGTTCGCAGGACCTGGACACCCCCGACATCGCCGCCGACGTGGAGGGCGCCGCCACCGGCAGCCCGAAGGGACACACTCCCGCCGCTGTCCGTCGGACGGCCCTGGGCCTCGCCGGTCTGGCAGCGCTCGTGGCACTCGTCGGGGTGGTCCGCGGCGCGACGCGGGGCAGGGCGGTACGCCGTGGCTGAGGTCAGGCTCGCCGTCCCGGCCGAGCGGTTCACCGCGTTGCCGTGGCTGCTGTGGGCCGGCGTGATGGGGCTGGTCGTCACCTCCACGACCAATGCGCTGCTGTTGGCGGCGGTTGCCGTCGGCTGCTGGGTGACCGCAGGGTCGTGGCAGGTCCGCGTGCCGTGGTCACCCGCCTCGTCGTACCCCTGTCGCTGACGCTGGCTGCGATCTGGACGTTGCTCGGCGCGGGCATCCACCGCGATGGGATGGGTGGCCAGGTCGTCTGGTTCCTCCCTGGGTGGTCCACCGACACCAGTGGTGAGTTCGGTGGTGCGGTCACCACCGGCCAACTGCACTTCGCGGCGGCCCGCGGCGCGCAAGCGCTTGCCGTGGTGGCGATCCTCGTCGTGCTCCTCCAGGTCGTCTCCGCTCACGGTTGGTTGCGGTTGGCCGTGGTCATGTGGGGCCGAGCCGCGCGGGCGTTCGGACCGATGTTCTGCCTGGGTGAGGCGTACGCCGCCGAGCGGGCGGACAGCGCGGCAGGCTCGCCGTTCCGGTTTCCCCAGTCCCGGGGCGACGGCGCGTGCCGGAGACCTGGCCGAATCGGGCCCGCTACCGTCGCCGACGACTGGTTCGCACACCACGACGCTCGAGGATCCGGCGCCCGGGCCATCATCGGGTTCGTCCTCGCACTCGGGCTCTGCCTGTGGTGGGCGACCGCCGCGATCGACCCGGACGGATGGCCCGGCGTGTCGGGCACGGAGCGCACGCTGATCGCCCTCGCTGCCTTCCTGCTCGTCGGCCTGCTGCTCCGCGGTGCCGCACTGCCCCGGCTGACGACGGGTGACCTGGTGCCGGTCATTCGCTGCGCTCGCCGTCGCGGTCTGCTGGTTGGTCCGTGAGCAGACCGGGCGACGCAGATGCGCTGGTCGTCGACTTCGCGCAGCTTCCCCGGCGCCCCTGACCTCCTGCTCTCCATCGCCGCCTGCCGGTGCTGGCCCTCGCTGCGGGAGGGCACGCCGGTGACCGCGAACCTCAGGATCGATCAACTCTCCGTCTGGCTGCCCGCACGTGGCACAGTGCTCTCCTCCTGTCGGCGGAGCTCTCGGGCGTCACCCTCGTGGTGGGCCGCAATGGAAGAGGCGCGACCACCCTGCTGCGCGCGCTGGCCGGACGGCTGGTGCCGGGAGCGCGGCTCGCCGGGACGGTGGCCGCCGGTGCCGCGCCACTGCTCGGTCTCACCTCCTCGGAGCTGGCGGAGGTCGTCGATGGCTCCCACCTCGCCGAGCTGCCCGCGGACGCGATCGGTCCGTTGCTCCGCAGTGCCGACCCCGACCTGGTGGCGGCGTTGGGGATCGGCGCAGCTGCTCATGGCCCGACCGTCCAGGACCGTGCTGCGCTGCGGCTCGTTCGAGCCCTCAACACTCCCGATGCCCGGGTGGTCCTACTCGACCAACCGCTCTTCGATCTCGCCCCCGAGCGGCGTGCTGCGGCAGCTGCCGCCATCCGCGCCCAGGCGGCGGCGGGCGCCGTCGTGGTGTGGGCCGATCACCTGGTGGAGGAGGCGATCTCCTCCTGCGACCAGGTGCTCGAGCTGATCGGACCTGATCGGGCCCAGCTCACCTCGCGTGGGGAGTGGCGCCCGCGGACCGTTCCCGCGCCACCAGCGATGGCCTTGGCTCGTGGACTCGACCTGCCGCGGGCTGTCTGGACCGCGTCGGAGACCGAGCTGGCACAGGTGCACCTGACCGCAGCGGTGCCGCACCTGCGGACCCCACGTCGACCGTTCGGCGACCGACTGGTGGCGGCCGCACCGGAGATCACCCGGATCGACCGACCGATCGAGTTGCGCGACGGAGAGTGCCTCGGGGTCGTCTCCGTCTCGGGCGACCGGACCGCGGAGGTCGACCTCGCCCGACGACTGGTGGCGGTCGCCCGTGGCGATGAGTTCCTCGCGGAGCGACTGGTGCTGCCCCGGGCTTCCCGGGTCGCGGCCCTGATGACGGGGTGGGAGCGCTGGCACCGGTTGGCGCGAGGCAGCGTGGCGGCCTACGTCGAGCCGTTGGCCCACGTCGCCGAGGACCGTTCCGTCGACCGCCACTCGCCGGGGGAGCGAGCCGCCCTCACCTGGGCTCTCGCCGCCAGCCGTCCCGGTGCCCGGCTGTTGATCGAGCCCACCCGCGGACTGGACCCCGCTGCCCGGCGCCACGTCGCCCGCACCCTCCACGACGATCACCGGGCGATGACCTGTCTCGTGTCCAGCGACGTCGAGGTGCTCACCCGGGCCTGCCACCGGCTGGTGCTGGTCAACGGCGGCACGGTGGTCGCCGACGGTGCCCCGCTCGCCGTGCTCGCGCAGCTCCCCAACCCTCCCCAACTGGTGCGCCTCGGCACCCGGGCCCTGCACGTCGCCGACCTCACGCGCGCGGCGGTGACCAGATGACCAAGGCGCAGCGGATGACGTGGCAGCAGGTCGGTACGCCGCACGGGTGGCGCTCGCTCCTGGTGCTTGCCGGGCTCGTGGTGACCGGACTCGGTTGGCTCGGCTGGCCCGTCTGGGATTCGCTGACCTCTCCGAACCGGGCCCAGGCACAGGACGAGGCGCCGTGGGTGCTGGCCGCGCTCGTGTGCGGTCTGTTCGCCCTGGCCGTCGCGATGTGGCTCGACGCCGGTCGGCGCCTTGACGCGATGTCGGTGGTGGTGACGCTCGTCGTCGCCAACACGGTGGTGCGCGCCGTACTCAACCCCCAGGCAGGCGGGGTGGAGTTCGTGCACGCATTGCCGCTGCTCGCCGGCATGGCCGTCGGTGCACCAGCTGGGTTCCTGGTCGGCGCGTCGTCCGCGCTCCTGTCGACGATCACGGTCGGTGAGCCGGCCAGCACTCTGCCCACCCAGGCATTCATCTGGGGGCTCAGCGGGATGCTGGGTGGGTTGCTGTGGCGAGCGCGGCCCCGAGTCTCCTGGCTGTGCTCGCTGCCGTTGGCGGTGGCTGCTGGTCTCATCAGCGGGGTGCTGCTCAACCTGATGGGTTGGGGCCAGGAGCCCGGCACCACGCTGACCAGCTTCCATCCCGGTCTCCCGGCGAGCGAGGTGATCTCACGCCTGTGGAGCTACACGGTGGAGACCTCCCTCGCCTTCGACCTCACCCGGGGCATCACGACTGCGCTGCTGCTGGCCGTCTTCGGCCACCCGATCCTGGCCGCCCTGCGCCGCAGTGTCGGCGCCGAGCCACCCCGACCCAGTCCGGATCCCACGACGCGATCGAGCCCTACTCGCTCACCCGTCGTCAGGACCGTGCCCGCCTCGACCAACTGTGGAACCACGACAGCCAAGGAGCTCAGCCATGACCGACACCTCCACCTCACCCGAGCCGGCGGTGCGCACCGTGTCCGACGCTGAGCTCGAGCGGTCGTCGGCGATCACCGGAGCCATCAGCGTCGCCTTCCAGGGCAAGGTCGTGGGTCAGCAGGACCTGTTGCGCGGACTGCTCGTCGCGCTGATCACCCGCGGCCATGTGCTGCTGGAGTCGGTGCCCGGGCTCGCCAAGACCCTCTCTGCCTCGGTCCTCGCCTCGGCCGTGCATGCCGACTTCTCCCGCATCCAGTGCACTCCCGACCTGTTGCCGTCCGACATCATCGGCACCCAGGTGTTCAACCCGGCCACCACCCAGTTCCGCACCCAGCTCGGTCCGGTGCACGCCAACTTCGTGCTGCTGGACGAGGTCAACCGCTCCTCGGCCAAGACGCAGTCGGCGATGCTCGAGGCGATGCAGGAACGACAGACCACGATCGGTGGGGAGACCCACCGCCTGCCCGTGCCGTTCATGGTGCTGGCGACGCAGAACCCGATCGACGAGGAGGGCACCTACGTCCTGCCGCAGGCCCAGATGGACCGCTTCCTGCTCAAGGAGGTGCTCGACTACCCCTCGCCGCTCGAGGAGGCCGAGGTGTTGGCCCGCCTCGCCGCGGGCGACCTGGACTCCCCGGACGTCGCGTCGGTCGCCTCGCTCGACGACGTGCTGTTCCTGCAGTCGTTGGTCTCGAAGGTCCACGTCGCGGAGTCGATCAACCGCTACATCATCGAGATCGTCAACGTCACCCGTCACCCCGAGCAGTTCCTGCCCACGGAGACCGCCCGCTACCTCGAGTACGGCGCGAGTCCGCGTGGCTCCATCGCCTTCCTGCAGGCGGCGCGCGCCCAGGCCCTCTTGGCCGGCCGGGCGCACGTGCTTCCCGAGGACGTGGTCGCCCTGCGGCACTCGGTGCTGCGTCACCGACTGATGCTCACGTTCGAGGCTCTCGCCTCGAGGGTGCGACCCGAAGACGTGATCGATGCGATCTTCGACGTGGTGCCGACTCCCTAGCCATGGCACTGCTCACCAAGATCAAGACGCGGCTCGCGCTCCATGCCCGGCGGCCGATCTCCGGGCTGCTCGACGGGCAATACACGTCGATGCTGTCGGGCCGGAGCCTCGACTTCGCCGACCTGCGCGACTACCAGCCGGGAGATGACGTCTCCGACATTGACTGGAAGGCATCGGCGCGGCACGGGGGACTGCTCGTCAAGCGCTACGTCGCCGACCGCAAGCACACGGTCTTCCTCGTCGTCGACACCGGCCGCGAACTCTCCGCACTGTCGGCCTGGTCCGGAGCGGGCGGGACGACCAAGCGCGACCTGGTGATCACCGCGGCCGGGGTGCTCGGCTGGATTGCCGTCAGCCACGGCGACTATGTCGGGATGGTGCACCGGGCCGAAGAGGGGCCGACCATCCTGCGGCCCTCGACCCGCGAGCTCGAGCTGGAGCGGATGCTCACGCGCATCCACGACGCCAGCTCGTCGACCTCGCCCCGGCAGGAGACCGTGGCCGTGCTGGAGCACGCGGTGCTGTCGAGCCGCCGCCGCACCATGATGTTCCTTCTCCTGGACGACGTGGAGGTCGACGCTGCGATGGAGTCGGTGCTGCGGAGATTGCTGGTGCAGCACGAGCTCGTGATGGTCACCGTCGGTGAGCTCGACCCGACCGAGCCGGGTCGCGCGGGCCTTGCTGTCCGTGACATCGGTACCGGCCGCCGTTTCCCACGGTTCGCAGCAGAGAGCACCGCTCTGGCGTCGGAGATCGCGGCAACGACTGCTGCCCGCGCCGAACGACGAGCCACCGCGTTGAGCCGGTTGGGAGTCGCCCATGTGCACCTCGACGACCCCGACCGAGTGATCGGGGCCCTGCTCTCCCTGGTGGACAGGATGCGTCGTGTCCGTTGACCCTTGGGCAACACAGCTCCACCCGCCCGCGAGCTACTCGCCGTGGTGGTGGGTGGTCGTGGCCGCGTGCCTGATCGGCATCGTCGCCGTGATCTGGTGGGCTCGCCGTGCGTTGCGGGCGTCCGGGCCGAACTCGTGGGGTGACGACTTGCTGGAACGCTTGCGGGCCGAGACCCTGACCCGCATCGACCGGATCGAAGCGGCGGTCGACGGCGGTGTGACGACTCCAGCCGACGGCGCCACCCGGCTCAGCGGGGAGGTGCGTCGTTTTGTCGGCACGGTCACCAATGGTGACGCCGACTACCGGGTGCTCCCCGAGTTGCGCGGCCGCGCGGTCAAGGACCCGAGGTTCGATGGGGTGGTCGCGCTGGTGACCGAGGCCGAACAGCTGGCTTTCGAGCCGGCACGCGAGGGCGCCGTACTGACCCCTCTCCTCGAGCGCTCGCGTGAGGTGGTGCGGCAGTGGACCTGATCCAGTGGTGGGTCGGCACGTTGATCCTCGTCACCGCGGTCGCGCTCGGCGCTGTCGCCTGGCGGGCAGCCCGACCGGGACGCGTGACAGGTACGCCGGTGCTCGCCTCGTCGCTCGACCGGATCCGTGCGTTGCCTCTCTTCCGGACGCTCGCCCGCAGGGAGTGGCGGCTGCGTCTGCTCGAGACCGTGGCCCTGGCCGTGGCGTTGGCGGGGGTGGCGCTCCTGGCCTCGCGGCTGGTGGGGGTCAGCGACGACTCCGAGGAGATGCGCACCCGTGAAGTGGTGCTCTGCCTCGATGTCTCGGGATCGATGAAGGAGGTGGATGCCGACGTCGTCGACGCCTATCGCGCCCTCGCCGAGGAACTGGACGAGGAGCGGATCGGGCTGGTCGTCTTCGACGCCTACGCAGTCACGGTCTTCCCGCTCACCAGCGACCGTGACTACATCGCCGACCAGCTCCAGGAGGTGGGCAGGTCGGTCAGGGGCGAGGTCGCAGCCTTGCCGGGCGTGAGCTCCGGCAAGGTGGGCTCGTCGTTGATCGGAGACGGCCTGGCGACCTGCACCCGCAACTTCGACCAGCTCGACACCTTCCGCTCCCGCACCGTGGTGCTGGCCACCGACAATGAGGTGGCCGGTGACGTCATCTACACGCTCCCGCAGGCCGCCGCGATGGCGGAGGAGGCCGGTGTCATGGTCTTCGCGATCATGCCGGCCGGCGCCGAGGAGGCGCACGTCGAAGAGATGCGGACGGCGGTGGCGACGACGGCGGGCGACGTCCTCGCCATCACGGCCGGCGAGTCGGCGAACGTCGCGCGCATCGCCTCCGAGATCAAGGCCCAGCAGAAGACGGCGATCATGGCGATGGCCCAGGACCGCAGCTTCGACCGGATCGTTCCCGGCGCCGTACTGCTCCTGCTCGGCCTGGCCGGCGCGCTGATCGCCGTGTGGAGGCGCCGATGATGCTGCAACCGATCTGGCCGGTCCTGGCCGGCGCGCTCCTGCTGCTCGCCGCCACCGCGGTGTGGGCGTGGTGCCAGTGGTCGACGATGTCGCGAGGCGATCGTGCCGGCGCCGTCGTCCGATTGACCCTGGCCGCCGCCGTCGTCGTCATCGGGCTGCGCCCGGTCGGCACGCTGCAGGTGAGTGTGCCGCAGGAGAAGAGGACTGACGTCGTCATCGTCCTGGACCGCACCACCTCCATGGGGGCCCAGGACTGGGCAGGGAACCGACCCCGGATGGAGGGGCGGCGGCCGACCTCACCGCGCTGGTGCAGCAGCTGGCCGGCTCCCGTGTCGCGGTGATCGTCTTCGACGACGACGCGCGCCTGGCCGTGCCGTTCACCACGGACGTCACCACGCTTGCTGCGTTCTGGGAGACCGTCGGCTGGCGGCCGTCGGCGAAGGCGTCCGGCTCCGACGTCTCGGTCGCCGCTGAGCTGGCCGAGCACGTGCTGCGCCGAGCTGCTGAGGAACGCCCCGACCACGAGCGGTACGTCGTCTACGTCGGTGACGGTGAACAGACGGCCGAGGCCGCGCCGGCCTCGTTCGCGCCGGTTCAGGAACTCGTGAGCGGCGCGCTCGTGCTCGGCTACGGCACCCCGTCCGGGGGCCGGATGACCGTCAGCGACGACAGTGACGAACCGATCCGCATCGACGGCAAGGTGCAACTGTCGAAGATCGACGAGTCGGCGCTGAAGGCCATCGCCGAGCAGGTCGGCGGTGAGTATGCCCACCGCGCTGCGGCCGGTGACCTGCCCGAGCTGGTTGCCTCGGGGCCGACGGAGACTGCGACCGAGACGGTGCCCGGCGACGAGTACTACTGGATCGTGGCCGTCGTCGCGGTCGGTGGCCTGCTCTGGTTGTTGTGGGTGTCGGTCGCGGGACTTCGCTCGGCGCGGGAGGAGTTGGCCGATGGTCACGGATCCTGAGGAACGCGGCAGGCGGCGCCGGATCATCGCCACGACGGTGATCACGGTGGCGCTGCTAGCCGCTGTCGCGGGCAAGGTCGCCTCGATGCAGGTGGCCACGAAGCTCGGTGACGAGGCGTGGCGCTCCGACGATCCCGCGCTGGCCGAGCGGTGGTTCGCCCTCACCGACCGGCTCAACCTCGTGGAGCGGTGGATCGCGCCCTACAACCGTGGTGTGGCCGCACACGGCCGAGGGAGTGGCGTGCGGCCGCGACCTGGTTCGAGCAGGCATCGGGGGTCGCTCCGGAGTCGGCGCATTGCCGGATCGCGCTCAACTGGACCTGGACGCTCGAGGCCGCCGGTGACGACTTCGCCGATGCGGGAGACGAGCAGACCGCCACGCTGCGCTGGGCCGAGGCACGCAGGGTGTTGACCGAGGCCGACGGGTGTGACGAAGGGGCTGCCTCCGAGCAGCCGCCATCGCCGGAGCCGGAGTCGCCGGAACCCAACGATGAAGGCGAGGACAGCGACCCTGCTGACTCCGAGCGGGGCCGCGTCGACCAGACCAGGGAGCGGCTGGAGAAGAAGCTCGAGGTCGGCGAACAGGAACCACAGCAGGGCCCCGAGGAGGAAGCGCAGGAGGAGCAGGCCGATCGGCTCACCGATCGCAATCGGGAGGCCGCCCGCGAGAGGCGGCGCAATCAGGACCAACGAGAGGGAAGGCCCGATGACGGCCCCGATCGCACGTGGTGAGGGTGGGCCCGTGACGCGGCGTACCGCTCGTCTTGCCGCAGGACTCGTGGCGGCGTTGCTCAGTGCTCTGGCGTTGACCGCTGCCGCGCATCCGGGCACGACCGCCACCGTGGGCGAGTGCCTCGACTCCGGCCAGGTCTGGTTGCACGTCGAGACGCCCGACCAAGTGCTCCGGAGTGAGTGCGTGGGTACGCCGGACAGCGGTTCGGCCGCGTTGGCTGCCGCTGACGTCGCCACGTCCGAGTCGAAGGGCGGCTACCTGTGCACCCTCTCCGGGTATCCGGACCGCTGCCCCACGCGCTACAACGGCCAGTACTGGCAGTACTCGCACGCCTCGGGGGTCGGCGCCGCCTGGCAGTACTCGCAGAAGGGTGCCGGTGAGTTCCGACCGGCCCCGGGCAGCATCGAGGGCTGGTGCTACAACACCGCCGACGAGAACCGCTGTGCGCTGCCGTCGCTCTCCGCCGACGACACCGCGGCCGAGCGCGTCGACGTCGAGGCGACGGGCGGTGGGCTCGGACCGTGGGTGATCGGCGGCGTGGTGCTGGTCGTGCTGGCCGGTGCCCTGGCGGTGCGCCGGCTGCGGAATCGCTAGACCCCGGACTCGCCCTGCTCGCCGAAGGTCTCCTTCTCCAGCAGGTGGAGCACGGGCACGCCGAGCTTGCGGCGCGCCTTGGAGGTCCAGTCGACGTGGAAGAACTCGGCCACCACGTGTGGTCGGGTGAGGATGATCGCCTCGCGGCCGTCGAGCCGCGACACCGCTTCGGTCAGTGCGTCGACCGGGGCTCCGTGCACGAGGTGGCCGGTGACCGTGGCGCCGATCGACTCGAGCTGCCGCACGGACTCGTCGACCGCGGCCTGTGAGCGTTCCTCACAGTCGCGGCGGACCTCCTCCAGGTCGACCTCACTGATGGCCATGGCAGGGGCAGCCATCACTTCACCGGCAGCGAGGGACCCCATGGCCGCCTCCACGCGGGCCGCGGCATCCTCCACCGGCAGCAGCACGTGGTAGCGGATCGCCTGGCCTTCGTCGCGCAGCTCCTGGTGGAGCGACGTGACCTGCTCGGCGTCGAGGGCCGTGAGTGCCTCCTCGCACAGGAGGACCACGTCGTAGGTCTCGGACTGCTCGGGCTCTTGCGTGGTCATGACGCGCCTCCTGGTGGGATCAGTCGATGTTCAAGATCGTAGCCAAGTCATAGCGGGCAGGCTCCTCCAACTGCGCATAACCACACGATTGTGGGTCGCGGTCGTCGCGCCAGCGCTTGAACTGGGCGGTGTGTCGGAACCGGCGACCCTCCATGTGGTCGTAGCCCACCTCCAGCACCCGCTCGGGACGCAGCGGGGTGAAGGAGAGGTCCTTGCCCGCCGACCAGCGGCTCTGGGTGCCGGGGACCCGATCGGGGTTGGCGATCGTCCACTCGCCCCACGGGTGGTCGGCGATGTCGCAGACGAGCGGTTGCAGTTCTGCGAAGAGCTCGGCCCGACGGGTGGCCGTGAAGCTGGCGCTGACACCGATGTGCTGGAGCCGCCCCTCGTCGTACAGGCCGAGCAGGAGTGAGCCCACGAGCGGGTCCTCCGGAGTGGAGGTCTTGTGCTCGCGGTAGCCGGCCAGCACCACGTCGGCGGTGCGGGAGTGCTTCACCTTGAGCATCGTGCGCTGGTTGGGGAGTACGGCGCGTCGAGTGGCTTCGCGATCACGCCGTCGAAGCCGGCGCCCTCGAACTCGGTGAACCAGGCTTCCGCCTCGCTCGGGTCCTCGGTCGTGCGGGTCAAGTGGCACGGCCCGGTGAGGTGACCCAGCGCCTCCGTCAGCGCAGTACGTCGCTCCCGCAACGGGCGCTCCATCCAGGCAGTGTCGCCCAGCGCGAGCAGGTCGAACGCGACGAAGCCGGCTGGTGTCTCCTCGGCCAGCAACTCGACCCGGGACCTCGCCGGATGAATGCGTTCCTGCAGCACCTCGAACTCCAACCGCTGGTGGCCCGGCTCGCCGCGGGCGACGAAGAGCTCGCCGTCGAGCACGCACCGGTCGGGCAGCTGTTCGCGGGCCGCCGCGACGACGTCGGGGAAGTAGCGGGTGAGCGGCTTGGTGTTGCGCGAGGCCAACTCGACTTCGTCACCGTCCTTGAAGACCAGGCAGCGGAACCCGTCCCACTTCGGCTCGAAGAGCATCGGTCCGTGCTTGGCCGTGGCCGCCACGTTGGCGACGGGCTTGGCCAGCATCGGTCGGACGGGAGGCATCACCGGAAGGTCCACGCCCCGAGCCTAGTGGCCCTCGTCGCCCGGCAGGTGTTGTGCAGCAGGGCGCCGCACAGCGCGAAGCGTCGCCGCGTGCACCCGTTGTGCACGTGGTGGAGCTGGTCCATGGCGGGGTTCAAGTGCGCAGTCGAGTGGGGGAGTGCCTAGACTGACTCCTCGATCCCTCCGGGGATCGTTCCCCGGTTGGTCTGCCGGCAGGGCCCGCCTGACTTTGAATCAGGATTAGCGACGTAGGTTCGACTCCTACCCGGGGAGCAAGTCGGCGCGCTGTGCTCCCACGCGCCGCGTCACCTCCATCCCGTCTGCCTCGATGGAGTGCCTGCGTCGTTCCCGGCGTCCGATCGCAGCACGTTCACTCCATCGAGGGCCCCTGCTTGGGAGCGCGGCTTCATGACGATAAAGTCTAGTTATCTACTAGGTATTATCGAGGAGTGCACGTGTCGCTGAAATTCCACTGGTTCCTGCCCACCAACGGTGGGGACGGCCGCCACGTCATCAGCGGCGGTCACGGCGTGCGCACCGGTGCATCCGGTCGCCCCGGCGACGTCCCCTACCTGACCCAGGTCTCCCGCGCCGCGGAGGACAACGGCTTCGAGGCCGCCCTCACGCCGACCGGCGCCTGGTGTGAGGACGCGTGGCTGACCACGGCGATGCTCACCCAGACCACCGAGCGGCTCAAGTTCCTGGTCGCCTTCCGTCCCGGCATGGTGACGCCGTTCCTGGCCGCCCAGATGGCCGGGACCTTCCAGAACCTCAGTGGTGGCCGGTTGCTGCTCAACGTGGTGACGGGTGGCGAGAGTCGCGAGCAGAGGATGTTCGGCGACTTCCTCGACAAGACCGAGCGCTACCAGCGCTGCGACGAGTTCCTGGGGATCGTCCGGCGGCTCTGGGCGGGGAGACCGTCACCCATGAGGGCGCCCACTTCTCGATCGAGAACGCCCAGTTGGAGCAGATCCCCGATCCCGTGCCGGAGATCTACTTCGGCGGCTCCTCGCCGATCGCCGGCGAGATCGCCGCCCGCCATGCCGATGTCTACCTCACGTGGGGTGAGCCGCCCGCTGCTGTTGCCGAGAAGATCGCGTGGATCCGTGGGCTCGCCGAGAAGGAGGGTCGCCGGATCCGCTTCGGCATCCGCATGCACACCATCACTCGTGACACCTCCGAGGAGGCATGGGCAGAGGCCGACCGGCTGCTCGCCCAGATGTCCGCATCGGCGATCGACGACGTGCAGGCGGGCCTGGCCAGGAGTGAGTCCGAGGGGCAACGTCGCATGATGGCCCTGCACGGAGGCCGTACCGACGATCTCGAGATCCACCCCAACGTCTGGGCGGGCGTCGGCCTGGTCCGCGGTGGCGCCGGCACCGCGCTCGTGGGCAGCCACGAGGAGGTCGCGGACCGCATCGAGGAGTACGCCGACCTGGGTATCGATGAGTTCGTGCTGTCCGCCTATCCGCATCTCGAGGGTGCCTACTGGTTCGGCGAGGGCGTCCTCCCGATCCTCGAGGAGCGCGGGCGGTGGGTCGATCCCGCGCCGCGCGGGGTGGCCGGGGGCGCCGTACCGCACAGTCCGGCCGGCCAGGTGGCCGCCTCGTGAGCCAGGGCGGCGCGAGTCCCGCCTTGGCCGCTGCAGAACGGACCGAGCTGACCACCAATCAGGACCTCGATCCGAAGCGGTTGCGGGAGGCCTTCGGCATCTTTCCGAGCGGGGTCGTGGCCGTGGCTGCCGAGGTCGACGGCCGGCCGGTCGGTCTCGCTGCAAGTTCCTTCTCGTCGGTCAGCCTGGATCCGCCGCTGGTCTCGTTCTCGGTGGCCAACGGCTCGAAGACCTGGCCCGACCTGCGCCGCGCCGGTCATCTCGGGGTGACGATCCTGGCTGCCCACCACGGCGCTGTCTGCCGTCAGCTCGCCGGCCCGCCGGAGCAACGCTTCGACGGCGTCGAGTCGACGACCAACGACGCCGGGGCGATCACCCTCGACGACGGCCTGGCCCGTTTCGACTGCTCGATCTTCCGTGAGGTCGAGGCGGGGGACCACACCATCGTGCTGCTCGAGTTGCACGGTGTGGAACACGCCGACGACTCCCAGCCCCTGGTGTTCCACCGCAGCGGTTTCAGCAGGCTCTCGCTCTGAGCACGGCGCTGCGTTTCGCGCGCGATGGTCGAAACGCAGTGTCGGGAGCACCGGGGGATGACGCCGATGTTAATGTAGAGTTAATTACTTAAGTTTGACTGTTTACTGAGGAGGGCAGGATGGCCGTCGTCGGCTACGCACCGGGGGTCTACGACCTGTTCCACGTGGGGCACCTCAACGTGCTCCGACGGGCCCGCGAGCAGTGCGACGTGCTCGTGGCCGGTGTGGTCTCCGACGAGGTGTGCCTGGAGGCGAAGGGCATGACGCCCTGGATCCCGCTTGCGGAGCGCATGGAGATCGTCAGTGCCCTCGACATCGTTGACGCGGTCCACGCCGAGACCACCCTCGACAAGGTGGACGCCTGGCGCGAGGTCGGCTTCCACCGAATCTTCAAGGGCGACGACTGGCGGGGCACCCCGAAGGGGGACGACCTGGTCGCGCGCCTGGGTGAGGTCGGGGTCGAGGTCGTCTTCTTCCCCTACACCGCACACACGTCGAGCAGCCAGCTGCGCCGGGCCCTCACGGCCCCTGGCCGAGCCATCCGGGTCGCGTCGTGAGTGTGGTCGGGCTCCGAGTGGAGGCCCGAATCGACGAGTCGGGCATCTGGGTTCCCGGGCAGGTGCGCGGCCCCCTGGTGGTCGAGCTCGACGGGCGCTACCTGTTGTCGTTCCAGCCGACCAGGGACGGCCGGATCTCCGCCGGCGGCCGGTTCCTCCCTGGCCCGACGTGCTCCGTCCGCACCTGCGTGGTGTCGGCCGCTTCACGGTCAGGGACGGGTCGGGAACGACCGCCTTCGACGGTGAGGTCACCTTCGAGGGCGGTGGCCTGTTGAGCGTCGTCGATGCCTCGGGTCACCCGCTCAGCATCGACAAGGTCGGACACCTGGCTCGTTCGTTCGAGGCGACCGACGAACGGATCCGCGAGGAGATCCTCGTCGGCACCGGGCGTGCTCTCGACGACCTGCGTGACCGGTGCGGGCTGGACGCCTATCTCAACTACGGGATGCTGCTCGGCGCGGTCCGGGACGGCGCCATGATCGCGCACGACTCGGACTCCGATCTCTGCTACGTCAGCCGCACCGAGTCACCCGCCGACCTGATCGCCGAGTCCTACCGGATCGAGCGCCGGATGCGCGAGCTCGGTTGGGACGTCCTGCGGATGTCCGGGGGCGACATCAAGCTGCTGCTGCCGCTCAGCGACGGGCGCCGTTGCCACATCGACGTCTTCGTCGCCTTCTGGGTCGGTGGCACCTTCTTCCAGCTGGGAAACCGCAGCGGCACGTTGTCGGAGTCCGCGATCCTGCCCGTCTCCACGATCGAGTTGCACGGCCACACCTTCGCCGCTCCGGCGCGGCCGGAGGAGATGCTGAGGTTCGTCTACGGCCCCGGTTGGCGGGTCCCGGATCCCGCGTTCAAGTACGCCGATCCCACCGCTGGGATCCGCCGCCTCGACGGGTGGCTGCGCGGTTTCCGCACCCTCATGGGTCGGTGGAGCGAGTTCCACGGCGGCCCCGAGTCTGCCGAGGTGCCGCGCAAGCGCTCCGAGTTCGCCATCTGGGTGCGCCACCAGGTGGGTGCGGACGTCCCTGTCGTCGATCTCGGTGCCGGGAACGGTCGCGACTCCGTCTACTTCGCCTCCTACGGACACCGGGTGATCTCGGCCGACTTCTCGCGCATCTCGCGACGTCAGGTCAAGGCGAAGGCTCGACGCCGGCAGCTTGCGATCGACGTGCAGCCGCTGATCCTGGGGGAGCTGCGCACGGTGCTCTCCCTCGGTGCGGTGCTGGCGCGTGAGCCCCACCATCTCTACGCCCGGCACCTCGTCGGGTGCCTCGACGCCGCGGAGCGCGCCAACCTGTGGCGACTTGCCCGGATGGCGCTGCGGGGCGGCGGGTCGCTCTTCCTCGAGTTCTCGAGCCCCGCCGCCGGAGCGGGCCCACCGCCGCCGATGGACCTCGTCCGGAGGGTCCAGCCCGACCTCGTGCGCCGGGAGATCGAAGCGGCCGGCGGCACCGTGGTGCACTTCGAGGAACGGGCCGGTCACGACAGCTTCGACCAGGCGGACCCGTCCGTGTGCCGGATGGTCGTGCGCTGGTCCCCGACCACCTCTTCACCCACCCACTCGAAGGAACGCCCATGAGCACCACCGTTGGCCGGGTCCGCCGGACCATTGCCCCGAGGACGCGGCTTCGCCAGGCACGGGAGGCGGTGGACCGGCTCCGGGACCGTCCTCAGGGCCTCCGGGCGCGACTGCGCGCGGTGGAGGACGAGGTGCAGGAGAACCGTCAGCTCAACCGACGCATCGCCGAGCTCACCGACGTGGTCACCGAGTTGCTGCTGCCGATCGCGCAGCGCGACGAGACCCGGGCCCGGACGTTGCTCGAGGAGTACCGCAAGGACCTCGTCTGAGCGCAGCTCCGACAAGGTCGGAACAGCGGAGGATCCACTCAGCCGAGGATCGCAGCGACCTGCGGTGAGTGGAAGAACGGTGCCAGTCGCGCCCTGAGCAGCTGCTCGACCTCGCCGGAGGCCACGGCCGCGGTCACCAGCGGCGTCGCCAATGCGGTTGCCCGAGCGACGAGGTCGTCACGGTCCCCACCGAGGTCCGCCACCAACGTCGTCAGCGTCTCCTCCCGATAGACCGCAAGGAAGCCGTCGACGAGCGCGTCCACCAGGGCCGACGCAGGTGCCGATGCCGCGATCCCGATGGCGATCTCCTGGGTCAGGTCGGCGATCCGGTGCACGTCCTCCCGGTCTCCGAGCCGGTCGCCTCCGCTGCCGAGGGAGTGTCGGCGTACAGGTCGAACACCTGGAGTGCTGCCTGCTGCGCGGCCGGATCGCGGAGCGTCTCCACGGCGACCTTGTTGAGTCGGCGCATCGCGAAGGTCGCGCCCTTGCCTGCCGTGTCGCCGAGCAACGCCTCGAACTGCTTGTCGGCGGCGCCGACGACCTTGCCGGCCATGTTGGAGCCGAGCGAGACGAGGGAGCCGACGCCGGGGATCTTCTCGGCGACCGCTCGGTTGGTGGCGACCACCTCGCTGACCAAGCGGCCCACGAAGCGGGTGGCCAGCGTGGCCACGAGCGGGCTCTCCGCGATCTGGTCGAGGAACACCTCGGCGAGGTCAAGATGCGCGAACGCCTCGGTGAGCAGTTGCTCCACGTGCTCGCGTTGCACGAGTTCGGCGAGGGTGAAGGGCGCCGCCGGACCGTCGTACGCCGCCTCTGCGGCCACGCTCACCAGCGTGCTGGCCGCGGCGCTCGCCGGGACCTGCTGCAGTGCGGTGCGGAGGAACTCCTTGACCGCTGTGGGATCGGTGGCCTCGCCGACGGTGATCTTCCGACCGAGCTCGGTGAGGTCGTCGACGACCTCACCGATGAGCCGGGGAGGTCCTCGCCGGTGA
The DNA here is from genome assembly GCF_021555175.1 of Nocardioides alcanivorans. GTDB lineage: Bacteria > Actinomycetota > Actinomycetes > Propionibacteriales > Nocardioidaceae > Nocardioides > Nocardioides alcanivorans. The sequence continues at coordinate 30,391 of NZ_JAKGRW010000019.1, read as the reverse complement.
GTTGGTCGACCATCCAGACGACCTGGGCATCGAGGAGACGGTCTGCGGTGCTCGCGGGTGGCATGGGGCCATTGTCTGCGCAAGTCGAGTCGAGCACGTGCACCGGCACGTTAGGGTCGCGGTTGTGATGAGCAAGGATCTGACCGTCGTCGTGCTGGCCGCCGGTGGCGGTACCCGGATGAAGAGCAAGACCATGAAGGTGCTGCACCGCATCGGTGGTCGGAGCATGGTGGGCCACGTGCTCACTGCCGTCCGGGCGATGGAGCCGCGCCGGGTCGTGGCGGTGATCGGCACCCAACGCGAACAGGTCGGTCCGCACATCCTCGAGCACCTGCCCGAGGCGGTCCTCGCCGTCCAGGAGTCCCTCGACGGCACCGGCGACGCGGTCCGGGTCGCCCTCGAGGCGTTGGGAGGGCAGGCGACCGGGACCGTCGTGGTGGTCACCGGTGACACCCCGCTCCTGCGTGGCGAGAGCCTGCGCGCCTTCGCCGAGGAGCACGACGCGGCGGAACGGGCGGTCAGCATCCTCACCGGCAAGGTGCCCGATCCGTTCGGCTACGGCCGCATCATCCGCAACGCCGAGGGTGACGTGGAGGGGATCGTCGAGGAGAAGGACGCGACCCTCGAGCAGCGCGACATCGACGAGATCAACTCCGGCATCCTCGCCTTCGACGCGGCGTTCCTGCGTGAGGCGCTCGGCGGCCTCACCAACAACAACGCCGGTGGCGAGTATTACCTCACCGACACCGTGCGGATCGCCCGCGATGCCGGGCTCACCGTCGGCGCGCACCTGCTCGATGACGTCAAGCAGACCGAGGGCGCCAACGACCGGGTCCAGCTCGCCGCGCTCGGCCGCGAGCTCAACCGTCGTGTCGTACGCGAGGCGATGTTGGCAGGTGTCACGGTGATGGATCCCGAGACCACGTGGATCGATGCCGACGTGGTGCTCGAGCCCGACGTCACGATCCTTCCCGGGTGCCAGCTCCTGGGTGCGACGCTCGTGCGTGAGGACGCCGTGATCGGGCCGGACTCCACGCTCAAGGACTGCGAGATCGGTGCCGGTGCCCGGGTGGTGCGCACCCACGGTGAGCTGGCCGTCGTGGGGGAGGGCGCCACGGTGGGGCCATTCTCCTACCTGCGTCCCGGCACGACCCTCGGAGCGGCCGGCAAGATCGGTGCCTTCGTCGAGACCAAGAACGCCCAGATCGGTGATCGCTCCAAGGTGCCACACCTCTCCTACGTGGGTGACGCCGAGATCGGCACGGACTCCAACATCGGGGCCGGCACGATCTTTGCCAACTACGACGGCACCAACAAGCACCGCACCACCGTCGGGGACCGTGCCAAGACGGGCTCCAACAACACCTTCGTCGCACCCGTTGCGATCGGTGACGACGCGATGACCGGAGGCGGCACGACGGTGCGTCGCGACGTACCCGACGGGGCCCTGGCCGTCTCCGCCGGGCCGCAGCGCAACCTCCCGGACTGGCAGGCACGCAAGAAGGTCCGTGAGGGTGACGCGTGAGTGTCGTCTCACTGGGCACCCTGCGTTTTCCATGCGTCGGGGTGAAGGGGCACAATCGACTCCGGCGCCAATGACACGCGAACAACAGGGAGCACCAGCGTGACCGGAGTGAAGCGAGCCACCGAGAAGAACCTCATGGTCTTCAGCGGCCGGGCCCATCCAGCACTTGCTGAGGAGGTCGCCGACCGGCTCGACACCCGGCTGGTGCCGACGTCCGCCTACGAGTTCGCCAACGGCGAGATCTACGTGCGCTACGAGGAGTCCGTCCGCGGCTGCGACGCGTTCGTGATCCAGAGCCACACCATGCCCATCAACGAATGGATCATGGAGCACCTGATCATGGTCGACGCGCTCAAGCGCGCCTCGGCCAAGCGGATCACCGTGGTCATGCCGTTCTGGGGCTACAGCCGCCAGGACAAGAAGCACCGTGGTCGCGAGCCGATCTCGGCCCGGCTGATGGCTGACATGTTCAAGACCGCCGGCGCCGACCGCATCATCACCGTCGACCTGCACGCCGACCAGCTCCAGGGCTTCTTCGACGGTCCGGTCGACCACCTGATGGCGTTGCCGGTCCTGGCCGAATACATCAAGGAGAAGTACGGCGACCAGCCGCTCGCGATGGTCTCCCCGGATGCCGGCCGGATCAAGGTCGCCGAGCGCTGGTCCGCCCGCCTCGGCGGTGTCCCGCTGGCCTTCATCCACAAGTCGCGACGCACCGACGTGGCCAACGAGGTCGTCGCCAACCGGGTCGTCGGCGACATCAAGGACCGCATCTGCGTGCTCACCGACGACATGATCGACACGGGTGGCACGATCGTGAAGGCCGCCGAGGCGCTCATGGCCGACGGCGCGGCGGGCGTGGTCATCGCCGCGACCCACGCGATCCTCTCCGACCCGGCGGTCGACCGGCTCAAGAACAGCCCGGCCACCGAGGTCGTCATCACCGACACCCTGCCGGTGCCGGAGGAGAAGCAGTTCGACAAGCTGACCACGCTCTCGATCGCCCCGCTGCTGGCGCAGGCGATCCGTGCGGTCTTCGAGGACGGTTCGGTCACCTCGATGTTCGACGGTCACGCCTGAGCGTGCCTTCGGGCTGGGGCGCCCAGCACGATTTGGCCGGGGTCGCCCGTCGGCCCTAGACTTCTCAGGTTGCCTCGGCGAGGAGCAGCTGCGAAGCAGCGGACTCCGTGATCGACAGGGCCGGCCTTGAGCGCCGCGCGTCCACGTCACGGAGCGCGGCGTTTCGTGTCTCTCCAGCCGGTGGCCCATCGACCCAGAAGCATCACCGAACGAGGAGCACCCGCATGTCCGCCGAGAAGATCACCGCCGAAACCCGCACCGAGTTCGGCAAGGGCGCCGCACGTCGCCTGCGCCGCGCCGCCCAGATCCCCGCGGTCGTCTACGAACACGGCGAGGTGCCCTCCCACATCGCCCTCCCGGCCCACGCCACGACGATGGCCCTGAAGAAGGGTGGCGCGAACGCCCTGCTCGCCCTCGAGATCGAAGGCAAGGAGCAGCTCGCCCTGACCAAGCAGGTTCAGGTCGACCCGATCCGCCGGGTCATCGAGCACATCGACTTCGTCGCTGTGAAGCGCGGCGAGAAGGTCGTCGTCGACGTCCCCGTCGTGATCCTGGGCGAGGCCGTCCGCAACACCCTCGTGGTCACCGACAGCACCACGGTGCAGGTCGAGGCCGAGGCCACCAACATTCCCGACTCGTTCGAGTTCTCGATCGAGGGTGCCGAGCCGGGCCTGATGGTGCACGCCTCCGACCTGACGCTGCCCGAGGGCTCCGTGCTCCTCTCCGACCCCGAGCTGCTGCTGGTCAACGTGACCGAGGCACTCGACCAGGACCTGGGCGACGAGAGCGGCGAGCAGGTTGCCGAGGGTGACACCGCCGAGGCGACGGCCGCCGCGGCCGAGTGACCTTCTTCCCTCGCTGGAAGAACTGGAGGACCGGGAGGACCGAGGACGTGACCGACGCACAGGACGTGTGGCTGGTGGTCGGACTCGGGAATCCCGGTCCCTCCTATTCCGGGCACCGGCACAACGTCGGCTACCTCGTCAACGACGAGCTGGCCAAGCGGCTGGGAGGCACCTTCCGCTCCCACAAGTCTGGCCGCGCCGACGTGGTCGAGGGGCGCTTCGGCGTGCCCGGCCCGCGGGTGGTGCTGGTGCGCCCCCGCAGCTACATGAACGAGGTCGGGGGACCGGTCAAGGCGGTGGCCTCGTTCTACAAGGTCCCGCCGGAGCGGATCATCGCGATCCACGACGAGCTCGACATCGATTTCGGCACCCTGCGCACCAAGTTCGGTGGTGGCGACAACGGCCACAACGGCCTCAAGTCGATGCGCTCCTCCTTTGGCACGGGTGACTTCTTCCGGGTCCGCGCCGGCATCGGGCGTCCGCCCGGCCGGCAGGAGGTCGCCGACTTCGTGCTCTCGAACTACTCGTCGGCCGAGCGCAAGGAGTTGCCGTTCCAGATCGATGACGCTGCCGACGCCGTCGAGTGCCTCGTCACGGAGGGCCTGGAGCGCACCCAGCAGCGGTTCAACCGCTGACCAGAGCAGCATCTGCGGCTGTCGCAGCATCCCGGTATGGTCTGGGCCGTGATTGAGTTTCCTGCCGCTGCGGCCACCGATGACCACGTCCTCGCCACCTGGCTCGCCACCGTTGCCGGTGAGCGTCTGCTCGAGGTGCGTGCCGAAGGCCTCGAGGGCAAGGCGCTCAAGGATGCCGGTGACCAGGCCGCGCAGGCAGTGCTCGCGCAGCTGCTCGCCGAGCACCGCCCGGACGACGCGGTGCTTTCCGAGGAGGCCACCGACGACCAGGCCCGCCTGAGCGCCTCGCGGGTGTGGATCATCGATCCGCTCGACGGCACCCGGGAGTTCTCCGAGCCGCCGCGCGACGACTGGGCCGTCCACGTGGCGTTGTGGGAAGACGGTGAACTCACCGTCGGCGCCGTCGCGCAGCCGATGCTGGGCGAGACCTTCAACACCGGCCAGCCCGCGGTCGTGCCCGGTCTCGACGAGGTCGACCACCGGGCTGGCGCCAAGCCGCGTATTGCCGTCTCCCGCAGCCGCCCGCCGGCCTTCGTGCAGGCGCTCGCCGAGGCGATCGACGCCGAGCTGGTCCCGATGGGCTCCGCCGGGGTCAAGGTCATGTCGGTCGTCCGCGACCTCGCAGACGCCTACGTGCACGCAGGTGGGCAGTACCAGTGGGACAACGCGGCGCCGGTTGCGGTCGCTCGCGCTGCCGGGTTGCACTGCTCGCGTGTCGACGGATCGCCGCTGGTCTACAACGGCGCCGACACGTCCCTGCCCGACCTGATCGTCTGCCGGCCCGAGCTGGCCGATCGGATCATCGCCTTCGTCAACGAGCACGGCACGGACTGATGGTGCGCCACCTCCTCCTCGACGCGGACGGGGTGGTGCAGCACCGCCCGGGTGGGTGGGACGACGTACTCGCCGGCCACACCGCCGACCCGGGCGGACTCTTCGGCGACCTCGTGATCGAGGAGGCGCCGACCGTGCGTGGCGCCGGCGACTTCCTGCCGGTCCTCGCGGACGCCCTGCGACGCCGAGGCATCACGGCCGACCCGGAGCAGGTCCATGCCGACGTCTGGGGCCGGATCGAGCCACATGTGGGGCTCCTGTCGTGGGTCGGTGAGCTTCGCGACGCCGGGGCGGAGGTGCATCTGGCGAGCAACCAGCACCCCGAACGGGCGGCGCTGATGCGTCACCGGCTCGGTTACGGAGAGCTCTTCGACACCTGCTTCTTCTCGTGTGAGCTCGGCGCCGCCAAGCCGAGTGAGGAGTTCTTCGAGAAGGTGCTGGACGCCCTTCGGGCGACTCCGCAGGAGGTCGTCTTCGTCGACGACTCGACCACGAACACCCGAGCCGCACGCGGGATCGGCATGCGTGCGATCACCTGGCACCACCGGCAGGGCCTGGCCAGACTCCGGCGCCAGGTCGTCCCACAGCCGTGACGGAGGCGTTGGCCGGCCACCTACACTTGCCGGCGTGAACCGGGGAGTGCGATCGCGGCGAGCGCACTCGCGGCAGTGCTTCTCCTCGGTGCGCTCGTGATCGCCGGGGCGATGGCGGTGTGGGCCTTCCGCGGCGGCTCCGATGCGCCCCTTCCGCAGTGATAGCCAGGCAGGTGCCACCGACCGTCGCGCCGGTCGCGCCGGCGTACGGCCAGAGCACGGGTGACATCGTGCAACCCGACCCGGCCTGGGTGAAGCGAACCAGCGAGCAGACGGGCATTCCGGTGCCGGCGATGCGGGCCTACGGGCGCGCCGCGATCCTGGCCGGACGGGAACTGCCCGACTGCCGAATCGGGTGGAACACCCTCGCCGGGGTCGGCTGGAACGAGTCCCACCACGGCACCATCGGTGGCCGCACCTTGGGCGATGACGGCGTGCCGAGCTCACGGATCCTCGGGCCGGTGCTCGACGGGGAGGGGCCCTATGCGGCCATCCCTGCGACCCCGGCCTCGAAGCAGTGGCACGGCAACGCCCGATGGGACCGTGCGGTCGGGCCGATGCAGTTCATCAGCGAGTCGTGGGAGCGCTGGGGCACCGACGCCGACGGCGACGGCGTGGTCGACCCGCACGACCTCGATGACGCCGCCTGGACCGCTGCTCGCTATCTGTGCGCGAGCGGGGCCGACCTCACGACCGGGGAGGGCTGGCGCAACGCAGTGCTCTCCTACAACCGCTCGGTGGAGTACGCCGACGCGGTCTTCCGGGCGGCGACCTCGTACGCCGACCGGGTCTCCGACTGAGCCACCCCCATTGCTGCCCGGCTGTTCCCGGGGAGTTCATCTGAGTCGCACCGACCTGTCGTCGGTGGTGGGCATGGTGTGCGCGTCGGTGTTCGGGCGTCGACGCTCCAGGCTCGTCCATCGTCGCGATGCGGGCTAACGACCAGTCAGAAGCCCGGACGCGTGACCATCCTTCGCACCGAACTGCCCGCCCACGAGGTGACGCCACGTCGCCTGTCTCGGCGCCCAACGGGCGCAGACCGTGTCTTCGAGTGGAGTGCCACTGCCGTCGGCGCCACGGTCCTGGTGATCACCGGTGGCATCGGCGTCTTCCTTGCCTGGCAGGCAGTGCCCACCCTGAAGCGGTTCGGGTTCTCCTTCTTCACCGAGACCTCGTGGGAGCCCGAAGCGAATGTGCTCGGCATTGGATCGGTGCTGGTTGGCACGGTCTCGATCGCCGTCGTGGCGTTGGTGATCGCCTTCCCGCTCGCGCTCGGTACCGCGCTCTACATCAGCGAGTACGCCCCGTTGAGGTTCAAGGCGACGCTGGTGTCACTGGTCGACCTGATGGCCGCAGTGCCGAGCATCGTCTACGGACTCTGGGGCTTCTTCCTGGTCATGCCGCACGCAGCTGCCTTCGCGCACTGGCTGCACCAACACCTCGGCTGGATCCCGATCTTCGCGGTCGAGGCCGATGCGGACGCCGCCGTGTGGCAGTCCAACCGCTATGTCGCCAGCGCGTTCTGCGCCGGCATCGCCGTCGCGATGATGGTGCTCCCGATGGCCTGCGCTGTGATGCGCGAGGTCTTCGCACAGACGCCTCCGGGAGAGAAGGAGGCCGCGCTGGCGCTCGGCGCCACCCGCTGGGGCGTCATCCGTGCGGTGGTGCTGCCCTTCGGTCGCGGCGGCATCATCGGCGGCACGATGCTCGGACTCGGTCGCGCCCTGGGCGAGACGATCGCGGTGCTGTTGATCATCTCCCCGGCCTTCGACCTCAAGTTCCGCGTGCTGGAGGTGGGCACGAACTCCATCAGCGCCCTCATCGCGGGCCGCTTCGGTGATGCCAGCCCGGCCCAGCTCTCGGCGCTGCTTGCCGCAGGATTCGTGCTCTTCGTGATCACGCTCGTGATCAACACCCTCGCTGCGATCGTCGTCAACCGGAGCCGCTCCGGGGCCGGAGCGGAGGCCTGACATGGCTGTGGCCGCCTCGGAACCCACCCGCTCCCCGGGCACCTCCGGCACCACGGAGATCCCCACCCTCCCGCCAGGTGATCGGGTGCCGCACCCGATCATCGGTCTCGGCAAACCCAACCTGGATGATCGCGCGGTGCGGTGGGGCTCCTGGGTCGCGGCGCTGGCGCTGGCGTGGGTGATCACGGCCCGCCTGCTCCCGCTGACGGGACCGGCCTGGTTCGCCATCACCTGGTTCGTCTGCGGACTGCTCATGATTGCTCTCACCACCGCCCTCACCGGCAGGGCGGTCGACGTGACCGACCGAGTGGTCGAGGCACTCATCACCGGGGCCGCAGGAATCGTCGGGTTCGCGCTGGTCAGCATCATCGTCTTCGTGGTGCTGCGTGGCTGGGAGCCCCTGGTGCACTGGAACTTCTTCACCGAGGACATGGCGGGCACCGGCCCGCGCGACCCGTTCACCCAGGGCGGGGTGCTGCATGCCATCGTCGGCTCGTTGATCCAGATCGGCATCGCGGTGGCCATCACGGTGCCGTTGGGCATCGGCACCGCTGTCTTCATGACCGAGGTCGGCGGCCGCTTCGCCAAGGTGGTGCGCACCGTCGTCGAGGCGATGACGGCGCTTCCCTCCATCGTGGCCGGTCTCTTCATCTATGCCGTCCTGATCGTCGCGCTCGGCGTGCCCAAGTCGGGTCTGGCTGCCGCTCTCGCCCTCGCGGTGATGATGCTGCCCATCATCGCCCGCGCTGCCGACGTCGTGTTGAGGGTCGTGCCCGGCAACTTGCGCGAGGCGAGCCTGGCGCTCGGCGCGAGTCGCTGGCGGACCGTGTGGCACGTCGTACTCCCCACTGCTCGGCCAGGTCTGGCGACCGCGTTGATCCTCGGCGTCGCTCGTGGTGTCGGCGAGACATCGCCGGTGCTGCTCACCTCGGGAGCCGCGATGTTCCTGGTCGCCGACCCGACCGACGGCGTCATGAACTCGCTGCCGCTCTACATCTTCAGCACCGTCCGCAGCGGTGAGCCGATGGCCGAGGCTCGCGCCTTCGCCGCGGCGACCGTGTTGCTGGGACTCGTCCTGGTCCTGTTCGTGATCGCCCGCCTGCTGGCCCGTCCCCGCAGCAATCGCACCCGCTTGCGTCACCGCCTGGGTGGCCTCGTCCCGTCCTTCAGGAGGACCCGTTGATCCGCCCTCTCCGCAACCTGGCGGCGGTGCTCGCAGCCCTGCTCACCCTCATGGCGCCGATCGCTGCGGCAGCGCTCGCGCCCGACGACGGCCGTACGGCGGCCCGGGTCGCCTACGCGCAGATCGAGGGATCTGGCTCCACGTGGTCGGAGAACATCGTCCAGCAGTGGATCGCGGACGTCGACGCCAGCGGCATGAAGGTCACCTACAGCGGTGGTGGCTCATCGACCGGTCGGAAGAACTTTGCACAGAACGTGACCGACTTCGGGATCAGCGAGATCCCCTACCCGGGTGTCGACGAGTTCGGAGCGGCCGACAACGCGAACGGTCGTGACTACGCCTACATCCCGATCGTGGCGGGTGGCACGGCGTTCACCTACCAGATCAAGGTCGGCGGAAAGATGGTGAAGAACCTTCGCCTGTCCGGCGAGACGATCGCCAAGATCTTCACCAACCAGATCACCAACTGGAACGACCCCGCGATCACCAAGGACAACAATGGCCGAGCGCTGCCCAGCCTCGACATCATCCCGGTCGTCCGTGGCGACGGTTCCGGCACGACCGCCCAGTTCACGACGTGGCTCGACAAGGAGTACCCGTCGCTGTGGCGCGCCTACAACGGGCGCGCGGGCTACACGTCGTACTACCCACGCAAGGGCAAGATGCAGGCGCCCTCGGGCTCGGACCAGGTGATGAACACCGTCTCCGGTTTCTCCGGCAACGGAGCGATCGCGTATGTCGAGTACTCCTACCCGGTGAACAAGAACTACCCGGTCGTGAAGGTGCTCAACAAGGGCGGCTACTACGTCGAGCCGACGCGCTACAACGTCGCGGTGGCGCTGACGAAGGCGCGGATCAACACCGACAAGGGCTCGCAGATGTATCTGACCCAGATCCTCGACGAGGTCTATCGTGCCAAGGACCCGCGGACCTATCCGTTGTCGTCCTACTCCTACCTCATCCTGCCGACGGGGGCCGACGACCGGCGAATGACCACGGCGAAGCGTCAGACACTGATGGACTTCATGTACTACTCGCTGTGCGAGGGCCAGTCGAAGGCCGGGGACTACGGCTACTCACCGTTGCCGCTCAACCTGGTGCAGGCAGGGTTCGAACAACTCAACCTGCTGGCCAAGGCCGATTCGGGAGTGGACGCCAAGAACCGCAGCGTCGCCAGCTGCAACAATCCCACGTTCGTCGCCGGCAAGCTCAACGAGAACCGCCTCGCCAAGATCGCGCCGATGCCGGCGGCCTGCGACAAGCAGGGTGCCGGCCCGTGCTCGACCGGGACGGGCACCGGCGAGCCGTCGACCGAGGACGCGCCCGCCGACAGCGAGAAGAAGGCTGACGATGTCGCGGCCCCCGGGGAACAGAGCGACCCCGACACGACCGTTGACACGGATGCGCCGCCCCAGGTCGACCCGGAGACCGGGGAGCCGGTCAGCACTGCGCCCGGCAGCACCGCCGCGAGTGAGGTCTTTGCCAATCCGATGGAGGTCAGCGCCGACCGGAAGGCCGAGCGCAAGCTCTTCGGCTGGGTCGCCGTCGCCGAACTGCTCGCGCTGGTGATGTTGCCCGGCCTGGCCGGGGTCTGGCTGCGCCGACGCGCGTTGAGGGGGACGCCGTGAGGAACGCAGGAGCAGGGCGCAGCGTACCGATGGCGGAGAAGCTGTGGCGGGGATCCGTCGCGCTGACGTTGGCGGGTCTGCTGGGTGCGGGGGCGATCGTGGCGTCCTCTGCTTCCGCCACCTCCGGTGTCGCGATCGCCGCGCCGACGCGGGTCACCGCCGGCGAGCTGACCAGGAGCGCGACGCTCGAGCGGGTCTTCGTCAACGGCGGTGAGGAGTCGGTCGTCGACACGCGTGAGGTCACCGTTTCGCTGAGCCACAACGACGAGTTGCGGGGCCGTGAACGAGTGCGTGTCCACTGGTCCGGGGCCCGGCCCAGCGGCGCTCGCGCCGCCGACCCCTACGGTGAGAACGGTCTGAGCCAGGAGTACCCGGTCGTGGTGCTGCAGTGTCGCGGTGTCGATGACGCGTCGCTCCCCGCCGACCAGCAGCTGCGCCCGGAGACCTGCTGGACCTCCACTCGACAGCAGCGCAGCCTCACCTCGGTCGAGCGCACCGCAGTCTGGCGCCACGACCTGTACGCCGACGAGGTGGATCGCGCCGAGAAGTCAGGTCGGGCGCCGTTCCCGTCGGAGGAGTGCGCGGATCCGGCCGGGTACTCCTCGCGGCTGACACCTTTCGCGGCGGCCACGGGCAAGGAGTACCTCGCGTGCACAGCCGAGACGATGCCCCCGGAGGCAGCGGTGGGTGCCGCCTATCCGCCAGCGGAGGTGGCCGGCTTCACCGACTCGTCGGGACGGGGCAGCGTCAACTTCGAGGTCCGCTCCGACGTGGAGAACGAGTCGCTGGGATGTTCGTCCTCCGTCGCCTGCTCGATCGTGGTCATCCCGATCATGGGCATCAGCTGCCTGGACGACGACCGTGAGTGCCGTCGGCAGGGCAAATGGCTGCCTGGCTCGAGCAACTTCTCCAAGCAGGGCATCGACCTGGCTGTCTCCCCGCAGCTGTGGTGGTCGGAGTCGAACTGGCGCAACCGCTTCGCCTTCCCGATCAGCTTCGGGCTTCCGGCAGACACCTGCGACATCCAGGACTCCCGGGCGCCGGTCGGCTTCTACGGCTCGGAGCTCCTCTCCCAGGCGGCGTTGCAGTGGTCGCCGGCGTACTGCCTCGACGAGAAGCGCTTCAAGTTCCAGCACAACCGGATGCCCGACGAGGCCGGATTCAAGTTGATGGAGACTGGCGATGGTGCCGCAGCGCTCGTCTCGGGCCGTCGGGAGACCAGCGGGACCGATCCGGTGGGCTACGCACCGACGGCCATCACCGGCTTCGCGATCGGCTATGCGGTCGATCGCCCTGACAACGCGGGCGAGTACCCCAACCTCCGACTCAACGCTCGACTGCTGGCCAAGTTGCTCACCCAGTCCTACCTCGGCTCAGACCTTGGCCGTGGCCATCCCGGGATGGGCAAGAACCCGCTGTCGATCAACCTCGACCCCGAGTTCCAGGAACTCAACCCCGGGCTCGACCTCACTGCGCGTGAAGCGGGAGCGACCCTCCTGTCACTCTCGGAGTCGTCGGACGTGATCGAGTCGGTGACCTCCTACATCCAGGCAGACCCCGAAGCGAAGGCGTTCGTCGAGGGCAAGGCCGACAAGTGGGGCATGGTCGTCAACCCGTCCTACAAGTCGATCCCGCTCCCCACGCGGGAGTGGCCGTTGCTCGACGAGTACGTCCCGGCCAGCGAGCAGGAGTGCCTGCAGCAGAATCCGTCGCCCTACTTCACCCAGCTGGCAGCCCCTGTGTCGACGCTGCGCAAGGTCGCCGAGTCGGTCCTCGACGCGTGGCCGAACGTGCAGACCCGGTGTGAACGCTCCACCGTCAACGACCCTTGGAAGCTCGGCCGCGTCGACCGCCAGGGACTCGGGACCCGCTTCGTCCTCGGCATCGTCACCCTGGGGGACGCCGAACGGTTCGGCCTGCGCAAGGCAGCGCTGCAGACCAAGCGGGGCAGGTACGTCGTACCGAGCGACAGGTCCATCGCTGCGGCGATCAAGATCTCGAAGCAGGCCAAGAGGATGGAACCGTTCGAGCTCAAGCAGGCGGCCGTGCGCAAGGACGGTGGCGCCTACCCGGGCACGATGGTGGTCTACACCGCCGCTCGCACCTCGGGCGCCGACAAGGCCACGTCCAAGACGGTGGCCCAGTTCATCCGGATCTCGAGCACCGAGGGCCAGCGGCCCGGTCGTGGCAACGGCCAGCTCCCGGCCGGCTACCTCCCGATCAAGAAGACGGGCGTGACCGCGCGCCTGTACCGAAGTGCGCAGGAGGTTGCCGACGCGGTCGAGGCCCAGAAGACGGCGAAGAGTCCCGACGAGAAGTCGGAGCCGGACAACCCCGGGAACGACGGAATGCCCGACTCCAGGCCCGAGCAGGTCGAGGATCCGTCGGTCGCAGACCCGCCGGACGAGGCCACGACCGAGGCACCTGTGGAAGCGACGACCACGACGGCCAGCTCCGACGTGGCCACACCTGACGCCAGCTCCAACCTGGCGCGGGTCGCGTTGCCGCTCGCCCTCGGTCTGGCGCTGCTCGGAGGCTTCCTCTCCACCGGGATCCGGGTCCTGGTGCGGGTGCGGAGGTTGCGGTGAGCAAGACCCTGATCGCGGTGGAGCGTCCGGCCGGCCCGGAGCGGGGTCGACCACGCGACGAGGAGTCGCTGCGACTCCTCTCCACGGCGTTGACGATGGTCGGAGTACTGGCGTTGTGGTTCGTCTGCCACGTCTTCGTGTTCGCGACGGTCTCCCAGGAGCGCCAGCAGGCGGTGTTGTACGACCAGTTGCGAGCCGACATGGCGGCGGCAACGGCGCCGGTCGGACCGATCGTGGCGCAGGGCACGCCGGTGAGCCTGCTGACCATCCCAGCCCTCGACCTCGAGCAGGTCGTAGTCGAGGGCACCACCTCCGGTGACCTCCTGGCCGGTCCCGGACATCGACGCGACACCGTGCTCCCCGGACAGGTGGGCAACTCGGTCGTCTACGGCCGCAGCAGCACCTACGGCGCGCCGTTCAAGGAGATCGCCGACCTGAGGACGGGGGACCGGATCAGGGTCGATGGCGCTCAGGGCACGGTCGACTTCGCGGTGATCGGCGTACGGCGAGCCGGTGACCTCCTGCCGGCGCCCGCCACGGCCGGAGCCGCGCGGCTCACCTTGGCGACCTCCGAGGGGCGGGGGCGCCTCGATGCTCTCAGCCGAGGCGAGGTCGTCTACGTCGACGCGGAGGCGAAGGAAGGGTTCCCCGCGCCGAGTGGACGCCTCGGTGCCGTCAACGACGAGGAGCGCGCCATGGGCACCGACCCGGGCATCCTGCCCCGCCTCGTGCTGCTGATGGCGCTGCTCGTCCTGCTCACCATCGCCACCGTCGTCGCTCGTCAACGGTGGTCTGCAGTCCTGACCTGGGTGGTGGCGGCGCCGATCGCCGGCGCGCTCACCTGGGCCACCACAGACGCGGCCATGCGGCTGCTGCCCAACTTGGTCTGACAGCAGGCCGAGCCCGATTTTCCCACCAACCCAGAAGCAATGAATCGAATGAGGAGTATGTGATGTCTGCACGCAGGTACGTTGCGGGACTCGCCACGGCCGCGGTGGCCGCCGCCACCTTGGCAACGGCTCCCGCAGCCCAGGCAGACCCGGCGTTCGTCCCGGTTGCCGATGACTTCGTCGGAGCTGGCTCCGACACCAGCATGTTCGCACTCAACTACTTGGCCGACGGCCATGACGGTGTCGCCGGCTACAACGAAGGACGCACCTCCGGACGTCTCGTCTCGTTCGACGCCAAGACCCCGACGAACTCCGACACCGTCGTGCTGGCCACCGGCAGGCCTGCGATCACCCGACCCAACGGTTCCGGTGCGGGCAAGGGCCTGCTCTACGGTCCCAGCAACAACTCGGACCTCGACTACGCCCGTTCCTCGTCGGCACTCAGCGCCGCGGAGATCTCGGCGGGGCTCTACGCCTTCCCGTTCGCCCTCGACGTGCTCGAGATGGCAGTCTCGAAGAGCAGCAACGCGCCGGCCCAGTTGACCGAGCAGCAGATCCTCGCGATCTACAGCGGCACGGTGACCAACTGGAGCCAGGTCGGCGGCACCTCCGGAGTCATCGTCCCGATGATCCCGCAGTCCGGGTCCGGCACCCGCTCGTTCTTCGAGAGCGAGCTCAAGCGGATCAACGGCGGCAACACCGTCAACCTTGCCTCCTCGGTCCGCGAGGTCCAGGAGCACGACGACACCGAGATCAAGGACGACGCCAACGCGATCGCGCCGTTCTCCGCGGGCCGCGGCCGGATCGAGGGCACCGTGGACCTGGTCGGCGGTGAGTTCAGCGCCAAGCGAGCGCTCTACAACGTCGTCCGCCAGGCCGACGTTGCCGACCCGGAGGTGCTCGACCTCTTCGGCGAGGACGGCTTCATCTGCTCCATCGACGCACGTCCGTTGATCGAGGCTGCCGGCTTCGACCAGCTCGCCACCCCGGACGCCGACGGCGTCTGCGGTGAAGCCACGCAGGAGGCAACGGCCAACTTCACCACCAATGACGCGGCGGCGACCACCACCGCGTTGACGGCGACCTCGCCCGCTGGTGGTGCGGTGCGACTGACCGCCACGGTCGCGGCCGACGGCAACTCCGCCGACGGCGCGGTCGAGTTCTTCGAGGGCGAGACCTCGGTGGGCACCGCGCAGATCGCCCAGGGCCAGGCCGTGCTCAACCTGGCGGGTGTGACCAGCGGCCAGCACCAGTACAGCGCCGTCTTCGTCCCGGCGTCGGTCGCCTTCGGTGCCTCGACGTCCGAGGTCGTCTCCGTGACGGTCAAGGGAGCGGCCCAGGTCAACGCCTCCGTGACCCCCGGCAGCACCACCTACGGCAAGGCCGCCAAGGTTTCGGTGAAGGTCACCGGAGCCTCCGCGACCCCGACCGGCGCCGTCCGCGTCAAGGTCGGACCGACCACCGTCAGCGGCACCCTCGCCGCCGGCTCCGCCATGATCACCCTCCCGGCCAACGTCGCCGCGGGCAACCAGACCGTCACGGTCACCTACGCCGGTGACGCGACGTACGCCGCCGCCACTGCCACCGGTCAGCTCAAGGTCGCGAAGGCCACGAGCAAGTTGAAGGCCAAGGCGCCGAAGAAGATCAAGAAGGGCAAGACGGGCAAGGCCACGATCACGGTCTCGGTCCCCGGATCGTCGGTGAAGGTGACCGGCGGCACGGCGACGATCAAGAAGGGCAAGGTCGTCGTCGGCAAGGGCGCCGTCAAGAACGGCAAGGTGAAGCTCAAGCTCGCCAAGCTCAAGAAGGGCAAGAACAAGCTCACGGTCTCGTACGCCGGCAACGCGTCGGTCAAGGGCTCCAAGGCCAAGGTCACGGTCACGCAGAAGTGATCCCTCCGGGCGGATGAGTCCGGAGACCTGAAATTCGTCGCCGGCGACCGATCCCCGAGTCGGTCGCCGGCGACGCCCCACGTCCTTCCAGCAGGAGTTGCCAGTGAACACCGAGACCGCGGCGCCCCAGACCGGGCTCTCCGACGAGACGACGACGATCCCGCCGGTGGAGGCGGCGCCCGACTCCGTCCCGGCCCAGATCGAGGGGCTGCGACGGCTCCGCAAGCGCCGGCCCGAGGGACTGGCCGCCTTGAGTGCGCGGGAGATCACCGCGTGGTTCGGTGACCACATGGTGCTCGACCGGGTGTCCCTCGACATGCCGGCCGGTGGCATCACCGCGCTCATCGGACCGTCCGGATGCGGCAAGTCGACCTTCCTGCGGATCCTCAACCGGATGCACGAGCTGGTTCCCTCCGCCGCTCTGGCGGGGGAGGTGCTGCTCGACGGCGAAGACATCTACGACCCCTCGAAGCGACTGATCGACGCCCGGCGTCAGATCGGCATGGTCTTCCAGAAGCCCAACCCGTTCCCGGCGATGTCGATCCGGGAGAACGTGCTCGCCGGTCTCAAGCTGACGGGAGCCAAGGCCTCCCGGTCCACCAAGGACGAGATCGTGGAGAGCTGCCTCGTACGCGGTGGCCTGTGGAACGAGGTCAAGGATCGACTCGATGCCCCCGGCGGGGCCTCTCCGGTGGCCAGCAGCAGCGCCTGTGCATCGCCCGCTCCTTGGCGATCCGACCGCGGGTGCTTCTCATGGACGAGCCCTGTTCGGCGCTCGACCCCACCTCGACCCGCGTGATCGAGGAGACCATGCTCGAGCTCGCCGAGCAGGTGACGATCGTGATCGTCACCCACAACATGCAGCAGGCCGCCCGTGTCTCGGACCGCTGCGCCTTCTTCCTCGCGGCCCAGGGCACCCCGGGTGTGATCGTCGAGCACGGCGACACCGAAGCGATGTTCCAGCACCCCAAGGACCGTCGTACCGAGGACTATGTGAACGGCCGATTCGGCTGACCCGCGAACCTTCACTCAGAACCCGCGAACCTTCACTCGGAACCCGCGACTCGGCCCTCAGCTCCGCCGACCCGTCATGCGGACCGAGTCCCGTTGAGCCGAACCTCACAGTCGCGAGGGCTTGCTGAACGGAACACGTGGTCGAGGCTCCGCTGCCATGCGGCACAATCCCCGGTGTTCCGACTTCGAAGAGGACAGGCGAGGACGTATGACCGAGACTCCCGCGGTGGAGGGCTGGTTCACCACCGGCCCCGAGCCGGCACTGATCGCTGCCAAGTGCGAGGCCTGCGGCACGCTGGCCTTCCCGAAGGGCATCGACTTCTGTCGCAACCCTGCGTGTGACGGCGAGACGTTCGTCGACGCCGAGTTGTCCCGCACCGGCACGGTGTGGTCCTACACCGACGCGCAGTACCAGCCGCCGGCTCCCTACACCCCGACCAGTGACCCCTACGAGCCCTTCGCGCTCGCAGCGGTGGAACTGCCGGAGGGCATCGTGGTGCTGGGCCAGCTGGCCGCCGGCCACGGCGTCGACACGGTCAAGGTCGGCTCCGCCGTGCAGCTCGTCGTCGAGCCCGCGTGGACCGAAGAGGACGGCACCGTGAAGACCATGTGGAAGTGGCTTCCCACCCAGAGCGAAGGAGCGCAGGCATGAGCAACGACGTCGCCATCCTCGGTGTGGGCATGCACCAGTGGGGCAAGTGGGGCCACTCGTTCGTGAAGTACGGCGTCAAGGCCGCCCGTGACGCACTGGCCGACGCCGGTGTGCCGTGGCAGGACGTCGACCTGATCGTCGGCGGCGAGACCGTGCGCAACGGTTACGGCGGCTACGTCGCCGGCTCGACCTTCGCCCAGGCCCTCGGCTGGAACGGCGCACGTGTCGCGACGTCGTACGCCGCCTGCGCCACCGGCGCCCAAGCCCTCGACACCGCCCGTTCGCGGATCCTCGCCGGTCAGGCCGAGGTCGCACTCGTCGTCGGTGCCGACACCACCCCCAAGGGCTTCCTGGCCCCCAACGCCGGTGAGCGCTGGGACGACCCGGACTGGCTCCGCTTCAAGCTCATGGGCATGACGAACCCGGGATACTTCGCGCTCTACGCCCGTCGCCGCATGGACCTGTACGGCGCCACGTCGGAGGACTTCGCCGCAGTGAAGGTGAAGAACGCCAAGCACGGGCTGGCCAACCCCTACGCGCGCTACCGCAAGGAGGTCACCGTCGATGACGTCGTGAACTCCGCCGTGGTCTCCGACCCGCTCCACCTGCTCGACATCTGCGCCACCTCCGACGGTGGCGCCGCGGTGCTGGTGACGTCGGTCGAGTACGCGAAGAAGCACGGCATCGCCGACCCGGTGAGGATCAAGGCGATCTCCACGGTCACGCCGACCTTCCCCAACACGATCATCGACATGCCGCTCTTCTCCACGGAGTCCTCTGCCGCCGTCCCGGCCGCGGAGCTGACCTTCAAGGAGTCGATCGGCGCGGCGGCCTACGAAGAGGCCGGCATCAGTCCTGAGGACGTCTCGGTGGCCGAGGTCTACGACCTGTCGACCGCCCTCGAGCTCGACTGGATCGAGGATCTCCAGCTCGCCAAGCGGGGTGAGGCCGAGGCCCTGCTCCGGGCCGGCGCCACCACCATCGGTGGCCGGATCCCGGTCAATCCGTCCGGCGGCCTGGCCTGCTTCGGTGAAGCCGTCCCCGCCCAGGCGCTGGCCCAGGTCTGCGAACTCACCTGGCAGCTCCGCGGCCAGGCAGAGGGCCGCCAGGTCGAGGGTGCCCGCATCGGCATCACCGCCAACCAGGGTCTCTTCGGCCACGGCTCCTCGGTGATCGTCGCCAAGTAGGAGTCCTCAGTCGGGGGCGGAGATCTCGGCCTCGGAGCGGAGGACGCAGAACTCGTTGCCCTCGGGGTCGGCGAAGACGAGCCAGCCGGTGCCGGGGCCGTACTGGCCGCGGTGGTCAGCGACCTCGGTGGCGCCGAGGGAGCGGACCCGCTCGTTCTCCTCATCGCGGGTGCCCGCTCGGGGACGCAGGTCGAGGTGGATCCGGTTCTTCACCGCCTTGGCCTCGGGCACCTGGATGAAGAGAAGTTGATGGCCGGACTCCGGGTCCCGGATCATGCACTCCTCGTGTCCCGGTTCGTTGGGGTCGCCGGGGATGTCCTCGTAGCCCAGCAGCGCCTTCCACCACTCGGAGAGGTCGTAGGCGTCGTGGCAGTCGATGGTCGTGTGCGAGACGAAACAGCTCATACCCGGCAACGTAACGCCGTCGTCGTACGCGGGTCCACGCGTTTGCGTCCGTGGTACGCCGCAGTGCACCTCGTCGCTGCTAGGTTCGGCGCATGCAGCCGAACGAGTCGTCGGAGGCGGCTGGGCAGCGCATCACGGTGCCCAACACCTCACGCATGCACGCCAGGAAGTTCGCTGAGCGAGCGGCCGCGCGGGGGACAGGTCCCCACTTCAGGGTTCTGGACGCAGGAGCCGGGTCGGCTCCCTACCGTGACCTGTTCGCTCACGTCAGCTACGAGGCAGCAGACGTCGCCGCGACCCAGGGCAAGGACTACAGCCACATCGACCACATCTGCGACGTCGTGGACATTCCCGTGGAGGACGGCCGCTACGACCTGGTCTGGTGTTCCCAGGTGTTGGAGCATGTGCGGGAGCCGGAGCGTGCCCTGCGCGAGTTCCACCGGATCACCAAGCCGGGCGGGGAGGTCTGGCTGACGGCACCCTTCTACTACCAGGAGCACGAGCAACCCTGGGACTTCTTCCGCTACACCCAGTTCGCGTGGCAGCACTTCGCCGACCTGATCGGTTTCGAGGTGGTGGAGATCGAGCGGATGGAGGGGTTCTTCGGAACGGTCGCCTACTCCCTCGAGGCAGCCGCGGCGGCGATGCCTCCCGAGCAGCGGCCCTACCGCCGCAAGCTCCGTCGGATGGCCGCCGAGCTCGCTGAGCTGGAGCTCGTCGAGAAACGCACCGACATCGGCTTCTCCAAGAACTACCAGGTCGTCTTCCGTCGGCCGTGAGGCCCCGGAACCGGTCCTCGGCCGGCACGTAGACTCATCGGGTCACCCCCACCCGGCACCGGTTGGGGGCTGTCCTGCGTCGCCCCGCGGTGGCGTGGCCGTGATCGATCGAAGGAACCACCGTGCGCCTGACCGGCCTCTCCCGGACCGTCCTCGCCGACCCCACCCTGGCCAGTGCCCTGGCCGACGTGGACACCGTCCATGCCCTGGACCTCACCGGGCCGCGCGGCTTGCGGCCCTTCGTCGTGGAGGGGCTCGTCGCGTCGGGCCGCACCGTGCTGGTGGTCACCGCGACCCAGCGTGAGGCCGAGGACCTGGTCGACTCGCTGACCGATCTGGTGCCCGAGGAGCTCATCGGCTACTTCCCGAGTTGGGAGACGCTCCCGCACGAGCGGCTCAGCCCGCGCAGCGACACCGTCGGCAAGCGGTTGGCGGTGCTGCGCCGGATCTGCCACCCCGAGGAGGGGGAGCTCAAGGTCGTCATCGCGCCGGTGCGCAGCGTGCTGCAGCCTCAGGTGAAGGGGCTCGGCGATCTCGAGCCGGTCGAGCTGCGACTCGACTCCCGTGCCGACATCGACGACGTCGGCCGCCGTCTCACCGACGCGGCCTACGTGCGTGTCGACCTCGTCGAGAAGCGCGGGGAGTACGCCGTGCGGGGCGGCATCCTCGACGTCTTCCCACCCACGGAGGAGCACCCGATCCGAGTGGAGTTCTTCGGCGACGACGTGGAGGAGATCCGCAGCTTCTCCGTCGCCGACCAGCGCACCCTCGAGAGCCTGGACCGGCTCTGGGCGCCGCCGTGTCGAGAACTGCTGCTCACCGAGCAGGTCCGGGAACGGGCAGCGGCACTGGGTGAGGCCCATCCGCAGCTGCGCGAACTCACCGAGAAGATCGCTCAGGGGATCGCCGTGGAGGGCATGGAGTCGCTGGCTCCGGTCCTCGTCGACGAGATGGAGCTGCTGGTCGACCTCCTGCCCTCCGACACCCATGTGCTGGTGCTGGATCCGGAGCGTGCCCGCTCCCGCGCACAGGACCTGGTCGCGACCAGCGAGGAGTTCCTCGGCGCCAGCTGGGCCGCCGCGGCAAGCGGTGGCCAGGCTCCCATCGACCTTGGGGCCGCCTCCTACCGCTCGCTGGGCGAGGTGCGTGCGCACGCTCTCGGCCTCGGTGTCTCGTGGTGGACGCTCAGCCCCTTCGGCCTCGACGACGAGGCGGGCACGCTTGCCCCCGAGGAGGGCGCGCCGGAGACGCGGACCGTCGCGGTGGAGCCGGCCGAGTCCTACCGCGGCGACCTTGCGGCAGCTATCCGCGACGTACGTGAGTGGGCGGCCCAGGGCCGCACCGTCGTCGTGGTCCGAGAGGGGCACGGCTCGGCAGAGCGCACCGTCGAGGTGCTGGGGGAGAACGAGCAACCGGCCCGTTTCGTCGAGGACCTGAGTGAGGTGCCGACCGGCGACGGCGTCGTGACCGTGACGACAGGGCGCCTCCAGTCCGGCCTGTTCGGCGAGGGCTTCGCCGTGATCACCGACGAGGACCTCACCGGCCAGCAGGCCTCCACCCGCGACATGCGCAAGATGCCCGCGCGTCGCAAGAAGCAGATCGACCCGCTGGAGTTGAGCCCCGGCGACTTCGTCGTGCACGAGCAGCACGGTGTCGGCCGCTTCGTCGAGATGAAGCAGCGCGAACTCCAAGGGGCGGTGCGCGAGTACCTCGTGCTCGAGTACGGCGCGGCGAAGCGCGGTGCCCCTGCCGACCGTCTCTTCGTACCCGCCGACGCGCTCGACCAGGTGACCCGCTACGTCGGTGGCGAGTCGCCGAGCCTCGACCGTCTTGGTGGCGCCGACTGGAGCAAGCGCAAGGCCAAGGCCCGGCGTGCGGTGCGCGAGATCGCGGCAGAGCTCATCAAGCTCTACGCCGCGCGTCAGGCGACCAAGGGTCACGCGTTCGGGCCCGACACCCCGTGGCAGCGCGAACTCGAGGACGCCTTTCCCTTCACCGAGACCCTGACCAGCTCTCCACGGTCGATGAGGTCAAGGCCGACATGCAACGCATCATCCCGATGGACCGGCTCGTGTGCGGTGACGTCGGCTACGGCAAGACCGAGATCGCCGTACGTGCCGCCTTCAAGGCCGTGCAGGACGGCAAGCAGGTGGCTGTGCTGGTGCCCACCACGCTTCTGGTCACCCAGCACTTCTCCACGTTCGCCGAGCGGATGAGTGGCTTTCCCGTCGTGCTCAAGCAGCTCAGCCGCTTCCAGAGCGACAAGGAGGCGCGCGAGGTGATGGAGGGAGTGGCCGAGGGCAGCATCGACATCGTCATCGGCACCCATCGACTCCTCAACCCCGACATGCGCTTCAAGGACCTCGGGCTGATCATCGTCGACGAGGAGCAGCGTTTCGGCGTCGAGCACAAGGAACAGATGAAGCGGCTGCGTACGTCGGTCGACGTGTTGGCCATGTCGGCCACACCGATCCCGCGCACGCTCGAGATGGCGATCACCGGCATCCGCGAGATGTCCACCATCACCACGCCCCCGGAGGAACGCCACCCGGTGCTCACCTACGTCGGTGCCTACGAGGATCGGCAGGTCGTGGCCGCGATCCGTCGCGAACTGCTGCGCGACGGCCAGGTCTTCTACATCCACAACAGGGTGAACTCGATCGAGCGGGCCGCCGCTCGACTCAAGGAGCTCGTGCCCGAGGCCCGGATCGCCACCGCGCACGGCCAGATGAACGAGAAGCAGCTCGAGCAGGTGATGCTCGACTTCTGGGAGAAGCGCTTCGACGTGCTCGTGTGTACGACGCTCGTCGAGTCCGGCCTCGACGTCTCCAACGCCAACACGATGCTCATCGAGCGGGCCGACACCCTCGGGCTCTCGCAGCTCCACCAGCTGCGAGGGCGCGTCGGACGCTCCCGCGAGCGCGCCTACGCCTACTTCCTCTATCCGGGGAGAAGCCGCTCACCGAGACCGCGCACGAACGGCTGGCGACCCTCGCCCAGCACTCCGACCTCGGCGGCGGCATGGCGATCGCCATGAAGGACCTCGAGATCCGTGGCGCCGGCAACCTGCTGGGCGGCGAGCAGTCCGGCCACATCGCCGACGTCGGCTTCGACCTCTACGTCCGGCTCGTCGGTGAGGCGGTCGCCGAGTTCAAGGGCGAGGAGGAGCCGGAGCTCGGCGAGGTCCGCATCGAGATCCCGATCGAGGCACACCTGCCCCACGACTACATCGGCACCGAGCGGCTGCGGTTGGAGATGTACAAGCGATTGGCGGAGGTGCGCACCAACGACGACGTCACCGCGATCGCGGCAGAGCTGAAGGACCGCTACGGCAACCCGCCGGCGCCGGTGCAGAGCCTGCTCCAGGTCGCGCTGTTCCGGGTGCGGGCCCGGGCGGCCGGAATCACCGAGATCACCATGGCAGGGCGCAACGTGCGCTTCGCCCCGGTCGACCTGCCGGACTCGCGCGTCGTACGTCTCAACCGGCTCTATCCCAAGAGCCTGGTGAAGAAGGCCGCCAACTCGGTGCTGGTGCCGCGGCCGCAGACGAAGCCCAACCAGCCGGTGCGCGACGAGGAGTTGCTGGCCTGGGCACGCGGAGTGATCGACGCGGTTCTGGACCCGGCGCCGACGCCTGCTTGAATGGGCGGGTGTGGTCTCCACCACACCTTGGCTCGAGTCCTGAGGAGATCCGACGTGCCCACTCGCCCCACCCGTGCCGCCCTCGCCCTGCTGACCGGAGTCGCACTTGCCGCTGCTGCCGGCTGTGGGGCGGAGCCGCTGCAGAGCAACGTGCACCCGGGGGCTGCTGCGGTCGTCGCGGGTGAGCGGATCAGCCTCTCCGACGTCGACGACTTGGCACAGCGCTACTGCGACTTCGTCTCGGCGCGCAACGCGTCCGCCGAACAGGTGGTGCCGATGCGGCTGGTGCGGGCGGCCACGCTGGACATCCTCGTGCAGCGAAGCATCGCCGAGCAGTACGCCGCTGCCCATGACCTGGACGTCAGGAAGGCGCGGAGGCTCCTCGGCACCGAGGCGGAGCAGCAGGCGGTGCAGCAGCAGATCGACGAGGGGGAGCGGGCGGTCTTCGAAGAGGTGCAGCTGCAGCTGGACACCGCTGCCGTCTATCTCGCCGCCGGTGGCGCCGATGCCTTCGCCGCCGGACGGGTGCCCGAACCCGACGCGATGACCCAGGGGCAGGCGTTGGTCGACGAGTGGGCGGCCGACAAGCAGATCACCCGCGACCCGCGCTTCGCCTCCTTGGAGACGGAGTACGACGTCGACAGTGACTCCCTCGCGCGCCCGGTGAGCGAGCTGGCCGAGCTGGCGGCCAACTACGACCCCGCCGAAGCGGCCAATGCCGACTACATCGCGGCCCTGCCCGCGTCGCAGAAGTGCGGCTGAGCGACCCTTGAGGCATGGCTGCTTTCGAGACTGAGCCGGTGCCCCAGGTGACCGAGTCACCCGACCCGGTGCCCGCGCCGCCCAACCCGGTGCCCGCGCCGCCCAACCCGGTGCCCGAGCCGCCCAACCCGGTGCCCGAGCCGCCCAACCCGGTGATCGAGCCGCCCAACCCGGTGATCGAGCTTGTCGAGATCATGCGTCGGCTCCGCGCAGACTGTGCGTGGAAGGCCGAGCAGACCCACGAGTCGCTGGTGCCCTACCTCCGCGAGGAGGCGGGGAGGTGGAGGAGGCGATCGCGGAGGGCGATGACGCCCACCTCTGCGAGGAGCTGGGCGACCTGCTGCTCCAAGTGGTCTTCCACGCTGCGGTCGCAGAGGAGCGTGGCGCCTTCACGATGGACGACGTCGCGGCCGGCATCGCAGCCAAGATGCGGCGACGCAACCCGCACGTCTTCGACCCGGAGTCGATCGGTCGCAGCCCCGGCGACCCGCCGCTCACCGCCACCGAGGTCAACGAGATCTGGCAGCAGGTGAAGGCCACCGAGCGCGATCGGTGACCCTCACCTGCAACGGTCGACCGTCAGGGAGTCAGGTCGAGGCAGGAGGCGTAGACGGTGACCTGGGGGTCGACGGAGCTGGGACCACTCCAGTAGAGGGCGGCCCAGCCTGACGGTGATGCGGAGGTGGCGGTCCCTGCGGCATCGACGGGGAAGGAGTCATACATCCAGACGTCGACGGCCTGATCGGTGCTCCAGCCACCGGCGATCGCGGTGTCGCCGGGCTCGCACTGGGCCGCGACAAGCTGTCCGTCCGGGCCGGAGTCGCCCGTGAACTGCTCCGTGGCGTAGTAGAAGGTGGCTCCTGACCCGGCAGGACCCGTCGGGCCCGCGGGGCCGGTGGCCCCGGTCGCACCGGCAGGGCCCATTTCGCCAGCGGGTCCCTGAGGGCCGACGTCTCCGGTCTGGCCGGCCGCTCCGGTGGCTCCGGTCAAGCCGGTGTCGCCCGCCTGACCCTGCACACCTTGGGCACCCTGGGGGCCGGTCGGTCCCATGAGGCCGGCTTCGCCCTGCGGTCCTTGCGGGCCGAGGTCGCCCTGCACACCTTGGATCCCCTGGGGGCCCTGAGCACCGGTGGCTCCGATGGCCCCGGTGGCGCCCTGCGGGCCGGCCTCGCCCTGGACGCCTTGCACGCCTTGGACACCCTGCGGTCCCTGGGGACCCTGGTCGCCCGGGAGGCCCTGGGGACCTTGCGCTCCCGTTGCGCCGGTTGCTCCGGTATCGCCTTGGGCTCCGTCCTCACCGCGGGGGCCCTGCACGCCTTGGACACCCTGCGGTCCTTGGGCGCCCTGGGCGCCGCGCTTGCCCTGGCCCTTCCACACGATCTTGGTCTCGCCGGGCTTGCAGGTGCGGTGTCCGGGCTTGTTGAAGATGAGGCGGAGGTCGCCGGTCTGTCGGTGGAAGCAGGCGCGGACGGTGTTGGGCTTGGTGGCCTTGCCGGCCACCTGGCCGACGGTGGGCGCGGAGCTGAGGGCCTGGGCGCTCGTGGGTGCGAGCACGGCGGCGAAGGCGAGGGGAGGCGAAGGCCGCGTTGAAGGTGTTGCGGCGGCGGGTGTGGGTCGGCATGGTCGCGAGCATAGGGACGCGGAGCGCTCCCGGTCCCGTGTCCTCCCGACATGGTCTGCAGAAATGACCGATCGGTTGATCAGTCGTAGTCAGACTCAGGGAGCCGGGACACCCATGCAGACGGTGTAGGTCTTCGCCGTTGTTCCTCGCTGTTGTAGTAGGCGACACCCACCTGGTCGGTGCTTGGCTGTCCGTTTCGAGACGGCTGCGTCGTGATCAGCATGTCGTTGCCGACCGCCGGAGTCGGGTCGGCGACGCCGCCGCCGATGGCGACCATTCCGGCCGGGCAGGCGGCGGTCGTGACGTCGACCGGTGACTGGACGCCCACGACGATGTCCTCCCACACATACTGGATGTCCGCGGCGCCCGGTGCGCCGACGGGCCCCGTCGCTCCGGTCGGCCCGGCCGCGCCCGTGGCACCGGTCTCACCCTGCGGGCCGGTCGGGCCGGTGACTCCGGCGGTGCCTTGGGCGCCGTCAGCGCCGTTGGATCCGGCTGCCCCTTGCTCTCCCTCGGCACCCTGTGGGCCTTGTGGGCCGGTCGGGCCCATGGGGCCGGCTTCGCCCTGGGGTCCTTGCGGGCCGAGATCGCCTTGGAGGCCCTGGATGCCTTGGATTCCCTGCGGGCCTTGCTCGCCGGTGGCTCCGGTTGCGCCGGTGTCGCCGAGGGCTCCGACGGCTCCGGTCGGTCCTTGTGCGCCGGTGGCGCCGGTGGCACCGGTCGTGCCCTGGGGGCCGGTCGTGCCCTGCGGCCCTTCGGCGCCCTGCGGGCCTTGCTCGCCCTGCAGACCCTGCAGACCCTGCTCGCCCTGCGGGCCCTGGGCACCTTGCACGCCTTGGACACCCTGCGGTCCTTGGGCGCCCTGGGCGCCGCGCTTGCCCTGGCCCTTCCACACGATCTTGGTCTCGCCGGGCTTGCAGGTGCGGTGTCCGGGCTTGTTGAAGATGAGGCGGAGGTCGCCGGTCTGTCGGTGGAAGCAGGCGCGGACGGTGTTGGGCTTGGTGGCCTTGCCGGCCACCTGAGCGACGGTGGGCGCGGAGCTGAGGGCCTGGGCGCTCGTGGGTGCGAGCACGGCGGCGAAGGCGAGGGAGGCGAAGGCCGCGTTGAAGGTGTTGCGGCGGCGGGTGTGGGTCGGCATGGTCGCGAGCATAGGGACACGGAGCGCTCCCGGTTGCCGTCCGCCCGAGGTCACGGCCGAAAATGGCCGAACGGTCGATCAGTCGTAGTCAGGTGCGGCTACGTCCTTCATCGACGGGTCCAGCTCGAGGCCCTTGGCCAAGTGCTTCTCGCCCTCCTCGGTGCGGCCCAGGTGGACGAGCGCGAACCCCAACCGCATGTGGGTGGGAGCGAACTCCGGCTGGGCCTCGACTGCTCGCTCGTAGAGCGCGACGGCTTCCTCCAGGTCGGTCTGTTCGAGCAGGATCGCCTTGTTGTAGAGCGCGGGCCCGTACGCCGGGTCGGTTGCCAGCGCGGCGTCGTACTGCTCGATCGCGGCCTCGGTGTCACCGTCCTGCTGCTCGATCAGACCGAGGTTGTAGTGCGCGAGCACGTTGCCCGGATCGACCTCGACCACGCTGGTGAACGTGGCACGCGCCGCGTCGATCTCACCGGAGGCGAGTTGCTTCGCGCCGGTCTCGACCAGGGTCGCCACCGCCTCCGCACTCAGGACCGGGACGTCCTTCTCGGCGGGCTCGTCATCGGAGCACCCGGTGACCACCAGTGCAGCACCGAGCAGCACGGCGACGGCACGCAGGGAGAGGGAACGGTGGAAAGTACGCATGGCGCCGAGTATGCGACCACGCGGGTCATCGAGCCAATCCACTACCGTCTGGCCATGCCACGGGTGGGACTGCACATGATCGTCAGGGACGAGGCGCACGTGATCGAGCGTTGCCTGCGCAGCGTCCGACCGCTCATCGACTGGTGGGTGGTCTCTGACACCGGATCCAGCGACGGCACCCAGGAGCTGGTGCGGCGCACCCTCGCCGACGTGCCTGGCCGTCTGCTCGAGCGTCCGTGGGTCAACTTCGGCCACAACCGTCAAGAGGCGCTGGAGGCGGCCCGTGCCCTTCCCCAATCGAGTGCGGAGGACCACGTGCTGTGGATCGACGCCGACGAGGAGCTCGTCGACCTGCCGACAGGTTGGCCCGATCTCGACGCAGACGGGCACCATCTCGAGGTCGAGTTCGGCCCGCTGCGCTACCAGCGGCTGGCATTGGTCCGGCTCGGCATGCCGTGGCGATGGCGTGGTGCGGTCCACGAGTACCTCGACCTTCCGGATGCCGAGATCGGCGCGCTGGGCGCACCGCGGGTGTTGGTCCGCAAGGAAGGAGCCCGCTCGAAGGATCCGGACACCTATCGCAAGGATGCGCTGCTCATCGAGGCAGAACTCGTCCGCGAGCCCGACGATCCACGGATGCAGTTCTATCTCGGCCAGTCGTGGCGCGATGCGGGAGAGCCCGAACGGGCCCTGGCTGCCTATCGGAAGCGGGCCGCCAACCCGGCCGGTTGGTTGCAGGAGCGTGGCCTTGCGGCCCTCGAGGTCGGGCTGCTGCTGGAGCAGCGATCGGCGCCCGCACCCGAGGTGAGCGACGCGTTCCTCGATGCCGTCGCGTGGCTCCCCGGCCGAGCCGAACCCCTGGTCCATCTCGCTCGTGTCGAGCGGCTGCGTGGGCGCCACGAGGTCGCCCACGTGTTCGCCTCGGCCGCGATGGCGATCACCGCGCCACCTCCGGACGCTCTCTTCGCCGACCTCGCGACGTACGCCTGGCGTGCTCGCGACGAACACGCGCTCGCCTGCTGGTGGACGGGCAGGTACGCCGAGGGGCTGCCCTCCGCGCTCGCCGCGTCCCGCGCCAGACCGGACGATCCGCGTCTGCAGGAGAACGTGGCGTGGTTCCGGCGCCGGCTGGGGAGTGAGCGCCGGATCCACTCGTCAACGGAGCGATTCGACGTGCGCGTAGAGATCGACGCGCGGCTCGGCGAGGTTCGAGATGTCGCCGGCAATGAACCAGGCGCCGTCGAGCTTGCGGAAGAGGGTGCACAGGGCACCGCTGCCGACCACCCCGAGCTCGCGGTGGACCATCTCGAAGGTCTGCCACTGCCATGCCAAGGAGCCTGCGACGACGACGTCCCCCAGCGGTACGTCCTCGACCTGGAGTCCGGCGTCGCCCGCCTTCTCGATGCGGGAGCGGAAGAATCCGGCGATCGCCTCACGCCCCTGCACGTGGGGCATACCGGGCACGCTGAGCACCGCGTCCTCGGTGTAGAGCGCGACGACTGCGTCGATGTCGCGGTCGTTGTAGGCGCGTTTCCACGCCAGACTGACGGCCGCGACAGCCGACATCTCGGTGGTGGCAGATGGGCTCACGGGAGCCTCCGATCGGTGCTGGGGTCCGCGACGCTAGTCCGCAGCGATGTGATGCAGACCTCTCTCCCGGTGATCGGGAGCGATTCCTCCGGCCGGCGGCCGTCCAGCCGGGGAGCGTGCCTCCCCACCTCGGCGCAGGGGCCGTCTAGGCTTGGCCTCGCACGTCATCCGTCTCACTGACACAGGAGCACCACCCGAATGGCCGCAATCGAAGCAGTAGGCGCGCGCGAGATCCTCGACTCGCGTGGCAACCCCACCGTCGAGGTGGAGGTCCAGCTGGACGACGGCACCTTCGGCCGCGCGGCCGTTCCGAGCGGCGCGTCCACCGGCGCCTTCGAGGCCATGGAGCTCCGTGACGGCGGCGGCCGCTACCTCGGCAAGGGCGTGCAGCAGGCCGTCGAGGTCGTGCTCGACAAGATTGCGCCTGCCGTCATCGGTCTCCAGGCCGACGACCAGCGGCTGCTCGACCAGACGATGATCGACGTCGACGCCACGCCCAACAAGGCCGAGCTCGGCGCCAACGCCATCCTGGGCGTCTCCCTGGCCGTGGCCCGTGCCGCCGCCGACTCGGCCGCGCTGCCGCTCTACCGCTACGTCGGCGGTCCCAACGCACACGTGCTGCCGGTGCCGATGATGAACATCCTCAACGGTGGCGCCCACGCGGACACCAACGTGGACATCCAGGAGTTCATGATCGCGCCGATCGGTGCGCCCACCTTCCGTGAGGCACTGCGCATCGGTGCCGAGGTCTACCACGCCCTCAAGGCGGTGCTCAAGGAGCGCGGTCTCTCCACCGGGGTGGGCGACGAGGGTGGCTTCGCCCCTGACCTCGAGTCCAACCGTGCCGCGCTCGACCTGATCGCCGAGGCCATCGGCAAGGCGGGCTACGAGCTCGGCAAGGACGTCGCCCTCGCGCTCGACGTGGCTGCCACGGAGTTCTGCGACAGCACTGAATCGGGGGAAGCACCTACACCTTCGAGGGTTCCTCGAAGACGGCCGAGGAAATGATCGCCTACTACGCCGACCTCGTGGCCAACTACCCGATCGTCTCGATCGAGGACCCGCTCGACGAGGAGGACTGGGACGGCTGGAAGGCCATCACCGAGACGCTCGGCGACAAGACCCAGCTTGTCGGCGACGACCTCTTCGTCACCAACGTGGAGCGGCTCCAGCGCGGTATCGAGGGTGGCCAGGCCAACGCCCTGCTCGTGAAGGTCAACCAGATCGGCTCCCTGACCGAGACGCTCGACTCCGTCGACCTCGCTCACCGCAACGGCTACCGGTCGATGATGAGCC
>NZ_JAKGRW010000018.1 GCF_021555175.1 Nocardioides alcanivorans | reverse complement strand
GCTCGACCAACGAACCGGGCTCGACCTCCGGGGTCAGTCCAGGAGCGAGGCGCCCTCCATGACGCCGAGCGGCTCGGCAGCGATGTCGCTGCGCCGCTGCATGCGGTCGAACGAGATCAGGTCGGCAGCCGAATAGGCCCGGGCCCGGGCGTCGGCCACGTCGTAGCCCACTGCTCGGACGGCGAGAACGCGTCCTCCCGCGGTGACCAACCCGTCCGGGCCCAGCGCCGTACCGGCGTGGATCACGTCGACGTCGTTGACCCCGTTGGCCGCGCCGACGCCTGTGATCAGGTCGCCCTTGGTCGACGACTCCGGATAGCCGGCGGAGGCCAGCACGACAGTGACCGAGGCGCCGTCTCGGAAGCGCGGAGGTTCGACCTTCTCGAGCGTGCCGGTCGCGGCGGCGTGCAGGAGCCCGCCGAGGCCGGAGTCGAGGAGCGCCAGCACTGGCTGGATGTCGGGATCGCCGAAGCGGCAGTTGAACTCGATGACCCGCGGGCCGGTCTTGGTGAGGGCGAGACCGACGTAGAGGCAGCCGACGTACGGTGCTCCCCGTTCGCCCATCTCGGCGAGGGTCGGGTTGACGACCTCCTCGATCACCTGCGCTGCGAGCCCGGGGTCGGCCCACGGCAGCGGCGAGTAGGACCCCATGCCCCCGGTGTTGGGCCCCTTGCCACCGTCGAAGATGCGCTTGAAGTCCTGCGCCGGCTGCAACGGGTACGCCGCGGCGCCGTCGCAGATGGCGAAGAGTGAGACCTCGGGGCCATCGAGGAACTCCTCGATCACGACGCGGCCGCAGGCCTCGGCGTGCGCGAGCGCCTCCGCTCGGTCGAGCGTCACCACGACGCCCTTGCCGGCGGCCAGCGCGTCGTCCTTCACGACGTGCGGTGCCCCGAACTCGTCGAGCGCCGCCTCGTACTCGGCGGTGGTGGTGCAGGTGCGCGATCCGGCGGTCGGCACCCCGGCCGCGGCCATGACCTCCTTGGAGAAGGCCTTCGAGCCCTCGAGCTGCGCAGCGGCTCGGCCCGGGCCGAAGACCGCGACGCCCGTCCTCTCCGCGATCACGTCGGCGATCCCGTTGACGAGCGGCGCCTCCGGTCCGACGACCACCAGGTCAACAGCGAGATCGGCAACCAGCGCCGCCACCGCGTCGGAGTCCATCGGATCGACGTCGTGCAGGGTGGCGAACGCACCGATACCGGGGTTGCCGGGGGCGACGTGCACCTCCGTCACGGTCTCGTCGCGGGACAAGGACAGGGCGAGGGCGTGTTCGCGGCCACCGGTGCCGATCACGAGAGTCTTCACGGGCGGTGAGTCTATCGGCGGCCATCCGTGGAGACGTGGCCCGAGTACTCGCCGTCGCTGACGAGGAGTGCGCTGCACCCACCCCGAGCGACTGGACGAGGCGCTCACGAACTCCGGGGGATCAGGCCGGATGGACGACGATGGTCTCCTCGCGACCGGGACCGACCCCGACGCCCCAGAACTTCGCGCCGCTCATCTCCTCGAGTGCCTTGACGTAGGCCTGGGCGTTGGCAGGCAGTTCATCGAACGAACGGCAGCCGGAGATGTCGCTCTTCCAACCGTCGAAGTATTCGTAGATCGGCGTGGCACGCTCGAACTCGGGCTGGGTCATCGGCATCTCGTCGTGGCGCACGCCGTCGACCTCGTAGGCCACGCACACCGGGATCCGCTCCCAGCTGTCGAGCACGTCGAGCTTGGTCAAGAAGAACTCGGTGAGGCCGTTGATGCGGGCCGCGTAGCGCGCGATCACGGCGTCGTACCAACCGCAACGACGGGTGCGCCCGGTGGAGACGCCGATCTCGCCGCCGATGCGCTGCAGGTCCTCGCCGTCCTGGTCGAAGAGCTCGGTCGGGAAGGGCCCCGACCCGACCCGGGTGGTGTAGGCCTTGATCACGCCGATCACCCGGTCGATGCGCGTGGGACCGACACCGGCTCCGGTGCAGACGCCGCCGGCGATGGGGCTGGAGGAGGTCACGAACGGGTAGGTGCCGTGGTCGACATCGAGCATCGTGGCCTGCGCACCCTCGAAGAGCACTGTCTTGCCCTCGTCGAGTGCGCGGTTGAGCAGCAGCGAGGTGTCGGCGACCATCGGACGCAGGCGCTCGGTGTAGGCCGTCAGCTCCTCGACCACCGCGTCGACCTCGATCGCCCGCCGGTTGTAGACCTTCGTGAGCACGTGGTTGCGGATGTCGAGGGCGGCCTCGATCTTGGAGCGCAGCACCTCTTCGTCGAAGAGGTCGGCGATGCGGACCCCGACCCGGTTGACCTTGTCGCCGTAGGCGGGGCCGATGCCTCGGCCGGTGGTGCCGATCTGGTTCTTGCCCAGGAACCGCTCGGAGACCTTGTCGATCGTCGAGTGGTAGGAGGCGATCACGTGCGCGTTGGCGCTGACCTTCAGGTCGGCCACCTCGACGCCGCGCTCGAGGAGACCGTCGAGCTCACGGAAGAGCGCCTCGGGCGAGACCACGACACCATTGGCGATGACACTGGTCGCACCGGGTGTGAGGATGCCGCTCGGCAACAGGTGCGTGGCGTACTTCTCGCCGTTGACCACGATCGTGTGGCCGGCGTTGTGGCCGCCGCTGGTGCGCACCACGTAGTCGATCGGACTGGACGTGGCGAGCTGGTCCGTCGCCTTGCCCTTGCCTTCATCGCCCCACTGGGCTCCAAGAACAACAACTGCGGGCATTTTTGCGGGTCACCCCTCAAGAAAACGAAACAGCCCCGGCGCAATACGCATCAGGGCTCTTGCGCGCCGACGTTACCACCTTGCCTCCCCTCCGCCCCGATCCTCGCTACCCGTGGCAGGCTCTGGTTGTGCAACCACTCCTCGTGATCACCAACCCCGACGCCGGCGGTCCGCCCGAAGAACTCGAGCGTGCGCTGGCAGTGCTCGAGGCCCGGGCCTCCGTCGAGGTCGCGGAGACCAGCAACCCGGGAGAGCTCGACAGCGTGCTCCACCGGGCCGGCAGCCGCACGATCGTCATCGCCGGTGGCGACGGCAGTCTCCACGCAGTGGTCGCCGCCCTGCACAAGCGCCGCGAGCTCGACCAGCAGGTCCTCGGCCTGGTGCCGTTGGGCACCGGCAACGACTTCGCCCGTGGCACCGGCATTCCGCTCGATCCGGCCGACGCCGCCGCGGTCGTGCTCTCCGGCGTCCCCACCCCGACCGACCTGCTGGTCGACGAGGTCGGCAACGTCGTGGTCAACCACGTGCACGTCGGCGCATCGGCGCAGGCCGGACACAACGGCGCCAAGGTGAAGTCGCTGCTGGGCAAGGTCGGCCTGGGCAAGCTGGGCTACCCCATCGGCGCACTCATCTCGGCCGTCAACCCCCAGGTCAGCCGACTGCGGGTCGAGGTCGACGGTGAGGTGATCAACGGGGTCGACCAACCCGTGCTGATGGTCTCGGTGGGCATCGGTCCCGACGTCGGTGGCGGCACCACCCTCACCCCCGATGCCGATCCGAGCGACGGCAAGGCCGACGTCATGGTCTCGCGCGCCGTCAGCCGGTTGGCGCAGCTCGGGTACGTCGCCCGGCTCGGTCGCGGGGAACACACCGAGCGCAACGACGTGGTCACGATCCGTGGACACCAGGTCACGGTGTCCGGCGAGAAGTTCTGGACCAGTGCCGACGGCGAGCTCGACGGGCCGGAGCGTCGGCGCACCTGGCGGGTCGAGCCGGGTGCCTACCAACTCCTCCGGCCGCGGCAGGGGCAGTAACCTTGGGGCCGATCGGGCGCTGGAAGCGGAGCGCCAGCACCACGACCTCCAGGAGTTCCCACCCATGGCCCGAAATCGCTCGCAGGTACCCACCGACTGGGTGACCCGGGCCGCCGACGAGGCGATCCGGCACGCCGGTGAGGGCAAGCCGGTGACCTGCGCGTCCGGGGCCTCGCCGAGTGGACCGGTGCACCTGGGCAACCTGCGCGAGTTCCTGACCGTGCACTTCGTGGCCGACGAGCTCCGCCGCCGCGGGGTGGAGGTGCGGCACCTGCACAGCTGGGACGACTACGACCGCTTCCGCAAGGTGCCGGCCGGCGTACCCGCGGAGTGGTCCGAGCACATCGGTCGCCCGCTCTCCTCCGTGCCCGACCCGTGGGAGTGCCACGCCTCGTGGGCCGAACACTTCAAGGCGCCGCTGCGTGAGGCCCTCGCGGAGATGGGCGTGGAGATGCAGGAGGTCTCCCAGACCGAGATGTACCGGGCCGGCACCTACCGTGAGCAGGTGTTGCTGGCGATCCGTGAGCGCGCGCAGGTCGAGACGATCCTGAGCCGTTACCGGACCAAGAAGGCCGAGGACGAGGCCGAAGCGGACCCCGCCGAGGACCTCTCCCGCTTCCCCTACAAGCCCTACTGCCGCAGCTGTGGTCGCGACACGGTCACGGTGACCTCCTACGACGACGCCACCACTGACCTCGCCTACACCTGCAACGCCTGTGGCGACTCCTACGTGACCAACGTGGCCACGCAGGACGAGGGCAAGCTGGTCTGGAAGGTCGACTGGCCGATGCGCTGGTCCTTCGAGGGTGTCGACTTCGAGCCGGGTGGCGCCGACCATGCCACCCCGGGCTCCTCCTACACCGTCGGCAAGGACGTCGTGAAGATCTTCGGCGCCACTGCACCGTCGTTCGTCGCCTACGGCTTCGTCGGCTTCGCGGGGATGCAGAAGATGTCGTCGTCCTCCGGTGGCGTGCCCACCGCTGCGGACGCGCTGCGCATCCTCGAACCAGCCATCCTGCGCTGGCTCTACGTGCGCCGGGCACCCAAGCAGACCTTCGACATCGACTTCGGCCCCGAGGTCGTGCGGCTCTACGACGAGTGGGACGCGCTGACCAAGAAGGCCGGCAACCCCGAGAAGCGCGACGTCGCCGTCCTCGCCTGGGAGCGCGCCTCGGCCACCGCCGCCGTACAGCTGCCGATCGCGAAGGTTCGGGTGCCGTTCCGGACCCTGTCGTCGGTCGCCGACGTGACCGCCGGCTCCGCGGCACTCATCTCACAGGTGGTCTCCCACGTCGGCTTCCCGCACGACGACGTCGCCGATCTCGAACCGCGGCTGGCCAAGGCGATGCAGTGGACCCACGAGTTCGTGCCCGCCGAGGACCGTACGACGGTCCGCGACTCCCCGGCCACCGAGCGGATCGCCGCGCTCACCGAGCAGGAGTCCGGCTGGATCCGACTGCTGCTCGACGGGCTCGCCGACCTCGGAGCGGAGCTCGACCAGGACGCCGTGACGACGCTGGTCTACGGCGTGCCCAAGCTTGCCCACGGCTTGAGCGTCGAGGACGCGCCCACCGACGAGGTGAAGGCCGACCAGAAGAGCTTCTTCAAACTGCTCTACAACCTGTTGGTCGATGCCGACCGTGGGCCCAGGCTGCCCACGCTGGTGGTGGCCCTGGGCACCGAGAAGGTCCGCAGCCTGCTCACCAACTGAGCCCGATCGCCAGGGGCCGGCGAGGCGCATGTGCCGGATTGCCGCCTCGTAGGAGGCGACCGCTGAACACTCGACGTACGGGTGCTCGATCTGGTAGGTGACCGCCGGCCGCCAACGTGGTCCGCAGGGGCGTCGACCGCAGGGGCTGCCCGCCCTCGTCGTCCCACACTTCGTGGTCCAGGTCCGGGGACGGCGTGGCCCCGGCGATGGTGAGCGTGCGCGTGGCCATGAGCCACCGCCCAGCGGTCGCTGCCTGCCCAGCGTCGAGACTGACCTGGGCAGTTGCAGCCTTCCCTCAACCGCACGTCGAGCAGCAAGCGGTCAGAGCAAGGTTTCTGCAGCCGTGGCGCTCGAGTCGCGCAGGAAGTCGGCGCAGCGCTCGGCCTCGTCGGTCTCGCCGATGGCCTTCGCAGCTGTCGCCAGCAGCGCCAGGCAGCGCAGGAAGCCGCGGTTGGGCTCGTGCTCCCACGGCACCGGGCCGTGGCCCTTCCAGCCGTTGCGCCGAAGGGCGTCGAGACTGCGGTGGTAGCCGACCCGGGCATAGGCATAGACGGTGACGTCGTCGGCATCCGCGTCGACGGCCTGCTGGGCCAGAGCGGCCCAGGCCGCTGGGGAGGCCGGGTGATCACGCACGACGTCGACCGGCGCCACCCCCGACTGCAGTTCCGTCGTCGCAACGTCGGCGGGCAGGTGGGTGGGCGGCGGTCCCGCCATCAGGTCAGGGAAGTTCATGGCCCCATTGTGCCCCGGCACCCACACGCCGGTGGTGGGGGTCAGCCGATGCTGGTCCCCGCCGAGCGGAGGTTCTCGCACGCCTCGACGATGCGCGCTGCCATACCGGCCTCGGCAGCCTTGCCCCACGCCCGCGGGTCGTAGGCCTTCTTGTCGCCGACCTCACCGTCGATCTTCAGCACGCCGTCGTAGTTGGCGAACATGTGTGCGGCGGCCGGACGAGTGAAGGCGTACTGCGTGTCGGTGTCGACATTCATCTTCACCACGCCGAAGTCGACTGCCGCCGCGATGTCCTCGGGCGAGGAACCCGAGCCGCCGTGGAAGACCAGGTCAAAGGGCTTGCTACCAGCCGCGAGGCCGAGTTCCTTGACGACCGCCTCCTGCGCCTGCTCGAGGATCTCGGGGCGCAGCTTGACATTGCCCGGCTTGTAGACGCCGTGCACGTTGCCGAAGGTCAGCGCGGTCATGTAGCGACCGCGCTCCCCCACACCGAGCGCGCGCACGGTGGCCAACGCGTCCTCGGGGGTGGTGTAGAGCTTCTCGTCGATCTCGGCGACGACGCCGTCCTCCTCACCACCGACCACGCCCACCTCGATCTCAAGCACGATGTTGGCGGCAGCGCAGGCGGCGAGCAGTTCTTCGGCGATCTGCAGGTTCTCCTCCAGCGGCACCGCGGATCCGTCCCACATGTGCGACTGGAAGAGCGGCGCCTCACCGCGCGCCACCCGCTCGGCGGAGATCGCCAGCAGCGGCCGCACGAAGGTGTCGAGCTTCTCCTTCGGGCAGTGGTCGGTGTGCAGCGCGATGTTGACCGGATAGTTCTTCGCAACCTCGGCTGCATAGGCGGCGAACGCCACCGAGCCGCTGATCATGTCCTTCACGGAGGGGCCGGAGAGATACTCAGCGCCGCCGGTCGAGACCTGGATGATGCCGTCCGAGCCCGCATCCGCGAAGCCGCGGAGCGCAGCGTTGAGCGTCTGCGACGAGGAGACATTGATGGCCGGGTAGGCAAACGACTTTGCCTTCGCCGCGTCCAGCATCTCTGCGTACTTCTCGGGCGTTGCGATGGGCATTTCTTCTCCTCAGGCAGGGCAGACAGCAGCCCCCACCCTAGATGAGTTGTCCCGACGGGAGGTGCTGGGCTCAGCCGCGCCAGGCAGCGTCACCGGAGAGATCGGCGTACTGCCGGACCCAGGAGTGCATCGCGATCGCACCAGCGGCAGAGGCGTTGATCGACCGGGTGGAGCCGAACTGTGCGATCGAGAAGGTGCCGTCGACCACCGACCGCGCTCGCTCCGAGAGGCCCGGACCCTCCTGGCCGAAGAGGAAGCAGACCTTCCGCGGCATCTCCATCGTCTCCAGGTGGGCCGAACCGGGCAGGTTGTCGATGCCGAGCAGGTGCACGTCACGCTCACGCAAATAGGTCGCGAGCTCCTCCGGCGTCGCGTGGTGCCGCAGGTGTTGGTACCGGTCGGTGACCATGGCGCCGCGCTTGTTCCAGCGACGGTTGCCGACGATGTGCACCTCCGCGGCCAGGAAGGCGTTGGCGGTGCGCACGATCGTGCCGATGTTGAAGTCGTGCTGCCAGTTCTCGATGGCCACGTGGAAGTCGTGCCGGCGGGTGTCGAGGTCGGCGATGATCGCCTCCATCGACCAGTAGCGGTAGCGGTCGACGACATTGCGGCGATCACCCGCGCTGAGCAGTTCCGGATCGAGCCGAGGATCGTCGGGCCAGGCCTCCGGGCCACCTGGCCAGGGACCGACCCCCACCTCGGCCGGCCCGTGCGGCATGGGGTCATAGGGCGCGCGCTGCTCCTCCACGGCCGGTCACGCTACCCGGCGCCCGGCACACGGCTACGCTCTGCCCGTGATCCCGGACCTCGCATACCCCATGCTGCTCGGCCTGAAATGGATGGACCCCGAGTGGCTCCTGGACCAGTTCGGTCAGGAGATGTTCTGGATCAGCCTCGCCATCATCTTCATCGAGTGCGGGCTGCTCTTCCCGATCCTTCCGGGTGATTCGCTCCTCTTCAGCGTGGGCCTCTTCATCCACCGCGCCGGGGCGGGCGAGGCAGGCATCGACGTCAACATCGCGCTGGCGTGCGTCCTCCTGGCCACGGCTGCGTTCCTGGGCAACGTGACCGGCTATGAGATCGGCCGTTTCCTCGGGCCGAAGATCTATCAACGCCGGGGGCGGTTCCTGAAGCAGGAGTACTTCACGAAGACGGAGCAGTTCTTCGACAAGCACGGCGCGAAGGCGCTGGTGCTGGGTCGCTTCGTGCCGATCGTGCGCACCTTCATCACCTTGGTGGCTGGCGTCGGCAAGATGAACCGCCGACACTTCTTCCTCTGGTCGCTCGTCGGCGCCGTGCTGTGGGCCGTGGGGATCACCCTGTTGGGCTACTTCCTCGGCGGTATCGAGTTCCTGCAGGACAACATCGAGGCGGCATTGCTGCTGATCGTGGCCATCTCGGTGCTACCGATGGTCATCGAGTGGTGGCGTCACCGCCGGGCCGCAGCAGCTGCGCCCGCCGAGGAGACCGACGCAGCCTGACCGGCCGCGGAGTCAGCGCTTCTCGGTGGCTACGAGTTGCCCGAAGGCGATGAGCCGGTTGTCGGTGTGGAAGAGCTCCGCGCATGTCGTGAGCGTGATCAGCCGCTGCCCCGGTTCCTGACGCGGTTGCACGCCACCTGCCTTCGGATTCGTCGGGAGCTTGTCGATGACCCAGGTGTCCTCGAACGTGACCTCGAGATCCTTCCCGCCGGTCGTCAGTTCATAGGTGAAGATCTTGTCGCGGGTCTCGACGACCACCTCGTCGCCGACCTTGAGCGACGGCATGCCTCGCAGGGGCTCACCGTTGGTCACCCGGTGCGCGGCCAGGGCGTAGTTGCCCTTCTTGCCCGGTTCAGCGCTCCCGTCGAAATGGCCGTAGCCCTTCGTGAGGACGGCCTCCGAGGTACCGCGGAGCACCGGGACGGCGTAGTCGTCGCCGAAGCGAGGAATCCGGATGATCGCCTCCACGTCGCCCTCGGGGAAGCTCACGGCGCCCTTGGCCCCAGGCTGCTCGCGCCACTCCTTCTCGACCTCTTCGATCAGTCGCTCGTGGGTGCGCTTGGCGACCCAGTTGGTGCCCCAGAACTGCCAGGCGAACCAACCGAGCATGCCGACCCCCGCCAGCACCAGCCCGACGCCCAGCCACCAGGTCCACGGTCGTCGCCGCCCCTTCTTCTCATCACCCACGGCCCCATAGTCTCAGGAGCATGGTTGGTCACGCGAAGCGTCTGGACGGCATCCCACCGACGATCTTCTCGGAGATGTCAGCGCTTGCCCTGCGCACCGGCTCGGTCAATCTCGGCCAAGGATTTCCCGACGTCGACGGGCCGCCGGGCGTGGTCGAGCAGGCCGTGGCCGCGCTGCGCGGCGGTCGCAACCAGTACGCGCCGGGACCCGGGGTGCCGGAGTTGCGCGCCGCGATCGCGCGTCACCAGGGCAGGCACTACGACCTCGACCTCGACCCCGACTCCGAGGTGGTGGTCACGACCGGTGCCACCGAGGGAGTCGCTGCTGCGGTCCTCGGGCTGGTCGACCCAGGTGACGAGGTCGTCCTGCTGGAGCCCTACTACGACTCCTACCCGGCGATGATCGCCTTCGCCGGCGGGGTACGCCGTCCCATCACCCTGCGTGCCCCCGACTTCCGCCTCGACGTGACCGCGCTGCAGGCCACGGTCACCGACCGCACCCGGGTGATCCTGCTCAACACGCCCCACAACCCGACCGGCACGGTGTTGACCCGCGAGGAGCTGCAAGCGGTCGCCGACCTGGCGATCGAGCGCGACCTGGTCGTGGTCACCGACGAGGTCTATGAACATCTCACCTTCGACGGCCACCGTCACGTGCCGTTGTGCACGCTGCCGGGCATGTGGGAGCGGACCGTCACGCTGTCGAGTGCCGGCAAGTCGTTCTCCCTCACCGGCTGGAAGGTCGGTTGGGCGACCGGCCCGGCTCAGCTGATGGAGGCGGTGCTGGGTGCGAAGCAGTGGCTCTCGTTCACCAGTGGGAGCCCCCTCCAGCCAGCGATCGCCCATGCCCTCGATGAGGAGTGGCACTTCTATGACGAGTTGGCGGCGTCGTTGCAGCAACGGCGTGACCAGCTGTGCGCCGGGCTGGGCGCCCTCGACGTCGACCTGCGTGTCCCCGAAGGCACCTACTTCGCCCTCACCGACGTGAGCCGGTTGGGGTGGCGCGACGGTCGCGATTTCTGCCTCGCGCTCCCGGAGCGGGCCGGAGTCGTCGCGATCCCGGCCCAGGGATTCTGCGACGACAGGGAAGCCGGTCAGCACCTGGTGCGGTGGGCCTTCTGCAAGGAAACCGACGTGATCGCCGAGGGGCTCCGCAGGCTCCACGCTGCCGATCTCCGCGCTTGAGGCTCCCGCTCTGCGCGAGCGGGCCTTCCCGACGGACCGGGGCGCGGCGTACGTTGCCAGCATGACCCGCATCGCGCGCACCGTCCTCGCCCAGTGGGCACCCACCATGGTTCAGCCCTGGGACGACCTCGTCGCCCAAGCCGGCGAGGGTGGCGTCACCGACCTCGTCAGGCTGCTCCGGCCCGTGTGCGCGGCAGCCAACGGGCTCACGCCTCTCCCGGTACCACCCGGCGAGGCGGTCGTGGCTGCCTCACACAGCGCGGTCGTGGAGTTCGCCGAGCAGTTCTGCGTCGACGTCTCCAGCATCGACGACGCCCAGCGTGCGCGGCTGCACGCAGCTGTCGGTGACGCGATGGGCGACGTGGTGGCGGCGACCTGGGTGGCCGACATGGTGCCCCGCGTCGCACACACGCTGGCGCGTCTCTTCCCGGACACGGAGGCACCTGCGGATGCCCCCGCCGGGAGTGAGGAGATCACCTGGCGCACCCGCGGCAACCTCGTTGGCGATGTCGTCAAACGGGTGACTCCCACCGTCGGCGCCCTGAAGGAGGTCGACCCGGTGACCACCGAGGTGGTCCGGCTCCGGGGCGCGGCGGCCCACAACTGTCGCCTCTGCAAGTCGCTGCGTGACACCACCGCGCTGGAGGCCGGTGCCGACAGCAGCGTGCTGGAACAACTGGCCACCGACCCGCGCGCCGCAGCAGCCCTCGACGCGCCGCACCGAGCCGCTGTCGCCCTCGTCGACGCAATCGTCTGGGCGCCGGCGCACCTGAGCGACGAGGTGATCGCAGACCTACGCCGCCACTACACCGCCGCGGAGCAGGTCGAGATGGTGCTCGATGTGGCCCGCAACGGGGTCAACAAGATCATGGTCGCGCTGGGGCGTGACGAGGCTCGGGTGGACGAAGGCGTGGAGTTCTATCACGTCGGTGACGACGGCATCCCCGTCTTCGCCGACGCCTGAGCGGTGATCTGCCGGTCGAGCCAGCCCCCGTTGGTCGAGCCTGTCGCCGTTGGCCGAACTGGTCTCCGTTGGTCGAGCTTGTCGAGACCAGCCACCGCGATCGCCCGCAACCGCAACACCGCCGCCTTCTCCCCAAGTCGACAAGAAACCCCGGATTCACACCTGCCACCTCGACCAACGGCAGGTCTCGACAGGCTCGACCAACGGGTGGGTCTCGACAGGCTCGACCAACGAGCGGCGGGGTCGGTGACCTCAGGCGCTGCCGAAACTCACTTCCGGGCGTACCATGCAGCGACGTGGGGCCGGGTCAGCAGGACCGCCGTGTAGACCGCTGCTCCGGTGAGCACCAGCATCATCGGGGCGCCGATCACCAGCGCAAGGGAGAAGACCGCGGTGGCGATGGCCGAGCCGAAGAGGGTCCAACGCGCCCAGTTGTGACGACGGTAGGCGAGGACGGCGAGCAGCATCGCCGAGAAGGCCCACACTGCGAGGAAGGCACTGACGCCGATCACCGTGCTCTTCAGCATCGACAGGCTGACGCCACTGTCCGAGAACCGCGCGTCCTCCTCGTAGAGCTCACGGAGGAGTGAGTCGTCGCTGGGGATCACCAGCAGCGCGGTGAGCGTGCTGACGAGCGCGAACCCGGTGAAGACCCAGACCATGATGCAAGCGGACAGCACCTCTCGCGGTCGGCGGGAGGGGTTGGTGGGGGCAGGCGTCGGCTCGGTGCCGTAGCCCGACCACGGTCGCGGACCGTCGGCCCCCTCGGCGCCAGCGCCGGCCTGCGGGTCGACCGTGGGCGTGGGCAGGGAACCCTGGCCACTGGATTCGTGACGCGGCGGCGCGACCGGACGCTCGGGCCACTGCGGGGCCGACGCCGATGCGCGAGCGGCCCGCTCCGGCGTACGACCGGCGAACCAGTCACGAGCTGGGCGGGTCCACAGCAGCACACCGCTGCGACGGCGACCATGGAGGCGGCGAAACCGCCGACGAGCAGGCCGCACAGGAAGAGCGGCACCGCCAGCACGCTGACCGCGATCCGCGCTTCCTTGTGCCGACGGAGCACGAAGGCGCCGAGCACCGCCATCGCGGCGGCGCAGGCGCCTGCGACCAGAGACGCACCGTGCATCACGTCGAGCAGCCGCTCGAAGGACATGCCCGTGCCGCTCAGCGGGGGCTCCGAGAGCATCCGCTGGAGTTCGTCGCGGGTGTCGATCGACCGCAGGTTGGCGACCGTGTCGTAGACCGACACCAGCACGATCACCGAGCCGACGAGGATCGCCCAGCCGGAGAGCGTGACCTGGGGCGGACGCGGCGCGGTGCGTTCACTCATGCCGGACAGTCTCTCAGCCCTCCTGAAACACCGAGGAGCCGGTGACGGAAACTGCGCCGAGCGTCTGGGACCGTTCGGGAGCGGGTGATTCCCGACGTACCACCCACCCGCCCATCAAATGGGGGACATTCGGCCCTCCCCAA
Organism: Nocardioides alcanivorans; assembly: GCF_021555175.1. GTDB lineage: Bacteria > Actinomycetota > Actinomycetes > Propionibacteriales > Nocardioidaceae > Nocardioides > Nocardioides alcanivorans. The sequence goes on along the minus strand of NZ_JAKGRW010000018.1, from coordinate 31,612 downwards.
CCTGCGCCGGACAGGGAGACTGGAGCCCGGCGCTCCGTATGCAGCGCCCGGAGACAGGGACTCCCATGGAAGTAGAGAGAATCGGTGTCTACACCGTCCTCGGCATAGTGGGTCACGGCCGTTTCGGCCCGGTCTACAAGGCCGTGGATCCCGTCACGGGCGACGAGGTCGCCGTCAAGGTGCTCGACTGGCCGGAGGATTCCCGGCGGCGGGCACTCTTTCGCGACGAGGTCGTCAGGATGCCGGAGGTCGAGCACCCCAACGTCGTCAGGGTGCGGGACTTCATCGACACGCCTGAGCTCGCCATGCTCGTCACGGACTTCGTCCCGGCCGTCTCGCTGCGCCAGGTGATCGCGCAGACGGGGCCACTCGACATGCGCCAGGCCTTGGCCGTTCTGCACGGCACCCTCCAAGGTCTCGCTGCCGTCCACGCCGTCGGCATGGTGCACGGCGAGCTCACTCCCGACACCATCATCGTCGACGAGAGCGGCACCGGGCGCCTGATCGACTTCGGTCTCGCCGGACCAGCGAGGAAGCTCACCCGCCGCGACCTCTGGACCGGCTCCCTCGACTATCTCTCCCTGAGCAGGTCGCCGGCGACCACATCGACCAGCGCAGCGACATCCATGCGGCTGGCGCCGTGCTCTTCGAGTTGCTCACCGCGCAGACCCCTTCGCCAGACGGAGCCGACGCCGCCGTCGCCTCAGTGGACCCGCTCCGCGCGGCCCCAGCGCTGCCCACCGACTTCGCGGCCCTGTGCCACACCACCCTCGCCCCCGAGCCCGACGCCCGCCCTCCGGATGCCATCAGCTTGTTGGCGGCGGTCGAGCACAATGCGCTCGTGCGTTTCGGCCCCTCCTGGCTGACGCACACCGGGCTCCCGGAGCTGGTCACCGCCACGATGTCGACCCTCCCCTGGGGTTCTGGCCTCGTGGGCGGCGACGGGCCCGCCGGCAAGGAGCAGGACGGAGGCTCACCCGAGCGCGCTGCGTCCAGCAACAGCCCCCGCCGGCCGCGGAGCACTGCCGGACGACGGCGCACCCCAGGCAGCCTCCTCGCCTTCTTCACGTCCCGCCACGGCATGGCCGCCTCGGCGATTGCCGGCGTCACCTCCGTGGCAGCCGTCAGCGTCGGCATCCTCCTGCTCGCCGGGCGAGTGGACACCACCGCCATCCTCCGCCCGGTCAGCCCGACCTCTCCCCCAAGCACCCCGGACGCCACAGTGCAGTCCTTCGACCCGCCGATCACCCTCGACGGCAAGGGCCGAGGCACTGCCGTGGACCAGTTGGACGGCGACCTTCGGGAGTACCTCGCTGCCGAGGCCAGCTCCACCTACAGGGAGTGGCTGGGGGTGCACTGCGGCCTCGACGTGCACGACTCGTGGATCACCGTCGACAAGTGGGACCCAGCCGGCTTCGCCCACGGCAGCTACAACGGTTGCTCGACAGCGTCGGCCGTCTGGTGGAAGGACTCCAACGGCTGGCACGCCATGCCCTACCGCGCTCCCCTGCCCTGCGACGATCTCGAGGCGGCCCAGATCCCGGCAGACGTCCTGCCCGACGACTCAGCGGTGTGCCGGGAGCGGCGAGAGGTCTTCACCTACACCTTCGCAACGGGCTGAGCCCGCGCACGAAACGGCCCGGCACGATCGCTCGTGCCGGGCCGCTCATGACCATCTCGACCGCAGACCTCAGGCAGCGTGCAAACGCAACCCGTCACCGGCGTCGTTGACCTCGATGCTCACCGAGCCACCGTCGGTCACCTCGCCGCCGATCAACAGCTTCGCCAGCGGGTCTCCGATCGAGGTCTGGATCAGGCGCCGCAACGGGCGGGCGCCGTACGCCGGGTCGTAGCCCTTCTCGGCCAACCAGTCCTTGGCGTCCTCGGTGACCGTGATCGCGATCCGCCGCACCGCGAGCCGGTTCTCCAGCTGCGCCAGTTGCAGGTCGACGATGTGGGTCAACGCATCCTTGGAGAGCGCCTCGAACATGACGATCTCATCGAGACGGTTGAGGAACTCCGGCTTGAAGTGACCGCGCACGACACCCATCACGGACTCGTGCTTGAGCTCCGGCGCCATGGTCGGGTCGACCAGGAAGTGGGAGCCCAGGTTGCTGGTGAGGATCAGCAGCGTGTTGCGGAAGTCGACCGTGCGCCCCTGACCGTCGGTCAGTCGGCCGTCATCGAGCACCTGCAGCAGGATGTCGAAGACCTCCGGGTGCGCCTTCTCCACCTCGTCGAGCAGGACCACGCTGTAAGGACGACGGCGTACGGCCTCCGTCAGCTGACCACCCTCGTCGTAGCCGACGTAGCCGGGAGGGGCACCGACGAGCCGTGACACCGAGTGCTTCTCGCTGTATTCGCTCATGTCGATGCGCACCATCGCGCGCTCGTCGTCGAAGAGGAAGTCGGCCAGCGACTTCGCCAGCTCCGTCTTGCCGGTGCCGGTGGGACCGAGGAAGAGGAACGACCCGGTGGGGCGGTTCGGATCGGCCACACCCGCCCGGGAACGGCGTACGGCGTCGCTCACCGCGTTGACAGCAGCTTCCTGGCCGATCAGCCGCCGGCCGAGCTCGCCCTCCATCTCCAGCAACCGAGCGGTCTCGCCCTGGAGCATCCGGCCGGTGGGGATGCCGGTCCAGGCCTCGACGACGTCGGCGATCTGCTCCGCGCCGACCTGTTCGCCCACCAGGGGCTCGACCTCGGCCTTCTCGGCCTCGGCCACGGCCGCGATCTGCTTCTCGAGCTCGGGGATGCGGGCGTAGTTGATCTCGGAGGCCTCCTGCAGCTTGCCCTCACGGAGCAGCCGGTCGGCCTCGACGCGCAGCTGGTCGAGCTGCTTGCGCAGCTCACCCTCGCCCTCGAGGGTGCTCTTCTCCGCCTCCCAGCGGGCCTCGAGCGCGCGCAGTTCCTCCGCCTGGTCGGCCAGGTCGGCACGCAGTCGTTCGAGCCGTTCCCTGCTCGCCTCGTCGCTCTCCTTCTGGAGCGCGAACTCCTCCATCTTGAGGCGGTCGACCGAACGCCGGAGCTGGTCGATCTCCTCCGGGGACGACTCCCGCTCCATCCGCAACCGCGATGCCGCCTCGTCGATCAGGTCGATCGCCTTGTCGGGCAGCTGGCGGCCGGTGATGTAGCGGTCGCTGAGGGTGGCCGCGGCGACGAGTGCAGCATCGGTGATGCGCACGCCGTGGTGGGCCTCGTACTTCTCCTGGATGCCTCGCAGGATCTGGATCGTGTCCTCGACACTCGGCTCGCCGACGTACACCTGCTGGAAGCGGCGCTCCAGTGCCGGGTCCTTCTCGATGTTCTCGCGGTACTCGTCGAGCGTCGTGGCACCGATCATGTGCAGTTCGCCGCGAGCCAACATCGGCTTGAGCATGTTGCCGGCATCCATCGCGCCCTCGCTGCCGCCACCAGCGCCAACCACGGTGTGGAGCTCGTCGATGAACGTGATGACCTCGCCACCGGCGTCCTTGATCTCCTCGAGCACCGCCTTGAGCCGCTCCTCGAACTCGCCGCGGTACTTCGCACCAGCCACCATGGCGGCCAGGTCGAGGCTGAGTACGCGACGTCCCTTGAGGGAGTCGGGTACGTCGCCGGTCACCACGCGCTGGGCCAGGCCCTCGACGACGGCGGTCTTGCCGACGCCGGGCTCGCCGATGAGGACAGGGTTGTTCTTGGTGCGTCGCGACAGCACCTGGATGACACGGCGGATCTCGGCGTCACGGCCGATCACCGGGTCGAGGCGACCGTCCTCCGCAGCCTTCGTGAGGTCGATGGAGTACTTCTCGAGGCTCTCGTACGTCGACTCCGCGTCCTGGCTCGTGACCCTGCGGTTGCCGCGCACGGCGGTGAGTCCTTCGCGCAGGCCGGACTCGCTGAGCCCGACGTCGGTGAGCACCTTGCTGGCATTGCTCTCGACGCCCGCGAGCGCGATGAGCAGGTGCTCGGAGGCGACGTAGTCGTCCTTCATCGATGAGGCGAGTTCGAGGGCCGCGGCGAGCACCCGGGTGAGCGCCGCCGACGCGGCGGGGTGCTGGACCGTGGCACCGGTGGCACTCGGCAGGGCAGCGCGGGCCTTCTCCGCGCTCGCCAACACGGCCATGGGGTCGATGCCGGACTTCGCGATGAGATTGCGCGCCGTGCCTTCGGCGTCCTCGAGCAGGGCCACCAGTAGGTGGATCGGCTCCGTCTGGGTGTTGCCGCTGCGGGTAGCAGCCAGCTGCGCAGCCTCGATCGCCTCGCGGCTGCGGGTGGTGAACTTGTCGGCTCCGAACTGACTCACGTCCTCGGTCCCTCCTGACGCTGGGTGGACAAGCCAACCGGACATCCGGCGGGCTTGTCGAGACCCGACGGGCCTCACTGATCACAACATCAATAAAGTTGAGTCCATTCCACTCAACCCCAACTTTTCTCCCGAACCTTCACTCAGAACCGCCGAACCTTCACATCGGCCCCGGTCCGCAGACCCTGAGTGAAGGTTCGAGCCTTCTGAGTGAAGGTTCGCGGTCAGTCGAGGTCCTGCGGCGCCTGATGCTCGGGCAGGTCGGCGACATCGACGTCCTCCGGCATGAGGCAGGTGCGGCAGAAGTCCTCCCCGAACGGGGTGAGGTGGACACTGCGGCGCACCACCTTGGCCGACCGAACCGAGTGCATCGCCTCCAGCACATCGGGTTGCGCCTCCACCACCTGGTACTCCAGCGGGTCCTTGAGCTGCTCGCGGGAGAACCAGATCAGGCCCAGACGGAACAGGTTGTTGAGATACGCCGGCACCTGCTCGACGTAGCGCACCCCCGCCTGCGAACCGATCATGTTGAGCCCCGGCGCGATCAACGTGGAGCTGACCATGCCGATCGCGCCGCCGGTACGGATGTCGACGCTCGGCTGCGGCCCCCGGTTGAGCAGGAGCATCAGGATGCGGCCCTCGTCCGGCGCCATCTCGTCAAGGATCCGGGCGTACGCCGGATGGCCCTGCTCGTTGTTCCACACGTCGCGGGAGCGGGCCAGGAGGGCCTCTCCCTGCTCGCGCAGTGACTGCCTCTGGCGCTCCTGACGGAGCACGATCTGCTTGCCCTTCTGCTCCTCACGCTGATCGGCATTGCTGAGCGTGTGGCTCACCTGGATGACGGCCTCGGGCACCGGCACGCCATTGCTCACCGCCTTGGCCAGGTCGGCGATGACGCCGGACGCCGTGGCGAAACCCTGCGCGACCTCAACCGCGGTCTGGGGACTCGTGGCGGCCTTGAGCAGACGGCGGCTGGCCTTCACCCCGGCGACCGCGCCCCACTCCGCCGTACGCAACCAGGAGGTCGCGGCCAGGCGGACCAGGCCGGGAATGGCCTCCACTGCGGGATTGGGCTGGACAGGCTGCCGTTCGGGCAGCTGCTCGTCACTGGCGCTCACGGATTCCTCCTCATCATGCGCCTCCGACACGGAAGATCAGCTCGTGCAGGAAACCGCCGGCTGCACCCATGATGGCGCCGTGGGCGTAGAGCATCCACTCATCCTCCCTGATGGCCGAGCGCATCATCTCCACGAAGTCGCGGGGAGGCAGCTCCTTGGTACGCGCCGCGATCAGCACCCGGATCCGCTCCGACTGCTGCCGGCCGAACTCGACGTCCTTGAAGGGCGAGAGCGTGCGGCCGACCGCCTCGGTGGCGAACTCGTCCTTGATCCGATCGTAGGTGGCGACCCCGAGCGCGATCCGGGCTGCCCCGCGAGCCCGCCCTGCGGCCTTGTCGATCGCCGGCCCGAGCGCCGCCGCGAGCATCTGCCGAGTCCGGTCGCCGCGCGGACCGTCCATCAGGAAGTCGCCGATGCGCTCGAGGGTGATCACGTCGTCGGCGATGATCTGGGCATAGACCTCGGCTGCCTCGTCCTGGCGGCGCAGGAAGAGCCCGTGGAAGCGGATCCCCAGGATGCGCCGGGGCTCGGTGGGCTCGAAGATCAGCCACATGCCGACGGCGTTGGTGATCCAACCGATGATGACGCCGAGCACCGGCAGCACCCACCACATGTGGATCCAGTGGAAGAGCAGAGCAGCTGGGATGCCGAGCAGGAACCCGAAGATGAACCCGAGGTTCACCATCATGTTGAGTTCCTTCTGACCGATGTCCTTGAAGACCCGCACCACGAGCGACGGGTTCTTCCGGAAGTGGTCGATCACCATGATCTTGGGGTCGAGCAGCTGGTCGATGTGTACGCCGATCTCCGTCGTGACCGTGCCGACGACCGAAGGCAGCTGTGCTCGGACCCGCGCCACGATCGCCCGCTTGCCGGCCTCCGGCAGGTCCCGCCAGAAGGCGGGGTTGCTGCGCCGCATGACCTCGTCGACCAACTGAGGAATCTCCGGCTCGAACATCTTCACGATGTGCTCGCCGATCTTGTCCGGTTCGAGCTGCTGGTAGAACTCCGCGGGCGTGCCGAGCTTCGCGATCGCCTTGTCGACGGCGATGCTGCCCATCTTGGCTGCTCGAGCCGGCACGATGCCCTGCCAACCGATGCCGCCGATCATCACGCCGGGGATCTCCTGGACCTTGCGCGGCGCCAGTCGCGCCAGCTCGGCCATGCCCGGCACCCGGAAACCATGGAAGTTGATCGGATAGAAGAGCATGATCAGGCCGGTCCAGTTGATCAACCAACCGATGACCCCGGTGAAGAGCGGGATGGTGAGGATGGCGAACCATTCCCAGGTGCCATTGAGGTCCTGAAGGAACCAGTCGACGTCGGACAACCAATCGACGATCCGGTCGTACGTCGCACTCACCACCTCGATGCGGACGCCGCTGCCGACGCCGTGGGCCCCTCCCCCGCTGCGGTGAGGCTACCCAAGTAACTGGGTGTCCGAACAGCGTTTCACGCAGTGGCGGGTCACGGGGCACCCTCAGGCCGTGATTCCCCGGGTGATCACCTCGGCCGTGAACGTGATGAGCTCGGCAGGGTCGATGTGGCGAGCCCAGTTGTTGACCAGCGTGTCGGAGACGCCCATCAACCCCGAGAGCACGAAAGGGATCATCGCCGGGCCGTCGACGAGCTTGCGCCCCTCGATGCGCGCGGCCTCCACCACCGCACGCTCCAACTCTCGGTTGTACTGCTCGGCCGTCACCAGCACTTCACTCAACGAGGCGCGTTGGAACTGTTGATTGCCGACGGCCTCCCGCCAGACCGCGGTCATCCGTCCGACGCGCGACCACTGCCGAGCCGCCTCAGGGATCACGGCCTCGATCAGGGCCGCGACACCGTCGGTCCGCGGCAACTGCGCAACGAAATGGGCCGACTCGATCTGACTCTCGTTGAGCAGCGCCACGAAGATGTCGTGCTTGTCGGCGAAGTACTTGTAGATCAATCCGGTGCTGGTGCCGGCACGCTGCGCGACCGCCCGGATCGTCAACGCGCCGTAGCCTCCCTCGTCCAACAGGGCCGCCGCCGCATCGAGGGTGCCACGACGACGGGCCTCCGCATCGCCATGGATCGACTTGCGGTTCGTTTCGCTCACAGCCGCCACCGTACCCGCTCCGGAAGAAATGAACATTGTTCGTTCTCATATTGAACATTGTTCATTCTGTCGCTACAGTCCTCTCCCAACAGGCCGTGACGTCACCCGGCGGTCTGGTGACCTGCCGCCCCGAGCGGGGCGACAACGCAACTGGAGGTACCCCCACGATGAGTGGCCTCGCCACCCGAACCACCCTGACCCACCTGGACCGCCTGGAGGCGGAGAGCATCCACATCATGCGCGAGGCCGTCGCGCAGAGTGAGAACCCGGTGATGCTCTACTCCGTCGGCAAGGACAGCGCCGTGATGCTGCACCTGGCCCGCAAGGCGTTCTACCCGTCCCGGCTCCCCTTCCCACTGCTCCACGTCGACACGACGTGGAAGTTCAGTGCGATGTACGAGCTGCGTGACGAGACCGCAGCGGCCGCCGACCTGGACCTGCTCGTCCACCACAACCCGGATGCCGTGGCGCAGTCGATCAACCCGTTCACCCACGGCTCCGCGACCCACACCGACCTGTGGAAGACCGAGGGTCTCAAGCAGGCACTCGACCTGCACGGCTTCGATGCCGCATTCGGTGGCGGACGGCGCGACGAGGAGCGCTCCCGGGCCAAGGAGCGGGTCTTCTCGATCCGTTCTCCCGAACACCGGTGGGACCCGAAGCGTCAGCGCCCCGAGCTGTGGCGGGCCTACAACGTCCGCAAGGCGCCGGGCGAGAGCCTGCGGGTCTTCCCGCTCTCGAACTGGACCGAGCTCGACGTCTGGGAATACATCCGCCGCGAGGAGATCCCGATCGTCCCGCTCTACTTCGCCGCGCCCCGCCCCGTCGTCGAGCGCGACGGCACGCTGATCATGGTCGACGACGATCGGATGCCGCTTCGCCCCGGCGAGGAGCCCGAGATCAGGAGCGTCCGGTTCCGCACCCTCGGTTGCTACCCGCTCACCGGCGCCGTCGAGTCAACGGCGACGACCCTCACCGAGATCATCCAGGAAATGTTGTTGACCACCACCTCCGAGCGACAGGGGCGCGTGATCGACCACGACAGCACCGCCTCCATGGAGAAGAAGAAGCAGGAGGGCTACTTCTGATGAGCCGCGACCAGATTGCCGAAGACATCGAGCAGTACCTCGACAACCACCAGTCGAAGGACCTGCTGCGCTTCATCACCTGCGGCAGCGTCGACGACGGCAAGTCCACCCTGATCGGGCGCCTGCTCTACGAATCGAAGCTCGTCTTCGAAGACCAGCTCTCCGCACTCGAGGCCGACTCCCGCCGGGTCGGCACCCAGGGCGACGGTCTCGACTTCGCACTTCTCGTCGACGGCCTGGCCGCCGAGCGCGAGCAGGGCATCACCATCGACGTCGCCTACCGCTACTTCACCACCGACCGGCGCAAGTTCGTCGTCGCCGACACCCCCGGGCACGAGCAGTACACCCGCAACATGGTGACCGGCGCGTCCAACACCGACCTCGCAGTGATCCTGATCGACGCCCGCAAGGGGTGCTGACGCAGACTCGGCGCCACTCGTTCCTGGTGTCGCTGCTGGGCATCCGCCACGTCGTCCTCGCGGTCAACAAGCTCGACCTCGTCGACTACTCGCAGGAGGTCTTCGACGAGATCGTCGCCGACTACTCCCGCTTCGCCGAAGAGGTCGGGATCCGAGACTTCGTCGCGATCCCGATGTCCGCCTACCTGGGCGACAACCTCACCGAACGCAGCGTCAACACGCCCTGGTACGACGGGCCGACACTGATCGACCATCTCGAGAACGTCGAGGTCGACGACGCTTCGGCCAGCGGCCCGTTCCGGATGCCGGTGCAATGGGTGAACCGGCCCAACCTCGACTTCCGCGGCTTCTCCGGTCAGATCGCCGGTGGGTCGGTCCGCCCCGGGGACCGCCTCCGGGTGCTGCCCGGTGGTCACGAGTCGACCGTCGAGCGCATCGTGACGATGGACGGCGACCTCCCCGAGGCGATCGCCGGCCAGTCGGTGACGATCACCCTGGCCGATGAGATCGACGTCAGCCGCGGCGACGTGCTCGCCACCGCCGACGCCGCCCCCGGACTGGCCGACCAGTTCGAGGCTCACGTGGTGTGGATGGGTGAGGAGGAGATGCTGCCCGAGCGGCCGTACCTCTGCCAGATCGGCACCATGATCGTGCAGGCACGGATCACCCGGCCCAAGCACAAGGTCAACGTGAACACGCTCGAGAAGACTGCGACCAGCACCCTCGCGCTCAACGAGATCGGGCTGTGCAACATCAGCTTCGACCGGCCGGTGCCGTTCGACGCCTACGCCACGAACCGGGACATGGGTGGTTTCATCCTGATCGACCGGATCTCGGGCACCACCGTGGGCGCCGGAATGATCACGCACTCGCTGCGCCGCGCCGACAACATCCACTGGCAGTCGGTCGAGGTGCACGCCGAGGCGCGCGCCAGCCTCAACGGTCACCAGCCGCACGTCGTCTGGTTCACCGGCCTCTCCGGCTCGGGCAAGTCGACCATCGCCAACGACGTCGAGCGCCAGTTGCACGCGCTGGGTGCCCACACCTACCTCCTCGACGGCGACAACATCCGCCACGGACTGGGACGCGACCTCGGCTTCACGGACGCCGACCGGGTGGAGAACCTTCGCCGGGCCACCGAGGTGACTCGACTGATGGCGGACGCGGGCCTGATCGTGCTGGCGTCGTTCATCTCCCCTTCCGCGCGGAACGCGATGCGGCCCGGGAGCTGATCGGCGAGGCGCGGTTCACCGAGGTGTTCGTCGACACTCCGCTCGAGGTTGCCGAGCAGCGGGACCCGAAGGGTCTCTATGCAAAGGCCCGTCGCGGTGAACTCGCCAACTTCACCGGCATCGACTCTGCCTACGAGACCCCGACGGCTCCCACCCTGCGGATCGACACGACCACGACCTCGGCAACCGAGGCCAGTATCCAGATCGTGGAGTCGCTGCGGGCACGCGGCGTCATCGCCTGAGTCCCGCCGTACCCACTCGAAGGAGCAACTCCATGCCCACGCGCGAAGACATCTGTTCCATTCTCGATTCCTACATCGAACACCTGTCGGCCCACGACGTCGATGAACTGGGGGCCTTGTTCGCCGACGACGCGGTCAAGCACGAACCGCTCGGCGTGGCGTCCTACCACGGCCGCGACGAGATCCGGGCCTTCGACGTCAAGGCCGCCAGGGCCCCGTTCACGGCGGTGCGCAACTCACCGATCACCGTGTCGGGCAGGCATGCCGCCATGCAGGTGGCGGTGCGCCTCGAAGGGGTCGGCGAGTTCATCGCCACGGATCTCTTCGAGTTCGACGAGCAGGGCAAGATCACGTCGCTCAGCGTGCTGATCGACAGCGAGGCCCGCCCGTGATGAGTCACTCTGCGATGCTGGAAGGCAAGGTCGTCCTGATCTCGGGGGCGGGCCCCGGTCTGGGCCGCTCCTTGGCGCTGCGCAGCGCCGCCGCGGGGGCGCGGGTCATCCTCGCCGCTCGTACGGAGTCTCGACTCGTTGCCCTCGCCGACGAGGTCAAGGAGAACGGCGGGACGGCCGCGTGCATCCCCACCGACCTCACCGACGCAGCATCGGTGGCTGCGCTCGCCGAGCAGGCGATCTCCACTTTCGGCCGGGTCGACACGCTGGTGCAGAACGCCAATGCCCAGCCCCCGCAGATCGGCGTGCTCGAGGCTGACATGGACGACGTCCGCCAGGGCCTGGAGATCAACCTGCTGTCGGCGCTGAACCTCGTTCGGGAGCTGGCCCCGGAGCTGGAACGCAACGAGGGCTCCGTGGTGATGATCAACTCGATGGTGCTGCGCAACCAGCTGCCCGGCTTCGGCTCCTACCGGGTCATGAAGTCGGGCCTGCTCGCGCTGGCCCGGAGCCTGTCGGTCGAACTCGGCCCCCGAGGCGTCCGGGTCAACTCGGTCGCCCCCGGCTACATCTGGGCCGAGTCGGTGAAGAACTTCTTCGCCTGGCAGGCCAAGAAGCGGGGCGTCGACCCGAGCGTGGTCTACGCCGAGGTGGCCGCCGACACCGATCTGCGCCGGCTCCCCGAACCCGACGACATCGCGAACGCGGTCGTGTTCCTCGCGTCCGACTTGGCCCGCGCCATCACCGGCCAGTGCCTGGACGTGAACTGCGGGCACACCCACCACTGAATTCGAACCGACAAGGAATCGACCATGACACAGCACCCCGATGCCCTGGACACGATCGAGGAGTTCCAGGACGCCGCCCGGGCGAAGACCGGTCTCGACGACTTCGGCGACGACGACTACCTGGAGGGCCTGGCCGTCCTGCGCGACTCGTTCGAGCATGAGGCGGACCTGAGCGAGATCGGTCGACGGATCGCCCGCAAGATGATCATCGACGCTCTGTCGTCCCGACTGATCAGTGAGGCCGGGTTCAACCGCCATCCGGAGCACGTCGACGTCGCGATCGAACGCCCGATCTTCGTCTGCGGCATGACCCGCACCGGCACCACGGCGCTGCAGCGACTGCTCAGCGCAGATCCCGGCAACCAGGGCATCGAGATGTGGCTCGCCGACACGCCGCAGCCGCGTCCCCCGCGTGAGGAGTGGCCCGAGAACCCGGACTTCGCCCGCGCGGACGCCTTCTACCGTCGTACCCAGGAGAAGGCTGCTGACCTGATGAAGGTCCACTTCATGGGGGCTGAGGAGGTGGAGGAGTGCTGGCGACTGCTGCAGCAGTCGCTGCGCTCGGTCTCCTTCGAGACGACGGCCCACCTGCCGAGCTACTCCGAGTGGCTGGCCGGACAGGACTGGACCAGCACCTACGCCCGCTACAAGAAGAACCTCCAGCTGATCGGCCTCAACGACCCGGAGAAGCGCTGGGTGCTGAAGAACCCGAGCCACGTGTTCGCGATCGACGAGATCATGAGCATCTTTCCCGATGCGCTCATCGTCCGGACGTTCCGAGACCCGCAGACGTCGATGGCCTCGACCTTCAGCCTCTGCGACCAGAGCTCCTTCTCGATGTCGAAGGCGTTCGACCGGCCGACGATCGGACGCACGCAGCTGGACCTGTGGGCCCGGGGCAATGCCCACTTCCATGCCGCTCGCGAGCGCTACGACCCCGAGCAGTTCCTCGACGTCGACTACCGGGAGTTCGTGGCCGACCCCGTCGGCACGGTCGAGAAGCTGTATGCCGGCTTCTCGCTGCCGTTCTCCGATGCGGCGCGCGCCGCGGTGACCCAGGCACACGAAGCCAGCCTCGCCGAGCACCGCCGCCCCTCCCACCAGTATGCGCTGGAGGACTTCGGCGTGACCGCCGAGCAGGTCGCCGAGAAGTTCGACCTCACCTCCTGACTGCGGGATCGCTGAGACCCTGGTCTCGACAAGCTCGACCTCCGGAGTCGCTGATCGAGCTTGTCGAGATCACCCAGTCTCGACAGACTCGACCTCCGGAGTCGCTGATCGAGCTTGTCGAGATCACCCGGTCTCGACAGGCTCGACCTCCGGAATCACTGGTAGTTCCGGTCTCGACAGGCTCGACCTCCGGAATCGCTGATCGAGCTTGTCGAGATCACCCAGTCTCGACAGACTCGACCAACGGAATCGCTGATCGAGCTTGTCGAGATCACCCAGTCTCGACAAGCTCGATCTCCGGTGCCGGTAGGGTTTCGACGGTGGACGATGCGCTCATCACCAGTCTCTCGGCGGCTGTCGTGGCTGCACCCGACGACCTGACCTTGCGGCTTCATCTCGCCGATCTGCTGGTGCGGGCCGGCCGTGGCCCGGAGGCGGTCGCGCATCTGGCGGTCGCACTCGCGGCAGACCCCGAATCGGCGCAGGCACGGGCACTGATGGCAGCGGCATTGGGCGCTCCGGCAACCCCGAGCGCGCCTGCCGAGGCCGTGCCCGAGCCCCCGCAGCAGACGTCCGCTCCCGACGGCGTCGACTGGGCGAGCCTCGAGGCCGACCTGGGTGACGCCGTACCCCCGATGTTCGTCGACGGAAGCAGCACCGACGACGGCCCCTCCCCGACGCGTGGGAGGTCGAACGGAGCGGCATCACCCTGGCCGACGTCGGCGGCCTCGACGAGGTGAAGAAGCGCCTGGAGGCGAGCTTCCTGGCACCGCTGCGCAACCCCGAGCTGCGCCAGCTCTACGGCAAGTCGCTGCGCGGTGGCCTGCTGCTCTACGGCCCGCCCGGCTGCGGCAAGACCTACCTCGCCCGTGCCGTGGCCGGCGAGCTCGGCGCGGCCTTCCTGCACGTGTCGCTGGCCGACGTGCTCGACATGTACATCGGACAGAGCGAACGCAACGTCGCCGAACTCTTCCGCCAGGCACGCGACTCCGCGCCGTGCGTGCTCTTCCTCGACGAGCTCGACGCGATCGGCCAGAAGCGCTCGCTGACCCGCAACTCCGGCATGCGTACGACGGTCAACCAGCTCCTCACCGAGCTCGACGGCATCGGCTCCGACAACGACGGTGTCTTCGTGCTGGCCGCGACCAACCACCCGTGGGACGTCGACCCCGCGCTGCGGCGCCCGGGTCGGCTCGACCGCACCCTGCTCGTGCTCCCACCCGATCGCACAGCTCGCGAGGCGATCCTGCGCAGCCACTTCGCCAAACGTCCGGTGGAGCGCATCGACCTCGCCGGACTGGCCAAGCGCACCGACGGCCTCAGTGGCGCTGACCTGGCGCACTTGGTCGACTCGGCCGCCGAGATCGCGTTGATGGAATCGGTGCGCACCGGCAGCGCGCGGATGATCACGATGGCCGACGTGCAGACCGCGCTGCGCGACGTACGCCCCTCGATCGGACCGTGGATCGAGACCGCCCGCAACGTGGCGCTCTATGCCAACGAGTCGGGTGAGTACGACGAGCTCGCGAAGTTCATCCGCAAGCACGGCCGACGATGAACGAGATCGAGCGTGCCGATCACCTGCTCGACCTCGGCCGTGCGCCGGAGGCCGAACAGCTCGCACGTACGGCGCTCGCGAACGACCCGACGTCTGCTGACGCCTTCGTAGTGCTCGCCCGAGCGCTGAGAAGGCAGGACCGCCACCGCGAGGCAGTGACCGTCGCCCGCAGCGGACTGGTTCAGGACCCCGAATCACGGCAGTTGCTCCTGGAGCTGGTCGATTCGCTGACCGACTTGGCCAGCGACAGCAACCGCGTGCGGGCCCGGTTGCGGAGGGTGCTGGCGGAGGAGGCCCGCGAGTGTGCCTGGCGCCTGGTCACGGTGGAGCCGAACTGGTGGGTGAGTCATTACTCGATGGCGCGGGCGCTGCTGGCCGGCGACCGCCCTCGAGTGCGCGACGCGCTTGCGCGGGCGCGGATCGGGGTGCAGCTCGGGCCCAACGAGGCCGACACCCACAACCTGGTCGGTCTGTGTCTCGACAACCTCAACCAGCACGACGCGGCGCGGGCCTCCTACCAGGAGGCGTTGCGTCTCGATCCACAGCACGCGATGGCGATGAACAACCTGGCCACGCTCGACATCGGCTTCTTCCGGTTGCGCAACGCCGCACAGGGCTTCGGCAACGCCGTCGCCCTCGAGCCCGGTGAAGCGACGCTCCGCGAGAACCTACGGGTGCTGACGACCCGACTGGCGATGCGGTTGCTCGCCGTGAGCGTCGTCGGTGCCCTGCTGCTCGCGATCCTGCTGGGCACCGAGGCACCGTGGTGGGCCCGGGCCCTGCTGGGTTCGGGCATCGTTGCCGGCACCGGCTGGTTTGCCCTGCGCTCCCGCTCCTACCTGCCTCGCGGCATGACCTTGAGCATCGGCGCCCTGAATGCTGCCATCAGTTGGCGCGAGCGCGTCTGGCTGATGGCAACGGTCGTCGCGTTGGCGTGCTTGTGCGCAATGGCGTTCGCGCCCCGCGACATCGCCATCGACGCCGGCATGGGGATGGCCCTCATCGCACGGATGCTGTTGGTGGCGGCGATCGTCGCCGGACTGCTCCGCGCCTTGACCGGGCTCAAGCGGCGCTAGTCGTCACCCCGACAGGGTTCAACAGGCCGGGCACCACGCACAACGGGTGCACCTGCGAGGCTTGAGCTGCGTCAACCCGCGGGCGCCACGCACAACGGGTGCAGATGCGACGGTTGTGTACGACAGACCCACGACATGGATCACGCAGGGATCAGCGCAGTCCGGCGACCTCACCGGCGATCTGGAGCGCCAGGTGCCGTGACCCCGCGCGGGCGTAGGAGAGGTTGCCTCCCATGAACCACAACCCGTCGACGCCGGACGGGCGCCACACCGAGCGCAGCTCGCCCTCGGCGTCGAGACCCCACACCGGCCTGGCACCGGCGACGGCTTCCTCCCCAGCACCTCACGGGCGGTCTCGAGGATGCCGGTGTAGCCGGTGGCCAGCACGATCGCGTCGAACTCGACGCGGTCGCCGTCGCCGAAGACCACTGCCCCCGGCTCCAGTCGCTCGATGCCGGTGCCGTGCTTCACCCCGATGGTGCCGTCGATGATGAGCGGCGAACAACCGACGTCGATGTAGTAGCCGCCATTGCGCTCGAAGAACAACCTCGACATGCCCGTGTCGTCGGGCCCCATCGTCAGCCCGAAGCCAGCGGCACGCAACCCGTCGAGCAGGTCCTTGTCGCAGTCCGCGGCGAAGGCCGCGCCGGCCCGGAGCTTGTCGGTGGCCGCGGCCGTCGGCATCGACCAGCTGATCAGGTCGGCGATCTCCGTCGGCGGGCCGACCTCCGAATAGAGCACCATCATCTTCTTGACCACGGTGTCGCTGCTGATCACATAGCTCGGCGAGCGCTGCAGCATCGTCACCCGCGCGCCGTGCTCGGCCAGATCCTGGGCGATGTCGTGGCCGCTGTTGCCGGAGCCGACCACGAGGACCCTCTTGCCGGCGTACGCCGACCCGGTGGTGAAGGCGCTGCTGTGCACCACCTCGCCACCGAAGTCGTCGCGCCCCGCGAGTTCCGGCACGTGGGGCCGGTTTCCGCTCATCCCCGTCGCCATCACGACGTGGGCGGGGCGCAGCGTGCGGGTCTCCCCATCACGCGCGACCTGCAGCACCCAGCCGCCGTCGGCGTCGCGCGATGCCGACTCGACGCTGGCTCCGGTCCACACCGGGAGCTCGAGGATGTCGGAGTAGTGCTCGAGCCAGTCACCCATCCGGTCCTTGGGGATGAAGAGCGGCCACGTGCTCGGGAAGGGCAGGTAGGGCAGGTGATTGGCGCCGACCGGGTCATGGAGGACCAGCGAGCGATAGCGGTTGCGCCACCCGTCGCCGACCCGCGGCGCCTTCTCCACGATGAGTGTCGCGACGCCGAGGCGCGTGAGCCGGGCAGCCAGGGAGAGCCCGGAATGACCGGCGCCGATGATCACGACCGCTGGTTCGACGTCACGGAACTCGGCCGCCTGCGCCGAGCGTTCGGCCCACGTGGGTTCGGTGGCGATGCTGCCCTGCCAGCCGCCATCGGGACGTCGTGCACCGGTGCTCTCGGGGAGCGCTCGGAGACTCTCGAGCTGTGTGAAGACGATCTGGGCCCGCCACCCGTCCGACCCCGGCACGAGGTGGGCGACACCGCGGCCGTCGCCTCGCGTGCTGTTGAAGCCGAAGAGGAGCATCAGGCCCTGACCGTCCGGAGCGAGGCTGGGCGGCATCGCGTCGAGCAGTCCGACGGGACGCAACGTGAGGTCGCGGGCTGCGGCGACTGCCTTCTCGAGGCGGTCGCGATCAAACGTGCGCAGGTCCCAGGTCAGCGTGACCGCGTCGCGCCACCAGGTCTGGTCGCCGAAGACGTCGGCCGAGCTGGTGCCGTCCTCGCTGAGCAGCCCTGCGAAGGCGCGCAGCCAAGCGCTCGCCACCTCCGCGGGTTCGACGGCATCATGCTGAGCGACCAGACCGGACACGGCTCCTCCTTCGGGACGCGAAGACCGCGTCCGAGGAGATGTTGGCAGCGCCCCCGCTCATTCGGGAGGTGGCTCCCGTTGAGGTGGAGGCCGCGGTGGCGTCAACGCCCGCGACGCCACACCACGACCGACTGACCCGGATCGGGCGTGCGCAGCACCGGCAACTTGTTGTCGGGCCGGCTGACACGTCGGGTGGCACTCAGTGCCTGCGCAAGGGCTCCCCGCGTCGCCTCGAGCTCGTTCACCAGGTCATCGTTGCGTGCAGCGAGCGCCGCCACCTGGTTCTCCAACTCGACGATGCGGCGTACGCCCTCGATGCCGATGCCACTCGCGGTGAGCTCGGCGATCGAGCGGAGCTTCTCGACGTCACGGTGCGAATAGCGACGACCGCCGCCGCCCGTGCGCTGGGGAAGGATCAACCCCATCCGCTCGTAGGTGCGCAGCGTCTGCGGGTGGAGGCCGGCGAGTTGGGCGGCCACGCTGATCACGTAGACGCCGATGTCGGGGTCCGGGCGCTCCATCCGACTCAACTCCCTTCGAAGAGGTTGCTGCGCAACGGCTTTCCGGCCGCAGCCTCACGATAGGCCTCGACCGCGTTCCGGGTGGCGTCGTCGAGCACGGCCGGCACCTGCACCTCGACGGTGACCAGCAGGTCGCCGTTGGTGCCGTCGGCCCGCTTCGGCCCCTTGCCACGCACCCGGAAGGTGCGCCCGTTGGGGGTGCCTGCAGGGATCTTGAGGGTCACCGGTGCACCACCAAGGGTGGGCACCTTGATCTCGGCGCCGAGTGCGAGCTCGTCGAACCCGACTGGTACGTCGAGGGTGAGGTTGTCACCCTTGCGCGTGAAGAGCCGATGGGGCGTGACCTTGACCGTGACGAAGAGGTCACCGGCGGGGCCGCCGTTCTCGCCCGAGCCGCCCTTGCCGCGCAGCCGGATCTTCTGTCCGTCCTTCACCCCAGCCGGGATGCGCGCCTGGATGGAGCGGGCGGACTGGCCACGCCCGGAGCCGAAGCAGGTGGGGCACGGCTCGTCGTAGACCAGCTGCCGTCCACCACACGACGGGCAGGTCTCGTTGAGTGTGAAGGCACCGCCAGCGGAGGCCGCGACCATGCCGGAGCCCTCGCACTGCGGACAGATGTGGGGTTTGGTGCCGGGCTTGCCGCCGCTGCCGCCGCAGGTGCTGCAGGGCGAGTCGCTGGTCAGCCGCAAGCTGATCGTGACGCCGTCGAGCGCGTCGGTGAAGCTGATGGTGGCCGTGGTCTCGACGTCGTCGCCCTTGCGGGGGCGCCGAGCGCGCTGTCGTCCACCCCCGCCGAAGAGGTCGCCGAACATGTCGCCCAGTCCCCCACCGGCACCTGCACGGTCACGGAGGAGGTCGCTCAGGTCGAAGCCGCCCGCGCCACCCCCGAAGCCGCCCATGGGCATGCTGCGGATCTCGTCGTACTGCTTGCGCTTGTCGGGGTCGCCGACGACGTCGTAGGCCTCGGCGACGGACTTGAACTTCTCGTGCTTGGCCGTGTCACCGGGGTTGGAGTCGGGGTGGTTGGCGCGCGCCAGCTTCCGGTATGCCTTCTTGATCTCCTCGGCGCTTGCGTCCTTGGAGACCCCGAGCTCGGCGTAGTAGTCCTTGCCTGCCCAATCGGCCTTGCCGGCAGTCATGCGCGCACCTCCTTCTCCGTTGGTCGTTGCAGTTTCTGACTACGTACGGCGGTGCCCGAGCACCGCCGTACGGCTGCGGTCATCAGCCCGCGTCGGTTGCCGCGGAGCCGCCAGCGGGCTCGGCCACGAGCACCTGGGCGGCGCGCACGACCCGCTCGCCGAAGCGGTAGCCGGCGCGCACGATCACCTTGGCGGTGGTCACCTCGACCTCCGGGTCCTCACCGATGTGGGAGAGGGCGTCGTGGAGGTTGGGGTCGAAGGCGTCGCCCGGCTCGCCGAAGCGGATCAGGCCCTGGCTCGCCACGGCCTGCTGAAGCTGGTCGGCGACAGCACGGAAGCCCTCGTCGAGCTCGCCGTGCTCACGGGCACGGTCGATCGTGTCGAGCACCTCGATGATCGGGGAGAGCGCCTTGTGGGTCGCGTTCTCCTTGATCAGGTCCCGGTCACGTTCGACACGGCGCTTGTAGTTGAGGAACTCGGCCTGCAACCGCTGGAGGTCGGCCGTGCGCTCATCGAGCTCGGCCCTGGCCCGTGCGAGCGGGTCTGCCTGCTCCTCGGCATCGACGTGCGGGACTCCTCGACCAGGTCGACGTCGCCGGGCTCCAGCGGAGCCCCTCCTCGACCATGTCAGCGGCGCCGCTGGTGTCAGCGGACTCGCCGATGACCTCGGCGTCGGCCGAGGCGTCGTGGGACGCCCCGGCCGGCTCCTGCTCGTGAGAGCTCGTCACTTGTCGTCACCCTCGGTGGGTTCGTCCACGATCTCGGCGTCGACGACGTCGTCGTCGGCCTCACCGGTGCTCCCGGTGGTGCCACCCGCAGCGGCCTGGTCGGCCTCGGCGGCGGCGTACATCGCGGCACCCATCTTCTGGCTGGACTCACCGAGCTTGCTGACGCCGGCCTCGAGCTCGTCGGCGGTGGCCTCGACATTCTCCAAGGTGGCCTTCAGCGCGTCGAGGTCGGCCTGCACCTCGGTCTTCACCTCGTCGGGGATCTTGTCGCCGTTGTCGGTGAGGAACTTCTCGGTGGTGTAGACGAGGCTGTCGGCCTGGTTGCGGGCGTCGACGGCCTTGCGACGGTCGGCGTCCTCGGCGGCGTACTGCTCGGCCTCCTTGACCATGCGGTCGATGTCGTCCTTGCTCAGCGCCGAGCCGCCCGAGATGGTCATCGACTGCTCGCGGCCGGACGCGTGGTCCTTGGCGGAGACGTGGACGATGCCGTTGGCGTCGATGTCGAAGGTGACCTCGATCTTCGGCACGCCACGCGGAGCCGGCGGGAGACCGGTCAGCTCGAAGTTGCCGAGGGGCTGGTTCTGGGCCCACATCTGGCGCTCACCCTGGGCGACCTTGATCTCCACGGACGGCTGGTTGTCGTCAGCGGTGGTGAAGATCTCCGAGCGCTTGGTCGGGATCGTCGTGTTGCGCTCGATCAGGGTGGTCATCACACCGCCCTTGGTCTCGATGCCCAGGCTCAGCGGGGTCACGTCGAGGAGCAGCACGTCCTTGACCTCACCCTTGAGCACGCCGGCCTGCAGGGCCGCACCGAGCGCGACGACCTCGTCGGGGTTGACGCCCTTGTTGGGCTCCTTGCCGCCGAGCAGCTCCTTGACCAGGTCGGAGACGGCGGGCATACGGGTGGAACCACCCACGAGCACCACGTGATCGATGCCGGAGATCGGCACGCCGCCGTCCTTGAGCACGGCTTGGAACGGCGCCTTGGTGCGCTCGAGCAGGTCGGCGGTGAGCTTCTGGAACTCCGAGCGGGTCAGCTTCTCCTCGAAGTGGAGCGGACCGGACTCGCCGTGGGTGATGTAGGGCAGGTGGATCTGGGTCTCGCTGGAGGAGGAGAGCTCGATCTTCGCCTTCTCCGCGGCCTCCTGGAGACGCTGCTTGGCGATCTTGTCGGCGGCGAGGTCGACACCGTTGCCGGCCTTGAACTTGTCGACCATCCAGTCGACGATCCGGTTGTCCCAGTCGTCACCACCGAGGCTGTTGTCACCGGAGGTGGCCTTCACCTCGACGACACCCTCGCCGATCTCCAGCAGCGAGACGTCGAACGTGCCGCCACCGAGGTCGAAGACGAGGATGGTCTGGTCGTCGCCCTTGTCGAGGCCGTAGGCCAGCGCGGCAGCGGTGGGCTCGTTGACGATGCGCGAGACGTTGAGGCCCGCGATCTCACCGGCTTCCTTGGTGGCCTGGCGCTGGGCGTCGGAGAAGTAGGCGGGGACGGTGATGACCGCGTCGGTGACGGGCTCACCGAGGTAGGCCTCGGCGTCACGCTTCAGCTTCTGCAGCACGAAGGCGCTGATCTGCTGGGGCGTGAAGTCCTTGTCGTCGAGGTTCGTCTTCCAGTCGGTGCCCATGTGGCGCTTGACCGAACGGATGGTGCGGTCGACATTGGTGACCGCCTGTCGCTTGGCGACTTCGCCGACGAGGACCTCGCCGGACTTGGCGAAGGCGACCACCGACGGGGTGGTACGGGCGCCTTCTGCGTTTGCGATGACGGTGGGCTCTCCACCTTCGAGGACGGCCACCACCGAGTTGGTGGTGCCGAGGTCGATGCCGACTGCGCGGGCCATGGGATCTCCTACTCGTGTTCCTGCTCTGGTCTGGGGCGGCTGCGAGCACCCGTTTCCAAGTGTTCACGGCCGCGATGTGAACAGTCTGCCACAGTGGTGGTCGTTCCGTCACATTAGTTGAGTCACATCGACTCAGGTTATCTGATGGTTCCAACGACACTCTGGCTCGAAAGATTCCCGGATCCGAGAGGATTTCCGGCACCGGACGCTGTAGCGGACATGCGAGGGCTCACGCGCGGGTCAGGAGTCGCGCAGGACCCAAGCGCCAAATGCTTCAGCTCCGTCGACGACCGCCTCGAACCGAGGCGAGTGGAACACGTCGAACGAGTGCTGGCCACCGGGGAGCTCGGCATAGACCACCGTGTTTCCGACGGCTCGCAGGCGGACGACGAAGTGGCGGGCCCCTCGACGGTGCCCCACCCGTCCTTCGTCCCGTGGGCGATGAAGAGCGGCGGCGCCCCGCGCGGACGTATCCCTGGGGCTGGAGCTCCGAAGGCGGCCCCTCGGGCGCTTCCCGAACTGGCGGCCGTAGTAGCCGTAGAGCAGGATCGCGCCGGCGACCGTGGTGTCGACCGACTCGAATCCCGGCTGGAACATCGGATCGTTCGGAGTGAGCGCGCAGAGACCTGCCAGGTTTGCCCCGGCGGAGCTGCCGGACACGAACACCTTCGACGAGTCGGCGCCATATGCATGGCCGTGCTCACGGACCCAGGCGATGACCGACTTGGCGTCGATCTGATGGTCGGGGAACTGGACCTGGGGCGCAACCGGTAGTTGGCGCTGATGCACACCCACCCCTGACTCGCGAGCCTGGTCAACAGGGGTCGTGCCTCATGGCTCTTCTTGCCGCTGGTGAAGCCGCCACCGTGGAAATGGACCAGGACCGGCGCGTCCTGCGGGGCGTCGCGGCGTCGGTAGATGTCGAGCAGGTGCCTGCGCCCGGCGTCGCCATAGCTGACGTCGTTGATCCGCTCGACGTCGCGTCGCGATCTCACGAACGGCGCCAGCAGGATGCGACCCCAGGGGCGATGGCGCCGCAGTGGCGCCGAGACACGGGCCCGCCAGTCGGCCCCCAGGCCCTGCACCAGCGCCTGCTCGACTGCCCGGTCGGTCCGCACCCCCGCCAAGCCGCGACGGCCAGGCCGGCGATGGGTTGCGACCGCAACTCCGGCGGCGGCCCTGCCACTCGGCGAGTCCAGGTCGCCCTCGGCCGCGGCCAGCGCGGTCGAGGCCACGAGGTAGTAGATGGCCAGGAACGGCAGCTCGTTGATCAGCATCCCGAAGAGCCAGCTGACCCTCCCCACGAGCAACGGCCGGCGCGGAGCGACCACTGCGAAGAAGGTGCACCAGGCAGCGAGCGCCACCGTCACGAGATATCCCACCGGCGCAGTCATGGCGCCCTCTCTCATCGCCCGGAGCCTCTCGGCAGCGCCCGCAACCTTACGTATGCGGTCCGTCGAGCTCGGGTAGCGTCGTGCAGATGTTCGTTGATCCTGCGAGCCCCGAGGCGGTGGCCGCGTTCGTCCGCGCCTGCCGATTGGGCGTGGTGGCGACGGTCGACGACTCCGGGCGTCCCGAAGCGGCCCTCGTCGGCCTCGCGGCGCTGGACGACGGCACGCTGATCTTCGACGCGCCCCGAGCTTCGCGGAAGATCGCGAACATCGGCCACGACCCCCACGTCGCGGTCGTCGTCGGATGGAGCGACGACACCACCGTGCAGATCGAAGGTGTGGCCGCCGTCGCCCATGGTGAACTGCGTGGCGACTACGGACGCGCCTACAACGAGCAGTTTCCCGGCTCCCGTGCCCTCGACGACGACTTCGCGGTCGTCGCGATCCGCCCCACCTGGTTGCGGAGCTACACCGCCACCGCCGGCGCGCCCGACGTCACCGAGGCGCACTGGGCTCCGAGCACAGGTGGCAGGCTGGGCGCATGACGACTCCCGCCCTGACGATGAACGACGGACACCTCATCCCGCAGATCGGCTTCGGCACCTTCAAGATCGACCCGTTCGAGACCGCCGAGGTCGTCTCCCGCGCCCTGCAGGTCGGATACCGCCACATCGACACCGCGCAGATGTATGGCAACGAGCAGGGCGTCGGCGAAGCAGTGCGCACCTCCGGCATCTCGCGCGACGAGGTCTTCGTGACCACCAAGCTGAACAACCCGCACCACCGGCCCGACGACGTCCGTCGCAGCTTCGACGAGTCGCTCGCGACGATGGGCCTCGACCGCATCGACCTGTTCCTGATCCACTGGCCACTGCCCACGCAGTACGACGGCGACTACGTCTCGACCTGGCGCGCGATGACCGAGCTGGTCGCCGACGGCCGGGTCCGATCGGTGGGTGTCTCCAACTTCGAGCCCAATCACCTGGCGCGGATCATCGACGAGACGGGGATCGTCCCGGCGGTCAACCAGGTCGAGGTGCACCCCTACTTCGACAACACCGAGGTCCGCGCCGCCAACGCAGCGCGCGGCGTACTCACCGAGGCCTGGTCGCCGATCGCACGTGGCGCGGTGACGGGTGATCCGGTGGTCAAGGCGATCGCCGACCGGGTCGGGCGCAGCGAGACCCAGGTGGCCCTGCGCTGGCATCTCCAGCGCGGTGACATCGTCTTCCCGAAGACGATGTCACCGCGCTGGAAGATGGCGCGGTACCTGGCCCGACGTCGCCGCCACCGGATCGCCGCGCCGCGCCTGAAGCTCATTGACCACGCCGCGCGCGGTGCTGGCGCGACCTCGGCTGTCGAAGCCGAGTGCGCCTCGACTGGTGAAATCCCGTCTCTTCCGCCAGTGATGGAAGCTCGAGACCGATCTGGACAACTCGGTATCGCGCGTCGAGGTTTCGTGATCTCATCATCAGCCAGTGAATCGGTGAAGGCCATCGCGAGCGACTCGTCGAAAATGCCCGTGCAGATCAGCAATGTTGTTGTTCGTGATGAACACATCGTCATCTGCCGGAAGATGCACGCCTCTCGCCGACGCCCTGCTCGTTATAGCCATCTTGCGCGGTATCGATGTGGCGGTAGCTCGGTGCAGGGAAGCGGGCGACCTCGGCGACGACGGATTCGCAGGGCGAAGTCATCGTAAACCCGGCCTGCCACCTGCTCGGAGCCCAGTCTTTTCGGTGACGTCGGCGCCGCGCGTACTCCACTGACCAGCTGAGAACCGCGAAATCGTCGGCACAGGCTGCGTTGCTGGGCACGTCCGTAAGTGCAGTTCATGGGCGACGATACTGCATTGATGTCGGCTCGCTCCGTCCGACGACGACCATGTGGCCGATGTTCGCGATCTTCGCGAAGAAGCTCGGGCTGTACGTCAGCGTCAGCATTATCGGCGCTGCGGCGGCCGACGGACAGGTCGTCGACTATCACCGCACCACGCCCAATCGGCAGGCATGAACAAGCCCGGCACCTGCGGAATCAACAGACGATCTGCACGACACCTGTCGGCGGACCCGCGCCCGCCAGGGCGCGCCGAGAACTCCGGGCGACGGCCTGGTGCGCCTTCAGCGTGACCGCGCCGGCTATGAGTCAACTGCTCGGGATGGCGACTGGCTGCGTTCCACGCAACCATCTACCTCGTGGCCTCGACCGCTGGCCCTGGCTGGGCGACCTCGCCGAGGGTCAGGCCGCCGGTGTCGCGGCGCGCCGACACAACCGTACATCCAGGCAATCGAAGCAGGCGCTGGTGCAGGGCCTGAAGGCCCGTGTCGGCGCGTCGCCCCTGGAGTCACCTCCTGGCGCCGTTCATGGATCTGCGACGCGATCGAGCGGATCAACGACGTCAGCTGCTCTCGACTACCGCCGCGACGCCGCAGGTGCGATCGGTCGCCAGCGGCAAGGCGCCCGCCTGGTGACCGAAGGCGCCGTGATGGGTGCACTCAACCCCGGTTGCGCCCCCCGTCCCCGACCAAGTCGGTCATCGCCTGGGTCCATGGTACAGCCATACATAACCGTCATCGAAAACTCCGGCAGCTCCGCCGGGTCTAGTTCTCTGCGCGCTCACTCCGAACGATCCGATGTTCCAGCCGGGACCGGGTCGGTCGGTACCGCGCGATTCCGGCTGCCCCCCGACGACGCCGAGTGAGAGAGCGGGAGCGCTGTTTTTAAGAATTTCTCCTTCTTCGTCGCGAGACGGGCGCGAGGCCGCCGCTTCGTCGTCACCTGCAACCGACCAGCGCCAGTCCCCCGCTGACCCTTCCCGCCGGCGGTCGCCGGCGGTGGCGACGGCGCAGATCGCGACGCGTGTTTCATCAGTGCCAGAAAATCTGGATCCAGGCGCCAAATATCGTTGAGGCTGTCGTCGACGGCTTCAATATGTGACGGACGACCGCCTGTGATATTCACATCGCGGCAAGCGCAGGCGAGCAGGGCGTCCCATTGGCCGCGTCAGCGCATCGACGCCGCAGCTCGGTGGTGGCAGGAGAGTCGATTACCGTCATCGCTGCAGAGAAGGCGCCCGGCACCGCACCCCGTCGGTCGCCTTCGCCAGAACTCGGCAGACCTCGTCGCTGAAGTCGCCAAGCGTACCAATGTCGACCGCCATCCCGCCGGTCGGCCGCCACGCGCCGGCGGAAAAACATCGGCGACAAGGACTTCGCGCCCCAGCGGACGGCGCAGCTCGTGAAGCACGCCGGGCCCCCTCCGGCGTAGGCCGACCGGCGATCGCCGAATCTGCTGCTGTGGCATGACCCGCTAGCGACGAAGATCGCGAGGCCTCAACGTCTCGCGCATCTGCCCACCGCCGCGCTGGCTCCCGGCAACGACAGACCATCCTCGTCTTCGACCTCGATGGCGGCGTTCGGCCTCTCGCTGCTGGAAGATCGGCGAGTGTCGTCGAGGTGAAGACGTGACAACTCGTGACAGGACAACCGCAGATCGTCGGTGTCGACAGGAGTTCGGAGGCAGCAACTGTGTCGGCCGCCACCGACAAATCGCCAAACAGCGCAATCTCCAGGAGGCCGGGCCGGAAGCGCGGGGCGACGAGCGGTGCTCTCCCCGGCAGACAGCTTTTTGCCCTACATCGCCGCGATGTCCCGCTCCTTCGAGAGAGCGCGACCCGCTCAGTGTAGCCGCCGCCGACCTGCTCAGCATGCGCGTGACGTGCCGATCTCCGGCATTCGTGTGGCGCAGCTATGCCCGCGGCCTGGTAGGCTGCTCGGCGGCAAAAACGGCAAAGACGGCCGATGTCGCGCCATTGTGCGGCTGCAGGCCGGCGTAAACTGTGATCGAGAGATCAGGTCTCGACGTGACGCGCGGGGCATCAGGCCAGGGCGGTGACCGCCCTGATCAGCAGACGATCTTCACCGCGGCGGCTAACCAGCGATCGATGGTAAGAATTGAAGCGCCAGATGTAGAACCAGCCCTCGACAGCTCGAAGCGACCTACCGCTCCGTGGCGTGCCGCCGACGATACCAACGAGCATCGTCCATCCGCCGAAGCCCGTCCGGCCGCGAAGCGATCGACCGATCGAGCGTCGGCGCTGGTAGGGCTGCGGCTCGGCGGCGAGCCCGCCGCCGGCCGTCGGCGCCCGACCCGGCGCTCGTCTGCCGGCTCCTCGCCGACAACGGCGACAAGAGCGAACCGAGGTGCAGGCCGATCGCGCTGAATGTCGAGGCCACCGCCGGCGAGCCGGCTGGACGTCTTATCGATGCCGCGATCGCCACGCCGCCAGACGACTGCGCAGGCTGTGAATGCGATCGACGCCGGTGGAAGCGACGACGAAATGTCCTCACGAGCAGGCCGGGCGTCGACCTGCCTCGACGTACCGGTCCGCGCCAACGGCGCCGCGGTATGGTCGAGGAAGACTCCGCTGGAGCCGATGTCGAGTCCCACGCGTCGATGCCGAGGAAGACGGACCGACGCTCGCGCAGGCTGGCCGAGCTCGATGGCGCACGTGAGCAGCGGTGCGGGCCGTTCCTCAACTACAGCGCCGTCGACGTGACCAGTGAAGAACGCGACCGCAGGCGCTCTCCCTGATCATCGAAGGTCTTCGACACAGCGTACCCGGCGCAACGGCTCGACGAAGGGCGCTCCGTCGTGTCGGCCAGCTCGCGCGAGGCCGATGGCGACTGATCCGCTCGGCAGCCGAGGCGCCTGGCACTCCGCGATCGCCCTCTCCCACGTCAGTGAGTTAGGTCAGCCACCGCATTCGTGCCGGCTACCGCTCGGCGAGCGCGCCGCCCAGGTGCTCGTGGCCGCGGCTGATGACACAGCCTGCGAACCGCCGTACGCTGATCATACGACCCAGTAACGGAGAAGGAGATGCGCGGGCAGCAAGCGGCAGGCGCGTTCGCCGAGCTCGGGTCATCCAGGTTGCAAAACGCCAGTAAGAAGGCATGAAGCGGCGCGCGCCGACTCCAACGATCTGAAGGTTAAGTCCGCCAGCGGCAGACACCGACGATCGGCGACCCCGACAACTGAAGCGTACGACAGTGCGGCAGTATCCCATGAGTAGCGCGACTTCGCTCATTTTATTTCCCTCCGTGAACTGCGAATACCATTGAGCGCAGGCGTATGTTGGCCGGCGAAGGGAGTGAACGGCGGCAGCGTACCCCACAGGGCATTTGTGGCACGGCCGCTTCTTCGCCGACGCTCATTGGCATCTGTCAGCTGACCGCCCTGCCTGCGGCAGCTTCGCCAAACCCGCATCTGTCCGCAGTGCAGGCTATGTCACTGGCGGCTGCGCTCACGCCCTGCCCGATCGCCGTGGTGGACGGCGGCGTCTTACGGCTACTAAGCTTCAGAAAAACAATGGCCAGTCCGCCCGCTCCATCCAGGCAAACGGGTGAAAAACGGCAAACGTGCGCTGCACGGCGGCAACCGGTGACTCCGTCACGGTCAGGTCGCGCCCCATCGGCTCTTTTCCGCGCAGAAACAACCGCCTCGTACCAGTCGGGTTTTCGACGAGCTCGCACTCGGCGCCGAGCATGTGCCCCGCCGCTGGTGAGCCGGTGACCCTGATAAGCAGGCACTCGGGAGCGAAACAGCCATTTTATTTGTAGGCAGATGCCGGCCGTGCTCGACTGGCACTCACCCGGTGCGATCACCGGCCCCTAATCGCGGGCTGCGGCCGGAAAACCGCGGGCGGGACAAATGTGAGACGAGGGCTCGGCCGAGATCGGCGTCTCCCGGCTGTCAGCGTGGCCGCCCAGCTGCCGACTCCGCCGCAGCGCTGCGCGAGCGGATCGCGCTACAGCGCGCAGGCGGCGGCAAACGTGTTCACCGCCGGCATCGAGCGCCCGCTCGATCGCCAGCTCACCGGCTACATCGCCCGCATCGTCAGTTGGAGAAACCGAATTGGCGGCGCTCGCCCACGCGCGGCGACCGCAGTGAACGAGGCGACGCGGAGGCGCGCTGCGCAGGCACGCCGGTACCCGACCGGCAATCGGCCCGGCCCGACAAGTTGCCATTATTTACGCCGATCCCAGTCGGTCGTGTGTGGCGTCGCAGGCGATCCGGCCTCCCGCCTCAACAGGGGCCACCTCCCCGAGCAGGGCACTACTGCCAGCTCCGGACGAGGGGGTAAAATGGCCCGGCTCGTCATCAACATGTCGTGTCAGACGCCCGCGGCGTGGCGAGCGCTGACTGCGCGCCTCGCAGGCGGCAGGACGGCTGCTCGGCCGACGTCTTCGGCACGACCGAACGCCTGGTGGCTGGTCCGCGACGAGACCTGCACGACGACGACCGCCTCGAAGGCGTCGCCGCAGCCGCGACCCTCGCTCGGCTGGCTGCCGCCCCGGCCCGAACGTCGAAACTCTCGGCAACAGCACGCGAAGACGACAGCCGCGGTATCGCCCTTCATTGCCGAGTCTATCGAAATCTCGAAAGCGCTCCCCGAGAAGCTCTGGCCATCCCGATGGCAGCTGGCAAGGCATGCCGACCCGCAGCGCCGCGGCGCCGAACGGGCATCGGGGGGCACCGATAGAGGCACTACTCCCAGCTGCCGGCTCCACATAAACTTTCATCGTGGAGAGAACGGAGTCGGCGAGTGGCCGCTATCGCTCTCCCTCGGTCGCTAATCGCCTGCCTACGCCGCGCCGGCGCGTGGCCTTGGAACCGGATGGTGACAGCCGGCCTCCGCCCGGCCGTCCTCAGTGTGGACCGGAGCCGGCGTCGAGTCATGCGCGGCAAATGCACGCTGTCGCGTGGGAGACCCGCGCGCTACGCCCTCGTGAGTGAGCGATGCCGGAGGCCGCGGGGCGCCGGCAGTGGTGCACAGCAGCGCCTTCACCGAATCGGCATACACTGCCGTGGTCGACTTCCGGCAACGCAGCGGCACGACGTCGCCCAGGGCCAGCACAGCGCGACGATGCTGCGGCTTTCGCCAGCCGTGGTCCAGGTGTGATGTCAGCCCCCCCCCCTTCGGAGGTCGCGACAGATCGCCGACCTGATCAGCTGGTGCTGGCCGCCTTACAACTTCAGACCTTTCGCCCGGACCCCCGCGGCAGAATTCTCGGCGGAGTTACACAAACAGCCAGGCTGACGATGCAGAGCCAGCCCTACGAGCATGTCGAGGTTGTTCTTCAGCTGTGGCTCTCGACGGCCATCGAGGCACCGGCATCAGCGGCGGCAGTGTCCGGCGACGGCCACGTCAGTTCGGCCTGTCGTGGCCCGCCGGCATCCTCGAGACGGGAAGAGGCCGGCCGTGTGAAGACTCTCGGGCAGCTTGCGCTCGGTGTGGCCGTCCGGCGTGTGGCAGATTGTGCAGCGGCAACTCCCTTCTGCGCCCGCGCGAGTCACCGGCACACAACAAATCGTATTGAAAGATCGCCGATTGCGCTGTCCCTCGTGATCGTGGGTGCGGCGGCAACCGTCGCATCTGCACCGTTGCATGGCGCCCGCCCGAACGCGCAGCTCAAGAAAGTGCACTGCGCGGTGTAACGGTCAGGCGCTGATGATCCGGCGACGATCACCGCCACCAGCGGCACCATCCGTGCGATGGTGCTCTATGCCGGCGATCGATGGCGATGTCGCGCAGCTCGACCCCTGGCTACGCCAACACGCGACCGACCTGTCAGCCGAACGCGCCGCACCAACTGATGGCACTCAGGGGTAAGATTTCATGCGAAAGGTAGGCTAGAAACAGGCACAAGCCTTCGGTAAACTGGCGAGGCCGACACCACATGCCTCGAGTACTGTAAGATCGCAACAAATTGACGACGCGCTCATGTATCAGGTCAGTCCATACTAAAAAGCGAGTATCGCGCCGTCAGGGGCGACGACCGAAGCCCCTGTGCGGCAACCGGAAAATTGGCCGGGGTATTCCGCTCGCCATCGCGTCTGCGCTGAGTTCAGACCTGGCGCCCACCGCTGAGCCACTGCGTCGTGCTGGTTGAGTTATCGAGACGAACCGACCGGAGTTGTGAGTGTCGGCCTCGTTGGGCCCAACTGCAAGCGCGTCGCGCACTCGAGGGCGGTCGCCGGCCAGCAGCGCCCGCGCCATCGGTGTGGCTCACCCACCAGTCGGCTCCACCGTGACCGAGCGCCGGGTACTTCGCAGGCTCCCTTCCGCCAGCACCCTCCGCGCCGGAAGCCCCGCACGCGACGCGTCGCTGGCAAGTCGGTCAGCAATCGACCAGCTCAGGTCTGAACCGGTCCGCTGCGGCGGCTATTTCGGCCCCCCGGCAATCTGCCTTCTCAGCGCTCCGGGCAGCTTCCAGATCGGCGTCTCAGGTCGTTCGCGGCTTCCCTGCGTGCCTTCGGCGCCGGCGCACGGCCCGGAAGCAGGCGCTCCGATCTCGTTGTCGTCGGCCGGCAACTACTGAACTCGCGAGAGAAAGCTCGGCGGCTCCGTGGCATAAACACGTTACAGGCTGAGTCTCGATCCCGCAGTCTTGAGGCGCGCCCGTCGCGCAGCAATGCGCGCATCATGCGCACGTTCCATCAGCGCGATCTCGGCCGAAACGCCAGGTCAGGTCGATACGCCCCGGCGAGTCAGTAAGCTCCACCAGACGTTTGGCGAGTGTGCGCATGAAAACGGCATCACGAAAACGGCGTAACTGGTTTGTTTTTGG
>NZ_JAKGRW010000017.1 GCF_021555175.1 Nocardioides alcanivorans | reverse complement strand
CCGACGAGATCATGTACGAGATCATGAACCTGTCCGGGCAGGAGTACGTCGACATGTATGCCACCCGCGCCAAGGAGGAGGCCAAGCGCATCGAACGCGCGGCTGCCGCCGAGCGCAAGCAGGCCTCCTGACCTCCATGGGGTTCCTCTCGGCGCGACCGCAGGATCCCGCGGTGGTCGCGGTCGAGGACCGACTGCACCGGGCCCTCGCGGTCTTGCGCGTGGTGGTGCTGCTCAACGCCATCGCGCTCAACGTGCACCGCGACAACTTCGCGCGTCACGAGCTCGGCGTCGCCGTCCTGGTGGCGATGACGCTGTGGACCTTCTTCGCGATCTGGGCGTACGCCGCCCCGCAGCGTCGGGTGCCCGCTCGCCTTCGCCGACCTCGCCATGGCGCTCGCGTCGTTGCTCTCCACGCTGGTGGTCAAGGGGGAGTGGTTCAACGCCTCGGTGCCCGGGTTCTGGGTCGCCGGCGCGCTGCTGGCCTGGGCGGTGCAGTGGCGCTGGAAGGGCGGCCTGATCGCGGGCGCGATCATCAGCGTCGTCGACCTGGGGATGCGCGAGCACATCACGCAGACCAACTACGCCAACGTCTTCCTGCTATTGATCGCCGGCACCATCGTGGGCTACCTGTGTGGCTCCCTGAGGGTCTCCGCCGCGTCGCGAGCTGCCGCCGAGCGTACGGCCGCTGCCGCATCCGAACGGGCCTCGGCTCGCGCGCGTGGTGCACGACGGCGTGCTGCAGGTGTTGGCGCTGGTCCAGCGTCGTGGTGCCGAACTCGGGGGCGAGGCTGCCGAACTGGGCGCGCTCGCCGGCGAGCAGGAGAAGGCGCTACGCACCCTGATCCGGCAACAGGACGAGACCGCCTCGGGTGACCTGGGCGCCGTGGGCGACCTGGCGGCCGCGCTCGAAGGCGTTGCTGCGCAGTCCGGGCTCGTCGTCGAGGTCTCCGGGCCCGGCGGGCCGGTGGAGCTCCCGGCTCCCGCCCGCCGCGAGCTCGCCGACGTCGTCGCCGAGTGCCTGGCCAACGTCGCCCGCCACGTCGGTGCCGATGCCCGAGCCTGGGTGCTGGTCGAGAACCTCACCGACCAGGTCGTCGTCACGGTGCGCGACGAGGGCCCCGGCATCCCCGCCGGCCGGTTGGAAGCAGCCGAGGCCGAGGGTCGCCTCGGCGTCGTCGAGTCGATTCGCGGCCGGATCCGCGACCTCGGCGGACAGGCGTCGCTCTTCACCGACTCCGGACTCGGCGTCGAGTGGGAGTTCACCGTCCCCCGCCAGGAGGAGCCGTGACGATCCACTCCGGACACCCGTTTGCGCAGCCGCCGGAGGACCGCGACCAGGCCCGCCGCTTCCGCGGCCGTCTCGGTGGTGCGGTCAGCCTGTGGACGACCGGCGCCGGACGCGACCGGGCTGGCCTCACCGTCTCGTCCCTGATGGTGGCCGGTGGAGAGCCTGCACGCATCCTCGGACTACTGGATCCCGACTCCGACCTGGCCGACGCGTTGGCGGCTGACGCGCGCTTCGTCGTACAGCTGCTGGAGTGGCCGCACCGCGACCTCGCCGAGATGTTCGCAGGCACGGCACCGGCCCCCGGTGGCCTCTTCGCGCAGGCGGAGTTCGTCGACACCGCCTGGGGCCCGCGGTTGGTGAGTGCGTCGACGTGGGTCGGACTGCGCGTCGAGTCGTTGCGCGAGGTGGGTTGGTCGACCGAGGTCTGTGGGCTCGTGGAGGAGATCGTGCTCGGTGAGGAGAACCGTCCCCTGGAGCACCGTCGGGGCCGCTGGAAGGGCTGAGCGACACGCAACGGCGTGCTGGACAGTGGACCCCCTCGGGTGTCTGATGGGGCCATGATCCAGATCCTCGGCTTCATCCTCATCGGCGTGGTCATCGGCGTGCTCGCTCGGTTGCTCCGGCCGGGCAAGCAGTCACTCAGCATGATGGCGACGGTGGGTGTCGGACTCGTCTCCGCCCTCATCGGCGGCATCGTCGCCTCTCTCATCGGCACGGGAAGCCTCGACGAGATCAACTTCATCGGCTTCGTCGTCGCCGTGATCGCGGCCATCGTGATCATCCCGGTCGCAGAAGGCATCACCAGCAAGAAGTGATCCCGGGCGGCGGCAGCACGTCGTCTACCGTGCTGCCATGACCCAGGAGATCTCGGAACCGGTGCGGGTGATGGTCGTCGACGACCACCCCATGTGGCGCGACGCCGTCGAGCGCGACCTGGCTGCGGCCGGCTTCGACGTGGTCGCCGTGGCCTCGGGCGGTGACGAGGCTCTCGTCCGGTTCCGTGCCAGTGCCCCGCAGGTGATCGTGCTCGACCTCCAGATCCCCGGCCCCAACGGGGTCGAGGTGACAGCGGAGGTGCTGCAGCAGGACCCGTCGGCCCGGGTGCTCATCCTCTCCGCCTCGGGGAGCAGGACGACGTGCTCGCCGCCGTCAAGGCAGGCGCCACCGGCTATCTAGTGAAGTCGGCGTCGCGTGAGGAGCTGATCGACGCCGTACGCCGGGTCGCGCGTGGTGACGCCGTGTTCACGCCCGGCCTGGCCGGGTTGGTGTTGGGCGAGTACCGCCGGCTGCAGGAGGAGCCCGGGCCGAAGCTGACATCGCGCGAGACCGAGGTGTTGCGTCTGGTCGCCAAGGGGTTGTCCTACAAGCAGATCGCCGATCGACTGGTGCTCTCGCACCGCACCGTGCAGAACCACGTGCAGAACACGCTGCGCAAGCTGCAACTGCACAACCGGGTTCAACTCACCCGATGGGCGATCGACCAGGGCCTCGACGAGGAGCCAGAAGGGGCTTGAGGCCCGATCCTGTGTTGGTTCTGTGCACTTTCCTGCGGTGAGAAGTGCACAGACCTCACACTCGATCGTGAGGGTGTGGACAGCGGCTGTGAGCCACCGTCGCTCCACGGCAGGGTCGACACCATGCCGTGGAACCTGCCGCCTCCCCGACTGCCGGCGCCGCAGTTCGTGACGCCGGTCCGAGCAGACCTGCGCGGCATCGCTGGGCCCAAACCGAGCACGGCTCGGGGCAGCAAGTGGCGGCGAGTGGCCCCGCATCTCTTCGTGCCCACCGATGCGTCGCTGCAGCAGCCGGCCCAACGCATTCTCGAGGCCTCGCTCCGGATTGGCGACGGGCGCGGGGCGGTCAGCGGCTGGGCGAGCCTGCACCTGGCGGGCGCGCCCTGGTTCGAGGGCCGAGACTCCTGGGGACGCGACCTGCCGGTGCTGTTGGTGAGCCGGAGCCAGATCACGGTGCCGATCGGCGTGCGGCTCCTTCGCGCCGGCGTCGACCAAGCCGAGCTCGTGCTCCGCCACGGCGTGCCCTGCACGGGCGTGCACCGAGCGCTCTTCGACGAGATCCGCAGCCGCGGACACCTGCGTCCTGCCGTGGCCGCCATCGACATGGCCCTGCACGCAGGGCTCACCACGTTGGACGAGTTCGGCGCTTGGCTGGCCCCACTGCGTTGCGTGCCCGGCCTCGTGTTGGCGCGGGAGGCGCTCGCCCTTGCGATGCCAGGTGCGGAATCCCCGCCGGAGTCTGGACTGCGACTGCTGTGGCAGCTGGATGCGCGGCTCGGGCCGCCGCTGCCGAACGTCAATCTCCACTCGACCTCGGGCAGGTTCCTGGGGCGCCCCGATCTCTTCGACCCGGTGGCCGGAGTGATCGGCGACTACGACGGCGCGCACCACCGCGAGACGCGGGCACGGGCGAAGGACGTTGCTCGCGAGGAACTCTTCCGCAACCACGGTCTGGAGTACTTCTCCGTTGTCGGTGGCGAGATGCACCGGCGCCAGATGATCGTCGAGAGGATCCACGCGACGTACGCCCGGGCTGGGGCGTCAACCGTCCTGCCGCGCTGGCGAGTGAGCTGAGACGGCGCTGGCTCCAGCCCGTGTTGGATCCGTGCACTTTCCTGCGCCGAGAAGTGCACAGACCTCACACTCGATCGGGACCGGCATCAGAGCCGGTCGAAGGACCTCTGCGCTCGATCGCGAGCGGAGTGCGCGGCCGCGAGGTCGGTGCGGGCCTCCCGAAGGGTCTCTCCGGCCTCGGTCAGCTCGGAGTCGATGTGCTCCTGCTCCTCCTCGCGTTCGGCCAGTTGACGCCGGAGCTCTGCGATCTCCGACTGGAGTTGCAGGCTGCGTGCCTCCAACCTGGTGACCTCGTCGTCTGCCTGCCCCACGGCCTGCTCGGCGCCGGCGACCTCGTCCTCGGCCTCGGCCAGGGCGGCTCGAGCGGCGTCACGGCGCTTCGACTCGGCGTCGGGGTCCGGCACGACACGCAGGTCGGGCCGCTGGGGCACCGGCTCGGCCAGCTCGCTGGGCGTGAAGTCGACGAGGTCGGGGAGCGCCACCGCGGCGGACAGGTCCAGCCGGTCGACGCCGGTCGCCGTCAGCGCCGAGACCAACAACCCGGTGCGTACGGCGGCCGCCGCACCTTCGTCGATCATCGCCGCGGTCAGGGTGGCCTCGACCTGGTCGGCCACGGCCGAGGTGACTCGCTGTCCGTGCTCGAGGGCCACCGCCCGGGCGCGGGTGGTGACGGCTGCGGTCAGCTGGCGCCGTTGCCGGGTCAGGGCCCGGAGCTCGTCGGCCGCGAGGGTGGCCTGCGCCTCGCGGAGTGCGGCACCGACCGCCAGCACCTGGTCGACCTGGCCGGGCTCGCGGCGTACCAGGATGTTGACCACCCAGGCCGCTGTCGACGGCTTGCGGAGGGCCTTCACCGAATCTGCGAACGCGCGGTCGTCCTTGCGATGGGCCTTCACGATCTCGTCGCGGGCGGGGGTGAACTCGGGGAGGGGCAGGCCGTAGAGCCGGTCGGCGGTCTCCACCAGCATGTCCATGGCTCAGGCCCAGCCCTTGGCGCGCTCCACCGCGTCGAGCCAGCGCGCATGTGCGGCGTCGGCGCTGGTGCGGTCGGCCACCGGTTCGAAACGGCGGTCGAGCTGCCAGGTCGCGCGCAGGTCGTCGGTGCTGGCCCAGACGCCGGTGCCCAGACCGGCCAGGAAGGCGGCACCGAGACCGGTGGTCTCGACGAAGCGTGGGCGCTCCACGGCCAACCCCAGCTGGTCGGCCTGCGCCTGGCAGAGCAGGTCGTTGTCGGCAGCACCGCCGTCCACACGCAGCGAGCTCCCGCCCCTGATGCCCTGCGTCTCCATGACGTCACGTACCTCGAAGGCGATCGCCTCCAACGTGGCGCGCACGATGTGGGCCCGGGTGGTGCCGCGAGTGAGCCCGATCAGCAGGCCGCGAGCATGCGGGTCCCAGTGCGGCGCTCCGAGCCCGGTCAGCGCGGGCACGAAGACGACGCCCTCGGTGTCGTCAACGGTCGCTGCGATCGCCGCTGTCTCCGCGGCGGAGCCGACGATCTGGAGTCCGTCACGCAGCCACTGCACTGCCGCACCGGTCACGAAGATCGACCCTTCGAGAGCGTAGGTGAGCTCACCCTCGGGGGAACGCCACGCAGCGGTGCTGAGCAGCCCGGCCTCGGAACGCACCAGCTCGGTACCGGTGTTGGTGAGGATGAAGGAGCCGGTGCCGTAGGTGCACTTGGCGTCGCCCGGGTCGAAGCAGGTCTGGCCGAAGAGTGCTGCCTGCTGGTCGCCGAGGATGCCCGCGATCGGCACCTCGAGGCCGGCGAACGTGCGCGGGTCGGTGGTGCCGATGACTCCCCAACTGGGGACGAGCTCGGGCAGTGCCTCCCGGGGGACGCCGAAGAGGTCGCAGAGCTCGTCGGACCAGTCGCCGGTGGTGAGGTCGAAGAGCAGGGTGCGGCTGGCGTTGGAGACATCGGTGACGTGCCAGGTGCCGCGGGTCATCCGGGCGATCAGGTAGGAGTCGACCGTGCCGATGGCGTAGCGGCCGGACTCGACCAGCGCCCAGGTGTTGGGCTCGTGCTCGGCGATCCACCGTAGCTTGGTGGCGGAGAAGTAGGGATCGAGTCGCAGGCCGGTCAGTTCGGTGACCCGCGGGCCGCGGCCCTCGGCCTCCAGCCGGGAGCAGATGTCTGCCGAGCGGCGGTCCTGCCACACGATCGCGCGTCGTGGCGAGGCCAAGGTCTCCCGGTCCCACAGCATGATCGTCTCGCGCTGGTTGGTGATGCCGACCGCGGAGACCTGGCCGCCGTACGTCGCCAGCACGCTGCGGGTCGCCTCGAGTGTTGCCTGCCAGATCTCTTCCGGCACGTGCTCCACCCAGCCGGGCCGGGGAAAGTGCTGGGCGAACTCCTGGTAGCCCTTGGCAACGATGCTGCCCTGTTCGTCGACCACGAGTGCGGTGACGCCGGTCGTGCCGGCGTCGATCGCGAGGACAGCCATCAGTTCTCCTCCTGCGCTGCACGGCCGCTACGTCGCAGGATCGCCAGAACCCGTTGGTCGATCCAGGCGCCGCTGGGTGCGACTCGCATCTCGTAGTTCTCGTGCCCGCTCCACTCAAGCAGGTCTTCGTGTCCCAGCGCCTGCACCAGTGCAGTGATCTCGGCATCGAGCTCCGGGGTGACCTCGACCTTGTCCTCCTCGACGGTGGCGGTGAGGAAGAGGTCGTTGAGCTCCAGCAGCCGTTCGAGTTCCGGGATGGGCGTCGGGTGGTCGTCGACCCGCAGGTCCACCGCGACGTCGTCCCCGCCGCCGTACCCGGCTGCGTCCTTGACCACGAGCAGGGCCGCCGACTGGCGCCCGCGTCGGTCCCCACCGGCGGCGTCCCCGGCCGACAGCGCAGCAAGCAGGCGGACTGCCAACGGAGCGGCGGGGTCACTGGCGAGGAAGGCCCGTTCCATCTCCTCGACGACCTCCGAGCCGGTCAGCACGTTGCCCTGGATCGCGTAGCCGTCGCCGGTGAGGCTTCCGGCCCACGGGTAGCAGGCGCTGCCGGTGTGGGAGGCCGCGGTGCCGTCGGAGTCGATGATGCCGACCTGACGGCTGTCGCGGTCGGGATCCTCCTCGAGGAGGCGCTGCAGCGCGACCGATGCGGTCGCGCCCTCGTCGAGGTGGGAGAGGGCCAGGCCCTTGTAGGCCACGTTGGCCTCGGCCTGGGTGGCGATCGCGCCGACCTGGGCAACGGCTGCTGGCACGGCGTTGCCCACGGCAAGGAACTTCGAGGCGACGGCAACGCCCCAGGACTCACCGTCGGTGGATCGGGCGACGATCGAGAAGGTCATGGCCGCAGCCTA
This sequence comes from Nocardioides alcanivorans, assembly GCF_021555175.1. Classification (GTDB taxonomy): domain Bacteria; phylum Actinomycetota; class Actinomycetes; order Propionibacteriales; family Nocardioidaceae; genus Nocardioides; species Nocardioides alcanivorans. The sequence goes on along the minus strand of NZ_JAKGRW010000017.1, from coordinate 25,627 downwards.
GATGTTCCGCGCAGTGCGGGTCCTCGCCGCGACCAGGCGTCGCACGATGTCGGCGCCGAGCTTCGACCCGGACCTTCGACACCGACCGTCGACACGGAGCGGAGATGGTTGCCAGTGGGGCATGCGGCAGGGAAGAGTGAGCGGGACCACACGACGACGGGATCGATGTCGCCGGTTCTCGGAGGGAGTGCGGATGAGCGAGGAAAAGACCACCGACCGTGAGCCGGAGCTGAAGCGGGTCCTTGGTCCCGGGCTGCTGCTGCTCTTCATCGTCGGGGACATCCTCGGCGCCGGTGTCTACGCGGTCACGGGCAGACTCGCCGACCAGGTCGGCGGCGTGGCCTGGTTGCCGTTCCTCGTGGCGTTCGCTGTGGCGACGCTGACCGCCTACAGCTATCTGGAGCTGGTGACGAAGTATCCGCAGGCAGCTGGCGCCGCGCTCTATGCGCACAAGGCGTTCGGCGTGCACTTCGTGACGTTCCTGGTCGCTTTCACCGTCGTCTGCTCCGGGATCACCAGCGCCTCCACCTCGTCGGGACTGCTCGCCTCCAATCTGCTGATCGGCCTCGACGAGGTGATTCCCGGCGTACCCACGGGGAGCACCGCCACGTTGCTGGTCGCGCTGGCCTTCATGGTGTTCCTCGCGCTGGTGAACCTGCGCGGCGTGGGAGAGAGCGTCAAGTTCAACGTGATCCTCACGGTCATCGAGATGGCGGCGCTGGCGATCGTCATCGGCATCGGCTTCTGGGTGATCGGTCGCGGTGAGGGCGAAGGGCTCGATCGGGTCACCGTCTTCGAGTCGCCCAGTGACAAGGGCCTCTTCATGGCGGTCACGATCGCCACGGCCATCGCGTTCTTCTCGATGGTCGGCTTCGAGGACTCGGTCAACATGGTCGAGGAGACCAAGAACCCGGAGAAGATCTTCCCCAAGATCATGCTCACCGGTCTGGGCATCTCGGTGATCATCTACATGCTGGTGGCCGTTTCGGTCGTGGCCGTGGTGCCGGCCGGGCAGATCGCCAACCCGGTCAACCCCGAGGCCGGGGCACTGCTCGACGTCGTACGCATCGGTTCCCCCGACATCCCGATCGACAAGCTCTTCCCGTTCATGACCGTCTTCGCGGTGGCCAACACCGCGTTGATCAACATGCTGATGGCCTCCCGTCTCATCTACGGCATGGCCAAGCAGGACGTGCTGCCCCCGGTGCTGGGCAAGGTGCTCCCGGGGCGCCGGTCGCCGTACGCCGCCATCGCCTTCACCACGGTCCTCGCGCTGGGGCTGATCATCGTGGTGCGCACGCAGTCCGACACCACGGTCGTCGCGGCCCTGTCCGGCACCACAGCGCTGTTGCTGCTCGCGGTGTTCTCCCTGGTCAACGTCGCTTGCCTCATCCTGCGGCGCGATCCGGGCACCGGCAAGACGTTCCGCGCGCCGACCTGGATCCCGGTCCTCGGCGCGGTCACCTGTCTCTACCTGCTCGGCCCGTGGGCGCGTCTCGACGAGGACATGGTCCAGTACAAGATCGCCGGGGGACTGCTCGCCATTGGTGTGCTGCTGTGGCTGGTGACGATGGTCGTGCACCGGCCCGAGGGCGGTCGGTTCAAGGACGTCGAGCATCTTGGTGAGGACTGAGCGTCCGAGGTGAGCCACGTCGGGCGTCCCGCGTAGTCGACGCCGCAGGCGCCCACGCGGTGGGGGCGCATAGTATCGGTGTGTGATCCCCGACTTGGCCACCCTGCAGGCGCAGGGCGCAGCGCAGCAGCCCACCTACCCTGACCCGGCAGCGGTCGACGCCGCCGTGGAGACGTTGCGTGGGTTCCCGCCGCTGGTCTTTGCCGGAGAGTGCGATGAGCTCAAGGGCAAGCTCGCAGCCGTCGGTCGCGGCGAGGCCTTCCTGCTGGCCGGCGGTGACTGCGCCGAGACCTTCGACAGCGTTGCGGCCGACAACGTGCGCAACAAGTTGCGGGTGCTGCTGCAGATGGCCGTCGTGCTGACCTACGCCGGCTCCGTCCCGGTGGTGAAGATGGGTCGCCTGGCGGGGCAATATGCCAAGCCGCGCTCGTCAGACACCGAGACCCGTGACGGGGTGACGCTCCCGGCCTACCGCGGCGATGCGGTCAACGGCTTCGACTTCACCCCGGAGTCGCGGATCCCCGACCCGCAGCGTCTGGTCGACGTCTACCACGCCTCCGCGATGACCCTGAACCTCATCCGCGCCTTCGTCAACGGCGGGTACGCCGACCTGCGCCAGGTGCACACGTGGAACACCGACTTCATCCGTGAGTCGCCGTTCGCGCAGCGCTACGAGCAGGTCGCCAACGAGATCGAGAAGGCGCTGGAGTTCATGCGCGCCATCGGCGCGAACCCTGACGAGTTCCATCGCGTCGACTTCTACTCGAGCCACGAGGCGTTGCTGTTGCCCTACGAGCACGCGATGACCCGCGTCGACTCGCGCACTGACAAGCCCTACAACGTCTCCGGCCACTTCCTGTGGATCGGTGAGCGCACCCGACAGCTGGACGGCGCCCACATCGAGTACTTCAAGCACCTCAGCAACCCGATCGGTTGCAAGGTCGGCCCGACTGCGACGCCCGACGACGTACTCGGCCTGGCCTCCGCGCTCAACCCGAACAACGAGGAGGGCCGGCTCACGCTGATCACCCGCTTCGGTGCCGGCAAGATCCGCGACGTGCTGCCGCCGTTGGTCGAGAAGGTCGCCGCTGAGGGCGTCAACGTCACCTGGGTGACGGACCCGATGCACGGCAACACGTTCGAGGCGTCCACGGGCTACAAGACGCGCCGGTTCTCCGACGTGCTCGACGAGGTCCAGGGCTTCTTCGACGTGCACCGCGCCCTCGGCACCGTGCCCGGGGGCATGATGGTCGAGATGACCGGTGACGACGTCACCGAGATCGTCGGTGGTGGTGAGGAGATCGACGAGCACGGTCTCGCGCACCGCTACGAGTCCGTCGTCGACCCGCGACTCAACCGGGTGCAGTCGCTCGAGCTCGCCTTCCTGGTTGCCGAAACGCTCCGCCAGCGCTGATTCATCGACGCCTTGCCGCTTCGGCACGGAGGTAGCGTGGCCGACGTGATCGACCTGCGCTCCGACACCGTCACCCGGCCGACCGAGGCGATGCGCGCCGCGATGGCGTGCGCGGAGGTGGGCGACGACGTCTATGGCGAGGACCCGACGGCGCGGCTGCTCGAGGAGCGCATCGCGGAGCTCTTCGGACACGAAGCGGCGCTTTTCACCCCGACCGGGTCGTTGGCCAACGTCTTGGCAGTGCGCACCCTCGTCGGGGTGGGGGAGGAGGTGCTCTGCGAGTCCTCTGCCCATGTCGCCCGGGCTGAGCTGGGGGCGCATGCCGCGATCACCGGCCTGACCATGCGCACCTGGACCCACCCGGCAGGCCGTCCGGACCTCGAGGCGATCGCGTCGCTCTTTGCCCCGGACCTCGGTCCGTTCTTCGTCCCGACCAGGGCGATCGCCGTGGAGAACACGCACAACTTCGCTGGTGGCACGATCACCCCGATCGAGGAGCTGCGTGCGTTGCGGGCCTACGCCGACAGCGTGGGTTGCGCCCTCCACCTCGACGGGGCCCGGATCTGGAACGCCCACGTCGCGACCGGGGTGCCGCTTGCCGAGTGGGGTGCGCAGGTGGACGTGTTGGCGGTCTGTCTCTCGAAGGGTCTGGGGGCGCCCATTGGGTCCCTGGTCGTCGGGTCGCAGGCTGCGATCGACGAGTCCCGGGTCTGGCGCAAGCGGTTGGGCGCTGGCATGCGTCAGGTCGGCGTCCTCGCGGCGGCGGGCCTGCACGCCCTCGACCATCACGTCGACCGCCTGGCCGACGACCACGCCAACGCGCACCTGCTGGCGGAGGCGCTGGGAGTCGACCCCGCCGGGGTGGCGACCAACATCGTCGTGGCGTCACGACCCGACGCTGCGTCGTACGTCGCCCGGGCGCGAGAGGAAGGCGTCCTCATCAGCGCACTGGGCACCAACCGGGTGCGTCTGGTGACACACCTCGACGTCGACCGGGCAGCCACCGAACACGCAGCCGCCGTGCTCGCGAGCCTCTGACCCAGCCAGCCACCGCCGCTGGTCGAGTCCACCGCCGCTGGTCGAGCCTTCCCCGTTGGTCGAGCCTTCCCCGTTGGTCGAGCTTGTCGAGACCCCCGCGATCCGCGCGCCCTCGCCCGTGATGGGGGCGCTCTCGTTCGAGATGGGGGCGCCGTCGACGGAGAGGTGGGTGTGATGGGAGACACAGGTTCTCCCGGTGTCCGGGAGTGGGGCCAACGGCTGGTGGCGCAGGCCCGAGAGTCGGATCCATGACGCAGACAGGTGAGGCACCGGCCACCGTCGAGAGCGACGCTTCCGGGCACGACTGCGAGTACGACGTGATCGTCGTCGGGACCGGGGCGGCCGGGAGCGCCGCCGCCATCGCGGCGCACGATGCCGGAGCGTCGGTGCTGCTGGTCGAGAAGTGTTCGGAGGAGGAGGCCGGCGGCAACACTCGGGTCTCCGGGGGCGGCTGGGCGAACCTCGGCGACCAGGAGACTGCGACCCGATTCCTCCGGGCAGTGTGTGGCGACTTTCCCGTCGCCGCAGACGTCGTGGACGCCTGGGCGCGTGAGGTCGTCGCCAACTCCGACTGGATGCGCAGCCTGGGGGCGGACGTCGCCCAGTGCCTCCAGTTCCACACCAAACCGGAGTACGAGGACCACGAGGGCAGTGAGTGCTACCTCGGGATGGACGCGGTCGGTGGTGCACTCGGCAACTTCGGTCTCCACGACTTCCTGCGCTCGGCGTTGGCCGAACGCGACATCCCCGTCCTCTGGTCGAGCCCTGCCTCGCGTCTCGTCACCGATGGAGCGGGCGCGGTCGTCGGCGTGCGTGTGGCCGGCCCGGACGGTGACCGCCGCTACGGCGCTCGGGGCGGCGTCGTCCTCGCAACAGGTGGATTCCAGGCCAACGCACAGATGGTGCGGGACTACCTGCGCCTGACCACCACGACCTTGTGGGGATCGCCCCACAGCACGGGCGACGGACACAAGCTGGCCCAGGCGATCGGTGCCGACCTGTGGCACATGGACAACATGATGACGCACCGTGGGCTCGACGTCGGTGGACACGGAATGTTCCTGTCGGTCTACGCGGCCGACAACTATATCTTCGTCAACCGCGATGCCCGCCGGTTCCGCAGCGAGACCATCGCTGCGCGCCACGGCCATGTCATCGACGGCCACGGCACTGAGCTCAACCCACTGCATCCAGCCCTGATGGTCTTCGACGAGCAGATGCGCGTGGCCGGTCCGCTCGGCGCGGGACGCGACATGCTCCCGGTGGGGTGGGGACTGCTGATGGAGGGCGTCACCTGGAGTGTCGACAACTCCGCGGAGATCGAGAGTGGGGTCATCCGACGCGCAGACACGATCGCCGAGCTGGCCACGCTGGTCGGGCTCGACCCCGAAGCCCTGGAGGCCACGGTGGCCGGTTACAACAGTGCCTGCGCCGCTGGTCGAGACGATGCGTTCGGTCGCTCACCCGCCAAGCTGGCACCGATCGACGAAGCGCCCTTCTACGCGATCGAGGTCGAGCCGATGCTCGGCTGGAGCAACGGTGGACCTCGGCGCGACGGGCGTGCCCGAGTGATGAACGTGTGGGGCAGTGCGATCCCCGGTCTGTATGCGGCGGGCGAGTTGAGCTCGACGTACAGCTGGGGCAAGGACGGCGGGTTCCACATCGCCGATGCCCTTGCCTTCGGGCGGATCGCTGGTCGCGAGGCTGCCGACCACGCTCGGCGTTGACCTGGACACCGCATGCCCGCGTCGACGACCACTGGGAGCAACATGACCAAGGACCTCCAAGCGCTCTTCGCCGTCGCCTACATCGCCCACGTCAGGGGACGCGTGGCCAGGTCCTCCTTCTTCGGGGAGCACGGCATCGTCGGCGAGCGGATGCAGGGCGACGAGGTCCCCTTCAAGGAGATGACCGGCCCGCTGTGGGATGAGCTCGAGCCCATTCCCGGCAGCGCCTGATCCTCCGGCCCATGATCGAAGCGGTGGCATCGAGCTGCCGCGCCGCACAGATGAACGAGGACGAGATGCAGCGCGAGGAAGTGACAGTGACGGACAACGGGTGGGACGACGAGTGCGACGTCCTGGTGGTCGGCTCCGGCGCGGGTGGTCTCACCGGGGCCTACACCGCCGCGCGCGAAGGACTCACCGTGATCCTGGCCGAAGCGAGTGGAGCCTTCGGAGGCACCACGGCCTACTCCGGCGGAGGCATGTGGTTCCCCAACAACGCCGTCCTTGCGCGGGCGGGAAGCACGGACACTCCGGCTGCCGCCCGCACCTACTATCGCGCGGTGGTCGGTGACCGGACCCCGGAGACGCTCCAGGACGCCTACCTCGAGACCGGTCCCCGGCTCGTGGACTACCTCGAGGCCGACGAGGCCTTCCGTTTCGTCGTGTGGCCCTGGCCCGACTACTACGGATCGGCACCCGAGGCCAGCCCCACGGGGCGGCACATCATCATGAAACCGATCCGCCCCGAGCAACTTGGCGATCTGCGCGGACTGATCCGGCCCCCACTGGGGGTGGAACGTGGCGGTGAGGAGCTGCCTGCGGCAGTCAACGGTGGCCAGGCGCTGGTCGGACGGCACCTGCTCGCCCTGTCCGGCCTCCCCAACGCCGACCTGAGACTCAACACCTGCTGCGACGAGCTGGTCCGAGACGGTGACACCGTCGTCGGTGCCGTCGTCAGCCAGGACGGCGTACGCCGCCGGGTCCGGGCACACAAGGGCGTGATCATCGCGTCGGGTGGCTTCGAGCACAACCAGGAGATGCGCTCCGAGTACGGCGTGCCCGGTGCTGCACGCGATGCCATGGGTCCCGACACCAATCAGGGACTGGCCATCCGCGCTGGCATCGAGGTCGGTGCCGACGTGGACCTGATGGAGGAGGCCTGGTGGTCGCCGGGGATGACGCATCCCGACGGACGCTCCACCTTCTCGCTCTGGTTCACCGGCGGGATCTTCGTCGACGACCAGGGGGACCGGTTCGTGAACGAGTCCTGGGCCTACGACCGGATCGGCAGGGAGGTGATCGCTCGGATGGATGCGGGCACGGTGAGCCTGCCCTTCTGGATGATCCATGACGACCGTGACGGAGCGGTGCCCCCGGTCCGCTCCGCCAGCGTTCCGATCGGACGGCCAGCGGACTACGAGGAGGCCGGGCTGTGGGTCAGCGCCGACACCTTGGAGGAGCTCGCCGAGAAGATCGGTGTCCCGCCACAGCGCCTGGTCGCCAGCGTCGAACGGTTCAACGACTTCGTCGCGTCCGGCCGTGACGATGATTTCGGTCGTGGTGAGGAGCCCTACGACCGGGCCTTTGCGGACGGTGGGTCGCCGCTGGTGGCGATCGAGAAGGGTCCCTTCCACGCCGCGGCCTTCGGTCTCTCCGATCTCGGCACGAAGGGCGGACTTCGGACCGATGAACGCGCTCGGGTGCTGGACGCCCGGGGGCAGGTCATCCGGGGCCTGTATGCGGCGGGCAACTCGCAGGCAGCCGTCAGCGGACAGACCTATCCCGGAGGCGGCAACCCGATCGGATCCAGCATGGTGTTTGCTCACCTCGCAGCCCTCGACATGGCGACGACCGGCTGAAGCCGGAGGGGCTAGGGCTGCGTGGACGGTGGCGCGGGCCGACTGGGGTCCTGCTGCACCTTCTGCGCGACCTCACGCAGGTTGATCATGCCGGTCGCTGCCCCCACTATGAGGGCAACGAGGATCGTGATGAGGGGGATCAGCAGGGTGTCACTGGGCTTGAGCCCGACGAACCCGGACGCCTCGATGTCTTCACCGCCGCCCTCGAAGTGCATCGAGCCCCGACCGGACGCCAGACGGCTGAGCAAGGGGACGAAGGCGAACATCAGTACCGGCCACCAGAGCAGGGCCAGCTGTGGCCGCGCGGTCGTCCGGGCCCGCCGGGCGACGACGACCGCGCACGCGATCAGCACCACGACCATCGTCGGGATGGCGAGCCACAGGCCCCACCCGTCGGATCCGTCGATGGCGTGGCTGAGCCTCTCGAAGAAGGCGTCCTCGGTCTTGGCGCCGTCGGCCATCGACTCGTCCATGGCGTAGGAGGCGCCGAGTCGACCTCCGGCCCCGGCGTGGACGAAGGCGATGCCGGCAGTGCCGAGGGTGTAGATCCATCCCGTGACGACCTGGTTGGCATCGAGTCCCTCGCCCGGGTCGCCGTCGGTGGTGAACCACAGAGCGCACCAACCGATCAGGCCGGCGAGGGGTAACAGCGCAGCAAACGCCCCCAGCCCGACGAGTGGAGCGCCGAGGTGGTCGTGCAGGCGTTGCAGCGCGGGACCGAGCCAGTCGCGCCGGACGAAGCAGGCGAGCACCAGCACGACGGCCATCGTGAAGAAGGAGACGAACAGGGTCGCCGGTGCGGAGGCGCCCCAGGAGAAGTGATCGGGGTCGTCCCAGATGCCCATCTCCTCGGTCAGGTCGGACTCGCCACCGCGGAAGACCAGCACGAGGACGAACATCACGAGTGCGAAGAGGAGGGCTGCCCGCAGCGCGTCGCCGACGGCGTACCTGATCGACGGATAGCTCGCGGTCAGCCGCCGGAACACGAAGATCGCTGCGCCCAACGCCAGCAGGGTGATGGTCAGGGGCATGACGTTGCCGCTGAGCGAGCCCTCGAAGCTGCCGCCCTCGAAGGATTCGTCATCGAGGTCGAGCTCGTAGGTGCCGCTCGCTCCTGCGCCGAAGGCCGCAGCTGCACTGATCGCCGTGATGGTGAGCCGGTCGTCGGTGCTGGTGTCGGGCGGATCCGCGACCCACAGGAGTCCGCCGGACACGACGAACGCGATGAGTACGGCGGTGACCGCCGTGAGCGCGGCGCCGATCCAGTTGCCGCGCAGCAACCACCCCAGGTCGACCGAGGGCGTCGTCGACGACGGAGCTGCTGCCGCAGGAGGTGGTGGCAGCGGAGGCGCCGGTGCCCGATGGGTGATGGCCTCCGAAGCAGGAGGAGGGCTGACCGGCGCAGCGGATGCGACGGGGAAGCCGCACTGGGGGCAGAAGTTGAGCGCTGACGTGGCACTGCCGCACTCGGCACAGAAGCTCATCTGTCACTCCTCGGACTGCGACCGACGCCTGTCAACGCGATCGTGTGGACGGAATGCTAGTGCCGCCCACCGACACGTGGAGGGCAAATCGTGTTCGTACCGGGCGTTCCCGTGCGGCAGTGAGGACGCAGAGACGCCCCGGAGCACCAGCTCCGGGGCGTCTCTGCGTGGTTCAGTGTGACGTCAGGTCACTGCTGGGGCGGCGGCTGCTGACCCCACTGGCCGGAGTCACCGGGCTGCTGCGGGGGCTGCTGGCCCCACTGCTGCTGACCTGGCTGCTGCGGAGGCTGCTGCCCCCACTGCTGCTGACCCGGCTGCTGCGGAGCGCCGTACTGCTGCTGTCCGGGCTGTCCGGGCTGCTGACCCCACTGGCCCTGCTGCGGAGGCTGCTGGCCCCACTGCTGCTGACCGGGCTGGCCCTGCTGGCCCTGGAACTGCTGAGCCTTCGCCTTCACCTCGTTGAAGTCCAGCGCACCGGAGACGAACGCGATGATCAGGCCGATGACAGCCGAGAAGAGGATGAAGAAGAGCATCGCCTGGAAGCCCTCGGCGCCCTGGGTGATCGACGTCTTGTAGTCGTCGCCGTTGTATTCCTGCTCCTGCTTGAGGTGCATGTTGGAGAGACGCACCAGGAGCGGGAAGAAGACCAGGAGCGAGGCCAGGTAGATGCCGAAGTTGCGGAGCAGCTTCGTCTTGTCCGGGGTCTTCATGTTGATGTACCAGAGCACACCCGCAGCGAGTGCGAGTGCGAAGACCGGCGCGGCCCAGAAGATCGCGCCGTTGTCGTCGGTGAAGTCGGGGAGGCGCTCCCAGTCGGTGTCGGAGTCGGAGTCGCCGCCGCCCTTGGTCTTGGACTTGCTGCCCATCTGACCGAACACGCCGAGGGTGACCAGGAAGAGACCCATGGCAGGCAGCGCGGCCAGGGCGCGCATGATCTCGGCGAAGCCACGAGCGTCGTCGTTGCCGATGATCTGGAAGACCAGGTAGACCAGACCGAGCACGACGAGGCCTGCGACCAGGACGCCGAGGGCGCTGAGTGGCACGGCGATGAAGCCGTGGACCTTGGCGAGCTTCTCGCCCATCCAGTCGCGGCGAGTGAGCGAGAGCAGGCCCAGCACGAAGACCATGAGCAGGAACGGCAGGAAGATCGCCCCGGCGATCGAGACCTTGGTCTCGCCGTCGAGCACCGCGACTCCGAAGCTGTCCATCGAGTCACCACTGAGGTTGAGGTAACCCTCGATGTCGGGCGAGGCGATGGAGACGATGAGCGAGATGACGAAGACGAGAACGCTCAGGATCAGACCGGCACGGACGGCGTCCAGCAGGCCTTCCTTGATGTCGCGGTAGCCCGCGGTCGTACGCCGGAACAGGTAGCCGGCGACGCCGAGCGAGACGAACGTCGCGAGCAGCGGGTACTGACCGATGCTGACGCTGGCGTCGTCACCCAGGTCGATGACCGTGTTGGCACCGAACGCAGCTGCCGTCTGGGCGAGAGTGGTCCAGATCGCCGAGCCGACCGAGAGGTCCTCCGCAGTCGTGAACGCGAAGAGCAGGGCGAAGACGAAGGCCACGCCGAGCGCCGACAGGGCAACGATGCCCATGCCGATCCAGTTGCCGACCAGCAGCTTGGTGAAGTCGAAGCCGGACTTGCCACCGGGCTGCTGCGCCCACTGCTGCTGCGGGGCGCCGTACTGCTGCTGCCCCTGCTGGCCCCACTGCTGCTGCCCCTGGGGAGGCTGTTGACCCCACTGCTGCTGGGGCTGTTGCGGGGGTTGCTGGCTCCACTGCTGCTGGGGTTCCTGCGGCTGCGCGGGCTGCTGTGGGGGCTGCTGGCCGTAGGGCGCCTGCGCTGCGGCGTCACCCGGCTGGTTGGGCTGCACGGCCGGTCGCACCTGCGTGACGTTGGGGTCAGGCGTGCTGGCCGGGGCCAGGGGGCGGCCACAGGTGCCGCAGAAGGGGGCACCGGGGGTGGTGGCCGCTCCGCAATGCGGGCAGGGGGTCATGGTGATGACTCCGATCGTTGCTCGGGTTGACTTGCGTTGCGTTCAGGTTAGTCACGAAACGCCCTCGGGAGGCGTCTTGACCGGCTGCTGGCACGCAATTTCGACATACTCGGGGTAGTTCTTGCCCACCCCGTGGCGGAAGAAACCCTCGCCCCTGACCCAGCCCGGATCGAACGGTCGGCGTTCAGCGGTGCCCGCGCAGCAACACGGAGCTGATCGCGGTGGTGTTGCGCGGGTCGGACCCGGGCTTGCTGACCCTGAGGAGTCGCAACGTGATCGTCTGCGTGGTCGTCGCGGCCACCTGCATCACCTGCAGGTCAGTGGTCCTGCGCAACTCCTGGACAGCGCTCGTGCCGTCGTCGAAGGTCCACTCGGCGCGCAACACCTTGCGGTTGCTGACATACCAGTCACGACGCCCGGCACCTTGCCCGTCGACCTTCGCGTAGCCGTTGATCATCCCGATCTCGCGGATGGTCACCGGCTCGTCGAAGGTGAAGGTGATGGTGGCGCCCGTGGCGTCGCCATCGATGCGATAGGCCGTGGTCGGGTCGTTGTCCAGCATGTTGGTGGCGGGGTAGCGAACCTGGGTGCCGTCCACCGACTGGCCCGGCTGCGTCGGCCTCGGTCCGGTGACCTGGGCCTCGGAGGCGAGGTCGACGGGGTCGCCGTCGGGCGACGGAGACGTCGACTCACTCGGCGACAGGCTCTCGCTCGGGCTGGCGGAGCTCTCGGGATCGGTCGGGGAGACCTGGCCCGACGGATCGCCCCCGGAGGCATCGGTGTCGTCGTCGCGACTCAGTGCCCAGGCCGCGCCGCCGAGGCCGAGCAGCAGCACCAGCGTCAGGAGAACCCACGGCCAGGGCGAACGCTTGCGTTGCTGGTCGGGTGGAACCTGCCCGGTGGGAGGAACGGTGGGATAGGGGTGCGGGTGGGCCGACGGCGTCTCAGCGGGGGCGGCGTACGGCTGCGGGGTGCCGGCGGTCGGGGGTGGCTGCTGGGCTGCCGGGTCGGTCGGATCGGCATACAGGGGGAAGCGCGGACCGGTGGCAGCATCGGGCTGTACACGAGGGAGGCGCACCTGGGTGGAATCGACGTCCGGTGGCGCCGTGTCGCCGGTTTCAGGGATGGGTTGACCGCAGTTCGTGCAGAAGCGGCCGAATCCGAGTTGCGCGCCGCAGTTCGTGCAGAAGCTCATCACTCATCCCTCTGGTGGCTCGCAGTGCCCACCCCGCCGGGGAGATTACCCGACCTGTGGCAGCAAGTGCTCGGGATGCTCGACGAGAAGGGCTCCCATCAGCGGGTGACGTCGTGCACGGACACCCGGCCCACGGCACGGGGGAGCTGGCGAACGGCCTGCGCCAGGGCACGCAACTCGGTGCCGAGCACGGCCTGCGGGCCGTCGCAGAGAGCGACCTCGGGATTGGGGTGCACGTCGACCAGGAGGCCGTCGGCGCCCACGGCGATCGCGGCGCGGGAGAGCGGTACGACGAGATCCTTGCGGCCCGCGGCGTGTGAGGGGTCCACCACGATCGGAAGGTGGCTGGCGGCCTGCACGACCGGGACGGCGGAGATGTCGAGGGTGTTGCGGGTGGAGGGCTCGAAGGTGCGGATGCCGCGTTCGCACAAGACGATGTCGAGGTTGCCGCGCTGGGCGATGTATTCGGCCGCCATCAGCCACTCCTCGACAGTCGATGACATGCCGCGCTTGAGGAGTACCGGCTTCCCGGACTCGCCGACTGCCTGGAGGAGGCCGAAGTTGGCCATGTTGCGCGTGCCGATCTGCAGCATGTCGGCGTAGTCGACCAGCACGTCGACGTCGCGGGCATCGGCGATCTCGGTGACGATCGGCATGCCGGTGGTCTCGCGGACCTGGGCAAGGATCTCGAGGCCGGACCGGCCGAGGCCTTGGAAGGCGTAGGGGGAGGTGCGGGGCTTGTAGGCGCCACCGCGCAGGATCGAGGCACCGGCGGACTGGGCCATCCGGGCCGCTTCGACGGTCTGCTCGGCGGACTCCACCGCGCAGGGCCCGGCAATGAACGTGAAGGAGTCGGGGCCGATCGGCACCTGCCGACCCTCGGGCCCCACCCAGACGGTGGACCGCTGCGGGTGGTGCTGACGGCTGACCAGCTTGTAGGGGTCCGAGATGCGGTGCACGTCGGCCACTCCACGCAGGGTGCGCAGGTTGAGGTGGTGGAACGACTCGATGTCGCCGACCAGGCCGATGATGGTGCGCACCAGCCCCTTGCTCACGAACGCCTCGCCGCCGACACCCTCGACCCGGGAGACGACCTGCGCGACGTCCTCGTCGGTGGCTCCGGGGGACATGACGACGACCATGGGTCGAGCCTATCGGTGATCCGAACTCCGAGACCTGGGCTCCCACCATCCGGAATCCTTGGCCGGGACCTCACCTTCGCACCGTCGAGACGACAAGTTCTCTCGGCGCCGGACGACAGATTCTCGGTACGCCGCAGGGCGAGCGGGCGCTTCACCCCGCGGTGGCGTGTGCCTCGGCCCTCAGTTGCTTGAGCAGGGTCAGGTCGGCATTGCCGGGCTCTCGTGAACCAGGGGTCTCGAGCACGAACGGCACCCCCTCGGTGGCTGGGTGGGCGAAGAGCTCGCGGAAGGCATCGGCACCGATGTGACCGGCGCCGATGTTCTCGTGGCGGTCGAGGTTGGCGCCGCGTACGTCCTTGGAGTCGTTGGCGTGGATCAGCCGGAGCCGGCCGGGGCCGGCCACCTCGAGGATCCGGTCGACCGCGCGGGTGCCGCCGCTTCACTCGTACGTCGATCCCCAAGGTGGGCCCGCGAAACTCGCCCAAGCCATGGGGCAGGTCAGCTCCGGATTGGTGCCGGTGCTCGAGGCACTCGGTGACGACGAGTCGGTGCCGTGGCTGCTCATCGAGCCGACCGCCGGGCAGGGCCGCTCGCTGTGCGCCGGCATCGACGATCTCGCGGCCTACCTCGAGGCGCTCGAGCACCACCCCAAGGTCGGCATCTGCCTCGACACGTGCCATGTCTTCGCCGCCGGTGAACCGCTCGACGAGGCAGGCGGCGGCACCCGCGCGGTCGACCGGATCCTCGAGGTGGCCGGCCCCGGCCGGCTCCGGCTGATCCACGCCAACGACTCCAAGGACGTACGCGGCGCCAACCTCGACCGCCACGAGAACATCGGCGCCGGTCACATCGGTGCCGATGCCTTCCGCGAGCTCTTCGCCCACCCAGCCACCGAGGGGGTGCCGTTCGTGCTCGAGACCCCTGGTTCACGAGAGCCCGGCAATGCCGACCTGACCCTGCTCAAGCAACTGAGGGCCGAGGCACACGCCACCGCGGGGTGAAGCGCCCGCTCGCCCTGCGGCGTACCGAGAATCTGTCGTCCGGCGCCGAGAGAACTTGTCGTCTCGACGGTGCGAAGGTGAGGTCCCGGCCAAGGATTCCGGATGGTGGGAGCCCAGGTCTCGGAGTTCGGATCACCGATAGGCTCGACCCATGGTCGTCGTCATGTCCCCCGGAGCCACCGACGAGGACGTCGCGCAGGTCGTCTCCCGGGTCGAGGGTGTCGGCGGCGAGGCGTTCGTGAGCAAGGGGCTGGTGCGCACCATCATCGGCCTGGTCGGCGACATCGAGTCGTTCCACCACCTCAACCTGCGCACCCTGCGTGGAGTGGCCGACGTGCACCGCATCTCGGACCCCTACAAGCTGGTCAGCCGTCAGCACCACCCGCAGCGGTCCACCGTCTGGGTGGGGCCCGAGGGTCGGCAGGTGCCGATCGGCCCCGACTCCTTCACGTTCATTGCCGGGCCCTGCGCGGTGGAGTCCGCCGAGCAGACCGTCGAAGCGGCCCGGATGGCCCAGTCCGCCGGTGCCTCGATCCTGCGCGGTGGCGCCTACAAGCCCCGCACCTCCCCTACGCCTTCCAAGGCCTCGGCCGGTCCGGCCTCGAGATCCTTGCCCAGGTCCGCGAGACCACCGGCATGCCGATCGTCACCGAGATCGCCGATGCCCGCGACGTCGACGTGCTGGTCGACTACGCCGACATGCTGCAGATCGGCACGCGCAACATGGCCAACTTCGGCCTCCTCCAGGCAGTCGGCGAGTCCGGGAAGCCGGTACTCCTCAAGCGCGGCATGTCATCGACTGTCGAGGAGTGGCTGATGGCGGCCGAATACATCGCCCAGCGCGGCAACCTCGACATCGTCTTGTGCGAACGCGGCATCCGCACCTTCGAGCCCTCCACCCGCAACACCCTCGACATCTCCGCCGTCCCGGTCGTGCAGGCCGCCAGCCACCTTCCGATCGTGGTGGACCCCTCACACGCCGCGGGCCGCAAGGATCTCGTCGTACCGCTCTCCCGCGCCGCGATCGCCGTGGGCGCCGACGGCCTCCTGGTCGACGTGCACCCCAATCCCGAGGTCGCTCTCTGCGACGGCCCGCAGGCCGTGCTCGGCACCGAGTTGCGTGCCCTGGCGCAGGCCGTTCGCCAGCTCCCCCGTGCCGTGGGCCGGGTGTCCGTGCACGACGTCACCCGCTGATGGGAGCCCTTCTCGTCGAGCATCCCGAGCACTTGCTGCCACAGGTCGGGTAATCTCCCCGGCGGGGTGGGCACTGCGAGCCACCAGAGGGATGAGTGATGAGCTTCTGCACGAACTGCGGCGCGCAACTCGGATTCGGCCGCTTCTGCACGAACTGCGGTCAACCCATCCCTGAAACCGGCGACACGGCGCCACCGGACGTCGATTCCACCCAGGTGCGCCTCCCTCGTGTACAGCCCGATGCTGCCACCGGTCCGCGCTTCCCCCTGTATGCCGATCCGACCGACCCGGCAGCCCAGCAGCCACCCCCGACCGCCGGCACCCCGCAGCCGTACGCCGCCCCCGCTGAGACGCCGTCGGCCCACCCGCACCCCTATCCCACCGTTCCTCCCACCGGGCAGGTTCCACCCGACCAGCAACGCAAGCGTTCGCCCTGGCCGTGGGTTCTCCTGACGCTGGTGCTGCTGCTCGGCCTCGGCGGCGCGGCCTGGGCACTGAGTCGCGACGACGACACCGATGCCTCCGGGGGCGATCCGTCGGGCCAGGTCTCCCCGACCGATCCCGAGAGCTCCGCCAGCCCGAGCGAGAGCCTGTCGCCGAGTGAGTCGACGTCTCCGTCGCCCGACGGCGACCCCGTCGACCTCGCCTCCGAGGCCCAGGTCACCGGACCGAGGCCGACGCAGCCGGGCCAGTCGGTGGACGGCACCCAGGTTCGCTACCCCGCCACCAACATGCTGGACAACGACCCGACCACGGCCTATCGCATCGATGGCGACGCCACGGGCGCCACCATCACCTTCACCTTCGACGAGCCGGTGACCATCCGCGAGATCGGGATGATCAACGGCTACGCGAAGGTCGACGGGCAAGGTGCCGGGCGTCGTGACTGGTATGTCAGCAACCGCAAGGTGTTGCGCGCCGAGTGGACCTTCGACGACGGCACGAGCGCTGTCCAGGAGTTGCGCAGGACCACTGACCTGCAGGTGATGCAGGTGGCCGCGACGACCACGCAGACGATCACGTTGCGACTCCTCAGGGTCAGCAAGCCCGGGTCCGACCCGCGCAACACCACCGCGATCAGCTCCGTGTTGCTGCGCGGGCACCGCTGAACGCCGACCGTTCGATCCGGGCTGGGTCAGGGGCGAGGGTTTCTTCCGCCACGGGGTGGGCAAGAACTACCCCGAGTATGTCGAAATTGCGTGCCAGCAGCCGGTCAAGACGCCTCCCGAGGGCGTTTCGTGACTAACCTGAACGCAACGCAAGTCAACCCGAGCAACGATCGGAGTCATCACCATGACCCCCTGCCCGCATTGCGGAGCGGCCACCACCCCCGGTGCCCCCTTCTGCGGCACCTGTGGCCGCCCCCTGGCCCCGGCCAGCACGCCTGACCCCAACGTCACGCAGGTGCGACCGGCCGTGCAGCCCAACCAGCCGGGTGACGCCGCAGCGCAGGCGCCCTACGGCCAGCAGCCCCCACAGCAGCCCGCGCAGCCGCAGGAACCCCAGCAGCAGTGGAGCCAGCAACCCCCGCAACAGCCCCAGCAGCAGTGGGGTCAACAGCCTCCCCAGGGGCAGCAGCAGTGGGGCCAGCAGGGGCAGCAGCAGTACGGCGCCCCGCAGCAGCAGTGGGCGCAGCAGCCCGGTGGCAAGTCCGGCTTCGACTTCACCAAGCTGCTGGTCGGCAACTGGATCGGCATGGGCATCGTTGCCCTGTCGGCGCTCGGCGTGGCCTTCGTCTTCGCCCTGCTCTTCGCGTTCACGACTGCGGAGGACCTCTCGGTCGGCTCGGCGATCTGGACCACTCTCGCCCAGACGGCAGCTGCGTTCGGTGCCAACACGGTCATCGACCTGGGTGACGACGCCAGCGTCAGCATCGGTCAGTACCCGCTGCTCGCGACGTTCGTCTCGCTCGGCGTCGCCGGCTACCTGTTCCGGCGTACGACCGCGGGCTACCGCGACATCAAGGAAGGCCTGCTGGACGCCGTCCGTGCCGGTCTGATCCTGAGCGTTCTCGTCTTCGTCATCTCGCTCATCGTCTCCATCGCCTCGCCCGACATCGAGGGTTACCTCAACCTCAGTGGTGACTCGATGGACAGCTTCGGAGTCGCGGTGCTCGACGGCGAGACCAAGGTCTCGATCGCCGGGGCGATCTTCCTGCCGTTCCTGCTCATGGTCTTCGTGCTGGGCCTGCTCTCGCTCACTCGCCGCGACTGGATGGGCGAGAAGCTCGCCAAGGTCCACGGCTTCATCGCCGTGCCACTCAGCGCCCTCGGCGTCCTGGTCGCAGGCCTCGTCGTGCTCGGTCTGGTCTACCTGGTCTTCCAGATCATCGGCAACGACGACGCTCGTGGCTTCGCCGAGATCATGCGCGCCCTGGCCGCGCTGCCTGCCATGGGTCTCTTCCTGGTCACCCTCGGCGTGTTCGGTCAGATGGGCAGCAAGTCCAAGACCAAGGGCGGCGGCGACTCCGACTCCGACACCGACTGGGAGCGCCTCCCCGACTTCACCGACGACAACGGCGCGATCTTCTGGGCCGCGCCGGTCTTCGCACTCGCACTCGCTGCGGGTGTGCTCTGGTACATCAACATGAAGACCCCGGACAAGACGAAGCTGCTCCGCAACTTCGGCATCTACCTGGCCTCGCTCCTGGTCTTCTTCCCGCTCCTGGTGCGTCTCTCCAACATGCACCTCAAGCAGGAGCAGGAATACAACGGCGACGACTACAAGACGTCGATCACCCAGGGCGCCGAGGGCTTCCAGGCGATGCTCTTCTTCATCCTCTTCTCGGCTGTCATCGGCCTGATCATCGCGTTCGTCTCCGGTGCGCTGGACTTCAACGAGGTGAAGGCGAAGGCTCAGCAGTTCCAGGGCCAGCAGGGCCAGCCCGGTCAGCAGCAGTGGGGCCAGCAGCCTCCGCAGCAGGGCCAGTGGGGTCAGCAGCCCGGACAGCCCGGACAGCAGCAGTACGGCGCTCCGCAGCAGCCGGGTCAGCAGCAGTGGGGGCAGCAGCCTCCGCAGCAGCCAGGTCAGCAGCAGTGGGGCCAGCAGCCCCCGCAGCAGCCCGGTGACTCCGGCCAGTGGGGTCAGCAGCCGCCGCCCCAGCAGTGACCTGACGTCACACTGAACCACGCAGAGACGCCCCGGAGCTGGTGCTCCGGGGCGTCTCTGCGTCCTCACTGCCGCACGGGAACGCCCGGTACGAACACGATTTGCCCTCCACGTGTCGGTGGGCGGCACTAGCATTCCGTCCACACGATCGCGTTGACAGGCGTCGGTCGCAGTCCGAGGAGTGACAGATGAGCTTCTGTGCCGAGTGCGGCAGTGCCACGTCAGCGCTCAACTTCTGCCCCCAGTGCGGCTTCCCCGTCGCATCCGCTGCGCCGGTCAGCCCTCCTCCTGCTTCGGAGGCCATCACCCATCGGGCACCGGCGCCTCCGCTGCCACCACCTCCTGCGGCAGCAGCTCCGTCGTCGACGACGCCCTCGGTCGACCTGGGGTGGTTGCTGCGCGGCAACTGGATCGGCGCCGCGCTCACGGCGGTCACCGCCGTACTCATCGCGTTCGTCGTGTCCGGCGGACTCCTGTGGGTCGCGGATCCGCCCGACACCAGCACCGACGACCGGCTCACCATCACGGCGATCAGTGCAGCTGCGGCCTTCGGCGCAGGAGCGAGCGGCACCTACGAGCTCGACCTCGATGACGAATCCTTCGAGGGCGGCAGCTTCGAGGGCTCGCTCAGCGGCAACGTCATGCCCCTGACCATCACCCTGCTGGCGTTGGGCGCAGCGATCTTCGTGTTCCGGCGGCTGACCGCGAGCTATCCGTCGATCAGGTACGCCGTCGGCGACGCGCTGCGGGCAGCCCTCCTCTTCGCACTCGTGATGTTCGTCCTCGTGCTGGTCTTCCGCGGTGGCGAGTCCGACCTGACCGAGGAGATGGGCATCTGGGACGACCCCGATCACTTCTCCTGGGGCGCCTCCGCACCGGCGACCCTGTTCGTCTCCTTCTTCACGATGGCCGTCGTGCTGGTGCTCGCCTGCTTCGTCCGGCGCGACTGGCTCGGTCCCGCGCTGCAACGCCTGCACGACCACCTCGGCGCTCCACTCGTCGGGCTGGGGGCGTTTGCTGCGCTGTTACCCCTCGCCGGCCTGATCGGTTGGTGCGCTCTGTGGTTCACCACCGACGGCGACCCGGGCGAGGGACTCGATGCCAACCAGGTCGTCACGGGATGGATCTACACCCTCGGCACTGCCGGCATCGCCTTCGTCCACGCCGGGGCCGGAGGTCGACTCGGCGCCTCCTACGCCATGGACGAGTCGATGGCCGACGGCGCCAAGACCGAGGACGCCTTCTTCGAGAGGCTCAGCCACGCCATCGACGGATCCGACGGGTGGGGCCTGTGGCTCGCCATCCCGACGATGGTCGTGGTGCTGATCGCGTGCGCGGTCGTCGTCGCCCGGCGGGCCCGGACGACCGCGCGGCCACAGCTGGCCCTGCTCTGGTGGCCGGTACTGATGTTCGCCTTCGTCCCCTTGCTCAGCCGTCTGGCGTCCGGTCGGGGCTCGATGCACTTCGAGGGCGGCGGTGAAGACATCGAGGCGTCCGGGTTCGTCGGGCTCAAGCCCAGTGACACCCTGCTGATCCCCCTCATCACGATCCTCGTTGCCCTCATAGTGGGGGCAGCGACCGGCATGATCAACCTGCGTGAGGTCGCGCAGAAGGTGCAGCAGGACCCCAGTCGGCCCGCGCCACCGTCCACGCAGCCCTAGCCCCTCCGGCTTCAGCCGGTCGTCGCCATGTCGAGGGCTGCGAGGTGAGCAAACACCATGCTGGATCCGATCGGGTTGCCGCCTCCGGGATAGGTCTGTCCGCTGACGGCTGCCTGCGAGTTGCCCGCCGCATACAGGCCCCGGATGACCTGCCCCCGGGCGTCCAGCACCCGAGCGCGTTCATCGGTCCGAAGTCCGCCCTTCGTGCCGAGATCGGAGAGACCGAAGGCCGCGGCGTGGAAGGGACCCTTCTCGATCGCCACCAGCGGCGACCCACCGTCCGCAAAGGCCCGGTCGTAGGGCTCCTCACCACGACCGAAATCATCGTCACGGCCGGACGCGACGAAGTCGTTGAACCGTTCGACGCTGGCGACCAGGCGCTGTGGCGGGACACCGATCTTCTCGGCGAGCTCCTCCAAGGTGTCGGCGCTGACCCACAGCCCGGCCTCCTCGTAGTCCGCTGGCCGTCCGATCGGAACGCTGGCGGAGCGGACCGGGGGCACCGCTCCGTCACGGTCGTCATGGATCATCCAGAAGGGCAGGCTCACCGTGCCCGCATCCATCCGAGCGATCACCTCCCTGCCGATCCGGTCGTAGGCCCAGGACTCGTTCACGAACCGGTCCCCCTGGTCGTCGACGAAGATCCCGCCGGTGAACCAGAGCGAGAAGGTGGAGCGTCCGTCGGGATGCGTCATCCCCGGCGACCACCAGGCCTCCTCCATCAGGTCCACGTCGGCACCGACCTCGATGCCAGCGCGGATGGCCAGTCCCTGATTGGTGTCGGGACCCATGGCATCGCGTGCAGCACCGGGCACGCCGTACTCGGAGCGCATCTCCTGGTTGTGCTCGAAGCCACCCGACGCGATGATCACGCCCTTGTGTGCCCGGACCCGGCGGCGTACGCCGTCCTGGCTGACGACGGCACCGACGACGGTGTCACCGTCTCGGACCAGCTCGTCGCAGCAGGTGTTGAGTCTCAGGTCGGCGTTGGGGAGGCCGGACAGGGCGAGCAGGTGCCGTCCGACCAGCGCCTGGCCACCGTTGACTGCCGCAGGCAGCTCCTCACCGCCACGTTCCACCCCCAGTGGGGGCCGGATCAGTCCGCGCAGATCGCCAAGTTGCTCGGGGCGGATCGGTTTCATGATGATGTGCCGCCCCGTGGGGCTGGCCTCGGGTGCCGATCCGTAGTAGTCGGGCCAGGGCCACACGACGAAACGGAAGGCCTCGTCGGCCTCGAGGTAGTCCACGAGCCGGGGACCGGTCTCGAGGTAGGCGTCCTGGAGCGTCTCCGGGGTCCGGTCACCGACCACCGCGCGATAGTAGGTGCGGGCGGCAGCCGGAGTGTCCGTGCTTCCCGCCCGCGCAAGGACGGCGTTGTTGGGGAACCACATGCCTCCGCCGGAGTAGGCCGTGGTGCCTCCGAAGGCTCCACTCGCTTCGGCCAGGATCACGGTGAGTCCTTCGCGCGCGGCGGTGTAGGCCCCGGTGAGACCACCCGCGCCGGAGCCGACCACCAGGACGTCGCACTCGTCGTCCCACCCGTTGTCCGTCACTGTCACTTCCTCGCGCTGCATCTCGTCCTCGTTCATCTGTGCGGCGCGGCAGCTCGATGCCACCGCTTCGATCATGGGCCGGAGGATCAGGCGCTGCCGGGAATGGGCTCGAGCTCATCCCACAGCGGGCCGGTCATCTCCTTGAAGGGGACCTCGTCGCCCTGCATCCGCTCGCCGACGATGCCGTGCTCCCCGAAGAAGGAGGACCTGGCCACGCGTCCCCTGACGTGGGCGATGTAGGCGACGGCGAAGAGCGCTTGGAGGTCCTTGGTCATGTTGCTCCCAGTGGTCGTCGACGCGGGCATGCGGTGTCCAGGTCAACGCCGAGCGTGGTCGGCAGCCTCGCGACCAGCGATCCGCCCGAAGGCAAGGGCATCGGCGATGTGGAACCCGCCGTCCTTGCCCCAGCTGTACGTCGAGCTCAACTCGCCCGCCGCATACAGACCGGGGATCGCACTGCCCCACACGTTCATCACTCGGGCACGCCCGTCGCGCCGAGGTCCACCGTTGCTCCAGCCGAGCATCGGCTCGACCTCGATCGCGTAGAAGGGCGCTTCGTCGATCGGTGCCAGCTTGGCGGGTGAGCGACCGAACGCATCGTCTCGACCAGCGGCGCAGGCACTGTTGTAACCGGCCACCGTGGCCTCCAGGGCTTCGGGGTCGAGCCCGACCAGCGTGGCCAGCTCGGCGATCGTGTCTGCGCGTCGGATGACCCCACTCTCGATCTCCGCGGAGTTGTCGACACTCCAGGTGACGCCCTCCATCAGCAGTCCCCACCCCACCGGGAGCATGTCGCGTCCCGCGCCGAGCGGACCGGCCACGCGCATCTGCTCGTCGAAGACCATCAGGGCTGGATGCAGTGGGTTGAGCTCAGTGCCGTGGCCGTCGATGACATGGCCGTGGCGCGCAGCGATGGTCTCGCTGCGGAACCGGCGGGCATCGCGGTTGACGAAGATATAGTTGTCGGCCGCGTAGACCGACAGGAACATTCCGTGTCCACCGACGTCGAGCCCACGGTGCGTCATCATGTTGTCCATGTGCCACAGGTCGGCACCGATCGCCTGGGCCAGCTTGTGTCCGTCGCCCGTGCTGTGGGGCGATCCCCACAAGGTCGTGGTGGTCAGGCGCAGGTAGTCCCGCACCATCTGTGCGTTGGCCTGGAATCCACCTGTTGCGAGGACGACGCCGCCCCGAGCGCCGTAGCGGCGGTCACCGTCCGGGCCGGCCACACGCACGCCGACGACCGCGCCCGCTCCATCGGTGACGAGACGCGAGGCAGGGCTCGACCAGAGGACGGGGATGTCGCGTTCGGCCAACGCCGAGCGCAGGAAGTCGTGGAGACCGAAGTTGCCGAGTGCACCACCGACCGCGTCCATCCCGAGGTAGCACTCACTGCCCTCGTGGTCCTCGTACTCCGGTTTGGTGTGGAACTGGAGGCACTGGGCGACGTCCGCCCCCAGGCTGCGCATCCAGTCGGAGTTGGCGACGACCTCACGCGCCCAGGCGTCCACGACGTCTGCGGCGACGGGAAAGTCGCCACACACTGCCCGGAGGAATCGGGTCGCAGTCTCCTGGTCGCCGAGGTTCGCCCAGCCGCCCCCGGAGACCCGAGTGTTGCCGCCGGCCTCCTCCTCCGAACACTTCTCGACCAGCAGCACCGACGCTCCGGCATCGTGCGCCGCGATGGCGGCGGCGCTCCCGGCCGCCCCGGTCCCGACGACGATCACGTCGTACTCGCAGTCGTGCCCGGAAGCGTCGCTCTCGACGGTGGCCGGTGCCTCACCTGTCTGCGTCATGGATCCGACTCTCGGGCCTGCGCCACCAGCCGTTGGCCCCACTCCCGGACACCGGGAGAACCTGTGTCTCCCATCACACCCACCTCTCCGTCGACGGCGCCCCCATCTCGAACGAGAGCGCCCCCATCACGGGCGAGGGCGCGCGGATCGCGGGGGTCTCGACAAGCTCGACCAACGGGGAAGGCTCGACCAACGGGGAAGGCTCGACCAGCGGCGGTGGACTCGACCAGCGGCGGTGGCTGGCTGGGTCAGAGGCTCGCGAGCACGGCGGCTGCGTGTTCGGTGGCTGCCCGGTCGACGTCGAGGTGTGTCACCAGACGCACCCGGTTGGTGCCCAGTGCGCTGATGAGGACGCCTTCCTCTCGCGCCCGGGCGACGTACGACGCAGCGTCGGGTCGTGACGCCACGACGATGTTGGTCGCCACCCCGGCGGGGTCGACTCCCAGCGCCTCCGCCAGCAGGTGCGCGTTGGCGTGGTCGTCGGCCAGGCGGTCGACGTGATGGTCGAGGGCGTGCAGGCCCGCCGCCGCGAGGACGCCGACCTGACGCATGCCAGCGCCCAACCGCTTGCGCCAGACCCGGGACTCGTCGATCGCAGCCTGCGACCCGACGACCAGGGACCCAATGGGCGCCCCCAGACCCTTCGAGAGACAGACCGCCAACACGTCCACCTGCGCACCCCACTCGGCAAGCGGCACCCCGGTCGCGACGTGGGCGTTCCAGATCCGGGCCCCGTCGAGGTGGAGGGCGCAACCCACGCTGTCGGCGTAGGCCCGCAACGCACGCAGCTCCTCGATCGGGGTGATCGTGCCACCAGCGAAGTTGTGCGTGTTCTCCACGGCGATCGCCCTGGTCGGGACGAAGAACGGACCGAGGTCCGGGGCAAAGAGCGACGCGATCGCCTCGAGGTCCGGACGGCCTGCCGGGTGGGTCCAGGTGCGCATGGTCAGGCCGGTGATCGCGGCATGCGCCCCCAGCTCAGCCCGGGCGACATGGGCAGAGGACTCGCAGAGCACCTCCTCCCCCACCCCGACGAGGGTGCGCACTGCCAAGACGTTGGCCAACGACCCGGTCGGGGTGAAAAGCGCCGCTTCGTGTCCGAAGAGCTCCGCGATGCGCTCCTCGAGCAGCCGCGCCGTCGGGTCCTCGCCATAGACGTCGTCGCCCACCTCCGCGCACGCCATCGCGGCGCGCATCGCCTCGGTCGGCCGGGTGACGGTGTCGGAGCGCAGGTCGATCACGTCGGCCACGCTACCTCCGTGCCGAAGCGGCAAGGCGTCGATGAATCAGCGCTGGCGGAGCGTTTCGGCAACCAGGAAGGCGAGCTCGAGCGACTGCACCCGGTTGAGTCGCGGGTCGACGACGGACTCGTAGCGGTGCGCGAGACCGTGCTCGTCGATCTCCTCACCACCACCGACGATCTCGGTGACGTCGTCACCGGTCATCTCGACCATCATGCCCCCGGGCACGGTGCCGAGGGCGCGGTGCACGTCGAAGAAGCCCTGGACCTCGTCGAGCACGTCGGAGAACCGGCGCGTCTTGTAGCCCGTGGACGCCTCGAACGTGTTGCCGTGCATCGGGTCCGTCACCCAGGTGACGTTGACGCCCTCAGCGGCGACCTTCTCGACCAACGGCGGCAGCACGTCGCGGATCTTGCCGGCACCGAAGCGGGTGATCAGCGTGAGCCGGCCCTCCTCGTTGTTCGGGTTGAGCGCGGAGGCCAGGCCGAGTACGTCGTCGGGCGTCGCAGTCGGGCCGACCTTGCAACCGATCGGGTTGCTGAGGTGCTTGAAGTACTCGATGTGGGCGCCGTCCAGCT
>NZ_JAKGRW010000016.1 GCF_021555175.1 Nocardioides alcanivorans | reverse complement strand
GGTCAGGTCGTGGGGCGAACGCCACTCCTTCGCCGGCTTGTAGCCCTTGCCCGTGCACGGGAGCGGAGTCTGCGCCAGCTGGAGGTTCGTGTGCCCCCAGCCGTCACCCGGCGTACCCGTGAAGCCGGCCGCGACCGCGCGAGGGAACTCCACGAGAATCTGCTCGATGCCACTCAGGTGGGCCACCATCACACCGTTGGCGGTGACCATGTTGCCGAGCAGCACGGGAAGCGTGGGCTCGAGGTCCTTCAGCAGCTTGTGGACCTCACGCACCGCGGGCGGAGCGTCCTTGAGGACCGTGCGCAGGTCCTGGTCACTCTGCCTGAGGGCCTTCGTGAGGAGCTTCAGGTCGCGGGAGAAGGCACGGATGTTCTCGCTCTGCCCCTGCTGGCTCTTGAGCACGGTGTGGCCCTGCCGCAGCAGCTTGATCGTCTGCGGAGTGTGCTCCACGGCGACGTCCACGAAGTGCACGCCGTTCTCGATCAGCTTCGAGAGCGGCGCATCGGCATCACTGAACATGTCGCCGAGTTCCTTGAGCACCACGCTGGTGCTCTCCTTGTCGACCGACGACACGAACTCGTCCAGCTGCACGAGCAGGTCGTCCTCACCAACCGGCAGTGACGAGGCGTTGCCCGTGTAGGTGGTGCCCTGCTTCGCATAGGGCGGCTGGTTGGTGACGGGCTCGAAGTCGAGGTACTGCTCCCCCACCGCACTGAGGTTGTGCACGTGGATCGATGACTCGATCGGCAGCTTGGTGCCCTCCTTGAGAGCCAGGTCGACCTTGAGTCCGTCCTCGGTCGGTGACATCTTCGCCACCTTGCCGATCTTGACCCCGCGGTAGGTGACCGAGCTGCCCTCGTAGAGCCCGCCGGAGTCGGGCAGGGTGGCATGCACGGTGAACCCACGCCCCAGCACCTTGTCGACGACCCCGAGATAGTTGGCGGTGACGTAGACGATGCCCACGGCGCTGAGGATCACGAAGAGCATGAGCCGAACCCTGATGCCGCGAGTCATGACAAGGCCTTCCCGTAGAGGTCAGGACTGGGGTCCTCCGGAGCCGTCGACGTCAGCTCGCGGGCCAGGCCGCCCACCCCGAGCAGACCGGTCTCGGTGGTCGTCCCGTCGGTCTTCCCGGCCCGGTGGGAGGCGAGCCCCAGCAGACCGCTCAGATCCGGCAACGTCTTCACCAGGAGGCAGACGGGGTTGTTGGCCAGACCGGGCCCGTTGCACACCTGCTTGAGCTTCTTCACCAGGTCGAGGTCGGCCAGCACGGCCTGGCACTGCGCACCGAGCACGTTGAGGCTCGCGACGCACTTGCCGACCTTGTCCAGGGTCTCCCCGGGGTTGATCAGCGGCTCGCTGCCGATGAAGTTGTCCAGGCTCACGTCGAGCTTGATCTGCGCGTTGGCGTAGTCGCCCTTCACGATCTCGCGTGCCTCGTCCGGGAACGGGAAGCTGAGCATGAGGGACAGCCCCTCGGGCAACGTCTCGCCAGCTTCGTTCAGGCGCGTCAGGATCGGTTTGAGGTCGCCGAGGACGGCGAGCAGGTCGTCCTTGGACGCGCCGATCACGCGGGTGCCCACCTTGCCGAGGTTCTCCAGCTCCGTCAGCATCGTGACCAGGTTCCGCTGCTGGTCCCGCAGCACCCCGACAGCGGGCGCCATCGCATCGAGGGCGTCGCTGATCGTGTCACGCTCACTGTTGAGCGTGGTGCTCAGCCGATTCATCGACTCGAGGGCGTTGATGATGTCGACCTTCTGGTCGTCGAGCGTGCCGATGACGTCGTCGAGGGTGTTGAAGACCTTCTTGAGGTCGCCCTCGCGGCCGCTCATGAGCTCGTTGAGCTCGTGGGTGATGTTGCCGAGTTGAGCCACCCCACCACCGCTGAGAAGGAACGACAGCGCATCGAGCACCTCCTCGACCTCGGGGTTGCGCGAGGTCGCCTTCTGGTCGATGTGGGCCCCGTCGGCGAGCTGACCCCGTCCACCGTCCAGCGGCGTCTCGAGAGCGACGTACTTCTCCCCCAGGAGGCTGGTCTGACGGATCTCCGCCACTGCGTTGGCCGGCAGCACCACATCGTCACGCAGGTGCATGGTGACCTTGGCGCGCCAGCCGTCCCGCTCGACCTCGAGCACCTCGCCCACGGTCACGTCATCGACCATGACCGGAGACTTCGGCACCACGTTCATGACGTCCTCGAAGTCGGCCGTCACCTGATAGGCGTGGTCCTTGTCGACGGGCGACCCCGGCAGCGGCAGGTCGTAGAGGTCGCAGGCGGCGAGGAACATCGTGGCGAAGAGGGTCAGCACGACCGCACTCACCTGCCAGCGACGTGCACGGCGGCGGGCCATGTCAGCGACCTCCCATCAGGTCGGCCATGGTGGCTCCGGTGTCGCTGTCGTAGTCGTTGACATTGGGGCGAGCATCCGTGGTGGCCTGCTTCCTCTTCGCCGACTTCGTCTTCTTCGACGCCTTGCTCGACTGCGTGCCTGCGGTGGACTCCTCCTGGCCGGTGGTGCGCCCCAGGATGGGGCTGGTGATCGGTGTCAGGACCGACTCGAAGATCGCACAGGCAGTCTTGGTCAGCGCGTTGCTGATGTTGTCGCTCTGCGTGATCAGGGCACACAGGAAGCGATCGACGCGAGCGATGTTGCCCGCGAACGAGAACCGTGAGCCCTGAGTACCCGACCGGACGTCGAAGCCCGCGTTGAGGTTGGAGATGGCAGTGGGGCCGGCGAAGAGCGCTCGGTTGAGGCTCTCACGTTCCGTCGCGACCGACTTGATCACGGTCGTGAGCCGTTCGACGTTCTCCGAGAGCGCCTCTCGGTTGTCCTTCACGAAGCTCCGAACCGTCGACACCGCTCCAGCCACAGCGGCCAGCGCCTCCTGCAACTCCTGTCGCTCGTCGGCGAGATCACCCGAGACGTCGGCCAGGTCGGCGATGAACGCCGTCACGAGTTCGTCGTTGGCGGCCAGCGTCTCGGTGAAGGAGGCCAGGTTGTCGACCGTCTCGAAGAGGTCACCGCTGCTGGTGCCGAACGTCTCGGCTGCCTCGGCCAGGCTCTTGATCATCTTGTTGCCCTTGAGTCCCTTGCCGGCCAACTGCTCTGCCGCCACGGAAAGGACCCGGTTGAGCGTGCCGTCCTTGTTGACACCGTTGGGGCCGAGCGCCACGGAGAGGTCACGGAGGCTGCTGTAGATCTGGTCGAGCTCGACCGGGGTGCCGGTCTGGTCGTTGAGGATCTTGGCGCCGTCTGCCAGGACCGGACCCTCGGTGTGGACCGGGGTCAGCTGCACGAACCGGTCGGAGACGAGCGTCGGC
Source organism: Nocardioides alcanivorans (assembly GCF_021555175.1). GTDB lineage: Bacteria > Actinomycetota > Actinomycetes > Propionibacteriales > Nocardioidaceae > Nocardioides > Nocardioides alcanivorans. Next base: position 113,632 of record NZ_JAKGRW010000016.1, on the reverse strand, counting down.
GTGATGATCACGGCCTTGGCGTCGGCCGGCACGTCGAAGGAGGCGTCGTACTCCATCTCGACACGGACCGCAGAGCCGTCGGGGATCACTGCGGTGACCTCACCGACCTTCACCCCGAGGATCCGCACCTCGCTGCCCGGGTAGAGGGCAACGGCACGACTGAAGTAGGCCGTGGCGGTCTTGGTCTCCGCGTCCTCGTCGAGGACGAAGAACGCCACCGCCACCAGGGCAAGGACGGCAACGAGTGCCAGCAACTTGGCATTGACGAGGTTCATCATCAGCTCGTCCTCAGGTCGGAGAACTCGCCGTTGGCGATGTTGAGCAGGTTGACGACGTAGGCGTCGAACCACGGGCCGGTGCCGATCACGTCACCGAGGATGTCGGCATAGGGTCCGTAGGCACGCAGGGTGCGACGCAGTTGCTTGTCCTTGTTGTTGAGCAGCGTCAGCACCTGGTCGAGCTCCTTCATGGCGGGCCCGATCTCCGCCTGGTTGTCCTCCGCCACGCCCTTGAGCTCCTTGGCCATGGTCTTCGCGCTCACGAGGAGACGGTGCACGGACTCCTTGCGGTTGCTCAGCTCACGGAACACCGCCTGGCCGGCCTGCATGATCTCCATGAGGTCGACCTTGCGCTCGTCGAGGAGCTGCGTGAGGTCCTTGCTGCTGGCGAGCAGCGTCTTGAGCTCCGCGTCACGGCTGCTGACCGTCTCCGAGAGTCGCGTGATGCCGTCCAGGGCCCCCTCGAGCTCCGGACCCGACACTTCGACGACGTCGCCGATCGTGCTCAGTGCCTGGCTGAGGCGATCGGTCTCGATGCGCTCGGTCGTGTCGCTGAGGTCGCCGAGCACGTTGACGATGTCGTAGGCCGAGTTGGTGCGCTCCACCGGGATGGTGGCGTTCTCCTTCATCTGCCCAGGACCGGCCGGCACGAGCTCCAGGTACTTCTCCCCGAGCAGGTTGAGCACCTTGACCTCGGCGCGGCTCTCCGTGCCGAACTCCACGTCGCCGTCGACCTCGAAGTCGACGACGACCAGGCCGTCCTCGACGGACATGTCGTTGACCTTGCCGACGCGCATGCCGGCAACCTGCACCATGTTGCCCTTGCGCAGGCCGGAGGCGTCCTGGAACTGGGCCTTGTAGTCGGCGCCTGCCAGACCGGGGAACTTCTGGAGGTTGAAGGTGGCGGCGATGACCAGCAGGGCGACGACCAGGCTGATCGCGCCGTAGCGCATGACTTGGCGGTCGGTGTGTCCACGCATCACTGGCACCTCTTCGCGGTCGAGCGCAGCTGGACGTTGCTGATCGCCTTCTGGATCTCGTCGAGGAGCGGGACGTCGGAGAGGATCGGCAGCTTCACCGACAACCCCACCGAGCACAGGTAGTAGGCGTACCAGGATCCCATCGTGCCGGTACGGGTCTGGTCCTCCATGGACTCGGGCAGGGTCTCGAGGAGCTCCGAGAGGATCTTCTCGTTCTCCGGCCGGCTCAACGTCGTCGCCAGCCGGCGGAGCTCCCGGATGTCGTCCTTGAGCAGGGGGCGGCCCTTGTGCAGCAGGTCGGCCACCACTTCGGTGAGATTGGAGATGTGGTCGAGGGAGCCGCCGATCACCTTGCGGTCCTTGGCGAGGTCCTTCATCCAGCCCTTCAGGTCCAGCACCAGCGAGGTGAGCTCGTCGGAGCGCTCGTTGACGGTGTCGAGGGTCTGGCTGAGGTTGGTGACGACCTCACCGATCAGCTCGTCGCGGTCGGCCAGCGTGTTGGTCAGGGACGAGGTGTTCTCCAGGAGGCTGCGGATCGTGCCGCCCTCGCCCTGCAGGACCTGGATGATGTTCTCGGAGAGCTCGTTGACCTCCTCCGGGTTGAGCGCGCTGAAGAGCGGCTTGAACCCGTTGAACAGCACGTTGAGGTCGAGCGAGGGCTCGGTGCGCTCGATCGGGATCCGGTCACCGTCGTTGAGACGGTCCGCCGCGTCAGCGTCCGCACCGGGGAGAAGCGCGACGTAGCGCTCTCCCACGAGGTTCTTGAAGCGAATCTTGACCAAGGTCTGCTCGGTGACCGGCACGTCGTCGTTCACCTTGATGGTGACCAAGGCCTGCGACCGGTTGTGGTGCTCGACCCGTTTCACCTCACCGACCACGACACCAGCGACGCGGACGTCGTCGCCCTTCTCCAGCGAGGTCGCGCTCGAGAACACGGCTTCGTAGGTGCGGCCGCCGCCGAGACCCAGGCCCATGGCCGAGGCCAGGAAGCCCGTGACGACGAGGCTGGTCACGGTGAAGATGGCGAGCTTGACGGCCGCTGCCGTCGTGGTGCTGTTGCGGCTCACTGGGTCACCTCCTCGCCCTTGACCAGCGGGCCGTAGACGATGGCCGACGTCGCGGAGTACTCATCCACCGGTCGACCCGACCTGGCGGCCAGGAGCGAGTTGACGGCGTACTGCTCCGCCTCGGTGCCGGCGTACTGGTTGGAGGTCCGCAGGAACGAGTCGCCGCTGAGGATGCTGAACGGGTTGGTCTTGTCGATGCTGCCGTTGTCGCCGTTGCGGATCTCGAACTTGCCGATCGGGAACTCCGGGTTGGGCAGGCCGTGGCACAACGGCCCGCGACCGATCTCACCGTAGACCGGACGGTCCTCCTCCTTGTAGCCCTCCATCTGGGTGGCACCGAGCTCGGTGTACTGCTTCACGCGGTTGCCAGCGAACATGTCGTTGAGGTAGTCGTCGTACTTGGCCAGGCCGCGGAACAGGCACGGGAACTCCGGCGAGTAGACAGCGAGGAGATCGGTGATCGGCTCGGTCAGCTCCGTGGCCCTGATGAGGTTGCGCTCGTTGGCCTCCAACACCCGGGTGGAGGTCTGCGAGAGCCCGGTCAGGTCGTTGAGGAACGCCGCCAGGCTCTCCTTCTGGTCGACCAACGTGTTGGCGGTGACCGTCAGGTTGCCGAGGGTGGCGAGCAGGTCGGGTGCCGCGTCGGCGTAGGTCTGCGCCACGTCGGCCAGGAGCACCATGTCTTCGCGCAGCTGGGGCAGCTCTCCCTCGATGACGGAGAGATATCCCTCGACCTTCTCCATCGTCACACCCAGCACGTTGCCCTTGCCCTCGAGCGCGTTGGCCAAGCTGGTGAGGGCCCGGGAGAGGTCGGCCGGGCGGATGGAACGAAGGAGTGGGAACAGCTCCGAAAGGATCCGGTTCAGTTCGACATTGGTCTCCACCCGGTTGGACGGAATGACCTGGCCGTCCGACAACCGGCCGCTGGGAGCCTCCGGGCGGACGAGCGCGACGAACTTCTGTCCGAAGAGCGTCGTCGGCAGGATCTGGACGGAGATGTTCTCCGGAATCGTCTTCGCCGCATCGGGACGCAGCCCCAACTTGATCGAGGCCTCGTCGCCGTCCTGCTCGACGCTGCGGACCTGCCCCACGAGTGCGCCGTTGAGACGCACGTCGCCAAACTTCGCGAGTTGGAGACCAGCGCGGTCGGCCTTGATCGTCACCATCGTGACCGGCTCGAACACCTTTTGGTAGAAGGCGACCGAGATCGTCAGGAAGGCCGCGATCATGGCGATGAAGAGCACGCCGCACAGCAGCAGCTTGCGGTGCTCCGCAGGGCTGTCGTGGTGGATGTTGATCAGCATCGGCGACTCACCCCGTGATCCTCACTGTGGTGGTGGAACCCCAGATCGCGAAGCTCAGGAAGAAGTCGGCGACGACCACCCACACGATCGAGGTCCGGATCGCACGGCCCACGGCCACACCCACGCCTGCGGGCCCGCCGGAGGCGGAGTAGCCGTAGTAGCAGTGGATCAGGATGATCGAGACCGCCAGGAAGATCAGCTTGAAGAAGGACCACAAGATGTCGATGGGCGGCAGGAACTGCAAGAAGTAGTGGTCATAGGTGCCGGCGGACTGGCCATACATGTAGGTGGTGATGAGTCGGGGCGCGAGGTAGGACGCGGAGAGAGCCACGATGTAGAGCGGGATGACGGCAATGAAGGCGGCGATCATGCGGGTGGTCACCAGGAACGGCAGTGACGGCACGCCCATGACCTCGAGCGCGTCGATCTCCTCGGAGATCCGCATGGCGCCCAGGCGCGCGGTGTAACCGCAGCCCACCGTCGCCGCGAGGGCGATCGACGAGATGAGCGGCGCGACCTCGCGCGTGTTGAAGTAGGCGGAGATGAAGGCACTGAACTTCGCCACACCCAGCTGGTTGAGCGAGGCATACCCCTGAATGCCCACCTCGGTGCCGGCGAAGAAGGCGAGGAAGCCGATGACCCCGACGGTGCCCGCGATCACGCTGAGGCCCCCGCGCCCCAGGTCACCTCCGCGAGCGTGTTCCAGATCTCGCGGCGGTAGCGCTTGAGGGCGCGCGGCGTCCAGGCCAGCGCCTTGACGTAGAAGAGGAACTGGTCGCCGTACTGCTCAAGACTGTCGCGACGTGCCTTGATGACGGATGCTCCGACTGCGGTGAGGTTTGCCATCACATCCCCGGAGGTGGCACGAGCTGGAAGTAGACCAGCGTGATGACTGCGTTGATGAAGAACAGCATCATGAACGCGATGATGACCGACTCGTTGACCGCACGGCCCACGCCGAGCGGCCCGCCCCCGGCCGTGAGCCCCTTGTGGGCTCCGATGATCGCAGCGAGCCATCCGAAGACCGCAGCCTTGACCATGGCGATCCACAAGTCGTTGATGGAGGCGAGGGCAGTGAAGCTCGAGAGGAAGGCGCCTGCGGAGCCACCCTGGATGATCACCGTGAAGAAGTAGCCACCACCGATGCCGGCAGAGATCACCAGGCCGTTGATCATGATCGACACGAAGACGGTGGCGACGACGCGCGGAGCGACCAGACGCTCGAGCGGATCGATGCCGAGGACCTCCATCGCATCGATCTCCTCCCGGATCTTGCGGGCTCCGAGGTCGGAGCAGATCGCCGACCCGGCCGCGCCCGCGATGATCAGGGCGGCCGCGATCGGTGCGGCCTCCCGCACCACGGCCAGCACTGCCGTCGCGCCCGCGAAGGACTGGGCGCCGAGCTGGCCGGTCAGGTTCCCGACCTGGAGCGAGATGACGGCGCCGAACGGGATGGAGACGAGGATCGTGGGCAGGAGCGTCACGCTGGTGATGAACCAGGCCTGCTCGATGAACTCACGAGTCTGGAAGGGGCGGGTGAAGATCCGCTTCGTGACACCGACGACCATGACGGCCATCTCCCCCGGGCCCCGCAGGACCGAAGCCGCAGAAAACCCCACGCCGGATCACCTCCCTCATCGTGTCGGCGTTTGTTACCAGTGCGTCAAGTGATGCACGCCACGCGATATTAGAACGTGTTCTCGTTCTGTGCGCAACCATCTGGGACGACTGTCTTGCACAACGACCGGTTGACGGGGAGGTGACGACCGAATCAGGCTCGGATCACTTGGTGGCTTCAATCATCTGACGCAATTCCTTCTTCAGGTCGGAGACCTCGTCACGGAGTCGCGCCGCCACTTCGAACTGCAGATCGGCCGCGGCAGCATGCATCTGTTCGGTGAGCTGCTGCACCAGGTCGGCGAGCTCTGCCGAGGGCAGACCAGCGGTGTCGGCACGACCGTCGTCGGACATGCGCGACAGCCCCGGCACCGGGGCGATCGCCTTGCCACCCTTGCCCTTGCCCCACGTGGCCAGCAGCTCCTCCGTGGTCTCGTCCTCGCGTGCGAGCATGTCGGTGATGTCGGCGATGCGCTTGCGCAACGGCTGCGGATCGATGCCTCGCTCGGTGTTGTAGGCAACCTGGATCGCGCGGCGACGGTTGGTCTCGTCGATCGCCTCCTCCATCGAGGCAGTGATGCGGTCGGCGTACATCACGACCTGTCCGGACACGTTGCGCGCCGCACGGCCGATCGTCTGGATGAGGGACTTGGACGAACGCAGGAACCCCTCCTTGTCGGCGTCGAGGATGGCGACCAGCGACACCTCCGGCAGGTCGAGGCCCTCACGGAGGAGGTTGATGCCGACGAGGACGTCGTACTCCCCATACGGAGCTCGCGCAGCAGCTCGATGCGCCGCAGGGTGTCGACCTCGGAGTGCAGGTAGCGGGTCCGGACGCCGGCCTCCAGGAGGTAGTCGGTGAGGTCTTCGGACATCTTCTTGGTGAGCGTGGTGACCAGGACCCGTTCGTTCCTGGCGACCCGGTCCCTGATCTCGTGGATCAGGTCATCGATCTGGCCCTTGGTCGGTCGCACGATCACCTCGGGATCGATCAGGCCCGTCGGACGGATGATCTGCTCGACGACATCGGGAGCACCGCCACCGCTGCTCACCTTGTCGAGCTCGTAGTTGCCGGGGGTCGCGGAGAGATAGATCGTCTGCCCGATGCGCTCGAGGAACTCCTCCCAACGCAGCGGTCGGTTGTCCATGGCGCTGGGCAGCCGGAACCCGTGGTCGACGAGGTTGCGCTTGCGGGACATGTCGCCTTCGTACATGCCGCCGATCTGGGGCACTGCCACGTGGGACTCGTCGATCACCAGGACGAAGTCCTCGGGGAAGTAGTCGAGCAGCGTGTTGGGGGCCGTGCCGCGCTCGCGGCCGTCCATGTGCATGGAGTAGTTCTCGATGCCCGAGCAGGAGCCCACCTGCCGCATCATCTCGATGTCGTAGGTGGTGCGCATGCGGAGGCGTTGGGCCTCGAGCAGCTTGCCCTGCCTCTCGAAGTCGGCCAGCTGGTCGACCAGCTCCGCCTCGATCCCGGCGATGGCACGCTCCATGCGCTCGGGGCCCGCAACGTAGTGGGTGGCCGGGAAGACGTGGAGCTCACTGTCCTCGGTGATGACCTCGCCCGTGATCGGGTGCAGCGTCATCAGGCGCTCGACCTCGTCTCCGAAGAACTCGACCCGGACGGCGAGCTCCTCGTAGACCGGGAAGATCTCCAACGTGTCGCCGCGCACCCGGAAGGTGCCGCGCGTGAAGCTGAGGTCGTTGCGCGTGTATTGGATGTCGACGAGGCGCCGCAACACGTCGTCGCGCTCGATCTCGTCGCCCACCTTGAGCTTGAGCATGCGATCGACGTATTCCTGCGGGGTTCCCAGACCGTAGATGCACGACACCGTCGAGACGACGATGACGTCGCGCCGGGTGAGCAGGGAGTTGGTGGCCGAGTGGCGCAGCCGCTCGACCTCCTCGTTGATCGAGGAGTCCTTCTCGATGTAGGTGTCGGTCTGAGGCACGTAGGCCTCGGGCTGGTAGTAGTCGTAGTAGCTGACGAAGTACTCGACCGCGTTCTCCGGGAAGAGATGGCGCAGCTCGTTGGCGAACTGAGCCGCCAGGGTCTTGTTGGGCTGCAGCACCAGCATCGGTCGCTGGATCTGCTCGGCGACCCAGGCGACCGTCGCGGTCTTGCCCGTGCCCGTTGCGCCCAGCAGCACGATGTCGGAGACGCCGTCGTGGATCCGTCTGGAGATCTCCGCGATGGCGGTCGGCTGGTCGCCGGACGGCTGGTAGTCGGAGACAACCTTGAAGGGTGCCACTCGGCGTTCGAGGTCGGTCACGGGGCGCATGGTGGTCAGCCTACGAGCACGTCCCGACACAACATGCTTGGATTGGGTCGTGCTCAGGAGTCTGGCCCCGCGCTCGCGGGTGTTCCCCGTCGTACGCCGCACCCTGCTCACGGTGTTCGGCGTGCAGATCCTGCTCGCCCTCGGCCTGACCCTGGTCGACTCCTATCGACGTCGCAACCGCAAGCCGAAACCGTTCCCGACCTCGGGTCCCGCCACCGCCGAGGTGGGAGACGGCACGATCACGACCTACACCTACGGTCAGGACCTCTACGACGACATGTTGAAGGCCATCGAGGGCGCCCGCAAGCAGGTGCTCCTCGAGACCTACATCTGGAAGGGCGACGAGGTCGGCGAGCAGTTCAAGCAGGCGCTCATCGATGCCGCGAGCCGCGGGGTCGACGTCCACATCATCTATGACTCCTTCGCCAACCTGGTGGTGGATCCGCGGTTCAAGCGGTTCCCGCCCCAGCTGAAGGTGCTCCCCTACCCCGTCTACAACGCGGGGCTGCGCTTCTTCGACATCAGCCGCTACGGCCGCAACCACCGCAAGATCCTGATCGTGGACGAGGAGGTCGCCTTCGTCGGCGGCTACAACATCGGCACCGCATATGCCACGGAGTGGCGCGACACCCACATCAGGATCACCGGCCATGGGGTGTGGGACCTCAAGCGCGCCTTCGCCGACTTCTGGAACCTCAACCGGCGCAAGCGCTTCCGCCGCAGTGAACGACCGCTGCTGTTGGAGACCGCCTCCGACTGGGAGCCGCGGATCCGGTTGCACCGCAACGTGCCGCGGTTGTGGATGTTCCCCATCCGCGGCATGTATCTCGAGGCGATCAACCGGGCCACCCGCAACATCTGGCTGACCCACGCCTACTTCATCCCCGACCAGGACTTCGTCGACGCGATGGTGGCAGCGGCGAGGCGCGGGGTCGACGTACGACTGCTGCTGCCGCGCAAGTCCAACCACATCGTGGCCGACTGGATCTCGCGTGGGTACTTCAGCCAACTCCTCGACGCAGGCATCCGGGTCTTCCGTTTCCGCGACGCGATGGTGCACGCGAAGACCGCCACGATCGACGGCAACTGGACCACCGTCGGCACCGCCAACGTCGACCGGTTGTCGATGACGGGCAACTACGAGATCAACGTGGAGATCATCGACCCGGGCATGGCCCAGGTGATGGAGCGGATCTTCGAGCTGGACCTGACGAACAGCGTGGAGCTCACGAGCGGCGAGTGGGAGTCGCGTGACATCTACCGACGCTTCACCGAGGCCGTGCTGACCCCGTTGCGCCCACTCCTGTGAGTCAGCGCGGCCGGTCGGGCACCACCCGCAACGTCTGCAACGCGGTGGCCAGCATCCGGTAGTGACCGACCAGCATCACCAACTCGATGCGGGTGCGTTCGTCGAGGTGCTCGGCCATCAGGCCCCAGGTCTCGTCGCTCAGGTCGTGGCGCTCGAGGAGCTCATCAGTGACCGCGACGAGCATCCCGTCGCGCGCTCCCCATGCATACGTCGACCCGTCGCCCACGTCGCCCAGGGCAGCGAGCTCGGGTGGGGTGAGGCCCGCCTTCTCCCCCATCGTGGCGTGCTGCGCCCACTCGTAGTCGGAGCCCGCGCGGGCCGCCACCCGGAGGATGACGAGCTCGGTCTCCCGCCGCGGAAGCCTGCCCCCGGGCATCAGACGACCGGCGAAGTGGAGCCAACCCCAGAAGAGGCGGCGGTTGCGGCCCAGGGTCAGGAACACGCCCGGGGGCTCGGTGCCCGCGACCCGGCCCGCGACCCTGGAGAAGAGCCAGACGAAGGGGCCGACCTGCCGGAGGCCGCCCCGGGAGATCCGCGCGGTGGAGCTCACGTCGCGGCCTCCCGCCGCGCCTTCTCGACCTCGGGGAGCGCCTTGTTGGCCCCCAGTTCAACAGCCGCATGATCGCGTCGTAACCGGGCGGGAAGTAGCGCTGGAGCAGGTGCGCCAGCCTGATGTCGGTCGACGTGTAGACCCAGAAGCGGTTGCGCCGCACCCTCGCCACAGGGACTCCGCCGCCTGTTCGGGGGTGACCGCGTGCCCCTTGAAGCGATCGCGTGCCTTCAGGAACCGCGGGGTCGAGGTGTCGACGCCGGCGATCACGATCGTGTCGGTGAGCCCGGTGTCCACGCCGCCGGGACACACGAGGCTGACCCCGATCCGGTGGCGACGCAGGTCGAAGCGGAGCACCTCCGAGACACCGCGGAGGCCGAACTTGCTGGCCGAGTAGGCGGCGTGCCACGGCATGCCGATGATGCCGGCCGCGGAGGAGACGTTGACCAGGTGCCCGCCGCGACCGGCATCGATCATCGGTGGCACCAACTCCTCGATCACGTGGATCGGACCCATGAGGTTCACGTCGACCAGGCTGCGCCACTGCTCGTGCTCGAGGGAGCGGGGCGTGCCCCACATGGAGATGCCCGCGACGTTGGCGAGGACGTCCATGGCGCCGTACTCCCGGGTGAGTCGCCTCGCGAGCTCGGCGACGGCAGCATGGTCGCTGATGTCGCAGGCGTCCACGAGCCCGACCCTGCCACCGAGCCCACGGATCGCCTCCGCCGTCGCTGCCAACGGCTCGGCGTTGCGGTCGGTCAGGTGCAGCACGGCGCCCTCCCGGGCCGCCTGGAGAGCCGTGGCGCGACCGATGCCGCTGGCGGCCCCCGTCACGAAGACCTGCTTGTCGGAGAGGTCCCTGACCCCACGACGCTTCAACAATTCGCTCACTCCTTGCCTGTGATCAGTGCGGCAGCGCCGGCGGCGCGTGGTTGGCACCGCGCCACGGCGCACCGTCCCCGCATTGACCGTCCAGGTCGGGAGCCTGTCGGTCGACATGGGTGGGGTTGCGCCGCTGCGAGCCGTAGTCGCATGTCTTCTGGCCATTGAGGTTGGCGGTCACGTTCATGTAGCCGTTGCGCATCACGCTGGCGAAACGCCCCAGTCCGTAGGGCACCATCTCCAGGGTGGCCTGCAGGGCGGGCGCGTGCCGAGCCAGCAGCAGCCCGAACTCGTTGACCTGGTCGAGGAAGTCCGGGAGACGCCGGTCGAGGTCGGAGACCAGCGTGTTGAAGTGCACCAGGTCCCTCGGCACCTGGGTCAGGAGGGTGCGCACCGTCGGGTCCCAGGCGACGTACCAGGTGCCGATCCGAGCGGCAGCTGCCGCAAACCCCAGCAGCTGCTCCCGGTTGTCGACGAAGATCTGGAGGCTGGTCCTCCCGTTCTCGAGGAACCGTTCGAGAGTCGGCAGGCTCGTGTCGACCGTCTCGAGCAACAGCTCGGTGTTGTCGACGAGCTGGCGGAGATCCTCAGAGCTCCCCTCGAAGGCGATGTTGACCTCCTTGAGCACCGTGCGGACCTTGTCGGGGTCGACCTGCCGGAGCGCCGACTGCAATCCGGAGACCATCTTGGCGATGGAGACCGGGAGGTCCTCAGCCGTGGCGGTGACGCGGTCACCATCGGCGAGGAAGGGACCACCGGACGAGGCCGGCCGGAAGTCGACGTACTGCTCCCCGACCGGAGAGAGGCTCCGGACCTTGGCCGCGGAGTCCTCGGGCACCTCCACTCCGGGATCCAGCCGCACGGTGACGTCGATGCCCTCGGTGGTCCTGCTGAGCTCGATCCTCGTGACCCGGCCGACCTCGACGCCTCGATAGGTCGCCGCTGATCCTTCGAAGAGGCCCCCGTACGCGGCATGCTGACGGTGATCTCGGGTCGCTCCTTGCCGATCGGCGCCTTCAGGATCCAGCCGAGGATCAGGGCGACGCAGACGAAGAAGACTCCGGCGAGCACGATCGCGCCGAGGACGAGCTTGCGCAGCGACGCCTGGGCCGCAGCCTTGTTCTTCATCGACTCGCCCCCGGATCGTCGCCGGTGCCGAACAGGGTCTCTGCAGACAGCGAGAGCACCAGCATCAGGTTGAGGTAGTCGGTGGGAACGGCGTTGTCGAGGGCCGGCGCCAACTTCTGGATCTCCAACAGCGAGGTCTTCGCCTTCGCCTTGCTCCCCACGATGGCCGCCACGACGGGTTCCAGCTCCCTGAGCGTCCTGGTCAGGTCGGAGCGGGTGGCCGTGACCAACCCGTCGACGGTCTCGCTCATGGACTCGATCTGGGTGAGCAGGGCCGTGACCTGCGGGGTGTTGCGAGCCAGGACCCGCGCCGCAGGTGCGGCGATCTCGATGGCCTCGTTGATCTCGTCCTCCCGCTCGTTGAGCAGGCGTGAGGTCCGGGCGAGCGCTCGCAGCAGGTGGTCGAGGTCTTCCCTGCCGTCATTGAGGCTGGTGAGCAGGTCGTTGGCCCCGTGCAGGAGGCTGCGAACCGTGTCGGTACGGCCGTTGAGGGAGTCGTTGACCTCGCTGACGATCGTCTTGATCTGGCTCAGCGAACCGCCGTTGATCAGCAGGGAGGCCGCGGCCAGCCCGTCCTCGACGGTCGGCGCACCGCGGGTGTCCGCGATCGGGATGACGGCGCCCGGCTCGATCGCCTCCGCGCCCTCGCCTCGCAGCACCTCGACGAAGAGCTCGCCCAGCGCGGTCGTGGGACGCAGTCGGAAGACGGTGCCCTCCGGCAGTTGCGTCCTGCCGTCGATGACCAGCTCGACCTTGGCCTGGAAGTTCTCGGTCGACACGTCCTTCACCTTGCCGACCTTGGCCCCGTCGATCTTCACGGTGGCGCCGTTGGCCAGGTTGAGGGCGTCCGGGAAGAGGACGGTGAGCTCATAGCCGTCCTCGATCCCGCTGCGCGACGGAATGTTCTCGGCGTTGAGGGCCGAGCACCCACTGACCCCCAGGGCCAACGCGAGGGCCGCGCCGATCATCGTGTGCATCCGCGCCATCACCCACCACCTCCGAGCAGGATCTCGAGGATCTCCTCGAGGTTCAGGTCGGGCCCGAGGACGTCGCACAGCCCCGTCGGCAGCAACGTGCACAGCCCGTTGACCACGTCCGCCCCGGGCAGGATCGTGAGGAAGGGCAGCTTGACGTCGAGTCGCCCCTTGTCGTTGATGGCGCGCCCCAGGTTCTCCATGGCAACCGGCATCACCCGCAATCCTTCGGAGAAGGACTCCTCGTGGCGCAGGAAGCGAGCAGAGAGGTCCTCGATGCGGGTCGCCGTGCTCCCGAGCAACTTCTCGTTGCGCTTCACGAAGACGCCGAGCAGGCGGATGGTCTCGGCGATGCTCTCGCTGGCATCGGTCAGGTTCTGCTTCTCGTCGTCGATCAGCGCCGTCGCCTGCGAGACGTTGTCGATGAACTCGCGAGCCACCACCTGGTTGGCAGCGATCTCCCGGGTCAGCACATCGAGGTTCTCGAGCGCGTTGACGAAGCTGTCGCTGTGCTCGGCGAAGACGCCGGTGCCGGTGACGAGGTTGGTGATCGTGTCACGCACCACTTGTCCGTTGCCGTCGAAGAGCTTCGCCGTGCGGTTGATGAGGCGCTTGATCGGGACGCCGTCCTTGCCCTGACCGTTGAGGCCCTCGGCCAAGGTGTCGATGGCGCCGAGCACCTCGTCCCACTCCACCGGTGTCCGGGTGCGGGAGGGCTCGATGACTGCGCCGTCCTTCATCGTCGGTCCCTCGGACCAGACCGGAGTCAGCTCGACGTAGCGGTCGGTCGCCATCGAACGCGACACCACCACGGCGCCGGCATCCTCGGGCACCTTGACGTCGCTGTCGACCTCGAGCGTCACCAGCACGTGGTCGCCCTTGGGCTCGATGGACGTCACCTCACCCACCGGCACCCCGAGCACCCCCACGTCGTTGCCGACGAAGAGCCCGGAAGACGTCTCCAGCTCGACCTTGAGCGTGTAGGTGTCGTCGCCGAGGAGACCGCACCCGGCCATCCCCAGTGGGAGCACCATGCAAGCCGCGACGGCTGCCGCGGCGCGACGCATCCAGGTGACACTCATCGGCAGTTCCCCTCCTGCAGGCATCGGACCCCGTCGGGTGTCGCCTCCGGCATGTACTGGTCGAGCCAGGAGCCTGCGCCGGTCGCGTTGGCGAAGTAGCGGGCCGTGGGTCCGAGCAACTCGGCGACCTGGCCGAGGATCTCGTGGTTGTCGGTGAAGAGGTCGATCGTGTCGTTGAGGGCGTTCAGCATCGGGCCGACCTTGCCGCGGTTGTCCTCGAAGAGCGTGGTCAGCTCCTCACCCAGCGACTTCAAGTCGACCAGCATCGCGTGGAGGTCCTGACGCCTGGCCAGCAGTGCGGTCATCAAGATGTTGGACTGTCGCATCAGCCCGGTGATGTCCTCGGTGTTGGCCGCCAGCTGGTCGCTGAACGTGCTGGTCGACTCGAGCAGGGTGCCGATGTCCTCGGAGTGGCGGGCCAACACCTTCGAGAGCTCCGAGATGCCCTCGAGTGCGGGCAGGAACTCCTCGCTGCTGGCGCTGAGGGTCCGCGCCACCTCGTTGAGCGACGTACTGATCAGGTCGACGTCCAGCTCCGCGGCAAGGTCGCCGGTCTCGTTGATCACGTCCTGGAGGTTGAACGGGACCCTCGTCTGGGCCAGCGGCACACGCTCGTCGTCGAGCTCACCGCCCCCTGTGGATTGATCAGCAGGAAGTGGGTTCCCAGCAGCGTGGCCACCTTGACCTCGGCGGTCGTGTCCCGTCCGAGGCGGATGTCGTTGTCGACGGTGAACTCGACGATGACGGACTTGCCGTCCAACTCGATCTTGGTGACGTCGCCCACGCCGACGCCGGCCACCTGGACCTCTTCCCCCACCCGCAACCCGGCGGTGTGCTCGAGCTCGGCGGTGTAGGTGTTCTTCCCGAACGGGAAGGTGGACGTCGCCGCGATCAACCCGGCGACCAGCGCCAGCACCGCGACGCCGATCACGCCCACCCGGCGGTATCCAGCCGGAGTCTTTGCGATCTTCACGAGCACGCCTCCGAGTGGAGCCCGTTCGGGCTGCCGATCCACACGGGCTTCTCGCCGATCAGCCTGAGCCCGAGTGAGCAGTTGTAGACCTGCAGATGACTTCCGTAGGACATCGAGCGGACGAAGGCCCCCACCATCAGGGGCAGGACGTCGAGCGCATCGGTGATCACCGGCGTACCGCGCCTGACGGTGTCTCCCAGCTCCCGGATCCGAGCAATGCTCGCCGACACCGACGGGCGCAGGTCCCCGATGAGCTCGGTGGTGGCGTCGAGGTTGCCCCGGATGCCGCTGAGCGCCCCGAAGAACTCGTCACTTCCTTCGTTGAGTCCGCGCATCAGCCTGCGGAGCTCCACCAGTGCCGTGTCGAACTGCTCGGAGTTGCTGGCGAGGTTGTCGACCACCGGCGCCAGGTTGGAGACCACCTCGTCGAAGACCTCGTCACGATCAGCGAGGAAGGTCGTGAAGTCAGCGGTCTGGGAGAGCAGGAGCTCGACACTGCCGGACTCCCCTGCAGGACGGAGACGATGTTCTCGGCCAGCGTGTTCATGTCGTCCGGTGAGAGCACGTTGAAGAGCGGCTCGAACCCGTTGAGCAGGGCCGTCAGGTCGAAGCCCGGGCTGGTCCGACCGATCCTGATGGTCTCGCCGTCCTTCAGCTTGGTCCCCGGCTTGTTGCCCGGGGTCAGGGCGAGGTACTTCTGGCCCAGCAGGTTCTGGTAGCGCATCGTCACGTGGGTGGTGTCGCTGATCGCCTGGTCCTTCTGGACCCGCATGGTCACCCGGGCTCGACGCGTCCCGTCGGCCTCATAGGTCTCGACCTTCTCCACCCGGCCGACCTTCACCCCGGAGATGCGTACGTCGTCGCCCTGTCTCAGGCCACTGACGTTCTCGAACTCTGCCTTGAGGGTGTGCTGGTCTCCCCCGACGTCGTTGGTCATCGTGTTGTAGAGCGCGATGAAACCCAGGATGGCGACGAGGGCGAAGATGCCGAACTTGACGGCGATCGCCTTGACCCCCTTCTCCATGTCAGCACCCCCTTCCGCGCAGGCCGCCGTAGCTGGGGCAGTCGCCGGGCCCGTAGTTGCGCTCGTCGCTCAACCGGATGTCGGCATCGATGCGCATGTAGGGACCGAACTGCAGCGCAGGAAGGGCACCCGAGGCCAGGGCGGTGACCGCGGCGAACGTGCGGGGTACGTCGCCCCTCGCCACGTACATCGCGCTCACGACCCGGCGGATGTAGGGGATGCCCTCGCGCAGTGCCCTGTCGTTCCTGCTCACGACCTCCTCCACACCGCTGCCGGCCTTGTCGAAGCGGGCCAACACCTTCTGGAAGGCGTCCTCCCGGTCGATCAGGGTCTGGCTGACGGCCACCAGGCCGCGCAGGGCGGTGAACATGTTGGGGGTCATCTCGCTGATCGTGACGGCCGTGACCGTGGCAAGCCTCAGGTCCTGCCTGATGAGGGGCATCAGGGGATCCAGCCGCGCGACCGCACGCTCGGCCGTCTCGACCATCTCGCCGATCTCCTCGCCGCGTCCGTCGAGGGTGGCGGCGAAGGTCTCGAGCGCCGTGGCGAGCTCGGCCGGGCCGAGGGCGTCGACGAGTGCCTGGGTCTCCTCGAGCAGGTCGCCCAGCTCGATCGTCGTCGCCGAGGTGTCCTGGTGGAGGACCGTCCGGGCCTTCACATGACCCTCGGCCCTGTCGGGACGCAGCAGTTCGACGTAGGCCGCGCCGAAGATGCTGATCGGCAGCACCCGGACCGTGGCATTGGCCGGCACCCGCTCGGCGACCTCGGGATCGATGTCGAGCTTGAGCTCGATGCCCTTGCTGGCGGGGTCGATCGAACGGACCGTGCCGACGACCACGCCGTCCAGCTTCACCTCGGCGCCCTTCTCGAGGGCGCCGCCTGCGGTGTCGAGCTTCGCCGTGACCTCGACGTTGTCGTCGAACCTGCCGAACGAGTAGGCGAGCAACAACGCGAGGAGGGCCAGGAGCACGACGACGATGACGCCGGCCCGCAGCGTCTGGACCTGCTTGGAGGCGCTCATCAGCCGGCCACCCTGAAGCCCGGATCGGATCCCCAGAAGACCAGGGTGAGGATCATGTCGCAGACCACCACCGCGACGATGCTGGCGCGGATCGCCCTGCCGGTCGCCTCTCCCACTCCCTGGGGACCGCTCCCGGCGCGGTATCCGTACCAGCAGTGGATGAGGGCCACCAGGATCGCGAAGATGAAGATCTTGACGCACGAGTAGAAGATGTCCCGGGCGTCGATGAACGAATAGAAGTAGTGCTCGTAGGTGCCACGTGACTGGTCGAAGAGCACCACGACGGCAAACTCCGACGCTGCGTAGGCACCGAGCAGGCCGATCAGGTAGAGCGGCATGATCGCCATCAGCGCTGCCAGCACCCGGGTGGTCACGAGGTAGCGCATCGGCTCGACCGCCATCACCTCGAGCGCATCGATCTCCTCGGAGATCCGCATCGACCCGATCTGGGCGGTGAACCTGCACCCGACCTGACCGCCGAGGGCCAGCGCCGCCACGAGTGGTGCCAGCTCCCGGGTGTTGACGCCGGCCGAGACGAAGCCAGTGAGTGGAGCGAGTCCGAGCAACTCCAGGCCGTTGAATCCTTCGATGCCCAGCGACGTGCCGGCGGAGAGTGAGAGCAGCACCATCACGCCGACCGTGCCACCGCCGACCAGGAGCGCGCCGGTGCCCCAGGAGATGTCAGCCAGTTGTCGCAGGACCTCCTTGTAGTAGCGCCGCAAGGTGAACTGGGCACCCGCGAACGCGGTCCAGGAGAACCAGGCGAAGTCGCCGAACCTGATCAGGTTGTTCTGCAGTCCGCTGGTGACCTTGGCCATCGTCGCCCCTCACGCAATCCTGGCTGGGGCCAACATGACGTAGGCCTGGGTCAGCGCGACGTTGACGACGGCCAGCGAGATGATGCTGATGACGACGGCCTCGTTGACCGCGTCGGCCACCCCTTCGGGCCGCCGTTGGCGGTCAGCCCCTTGTGGCAGGCCACGATGGTGGCGATGAAGCCGAAGATCACCGCCTTGAAGCTGGCCAGGAAGAGGTCCGTCGGCTGCGCGAAGGACACGAATGCGGAGATGTAGGTGCCGGAGCTGACCGCGCCTCCGCCCACGTTGAGGGTGTATCCGGTGATGATCGAGGTCACCGCGACGACCACGTTGAGGAAGAAGGCGACGACCAGCGCAGCGACCACACGCGGCGCGACCAGGCGCTGCACGGGATTGATGCCCATCACCTTGAGCGCGTCGACCTCTTCGCGGATGGTGCGGGCGCCGAGGTCCGAGGTGATGGCGGCGCCGACGGCACCGGCGATCATGATCGACGTGACGAGTGGCGCGCCCTGGCGCAGCACGCCGATGCCGTTGACTGCCCCGGAGAAGCTCTGCGCACCGATCTGGCCGGCGACGCCACCGATCTGGATCGAGACGATGATCCCGAACGGGATCGCCACGAGGATGGTCGGCAGCACCGAGACCCGGCTCATGAACCAGGCCTGCAGCAAGAACTCCGACCAGGAGAACTTGCGCGTGGCGATGTCGCGGACCGCGACGACCAACGCTTCGATGCCCAGGACGATCATCGCCCCGGCGGTCTCCAAGCCGCTGCGGCCACGGCCGACGAGGTCGGTGGTGACCCGGCCAGCAAGGCTGTTCGACACGCCGCCTCCCGCCTGTGCTGCCATGGCTATCGCTTCTCCTCGCGGTCGTCGACCAAAGGTGCAACGCATGTAGTAAACGTTAGTTACGTCACATCCGCAACGGCACTCTGCCACAGATCGAGGTGCAGACCTGTCATCTCGATGAACGAACCTCAGCGCGGGAGGTGATGCCTCGGCGCCATCCGTGGCCCGCGCCGGGGACGCCTTCCGCCGGCGAGGGCCAGCAGGACCGTGACCCGGCGCCGATGACCCCGCCACGGCTCCAGGAGCTCCTCCATCGCGGCATCGTCGACGGGGCGGCCGGTCAATGCCCAACCGACGTCCTTGGCAACGTGGAAGTCGCCGAAGCTCACGGCATCGGGGTCCCCCAACGCCCGCGCCCGCGTCTCCGCGCTCGTCCAGACGCCGACGCCCGGCAGTGAACGCAGTCGCCTGTCGAGCACCTCGCTCCCCGACGACAGGCCCCGCTGCAGGGCAGCGGCCGAACGCGCGGCAGTGACCGCCGCGCGCGAGCGGGCCGGATCCACCGGGAGCCGCAACCATTCCCAGCTCGGGATCGTCGCCACGGCCTCGGGCGTGGGCGGGCACCACAACGGCGGACCGTCGTCCGGGCCCGGGGCGCGGCAGCCGAATCCTCGGACGAGGCGGCGGTAGCCGGTGAAGGCCTCCTGTCCCGTCACCTTCTGCTCGAGGATCGCAGGCAGGAGCGCATCGTGGAGGAGCCCGGTCCTGCCCATCCGCCAATGGGGATGGGCGCGCCGCGCCTGTGAGACGAGTGGATGCAACTCCCGGAAGTCGCTCCAGTCATCGGCCGCCCCCAGCAGGTCGGGCAGACCGTCGAGCAACCACGCCGCGCCCGCGCCCCACCCGCATCCACGCACCGTGCCGGCGGCGGCATCGACGTCGATGCGGAGCGTCCCCGGTCCCGCCGGGGTGAGTGCGGCACGCCAGTGCGCACCGTCGGGGTCACTGCGTACGTCGGGTCGCCGGCTCCGCGACGAAGCGGTGCGAGCACCTGGCCCACCGGCACGGGCCAGTCGGGCACCCAGGTGCGTTCGAGCGGTCGGCCGGCCATGGGGACCACCCTAGGAGGTGCTCCCGACAGCTCAGCGCCTCCCGCCAGCGCTGCGGTCCGTCGGCGAACACGTGTCCACATGACGTGCGACAGTGAGTTGCACATCGCGTAGCATGCCGTCATGACTGAGGCCCCCGTGGACGGACGCCGTTCCGCCGCTGCGACCCGCCGCCGCAAGCGCGAGAAGGAGATCCTCCTCGCCACCCGCACCCTCTTCGACGAGCGCGGCGTGCGCGACGTACACATCGACGACATCGCGAAGTTGGTCGGCACCAATCGCGCGATCATCTATCGACACTTCTCCGGCAAGGAGGAACTCTTCGCATTGACGCTGGTCGGCTATCTCGACGAGCTGATGGCGCGCATGTCGGCCATCAGCGACGGCGACCCCGAGGAGCGTCTGATCAGCACCGTCGGCACGTTCGTCGACTACGGCGTCGCACACCCGGCGTTCGTGGAGTGCGCCCAGATGCTGATGCGACGACCGGGCCCAGAGCTCTTCGACGAGATCTCCGAGGCAGCCCTCTTCCGGCTGGGGCGGTCGATCGCGGGTTGTCTCGCGATCTTGAAGGCGACGCTCGAGGCGGGGGTGGCGGCCGGCAAGTTCACCATCGCCGACACCGACGTACTCGCGAACTACATGTATGCCTCCGGGCTCGGGGCCCTGCAACTGGCCCGGGTGGGGCTGTTCATCAGCGAGGCAGCGCCGGGCATCCCCACCACCAAGTCGCTCTCGACGGACCGGGTCCGCGAGTACCTCGTGCTCAGCAGCCTGACGCTCGCCCGCGGCTGAGGCTGCGGAGCCGACAATGCAACAGCCGGTCGGACCCGACGGGTCCGACCGGCTGGTTCAGCATCGATCAGGGACGCTCGAGGATCGCCACGACCCCTTGACCGCCGGCAGCGCAGATGGAGATCAGGCCACGGCCGGATCCCTTCTCGGCCAGGAGCTTGGCCAGCACCGGGACGATGCGACCACCGGTGGCGGCGAACGGGTGCGCGGCCGCCAGCGAGGAGCCGTTGACGTTGAGCTTGTCGCGGTCGACCTCACCGAGCGGGGCGTCGAGCCCCAGGCGCTCCTTGCAGAAGACCGGGGACTCCCAAGCCTTGAGCGTGGAGAGCACCTGCGAGGCGAAGGCCTCGTGGATCTCGTAGAAGTCGAAGTCCTGCAGGCTCAGGCCCTCGCGGGTCAGCATCTGCGCCACGGCGTAGGCCGGCGCCATGAGCAGGCCCTCGTCGCCACCGACGTAGTCGACGGCAGCGGTCTCGTAGGCCGTGAGGTAGGCCAGCACCGGCAGGTCGTGCTCCTTCGCCCATTCCTCGGAGGCGAGCAACACCACGGACGCACCGTCACTGAGCGGAGTGGAGTTGCCCGCGGTCATCGTGGCCGCCTCGCCCTTGCCGAACACCGGCTTGAGCTTGGCGAGCTTCTCCACCGTCGAGTCCGGACGCAGGTTGTTGTCCCGCTCGACACCGCGGAACGGCGTGATGAGGTCGTCCTGGAACCCGGCCTCGTACGACGCCGCGAGCTTCTGGTGCGACGCGGCGGCCAACTCGTCCTGGGCCTCACGGGTGATACCCCACTCAAGGGCCGTCAGCGCCTGGTGGTCGCCCATGGAGAGACCGGTGCGAGGCTCGGAGTTCTGCGGGATCGCCAGCGAGACGTCACCGGGACGGATCTTGGCGAGCGCCGCGAGGCGACTCTTGGTGTCACGCGCCTGGTTGACCTTGATCAGCTTCTTGCGCAGCTTCTCGCCAACGGCGAGCGGAGCGTCGGAGGTGGTGTCGGAGCCGCCGGCGACGCCGACCTCGATCTGGCCGAGGGCAATCTTGTTGGCGACCTGGATGACCGCCTGGAGA
This sequence comes from Nocardioides alcanivorans, assembly GCF_021555175.1. GTDB lineage: Bacteria > Actinomycetota > Actinomycetes > Propionibacteriales > Nocardioidaceae > Nocardioides > Nocardioides alcanivorans. Next base: position 92,575 of record NZ_JAKGRW010000016.1, on the reverse strand, counting down.
CCCGTGCCGCACGCCTGCTGGAGATCGTAGGCGGGCGTCCGGGCAGAGAGCTTGGAGCCCAGCACGACCTCGCGCGCGAGGTTGAAGTCACGGCTGTGCTTGAGCACGGCGCCCGCGGCGAACTCTCCGAGCTGTTCGCCTTCGAGACCGAATCGCTCGACGAGGCCGTCGAGGGCGGCCGTGAGCATCTCCTGGTTGGATGCGTCGGCATAGACGCTGTTGGACCGGGCGAACGGGATGCGGTTGCCGCCGATGATGGCGACCCTGCGGGTGCTTGCCTGCATGGTGATGTCACTCCTGGATCTGGATGGGGCTCGCGCGTGAGGCGTTGTCGACTATCCTTCCCCGTTGTTACTCATGAGTAAAGGAATGAGTCGGAGATCACGAAACCTTAACTCCGAGTTACACAACGTGTTGCATACGATCGACACAGGCACCCTCCGGGACGGCCCCGGAACCGCGACATCAGATGAGGACATGCAGATGAGCGACCGCTACCAGGCCTTCACGAAGAACCCGATCGGCAAGATGCTGGTCAAGAACCTCGGACTGCCCAACCCGACCCCGCTCGAGCGCTGGCAGGACGGGGCTCCCTCGTCTCCGGCACCGTCGTGCTCGGCGGCCACGGCCGCCTCCGTGACCTGCTTCCCGGACAGCTCGAGGGCCTCGGCGTCACGTATGCCGATGCACTCAACGAGGGCGAGCGCGCCAAGGGGCTCGTCTTCGACGCCACCGGACTCACCAGCAGTGCCGACCTCGTGGCGCTGCAACAGTTCTTCACGCCGTTGATGCGGCAGCTCGAGACGTGCGCGCGAGTCGTCGTGCTCGGGACCCCGCCCGAGCAGCTCGAGGGGGCGAGCGCGTGGCCCAACGTGCCCTCGAAGGCTTCACCCGTTCGCTGGGCAAGGAGATCGGCAAGGGCTCCACCGTCCAGCTGGTCTACGTGAGCGAGGGTGCAGAGGCCGCTGTCGACTCGACCCTGGCCTTCCTGCTCTCGCCCAAGTCGGCCTACGTCTCCGGCCAGGTCGTCCGTATCGGCGCCCAGGGAAGCAAGAGCGCTCCGACCGTGGACTGGGCGCGCCCGCTGGCCGGCAAGATCGCGATCGTCACCGGCGCCAGCCGCGGCATCGGCGAGCAGATCGCGCGGGTGCTGCACCGCGACGGCGCGACCATCCTGGGCATCGACGTGCCGCAGGCCGCGAGCGAGCTGGCGTCGGTCATGAAGGAGCTGAACGGCGAGAGCCTGACCCTCGACATCACCCACGCCGACGCGCCGCAGCGCATCGCTCACCATGTCACGGAGAAGCATGGCGCAGTCGACATCGTCGTCCACAACGCCGGCATCACCCGCGACAAGAAGCTCGCCAACATGGCCGAGGACCGCTGGTCGTCAGTGATTGCGGTCAACCTCACCGCTCCGGAACTCATCACCCGCGCTCTTCTGGAGGCGGGAGCCATCAACGACAACGGGCGCATCATCGGTGTCGCCTCCATCGCCGGTATCGCAGGCAACGTCGGGCAGACCAACTACGCAGCTTCCAAGGCCGGCGTGATCGGCTTCGTCGACTCGCTCGCGAGCGAGCTCGCCAACGGCATCACCATCAACGCCGTCGCCCCTGGTTTCATCATCACGCAGATGACGGCAGCGGTGCCGTTCGCCACTCGCGAGGTCGGCCAGCGGCTCAACGCCATGAGCCAGGGCGGACTTCCCGTCGACGTCGCCGAGACCATCTCCTGGTACGCCAGCCCGGCCTCCACCGCCGTCAACGGCAACGTGGTGCGGGTCTGTGGCCAGATGATGCTGGGTGCCTGACATGACCGAGACCCGCATCATCTCGGGCGAGGGCGGTGGACTGTCCGGCATGCTCCGGGCCGCCCTGCCCACCGTGCCCGGTGTCAACCAGCTGCCCGGCGTACGCAAGACCGGCCGCGAGCTCCCCGACCTGGTGCTGCGTCGCGAAGGCGTGCGGATCGACGCCGCACACGTCCGCTCCTATGCCGACGTGTGCGGCTTCGCACACCGTGACGAGGTGCCGTTGACCTATCTGCACATGGTGGCCTTCCCGTTGCACATGGCCCTGATGAGCGACACCGCCTTCCCGTTCCCCGCCATCGGCACCGTGCACCTGGAGAACCGGATCAGCCGCTACGCCCACGTCGGCGCAGGTGACGTGGTCGACGTCGAGCTGCGTGCGGAGAACCTGCGCCAGCACACCAAGGGGACCGCCTTCGACATGTCGGTGGCCGTCACCACCGGTGAGGAGACGCTCTGGACCAGCACGTCGACGTACCTGCGGGTCGGTCGAGGTGACAAGGAGAACGGTGACCGCGGCACCGAGTTCGGTGAGCAGGTCGAAGGCGCAGCCACATGGCGACTGCCCGGCAACCTGGGTCGCCAGTACGCCGCCGTCTCCGGTGACAGCAACCCGATCCACCTCTACCCGCTCACCGCCAAGGCGTTCGGATTCCCGCGGCAGATCGCGCACGGCATGTGGACCAAGGCGCGGGCCGTCGCCGGCTTCGAGAACCGTCTGCCCGAGCAGGTCGAGGTGACGGCTGGCTTCAAGAAGCCGATCCTGCTCCCCGGCACCGTCCGCTTCGGCTTCCGGCAGCGCGGGGACGAGGTTCGCTTCGCCGTCGCCAACCCCCGCACCGGCGCGCCCCACGTCGTCGGGTTCACCCGCTCGTTCTGAACCAATCCAGACGCGGCAATTCCCCGCCCGGGCGGGGAATTGCCTTCTTGGTGTGCGTAGCCACGCACACCAAGAAGGCAATTTGCGGGTCAAGTCGCCACGAGTCCTACTACTTCGCCTATCGGGTCGGCGAGGACGCCCCGGCCAACTGGCGATCCCCCGCACACCGGACCAACGCGCGGCGGGAAATTGCTCACCCAGAAGAGCGCTGGCGGATGAGGCCCTCCTGGGCGACGGTGGCGACGAGGTCGCCGGACTGGGTGAAGACGCGGGCGAGGACGAGTCCCCGTCCGCCGGTGGCGGCGGGCGACTGCTGGTCGTAGAGCCACCACTCGTCGGCGCGGAAGGGCTTGTGGAACCAGATGCTGTGGTCCAACGATGCGACCTGCATGCCGGGCGATCCGACACGCAGCCCGTAGGGCACGAGCGCGGCACTGATGAGGGTCATGTCGCTGGCATAGGTGAAGGCCGCCAAATGCTCCAACGGATCGTCCGACAGCCTGCCGTCGGCCCGCAACCACACCTGGGCGCGGGCCGGACGCTCGCCGTCGGCGCTGACGCCGCCCACCTTCGAGTTGCCCAGGTAGCGCACGTCGAGGGCTGCCCACTCCGCCTCCCACTGCGCCATTGCCCTGGCCTCGTCGGCACCGCCGCGGTGGTTGATCTGGGCCAGGGTGAGGCCCTCCTCGGGTGGCCGTACGTCGGGCATCACGTCCTGGTGCTCAAGCCCCTCCTCCGCCACCTGGAAGTTGGCGGTCATCACGTAGATGGGCCGTCCGTGCTGTCGCGCCAGCACCCGCCGGGTGGCGAAGGAACGGCCATCACGAAGGTTCTCGACGTCATACACGATCGGGACCGCCGTGTCACCGGGGTGCAGGAAGTAGGAGTGCAACGAGTGCACCGTCTTGCCGTCCGTGGTGCGCGCGGCAGCGATCAGTGCCTGCGCGGCCACCTGACCACCGAAGACTCGCTGCAGCGTGGTGTCGGGCTGACGTCCCCGGAAGAGGTTGTCGTCGATGTTCTCGATGTCGAAGAGCTCGACCAGCTCCGCAGTGGATCTGGGCACGTCAGTTGCCCTCCTTGGGCTGATCGGGGCCGTCGAGGTCGGCCAGGAACCGTTCGAACTCAGCGCCCAACTCGTCGCCGGTCGGAAGTGCTGCACCCTCGGCCAGCAGGCTCTTGCCCGACTGCTCGGCGGCGCGGAACGTGTCGTACTGCTGCTCCAGCCCGGCAACCAGGGTCGCGACCTCGGGGTTCTCCTCGAGGTGCTCGGCAACCCGGCTCTCGTGCTTCCTGGCAGCCTCGTCGAGCTCCGCCACGTCGAAGACGAGGTCGGTGGAGGCCTGGACACCCTTCACCAGGCTGCGTGCCGCGGCCGGGTTGTCGAACTCCGAGAGGTAGTGCGGCACGTGCACGACATAGCCGGCAACGTCGTGGCCCCACTCCCCCAACCTCACTGACAGCATCGCGTGAGCGGAGGCGGGTACCCGCAGGTCGGAGTCCCACAGGTTGCCTTGCTCGAGTCGCTCGGGGTTGTTGGCGTAGTGGGTGACCGGAAGCGCCCGCGTGTGGGGGTCGTCATCGGCACCGAGTCGAGGGTGAGCACCAAGCCGACCTCGAACCGCTCCACCACCTCCTTCACGGCCCGCGCGAAGGCCTCCCAACGAGCGTCGGGCTCGGGACCGGTCAGCAGGAGGTACGGCGTGTCGACCTCGTCGCGCGCCAACCGCACGACCAGGCGCGGCGCAGCGTAGTCGGTGTAGTGGTCGCGGCTGAAGGTCACTGCCGGGCGGCGGGCCCGGTAGTCGTGGAACTCATCGGCGTCGAAGGTCGCGACGACCGGCGCGGACGCTGCCCGGTTGATGTGCTTGGCCGCCAACGTGGCCGCGTTTCCGGCGTCGAGGAATCCGTCCAGTGCCACCACCAGGGGGAGATCAGGGCGGTGCTCCAGCTCCGGGACCTCATCGACGATGTGCACGAGATTCAAGGACGCTCACCTTTCCTGTTGGCCGCACGGCGGACCGAAGACATTCAGACGACGGGACAACACCGCACCCGCCCCGGCTGTTCCCGATGCCGCCGCGATGACGCTGAGGCCAACCTCGCCCACGACGTGGTCCGGAGCAGCGCATACGCATGTGCAGCATCGTAGTGGTTCACGGAGTTGCTCCCACGCCACCGATCGTGGCGTGGAACCCGGGCCGACCTCAGCCGAAGACCGAGACGATCCGCGAGCCCGCGGCCTTCGCCAGCGTGTCGCCGTCGATGCCCAACTCATCGAGCAGGACCCGGTCCTGATCGGTGTCGGCCACTCCACCATCGGCTCTCATCTCGTCGAAGAGCCGCCACAGCACCTGCTCGCCGTAGACGGCTGCCACGTGTTCACAGGCAAACCACGCGACTCCGTAGTTGGCCGACGAGTCACTGCCGTTGAAGGCGGCGTCCGAGGGCAGTGCACTGATGCCGCTGCGTGCCGCCGCGACGGCGTCCTGGGCAATCATCCGGTCCTGCGGCGCCAACGCCCGCACCGAGACGTACTCGGCGAGCCCCTCCGAGAGCCAGACCGGCACCCGGTCGTCCATCTGGCCCAGCGCCACGTGCACCAGCTCGTGACGAATGAGTCGCGCACGCATAGTCGGGGTGCGTTCGAGGATCCGCGGGTGCAGCAGGAAGCGAGTGCCGGCGTACTCGGCTGCGCCGGGACGCAGCGGCACCGGGAAGGCAACCCCGTCAAGACGTTCGGGGTCGTCGCCCGGCAGATCGGGGAGACGGGCGAGGAAGGAGGTGTCGGAGAGTGCGTAGACGACCACCCGTTCGGGCCAGGCGTAGGGAACCCGGCCCGACACCTCGGTGATCGCCTGCTCGACCTCCGCGATGATCGCCCCCGCCCGGCGCCAACTGTCTCGGTCGAAGATACCGAGCACGCCGTTTCCGCTCAGCACCTCGATGGGCACGGTGTCCCACGGTTGTGGCACCGCGTTGCGCTCGACCTCGTACTCCTCGTCGCGGGCCGCGACGATGCGAAGGACCCCGTCCTGCTCGCGCTCCAGCGTCATCCGGGTGGGAGTGCGCACCGGCCCGGAGTCGAAACCGTCCAGTTCCAGCACCACCGACAAGGTCGCGATCACCCGGCCGGTGCTGCTGCTGGCGGTCACGCCGTCGTCGGGCAGTGCGTAGCCGAAGTTGGCGAGCGGCAGCTGCCGAAGATTCTCGAAGTAGGCGCGCTGATCACGCCGGAGCACCGGGTCGTCGACGAGGCCGTCGAGGAACAGGTCGACCTTGCCCTTGCGAACCGCGCGGACCCGCTGCTTCAGCAGCATCTTGACCTCGCGGTGCAGATCGCTCTGGACAGCCCTGCCGCCCTCCGCCGGAGCATCTTCGCCCAGCCCGCAACCGCTGACCAGTCCCAGGATCAGGACCAGCGTCAGCGCGACTCCCTCCCAGCCGCGCCTAGTGGCCCCGGTCCGCATCGGCCAGGATCCGTTCCTGCTCGATCGCGGCAAGCTCGCCGGTGATCTGTCGCGCCAGCGCTGGCCCGGTGAGACCGATCCGCTCGAGGATCGCCCCCTCTTGGCATGGTCGAAGAACTCCTGCGGTATCCCCCGGATCCGCAGCGGGGTGTGCACTCCAGCCTCGTTGAGGGTCTGCAGCAGGACGGAACCGACGCCTCCCACGACGCCGTTGTCCTCGATGCTGACCACGAGCTTGTGCTGGCGAGCCAGCTGCACGAGCGCCGGATCGATGGGCTTCACCCAGCGCGGATCGACGACCGTCACCCCCATGCCCTGTGCCTCGAGTCGGACTGCTGCGTCGAGCGCGGTCGGGGCCATCGATCCCACGGCCACCAGCAGCACGTCCGGCGCTCCGCGCCGCAGCAGTACGTCGGTCCATCCGACCCGCTCCAAGGCAGGGATCTCCTGGGGTGGCGGGCCCTTGGGGAAGCGGAGCACCGTGGGCGCATCGTCCACACGGACGGCCTCGTCGAGCAGCTCGACCAACCGTTCCGCGTCACGCGGCGCAGCGAGGCGCAGGCCGGGAACCACCTGCAGCACCGACATGTCCCACATGCCGTTGTGGCTGGCACCGTCGTCGCCGGTCACACCGGACCGGTCGAGCACGAAGGTCACGCCGCACCGGTGGAGGGCGACGTCCATCAGCACCTGGTCGAAGGCACGGTTGAGGAACGTGGCATAGACAGCGACCACCGGGTGCAGGCCGCCCATGGCGAGTCCCGCAGCGGAGGTGGCCGCGTGCTGCTCGGCGATGCCGACATCGAAGGTGCGTTCGGGGAATCGACGTTCGAAGGCGTCGAGACCGACGGGATGCATCATCGCCGCCGTCAGCGCCACGATGTCAGGGCGACGTTCGCCCAGGTCGACGATCGCCTCGGAGAAGACATCCGTCCAGACCCGGCCCTTGGGAGGTTCCTCGCCCGAGGCGATGTCGAACGGACCGAGCGCGTGGAACTGGTCGGCCTCGTGGTTCTCGGCCGCGTCGTAGCCGTGGCCCTTGCGGGTGAGGGCGTGCACGATCACCGGGCCGCCGAAGCCCTTGGCCTTGGTCAGCGCCTGCTCCATGGCTGCACGGTCGTGACCGTCGACGGGCCCGACGTACTTCAGGCCGAGGTCTTCGAAGAGGCCCTGCGGAGCGAGCGCGTCCTTCATGCCCTTCTTGATCGCGTGCAGCGCGTCGTAGGCGGCAGGACCGACACCAGGCACGGCGTTGAGGCGGCGCTTGACCTGGTCGAGAGCAGCCTCGTAGCGCGGGTTGGTGCGCAGCGTGGTGAGCGCAGTGGCCAGCCCGCCGATGGTCGGGGTGTAGGAGCGCTCGTTGTCGTTGACCACGATCACGAGGCGGCTGTCCTTGGCGATCGCGATGTTGTTGAGGGCCTCCCAGGCCATGCCACCGGTCAGCGCTCCGTCGCCGATGACGGCGACGACATGGCGCTCCTCACCCTTGATGCGATATGCCTTGGCAAGGCCGTCGGCGTAGGAGAGCGCCGTTGACGCATGGGAGTTCTCGACGATGTCATGCTCGGACTCCCGCTGGCTGGGGTAGCCGGAGAGGCCGTGCTCCTGCCGCAGCGTGTCGAAGCGGTCGGCCCGGCCGGTGAGCAGCTTGTGGACGTAGGTCTGGTGGCCGGTGTCGAAGACGATCCGGTCGCGCGGCGACTCGAAGACCCGGTGGATGGCCATGGTCAGTTCGACGACACCGAGATTGGGGCCGAGGTGACCGCCGGTGCGGGAGCAGACACCCACCAACCGCTCGCGGATCTCGACGGCGAGGGCAGTCAACTGCTCCTCGGACAGGTCCTGCAGGTCCCTGGGGGTCGTGATCGACGCCAGGTAACCCATGTGTGTCGTCCTCCGGTCCGGGGCCGTGGCCGCAGGAGCGCGACCACCGGACAACCCTACCCGACGGTTGGTTTCGGCTGGAGGTCGACGACGGCCAGCGCGCCCTCGTGAAGACTCCCCATCCAGACCCTGCCCCGGTGCTCTCGCACCCCGGTGACCATGTGGTAGCCGACGGCCTCCAGGTCGAGGTCGTGCACGAGCCGGCCGGAGTCGTCGTAGGCCTGCACCCGCACCGTCTGCTTCGGCGCCGGTTGGAGCCGCTCGGGGATCTTGGTGGCAAGGCGCCGGATCACCATCGGAGCCTTCTGCAGCCGCTCCACCATCGGGTCGGACGGCGAGGCGATGGTGACCCAGACCAGGCCGTCGCTGCCCCGGGAGATGTTGTCGGGATAGCCCGGCAGCCCTTCGACGAGGAACTCCCGGCGACCGGCGCGCGCCCCGGAGAGCCAGTGCCGCACCACGGTGCGGGCGCCTGTCTCGGCGACGGCGACCCAGCTCTCGTCGGCAGCCAGTGCGACCCCGTTGGCGAAGGCGAGCCCGTCGAGTACCACCTGCACCTCCCCGTCGGCGCTGCGATGGAGCAATCGCCCGGTGCGCGTGCCCTGGAGGAAGTCGTCCTTCCACCTCTCGATCGAGAACATGGTCGAGGAGTCGGAGAACCAGATACCGCCGTCGGCAGAGACCGCGGCGTTGTTGCAGAAGACCATCGCGCGGCCCTCCACGATCCGCAGCAGGTCGACCACCTCGCCCGTCGAGACATCCACGCGGAGCAACCCTCGATGGGCATCGCAGACCAGCATCGCGCCGTCGGGGAGCCACTCCAGGCCGAGTGGCCGGCCGCCGGTGCGAGCCACCCGGCGCACGCTGTCGTCCTCGGGGTCGACCCGCCAGATGCTGCCCTCCTCGGTGCCGGTCCACACAGCGCCGTCGTGGCCGACCAGCACGTCTTCGGCTCCCATGGCGGGGACCGGGATCACGGTTGGGCGCATGCATCCTCCTGCAGTCGTCGATGGAGCGGGGAACCGAGGAACGCCGGCAGGATCCTGCGGGCGGACTGGGTGAGCGGCAGCAGGAGCGCATCGTCAGGCGGCACGAAGATCATCTGTCGTCCCTCGCGGCAGTCGATGTCGGCGTCGCCCAGGGGCGTGCCCGCGGCAAAGGTGTGCACCACGTCGTCGGTGCCGTAGGCCTCGTGGAAGACCGACACGTCGGCCCAGTGCTGCAGTGGCCCGGCCAGCTCGACCCCGGTCTCCTCGGCCAGCTCGCGCCGCGCGGCGAACTCGGCGGTCTCCCCTGGCTCCATGTGCCCACCCGGCAGCCCCCAGCAGTCCGGGTCCAGGGCCGGGCGGGAGTCGCGTTCCTGCAGCAGTACGGCGCCACTCGGGTCGACGAGGAGCACGTTGGCGAAGTGGTGCGCGGGTCCGGGCGTCATCGGCCCACGAGACGTGCGTAGCGCTCTGAGCGGACGAAGTTCTCGAGGATCTCGGTCGCCGAGCCGGTCAGGTCGAGCGTCGCGAACCGCTCCGGGCCGACGAACACGATCTGCCGACCCTCATGACAGGTGATGTCGGCGTCGGTGAGCTCCACTGCCGCGGTGAAGAGGTGGTAGTCGACCAACCCGAGGCCCGGCACCTCACGCCGCTCGGCTCGCCAGGCCACGAGCTCACCGTCGGGCAGGACCACCTCGGTCTCCTCGGTCAGCTCTCGGTGGACCGCCTGCAACGGCGACTCCCCCGCTTCGATGCCGCCGCCCGGGACCGACCACTGGTCGGCGTAGCGCGGCGCCTCGGAGTCGCGCTCCTGCAACAGCACCCGGCCGTGCCGGTCGACGAGCAGATAGAGCGCGACAGCTCGCTGCACCTCCGTCATCGCCCTCACCCGGCCAGGAACGAGAACCGGACGTCCCGTTCGGTGTTGTCGAGGTTGAGATCCACGAGGCAGATGCTCTGCCACGTGCCAAGGGCCAAGGCGCCGGAGAGCACCGGCACGGTGGCGTACGGGGGCACCAGGGCCGGCATCACGTGCGATCGGCCGTGGCCGGGCGAGCCGTGTCGGTGCCGCCAGCGGTCATCCGCGGGAAGCAGGTCGGCGAGTGCTGCAAGGAGGTCGTCGTCGGAGCCCGCACCCGTCTCGAGGATTGCCAAGCCCGCGGTGGCATGAGGCACGAAGACGTGGAGGAGACCGTCGCCGAGCTCGCTGACGTAGTCCGAGGCATCAGCCGTGATGTCGAGGACCACGTCGCGTCCACCGGTCCGATAGTGCCGCAGCTCGCTCTCCATGGCCCCATGCTGGCACGAGATGAATGGTTCCGCGTGAGCCACGAGCCCGACACGTCCTGCCGGGCCAGCACCGCGGCGCGTTTCCCGTACTCCCGAGAACATCGGACATAAGGTGTCACAGACAGTTGCACCTGCTATCAGCTGCCGGCGAAGGCAGTTGCACCCGAGAGGAGTCGGTGTGGCCACACCGCAGGACCTCGCCAGGAGCGTCGGGCTGCCCGACGACGGGCTGGATGGACTCGCGGCGCTCCCGCAGGAGCGTCTCGACTCCTTGACTGCCTTGGTGCATGCCGCGGTCGACCGCGAGGACGCCCTCGTTGCGACCTCGTTGGAAGCCGCCCTCAATGCCCTGCCCCGGCCGCTGCGCGGCCGGGCTCGCGCCCTGCTCTTGGAGGAGTCGTGAGCATGTTGGCGTCCCGCCGCGAGGTGGCGCGACTGGCCACGGCGCTGCACGTCGAGGAGTCCGAGCTCTCCGACCTGCTCGACCAGTCCGCCGACGACCTGGCCGCCCTCCGGAGAGGGCTGAGCGAGCATCTCTTCGAGCGGCACCGCCGCACCTTCCGCCGGATCGGCAAGCTGGCAGGCGCCGTGCCCGCGGCACTCTCGAGCCGGATCGCCCAAGCCGCGCTGGGGCCAGCGGCCTCGGCCCGTACGGCGGCGACGATGGAGCCGCCGCTGGCGGTGAAGCTCGCCGAGTCGCTGCCCGCGACCTTCCTGGCCGAGCTCAGTGTGCAACTCGATCCCCAGCGAGCGAGGCCGATCATCGCCGGCCTGCCGGAGTCGCGCATCCTCGAGGTCTCGGCGGTCCTGCTCGAACGTCGGGAGCACCTGGCGATGAGTCGCTTCCTCCCCGTGGTCAGCCCTGACCTCGCCGTGCGCATCATCGAGTCGGCTGACCGCCGGGTGATCCTGGAGGTCGCGAACCTCGCCGAGGACGACGCCGCCGTCGAAGGGATCCTCGAACGCCTGCCCGAGGACGACGACGTCCGCCTGGCGGCCGCGGTCACCGACGAGGAGGTCGCCCTCGATGCGCTCTCCCTGGCTGCGCGGGTCTCCCCGCCAACGGCGCGCGGGTCCTGCGAGCGCTCCTCGTCCACCCCGCGGCCAGCAGCGTCGTCGCCACCACCATCAGGCGTCACGACATCTCCGGCGAGCTCGATGCCGCCCTTGCCGAGCTGACACCGGCGGAACGCGCCCGCCTGACCGGCTGACGTACGTCGTCGCGTCGCACGTCAGCCCGCCGACGGCTCAGCGCGTGCGACGCCAGACGACCAGCGCCACGGCCAGGAGGACGACCGCACCGGCGGTGATCCCCAACTGCTGCTGGTGTGCCCTTGCCTGCTTCTTGACGTCGAACTTCTCCCCGAGCTGGTCGATCGTCTCGCCCAGCCGTTCCCGGGTCGCCTCGATGTCCTGCTGGATCTCGTCCTGGCTCTCACCCGTCATGGCCGGCTCCCTTCACGGTGTTGATGTCCTGCTTCACGCTCTCGACCGTCCGCTCCGGCATCGGCGGCGCCCCTTCGGAGATGCGCTTCTTGCCGACCAGCGCCGCGACTCCGGCCGCCACGAAGATGACGACCGTCACGATCAACGCGGCGAGCCAGGCATCCACGGCCAAGGAGAGCGCGATGATCGCGGTGGCGATGGTCGCGCCGAGTCCGAAGAGGGCGAGGATGCCGGCCGCGCCGAAGAGACCGGCACCGATCCCCGTGGCCTTCGCCTTGGTGGTCATCTCGGCCTTGGCGAGTTCGATCTCGTCACGCACCAAGCGCTTGGTGTCGTCGGTCAGTCGTTCCAGCAACTCGATGGTCGACGGCGTGGGTGCCGGCTCCGGGTCAGTCATGGAAACCTCCGATGTGTGGGTCCGGCCTGCGGTACCCGTCCTGCCCCGGCTCACGCACTCCGCCGTGACGGAAGTCGATCACTGGTCGGGGTCGCCGGGCATCAGCTCCCTGGCCTTGACCTTCAGTCCCTCCTTCAACACGCCCCACCTGCTGGTGTCGCCCTTGATCAACGCTCGAGCCGTCGCCGTCATCTGGTCGAGGGTCGCGTGCGGCGGCACGGGTGGCACGTCGGGGTCGCAGTGGACGTCAAGGAGATAGGGCCGGTCACCGGCGAGGGCCTGGTCCCATGCATCCCCGAGCTGGTCCGGGTCCGTGACCGTGATCGCCCCGAGGCCCAAGCCGTGCGCGATGTCGGCGTAGGAGACGTCGGGCAGCGCCTGCGACTCGACGAACGCGGGGGTGCCGCCCAGCGCTCGGAGCTCCCAGGTGACCTGGGTGAGGTCGTTGTTGTGGAGCACCGCGACGACCAGGCGCGGATCGTCCCACTCGCGCCAGTAGCGCTCGACGGTGATCAGCTCCATCATCCCGTTCATCTGCATCGCGCCGTCACCCTCGAAGGCGATCGCAGGACGACCGGGATGCGCGAACTTGGCACCGATGGCATAGGGGACCGCGGGGCCCATGCTGGCCAACGTGCCCGAGAGCGTGCCCCGCATGTTGCCCCGCATCCGCACTTGGCGCGCATACCAGTTCGCCGCCGATCCGCTGTCTGCGAAGACCATCGCGTCATCGGGAGCGCGCCGCGAGAACTCGCTGAAGATCCGCATCGGGTTGATCGGATCGGCTCCGACCATGGCCTCGGCGTCCATCGAGCGCCACCACTTCTCGACGTCCCGCTCGATGCCGTCGCGCCAGCTCCGGTCGGTCTTGCGCTCCAACAGCGGGAGCAGCGCCCGCAAGGTGCTGGCGGAGTCGCCCACGAGGTTGACCTCGTAGGGGTAGCGCATCCCGATCATCGCGCCGTCGAGGTCGATCTGCACCGCCCGGGCTTGGTCGAAGTCCGGCAGGAACTGGCTGTAGGGGAAGCTCGACCCGACGGTGAGGAGGGTGTCGCAGTCACGCATCATCTCGTAGCTGGGTCGGGTGCCGAGCAAGCCGATGGACCCTGTCACCCAGGGCAGGTCGTCGGCGAGCACGTCCTTGCCCAGCAACGCCTTCGCGACGCCCGCGCCGAGTACGTCGGCGAGCTCGGTCACCTCGCTGACGGCTCCTCGGGCACCTTGGCCGACCAGGACCGCCACCCGCTCGCCCGTGTTGAGCACGTCGGCAGCCCGAGCGAGTGCCCCACTGTCGGGCACTGCCGTCGATGCGGCACTGAGGTCGAGGCTGGAAGGCACCATCTTGAAGTCGTGGGTGGGCGGCTCGTAGTCGAGCTCCTGGACGTCGTTGGGGATGACCAGGACGGTCGGCGTACGCCGGGTCAACGCGACCCGGAAGGCACGGTCCAGCAGGTTGGGCAACTGCTCGGGCACCATGACCGTCTGCACGAAGTCACCGGCCACGTCCTTGAACAACGCGTGCAGGTCGACCTCCTGCTGATAACTGCCGCCCATCGCGGTCCGGTCGGTCTGGCCCACGATCGCCACCACCGGGACGTGGTCGAGCTTCGCGTCATACAAGCCGTTGAGCAGGTGGATCGCGCCGGGACCGGAGGTGGCAAGGCAGACGCCGGCCCGCCCGCTGAGCTTGGCGTAGCCCACCGCCTGGAAGGCGCTCATCTCCTCGTGGCGTGACTGGATGAAGCGCGGATCGTCGTCTGCGCGGGAGAAGGCCCCGAGGAGGCCGTTGATGCCGTCGCCCGGATATCCGAAGACCTGATCGACATCCCAGGCGCGCAGGCGCTCCAGCACATGGTCGGAAACGTGGCTCACGGACGCTCCTTCGTCGGGTCCGCCACCGGTACCCAGGTGGGCGCGTCCTGCCCCTGCCGCTCAGTCGGTGAGCTGGGCCTCGACCCGCGCGACCTTGGCGTCGAGCTCTCCCTCGTAGCCCGGACGGATGTCGGCCTTGAGCACCAGCGAGACCCGTGACCCGAAGGGCGCGACGGCTTCGGTGGCCCGCTTGACGACGTCCATCACCGTGTCCCAGTCAGGACCTTCGATGGTGGTGAACATGGCGTCGGTGCGGTTCGGCAGGCCGGACTCCCGGACCACCTTCACGGCGGCGGCGACAGCGTCGGCGACCGACGCGTCCTGGCGGCCGGTTCCACTGGGGGCGACGGAGAAGGCAACAAGCATGGGGCCAACCTAGCGACACGGCGACGGACGCGACTCGTGGGCCTCGTGGAGCAATTCCCGATCACAACGGAGCTGCGGCGCGATTCTCCAGTCCCGCATCCTCCCCGAGGATCCGACGCAGCCGCGCCAAGCCGTCGTGTGCCTGCGACTTCACGGTGCCGACACTGCAGCCGAGCAGCGTGGCGACCTCACGCTCGGGCCGGTCCTCCACATAGCGGAGCACGACCACCGCTCGTTGCCTCGGGGCGAGCTGCGCGAGCGCCTCGCGCAGGTGCTGCTGCTCTGCCACGTCGGCGTCGACGACGGGCCGCTCCGGCGGCACCTCGGTGGGGTGCACCGACAGCCTCCGGGTACGCCGCCACCTGGAGATGTTCTGCCGCACCAGCACGGTGCGGACGTAGCCCTCGGGATCGGCCGAGATCCGGCGCCACACCGGCACGCATCGAGCCAGCGCCTCCTGGAGGAGGTCCTCGGCCTCGTGCTCGCTCCGCGACAGCAGCCGCGCCGTACGCAACAGGGCCTGGTAGCGAGCCGCCACGAACTCGGTGAAGTCGTCAGGGGCGGACACGTCGCCACCTCCACAACGCGAACCCGGTGAGCAGCACGACCACGGCGGTCCCGCCCGGGACGATGCGCGGGTCGAGCGGGTTCGGGGGCTGCACTCCTTCGGTGAGCGGCGCGGTCTCGAGGACGTCGGTCGCGAACCGCCAGTGCCCCAGTGCATCGTTGGTGCGCCACAGATCCTCGGCCGGTGCCAAGTGGTGCCGGATCAGCTCAGTGGTCGCACCGTTCTCCGGATCGATCGATTGGATGACCAGCTGTTCGTCGACCTCACGCAGCACCACGACCTCACCGTCACGCCAGCCCAGCACCCCGTGGACGCCTCGAACGCCGGGGACCTCCGTCCATCGGGTCTGCGTCCCCCCGTTGGGGAGCGTGCCGACACGCAACCCTCCGGGCGTGCCTCCCCGGACGGCCTTCACCTGTGCGATCCGGCCGCGGTCGTCCACCTGGGTGGTGGACTGCGGCGCAGTTGTCGCCACGCTCCGGTCACCGACCCACGCGATCCGCCCCGGCGAGTCGCGCGGGAGGTCGACCCAGACTCCGTTCCGCCCTTCTGGCTTGAGGTAGGCGTCGCCGCGGACCGCTGAGAACAGATCCGGTGCCTGCTCCGACGGCAGTGCCCAGGACTGCCACGTGTCCGTGCCGACCTTCCACACCAGCGGGTCCATCATGCGACCGCTGCCTCGTAGGGTCTCATCACCCGAGTCACCCGTCGCCCACGCGCTCGCGACGACCACGAGCCGCTCACTCACCCAGGTCATCTCTGACGGCATCAGGCCGTGCTCGCTGGGGATGTCGAGCCGGGTCGTCGCCCCCGACTCGAGGTCACGCACCTCGACTGCGGTGATGCTCACGCCGTCCTCGACCGTGTTCGGGTCCCCCTCGGGCTCGCCGGCCGCCCAGTAGGCCAGGTGGCGACCGTCCGCGGAGAGCCGCGGCTCGGTGGCGTGCGCAGGCAACGGGATGAACCCGTACTCCCCCGTGGCCGCAGAGATCGCGGCCACGCCGCGACGATCTCCCCACCAGCCACCGCGCACCAGATTCGGGTTGATCGCTGCGACCTGCCCGGGGGCGAGGTCCGGGAGCCACTTGGAGACGGTGAAGATCGTGTCGGGCAGCAGCACCTCACCCTGCTGAGCCGCGGGCAGTGCGGCCGGGGGCTGCGACCTCTCCCAGCTCCAGGTGCCCAGCCCAGCGATCAGCACCAGCGCACCCAGCACCGTCAGCACGGAGCCGGCGCGGCGTCGTACGTGCCAACGCCTGCCGCGAGCCCACAGCGCGTGGCCCTGGGGCTCGTCCGCCGGCGCGTGACGCTGCGGCGTCCCCAGCTCGCGGAGCTGCTGCTCGAGCGTGCTCATCGGTCCCCCTTCGATTGGATCCCACCACCAAGTACGCCGTGGCGCCGCAGGAGGTTGGGTGTCGGACGGAGAAATTCCCGAATCCCTTGAAAAGCAGCAGGGCGGTCGCCGGGAGAACCCGACGACCGCCCGTGGGCGACCAACTGCTGGAGGTCAGGCCTTCAGCAGGTTGCGCAGCACGTACTGCATGATGCCGCCGTTGCGGTAGTAGTTGGCCTCACCCGGGGTGTCGATGCGGACGACCGCGTCGAACTCGACGTCGCCGGCCTTGACCTTGACCGTCTTCGGGGTGGTGCCGTCGTTGAGCGCCGTGATGCCAGTGATGGAGAAGGTCTCCTCGCCGGTCAGGCCGAGCGACTCCGCGTTCTGGCCCTCGGGGTACTGGAGCGGGATGACGCCCATGCCGATCAGGTTGGAGCGGTGGATGCGCTCGTAGGACTCGGCGATGACGGCCTTCACACCCAGCAGCGAGGTGCCCTTGGCAGCCCAGTCACGCGAGGAGCCGGAACCGTACTCCTTGCCGGCCAGGACGACAAGCGGCACACCGGCAGCGATGTACTTCTCGGACGCCTCGAACACTGTCGTGACCTCGCCGTCGCCGAGCAGGTCGCGGGTGAACCCACCCTCGGTGCCCGGAGCCAGCTGGTTGCGCAGCCGGATGTTGGCGAAGGTGCCGCGGATCATGACCTCGTGGTTGCCTCGGCGCGAACCGTAGGAGTTGAAGTCACGCTGTGCCACGCCGTGCTCGGCGAGGTACTTGCCCGCGGGCGAGTCCTTCTTGATGGCACCGGCCGGGCTGATGTGGTCGGTGGTGACCGAGTCGCCCAACTTCAGCAGCACCCGGGCACCGTCGATGTCGGTGACCGGCTCGGGGGTGTCGGGCATCCCGTCGAAGTACGGCGCCTTGCGGACGTAGGTCGAGTCCTCGTCCCACGCGAAGATGTCGCCTTCAGGGGTCTGCAGCGAGCGCCACCGGTCGTCACCGGCGAAGACGTCCTTGTAGGAGTCGCCGAACATCTCGGAGGTGACAGCACCGGCGATCGTCTCCTCGACCTCGGCCGGCGACGGCCAGATGTCCTTGAGGAAGACGTCGTTGCCGTCCTGGTCCTGGCCCAGCGGGTCGGTGAACAGGTCCACGTCCATCGAACCGGCGAGCGCGTAGGCGACCACCAGCGGCGGAGAGGCGAGGTAGTTCATCTTGATGTCGGGGTTGATGCGACCCTCGAAGTTGCGGTTGCCCGAGAGCACCGAGACGACTGCGAGGTCGTTCTCGTTGACGGCGGCCGAGACCTCGGGGATCAGCGGACCGGAGTTGCCGATGCACGTGGTGCAGCCGTAACCGACCAGGTTGAAGCCCAGCTTGTCGAGGTAGGGCGTGAGGCCCGACTTCTCGTAGTAGTCGGAGACCACCTTGGAGCCCGGGGCCAGCGTCGTCTTGACCCACGGCTTGCGCTGCAGGCCCTTCTCGACCGCCTTCTTGGCGAGCAGGGCGGCACCGATCATCACCGACGGGTTGGAGGTGTTGGTGCACGAGGTGATCGCCGCGATGGTGACGGCGCCGTGGTCGAGCTCGAACGACGTACCGTCGGCGAGGGTCACCTGGGCGGGGTTGCTCGAGCGGCCACCGTCCTTGGGCGCGCACGACAGGTAGTCGCGGCCGGGGTCTGGCCGTCGACGCCTTCGGAGGTCGCCGGCGCGTCGGAGGCCGGGAAGGACTCCTCGAGGGCCTCGTCGTAGGCACCGGAGACCGCGTCGGCCTCGTCGGTGACGTAGGCCCTGAGCGCGCCGCGGAAGGACTGCTTGGCCTCGGTGACCTGGATCCGGTCCTGCGGGCGCTTCGGGCCGGCGATCGACGGGACCACGGTGGCGAGGTCGAGCTCGAGCTTCTCGGAGTAACGCGGCTCGGCGGCCGGGTCGTGCCAGAGGCCCTGGGTCTTGGCGTAGGACTCGACGAGCGCGAGCTGCTCCTCGGAGCGACCGGTGAGACGGAGGTACTTGACCGTCTCGTCGTCGATCGGGAAGACCGCGATGGTCGAGCCGAACTCGGGGCTCATGTTGCCGATGGTGGCGCGGTTGGCCAGCGGGAGCGCCGAGACACCCGGGCCGTAGAACTCGACGAACTTGCCGACGACACCGTGCTCGCGCAGCATCTCGGTAATGGTGAGCACCAGGTCGGTGGCGGTCGAGCCCTCGGGCAGGTCGCCGGAGAGCTTGAAGCCCACGACGCGCGGGATCAGCATGGAGACCGGCTGACCGAGCATCGCGGCCTCGGCCTCGATGCCGCCGACGCCCCAGCCGACCACGCCGATGCCGTTGACCATCGTGGTGTGGGAGTCGGTGCCGACGCAGGTGTCGGGGTAGGCCTGGAGCACCCCGTCGACCTCACGGGTGAAGGCGACGCGGGCGAGGTGCTCGATGTTGACCTGGTGCACGATGCCGGTGCCCGGGGGGACGACCTTGAAGTCATCGAAGGCGCCCTGGCCCCAGCGGAGGAACTGGTAGCGCTCGCGGTTGCGCTCGTACTCGATCTCGACGTTGCGCTCGAACGCCTCGGGCGTGCCGAACACGTCGGCGATGACCGAGTGGTCGATGACCATCTCGGCCGGCGCGAGCGGGTTGATCTTGCTGGCGTCGCCACCGAGGTCGGCCATGGCCTCGCGCATCGTCGCGAGGTCGACGACACACGGCACGCCGGTGAAGTCCTGCATGATCACGCGGGCAGGCGTGAACTGGATCTCCTTGCTGGGGTCGGCGTCAGCTTCCCAGCCGGCCAGCGCACGGATGTCGTCGGCGGTGATGTCAGCGCCGTCCTCGGTGCGCAGCAGGTTCTCCAGCAGCACCTTCAGCGAGAACGGGAGGCTGTCGACGTCGAGCCCGTCGCCCTGGACCGCGTCCAGCCGGAAGATCTCGTAGGACTTGCCGTCCACGTCCAAGGTGCTCTTCGCACCGAAACTGTCCTGACTGGCCATCAGCCATCTCCTCCAGAAGTCCTCGGGTTACCTGTCCCATCTTGCCCACCACCCGGCGGTGACGGAAAGGAAGGTTCGCCTACATTCCCCAATGAATATCTCTTGACATCAAGATACATCACTTCAAGGAAGTTTACGAACGCGGCACGCCCGGCTCCACGGGTGAGAGCAGGGCCACGCACTCGACGTGGTGCGTCATCGGGAACAGGTCGAAGCCCCGCAGCGCCGCGAGGTCCCACCCCGCCTCACGGAAGAGCGCCACGTCACGCGCCAGTGCGGCTGGGTCGCAGGCCACCAGCGCGACGGCGCGCGGAGAGCGGCGCAGCACCTCAGCGACCACCTCCCGCTTGGCGCCGGCACGCGGCGGGTCGAGGACCACCACGTCGGCGGGAGCAGCGAGCTCACCCAGCACCGTCGCGACGTCTCCGGCCACGACCTGCACCCCGGCGTACGCCGCCAGGTTGGTACTTGCATGCGCCGATGCAGCCGCGCTCCCCTCGACCGAGAGCACCGAGCCATCGGGACCCACGGCATCGGCCAGGTAGGCGGAGAAGAGACCGGCTCCGGCGTAGAGGTCGAGGGCACGCTCCCCGGCTGCGGCCGCAGCCACTCCATCACCGTGTCGACCAGGATGCTGGGAGCACCTGGATGCACCTGCCAGAATCCGTCCACGTCGACGACGAACTCATGCTCTCCTTCGCGTGCACTGACCCGTTCCCGCACCACGTCAGGGCCTCCCGAGTGGGGTTGGCGCGCGTCACGGGTCGCGATCAGGCAATCGTCGACGGGAACCACGGCATGCGAGCGGTGCCGGCGCATGCCCCGACGTCCGTCCCGATCGGTGACGAAGGTGGTCCGGGTCCGCCAGCGCAACCCGTCCTCGTCGCCCGGCACCGCCTCGACCTCGAATCCCACGAGTACCTCGTGGTGCTCCGGCAACCGACCGATGCGCCGGAGCTGCTCGAGCACGACGGCCGTCTTCAGACGCCGTTGCGCCGGCAGGGCGGCGTGCTGGAAGTCGCAGCCACCGCAACCTCCGGGACCAGCCACGGCGCACGGGGCAGCGACTCGGTCTTCCGACGCGCGCACCACCTCCACCGCGTCACCACGCATGAAGCGGTCGCCCTCGGTGCCCTCGGTCAACTCGACCACCACTCGCTCACCGGGTAGGGCATGACGCACGAACACGACGCGGTCACCGAGTTCGGCGATCCGGGCCACGAAGTGACCGCCGTGTGCGACGGGTCCGACCTCGACCTCGAAGCGCTGCCCCTCAGGCTCCGGCCTCGGGGCTGCCTGCGTCGGTTGGGACGACCGCCTCGGTGGGGACGATCGGGGCGTGCGGGCATCAGTCCACCTGCTTGTAGCTGTGTCGGTCAGGAGCTGTCGGGGCGCCGCGGCGTACGTCGCCGGCCTTGGCACGACGGGCGGAGCGAACCTTGCGCTCGAGCGCCACCTCGGAGGAGCGCAGCTGGTAGGGAACCGAGGTCACCATGACGCCCGGCGTGAAGAGCAGCCGTCCCTTCAGGCGCAGCGCCGTCTGGTTGTGCAGCAGCTGCTCCCACCACCGACCGACGACGTATTCGGGAATGTAGACCGCCACCACGCCGCGGGGGTTGGCGGCGCGGATCTCCATCGCGTACTCGACCACGGGCTTCACGAGCTCTCGGTAGGGCGAGTAGAGGATCTTCAAGGGGACGTCGACGCCGCGCTTGTCCCATTCAGCCAGCAGCGCGTCCGCCTCGCCCGAGTCCGTGCTCACGCTGATCGCCTCGAGCACGTTGGGCCGCGTCGCCTTGGCGTAGGCCAGTGCCCGCAGCGTCGGCTTGTGCAGCTTGGAGACCAGGACGACGGCGTGCACCCGGGTGGGCAGCACCTTGTCCTGGTCGTCAGCCGCCAGCTCCGCGGCCACCCGACGGTAGTGCCGGTTGATGCGGGACATGATCGCGAGGAACACCGCCATGGCCAGCACCGTGATCCACGCCCCGGCAAGGAACTTGGTGACGAGCACGACGACGAGCACGACGACCGTGCAGGCGAGCCCCACCGCGTTGATGGCACGCGAGCGCTGCATCCGGAGGCGTTGCGCGGGGTCCTTCGTCTTCACGAGATGGCGGGTCCAGTGCCGGAGCATGCCGAGCTGCGAGAGCGTGAAGCTGATGAAGACACCCACGATGTAGAGCTGGATCAGCTGGGTGACCTCGGCGTCGAACGCCCAGATGAGGCCAATCGCCATGATGGCCAGGAACACGATGCCGTTGCTGTAGGCGAGCCGGTCTCCGCGAGAGGCCAGGGCACGCGGAGCGTAGCCGTCCTTCGCCAACAACGAGCCCAGGACGGGAAAGCCGTTGAAGGCGGTGTTGGCCGCCAGCACCAGCACGATCCCCGTCGTCACCACGACGAAGTAGAAGCCGGGTGGGAAACCGTCGAAGATCGCCTTCGCCAACTGCGCCACCACCGTGTGCTGGTCGTAGTCGTCTGCGACCGGCGACCCGTCGGGCTGCCGCAGCCGGTCCAGGTGGTGCGGGTCGACGTACCTGAGCCCCATCTCGCGCGCCAGGATGATGACGCTCATCATCATCGTGATCGCGATGAGCCCGAGCAGGAGGAGCGTGGTCGCCGCGTTGGTCGACTTCGGACGTCGGAAGGCCGGCACGCCACTCGAGATCGCCTCGACTCCGGTCAGCGCCACACAGCCCGACGAGAAGGCGCGGGCCAGCAGGAAGATCAGCCCGACGGTGGTGAGCTCCTGCTCGTAGCCCGACGACGGCACGATCTCGAAGTCAGCGGTCTCGACGGTGCCCAGGCTGCCGGTGACCAACTGCCAGATCCCGATGCCGCACATCAGCAGGACCCCGCCCATGAACAGGTAGGTGGGAACCGCGAAGGGCAGTCCCGACTCACGCATGCCGCGTAGGTTGACGGCGGTCAGCAGCAGCACCAGGGCGACCGCAAAGCCGGCCTCGTGCCCCGACAGCACCGGAACGGCAGCTGCGGCGTACTGGGCGCCCGAGGAGATCGAGACCGCGACCGTGAGCACGTAGTCGAGCAGCAGCGCGGCCCCCACCGTCATCTGGGCCCGCTCGCCGAGATTGACCTTGGCCACCTCGTAGTCCCCGCCGCCGCTGGGATAGGCGTGCACGGTCTGGCGGTAGGAGGCGATCACCGCAGCCATCACCAGCGCGACGGCCAGCCCGACCTTCCACGACCAGGCGTACGTCGACGCCCCGGCCAGCGCCAGCATGATGAAGATCTCGTCGGGGGCGTACGCGACCGACGACAGCGCGTCGCTCGCGAAGACCGGGAGCGCGATCCGCTTCGGCAGCAGGGTCCCGCCCCGCTGCGAGCTGCGGAGCTTGCGGCCCAGCAGGATCCGTTTCGAGACGTCTCCGACACCCACGACGAGGAGGCTAGTCCACATCGGGCCCAACCACTCCCTCTGCGGTAGCGTTCCCGTTGTGCACGTCGTGATCATGGGCTGCGGCAGAGTGGGTTCCACCCTCGCGCGGAGCCTCGAGGACAGGAACCACACCGTCTCGGTGATCGACAGCAACCCCGACGCGTTCCGGAGGCTCGGACCGACCTTCAACGGCGACAAGATCACCGGCTACGGCTTCGACCAGGCGGTGCTCACGAAGGCAGGGATCGGCCGCGCCGACGCATTCGCCGCGGTCTCCAGCGGTGACAACTCGAACATCATCGCGGCGCGCGTCGCTCGGGAGAGCTTCGGGATCCAGACGGTCGTCGCCCGGATCTACGACCCGGGCCGGGCCGAGGTCTACCAACGACTCGGCATCACGACCGTCGCCACCGTCAAGTGGACTGCCGACCAGGTGCTGCGTCGGGTGCTGCCGGCTGGCGCCGAGCCGACCTTCCGCGACCCTTCGGGCACGATCCGACTCGACCAGGTGGTGATCCCCGACGCCTGGGTCGGGCAGCGCACTCTCGACCTGCAGGAACAGGCCGGCGTCCGCATCGCCTGGATCGATCGGCTCGGCGAGGGCATGCTGCCCACCCGCGACTCCGTCCTCCAGGAGGGCGACGTGCTCCATCTGGTGATGCGCGAGGACAGCGCCTCCCGGGCCTACAGGATCGTCCAGCGCGGACCGGAGGAGAACTGATGCGCGTCGCCATCGCCGGTGCCGGCGCGGTGGGCCGGTCGGTCGCCCGCGAGTTGATCGAGAACGGCCACCAGGTGCTGCTGATCGACAAGGCTCCGGCCTCCATCCGCCCCGACTCGGTGCCTGACGCCGAATGGCTGCTGGCCGACTCCTGCGAGCTCAGCTCGTTGGAGGAGGCGCGGTTGCAGAACTGCGACGTGGTCATCGCGGCCACCGGTGACGACAAGGCGAATCTGGTCACCGCGCTGCTGGCCAAGACCGAGTTCGGCGTGCCGCGCACCGTCGGTCGTGTCAACCACCCCAACAACGAGTGGCTGTTCACCGAGGCCTGGGGCGTCGACGTCAGTGTCTCGACCCCCGCATCATGTCTGCCCTGGTCGAGGAGGCCGTCTCGGTGGGCGACCTGGTGCGGTTGTTCACCTTCCGCAAGGGCAACGCCAACCTCGTTGAGATGACGCTCCCCGACGACTCGCCGTACGTCGGCACGCCTTCGGGGCTCATCCCGTGGCCGGAGAACTGCGCCTTGGTCACGATCATCCGCGACGGGCAGGTCTACACCCCCGCCGACGAGGAGCCGATCGAAGCCGGGGACGAGCTCCTCTTCGTGGTGCCCGACGACGTCGAGCCGGAGCTCCAACGGATCCTCTCCCCAGGCCCGAGAAGAGCTGACGCCGCGGCCTCACTCCGAGGCGGCTGAGCCCTCGCGCTCCGCTGCGCCCTCGGGGGCGGGTTCCGGGCCGTCCTGGTCGGAGGATTCCTGGACCGGCGTGGCGTTGCGGGCCAGCAACCACACCATGGCTGCCAGCGCCGCCAGCTGGAGCGGCCACCCCATGGCGATCTTGGAGATCCCGAGCGCCGCGACCGCGGTGCTCGGCTCCATGCCGCCACTCTTGCCGAGCACGTAGAACGGCGTCTGCACGAGCACCCGGAGCAGGCAGGGCAGCACCAGCATCCAGGTGAGGTGGGAGCAGAGCCGCCGAATGCCCGGGTCCTTGCGCCAGGCGGTCAGGTCTCCGGTGACGCTGCCGACCATGAAGCCCATGATGGGCCAGCGCAGCAGGTTGGAGAGCGTCAGGCCAACGGCATAGGCAGCGTTGTAGAGCAGGCCCGGGAGGAAGTAGGCCAGGGCCTGGTCATTGGCGTCTCCACCGGCCTTCGCGGCCCGCAGGGCAAAGGCAGCGCCGATGGCGATGCCGACGAGCGCGTTGACGCAGAACTGCACCGTGCTGCGTTGCACCAGTCGGACCAGCAGCGCCAGGATCGCCGCTGCCAGGCTGATCGTCAGCGAGACCTTGAGGTCCTTGAAGGCGATGAACGAGAACGTGAACATGATCGTCGGCACCGCGGCCTCGAGCATGCCCCGGCGGCCTCCGAGGGCCCGGGAGAGCTGGTGGCGGACGACGGCCTCGACCGTCTGCTCCGCAGAGGTCGGGGCCGACGCGGAGTTGGCAGCGTGCTCACTCATGCCGAAGCTCGTATCTGGGGTTGTACATCACTCGGTGACCGTCCTGGACGCCGATCCGACCGCCCACCGAGAGCGCTCTGCCTGCCTCGATGCCGACGATGCGACGCCGTCCCAGCCACACGAGCGTCAGCACCCCGCTGCCGTCGTCCAGTTCGGCCTCCAACGCTGGGACTCCCCCGCGCGGACGGAGGGTCACCGATCGAAGAGTGCCGGTGAGCTGGACCTTCTCCCGATCACCGGCCTCGGCGATGCTGAGCCGGCCGGACGTCTCGTGGGAACGGCGCAGGTCCCGGGCGTGCTGATCGCTGCTGCTCGCCCAGTCGCTCATCCGACGGCCCAGGCGGGCCCGCCAGCCGCGCTCCTCCATCAGGTCCTCACTCAGCCGGCTTGACGCGCCGAGCCTGCGGCGGCAGGTTGATGGGCAACGCCTCGCCCGGCGCCATCGGCCCGTCACCGCGACGGATGACCAACGCGTTGACGGCCTTCTCGAAGTCCTCGGCCTGCTCGGGCTGCACCGCGGGCCGACCGAGGTAGGTGGCGCGCAGGAACCACCGTGGGCCGTTGAAGCCCACCACGCGCGTCGGCTGCACGCCGGTGCGGCCGTCCGCGGTGCGGACCGTCATCTGGCAGTGCAACTCGGGCCCTTGGGAGCCATCGTTCTCGGTGGCGGTGCCGCCCTGGCGGGAGGTCTCGGCTGCGATCTGCTTGCGCACCTCCGACCACATGTCCCCGCCCCGCTGAGCAGCGAAGACCCGAAGCTCGACAGCGCCCTCGTCGTTGGTGAGCAGGACGCTCTGCACCTGGCCGTCGGACTCGTTGACCTGCATCCGCAGCTCGAGTCCCTCGGCCGGGGCGATCAGCAGGCTGGTCAGGTCGACGCGCGGCACCCCGTCCTCGAGGTCGACCTCGGAGACGTCGCGGGGGCCGACCGGCTCCTGCGTCTGCGGGACCTCGGCCTCGGTCGCATCCCCCGCGGCCGGGCTCTCGACCTTCGTGGTCTCCGTGGCCTTGGTGGACTTGCGTCCGAACTTCACAACGAACTCCTCTGTGGGTCTGCTCCGACGAAACCGCCGGTGGAACCGTAGCCCCCGCTCCACGCACCGAGTCGTCGAGGGCCGACACCTCGACGAAGCGAACCCGTTCGAAGCACTGCACCACGAGCTGGGCGATGCGGTCGCCGCGGCGTACCTCGAACGGCTGATTGCGGTCGGTGTTGAGCAACAGCACCTTGATCTCACCGCGGTAGCCGCAGTCGACGGTGCCGGGGGCATTGACGATGGTGATCCCATGGCGGGCGGCGAGCCCGGAACGGGGATGGACCAGACCGACGTGGCCCGGCGGCAGCGCCAACGCGACACCTGTCGGCACCAGGGCCCGCTCCCCGGGCTCGAGCACGAGGTCGATGCGCGACATCAGGTCGGCACCGGCATCGCCCGGGTGCGCGTAGCCGGGAATCGGAAGGTCCGGATCGAGCCGGACCAGGGGCACCTCGGCGCCTTCGTCAGTCATGCTGCAGACCCTACCCGTGCGTTCACATCACCTGTCTGGGAAACTCATCCCCGTGGAGTACGCCGAACGTCTGTCCGTGCCGCTGAGGTGGTGGGCCCACGCGACGATGCTGTTGATCAGCTTCTTCCTGGTCCTTGCCGTGGTCGATGCACTCTCGGGACTGGTGATCGCCTGCATCGTGGCTGCGGTCGGCGTGTGCATGGCGGGCGCGCTCATGCAGTTCGGCTCCGCCCGGATCGAGGTGGCCGACGGTGAGCTTCGCGCCGGACGGGCCCACATCCCTCTTGCGCTGCTGGGCGAGACCACTCCGCTGGATCCCGAGGCGGCGCGCCGGCTCGCCGGTGTCGAGGCCGACGCCCGCGCCTTCCTGCTCCTGCGGCCCTACCTGAAGCGTGCGGTGAAGGTCACCGTGTCCGACCCGGCCGATCCGACGCCGTACTGGCTGGTGGCCACCCGGCACCCACAACGCCTGGCCAAGGTGCTCAACTCCGTTTCCGAAACCACGGGAGGTCAGTGATGGCGAAGTCCGACGACAAGGAAGCCAGCTCGAAGCTCTGGGGAGTGATGGCCACCGCCACCACCCTGGGCAGCGGCATCGTCGCCCGCAAGGCCATGACGGCCACCTGGAAGGCCGCCACGGGGCACAAGCCACCGGCCAATCCGGCCGATCCCGACGTCAACTTCCGCGAGGCCCTGGCCTGGGCAGCGTTCAGCGGCACCTTCGTGGCCGTGGTCCGGATGCTGGCTGCTCGCAAGGTGGCCCACTACTACCTGGCCTCCACCGGAGAGCTGCCGCCCGGGCTCCGCGCCGACGGCGAGTAGCCCCGAGAGATCGCTGAAGCCCCGCAACCTCACGAGGTTGCGGGGCTTCAGCGTCCGCTGGGCGGAAGAAGATCAAGCCGAGGATCAGGCGCAGTCGCGGCAGATCATCGACTTGGCGTCGGCGAGCTGACTGCGGTGGTGCACGAGGAAGCAGCTCATGCAGGTGAACTCGTCCTCCTGCTTGGGCTTCACCTCGACCGCAAGCTCCTCGTGCGACAGGTCGGCACCGGGCAGTTCGAAGGCTTCGGCGGCTTCCGCCTCGTCCTCGTCGACCTTGCCGGAGTTCTTGTCGTGACGCCGCGCCTTGAGCTCTTCGATGCTCTCTTCGCTCTGGTCTTCTTCGTTCTTGCGCGGGGCGTCGTAATCGGTCGCCATCAACCTCTCCACTTCATGACTTGCGCACTGAATATGTCGCACGTTCGGCGCCAGATTGTGCACCATCGGGGCACAATGTGCACGCGCATTCCACACGACGTGCCGGAGCAACCAACCACCGGGGTCGACTATTCCCCTTCTGCGAGGAATCCTGCGTCGCGTACGAGGGCCCAGAAATCGTCGAATCCGGTCTCCGGTGCGCAGACCAACGCGGCCTTGCCACCACGTCCGACCGTGCGCACCGAACGGGCTCCGGCCTCCTCCGCGATGAGCGCCCCGGCCGCGTGGTCCCAGAGCTCCACGCCCTCCTCGACGTAGCCATCGGCCGCCCCTTCCGCGACATGGCACAGGTCGAGCGCACAGGCACCCAGGCGGCGGATGTCACGCACCCGGGGCAACAAGCTCGCAGCCGCAGCAGCTTGGATCCGACGGATGTGCGCCTCGTAGTTGAAACCGGTGAGCACCAACCGCTCCGCGACGGGCACCGCGCCCCTCACCTCGAGGCGCTCGGGCCGCGCATCCTTCGATGCCGCGGGACCCTGCCAGCGCCACGCTCCACCACCACGACGGGCCCGGTAGGCGACTCCGGTCGCGGGGTTGACCACGACTCCGGCAACGACCTCCCCGTCGACCTCCGCAGCCAGGGAGACGGCGTACTGGGGCAATCCGTAGAGAAAATTGACGGTGCCGTCGATGGGATCGGCGATCCAGCGCACGCCGCTGCTGCCGATGACGTCGTCACCCTCCTCACCGAGGAAGCCGTCTTCAGGGCGGGCGGTGAGGACGAGACTGCGCAGGAGTCGCTCGCACTCGGTGTCGACCTCGGTCACGATGTCGACGTCCGACGACTTGGTGCCGGACACCCGGACGCCGCCGCTGCGTCGGGCGGCGACCAACGTGGCCGCTTCGGCGGCGGCACGCACCGCGAGCTCGAGGAGCCCCTCCCCGAGAGCCTCGCCGTCGCTCACACGGACTCCCGCTCGGGCAGGTCGCCCAGGGTCGGCAGCGGGGATCTCGGATTGGGGCAGCAGTCCAGCGGGCACAGGTCCTGCGCCGGGCCGAGTGACCCGCACACCTGGCGGGTCACGTCGCCGCCACGCTCGACGGCGGCTCGCTCGAGCAGGAGGTCGCGCACCATCGCGACGAACCGGGGTCCACGCCCGGCGTCGCCGCCCGCGCGAACGGCATGCCGAGACGCTCCGCCGTTGCCGCAGCCTCCGTGTCGAGGTCGTAGACGACCTCCATGTGGTCGGAGACGAAGCCGATCGGGATGAGCACGACCGGTCGAGCACCCTCCTCGGCGAGCATCTCGAGATGGTCGTTGACGTCGGGCTCCAGCCACGGCACCTGGGGCGGCCCCGAACGCGAGCAGTAGACGAGGTCGTGGAAGTAGCGGTGGCCGGTCTCCAACCGGACCCGCTCGACGACCTCGGCCATGACGCTGAGGTGCTGCTCGACGTAGGCGTCACCGTCGGGGCCGGCTCCCTCGGCCATCGTGACCGGGATCGAGTGGGTGACGAAGACCAGGTGCGTCTCGTCGCGGCGGGCCGGGTCGAGCTCGGAGAGCGCGGTGAGCGTCGCGTCGACGACGGGGGCGATGAAGCCCGGGTGGTTGAAGTAGGCACGCAGGCGGTCCAGCTGCGGAGCACCCGGGACCTCGGCAACGGCGCCGGCCAGGTCCTCGCGGTACTGCCGGCAGCCAGAGTAGGAGGAGTAGGCGGAGGTCACGAAGCACGCGGCTCGCCGGATGCCGTCGGCCTTCATCTGCGCAAGCGCGTCGCGCAGGTAGGGGTCCCAGTTGCGGTTGCCCCAGTAGACCGGCAGGTCGAGGCCGGCCGCCGCGAAGTCGTCCCGGAGGGCCGCCAGCAGGGCGCGGTTCTGATCGTTGATCGGCGACTTGCCCCCGAACCCGAAGTAGTGCTCGCCGACCTCGCGCAACCGCTCCTCCGGGATGCCGCGACCACGGGTCACGTTGGCGAGGAAGGGAACGACGTCCTCCGGAGCCTCCGGACCGCCGAAGGAGACCAGCAGGAGTGCATCGAAGGGAAGAGGATCCGGTGCCATGGCCCCATCGTAGGAAGAACCCCGTAGGAAGTGCCCATCGGGACACTTGATCCACTTCTTGCAGTAGCCTCGTCCGCCATGAGCACATGGCGCAACTGGTCCGGGCTCGAGACGGCCTCCCCGAGCGAGGTCCTCGCCCCCACCGACCCCGCGTCGGTCGCCGAGATCGTCGCACGCGCCGCGGGCACTGGACGCCGGGTGAAGATGGTCGGCACGGGCCACAGCTTCACCGGGATCTCCGCGCCGGAGGACATCATGTTGCGGCCGGACCGCATGATCGGCATCCTCGAGGTCGACCGGGCCGCGATGACCGTCACCGCTGCCGCCGGCACCCCGTTGAGGGTCCTCAACACCGAGCTCGCCCGGATGGGGCTCACCCTGCACAACATGGGTGACATCGCCGAGCAGACCGTCGCCGGTGCGACCAGCACCGGCACCCACGGCACCGGCGGTGTCAGCGCCTCCCTGTCAGCCCAGCTGAGCGGCCTGGAGCTCGTCTCTGGCGAGGGCGAACTGCTCCGGGCATCCCGCACGGAGAACCCGGAGCTCTTCGCGGCGGCAAGGATCGGACTCGGCGCCCTCGGCGTCCTCACCTCCCTCACGTTCGACGTGGAGCCGCTCGGTGTGCTCGAGGCCCACGAGCAGCCGATCTCGTGGGCGGAGGGCCTGGCACGCTACGACGAGTTCGTGGCCGACAACCATCATGTCGACATGTACTGGTTCCCGCACACCGACGGAATGCAGGTGAAGACCAACAACCGGCTCGACAACGAGCCGAGCCAGGCCGAGCCTCTCAGCCGGCTGCGCGCCTGGTGGGACGACGACTTCCTCGCCAACCGCGTCTACTCGGTCATCAACCGCGTCGGCAACGCCCGTCCCGACAGCGTCCCGCGACTCAACGAACTGGCCGTGAAGTTCCTTTCCGAGCGTCGCTACAGCGACATTCCCCACCGGGTGTTCACCACGCCCCGGACCGTCGTCTTCAAGGAGATGGAGTACGCCGTCCCCCGCGCGGCCGGCCTCGCGGCCCTGCGGGAGGCACGGGACCGCATCGAGCGGTCCCAGTGGCGCATCAGCTTCCCCGTCGAGATCCGCCAGACCCCCGCCGACGACATCACGTTGGGCACCTCCACCGGCCGTGAGTCGATGTATCTGGCGTTCCACGTCAACGCACGCACCGATCACCGCGACTACTTCGCTGCGATGGAGCAGATCATGGTCGCCCACGGCGGCCGACCTCACTGGGGCAAGGTGCACACCCGCACCGCCGAGCAGCTGGCCGAGGTCTATCCGCGCTTCGAGGAGTTCCTCACGCTACGAGACCGGCTCGACCCCCACCGGGTCTTCGCCAACGCCTACCTGACCCGCGTCCTCGGCTGATCCCACCCGCCCCGCTGGCCCCGCGATTCCCCGCCCGGGCGGGGAACTTGTCGCTTGGCGCCCGTAGCCACGCACGCCAAGCATGCAGTTTCCCCACCAGGTGTGACGCATGTGGCGACGTACGCCGTCACGTACTGGCGGAGCCCCGGGGCAACGGCGCATGCCAGCGCAACCGCAACGCCAACAGCCGCCACACGAGGCAGGTGGTGCCACCGACCGCGGCACCCAGCCACAGCTCCTGGTCGAGCTGCCAGCCGATCGTCACGATGGCCGCTCCCACCAGCGCCGGCGTCGCATAGAGCTCACCACGGAAGACCACCGGGACCCGGCCGGCAAGCAGGTCGCGCACCATGCCGCCACCGATGGCGGTCACCATCCCCATCAGGGCTGCGGGCACCGGACCGAGGCCGTAGCTGAGCGCCTTCGCCGTGCCCGTGACACAGAAGAGCGCGAGACCGAACGCATCGAAGACGTTGACCGCGCTCTCCCGGCGTCCGACCTGCGGGTGGAAGACGAAGCAGAGCAGGCCGGCGGCAACCGGCACCGTCAGGTACCGCCAGTCCTGGAGCGCTGCCGGCGGTGTCGCGTCGATGAGCACGTCGCGGAGGAACCCGCCTCCCAGACCTGTGGTGACCGCAAGGACCAGGACCCCGAACAGGTCGAGCTGCTTGCGCACGGCCACGAGTGCACCTGAGATGGCGAAGACGAAGATGCCGACCAGGTCGAGGATGACGAGGAGGTCGTGGCTGTTCACGGCCGAAGGCTATCGCTGCCAGGTGGGGCCACGCCGCCTCTGGTGCCCGGCCCGACCTGGACACTGGCGTAGGCTCGTGGCTCGAAGTCGAGATCGAGGAGAAGGAACAACGCAGATGTTGCACCTCACGCTCGCTGGACTGAGTGATGACAAGCAGCGCCTGCTCCTGGTCAGCGACAGTGGTGAGCGCTTCTCCCTCGACGTCGACACGAAGTTGCGTGCTGCTGTGCGCGGCGACAGATCCCACATCGGCCAGTTGGAGATCCAGATGGAAAGCACCCTCCGCCCTCGCGACATCCAAGCGCGCATCCGGGCCGGCGAGACGGCCGAGGCCGTGGCCCAGGCGGCGCAGACCTCGGTCGACAAGATCGCCCCTTCGTGAACCCGGTGCTGGCCGAGCGCCAACACATGGCCCAACGCGCCCAGCGCTCCTCCGTACGCCGCCGCTCGGGTGAGACGGGAGCCCGCACGCTCGGCGACGCTGTCGAGGCACAGATGCGCGCTCACGGCCAGTCCGTGGATGGCGTCGAGTGGGACGCCTGGCGCCGCGAGGACGGTCGGTGGACCCTTGAGGCGACCTATGAGGTCGAGGACCGCATCGGGGTCGCCCACTACTCCTACGACCTGCCCGGCAACTACGTGGTCGTCGATGACGACGACGCTCGCTGGCTCGTCGGTGACGCCCCGGCCCCGACGTCACCCGCCGCTCCCGCGCCGCGCAACGACCTCGAGGAGGCACGGGCGCGTCGCCAGAGCAGCCAGCAGAGCGAGCAGCTCCCACTCGGCGAGGACGCAATCGCACTCATCCAGTCCTCCGAGCAGCCGGCCCCCTACGTGGCCGAGGAGAGCACCGTCGACTTGACCGAGACGGCCCGGGCAGCTCGTGACGCCGGGCTGGCCGAGGACCCGGCGCTCGCCCCCACTCCCGAGCCGATGACCGAGTCGCGGCAGGCCGAGACGGATGAGTCCGACCCGTCCCGGGCCGAGAGCAGCGACCAGCCGGCCGCTGATGAACCCAAGGCGGAGGAGCCTCCGGCGCCCCGGCGTACGTCGCGCCGAAAGGGCCGTGCCTCCGTGCCCAGTTGGGACGAGATCATGTTCGGCGGCAGTTCCGACTGACGCATCGCGCACTCGGCTCCGAAGTTCGAGCTGCTGAAACGGTGTGGCCCGACCCCTGCGCACACTAGGCTCCCGGTGCATGGCCTACTTCGTCACCGGTGCCACCGGCTTCATCGGCAGGTTCCTCGTCCACGAGCTCGTCGAGAAGCGCGAGGGCGACGTCTTCGTCCTGTGCCGCGAGTCCTCGCT
This sequence comes from Nocardioides alcanivorans, assembly GCF_021555175.1. GTDB lineage: Bacteria > Actinomycetota > Actinomycetes > Propionibacteriales > Nocardioidaceae > Nocardioides > Nocardioides alcanivorans. The sequence continues at coordinate 59,479 of NZ_JAKGRW010000016.1, read as the reverse complement.
GCCCCGCATCGAGCGCCTGATCGATGAGTGGGGCAGCGATCGTGTCGTGCCGGTCGTCGGCGACCTGTCTGCGCCGGGGCTCGGTGTCGATGAGGCCTGGATCGCAGAGCACCGCGGGAGGATCGACCACTTCTTCCACCTGGCGGCCATCTATGACATGACTGCTGACGACGCCACCAACGACGCGATGAACGTCGACGGCACCCGCCATGCCCTGGAGCTGGCGGCCGCGGTGCAAGCCGGCTGCTTCCACCAGGTCTCCTCTGTGGCTGCCGCCGGTGACTTCGAGGGCGCCTTCGACGAGACCATGTTCGCCGAGGGGCAGGTGCTGCCGTCGCCCTACCACCGCACGAAGTACGAGTCCGAGCGGATCGTGCGTGAGGAGTCCGTGGTGCCGTGGCGGGTCTACCGACCGGCGATCGTCGTGGGGCACTCCGAGACCGGTGAGATGGACAAGGTCGACGGCCCCTACTACTTCTTCCCCGTCCTCAAACGGCTCCGCGACGTGTTCCCGAGCTGGTTGCCGCTCCTGGGCATCGACCTGGGCAACACCAACATCGTGCCGGTCGACTACGTCGCCAAGGCGATGGACCATCTCGCGCACCTTCCCGAACGCGACGGCGAGGCCTTCCACCTGGTGAACCCGGAGCCGCAGTCGGTCGTCGAGATGATCAACGGCTTCTGCGCCGCTGCTGGGGCGCCGCAGTTCGCCACTCCCTCGATCGAATGGGTCCGACGCTGAGCGCGCTGCCCCGACAGCTGCAGCCTGGGCGATTGCTCTCGCAGGCGATGCGCACGGCGCCGGTGCAGGCGATGCTGGGGCAGACGGTGGGCCGCGCCGGCATCCCCAAGGAGGTGCTCGCCCACACCAACTTCGTGCCCGTCTTCGACTCCCGACGCACCGAACAGGCCCTCGCCGGCTCCGGGATCGCGGTCCCGGACACCGACTCCTACTCCCGCCTGCTGTGGAACTACTGGGAGGAGAACCTTGACCGGAGCACCGGCCGCGACCCGGCCAACCGGGCCGCGCTCGAGGGCAGGTACGTCGTGATCACCGGCGCCTCCTCGGGCATCGGCCAGGTGACCGCCCTCAAGGTGGCCCAGGCAGGCGGCATCCCCGTGCTCGTGGCCCGCGGACGGGAGAAGCTGGAAGCACTGCAACGCACCATCGAGATGCGCGGCGGGCAAGCTCACGTCTTCCCGTGTGATCTCTCGGACCTCGAGGCCATCGACGACCTGTGCAACCGGTTGATCGAGGAGTTGCCGTCGGTCGACTACCTGGTCAACAACGCCGGCCGTTCGATCCGCCGTTCGATCAAGCTCAGCCACGATCGGTTCCACGACTTCGAGCGCACCATGCAGCTCAACTACTTCGGTGCGATCAGGCTGATCATGGGCCTGTTCCCGCAGATGCGGACCCAGAAGCGCAGCCACGTGGTCAACATCAGCTCGATCGGCGTGCAGACCAACCCGCCCCGATTCTCGGCGTACGTCGCCTCGAAGGCTGCGCTCGACGCCTGGAGCAGCGTCGTGGCCTCCGAGGTCGTCGGCGACGGCATCACCTTCACCAACATCCACATGCCGTTGGTGAAGACCCCGATGATCGCGCCGACCAAGATCTACGACAAGTTCCCCACCATCTCCCCGGGCCAGGCCGCAGACGTGGTGATCAAGGCGCTGGTGGAGAAGCCGCACGAACTCAACACGATGCTCGGGAACGCCGGCGCGGTCGCGCACACCGTGGCGCCGAAGGCGTCGTTCCGGATGCTCAACATGGCCTATCACGTCTTCCCCGACTCCGCTGCCGCCCGCGGCGACCAGGCGGAGGGCGGCAAGCGTGAGAGCGAGCAGATCATGCTCGCCCGACTCTTCAAGGGAGTCCACTGGTGAGATGAGGCTCAGATCGCCCGGCACGCCTCGACGAGGCCGGCAAGCGCGGTGTCGTCCAACGCGTCAGGCGTGTCTGCCTCGGGCAGCGCGAGCACGATCCCGTCAGCAAGGTCGGCATACCAGCGCCGAAGCAGTCCGGGCAGTTCCGCATGCACCGCCACGGGCACCAGACGTGAGACCACTTCGTCGGTCAGGATGCCCTCCAGATCGCCCCAACGTTGCTCCTGCACCAGGGCGGAGAGTCGCTCCCCCAGTCCCTCGAGCCCGAAGGTCTCCAGTTGGAGACGGTAGGCAGGGGTGCTGTAGAGGAAGGCGAGCTCACTGCGACGAGCCTGCACGGCGCGGGCCAGACCCGCGGAGTCAGCAGCGGTGACGGGCTGTGGCCCGGCGACGAGGAAGGGTCGCCGTCCCGGAAGCGCCGAAGCCCGTCGCCCTTCCTCCACTGCGGGCAGCACGTGCCGCCGGATGACCTCGGGATGCGAGTTGGTGGGGTGGCAGACGAAGCCGTCGGAGACCTCACCGGCCAGGCGGCACATCCGAGGATTGACACCACCGGTCCACAAGGACGGCTCATGGGCCTCGTCGTCCAACGGCCCGGGATTGAAGTAGGGCTGGAGTCGAGTGAGCCGATAGTGCGGACCCTCGTGCCTGAGCGGGTCGCCGGTGCGGAAGCTGCGGAAGACCGCACGGACGGCAGCCACGTAGTCGCCCAGCCGGGCCACGGGTTCCGACCACTCGGCTCCATAGCGGTCGACGATGTTGCCGCGCACCTGTGACGCCAGTCCGAGCGCGAAGCGACCACCGGAGAACCGGGCCAGGTCCCACGCCGAGACGGCGGTCAGCATGGGACTCCGGGGAAGGCGAGCACCATGCTGGTCCGCACCGTCAGGCGTTCGGTGGCTGCCAGGGCCAGGGCGCTCACCACGAACGGGTCGTGCACGGTCTCGGGCACGTGGATCACGTCGAAGCCGAGCCGCTCGGCTCGGGCGGCCCACGCGGCCACGCCGGCCAGTGGCCCCTGTGACGGCCAGGAGGCGACGATCTCCATGTCAGGCTCCCGTCACGACAGGGCGGGACGGATCGATGATCCATCCGCTCCAGGAGCCGGGATACAGCGCGCCCTCGATCCCGACGACCTCGAGCGCCAACAGCTCGTGCGCAGCGGTGACACCGGAGCCACAGTAGGCAGCCACCGTCGTGCCGGGACGGATCCCGACGCTTGCGAACCGATCGCGGAGCGCGGGCGCGGCAAGGAAGCGCCCGTCCGCAGCGAGGTTGTCGGTGGTGGGCAGGTTGACCGCTCCCGGGACGTGGCCCGCGACCGGGTCCACCGGCTCGACCTCTCCCCGGAAGCGTTCGGGCGCGCGCGCATCGACCAGGACGCCGTCTCGGGCCGCGTCGAGCACCTCGGTCGCACCGACCGTCGGGAGGCGTCCGGGACCGGCCCGGAAGTCGCCGGGTTCGATCACCGGTCGTCCCGTCTCCAGACCACCTCCGGCCGCGACCCACGCGGCGAGCCCACCGTCGAGCAGCCTCACGTCATCATGACCGTGGTGGCGCAGGAGCCAACGGCACCTCGCAGCGGCAAGACCCGACCAGTCATCGAGCACCACGACTGGACGGACACCGCGAACTCCTGCTGCACGCATCTCCGCTGCGAACACCTCAGGGTCCGGCAACGGGTGACGGCCGTGGTCCCCCGGAGGCGCCGCGAGTGCCGTGTCGAGGTCGACGTAGGCCGATCCCGGGACATGCCCCTCGACGTACGCCGGGAGCCCGGAGGGACCGCCGAGGCGCCACCGGACGTCGAGCACGGTCACGTCGGGGAGGGCTTCCTTGAGTTCGTCGGCACTGATGAGGGGCGAGGGGTCCATGGGGCGAGTCTGCCCGACATGGGCCGACGCCGGTGAGGCTGGCATCATTGCGCCTCGTGGCCGAACTTTCCTTCTTCACCGGCACCATGGACTCGGGCAAGAGCACCTTGGCCCTGCAGACCAACCACAACCATGCAGCAAGGGGCCGGATCGGCAGCATCTTCACCACCCACGACCGCGCGGGCGAGGCGACGCTGTCGTCGCGGCTGGGTCTCACCCACGAAGCCATCGAGGTCGGGCCCGACTTCGACTTCTGGCGCCACGTGGTCGACACCCTCACCCGCGGCGGACGCATCGACTACCTCATCTGCGACGAAGCCCAGTTCTACACACCCTTGCAGATCGAGCAACTGGCCAAGATCGTCGACGAGCTGCAGATCGACGTCTTCGCCTTCGGTATCCTCACCGACTTCCGTTCCGTAATGTTCCCGGGGTCGGCACGACTGGTCGAGTTGGCGGACCGCATGCACGTGCTGCAGGTCGAGGCACTGTGCTGGTGCGGCAAGCGGGCCACCCACAATGCCCGCACCGAGAACGGCGTGATGATCACCGAGGGTGACGTGGTGGTCGTCGGCGACACTGCGGAGGACGAAGGCGAGCAGGTCGAAGTCGCCTACGAGGTGCTGTGCCGCCAGCACCACCGCCGTCGGCTCACTGCGGCTCGGGCCCGGGCGGTCTCCATGGCCCCGGAGCCCCTCCCCTTCGGTTGATCCCTCCCTCACGCGCGCGTCGCGCGTATTGGGTGCCGTCGACTTCCCGCTCAACGAGAGTGTGACGTAGGCCCCACGGTCCGATTGGCGAGAGTCTCACCATGACCTCCGTTTCCACGATTCCTGACGACATGCGCCAGACCATGGGCGAGCTGTTCCTCGACCGAGCTGACGACGACAGCACCGCGCTTCTCTTCGAGGACGACCGCTGGAGCTACCGCGAGCTCGTCGTCGAGGCCGCCCGTCGGTCCGCCGTACTCCAGGAGCTGCGTCCGGAGGGCAAGCCGTGGCACGTCGGTGTGCTCCTGGAGAACACCCCCGAATACATCTTCCTGCTCGCCGGTGCCTCCCTCTCCGGCGCCACCATCGTGGGGATCAACCCGACCCGCCGCGGTGATGAGCTCGCCAAGGACATCCGCGGGACCGACGTCGACATCATCCTCGTCGACGACGCCTTCGCCGACCTGCTCGAGGGGATCGATCACGGCGCCCGCCAGGTCATCCGTGTCGACGGGGACGAGTGGAAGTCGCTGCTCGAGAAGCATGCCGATGCGCCGATCGAGGCCACTCCCGAGGCCCTCGACCCGGCCTTCAAGCTCGTGCTCCTCTTCACTTCCGGCTCCACCGGTGCCCCGAAGGCAGTCATCTGCAGCACCGGTCGCTGGGCGCGGGTCACGCAGGTGACGATCTTCAACTTCACGCCCGAGGACGTCGCCTACAACGCGATGCCGCTCTTCCACGGCAACGCCCTGATGAGCGCGTGGAGCCCGGCCATCCACGCCCGTGCGGCACTCGCGATGCGCCGCAAGTTCTCGGCGTCCGGCTTCCTGCCCGACATCCAGAAGTTCAACGTGACCTTCTTCAACTACGTCGGCCGCTCCCTGGCCTATGTGCTCGCCCAGCCCGAGGGCCCGGAGGAGGCCGACAACAGGCTGCGCTTCGGCTTCGGCACCGAGGCGTCGGCCAAGGACCGCGCGGAGTTCCTGCGCCGTTTCGGTTGCCAGGTGTTCGAGTCCTACGGCTCGTCCGAGGGTGCCTGCTACATCATCAACAACGCCGATACCCCGGAGGGTGCCCTCGGCGTGCCACAGGTGGGTCACCACCCGGAGATCGTGAATGCAGCCGGCGAGGTCTGCCCACCGGCCGAGTTCGACGCCAACGGCGTACTGCTGAACTCCGAGGAGGCCATCGGCGAGATCGTCTCCCGGGATGCGGCCGGGATGTTCGAGGGCTACTACAAGAACCCGGAGGCGGCCGCGGAGAAGCTGCGTGACGGGGACTTCTGGACGGGCGACCTCGGCTACCGCGACAAGGAGGGCTACTTCTGGTACGCCGGTCGCACCGCCGACTGGCTGCGGGTGGACTCGGAGAACTTCTCCGCTGCCCCGGTCGAGCGGATCCTGGCGCGCTATCCCGGCGTGACCGTCGCGGCCGTCTACGGCGTACCGGACCCCCGCACCGGGGACCTCGTCATGGCCACGCTCCAGCTCGCTCCCGGTGCCGACGACGTCGACCCCCGCGACTTCGCCGCGTTCCTCAGCGAACAGCCGGACCTCGGCACGAAGTGGGCCCCGACGCTGCTGCGTATCACCCGCAACCTGCCGGTGACCGCCACCAACAAGGTGGACAAGCCGACGCTGCGCCGTCAGCGCTGGAACACCACCGACACCGTCTACCGTCGCACCGACGGTGTCTACGAGCTCCTTGACGAGCCGGCCCTCGAGAAGCTCCTCACGGAGTACGACGAGCACGGTCGCCGCAACCTCGTCACCAGCTGACCCCCGGGGCTGCTCAGCCCCGACCTCCGGTCCTGAGCAGCCCCACCCCGGTGGTCAAGCTTGTCGAGACCGCTCCGCCCACCCCTCGGAGGTCGAGCCTGTCGAGACCGCTCCGCCCACCCCTCGGAGGTCGAGCCTGTCGAGACCACTCCGCCCACCCCACGCCGTTGGTCGAGCCTGTCGAGACCACCCCGCCGCCCACCCCCGGAGGTCGAGCCTGTCGAGACCGGTTCGTTGGTCGAGCTTGCCGAGACCCAGCCGCCGTTGGTCGAGCTTGCCGAGACCCAGCCGCCGTTGGTCGAGCTTGTCGACACCCCACCGCCCGCCCACCCCGTTGGTCGAGCTTGTCGAGACCTCGTTCCGGCAGCCCGGCTGGTGGTTGTCCACAGGTTGAGTTCGTGATCGTCGGGTTGTGTCGGAGTCAAATGTTGGACTGGTTCCATGATCGAAATCGACGCCCGTCACCAGCCGTACGAGGTCTCTGACCTCGATGGCGGGACCCTGCTCGGCTTCATGGCTGAGAACCGCGTCGTCGAACTCAAGATGGTCCGCAGCAAGCTGCGGTTGGCTTACCGGTGGGCGATCATGCACCCACCCACACCTGACAAGCCGAAGGCAGTGGTGGGTGACGAGACCCTGTTCCCCACCGACTGTGAACAGGCGATCTCGGGTGACGGCACTCCTGATGTCGCGTTGTTCGCGGTCGAGGAACTCGCCGCATCAGGTGGGATGTCGCGTGCTGCTGGGTTCTCCCTGATCGCCGACGCCCTGGACCTGGTGCACCGGTTGCCGCAGTTGTGGGCGAAGGTCGAGGCCTTGGAGGTGCCGGGGTGGAACGCCCGCCGTGTCGCACTCCTCACCCGCAAACTGTCGTACGCCGCTGCACGGTGGTTCGACGAGCAGCTTGCTGCCACCGGCCTGTCGGGGTGGCCGACGATTGAGAAGTGGTTGGCGATGGCGATCGCCAAATTCCACCCCGAGCTGGTCAAAGACCCCAGCGCGGCGAAGGGGAAGGCGGATTGGGGTGTGTGGCTGCACCACCCCCACGCCGGACACGAAGAAGGTGCCGGCGGTGTTGCTGGCACCTCGGAGTTGCAAGCCGTTGGTGACTCGTTGGACCTCACCAGGTTCATGGACTTGTTGTCTGCCGAGGCCGAGACGATGCGGCGCCTGGGCGACACCGACACAGTGGACCAACGCCGTGCGAAAGCGATCGGGCGGCTCACCGACGACACCGACCAGCCCACACTCGACTACACCAGCACCAGCAGCACCGACAGCACCGACGGCACCGGTATCGGTACCGATGCCGGTATCGGCGGCTGCAGGGACGGCGCGGCCGTAGGCCTGGTCGACGCTCCCGCCCCGACCAACAGCACCGGCACCTCGTCCGGCGTCCCGTCCGCCGTTGCGGCGGCGGGTGGCGAGCCGGTGCTGGGCGACGAGCCGGTGCTGGGCAACCCGGTGCTGGGCAACCCGGTGGTGGGCGAGCCGGTGGTCGGGGTGAAGCCGGGTCGGTTGGTGACGACACCGGGCCCGTTCGGACGCCGTCGTGGGTTGCGGGTGATGGCCCACGTCAACCTCGCGGACCTGTTCGCGTTGGGCCTCGACCCCCACGAGTTGGGGTTGGACGGCGACGGGATCACGTCCACCGACTGGTTGGGGCAGGTCCTGATCAGCCAATTACGGGACTGGTTGGCCCGTCACGGTTCGCTTGCGTCGGTGAATCGCACTGGGTTTCGTTCCTATGCGTTCCCTTGGACAGCGAGTGCTGGCCGGGATGATTCTTGGGCAGCGTAGTACGCGGCCTCGACCTCGAGCGGGGTGCGCATGTCGAGCTCCCCGTGAAGGCGTTGGTTGTTCCACCACCACACGTACTCCAGCGTCGCGAGCTCGACCTGCTCGATCGTGCGCCACGGCCCGCGCCGTCTGATGAGTTCGGTCTTGTAGAGCCCGTTGACGGCCTCGGCCAGCGCGTTATCGAAGGAGTCGCCGACGGTGCCCGTGGAGGGCTTCGCGCCGAGTTCGCCGATTCGGTCGGTGTAGACGATCGAGAGGTAGTTCGAGCCGTGGTCGGCGTGATGGACCAGCCCGGTCAGATCGACCGCGCCCTCGCGCTTTGCGTCCCACGCGGCCATGTCGAGCGCCTGCAAGGGAGGATGTCGGCCTTCAACGTCGCGGCGACGTTCCACCCGACGATCCGGCGTGAGTAGACGTCGGTCACGAACGCCACGTAGGCGAACCCCGACCAGGTCGCGACGTAGGTGATGTCGGCAACCCATAGCCGCCGCGGCGCGGGCGCGTGGAAGCGCCGTTGGACCAAGTCGGCCGGCTTCACCGCCGCCGGATCCGGCTTCGTGGTGAACACCTTCTTCGACCGCTTCACCCCACGAACGTCGGCGAGTTTCATCAGCCGAGCGGTCTGATCGCGACCGATCTCCCAGCCCTGGCGTCGCATCAGGGCGTGCATCTTCCGGACCCCGTAGACGCCGTAGTTCTCGACGTGCAACCGGGCGATCTCCGGCACCAGCAACTCGTCCTTCAACGACCGCGCCGACGGGGCTCTGGTCTTCGCGGCCCGGTAGCCACGGGAGGTGATGAACCCACGAACTGCCGGACGCAGCACCCGGCAGATGGCCTCGACCCCGAACTGATCCTTGTGCTCGTCGATGTAGCGGATCATCTCGTCGTGGGGCGGTCGAGTTCCTTGGCGAAAAACACTGAGGCGGACTTCAAGATCTCGTTCGCCCTGCGGAGCTCGGCTACCTCACGCTTGAGGCGCTTGATCTCCTCCGCCTCATCCGTCGTGGTCCCGGGCCGCTTCCCGGCGTCGACCTCAGCACGGTGGACCCACAGCCGCAGGGTCTCGACGTTCATCCCCAGCAACCCCGCGACGTGCCGCAACGCTGCCGTCTCGTGCGGGTGCTCCGGGCGGACCTCAGCGACCATCCGCACTGCCCGCTCACGCATCTCGTTCGTATACCTGGCCATCGTTCCCATCCTGACTGATCAAGCGGAACGAAACCCAGTGCGATTCACGGTGACCCCGGTGGTGGATTTGAACAGGACCGATGCGGTGGATCGTCATGATCCGCCCGAATGGATGGACACCCTGGTCCGGTTGCGTGACCCGCACTGTGTGTATCCGAACTGTGAACGTTCCAGCTGGGACGCCGACCTCGACCACATCGACCCCTACCAACCACTTGGTGAGGGTGGCCCTTCTGGGCAAACCCGGCCGGAGAATCTGGCGCCGTTGTGTCGGCGTCATCACCTGATGAAAACCCACGGTAGGTGGCGCTACCGACGGGCCAGGGACGGGACCTATATCTGGACCAGCCAGCACGGCAGGACCTGGCTGGTCACACCCCAAGGCACCCACGACACCAGCCAGCCCGGCTGAGCACCACCCACCAGAAGCAGCGCCTGCCAAACAAGCACCACCCGCCCACCCCGGGGAGAACACACACTCTCCCGGGGCACAGGCACGCCACCAGCCTGGGAGAGGTCTCGACAAGCTCGACCACCGGCGTACGGGCTCGACCAGCGGGGGTGCGGGTCTCGACAAGCTCGACCAACGGCGTATGGGCTCGACCAACAGGGGTCCAGCAGTGGTCTCGGCGAGCTCGACCGGCGGGGATGCCATGGGCTCGCGAACAGGATCTCGATGGTCGAGCCTGTCGAGACCTTGCCCCGCGGGGTCAGAGCTGGTCTCGACAAGCTCGACCGACGACGCACGGGCTCGACCGACGACGTACAGCTCGGCCAGCGGCGTACAGGGCGCTCGGCACTGACGATGGTCTCGACAGGCTCGACCAACGGGGCACGGGCTCGACCAACGGGGTACAGGTTCGACCAACGAGCATGGGGGCGGGGTGGGACGTCCGGGGTTGCCGACGGAGCGTCAAGGGGCTTGGCCGCGGCGGGCGCCCACCCAACGCAACCAACACGAAGAACCGTGCGCACGACGCGCCGCCCCAGCGAGGAGGTTGCCCCGGACGGCACGGCCCGGGGCAGGGTCTCGACACCCACGAGCAAGGTCTCGACAAGCTCGACCAACGGGTACAGGCTCGACCAGCGGGGTTGCGGCGGGGGTCTCGACCAACGAGGGATGGGTTGCGTCAGGCGATGAGGATCGGGATCCGCATCTCGTCCTCGGTGAGCGAGCCGTGCAGTCCGACGAGCTTGTGCTCGAACGGGAAGTCACGGGTGGCCAGGATGGCAGTGTCGCCGTGACAGGCGACCATCACGTCGCCGAGGCGCGGCAACACCCGCTCCTCGGTGGGCCCGAACCAGCCCAGCCCGACGACCTCGTCACGCAGCAGCACCGTGGCTCGGTCTCCCAGCCGTTCGCGCCAGGTGGCCACGACGTCGACGTCGGCGCCCGCTCGGCAGTAGAGATGACGGAACCGCGCTTCACCCCCGACAAGCTCCAGACCGTCACGCAGAGCTGGTTCATCGTCGAGTTCGATCCGGCGCGCGGCCGGGGAGTCAACCATTCCGTGATCGGCAACGACGAGCATCCGAACCGACGCGGGTAGCGCCGCACGCATCTGCTCGGCGATCCGATCGACTGCCGTCAGCTGTTCGCGCCACTGCGGGGAGTCCACCCCGTGCCGGTGACCAGTCCAGTCGAGGTCGCCGTCGTAGACGTAGGTGAGCGACCGGGCACGACCCGCGGCCTCCAACACACCCGCGATCCGCTCGCCGACCTTGTTGGCCCCCACGAAGGAAGCACCGCGCTGACCGGCAACCGTGAGTCCGGAGCCCTCGAACTCCCGACGATTGACCACCGTGACGTGAACGTCGGTCGCTGCGAGTCGCTCGAAGGCCGGCTCGTGCGGTTGCCAGGCCAACGGGTCGACGCCGGCGTCCCACGCCAAGTGGTTGATGAGCCTGTTGCTGCCGGGGATCCGGGCCGTGTAGCCCACGAGACCGTGCTGGCCCGGAGTCAGTCCGGTGCCCAACGACGTCAAGGAGGTGGCCGTCGTCGACGGGACTCCCGCCGTACCGGGCGAATCGACGAGGGACGAGAGGAAGGGCGCCAGCGTCGCGTGCCTGCGCAGCAGCGTCTCCCCCATGCCGTCGATCAGGAAGATCACATAACCGGGAGCCTCCGGCAACGTGAGCCCACTGTCACCGCGGGGTGCGGCACCCAGAGCCACTGCCACACCCGGTACGACGTCACTCAGCGAGCGCTCACCGTAGGCCGGCCGCAGCAGCGGCTCGGTCATCCGTGCGAGCCCTGCGTGACCGACGAGAGGACGCGAGCGAACTCGAGGAGTGAGGTGACGGCGTCATGCCCCTCGGCCGCCGCGGAGACCCGGAGGGTGAAGTCGTCGCTGGCCAACACCCCCGTGTAGCCGTGGTCGGCTTCGCAGTGGGGGTCGGCGCAGGTTGCCGGCTCCAGGTCGATGCGGCTCACCGCTCCCCAGCCGATGGTGACCACGGCCTCGGCGGCGGGCTGGGGTCCCGAGGTCGGGTTGGCGACCATCCGGGTCACCACGACCGAGCGAACCGCGCTCAGCGCGATGGCCTCGGTGGAGGTCGACGTGTAGGGCTGCGGGAGCAGGTCGTCACCGGCGTGCTCGTCGGTGTGGGCAAGGATCAACCGGCTCGGCGTGAGCACCACGACCGTGATGTGACGACGGACCTCATCACGCTCGATGGTCGGCTCGTGGTGGACGTAGAAGGAGAGCAACTGCTCCCCCGCCAACGCTGCCTCGACCCCATCGCTCACCACCTCGGGGTAGTAACCGGTCCGCTCGATCGCAGACCGAAGGGCCTGGGGCGTGCGGGAGGGGTCGTCGGTGCCACGGGTACGCATGGCTCAAGTCTGTCACGCATCTCCGGCGCACCGGAGCCGACCGGTGTCAGCGCCCGAACCCGTCAGCCGGGGATGGTGTCCTCCGCCTGCTGGTTGAGCCGACGCACGAACCAGTCCGAACGCAGGTCGTCGACCGGTTCCACCCTGGCATCAGCCGTCAGCACCGTGCAGGACTCGCCCCCGGCAAGCACGAGCGAGAGATCGAGAGACCGCAGTTGCGGGAAGTCGTTCTTGATCTGGGAGACGGCGAGGATCAACGACTCGACCCGGTCGACGTCGACGACCTCGCTGCCCCGGTAGCCGAAGAGCAGGGGAGAACTCTTGATCTCCCGGGTCATCGCGCGCGCCTCGTGGAGACTCAGCGGTGGGACCCGGTAGGCCTTGTCGCCCAGGAGCTCGGTGAGCGGGCCCGCCGTACCGAAGGAGATCACCGGTCCGAAGAGCCGGTCCTCGACCGCGGTGATCGCGACCGGAACGCCGGGTGCTGCCACCTTCTGCACGACGAAGCGCGCCCGTTCGGGCTCGCTGATCAGCGCCGAGAGACTCGCCCAGCCCCAGCGCATGTCCTCCTCGTTCTCGATCCCGCGCTGGACGTGGGCAAGGTCGGGACGATGCCGCAGGTGATCGGCGGTGGCCTTGAGAACGACGTTCCAGCCCAGCCTGTCGCCGACCTTGACCGCACTCTCCACGTCTTCGACCCGGAAGGCCTGCCACAGGTCGATGTCATAGCAGGCAAGCAGTTGCCGCACCTCGGCCTGCGTCAAGCTGCGGCCCTTGGGCGTCTCCATGAGCACCCCGTTGACCAACCGCTTCGCCTCGAGCGGCACTGGGGCAGCCTCGTCGGGGCGTTCGTCGTCGGGCGGGGTGCGCAGCCACACCGCGTACTCCACGACGTGGGCCAGCGCCCGTACGGCGGCCTCCACGGCCGGGTAGGACGGCACCGAGCCACGGCCCGCGGTCGCACCTGCGACGTCGGGCACTCGGAGCAGCTCGGGGACGCCTTCGGCACCGAGGAACGTCGAGACGAGCGGCTTGTCGGACTGCTCCCCGACAGCTGCGAGCACGTTGGCGACCTCCTCGCCGGTGACGTTCAACGGTGGGAAGTAGACCGCGATCACCGAGTCGACCTCCGGATCGTCGATCGCCCGGTCGAGCGCGTCCTCGAAGTCCTCTGCCGTGGCGTTGGCCCCCAACGCCACGGAGTTGTTGACCACCAGACCCACGGCCGCAGCCGCGTCGGTGGCGAGCAGACCCAGAGCATCGGAGTTGCCCACCACGGCGACACGCCGTCCCCGTGGCAACGGCTGGTGCGCGAGCAGCTGGGCCACGTCGAACATCTCGTCCAAGGTGTCAACCTGAACGACACCGGCCTGACGGAACATCGAGTCGACCGCCGTCTGGGGAGCCGAGATACTGCGTACCGTGTGTCCCATCGGCACGCCTTGGGTCGTGCGCCCCGAGCGTACGGCGACGATCGGCTTGTGGCGCGAGACCCTGCGGGCGATGCGGGAGAACTTGCGCGGATTGCCGATGGACTCCAGGTAGAGCAACACGACCTCGGTGGAGTCGTCCTCCTCCCAGTACTGGAGGAGATCGTTGCCGGAGACGTCGGCACGGTTGCCGGCGGAGACGAAGGTGGAGAGGCCGAGGCCACGGTTGTAGACCTTCTCCAGGATCGCGGAACCGAGCGCGCCGGACTGGCAGAAGAAGCCCGCACGACCACGCGGAGGCATCAGCGGCGAGAGTGAGGCGTTGAGGGAGAAGGCAGGGTCGGTGTTGATCACGCCGAGGCAGTTGGGACCGATCAGCCGGAGTCCGTAGGAGCGGGCGAGACCGACGAGCCGTCGCTGCCTTCGTCGCCCCTCGTCGCCGGTCTCGGCGAATCCGGACGAGATGACGACGAGACCCTTCACGCCCTTGGCGGCGCAGTCGAGCACGACGTCCTGCACGGCAGTGGCCGGCACCGCCACGACGGCCACGTCGACCTCGCCGGGGATGTCGACGACCGACTTGTAGGCAGGAAGCCCTGAGACCGGCTCCGCCTGCGGGTTGACGGCGTAGACGACGCCCGTGAACCCGCCGGTGACGAGGTGGCGCACCAGCGCCTGACCGATGGTGTCCTGACGACGCGACGCACCGACAACGGCGATGGACTTGGCGGTGAAGAAGCGGGCGATCGAGGCCGACTCGGCCCGGTGCTCCCGGTTCTCCATGATCCCGATCGCGGTCTCCGTCGGGTTGATCGGGAACTCCAGCACCATCACGCCGTCCTGGAAGCCTCCGGCCACGCGATAGCCGGCGTCCTTGAAGGTGTCGATCATGCGACGGTTGTCGGGCAGCACCTCGGCGACGAACTTCTCCACCCCGAGCTCACGGCCGGCCTGCGCGAGGTGTTCCAGCAGGACCTGAGCGATCCCCGCCCCTGATGGGCGTCCTGGACCAGGAACGCGACCTCGGCCTCACCGGGCTTCACGACGTCGAAACGCCCGACCGCGATCATCTTCTCCGCCAGGATCAGCACCATCGCCACCCGGTCGTGGTGATCGACCTGCGTGAACCGGGCAACGTCACGGTCGGAGAGCCTCGGCATCGGCGAGAAGAAGCGGTAGTACTTCGACTCGTCGGAGACCTCGGCATAGAACTCGACCAGCAGATCAGCGTCCTCCGGACGGATCGGTCGAATGTGGGCGGTGGAGCCGTCCAGGAGGAGGACATCGCCCTCCCAGTGCTTGGGCGGCTCACTGACAACGTTGCCGTGCTCGGTCACAGGGTCCAATCTAGTGTCTGGGGGCCAAGGTCGGCGCGCCCCGGCAGGAAACGGCGTCGCGCCACGGGAGAATGGCGCCATGGCACGACGTACCACGCAACCTCCCCTGCCCGAGGACTTCGAGGAGAACATCCTCGACATCGATGTGGGCGACGAGATGCGTTCCTCCTTCCTGGAATACGCCTACTCGGTCATCTACTCCCGGGCCCTCCCCGACGCACGCGACGGTCTCAAGCCCGTCCAGCGGCGCATCCTGCACACCATGAACGAGATGGGCCTGCGTCCCGACCGCGGCCACGTCAAGAGCGCCCGCGTCGTCGGCGAGGTGATGGGTCGCCTGCACCCCCACGGCGACGGCGCCATCTATGACGCGCTCGTACGCCTTGCGCAACCGTGGTCGATGCGGTTGCCGATGATCGACGGACACGGCAACTTCGGTTCCCCCGACGACTCCCCCGCTGCCATGCGTTACACCGAGTGCCGGATGGCGCCCGCCGCGCTGGCGATGACGGCGTCGATCGACGAGGACACGGTCGACTTCCGTCCCAACTACGACAGCCGGGAGCTGGAGCCGAGCGTGCTGCCGGCTGCCATCCCCAACCTCGTGGTCAACGGCACCACCGGTATCGCGGTCGGCATGGCCACCAACATGGCGCCCCACAACCTCATCGAGGTCGTGCAGGCGCTGCGGCACCTCATCAAGCACCCGAGCGCCGACACCGAGGCGCTGATGCGTTTCATCCCCGGGCCGGACCTCCCGACCGGCGGCAAGATCGTCGGTCTCGAGGGGATCAAGGACGCCTACGAGACCGGTCGGGGCACGTTCAAGATGCGCGCCACCGCGAGGATCGAGAACATCACTCCCCGCCGCAAGGGGATCGTCGTCACCGAGCTCCCCTACGGAGTCGGCACCGAGAAGATCGTCGAGCGGATCAAGACGCTGGTCCAGGGCAAGAAGCTGCAGGGCATCAGCGACATCAAGGACCTCACCGACCGCGACCACGGCCTCCGGTTGGTGATCGAGGTCAAGAACGGCTTCCATCCCGAGGCACTCCTCGAGCAGCTCTACAAGCAGACCCCGCTGGAGGACTCCTTCGGCATCAACAACGTCACCCTCGTCGACGGACAGCCTCGCACCCTCGGGCTCAAGCAGCTCCTCGAGGTCTTCCTCGAGCACCGCTTCGAGGTCGTACGGCGCCGCTCGCAGTTCCGCCGCAACAAGGCCGCTGATCGACTCCACCTGGTCGACGGACTGCTGTTGGCGATCCTCGACATCGACGAGGTCATCCAGGTGATCCGCAGCTCCGACAACGCGCCGGCGGCCCGCACGCGGTTGATGGACATCTTCGACCTCACCGAGATCCAGGCCGACTACATCCTCGACATGCCGTTGCGGCGCCTGACGAAGTTCTCCCGCATCGAGTTGGAGAAGGAGCAGGAAGACCTCAAGCGCACCATCGAGGAGCTCGACGCGATCCTCGGTGACCGTGAGGTGCTCCGCTCCGTGGTGTCCGACGAGCTGGGCGAGGTGGCCAAGACCTACGGCACCCCGCGACGTACGGTCCTGCTGGAAGCGTCCGGCGCACAGTCCACCGCAGTGACGGCGCCCCTCGAGGTGGCTGACGACCCGTGCTGGATCTATCTCTCGTCCACGGGTCTCCTGGCACGCAGCGCCGACGACTCCACGCCCGGATCCGGAGGTGGGCGAGCAAGGCACGACGTGGTCGTCTCGGCTGTCCGTGGCACCGCTCGCGGCGAGATCGGCGTGGTCACGACCCGGGGTCGCCTGATCAAGCTCAGTGTCCTGGAGTTGCCCTCGTTGCCTGCCACGGCCAACGAGCCGCACCTGGCCGGAGGGTTGCCCCTCACTGAGTTCCTCGAGCTGGCCAAGGGCGAGTCGGTGCTGTGCCTGGCAGCGCTCAGCACGGAGGGTGCCGGCATCGCGCTCGGCACCAAGCAGGGGATCGTCAAACGGGTCAACCCCGAGGTCCTCACGCGTGACGAGTGGGAGATCATCGCGCTCAAGGACGGCGACGAGGTCGTCGGAGCGGTGCAACTGCGCACCGGCTCCGAGCATCTCTGCTTCGTCACCAGCGACGCACAACTCCTCCACTTCCCAGCTGACGGCGTCCGGCCCCAGGGCCGGACCGGCGGCGGCATCGCCGGTGTCCGCATCTCCAGCGGGGCACGGGTCACCTGGTTCGGCGCCGTCGATCCCGATGAGTCGGTGCTGGTCACCAGTTCGGGAACCGCGTCGTCGCTGCCCGGCACCGAGAACGGTTCGGTCAAGGTGACCGGGTTCGAGCACTATCCGAGCAAGGGACGTGGCACCGGCGGCGTGCGCTGCCACCGCTTCCTCAAGGGAGAGGACACCCTGATCTTCGCCTGGGCCGGCGACGCACCGGCGCGAGCGTCCGCCAGCAGCGGTGCACCGATCGACCTGCCCGGCTACGACGACCGACGCGACGGGTCCGGCGTCGCCGCCACCCAGCCGATCGCGGCGTGCGCGGGTCCGGTCGGAGTCCGCGTTTCGGGTCCAGAAGTTGTGGGAGGCTGACGCCATGGTGAAGACGCGCAACCTGATGGTGGCCGGTGTGCTGGCCCTCACGCTGGCCGTGAGCGGATGCTTCGGACAAGATGACGACTCGAAGGGCGTGGGTGACGGGAAGTCACCCGAGGAGGTCCTCCAGCTCGCCAAGGAGACCCTCGACGAGACCACCGGTGTCGAGCTCGAGCTCACCGCGAAGGATCTCCCCTCCGGCGTCTCCGGCATCGTGCTGACCAACGCCAAGGGCACCGCCATGCACCCGAGCTCGTTCCAGGGCACGATCGTCGGCAGCTTGAGCGGCATCACCCAGGACGGCGAGGTCATCGCCATCGACGGGGAGGTCTGGGCCAAGATCGCGATCATCACCGGTTCCCAGTTCGACCGGATCAACCCGGCCGACATCGGCGCGCCCGACCCGAGTCAGCTCATCGCCACCGAAGGTGGTCTCTCCGACCTGCTCGTCGCCACGGAGGACCCGAAGGAGGGCGACACGGTGCGGGGCGGCTCCGACAACTCCCAGGTGCTCACCGAATACACCGGCACCCTGCCCGGCGACCAGGTGAAGGTCCTGGTGCCGAAGGCCTCCGACGAGGGTTCGTTCGACGTCGTCTACCAGATTGCGGAGAACGGCGAGCTCCGTTCGCTGTCGATCACCGGTGAGTTCTATCCCGACACCGATGACATGACCTACACCGTCACCTTCGACGGATACGGCGCCGAGAAGGAGATCACCGCACCGTGACCACCCGGGCCGCGCGCAGCCTGCTCGCCCTGGCCTCCGTCGCGGTCGCCTTCGCGGCAGCCGACACCTACGTGGTGGTCTTGGCCCTACCGGAGATGATGGGCACCGTCAAGCTGCCCATCAGCGAGCTGCAGCGGGCGGCGCCCATCATCTCCGGCTTCCTGCTGGGCTACGTGGCGATGCTTCCCCTGATCGGGCGGATCGCCGACCTGCGCGGTCGGGTCCCGGTGCTCATCATGTCGCTCACCGTCTTTGCCGTGGGTTCGCTGATCACCGCCCTGACCTTCGACATGACCACCATGGTGGCGGGCCGCTTCCTGCAGGGCGTGGGAGGTGGCGGCCTGGTGCCCGCCACGCTCGCCCTCGTGGCGGATCTCTATCCGGTGCACAAGCGCGGCGTCCCCCTCGGCGTGGTCTCGGCCGTGCAGGAGATCGGCAGCGTCCTGGGCCCGCTCTTCGGAGCCTTGGTCCTGGCCGTCGCCCCGTGGCAGGCGATCTTCGTCATCAACGTCGTCGTCGCGATCTTCCTGGCCGTCGTCATCCACCTGCTGACCAGCCGGAAGGAGTGGCAGCGCGAGGCGCCACCCGAGTTCCGCCGAGGCCTGCCCGGCTGGTTGGGCTTCGACTGGCTGGGGCTGTTCGCCGCCCTCGTCGCCGTCGGCGCGTTCTGCGTGCTCGCCATCCGTCCGGCATCGTTGCAGCGCGATCTCACCTGGGGCCAGATCTTCGTTCCCTACACCGGTGAGAGCCAGTGGGTCACACCCATCGGTGTGGTCGTCCTCGTCGCGTGCCTGGTGCTCCTCCTGAGGTGCTGGTTCGCGAAGCGGCCGCTGGTCGACGTACGCGCCTGGTTGCGCAGCATGGTCGAGGCCGACCTCGTGGGCGCCCTGCTGCTCGCAGCCGCCCTCTCGGGCATCATCCTCGCCTTCGCCACGGCGGATCCTGAGGTGCAGGTCTTCAGTGAGCAGGGCCCGTGGTACCTCGGCGCCTCCGCAGTGGCAGCAGTGCTCTTCGTCCTGCACGTACGTCGCGCCGCAGCACCGCTCTTCCCGCGCCGCGCGTTCCGCGCGATGCCGGCATGGGGATCCTTGGTCGTCAGCTTCCTCATCGGAGCAGCCCTGATCGCGGCGCTCATCGACATCCCGATCTTCGCGCGCACCACGATCCACCGCGAGTCGCAACTGATGGCAGCGCTCGTGCTGGTGCGGTTCCTCGTTGCGCTCCCTGTCGGCGCCGTGCTCGGCGGATGGCTCACCCGGCGTCTCCCGGCCGGCGTCGTCACCGCGCTCGGGATGCTCCTGGCCGGTGTCGGGTTCCTCTTCATGACCGGCTGGGAGGCCGACTCCCTCGAGAGCATCACCAGCACGTTCACCCTGCTGCTGTGCGGTCTGGGCTTCGGTCTGGCGTTGGCGCCCGTCAACGCGGCCCTGCTCGCCAGCACCGACGACGACGTCCACGGTGTGGCGGCGGCCATGGTCGTCGTCGCCCGGATGATCGGCATGCTCGTCGGCATCTCTGCGCTCACCACGTGGGGCCTGCGGCGCTTCGCCGACGCTCGCGACGCCTGCCTCGAGGCCGGCCGCACGAGCTGCGGCACCGAAGCGGCGCTGGCCCAGGAGCACACCGTCTTCCTGGGCGCAGCGCTCTGCGCCTTCCTCGCAGCAGGGCTCGCCCTGTGGCTGTTCCGCGGCGCCAACACCCGAGAACTCGACACCGGAAAACTGCTGCGCTCCGCCGGCTGACGGAGCGGAACCCGCTGCAGGACAGCCACACGGCGAGGAGTAGGTTCCGGACCATGAACGGTTTCGATGATCTCCTCGCGGCGAACCGTCAGTTCGCCAGCACCTTCAACCTCGGTGGTTTCGACGGCGTGGCCAAGGCCGGCGTCGGCCTCGTCACCTGCATGGATTCGCGCATCGACCCGCTGCGCATGCTGGGTCTCTTCCACGGCGACGCCAAGATGTTCCGCAACCCCGGCGGCCGGGTCACCGAAGCAGCGCTCGAGGCACTCGTGCTCAGCGTGCACATGCTGAACGTCGACCGCATCCTGGTCATGCCGCACACGAAGTGCGCGATGGCCAGCCGGTCGGAGGCAGAGATGCACGAGATCCTCAACGAGAAGACCGGTCAGGACACCACGTGGCAGCCGATCCACGTGATCAAGGACCAGGTCGCCGCACTGCGGCAAGACGTGATGAAGGTCCGCTCCCACCCGCTGATCCCCCACAGCGTCAGCGTCGGTGGATTCCTCTACGACGTGGACACCGGCCTGCTGGAGCAGCACGCCTGACCACGAACCTGCAGTTGGAGCGCGCGAGCCTTCACTCAGAACGCCCGAACCCTCACCCATGTGAGGGTTCGCGTGTTCTGAGTGAAGGTTCGCGGGTCAGAGACGCTCGATGATGGTCACGTTGGCCTGACCGCCGCCTTCACACATCGTCTGCAGGCCGAAGCGGCCGCCAGTACGCTCGAGCTCGTTGAGCATCGTGGTCATCAGACGAGCCCCGGTGGCACCGATCGGGTGACCGAGGGCGATGCCGCCTCCGTTGACATTCACCTTCTCGTGAGGCGCCCCGGTCTCCTTCATCCACGCCAGGACGACGGAGGCGAAGGCCTCGTTGCACTCGAAGAGGTCGATGTCGTCGATCGACATGCCCGACTTCTCCAGGGCGTACTTCGTGGCCCGGATCGGACCGGTCAACATCCAGATCGGGTCGTCGCCACGCACCGAGAGGTGGTGGATGCGAGCGCGCGGAGTCAGGCCGTGATCCTTGACGGCCTGCTCGGAGGCGATGAGCACCGCCGCCGAGGCGTCGCAGATCTGCGAGGCGACACCGGCGTGGATCCGTCCACCCGGCTGCAGCGGGTTGAGGCCCGCCATCTTCTCCAGCGAGGTGTCACGTGGGCACTGGTCGGTGTCGAACAGGCCGCCCTCGAGCTCGACGGGGGCGATCTCGTTCTTGAAGCGTCCTTCGGCAATGGCTGTCTTGGCGCGCTCGTGCGAGGCGAGGGCGTAGCGCTCCATCTCCTCACGCGAGATGTCCCACTTCTCGGCGATCATCTCGGCCGAGTTGAACTGGGAGACCTCGACGTCGCCGTAGCGGGCCACCCAGCCCGGGGACTCGGCGAACGGCGTGGTGAAGCCGTACTGGTCGGCCACCAGCATCGCGGCGGAGATCGGGATCGCACTCATGTTCTGCAGACCGCCGGCAACCACGAGGTCCTGCGTTCCGGACATGACGCCCTGGGCCGCGAAGTGCACCGCCTGCTGCGAGGAGCCGCACTGGCGATCGATGGTGACACCCGGCACGTGGTCGGGCAGCCCGGCCACGAGCCATGCAGTGCGCGCGACGTCGCCGGCCTGGGAGCCGATCGTGTCGCAGCAGCCCATGATCACGTCGTCGACGGCACCCGGGTCGACACCGGTGCGCTGCATGAGCGCCGAGAGGGAGTGAGCACCGAGGTCGGCGGAGTGCACGCCTGCAAGGGCGCCTCCCCGCTTCCCGACGGGCGTGCGAACTGCATCGACGATGTAGGCCTCAGCCATCATGACTCCAAACTGTCGGTGGAGACGCCGATCCCGTCGAGCAGGATGGCGCGGTACTGGTCGGCGACCTCGTCGCCGGAGAGGGGGCCGTCGGGGCGGTACCAACGCACGGCCACCCACACGGTGTCACGCAGGAAGCGGTAGACGAGCTCGATGTCGAGGTCGGAACGCAGCTCGCCGGCCTCGATGCCCTCGCGCAGCAGTCCGGTCCAGAGCCCACGCAGCCGAGCGTTGCGCTCGTTGAGATAACCGAATCCTGCAAGCTGTCCGAGATGGCCGGCGTCGTTCTGGAAGATCGCCACCTCCGAGTGGTTCTCCTCGATCGCCTCGAACGACCGGCGCAGCACCGCCTCGAGTTTTGCACGTGGGCGCAGGTCGCTGGCCACGATCGCGTCGTAGTCGGCGAAGAGCTTGGTCTGGAAGTTGTCCAGCAGCTCGTGCACCATCGTCTCCTTGGAGTCGAAGTGGTGGTAGAGACTGCCCGACAGGATCCCGGCGGCATCGGCGATGTCGCGCACCGTGGTGTTGCGGAAACCCTTGCGGGCAAACAGCTCCCCCGCGATGCGCAACAGCTCGTCGCGTCGGCTCACGCCTACCGTCCCCGGCATGATCAGGCCTGCTGGCTGCTCACGGCGACGACCTCGCCGGTCATGTACGACGCGTAGTCGCTGGCGAGGAAGACCATCACGTTGGCAACCTCCCACGGCTCCGCTGCGCGGCCGAAGGCCTCACGCTGCTTGAGCTCGGCGAGGAGTTCGTCCGTGGTGACCTTGGCCAGGAACGGGTGCATCGCCAACGACGGCGAGACCGCGTTGACGCGGATCCCGAGCGGAGCAAGGTCCAGTGCACTGCAGCGGGTCAGCGCCATGACGCCGGCCTTGGCCGCGGCGTAGTGCGCCTGGCCCTCCTGGGCGCGCCATCCGATGACCGAGGCGTTGTTGACGATGACGCCCTTGGTGCCATTCGCCTTCATCTTGTTGCCGGCCGCACGGACGCAACGGAAGGTGCCGGTGAGGGTGATGTCGAGCACCTTGCCCCACTGGTCGTCGGTCATCTCGAGGATGTTGACCTCGCCGCCGAGACCGGCATTGTTGATCATGATGTCGACGCCACCGAACTCGTCGGCGGCGTCGAGCAGGGCGTTGACCGACGCCTCGTCGGTGACGTCGCACGTCATCGAACGGACGCGATCGGCGCCGAACTCGGCGGCGAGACTCTCGTGGGCCTCGGCGACACGACGCTCGTGGGTGTCACTGAGCACGACGGCCTTGGCGCCCTCCTCGAGGACGCGCCGGGTGACGGCCGCGCCGATGCCGGCACCGGCCGCCGCCGTGATGACCACGACCTTGCCGGCCAGCAGGTTGTGCGCCGGCACGTAGTCGGGCGTGGGCTGTTCGGGACGGTGGACGGACATCAGAGGTCTCCCTCGGCTCTTTCGGAAGACCGAGCACGCGCTCGGCCAGGATATTGCGTTGCACCTCGTCGGACCCGCCGTAGATCGTGTCGGCGCGGGTGAAGAGGAAGAGCGACTGCCATTCATCGAGTTCGTACGGCGCCGCTGCGGTGGCGAGGGAACCCGCACCCGCGATCTCCATGGCGATCTCGCCCAAGCGACGATGCCAGTTGGACCAGACGAGCTTGGCGATCGAGCCGGCACCGCCACCAGCGGACGAGTCGGAGCCTCCTTCGAGGCCCGCCAGTCCGCGCAGGGCGTTCCAGCTCATCACCTCGAGCTCGGCGCGGGCCGTGGCCAGGCGGTCGCGCAGGATCGGGTCATCGATCGCGCCCGTCTCCTTGGCGAGGGCGACGACCCCCTCGAGCTCACGGGCGAAACCGACCTGCTGGCCGATCGTCGAGACACCGCGCTCGAAGCCGAGCAGCCCCATGGCCACGCCCCAGCCCTTGCCCGGCTCCCCCACGACCATGTCGGCCTTGGTGCGCGCCCCGGTGAAGAAGACCTCGTTGAACTCGGCGCCGCCCGTGTTCTGCACGATCGGTCGGATCTCGACACCCGGCTGGTCGACCGGGACGAGCAGGAAGGAGAGGCCGTGGTGACGGGTCGAGCCCTGCTCGGTGCGGGCGACCACGAAGATCCACTGGGCGAACTGGGCCAGCGACGTCCACACCTTCTGTCCGTCGATCACCCACTCGTCACCCTCGAGGCGGGCGCGGGTGGCGACGTTTGCAAGGTCGGATCCGGCCCCCGGTTCCGAGTAGCCCTGGCACCACAGCTCCTCGACCGCAGCGATCTTGGGCAGGAAGCGTTGCTTCTGCTCCTCGGTGCCGAAGGCGATCAGGGTGGGTCCCAGGAGCTCCTCCCCAAGTGGTTGACCCGGGTCGGCGCGTTGGCGCGGGCGTACTCCTCGTGGAAGATGACCTGCTGGTGCAGGCTCAGGCCGCGGCCACCGTGCTCCTCCGGCCATCCGAGACAGGTCCAACCGTGCTCGGCGAGGTGCCGGTTCCAGGCCAGGCGCTCCTCGTGGAACTCGTCGTCGCGGCCGGAGCCACCCAAGCCCTTGAGGTCGGCGAAATCGCCGCTGAGGTGCTCCTCGAGCCAGGTCCGCACCTCCTCGCGGAACGCCAGGTCTGCCGCTGACTGGGTCAGGTCCACGCCGTTTCCTCTCGCATCTCTCAAACTAACGGGATGTCGGTTCCGGGCGACGGAACCACCCGCTACGCTAGCCTACCAAGCACTTGTTTGGTTAGGAGTGATCGATGCCGTTCCCCGACACGCTGCCGCAGGCGGTCCGGGCTGCCGCCGAAGAATTCGGTGACCGCCTGGCCGTCGTCGACGGCTCCCACCGCCTGACCTTCACCGAGGTCCACGAGAAGGTACGTGAAGTCGCCCGCGCCTACCTCGCCCTCGGCGTCCGCCCCGGTGACCGGGTCGCGATCTGGGCACCCAACACGTGGGAGTGGGAGGTGGCCGGCCTGGCCATCACCTACGCCGGCGCTGCCCTCGTGCCCCTCAACACCCGTTACAAGGGTCACGAAGTCTCCGACGTGGTCCAGCGCACCGGCGCGACCCTCCTGGTGATGGCAGACGGCTTCCTCGGCCGCGACCAGGTCGCCGAAGTGCGCGCCGCCGCCGCTGAGCTCGGTGGCGAAGGTGACGTCGTACCGGGCCTGCCCGCCCTCCGCGCAATCGTTCGTATCGGCGAGGGCCGCACGGAGGACACCGTCGCGTTCGCCGACCTGGGCGAGGTGGCCACGGCCGTCTCCGAGGCCGAGCTCGACGCCGTCGCCGACGCGGTCACTCCCAACGACGTGGCCGACATCCTCTTCACGTCCGGCACCACCGGCCGCAGCAAGGGTGTGCTCTCGGCCCACAGCCAGACCGTGGCCGCGGCCCGCGCGTGGGGAACGACCGGCCAGGTCTCCTCCGACGACAACTACCTGGTGATCAGCCCGTTCTTCCACTCCTACGGCTACAAGGTCGGGATCGTCACCAGCATCCTCTTCGGCTGCACGCTGTTCCCGGTCGCGGCGTTCGACCCGAAGGAAGCACTGCGCCTGATCACCGACGAGAGGATCAGCATCTTCCCCGGTGCGCCGACGGTCTTCTACTCGATGCTGCAGCTTCCCGAGTTCGCCGACGCCGACACGTCGTCGCTGCGCCTGGCCAACATCGGCGCTGCCACCATTCCGGTCCAGCTGATCCGGTCGATGTATCACGAGATGGGCTTCGGCCTGGTGCTGCCCGCCTTCGGCATGACCGAGTGCGTGATGGCCACCATGTGCCGTCCTGGTGACTCCGAGGACGTCGTGGCAACCACCAACGGCCGCGCGCTCGACGGCATCGAGATGCGCGTCGTCGACCTCGACACCGGCGCCGTGCTCGGTCCCGACGAGCAGGGCGAGATCCAGTTCCGCGGCGACATGGTGATGCTCGGCTACCTCGACGACGAGGAGGCCACCGCGGCCGCCATCGACGCGGACGGGTGGCTGCGCACCGGCGACGTCGGGTCGGTCGACGCCGCCGGCAACATGAAGATCACCGATCGTCTGAAGGACATGTACATCTCGGGCGGGTTCAACGTCTATCCCGCAGAGATCGAGCACCTGCTGCAGGGCCTCGACGAGATCACCGAGGCTGCAGTCGTCGGCGTACCCGATGAGCGCATGGGCGAGGTGGGCAAGGCCTACGTCGTGCTCGCCGAGGGCGCCAGCCTCACCGAGACCGAGATCCTTGCCTTCGCCAAGGAGCGCCTCGCCAACTTCAAGGCGCCGCGTTCCGTCGCCTTCGTCGACGTCCTCCCGCGCAACCTGTCGGGCAAGGTCTTGAAGAACGAGCTGAGAGAGGACCACGCGTAGTGGATCTGGAACTGTCACCGTCGGAACTGGAGTTCCAGGCCGAGGCACGCGCCTGGCTGGCCGCCAACGTGCCGGCCGAGCCCCTTCCCTCCATGGACACCGCCGAAGGGTGGGTGCTCCACCAGGAGTGGGAGAAGAAGCTCACCGAGGCGCGCTACTCGGTCGTCTCCTGGCCGAAGCAGTACCACGGTCGTGAGGCATCGCTGATCGAGTGGGTCATCTTCGAGGAGGAGTACTACCGCGCCGGCGCCCCCGGCCGGGTCTCCCAGAACGGCATCTTCCTGCTCGCGCCGATCATCTTCGACCACGGTACGCCGGAGCAGCAGGACCGCTTCCTGCCCACCATGGCGTCGGGCGAGAAGGTCTGGGCACAGTGCTGGTCCGAGCCCGAATCGGGCTCCGACCTGGCCAGCCTCCGCTCCACCGCGACCCGCGACGACGAGCGCGGCGGGTGGGTGCTCAACGGCCAGAAGACCTGGTCGTCCCGGGCCTCCTTCGCCCATTGGGGCTTCGGCCTCTTCCGCTCCGACCCGGAAGCAGCACGACACGCGGGCCTGACCTACTTCCTCTTCCCGCTGGACGCCGACGGCATCACGGTCCGCCCGATCGCCCAGCTCGACGGCGAGGCCGGATTCGCCGAGGTCTTCTTCGAGGACGTCTTCGTGCCGGATGCCGACGTGCTCGGCGGCGTCGGCGACGGCTGGAACGTCGCCATGAGCACCGCGGGCAACGAACGCGGCCTGTCGCTGCGCTCCCCGGACGCTTCTGCGCCGCGGCGGACCGTCTCGTCGACCTCTGGAGGACCAACGGCACGGCCCACCCCGAGCGTCGCGACGCGGTCGTCGACGCGTGGATCCGCGCGCAGGCCTACCGGCTCTACACCTGGGGCACCGTCACCCGGCTCGCCGGTGGCGGCGACATGGGTGCCGCCGGGTCGATCAACAAGGTCTTCTGGTCCGAGCTCGACGTTGCCCTCCACGAGACCGGCCTCGACCTGCTCGGCGCCGAGGCCGAGCTCGAGAGCAGCTGGACCGACGGCTACATCTTCAGTCTCTCCGGCCCGATCTATGCGGGCACCAACGAGATCCAGCGCAACATCGTGGCCGAGCGGATCCTGGGCCTGCCCCGGGAGCCCAAGGGCCAGCAGAAGGGAGCCGGCAAGTGAAGTTCACCTGGACCGATGAGCAGCAGGCGTTCGCCAGCTCGCTCGAGTCGCTGCTGTCCGCCGCCGACACCGTCTCCGTGGCCCGCGCCTGGGCCGAGGACGACACCGAGTCGGGCCTCAAACTCTGGGGACGTCTCGCCGAGCAGGGCATCAACGCCCTGATGGTCTCGGAGGAGGCCGGCGGCATGGGCGCCACCGGTGTGGAACTCGCCATCGCCTTCGAGGCGTTGGGTCGCCACGCAGTTCCTGGCCCGTGGGTCGAGTCGGCTGCCTACCTCCCCGTCGCCCTCGGCGACGACGCGTTGGCCGCTGAGCTCGCTGAAGGCGCCATCGGCACGGTCGCGGTCGCTCCGCACGTGCCCCACGCCCTCGATGCCGACGTCGCCACCCACGCCTTCGTGGTCGACGGAGACCGTGCGCAGCGCGCCGCCATCGGTGAGCGCCTGCACTCGGTCGACAACACCCGTCGACTCTTCCGCGTCAGCGGCGAGGCTCCGGCCACGCTCGGTGGCGACCTGCAGGCCGCCTTCGACACTGCCGCCCTCGCCACGGCTGCCCAACTGCTGGGCGCCGGCGAGCGACTCCTCGACGAGTCGGTCGCCTATGTGAAGCAGCGTCGCCAGTTCGGGCGCGAGATCGGCTCCTACCAGGCCATCAAGCACATGCTCGCCGACGTGCGGATCGCCCTCGACTTCGCCCGTCCCCTGGTCAACGGGGCCGCGCTGGGCCTCGGCACGCCCGAGGCGACCCGCGACGTGGCCGCGGCCAAGGTCTACACCGCGGAAGCGGCGTACCTCTCCTCGCGGGTGGCGCTCCAGGTGCACGGTGCGATCGGCTACACCCGTGAGCTCGACCTGAGCCTGTGGCTCATCAAGGTGCGCGCGTTGCTCACCGCGTGGGGCACACCGGCCCACCACCGCGGCCAGGTGCTCGACGCGCTCGTCGAGGCGGGTGCCTGATGCATTTCGGGCTGACCGAGGAGCAGGAAGAGCTCTCCTCCACCGTCCGCAAGCTGCTCGAACGTCGCGCCGACAGCACCAGCACCCGGGCGGCGACCGAGAGCGAGACCGGCTTCGACGCCGAGCTGTGGCAAACGCTGTGTGAGCAGATCGGGGTAGCGGCCTTCGCCATCCCCGAGGAGTACGACGGCGCTGGGTTCGGCCTCTTCGAGACCGGCATCGTCGCGGAGGGCCTGGGCCACGCCCTCGCCGCCGTGCCACTGATCGGCAGCATCGTCGTCGCGGAGGCCCTGCTTGCCTCCGGCGACGACGACGTGTGCCGCGAGGTGCTCCCGCAGGTGGCGATGGGCGAGGTCGCCGCACTGGCCTGGCCCGGCGTGACCGGCCCGGAGGTGTCTGCACTGACCGTGACCGCGGACGGCGACCGCCTCAGCGGCACCGCACGACGTGTGCTCCACGGCGACCGGGCAGCGGTCCTGGTCGTCGCGGCCAACACCGTCGACGGACCCGGGCTGTTCCTGGTCGACCCCGCCGACGCTGCCGTCACCAGCACACCCGCGATGGACACCACGCTGCGGTTCGCCGATCTGACCTTCGACGGTACGTCGGCACGCCGGGTCTCCGGCGACGCTGCCGCCGCGCTGCACCGGGCGCACCTGGCCGGTGCGGCACTCGTCGCCTGCCTGCAAGTGGGTGGCGCCCAGCGGGCCCTCGACATGACGGTGGCCTACGCCAAGGAGCGCGTGCAGTTCGGTCGCGTGATCGGGTCGTTCCAGGCGCTGAAGCACCGGATGGCCGACATGCTGGTCGACGTCGAGACCTCACGCTCGATCGCGTGGGCAGCCACCTACGCGGTGGCCACGCGCGCGGACGACGTCGACGTACTCGTGGCGTCCGCAGCTTCGCACTGCGGTGACGCGTTCATGCACGTGGCAGGCGAGGCAGTGCAACTGCACGGTGGCATCGGCATCACGTGGGAGCACGACATCTCCTGGGCGTTCAAGAGGGCGCAGGCACTCAATCAGCTCTTCGGTCTGCCGCACCAGCACCGGGCACTCCTTCCGCTCTGATCCTCCTTCGGGCCGGTTTCTGTGGGGTCCGTCATGTCCTGTTGCCGATCAGTCCTGCTAGGTTCCGTGGCGGCAGGTCGAGTCGGCTTGCCCGGACGACTCGAGGAGCAACACATTGCGCACCGCCAAGGACTTCTTCGCACCGCTCGCGGTGGGAGCCCCCGCCCCGCTGCGGGAGATCCCGGCCCGACCGTCGCGAGCCATCCACTTCTTCGATCCGGGCAACGAGAAGATGGCGGCGAAGGTCCCCGCGATGGTGGGCACGGTCGACGTACTGCTGGGCAACCTCGAGGACGCCGTCAAGGCGGAGAACAAGGAGCAGGCCCGCGCCGGCCTCGTGAGGATCGGGCATGAGGTCGACTTCGGGCCGACCCAGTTCTGGACCCGCATCAACTCCCTCGACTCCCCCTGGGTGCTCGACGACCTGACCACGCTGATCCCCGCGATCGGTGACAAGCTCGACGTGATCATGGTGCCGAAGGTGCAGGGCGCCGAGGACATCCACTACATCGACCGGATCCTCGCCCAGCTCGAGGCCAAGGCCGGCATCACGAAGCCGCTGCAGGTCCACGCGATCCTTGAGACCGCACGCGGCGTCGCCAACATCGAGGAGATCTGCGCCGCCAGCCCGCGGATGCAGGGGCTCTCGCTCGGTCCGGCCGACCTCGCCGCCGACCGCCGGATGAAGACCACCCGGGTCGGTGGCGGGCACCCCGGCTACCTGGTGCGCCAGGACCCCGAACGGGGCGCGGACGGCGTGCCGCTCTACGACGGTGAGCGGACGATCTTCCAGCAGGACCTGTGGCACTACACGATCGCCCGGATGGTCGACGCCTGCGCGATGCACGGCATCTATCCCTACTACGGCCCGTTCGGCGACATCAAGGACACGGTCGCCTGCGAGGACCAGTTCCGCAACGCATTCCTGCTTGGCTGCGTCGGCGCCTGGTCACTGCACCCGGTGCAGATCAAGATCGCCAACAAGGTCTTCTCCCCCAGCGTCGAGGACGTGGCGCATGCGCGGCGCGTCATCGCGGCGATGGGCGACGGCACGGGTGCGGTGATGCTCGACGGCAAGATGGAGGATGACGCCTCGGTGAAGCAGTGCCAGGTGATGGTGCAGCTGGCCGAGGAGCTCGCCGCGATCGATCCCGACCTCAAGGCGCGCTACGACACCATCGAGTTGGAGGACTGACATGGTCGAGTTCACTCCCCTGCGTTCCGTCCTCTACATGCCCAGCTCCAACGAGCGGGCACTGGAGAAGGCGAAGACCATCGCGTGCGACGGCCTGATCCTCGACCTCGAGGACGCGGTCGCACCCGATGCGAAGCCGGCCGCTCGAGATGCCGCGTGCGCTGCCGCCGCGTCGGGCGACTACGGGCGCCGTACGGTCACGATCCGCGTCAACGGCATCGGCACGCAGTGGCACGACGCCGACATCGCCGCCGCCAGCAAGGCAGGTCCCGCGGCCATTGTCGTGCCCAAGGTCAACAGCGCTGCCGAGGTGCGGCAACTGGTCGCGGCCATGGAGGCCGCCGGTGCGCCGGAGCACACCAAGCTGTGGGCCATGATCGAGACCCCGATCGCGATCCTCAGCTGCTTGGAGATCGCCCGTGCCTCCGATCGCCTCACCGCCTTCGTGCTCGGCACCAACGACCTGGTGAAGGAGCTGTACGCCGAGCACGTGCCCGGCCGTGCCCCCGTCCTTCCCAGCCTCCACACCGTGCTGCTCGCCGGCCGGGCAGCGGGCATCGCCGTGATCGACGGCGTCTACAACAACGTCAAGGACAACGAGGGCTTCCTCGCCGAGTGCGAGCAGAGCCGTCATCTGGGCTTCGACGGCAAGACCCTCGTGCACCCGGGCCAGGTCGAGGGTGCCAACACCGCCTTCGCCCCCAGCGAGGCCGCCGTCGAGGAGGCTCGCGGTCTGATCCAGGCCTGGGAGGACGGCAAGGGCGCCGGCGTGGTCACCCACAACGGCAAGATGGTGGAGAACCTCCATGTCGAGTCCGCCCAACGGACCCTCGCCATCCACGAGGCCGTCTCCGCCCTCACCTGACCCCGCGTCACTTCTGCGATCGTCCCTAACAGATTTGTAGTTCTCGGCCGGAAATCTACAAATCTGTTGGGGACGATCGGAAATTTCAGCCCTTGAAGGCGGGACGCTCCTTGGCGAGGAAGGCGCGCACCCCTTCTGAGAAGTCGGGGCCGGTGTAGACCTCGTGGAGGAGGGCGGGGTCGAAGTCGGGCGCGACGTCGATGCGGGCCGAGCGATCCGCGAGCTGACGTTTGGTCGCCCGCACCGTGACCGATGAGAGCTGCTCCACGCGATCGGTCAGGATCTTGAGCTCCCCGTCGAGGTCCTCGGTGACGGCTGCGAGGGCGCCGACGCTTTGGGCCTGGTCGGCGCCGACCAGCTCCGCGCTCAAGAGCATCCGCCGGGTGATGGACTCCCCGAAGACTGCTCGACAGCGATAGACGATCGGGGCCGAAAGCGCGTTGCCGAGGGTCTTGGCGATCGGGTAGCCGAAACGAGAGTGCGGCGTGGCCAGTCGGAGGTCGCAGTGGGTGGCGACGGCCAGGCCGCCTCCGACGCAGACACCGTCGACGGCCGCGACAGTGACCTGCGGGACGGCGTACAGGGCGTTGAGCATCCCACCGATCCACCCCTCGTAGGCGACCGCATCGGCCTCGACGAAGTCGGAGATCTCGTTGCCAGCAGCAAACGCACGGCCCCCGGCGCCACGCAGCACGAGGACCTTGGCCGAGGAGTCGTCGGCCAACTCCTTGCAGGTGTCCCAGATGCCGGCGTACATCTCCCGGGTGAAGGCGTTGTGCCGCTCCGGACGGTTGAAGGTGATCTCGACGACGGCGCCGTCGCGGCGCACCAGCAGGTCTTCACTCACGGGCGCGACTCTATCGATCCCCCGAACCGCGACGTGCCCCGACCGGCATCCGGTCGGGGCACGTCAGGGAGTGCGATCAGCGGGTGGTTCGGTACTTGCCCTGGAAGTAGAGCAGCGGATCCGGCGAGAGGCCTTCGTCATCGACGACGAAGTCCATGTCCTGCACTCGGCCGACGACGATCCAGTGGTCGCCCGCATCGTGCACCGCGTGCACGGTGCAGTCGACATAGCCGACCGTCCCTGCCAACAACGGCGACCCGGTCTTGCTGAGGGTCCACTCGGTGTCGGCGAACTTGTCGGCACCCCGCGAGGCCATCCGGTTGGAGATGTCGACCTGGTCCGCCGCGAGGATGTTGACCGCGAAGTGGCCCGAGCGCTGCATCAGCGGCCAGGCGCGCGAGGTCTTCGTGGGGATGAACGTCACGAGCGGCGGGTCCAGCGAGACGCTGGAGAACGACTGGCACGTCATGCCTACCGGAGCACCGTCGGACATCGACGTGACGACGGTGACGCCGGAGCAGTAGCGCCCGAGCGTGTCGCGGAACCGACGAGCTGCGGCCTGGGCCTCCTCGTCGTCACCGATCTCGAGTTCCTCCCCGGGGCGGAACTCGAAGTCGAAGTTGCCCAGGAAGGAGTCGATGAGCTCCTTCGGCGGCCAGGTGGAGGCCGCGTCGTCCTTGATCCCCTGCGGGATGTCGTGCTCGGTCATGCTCCCCATTGTCCCTGTCACTGCCGGACGCTGAAGTCGTGACCCCAGTAGGAGACCGCGGTCGACGCCCGCGCCACCCACTTGGAGTCATCGACCCGCAGGCCCTCGGTACCGAACTCGATGTCGAATCCGGCCGGCGACTTCACGTAGAACGAGATCATCTCGTCGTTCATGTGACGCCCCAGCGTTGCCGACAACGGCGCGCCGTTCTTCTTCACACGCTCCAGCGCCCGACCGACGTCGTCGATCTTCTCGACCTCGAGCATGATGTGCACGCACTTGTCGGCGTTGGGGAACGGCAGGAACGCGAGGGAGTGGTGACGCGGGTTGATGCCGAGGAAGCGCAGCCAGATCTTCGAGCCCGGCTCCTTGCCCGCCAGTTCACCCGGCAGGCTGAAGGAGTCACGCAGCCGGAACCCGAGGGTCTCGGTGTAGAACTTCAGCGCCTCGACGTCGTCGTTCACGGGGATCACGATGTGGCCCATGCCCTGGTCGCCGGTCACGAACGTGTGACCGTACGGCGTCACGGCGGGCCGCGCCTCGTAGGTGATGCCGTGGAAGAGCTCGAACACGTTGTCCCACGGGTCGGAGAACCGGATGAACTCCTGCACCCGACGCTCGGCGAGCTCCTCCGCGGTGCCCTCCTGCCATTCGACGCCCGCAGCGGTGAGGTGGTCGCGAGCGGCCTGGAGGGCCTTGTCGTCGGCCAGCTCCCAGCCGCAGAGGCTGAATCGGTCCACGTCGCCGGGCTCGATGATCAGCCGGGCCGACACCTCGTCGATGCGGTAGTAGAGGTTGTCGGGGTTCGGGCCCCGTGCCTCCATCAGACCGAGGACCTTGCCGGCGAACTGCCGCCACTGGTCGAGGTCGGTTGAGGTCACACGGACGTAGCCCATGCTCTTGATGTCGATGGTCATGACTGCGCTCTCCCTATTTCGCGGTCTTGGGTGGATCAGTACATTCCCGGATCGATCTTGTGACCGAACTCCAGGTCGCCGTACATCTTGAGTGCCCGCTCCGGATCGTTCGCGGCGTGCACTCGGCCGGCGTGGGCATCGCGCCAGGCGCGCTGCAGGTAGGTGCCCTCGGCGAGTGCGCGGCCACCGGAGGCCTCGAAGAGCTCGTCGATGGCGTCGATGGCGCGTTGGGTGCCGAGCACCTGGTCGCGACGCACCTTGAGGCGCAGCTGCAGCGGAATCTGCTCTCCGCGCTCGACGTGCGCCTGCTCGTCGCGGATGTTCTGCATGAGCAGCGCCCAGGCCGCGTCGATCTCCGAGCCGGCGCGCGCGATGCGTACGGCGGCAAACGGGTCGGACGACGCCTTCTCACCGAGGTAGGCGGCGCGGACGCGCTTCTGTTGCATCTCCACGTGCTCGGCATAGGCGCCGGTCGCGATACCCACGATCGGCGTGGTGATCGTGGTGGTGAACAGCGAGTGGAAGGGCAACTTGTAGAGGTTGCTGGAGTTGACGGCCTGTCCGGGGCCGTAGCAGCGACCGGTGTCGGACATGGACAGCGTGAACTCGTCGGGGATGAAGGTCTCCGCGACCACGATGTCGTTCGATCCGGTGCCGCGGAGGCCAACGACGTTCCACACGTCGACGATCTCGTACTTGTCGCGGGGCACGAGGAAGGTCTTGAAGTCGATGACGTTGCCGTCCTCGGTGAAGACCAGACCACCCAGCAGCACCCAGGAGGCGTGCGCGGAGCCGGAGGAGAACGACCACTTGCCGGAGAGCTTGTAGCCGCCCTCGACCACGACCGCCTTGCCGGTGGGCGCGTAGGAGGACGAGAGCCGGGTGGAGGTGTCGCTGCCCCACACGGCCTGCTGCGCCGCTTCCGGGAACAGGGCGACCTGCCACGGGTGGACGCCCAGGACGGAGGAGATCCACCCTGTCGATCCGTCGGCCGATGCGATCTCCTTGACGGCGGTGAAGAAGTCGATCGGATCGGCCTCGAAACCATCGAAACGCTTCGGCTGGAGCATCCGGAAGAAGCCGGTCTCCTCCAATGCCTTCACCGAGGCCTCGGGCACCTGGCGGGTGCTCTCGCCCTCTTCGGCGCGCTCACGGATGGCGGGCAGCAGGTCACGAACTCCGGCGAGCACGTCCTTGGACATCAGCGGTCTCCTCTGGTGAAGGGGTTTATGAGAGCCATACTAGAACACGTTCTCGTTTTGCCCCAGCGCCCATTTCCGGTGACCAGGCGCGGGAAGGGGTGGCCCTCCCCACACCTGGCGACATTCACGCGTTCGCGTCCTGCTTGGCCTTGAGCTGCAGTGCGATGTCGATGAGCTGGTCCTCCTGGCCGCCGATGAGCTTGCGCTCCCCAGCCTCGAGCAGGATCTGCGCCCCCGAGACGCCGTAGCGGTCGGCAGCGTTGCCCGCGTGCTTGAGGAAGGAGCTGTAGACCCCGGCGTACCCCATCATCAGGGTCATCCTGTTGAGGGTGCACTCCTCCGGCATCGCCGGACGGATGACGTCCTCGGCAGCATCGACGATCCTCAGGAAGTCGACGCCCGTGTTCCAACCGAGCTTGTCGCACACACCGATGAACGCCTCCAGGGGAGCATTGCCGGCACCAGCACCGAAACGGCGGACCGAACCGTCGATCTGGGTGGCCCCGGCCCGGGCGGCGATGACCGTGTTGGCGACACCGAGGCCCAGGTTCTCGTGACCGTGGAAGCCGACCGTCGCCTCGTTGCCGATCTCGGCCACGACCGCAGCGACGCGATCCCCCACGCCTTCGAGCACGAGCGCGCCGGCGGAGTCCACGACGTAGACGCACTGACAGCCGGCATCGACCATGATGCGAGCCTGCTTGGCGAGCACCTCGGGCGGCTGGGTGTGCGACATCATGAGGAAGCCGACCGTCTCCAGACCGAGCTCGCGCGCGAGGCCGAAGTGCTGGATCGAGGTGTCGGCCTCGGTGCAGTGGGTGGCGATCCGGCAGATCTGGCCGCCGTTGTCCTGGGCCGCGCGGATGTCGTCCTTGGTCCCCACACCCGGAAGCATGAGGAAGGCGATCTTGGCGCGCTTCGCAGTCTCAGCCGCAAGCTTGATGAGCTCCTGCTCCGGAGTGCGCGAGAAGCCGTAGTTGAAGGAGGACCCGCCCAGACCGTCACCGTGGGTGACCTCGATGACCGGGATGCCGGCACCGTCCAGGGCGGCAACGATGTCACGCACCTCCTGGGGCACGAACTGGTGGCGCTTGTGGTGCGAACCGTCACGCAGGCAGGTGTCGGTCAGCCGCAGGTCGAGCCCACTCGCCGGCTCGACGTCGCTCCAACGACGGCTCAGCTGGTTGGTCTGGGGGTGGTCAGGAAGGACATGTCACTTCTCCTGGGTGAGCAGCGAGCGGGCGATGTTGTCGCCGACGCGGGCGGCCGCGGCGGTCATGATGTCGAGGTTGCCTGCGTACGGCGGCAGGAAGTCACCTGCGCCCTCGACCTCCACGAAGATGCTGACCTTCGTCTTGCCGAGCGTCGCATCGGAGGCGTCGTCGAACTGCGGCTCCTGGAGGAGGCGGTACCCGGGAACGTACTCCTGGACCGCCTTCTCCATCCGGTGGACCGACGCTGCGATCGCGTCGCGGTCGGCGTCAGGGTCGACGGCGCAGAAGATCGTGTCGCGCATGATCATCGGCGGCTCGGCCGGGTTGAGGATGATGATGGCCTTGCCACGCTCGGCTCCGCCGATCGTCATGACCCCGTTGGACGTGGTGCGGGTGAACTCATCGATGTTGGCGCGGGTGCCGGGGCCCGCCGACGCGCTGGAGACGGACGCCACGATCTCGGCATAGCTCACCGGAGTCGCGCGCGAGACCGCCGCAACCATCGGGATGGTGGCCTGACCACCGCACGTGATCATGTTCACGTTCATGGCGTTCACATGCTCCTCGCCGTTGACCGGCGGGATCACGGCAGGACCCACCGCGGCGGGGGTCAGGTCGACGGCGCGGATGCCGGCCTCGGCGTACCGCGGAGCGTACTCGCGGTGCACGTAGGCGCTGGTTGCCTCGAAGATGAAATCAGGCAGCTCGTCCTGCTTCAGGAGCCAGTCCACGCCTTCGTGGGAGGCCTCGAGGCCCTTGTCACGGGCCAGCTTGAGACCCTCGGAAGCGGGGTCGACGCCGATCATCCAGCGGGGCTCGATCACCTCGCTGCGCAGCAGCTTGTACATGAGGTCGGTCCCGATGTTGCCGGGGCCGACAATTGCGGCGGTGGCCTTGCGCATGACTTCTCTGGCCTCTCCTGATGTATCTCGGACGACGGGATTGCAGTCCGTCCACCACCATAGAACTTGTTACATTCCTTGGAAACGTAACCGCCCACCCAGTGGGGCTGGACCACGGAGGACCCCCTTGGCGACTGCCACGAATGAGCCCACAGAGTTCGACGTCATCGTCGTCGGGTCGGGAGGCGGAGGCATGACTGCCGCCCTCGCCGCCCACGAGCGCGGGCTGGAGGTCGTGCTGCTCGAGAGCACCGACGGATTCGGCGGCTCGACCGCACGTTCCGGCGGCGGAGTGTGGATTCCCAACAACTACGCCCTGGTGAAGGCCGGCCAGGGCAATCCCGACGAGGAGACGCGCGAGTACCTGCGCTCGATCATCGGTGACAAGGTCGACCCGGCGCGCATCGACGCCTTCATCGAGAAGGGTCCCGAGACGCTCCAGTTCATCAAGGACCACTCGGCCGCCGACTTCAAGTGGGTACCGGGCTACAGCGACTACTACCCCGAAGCACCCGGCGGCAAGGCCACGGGACGCTCGGTGGAGCCGAAGCCGATCAACGGCAACATCCTCGGCGACGAGCTGAAACGGCTGACCCCGGCCTACACGAAGGCACCGGCCGGCATGGTCGTCGGACAGGCCGACTACCGCAAGCTCAACCTGATGGGCCACTCGATCTGGGGCTGGTTCACCGGCGCCAAGATCGCCCTGAAGCGCACGATCAGCCTCTTCCTCAAGAAGCGCATGTATGGCATGGGCAACGCGATGATGATCGGCATGCGCAAGGGAATGCTCGACCGCAACATCCCGCTCTGGTACGAGACTCCCCTGACCGACCTCATCCTCGAAGATGGCAAGGTCGTCGGCGTCAAGGTCACCCGCAACGGTGAGGAGCGCGAGCTCCGTGCCCGCGCTGGTGTGATCCTCGCCTGCGGCGGCTTCGAGCACAACGAGGAGATGCGCAAGAAGTGGCAGGCCGAGCCGGTCGGCACCGAGTGGACGACCGGCGCAGCCGGCAACACCGGCGCCGGCATCGAAGCCGGAGCTCGGGTGGGTGCCGCCCTCGACCTGATGGACGACGCCTGGTGGGGTCCCGCGATCCCGCTCCCCCACGGCCCCTGGTTCTGCCTGGCCGAGCGCAACCTGCCCGGCTCGATGATCGTCAACCAGGACGGCCAGCGTTACTTCAACGAGGCGGCGCCGTACGTCGACGCCGTCCATGCCATGTATGAGTCTGCGGAGAAGACGGGAGTCGACCACTTCCCGAGCTGGATGGTCTTCGACCAGACCTACCGCAACCGCTACACGTTCGCCGGCCTGCCGCCGCGGCAGCCGCTCCCGGGGCGCTGGTTCAAGTCTGGCGCGATCGTGAAGGCCGACACGCTCGACGAGCTCGCCGAGAAGATGGGCGTCCCCGCCGACAAGCTCACCACCACGGTGGAGCGCTTCAACGGCTTCGCCGAGACCGGCAAGGACCTGGACTTCAAGCGCGGGGACTCGGCCTACGATCGTTACTACGGTGACCCGAAGATCAAGAACCCGTCGGTGGGTCCCATCAAGAACGGTCCGTTCTACGGCGCCAAGATGATGCCCGGCGACCTCGGCACCAAGGGCGGCATCGTGACCGACCCGAAGGCTCGGGCGTTGCGCGAGGACGGCTCGGTCATCGAAGGCCTCTACGCAACCGGCAACGTGAGCTCGGCCGTCATGGGCAACACCTACGCAGGCGCCGGCGCCACCATCGGCCCGGCCGTCACGTTCGGATACATCGCGGCGCACCACATCGCCGACAACTTCAGGAAGGCCTGATCCATGCCGATCGACACCGCCGTGGCACTGGCTGCTCCCCGCGCGAGCAGACCTTCGCCTGGAACTCGTCCGACGTGCTGCTCTACCACCTGGGTGTGGGTGCCGGATCTCGTCCCGGTGACAACGTCGACCCGAAGGCACTGCGCTACACGCTGGACAACGACCAGCTGCAGGTGCTGCCCTCATTCGGCGTCGTGGTGCCCACGTTCCATGACACCGACCCGCCGGCGCTCGACCTGCCCGGGTGCGACATCGACCTGCAGATGGTGCTCCACGGTTCGCAGGAGATCGTCGTGCACCGAGCCATCCCGGTCGAGGGCAAGGCGACCCTGAGCACCCGCATCGCCGAGATCTGGGACAAGGGCAAGGCCGCCGTCATCGTCCAGGAGGCTGAGGCCCGCGACGACGAGGGGAATCACCTGTGGACCGTGCGCTCCAGCATCTTCGTGCGCAACGAGGGCGGCTGGGGCGGCGACCGCGGGCCCAGCACCAAGGTCGAGCTGCCCGAGCGTCCCGCCGACGCCGAGTCGACGTACGACGTCACCCCGCAGCAGGCGATGCTCTACCGCCTCTGCGGCGACCGCAACCCGCTGCACGCCGACCCCGAGTTCGCGGCGGGCGCCGGTTTCCCGGCGCCGATCCTGCACGGCCTGTGCTCCTACGGCATCGTGCTCCGTGAGGTCACCGGCCTGCTGCTGGACGCCGATCCGAGCAAGGTGAAGGGATTCTCCGCCCGCTTCGCAGGCGTCGTCTTCCCCGGCGACACGATCAAGGTCCGGGCCTGGGATGAGGGCGACCGCGTCGTCGTCTCCGCAACCATCGCCGGCGGCGAACGCGACGGCTCCCCGTCCTCGCCGACTGCGTGCTCACGAAGGCCTGATCCACACCATCACGACGAGGGCTCCCACCGGCTGCTGCCGCTGGGAGCCCCTCGTCGTTGCTGCGGCACCAGCGCAGCGGTCATGGTCGTGGTGACCGAGCGTTCACACGACGCGTGCACTCATGCGAAGGCTTCCGGCGGCGGGCAGGCGCAAACGAGGTTGCGGTCGCCGTACGCCTGGTCGATCCGCGCCACGGCGGGCCAGTACTTGTCGGGATCGATCCCGGCCGGGAAGACCGCGAGTTCGCGGGAGTAGGCGCGCTCCCACTCCCCGACGAGCGCACGGGCCGTGTGCGGTGCGCCGCGCAGCGGTGACTCATCAGCGCTCCACTCGCCGGCCGCCACGCGCGAGATCTCCGCGCGGATGGCGATCATCGCGTCGCAGAAGCGGTCGAGCTCGGCGAGATCCTCGGACTCGGTCGGTTCGACCATCAACGTGCCGGCAACGGGGAACGACATCGTCGGGGCGTGGAAGCCGTAGTCCACCAAGCGCTTGGCAACGTCGTCGACGGTGACGCCCGACTCCTTGCTGAGCTGGCGCAGGTCGAGGATGCACTCATGGGCGACCAGGTCGTTCTGACCACGGTAGAGCACCGGGTAGTGCTCGCCGAGCCGCACCGCCACGTAGTTGGCAGCGAGTACGGCGACCGAGGTGGCGCGCTTGAGACCCTCGGCGCCCATCAGCCGCACGTAGGCCCACGAGATCGGCAGGATCCCGGCGGAGCCATAGGGTGCCGCGCTGATCGGACCGACTCCACGTTGCTTGTCGACCTCAGGATGGTCGGGGTGCGACGGGAGGAACGGCACCAGGTGCTCACGCACGGCGACCGGACCGACGCCGGGTCCGCCGCCTCCGTGCGGAATGCAGAAGGTCTTGTGGAGATTGAGGTGCGACACGTCGCCGCCGAACTCTCCCGGGCGCGCGTGGCCGACGAGGGCGTTGAGGTTGGCGCCGTCGATGTAGACCTGACCGCCCACTCCGTGCACCAGCTCGCAGACCTCGGTGATGGTGTCCTCGTAGGCACCGTGCGTCGACGGATAGGTGACCATGATCGCCGCGATCTCGTCACTGTGCTGCTCGCACTTGGCGCGCACGTCGTCGACGTCGATGGTGCCGTCCTCACGCGAGCGCACCACGACCACGCGCATGCCGGCCATCACCGCAGAGGCAGCGTTGGTGCCGTGGGCCGATGCCGGGATCAGGCAGATCTCGCGGCCGGTCTCGCCACGCGAGTGGTGGTAGCCGCGGATCGCGAGAAGTCCCGCGAGCTCGCCCTGGGATCCGGCGTTGGGCTGGATCGAGACACGGTCGTAGCCGGTGATCTCGGCGAGCCAGCCCTCGATGTCGGCCACCAGGCGTCGATAGCCCTCTGAATCCGCGGCGGGGGTGAACGGGTGCATGTCGGCGAAGCCCGGCAGCGAGATCGGTTCCATCTCGGCAGTGGCGTTGAGCTTCATCGTGCAGGAGCCGAGCGGGATCATCCCGCGGTCGAGGGCGTAGTCGCGACCGCTGAGGCGGCGCAGGTAGCGCAGCATCGAGGTCTCACTGTGGTGCGTGTTGAAGACCTCGTGCTCCAGGAACCCCGAGGTACGCCGCAGCGCGGCCGGGAGGGTCTCCCCACGACCCGGGCGACGTCGTCCAGGTCGACGTCGACCACGCCGAACGAGCCGAGCACGGCGACGAGGCTCGAGCGCGTCGTGGTCTCCGAGGTCGAGACCCCCACCCGGTCGGCGTCGACGCGGCGCAGGTGGATCCCCGCCTCGCGGGCGATGCCGACGACGTGGTCGGCGCGGCCCTCGACCCGGGCGATGACGGTGTCGAAGAACTCGCCGTGCTCGACCGGGATGCCTGCGTCCGACAGGGCCCGGGCCAGTACTGAGGCCTGGCGGTGGGCGCGGGTTGCGATGGTGGTCAGCCCTCGCGGCCCATGGTGGACGGCATACATGGAGGCCGCGACCGCGAGGAGCACCTGAGCGGTGCAGATGTTGGACGTCGCCTTGTCACGACGGATGTGCTGCTCGCGGGTCTGGAGTGCGAGGCGGTAGGCCGGGCGCCCCTCGGCGTCGACGGAGACCCCGACGAGTCGACCCGGCAGGTGACGCTCGAGTCCGTTGCGCACCGACATGTAGCCGGCGTGCGGGCCACCGCCCCACAGGGGAACACCGAAACGCTGGGTCGTGCCGATCGCGACGTCGGCGCCCAGGTCCCCGGGGAGCTCAGCAAGGTGAGGGCCAGCAGGTCGGCAGCGACGACGACGAGCGCACCCCGTTCGTGCGCGGCATCGATCGTCGGGCGCGGGTCGACGATGCGACCCGAGGCTCCCGGGTACTGCAGGAGGACACCGCTGATGTCACCCTCGGGCAGCCCCTCGGCCAGGTTGGTGACGACGACCTCGATGCCCATCGCCTCGGCACGGGTGCGGACGACCTCGATGGTCTGCGGCAGCGCATCGGCATCGACGACGAACGTCCCTGCAGCACCACGGTTGGCGCGACGTACCAACGTCATGGCCTCGGCGGCAGCGGTGCCTTCGTCGAGCAGCGACGAGTTGGCGACCGGCAGACCAGTCAGGTCGCCGACCATGGTCTGGAAGTTGATCAGCGCCTCGAGTCGCCCCTGGCTGATCTCCGGCTGGTAGGGCGTGTAGGCGGTGTACCAGCTCGGGTCCTCGAAGAGGTTGCGGCGAATCACCGGAGGGGTGATGGTGCCGTGGTAGCCGAGCCCGATCATCGACTCGCCCGGCACGTTGGCATCGGCCAACTCCCGCAGCAGGCTCGCCACCTCACGCTCGGTGGCAGGCTCCGGGAGCGCAGCCTCGAGCCGGGTGCGGATCTGTGCGGGAACGGCTGCATCCATCAGGGCGTCGAGGCTGTCGTGACCGATGGCGGCCAGCATCGTGGCGACCGCATCGGCGTCAGGGCCGATGTGGCGCTCGGAGAAGGGAATCGCGGCGTCGAGGTCGGCGAGGCTGGGCTGGTCGGTCACGCGGGACTCCTGCGGGGTCGGGAACCAAAGGTGGTCCTCCCCTCTGTCACCGAGACTTCCGCGCTCCAGAGTCGCCTGCCCGCGCGGTTCGGGTGCCTGAGAGGTTCCG
The DNA here is from genome assembly GCF_021555175.1 of Nocardioides alcanivorans. Taxonomy (GTDB): domain Bacteria; phylum Actinomycetota; class Actinomycetes; order Propionibacteriales; family Nocardioidaceae; genus Nocardioides; species Nocardioides alcanivorans. The sequence goes on along the minus strand of NZ_JAKGRW010000016.1, from coordinate 16,655 downwards.
GGGAGTGTTGCCCCTTCGGCGCTCCCCACGACAGCTGGGGAGTCTCTCCCGTGCGGGATGATCAGCCCCGCCAATCTATCAGGCCCCGACCTGTACTCCGGCCCCCACATCGCCCGTGAAACACAGGACCGTCCCTAACAGATTTGTAGTTTTCGGCTGAAAATCTACAAATCTGTTAGGGACGGTCGAGGAACAAACGGGACAAACTGGGGTGGGGCGGAAGAACTGGGGCGAAGCGGGTCAGATGGCGCGCATGGTACGGCGAGCAGCGAGCTCGTCGGACGGGTCCGGCGTGCCGGCGACCTCGAGGCGTTCGCTGGGGAGGTCGGAGAGGGTGCCCTCGATCTCGCGCCAGACGCCGCCGATGGCAATGCCGAAGACGCCCTGACCACCCTGCAGCAGATCGATGACCTCATCGTTGCTGGTGCACTCGTAGACGGAGGCGCCGTCGCTCATGAGCGTGACCCGGGTCAGGTCCTCGGTGCCGCGCTGACGCAGGTGCTGCACCGCCGACCGAATCTGCTGCAACGAGATGCCGGTGTCGAGCAGACGCTTGATGACCTTCAGGATCAAGATGTCGCGGAAGCTGTAGAGGCGTTGCGAACCACTGCCGCTGGCGCCGCGCACGGCGGGCTCCACCAGACCGGTGCGCGCCCAGTAGTCGAGTTGGCGGTAGGTGATCCCGGCCGCCTTGCACGCGGTCGGACCGCGGTAGCCCTGGTCGTTGGGCACGGATGAGACGTCATCGGTGAACAGGAGACCCTGTTCCTCCGCTGCCGCCTCGGCCGCACCCTCTTCGGGCACTCCGGTGTCGTTCAGCACGTGTTCCTCCTGGCTACTCCGTTCAGCGTAACTCCAGAGGGGGAAGGAAGCCGCGGCCGGACCGGCGTGAGCCGACAACCACAACGGTGGAGTTACAACAGAGACATCCACAAGGTACGGCGCAGCGACGGAGGTGGTCAACGTCCGCCTCGGTGTGTCGGCCCCTCAACCTCAGGTTGAGGGTTAGCTCACATCCGACGGAGGAGTCAGCCCTGCTCGAAGTCCTCCGGAGACACGTGGTCGAGGAACTCACGGAACTTCTCCACCTCGTCCTCCTGCTCGGCGGGCGCGGCGATGCCGGCCTCCTCGAGCACCTCCTCCGAGCACACGATCCGGCTTCCCGTGCGCAGCGCCAGGGCAATGGAGTCGGAGGGGCGGGCGCTGATGGTCACACCGGAGTCGAAGACCAGGGTGGCAAAGAAGATGCCGTCCTGCACCTCGGTGATCTGCACTTCGGTGAGCGCGTTGCCCGTCTCGTCGAGGACCGTCTTGAGCAGGTCGTGCGTCAGGGGCCGCGGGGGCACCACGCCCTGTTGCGCGAAGGCGATCGCACTCGCCTCCACCGCTCCGATCCAGATGGGCAGATAGCGCTCCCCGGTCACCTCCCGGAGCAGCACGATCGGCTGGTTGGAAGGCATCTCCACCCGGACTCCGACGACGTCGACCTCACGCATGGGACCACCCTAGTTCAGTGCTGGATGACGGACCGCCCGGCACTGCCGCCAACGTGGTCCGCACTCAGCCCAACGCCGACTTCACGAGCATCGCGTGGAGCTTCACCGTCAGTGCGGCGATCGAGGCGGCCTGCTCCTCGGCTCGCGCCCGCGCTGCGGGATCGCGCCCGTTGCGCACCGGCGCAACCGCCTGCTCCACGAGCCCGACCTCACGATCGGCAGCCGTCCGGAAGACACGGAGGTGGCGCGGCTCGAGGCCGAACCCAGCAAGCTCCTCGGCCGTGCGGGCGATGACGAGGTCGTCGGCGTCGTACTCTCCCTTGCGGTCAGGGCGGACCAGGCCGTAGGTCTCCAGCTGGGTGAGCAGCTCGTCATCGATGCCTGCGACCTTGACCAGCTCCTTGCGGGAGAGCCGCAGGTCGGAACGCTGCCGGAAGGAGTCGGCCGACGGGAATCCGTCATCGGCCAACGCCACCTTCGGCACCACGGGTCCGACGGGTTCGATCGCCGGCGGCTCCAAGCCTCGATCGATGGCGTCGAGGTGCTCGCCGATCACCTTGAGCGGCAGGTAGTGGTCACGCTGCATCCGCAGGATGTAGCGCAGCCGCTCCACATCGGCCGGCGTGAACTTCCGGTAGCCGGCCGACGTGCGCTCGGGGTCGATCAGCCCCTCCGCCTCCAGGAAACGGATCTTGGAGATGGAGATGCCCGGGAAGTCCTCGCGAAGTGTCGCGAGGACCTCACCGATGTTCATCCGCCGGTTGGCGGAGCGGCCCTGGGGGTCTGCGGAGGCAGGCACCATCGGCGTCAGCTGCCCTGCCCCGGGTGACCGTTGAAGAAGACCAACCGGAACTTGCCGATCTGCACCTCGTCACCGTCGGCGAGCGTCACCTCGTCGATCCGGTCGCGGTTGACGTAGGTGCCGTTGAGGCTGCCCACGTCGGAGACCGTGAAGGTCAAGCCGGTACGGCGGAACTCGGCGTGGCGACGCGACACCGTCACGTCATCGAGGAAGATCTCGCTGTCGGGGTGGCGACCGGCCGTGACCACGTCGACGTCGAGCAGGAAACGAGCACCCGCGCTGGGGCCCCGTTGCACGACCAGGAGGGCGTGCCCCGACGGGAGCTCCTCGACCACCTCGGACTCGGCTGCCGAGAGCGAGCGCTCGTCGCCCTCGGCCTTCTCCGGGGCACCGAAGGTGATCGTCGCCGTGGACTCCACGGCGGGCTCGGTCGGCTCGGGCTGGACGAGGCGCTGTCCGCACTGGGAGCAGAACCTGGCGTCGTCAGGATTCCGGTTCCCGCAGCTTGTGCAAAACGGCATCGGCGCACTCTCCCGTGTAAAGCGTTTAACCCTCAACGCATGGTCAAGGTTGACCCTGCAAACCTATCAGCCGTCCACGGACGCCCGGTAGGAATCAGCACTCATCAGGCCGGCGAGCTCACCACGGTCCGCAGGAACGATCTCGAAGAGCCAGCCGGCGCCGTACGGATCGGAGTTGACGAGCTCGGGCGTGGCCTCGAGCGCGGTGTTCAGCGCGACGATCTCACCGGCGATCGGGACGTAGACGTCGCTCACCGACTTCGTCGACTCCAGCTCGCCGACGGCTTCCCCAGCGGCCACGGTACGGCCGGCCTCGGGCAGGGAGACGTAGACGATATCGCCGAGAGCATCCTGCGCGTAGTCGGTGATGCCGACCCGAACCGAACCCGGCGCCTCGCCCGCCTCGCGGACCCACTCGTGCTCTGCGGTGTAGGAAAGCTCCTCAGGAAACACTCTGACTCCTCCTCGTTGGTGTCGGCCCCGACGGACCGAGGTGCACCCTACTCAACCAGCCCGTGCCCCGTGGCGAGGGCTACTCGTCGTCGGGACTGGCGAAGTTCTGCTCCGGTGTGCCGACCACGCTCTCGACCACCACCTCGTCCGACTCCTCGACGCGCAGGGTGCCCCCGACCCGCTCCACCCGTTCGGTGGGGCCGTCGGGGAAGACCAGCGCCTCCGACAACGTTCGCGGCTCACCGATCACGTCGATCACGTAGGGGTTGGTCAGGTTCTCGCCGTCGACCGAGATGCCCTGAGCGGTCTCCGACACCGAGCTCTGGGCGACGAAGCGAACGGAGTCGTTGAACTCGATCGCCTCCGCCCCTGCGGCCCGCAGCTCCTGGATGGTGTCGAGCAGCAGACTGGCGCGCACCTCGCCGTTGGTGTCGTCGATGGTGATCCTGATCCCTGGCCCCTGGGCGCCGAGGGTGCCGGCCAGGATGCCGTAGACCTCCGCGTCCTGGCGGGCCTGGTCGAGCGCAGCTTGACGTTGCGACGTGCTGTCACGCAGCTGCTCGCGCGTCTCACGCAGCCGCTCGATCTCCCGTTCGACGCGCTGGGTGCTGCCGGAGAGACCGTCGAGGACACGCACCAGATCGGCCTGCCGCAGGCTGCCGTAGTCGTCGTCACGTTCGTTGGACTGCACCTGGATCATCGCCGCGAAACCCACGCACGCCAATGCCACCGCCAACACGATGTTGGCTCGAGTGGGCTTGGCAAGGAGGGCCCTGCGCAATCGGCTGCGCGAGGGCGCTCGGGTGGTGTCGTCGTCGGAGTCAGGCATGGAAGACGTGCCGCCTGATCGCTGCCACGTTGGAGAAGATCCGGATGCCGAGCACCACGATCACCGCGGTACTCAGCTGCCCCCCGGCACCGAGCTTGTCGCCGAGCCACACGATGGCGGCCGCGATGACGACGTTGCTGACGAACGAGACCACGAAGACCTTGTCGTCGAAGATCCCGTCGAGGTGGGCCCTGAGGCCACCGAACACCGCGTCGAGGGCCGCGACCACTGCGATCGGCAGGTAGTAGTCGAGGGACGCGGGCACATCGGGTTGCAGCACCAGTCCCAAGACGATGCCTGCCAACAGGCCGATGATGGCGATCACTGTGTCACTCCCTTGTCGTCCGGAAGCCTGACATGGAGGGTGGCCTGCCGCAGGTAGGGCTGGCCGCGTCCGGGCAGGTTGAGTGAGGATTCACTGCTGATTTCGAACTGGAAGCCGAAGGTGTTGCGCAGGCTGAGGAAGGTCGCCCCTGCGGAGGACTCCGCGAAGTCGGCCTGCAACGTGTTGCGGTCACCGATCGCGTCGATGACGTACGGCGGCGCCAAGGGCCTGGTCTTGACGTGAATGGCCTGGTTGACGGTGCGGATGCCCGTGATCGCGGTCAGTCGCTGGCCATTGATCGAGACTGCCTCCGCGCCGGCCTCCCACAACCCGAAGACCAGGGTCGCAAGGTCCTCGTCACGCACGACCCCGTCGCCCGCGCCGTCGGCCGAGTTGTCCAGCCGCACCCGCACCCCTCCCCGCGCACGGGGAGGTAGCCGCTGGCTGCCTTCAGGTTGGTCAGGCGCCGGGTGGCGGCCTGCTCGAGGTCGGTCAACTGGGCCAGCTCCTCGGCCAGGGTGGCGTTGGCCTCACGGATGTCAGCCAGCTGCTCCTGCTTGTCGGCCAAGCCATCGCGCGCCGTGCCGATCTGGCGGACCAAGGCCTCACGGCTCTCCTCCGAGGTGGCAGCGTCCCGCGAGGTCTGGACCGCGGCGATCACCACCAGGAGCCCGAAGATGCCGAGCACGAGCGGCGCGATCCACCTCGGTCGCGACGGCGGCGCGTCACCCTGTCCGCTGAGTGCCTTGCGGGCAGCGACGTGCTCGTAGTCCTCGTCGATCGCTGCGTTGGCGATCCGGTTGAGCAGCGGCTGGACGACATGGTCGGGAAGCGACCTGCGTTCGGTGGTGCGGGTCTCAGCCATCGGGTTCCTTCCGCGGCCGCGGTGTGGTGCGCAGCAGCACGCGCACCTGCCAGGCATAGAGCAACCCCGCCCACCAGTAGAGCCCGATCCCCCAGAAGGCGAACGACCAGCCGAAGACCTGGGCCAGGGTGGCCAAGGTGCCATCGCCGTCGCCCAGGAGCAGCAACGGGAAGGCATAGAGCAGGTTGAAGGTCGCTGCCTTGCCCAGGAAGTGCACGGGCAGTGCGCTGTAGCCGCGGGTGCGCAGGAACGGCACCAGCATCCACAGCAGTACGTCGCGCAACGGCAGGAGCAGTGCCACCCACCAGGGGATGATGTCGCGCATCGCCAGACCGACGACGACCGCAAGGATGTAGAGCCGATCGGCGATCGGATCGAGCAGCTCCCCCAGCGACGAGCGCTGGTTGAGCTTGCGCGCCAAGAACCCGTCGAGCCAGTCCGTGATGCCGGAGACCATCAGCAGTCCCAGCGCCCAGCCGTCTGCCTTCGCGACGAGCACGAGCCACAGGAAGAGCGGCACCCCGAGCAGGCGGAGCATGCTCAAGGCATTGGGGACCGTCCAGACACGATCGACCGTCCGCTCAACCTCCTGCACGGCCCCTACCCTAGAGGAAGGGAGCCCTCACTCAGGCTCCGGGCGCACCCAACCGGGGTCAGTCCGCCGACTCCAGGTGGGCCGCGTCCCGGATCTCGCCGACCAGCTCCTCCAGCACGTCCTCGAGAGTTGCCAGACCGTGGGTGCGTCCCTCCTCGTCGACGACCCGGGCCATGTGGGCGCCGCGACGCTGCAACGTCTCGAGTGCGTCGTGCAGGGTGTCCTGCGGCCGCACGCTGGCGAACGGGTGGATCCACTTGTCGTCGACGACCCGATTGCGTCGATCAGGGTCGGTCTCCAACACGTCCTTGATGTGCAGGTAGCCGATCGGCTCGCCGTCGTCGTCACACACCGGGAAGCGCGAGAAGCCGGTGCTGGCGCACAACTCCTCCACCTGGACTGCGGTGAACTCCCGCGGCAACGTCGTCAACGATTCGAGCGACAGCAGCACCGACTCGACCGTGCGCTCGGTGAATCCGAGGGCGCCAGCCAACCGGTCGTACTCATCGGCCGCGATCATGCCCTCGCCACGGGACTCCTCCACCAGGGCAGCGACCTCCTCACGGGTGAAGGTCGAGGTGACCTCGGCGCGCGGCTCCACCCGCAGCATTCGGAGGATCACGTTGGCGATCGCGTTGAGGCCCACGATCAGCGGCTTGAGGAGGGTGACGATCCACACCATCGGTGGGCCGAGCACCAGCGCAGCCCGGTCGGGTCCGGCGATGGCGATGTTCTTGGGCACCATCTCGCCGAGGACCACGTGCAGGAAGACGACGATCGTCATCGCGATGACGAACGAGATCGGGTGCACGAGGTTGTGCGGCACGTCGAGGCTCTCGAAGAGCGGCTCGAGGAGGTGCGCGACCGCCGGTTCACCGACGGCACCGAGACCGAGGGAACAGATCGTGATGCCGAGCTGGGCACCGGCCATCACGAGGGAGACGTTCTCCATCGCCTTGATGGTGGTGCGCGCCATCTTGGAGCCAGCCTGCGCCTTCGGCTCGATCTGGGTACGACGGGCCGAGACGAGCGCGAACTCCGCACCCACGAAGAACGCGTTGAACGCCAGCAGCAGGACGGCGACGAGAACAGCGGTGAGATCACCCATGGTGGGTTCCCTCCTCGCGGGTCGTGAGTCTGATCCGATCGATACGGCGACCGTCCATGCGTTCCACCTTCAACACGGCCACCTGGCGCGGGGGCCGGTCTTCGTCGCCATCGACGAACGGATGGGGCAGCGGCACCTCCACCACGTCGCCGGGCATCGGGATACGTCCCAGCTCCTGCAGGACCAACCCGGCCACGGTGTCGTAGTGCTCACTGTCGGGAAGTGAGACGTCAGCGAGGTCCTCGACCTCGTCGGGGCGCAGCAGTCCGGAGAGCGACCAGGAACCGTCGCGCCGTTGCCGTCCCCGCGCGCCGAGCCGGTCGTGCTCGTCCGCGATGTCTCCGACGATCTCCTCGACCACGTCCTCAAGGGTCACGATGCCGGCGTGGCCGCCGTACTCGTCGAGCACCACGGCCATCTGGAAGCCGTCACGACGCAACAGGGCCAGCAGCGGGTCGAGGCGGATCGTGTCAGGCACGATGATCGGCTTGACCATGATGTGCTTGATCTTGGTGGTCGGGCGCTCGTGCACCGGCAGCGCCACGGCGTGCTTCACGTGGACGGTGCCGACGACCGCGTCGGCACCGTCGAGCACCGGGAAGCGGGAGTGTCCTGTCGACCTCGCCAGGTCGAGCACTGCCTCCGCCCGGTCATTGGTCTCCAACGTCTGGGTGCGCACTCGCGGCGTCATGATCTCGGCCGCGGTCCGGGTGCCGAACTCCACCGACTTCTCCATGAGGACGGCGGTGTCGGCGTCGAGCGTCCCCTGGTCGGCGGACCGGGCGATGAGGGAGGCGAGCTCGGTGCTGCTGCGTGCGGAGCGCAACTCCTCCTGCGGCTCCACGCCGAGGCGTCGTACGAGGAAGTTGGCGGAACCGTTGAGAACGCGGATCGGGCCCCTCATGAGGGCGGTGAACGCCCGCTGGGGCCGGGCCGTCGCCTTCGCCGTCTGCAGCGGCAGCGCGATCGCGAGGTTCTTGGGCACCAGCTCACCGAAGATCATCGTGCCTGCGGTGCTGAGCACCAGGGCGATGGTGATGGCGGTCGGCGACACTGCTGCATCGGGCACGCCCAGGGAACCGAGCGGATCCCTGATCAGGCCCGCGATCGCGGGTTCGGCCAGATATCCGATGGCGAGGTTGGTGACGGTGATGCCGACCTGGGCGCCGGAGAGCTGGGTGGAGAGGCTGCGCAAGGCCGTCTGCACGGCTGCAGCGCCCGCGTCTCCCGACGCCGCAGCGCGGTCGACCGTTGACCGGTCGACCGTCACGAAGGCGAACTCGGCTGCGACGAACACACCGCAGGCGAGGACCAGGAGCACGGCAACTCCCAGCAGGATCCATTCGGTCATCAGCGCCCTCCTCCGATCACGGAGTCAACGGGCGACGTACTTTGAGAACCGTCCATGGGGGTTCGAATGACACCTAACTGCTCGGGTATGCCTGAATCGAGCACAGACTACAGAATCACCCCAGCACTGACCCAGCCGATGGAGGTCCCCGCCGGCACGGGCGCCGCACGTGGTCACAGTCCGAGAGCGCGGCCGATGACCTCCTTCTGCACCTCGGTGGTTCCTCCGTAGATGGTGGTGATGCGGCCGTCCAGGAAGGCTCGAGCGACGGGGTGGTCGCGCATGTAGCCCGCTCCGCCGTGGAGTTGGAGGGCCCGCGCCGCCATGCGGTTCTGCAGCTCCGTGGGCCACCACTTCACCATCGCTGCCTCTTCGGCAGCCAACTCGCCGCGCAGGTGGCGGCGCGCACAGTCGTCGAGGAACGCACGGGCCACGCGGGTCTCCGTGGCCATCTCCGCGAGGAGGAACCGGTTGTGCTGGAAGCTGCCCAGCGTACGCCCGAACGCCTCTCGCTCCCTGGCGTGGGCAAGGCACATCTCCAACAACGATTCACACGCACTCACCGCCTGCGCACCGATGGCCAGGCGCTCCTGACGAAGGTTGCGCATCAGGTATCCGAAGGCGTGCCCCTCCACCCCGAGGAGGTTCGCAGCCGGCACGACCACGTCGCTGAACGAGAGTTCGGCGGTGTCCTGGGCCCACAGGCCGACCTTCTCCAGGCGGCGGCCCACCTCGAAACCAGGCATGGAGCGCTCCACGACGAGCAGGCTGAGGTCACCCCGCGCGTCACCGGTTCGCGCGACCACGATGACGAGGTCGGCGCTGACGCCGTTGGAGATGAATGTCTTGGTGCCGTTGAGCAGGTAGGCAGGCGCGCCGTGCTCATCAGTGGTCGGTCTCGCGGTGGTCCGGATGCCCCGCAGGTCACTGCCCGCCTCCGGCTCGGTCATCGCGATGGCGGTGATCAGGTCGCCGGTCACGCACCCCGGGAGCCAACGTCGTTTCTGCTCGTCGTTGCCCAACCCCGTGAGATAGGGCACGACGACATCCGTGTGCAGCGTGAAGCCCGGGCCGGTGAGCCCGAGCCGCGTCTGCACTTCGGTGAGGACCATGTTGAACCGGAAGTCGTCGATCCCTGCCCCGCCGTACGTCGTCGGGACGTCGAAGCAGAGGAGGCCGGCTGCGCCCGCCTTGCGCCACACCTCCCGGGGCACGAGGCCGGCCTCCTCCCACTCGCCGTGCCGCGGCGCGACCTCCCGCTCGAAGAAGGTGCGCACGGACGTGCGGAAGTCCTCGTGCTCGGTGCCGTAGAGATCGGACAAGGAGTGGCTCCTCAGTTGCTGGACCGTGACTTGTGCCACACCATATCTGAACCTATTCTCAGATTCAGTTCGTGGTGTCACCCACCGCAGTCCATCCCAGGAGCATTCGTTGAACCAGACCCCTGCACCCCTGCTCGGCACCCTCTCCCCCGACCAGTCGGCTCGAACCGCGGTGGTCATGGGCGGATCGGGTCGCTCCCTCACCTTCGGCGAGCTCGAGGAGCAGTCGCTGCGCATCGCCCACCTCTTCGACTCGTTGGGCCTCCGCCGCGGTGATCACGTCGCGCTCCTGATGGAGAACGGACTCGAGGTCTTCCCCGTCGCCTGGGCGGCACAACGCAGCGGACTCTTCTACACCCCGGTCAACTGGCACCTCACCGCTGCGGAGTCGCGCTACATCATCGACAACTGCGACGCCCGGGTCCTGGTGCACACCTCCGGGTTGCGGGAGCTGGCCGCGGAGGTGCTCGCGAGCGGGACGCAGGTCGAGCACCACTTCCTCGCCGGTGACGGCGACCCGCTGCCCGGCGGTCGACGGCTGGCCGAGGCCGCTGCTGCCTTCGAGGCAACCCCTCGTGTCTGCGAGGAGGAGGGCCATCCGATGCTCTATTCCTCGGGGACCACCGGCCGACCGAAGGGCATCGTTCCCGAGCTGCCCGGGGAGCCGTTCGGATCGGGCCTGCCGATCGACAAGCTCATGGCCGGCCTCTTCGGCTTCGGCCCCACCTCGGTCTACCTGAGCACGGGCCCGCTCTATCACGCAGCGCCGCTGGCCTGGTCGATCGGCGCCAACCACCTCGGCGGCACTGTCGTGGCGATGGAGACCTTCGACGCGGAGCGGGCCCTGCAGCTCATCGAGCAGCACCAGGTCACCCACGCCCAGTTCGTCCCCACCATGTTCGTCCGGATGCTCCAGCTTCACGAGGAGACCCGCAGCCGCCACCGCGTCGACAGTCTGGAGCAGGTCATCCATGCCGCAGCCCCCTGTGCACCGGACGTGAAGCGGGCGATCATCGATTGGCTGGGGCCGGTGGTGACCGAGTACTACGCCGGCAGCGAGGTCAACGGATTCTGCACCCTGACCACCGCGGAGTGGCTCGACCATCCCGGATCGGTCGGACGCGCCGTGCTCGGTGAGGTGCACGTCTGCGGTCCGGACGGCCAGGAGCTGCCCGCGGGCGAGATCGGGCAGGTCTGGTTCAGCGGCAGTCGCCCGTTCGAGTACCACCGTGACCCCGACAAGACCGCGGCCGCATTCAACGCGCAGGGCTGGAGCACGCTGGGCGACCTGGGCCACCTGGACGAGGACGGCTATCTCCATCTCTCGGACCGGCGCACGGACCTCATCGTGTCGGGTGGCGTCAACATCTATCCCCGCGAGGTGGAGGACGCGCTCTGCCTGCACCCTGACGTGCGGGACCTGGCCGTCGTCGGTGTCCCCGATCCTGACCTGGGACACCGAGTGCACGCCGTGATCGAGCTCCGCGACGGACTCACCCCCAGCCCTGAGCTGGAGGCTGCACTCGATGCCCACCTGCGCGAGCGCATCGCCGGCTTCAAGGTGCCTCGCTCCTACTCCTGGGGCGAGGTGCCGCGGCTACCCAGCGGCAAGGTCCTGCGTCGCGTGCTCATGGAGGAGCTGGCGAACACCGCGTGACGCCCGGGACCGGTCGTCACAGGTTGCGCCGGTACTGCCCGCCGACCTCGAAGAACGCCTCGGTCACCTGCTGCAGCGAGCAGACGCGGGCAGCGTCCATGAGCACCGCGAAGACGTTGCCGCCGCTGACGGCCGCTTCCTTGAGCCGGGCGATCGCGGCTTGCGCCTCATCGCGGTGCTCGGCCTGGAAGGCACGCACCCGAGCCAGCTGTGATTCCTTCTCGGATGCGGTGGCGCGCGCCAGCTCCACGGTCGGCGGCGCCTCCTCCGACTCCGGCTTGCGGAAGGTGTTGACGCCGATGATCGGCAACGAACCGTCGTGCTTGCGGTGCTCGTAGAGCATCGACTCGTCCTGGATCCGGCCGCGCTGGTAGCCCGTCTCCATGGCACCGAGCACGCCACCGCGCTCGTTGATGCGGTCGAACTCGGCGAGCACGGCCGCCTCGACCAGGTCGGTGAGCTCGTCGATGATGAAGGACCCCTGCAGCGGGTTCTCGTTCATCGCCAGTCCCCACTCGCGGTTGATGATGAGCTGGATCGCCAGCGCGCGCCGCACCGACTCCTCGGTCGGGGTGGTGACGGCCTCGTCGTAGGCGTTGGTGTGCAGCGAGTTGGCGTTGTCGTAGATGGCGATGAGCGCTTGGAGCGTGGTCCGGATGTCGTTGAAGTCCATCTCCTGCGCGTGCAAGGAGCGTCCGCTGGTCTGAACGTGGTACTTCAGCTTCTGCGAGCGCTCGTTCGCGCCGTACTTCTCCTTCATCGCCACCGCCCAGATGCGACGGGCGACGCGTCCGATCACCGAGTACTCGGGATCCATGCCGTTGGAGAAGAAGAACGACAGGTTGGGCGCGAAGTCGTTGATGTCCATGCCGCGCGCCAGGTAGGCCTCGACATAGGTGAAGCCGTTGGCGAGGGTGAAGGCAAGCTGGCTGATGGGATTCGCGCCGGCCTCGGCAATGTGGTAGCCCGAGATCGAGACGGAGTAGAAGTTGCGGACCTCGTTGCTGATGAACCACTCCTGGATGTCGGCCATGCAGCGCAGCGAGAACTCGGTGGAGAACAGGCAGGTGTTCTGCCCCTGGTCCTCCTTGAGGATGTCGGCCTGCACCGTGCCGCGCACGTTGGCCACGGCGTACGCCGCCAACTGGGCCCGCTCCTCGTCGTTGGGCTGGCGCCCCTCCTTGGCCACGAACGCGTCGACCTGCTGGTCGATGACCGTGTTGAGGAAGAAGGCGAGCACCGTCGGTGCCGGACCGTTGATCGTCATCGAGACGGAGGTCGACGGCGCCACGAGGTCGAAGCCGTCGTAGAGCTCCTTCATGTCGTCGAGGGTGGCGACCGAGACTCCGGAGGTTCCGACCTTGCCGTAGACGTCCGGGCGGGGGTCGGGGTCGCGACCGTAGAGGGTCACGGAGTCGAAGGCCGTCGAGAGGCGGGTGGCCTCTCCGTCCTGCGAGAGCACCTTGAAGCGACGGTTGGTGCGAGCCGGGTCGCCCTCACCCGCGAACATCCGGGCCGGATCCTCACCGTCGCGCTTGAAGGGGAAGACGCCCGCGGTGAACGGGAAGTAGCCCGGCAGGTTCTCCTTGCGCCAGAAACGAACCAGCTCGCCGTGGTCGGCGAAGCGGGGCAGCGACACCCGCGGCACCTTCGTGCCGGCGAGCGACTCCTTGGTCAGGCGCGTGTGGATCTCACGGTCGCGGACCAACACGGTCTGCTCGTCGCCCGAGTAGGACTCGACGACAGCGGGCCAGGCATTGATCTGGTCGGCGACATCGAGCGGGAGGTCGCGCTTGGCCTGTTCCAGCAGGGCCGGTACTCCCCGGACTCGGCGCCCGCGGTCTCCAACTCGGCCGACACCTCGGTGAGGCGTTGCACCCGACGGGCGGCCTCGACGTACGACTCCGTCTCGGCGTGGTAGCCGCGAACGGCGTCGGCGATCTCGGCGAGGTAGCGGACCCGGTTGCCCGGCACCACCTGGGCGATGCCCGAGGAGTGGCGTACGTCGACCCGCGGCAGGGTGCCCTCGCTGACGACCAGTCCGCGCTCGACCAGGGAGTCGCGCAGACGCTGGTAGAGAGCAGTGACGCCGTCGTCGTTGAAGGTGGCTGCCGACGTGCCGTAGACGGGCATGTCCTCCGGACGCTGGCCGAAGGCCTCGCGGTTGCGCACCAGCTGGCGGGCAACGTCGCGCAACGCGTCCTCGGCCCCCGGCGCTCGAACTTGTTGATCGCCACCGTGTCGGCGAAGTCGAGCATGTCGATCTTCTCGAGCTGTGAAGCGGCACCGAACTCGGGGGTCATCACATAGAGCGAGTGGTCGACGAAGGGCAGGATCCCGGCGTCACCCTGGCCGATGCCGGGCGTCTCGACGATCACGAGGTCGTTGCCGGCAGCCTTCATCACGGCGATCACGTCGCCAAGGCCGTCGGGCACCTCACGCTCGCCACGGGTGGCCAGGGAACGGAAGGTGGTGGCCTCACCGTTGAGGGAGTTCATCCGGATGCGGTCGCCCAGCAGCGCGCCGCCACCACGGCGGCGGGTCGGGTCCACTGCGATGACGGCGACCTTGAGCTTGTCCTCCTGGTCGACACGGAAGCGCCGCACCAGTTCGTCGGTGAGGCTCGACTTGCCCGAGCCACCGGTGCCGGTGATGCCCAGTACGGGCACCTGCCTGCTGGCGGCGGCCTCGAGCAGCGTGGCGCGGAAGTCCTCGGGAAGCTTGCCGTTCTCGGCTCCGGTGACGGCGCGAGCGACCGCGAAGCGGTCACCGGCGAGGACGGCGTCGACCTCGGCAGCGCCCTGCGCCCACAGGTCGGTGTCGCACGCGCGGATCATCGAGTTGATCATGCCGACGAGGCCGAGACGCTGGCCGTCCTCCGGGGAGAAGATGGTGACACCGGACTCCTTGAGCCTGGCGATCTCCTCGGGGACGATCACGCCGCCGCCACCGCCGTAGACCAGGATGTGGCCGGCGCCGCGCTCCTTGAGGGACTCGACGAGGTACTCGAAGTACTCGACGTGGCCGCCCTGGTAGGACGAGACCGCGACGCCCTGCACGTCCTCCTCGACCGCGGCCTCCACGACCTCCTGGACGGAGCGGTTGTGCCCGAGGTGGATCACCTCCGCACCCTGGCTCTGCAGGATCCGCCGCATGATGTTGATGGAGGCGTCGTGGCCGTCGAAGAGGCTGGACGCCGTCACGAAGCGGACGGGGTTGGTGGGGCGGTGCAGCTGCGTCACGGTCGAACTCCCAGGAATTAGTAGGGCTTCCTAGTAAATAGTAGGACGTCCTAGCAATCTGGCCAAGTCAGTGTGAGCTTCGACAAGTGCGGGGCCGTACCAGGTGAGCAGTCGACCACTCACCAGACGGGTCTCCAGGCCCGGGAACGCCTCGGGTCCATCGTCGGCGGTGAACGCATAGGGCTCGTCAGGCAGCAGCACCAGATCCGGCCTCGCCGCCACGATCTCGGCGACCTCCGCATGCGGATAGCGACCGTCGGCGTCGGCGAACACGTTGCGGCAGCCGAGCAGCCGCAGCAGGTCACCGGTGTAGGTGTCACGCCCGACCACCATCCACGGATCGCGCCAGATCGGCACCGCTACGCTTCCCCACTCGGGAGCAGCGGTCGACCACAGCACCCGCGCCTGCGCCAGCCAGCCGGGCACCTCCACCCGCAGCGCCGCGATGAACAACCGCTCCATCGCGTCGAGGGCCTCGGCCACCGACTCGGTGCGGGTCACCCACACCGGCACGCCGGACTCGCGCAGGCGACGTACGTCGAGTTCGCGGTTCTCCTCCTGGTTGGCGACCACGAGGTCGGGGGCCAGCGCGCGGATCGCGGGGAGGTCGGGGTTCTTGGTGCCCCGCACCCGAGCGACGTCCAGGCCAGCGGGATGGGTGCACCAGTCGGTCGCCCCGACCAACATCTCCGGCGCGGTCGCCGCGATCGCCTCCGTCAGCGACGGCACCAGGGAGACGACACGGCGCGGGGCGGCCCGGAGCTGCACGTCGTGCCCGAGGTCATCGAGCGCCACGGACTCACTTCCTTCCACACAGGTAGGCGAGGACGCCCACGGACAGCAGAGTGGACACGGTCGCACCGTTGGCGGAAGGGAACAACAGCAGGGGTACGGCGGCGAGCAGCGCCACGTCAAAGCCGCGGAGCACGCTGCCGTAGAGGTTGGTGGGCACGGCACCTGCAGGGCTCGAGATCAGCGGCCTGCCGTAGTCCGGGGTCGCCCGGTCACCCAGCGGGCGGCAGCAGCCAGCCCACCGATCCCGGCGGCGATCCCCAACTGGAGGACCGCGAGGCCGGCACCGTCGATGGTGCGGTGCAGCGCGGGGGCACTGAGCAGGCCGTGCACGAGCACCAGCGAGCCGGGCACGACGACGGCCGCGGCGCGGGTCGGTCCGAGCGCCGTCGGGAAGATCCGCACCATGCCTCGCGAGCGGGTGAGCACGCGCAGGAGACGAGCATCGGTAAGACGAACACGAAGCAGATCAGCACCTCGACCAGGAGAGTGGCGACTCCCCACCGACCGCGGCGACGGCGTACGGCACCAGCAGGGAACCGAACAGCAAGGCCACCTTGCCGGGGTGGCGGCGGAGCCGGATGACGTCGCGCCAGACCAGCGCGAGCACCCCTGGAGGGTCCACCGCGGCTGGGGCGCAGCACGCCGCGGCGCGGCTGCCGTGCGCCAGGACCACGTCGAACAGCAGGGCCAGGTCGAGCGAGGCGAGCGCGCCGCCCAGTCCGGGCACGAGGGCACCGCCGGGGGCCACGTCGCGTCGACGCAGCCGGCCGGCGAGCGACGAGGCGCGCAGCAACACCGCGAGCAGACCGAGCCACAGCAGCGCGGCAGTGCCCAACCAGAACGCGTCCAGTCTCGAGGAGCCGCTCATCTCGGGGACGTGCTCGGACGCGATCGCGGCAAGCCCGACGCCCACCGCCAGGAGGCACAGGGGGCCGAGCAGCAACGCCGGGTGCCGGCGCCGCGACTGGGCATGCACGAGCGAGCCGGTGCCGAAGGCGGCCAACCCTGCTGATCCGATCGTGAGCAGCAGCAACGACTGCACCCCGAAGCCGGCCAACGTCGCCGCTGCAGCCGCGACGGGAGCGACCACGACGGACGAGAGGGCCGCCATCCCCCACACTCGACGACGCAGCAGCTCGCCACGGTCGACCGGCGTCGGCACCAGCCAGCTCGCGATGCCCGGACTCACCGCGATCGGGCCGAGCATCCGTGCCACGGCCCACAACGCAGCGAGCGTGGCGCCCACCACCAGCCAGGGCAGCAGCTCCCGCGCCGAAGCACAGTCGCTACCCGT
>NZ_JAKGRW010000015.1 GCF_021555175.1 Nocardioides alcanivorans | reverse complement strand
ACGACGCCGCCGCTGAGCCGGACGCCGCCGAGCCCGCCTCCTCTGCTCCCGGCATCCTGCAACGACCCCGCACCACGCGGATCCTGGCTGTGCTCGTCGGCGTGGCCGCCGTCGTGCTGGGCATCCTGGTCGTCCTCCAGTTCCAGGACGAGCCCGATCCCGGGCGCGCCGACGTCGCGATGTGGACGCCGGTGACGCGGGCCGGGGAGTTCACCTTGCCGAAGGAGGGGGAACTGCCCGTGGCGACGACGCCGCTGGAGTGGACGGCGGCCGTCGACGAGATCGCGCACAATGTCACCAAGATCCTCAGTTTCAACTACGAGACCATCGACACCCACGAGGAGTTGGCGGCCGAGCTGGTCACCGAGGACTTCCTGGTCAACGACCTGCGTCAGACCATCGCGGAGACGGCTCCGAAGCTGAAGGAGAACGAGGCCGAGTACGTCGTGACGGTTGCCGGACAGTCGGTCATCAGTGCGACCCCTACCCGAGTCCGGGCCCTGCTCTTCGTCAACCAGCTCGTCACCAAGGGGACGGGCAAGAACGCCGTCTCCGACAACTATCCATTGCGGCTCGACGTCGTGGGGGAGAAGGATGGCGACACCTGGCGGATCTCGTCGTTGCAGGCAGGCTGACCTCGGCCTGACCGTCGAAGGGCTCCACAACCGCCGGCTTCTGTGCCAAACTAGAACACGTTCCACAATCGTTGGTCGAAGAGTCAGGAGTTCACGTGGACGTCGAGTGTGATGTCGCGGTGATCGGTGGAGGTCCGACCGGTCTGTTCGCGACCTACTACGCAGGCTTCCGTGGACTCAAGGTCGCGGTCATCGACTCCCTGCCCGAGCTAGGCGGGCAGATCACCGCGATGTATCCGGAGAAGGCGATCCTCGACGTCGCCGGCTTTCCCACGATCAAGGGTCGCGAGCTCGTCGCCGGACTGGTCGCTCAGGCGCAGACCGCGGAGCCGACGTACCTCTTGGGGAGGACGGCGACCGGGCTCACCACCGGTGACGAAGGCGCGACACTCACACTTGACGACGGCACGGTGGTCAGCGCCCGCACCGTGCTGATCACGGCTGGCATCGGAAAGTTCTCGCCGCGGCCGCTTCCCGCGGCGGACGAATGGATCGGACGTGGCGTCGACTTCTTCGTTCCGGACTTCGAGCCCTACCGGGGGAAGGACGTCGTGATCGTCGGCGGTGGCGACAGCGCCTTCGACTGGGCGCAGCACCTTGAGCCGATCACGCGCAGCGTGACGCTGGTCCACCGCCGTGACGCGTTCCGGGCACACGAACGGACCGTGCAGGCGGTCAAGCAGTCGTCGGTCCGCATCATCACGAAGGCCCAGGTGACGGGTGTCAGCGGCGGTGACGGCGTCGAGAGCGTCGAGGTGACGATCGACGGCGATGACAAGCAGGTGCTGCCTGCCCAGCGGATCGTTGCCGCCCTCGGGTTCGTGGCCGATCTGAGCGCGCTCAAGGAGTGGGGACTCGAGCTCGACAAGCGTCATGTGGTGGTCGACTCCGCCATGCGCACCAACCTTCCTCGTGTCTTCGCAGCCGGCGACATCACCGAGTTCCCGGGCAAGGTCCGCCTGATCGCGGTCGGTTTCGGTGAAGCCGCGACAGCGGTCAACAACGCGGCCGTGGTCATCGACCCGTCCGCCCATGTGTTCCCGGGTCACTCCAGCGAGGGCTAGCCCGACAAGCCCTACCACTGATCGGGACCGCCGCTCGGCGGTTCCGACTCCACCACAGAGACTGGCCACGCCCATCGGGCTGGTCACCGAACCAGAGAGGTGCCTTGAGATGAAGGTGAGTGTGGACTTCGACCTGTGCGAATCCAACGCCTTGTGTGTGGCCATGGCTCCGGATGTCTTCGAGCTCGATGACGACGACTACCTGGTCATCTTGACCGAGGACGTCGTCGACGAGAACCGGGACCGGATCCAGCGCGCCGTGGCGGCCTGCCCGAAGTCAGCAATTTCCATCGTGGAGGACTGAGAACACCCATGTCAGAGCAGCAGTTGGACCTCGACGGCCGCGTCGCCGTCGTCACCGGATCCGGTCAGGGATTGGGCCGCGCGGAGGCACGTGCCCTCGCGACGGCAGGTGCCAGGATCGTCCTCAACGACCTTCCCGGCGCAGCCGACGAGGCTGCAGAGGAGCTTCGTGGGCTCGGTGCCGAGGTACGCATCGTCACCGGTGACGTGGGGGAGCGGGCAACCGCCGACGCCATGGTGAAGACGGCCGTCGACGAGTTCGGCTCGCTCGACATCGTGGTCAACAACGCCGGCATCACTCGCGACAAGATGCTCTTCAACATGAGCGATGAAGAGTTCGATCTCGTCCTCAAGGTCCACCTGCGTGGCCACTTCCTGCTGACCCGCAACGTTGCGGCGTACTGGAAGGACAAGGCCAAGGCGGGCGACGGCACCGTCTACGGACGCATCGTCAACACCTCGTCCGAGGCGTTCCTGACCGCGTCGCCCGGCCAGGCGAACTATGCCGCGGCCAAGAGCGGCATCACCGCACTCACCGTCTCCGCTGCCCGGGCGCTCTCGCGCTATGGCGTCACCGCCAACGCGATCTGCCCGCGGGCCCGCACCGCCATGACCGAGGCCGTCTTCGCGCCCGACGAGTCCGGCAAGACGATCGACCCGTACTCGCCCGAGCACGTCGCTCCGCTCGTCGCCTACTTGGCATCGCCTGCTGCGCAGGAGATCTCCGCGCAGGTGTTCGTCGTCTACGGCGGCATGGTCGCTCTCGTTGCCGCTCCGGTGGTCGAGCAGCGCTTCGACGCCTCCGGCGAGACGTGGGACCTCGGTGACCTCGCCAAGCAGGTCGGTGGCTACTTCGCCGATCGCGAGGACAAGGAGCGGACCTTCTCCGCCGACACGTTCATGAAGCTCACGGTCTGAAGACAGGAATCACAATGGCAAGACTCGCCGGCAAGGTCGCAATCGTCACCGGTGGTGCGCAGGGGCAGGGCGCGGAGATCGCCCGTCACTTCGTCAACGAAGGTGCGAAGGTGGTGATCGCCGACGTCGCCGACGACCTCGGCGCCGCCGTTGCCGAGGAACTCGGTGACGCGGCCGCCTTCGTCCACCACGACGTGAGCAACGAGGCCTCGTGGCAGACGGTGGTGGCGCGCACCACCGAGCTCTTCGGACCGGTCAGTGTGCTCGCCAACAACGCGGGCATCCTGCGCTTCGCCTCGGTCGAGGAGATGACGCAGGAGGAGTTCGAGCTGCTCTTCCGGGTCAACCAGCTCGGTTGCTTCCTGGGGATGAAGACCGTGGCCCCCGTGATGCGGGAGAACGGCGGCGGGTCCATCGTCAACGCCTCCTCGATCGAGGGCCTTGCCGGCATGCCGCACTGCGTGGGCTACACCGCCACCAAGTTCGCCATCCGGGGCATGACGAAGGCTGCTGCCGTGGAGCTCGGGCCGGCCGGGATCCGGGTCAACTCGGTCCATCCGGGCATGATCGACACACCGATGACCCGTCCGCACGGAGGTGACGCAGCGATGGAGTACGGCGCCTCGAAGGTGGCGCTCAAGCGGGTCGGCAACCCGCTCGACATCGCTCCGCTCTATGTCTACCTGGCCTCCGACGAGTCCGGCTTCGTCACCGGCGCGGAGATCGCCATCGACGGTGGCGCCACTGCCACCCACGTCTTCGGCGGCTGAGTCAGCCAAGAAGCTCCCGGACCGCACTGCGGTCCGGGAGCTTTCGCGCTCTCGCGAAGGAGCGCTGGTGCCACCTGGCGGCGGCGTCAGCGCAGCAGGAGATG
This sequence comes from Nocardioides alcanivorans, assembly GCF_021555175.1. GTDB lineage: Bacteria > Actinomycetota > Actinomycetes > Propionibacteriales > Nocardioidaceae > Nocardioides > Nocardioides alcanivorans. The sequence goes on along the minus strand of NZ_JAKGRW010000015.1, from coordinate 186,745 downwards.
AATGGCCACCGACATGTTGCGGCTGACGTCCTCGGCCGAGGTGCGACCGGTGACCCAGCCGACGAGGGCGGCGAGCCAGACGTCACCGATGACCCGTGCCAGCGCGACCTGCTCGTCGGTCGGTTGTCCGGCGGAGGTCGGATCCATGGCTTGGTTGAGGAGGCCGGTGAGCAACAGGCCGACCGCATGGATCTCCGTCGTCACCGTGGCATCCGCGAACATGAACGCCCGGGTGAGTGCCTCGGTGAGGTTCGGATCCTTCTGCATCATCTTGGTGTTGCGATTGAGCACGAAGAGAACCCGGTCCGCCGGCGTGTCGCCGGGGATTGCCTTGGCGTCCATCACCTGGGCAGCCTGCTCGAACTGAGTGTGCAGTGCTGAGACCAGCAGGTGGATCTTGGAGGGAAGTAGCGATACAGCGTGCCCAGCGCCACGTCTGCGCGTTCGGAGACGGCACGCATCTGCACCGCGTCGAATCCCCCTTCCGAGGCGAGCTCGGTGGTCGCGACGAGGATGCGACGACGACGCTCTCGCTGGGCAGTGGAGCCCAGCTCCTCGTTGGTGAGGGAGTTCATCGCATTCATGACTTTTCCTTGTCCGAGCCAGCTGTGACGGGCGTCACGTCACCGGTCGGCATGTGAGGGCGGCTGGCAGTGTTCCTACATCGCCAAGGCTAACGGCGATGGTCCATAATAGGAACACGTTTCAATTTGGGTGGTAGCTGGGCGGCGTGTCCCGGTGCTCACGATGAACCGGACTGAGAGAAGGAGTCGCTCGTGCGAATAGCGCTGCTGTCCTACCGGAGCAAGCCGCACTGCGGTGGCCAAGGGGTCTACATCCGGCACCTGAGCCGCGAGCTGGTGGCGCTCGGCCACGAGGTCGAGGTGTTCTCCGGTCAGCCGTATCCCGAGCTCGACGAGGGCGTGGGCCTCACCAAGGTGCCCAGTCTCGACCTCTACCGTGAGCCCGATCCCTTCCGGATCCCCAGGCCTCGCGAGTTCCGCGACCGCATCGACGTCGAGGAGTTCCTCACGATGTGTGTCGCCGGCTTCCCCGAGCCCAAGACGTTCAGCAGGCGGGTCGCGAAGATCCTCAAGGCCCGCCGCGACGACTTCGACGTGCTCCACGACAACCAGGTGCTCGGTACCGGCATGGTGGAGCTCATGGAGCAGTTCCCCCTCGTGACCACGCTGCACCACCCGATCACCTTCGACCGCAAGGTCGACCTCGAGGCAGCTCCCACTCTCCGCAAGAAGCTGACCCTGCGTCGGTGGTACGGATTCCTGCGCATGCAGGGCCGGGTCGCGCGGGCCGCGACGCGGGTGTTGACACCTTCGGAGTCCTCGGCACGCGACATCGTGGCCGACTTCGGTGTCGATCCCGCGGTGATCCAGGTGATCCCACTCGGCGTCGACGAAGTGTTCCAGCCTCCGACGAGGCCCCGCGTGCCCGGCAGGATCGTGGCGATGGCGAGCGCGGACGCGCCCATCAAGGGTGTTCACACGCTGCTCGAGGCCTTCGCCAAGCTGCGCACCGAACGCGAGCTTGAGCTCCTGATGGTCACGAAGCCCCAGGAAGGTGGTCGCACCGAGCAGCTCATCGAGAAGCTCGCGCTGGGCGACTCGGTCAGTTTCGTCAACGGCATCAGCGACGCCGAGCTCGTGGAGGTGATGGGCTCCGCGGAACTCGCCGTCGTGCCCTCGCTCTACGAAGGGTTCTCCCTCCCGACCGCCGAACTGATGGCCTGCGAGACGCCGCTCGTGGTCAGCCGCGCGGGCGCCATTCCGGAGGTCGTCGGTCCCGACGGCGAGTGTGCCGATCTCATCGAGCCCGGCAACGTCGAAGAGCTCCGCGCGACGATCGCTGCCCTGCTGGACGACCCCGAGCGCCGGGAGCGCATGGGCAAGGCCGGTCGCAAGCGGGCCCTGGAACGTTTCAGCTGGCGTGCCGTGGCCGAGACCGTGGCCGTCGCCTATGAAGAAGCCATCGCCGCCCACCCGAGCAACACCGGCAAGAGCACCGACCGAGAGGCACAGAGGAGCACCCATGCTGACCGTTGATTTCGACCGCTTGGGGCTGCGTCCCGGCGAGCGTGTGCTGGACATGGGCTGTGGCGCAGGACGTCACGCCTTCGAGATGTATCGCCGCGGGGCGGACGTCGTCGCGTTCGACATGGACGCCGACGAGCTCTCGAAGGTCCGCGATCTCTTCGTCGCGATGCGTGAGGCGGGCGAGGTGCCCGAAGGAGCCGAGGCCGACATCAAGGAGGGCGACGCGCTCCAGCTGCCCTTTGCGGACGGCGAGTTCGATCGGATCGTCTGCGCCGAGGTGCTGGAGCACATCGGCTCCGACATCCAAGCCATCAAGGAGCTCGTCCGGGTGCTCCGCCCCGGTGGCACCTTGGCGGTGTCGGTGCCCCGCTGGCTTCCCGAGGTCATCAACTGGAGGTTGTCGCCCGACTACCACAACGCCGAGGGTGGTCACATCCGGATCTACACCGACCACGAGCTCGTCGACAAGGTCACGAAGGCCGGGCGTGCCAATGACGGTACGCCGGGTGAGGCGATGGTCTTCGAAGGCAAGGACTACGTCCACGGGTTGCACGCGCCGTACTGGTGGATCAAGTGCGCGGTCGGTGTCGAGAACGACAACCACCCGCTGGCCAAGGCCTATCACAAGCTCCTGGTGTGGGAGATCATGAAGCAGCCGACGGCCCTCAAGCTCGCCGGGAAGGTGCTCGATCCGGTCATCGGCAAGAGCATGGTCCTGTACTTCCGGAAGCCGGAGGCTGCGTGAGCGCCCTTCCCGAGATCCCGCTCAGCCAGCTCCCGACGATCGACGGCCTGCTCAGCGCGCAGCAGGTGGCCGACACCGCTGCCGCGATCGCTGCCATGCAGGAGCCGTGCGGTGCGATTCCGTGGACCACGGGTGAGCACGTCGACATCTGGAACCACGTCGAGGCCGCCATGGCGATGCTGGTGGGCGGTCAGGTCGAGGCCGCGGAGCGCGCCTATGCCTGGGTGCCGACCATGCAGCGTCACGACGGTTCGTGGCCGATGAAGATCGTGGACGGGGTGGCCGCGGACGAGCGCGGCGAGTCCAACATGTCGGCCTACTTCGCAGTGGGAGTGTGGCACCACTGGCTGGTGCGCGGTGATCTCCAGTTCGTCCGGCAGTACTGGCCGTCGGTCCGTGCCGGACTGGACTTCGTCACCTCTCTCCAAGCGAGCTTCGGGGGATCCGCTGGACCCCGGTGGACGACTTCTGCCTGCTCACCGGCAGCTCGAGCATCTATCAGTCCCTCCGGGCGGGCGTTGCGTTGGCGGAGTTGCTGGGCGAGCCGCAACCGGACTGGGAGCTGGCAGGCGGTCGGCTGGGCCACGCCATCCGTGCGCACGCCGCCGAGTTCGCCGACAAGTCGACCTACTCGATGGACTGGTACTACCCGGTCCTGGGCGGCGCCGTCCGTGGCGATCGCGCCCATGCCTTGCTGGCGACCCGTTGGGACGACTTCGTCAAGCCGGGCCTGGGCATCCACTGCGTCGACACGAATCCGTGGATCACCGGCGCGGAGACCTGCGAGCTCGCCATGGCGCTGGACGCGATCGGCGAGCACGCGCGCGCCCGCGCCCTGGTCGCAGACATGCAGCACCTGCGTGAGAGTGACGGCCGCTACTGGACGGGATGGGTCTACGACGACCCGCGACGTCCGGCCCCGACCGACGAGCCGCGCGACGTCTACTGGCCGCACGAGCAGACGACCTACACCGCCGCGGCGGTGCTCCTGGCCGTGGATGCCCTGGGGAGACCTACGGCCACTCGAGCCCGGGATCGGGAATCATGCGCGGCACCTCCTTGGCGCCGCACTTCGCCGAGATCGCGCTCGAGTGCGACTGTCCCTCAGGCGACCGGGTCGCCGGCGGTTCCGCGCACTCGGCGTAGCACCCGCATCGAGCCCACCTGCTCCACGGGCTCGAAGTCGCCGGACTCCACGGCCCGCAACCACACGTGGTACGGCGCCTGTCCGCCGTCGGCCGGGTCCGGGAAGACATCATGGATCACCAGCTGGCCGCCAGCGGTGAGCCACGGCGCCCAGCCGGTGAAATCCGCTTGGGCCGGCTCCTCGCTGTGCCCGCCGTCGATGAACAGCCCTGCCAGGGGGTGCGCCACCATCGGCTCACCGTGGTCGACCTGCCGATCAGGGCGATCACCTGGTCCTCCAGACCAGCGCGGGCGATCGCCTTGCGGAAGAACGGCAGGGTGTCCATGAGCCCGAACTCCGGGTCGACGACGTCGGTGTCGTGGTGCTCCCAACCGGCTTGGTTCTCCTCCGAGCCCCGATGGTGGTCCACCGTGAAGACCGTGCCACCGACCTCGCGAGCTGCTCCGCCGAGATAGAGAGCTGACTTCCCGCAGTAGGTGCCCACCTCGAGGAAGGGGCCCTGCGGCAGCTGCCTGCGCGCCACGTTGTGAAGCAGTTCACCCTCGTCCTCCGGCATGAAGCCCTTGGTCGCGTGGATGTGTTCCAGCAAGTCGGACGGGACCACCTCGGAGTGAGCGCTCATGGCAGTATTGGAACACGTTCTAAACCCCCTGCCGAGGAGTCCCCCCAGGTGTCGATCGGAATCACGTCGGACCACGTCGAGCTCGCCTCCAGCCTGCGCAAGTGGGCCCAGTCGAGCGGATTCGTCGAGCAGATCCGCGCAGCGGAGAACGACGGGGCCCAGGCCTTCGACGCCGCGTGGACCGGCTGCCACGAGATGGGTCTGCCCGGCATCGTGGTGCCCGAGTCGCGCGGCGGCGGTGGCGGCGACGCCCTCGACGCAGCGGTGGTGCTGGAAGCGGCCGCGCACGGCCTGGTCCCGGGCGGTCTGTTGGGTGCCCAGGTCGTCGCCCAGCTGCTCGGCGACACCGACGCCGCACGCGACCTGGCGAACGGCAAGACACGTGTGGCGCTGGCGCCCAGCGGGTCCCTCGCGGTCGTCGGTGACCGCTTGACCGGGCGGCTTCCACTCGTCGTCGACCTGCCGGGCGCCACCCACGTGCTCGCCGGTTCGGCGCAGGCCTGGTACCTCCTGCCTGTCGAGGTCGTTCGGGGCTCAGCCGCAGTGGGCCCCGACCTCAGCCGGCGGTTCGGGTCCGCACAGGTGGATGTGTCGGTCGCTGACGCGGTCTCCGTTCCCGGAGTCTCGGCGGCGAAGGTCCGACACACCCTGGTCACCTTTGCAGCCGCGGAGGCCGCGGGCGTCGCACGCTGGTGTCTGGCGACGGCGGTCGACTACGCCAAGGTCCGCGAGCAGTTCGGTCGCCCGATCGGATCGTTCCAAGCGATCAAGCACCTCTGCTCGGAGATGCTCGAGACGTGCGAGGCCATCACTGCCGTCGCATGGGATGCTGCCTCGGCACTCGCTGCTGGTGACGAGGAGCAGTGGCACTTCGCCGCGGACGTTGCCGGCCAGGTTGCCTTCGACGGTGCGGTGAAGGTGGCCGAGGACTGCATCCAGGTGCTCGGAGGGATCGGCTTCACCTTCGAGCACGAGGCACACTTCTACCTCCGACGGGCCACGGCGCTGCGCCTCCTGGCCGGACGCGGCGCGACGTACGCCGCCAGCCTGGCTGGGCGCGCCGCCAGCGGGGTCCGGCGCAAGGTGGCCATCGACTTCGACGGAGCCGACGACGCCGTCCGCCCGAAGGTACGCGAAACCGTGGCGAGGATCGCGGCGGCAGCGGGCGATGCCCAGCGAGTGGCGCTCGTCGACTCCGGATACCTCGTCCCGCACTGGCCGGCTCCCTACGGTGCGGGTGCCAGCGCCGTGGAGCAGCTCGTGATCGACCAGGAGCTGGCGGCCGCAGGTGTCACGCGGCCCGATCTCAGGATCGCTGGTTGGGCCGTGCCCACCATCATCGCCCACGGGAGTGACGCCCAGCGTGACCGGTTCGTGCGGGCCAGCCTCCTGGAGGAAGTGGTCTGGTGCCAGCTCTTCTCGGAGCCGGGGGCGGGCTCAGACCTCGCGTCGCTGCGCATGAAGGCTGAGCGGGTGTCGGGCGGTTGGAGGTTGACCGGCCAGAAGGTGTGGAACTCACTCGCGCAGGAGGCGGACTTCGGCATCTGCCTGGCGCGCACGGACCCGGACGCCCCGCAGCACAAGGGCATCACCTACTTCCTCGTCGACATGCGCAGTGAGGGCATCGACGTGCGGCCGCTGCGTGAGATGACCGGCGACGAGCTCTTCAACGAGGTCTTCCTCGACAATGTCTTCGTGCCCGACGAGATGGTGGTCGGCGAGGTCAACGCGGGCTGGAAGCTGGCCCGGACGACGCTCGCAAATGAGCGGGTCGCGATGGCGGGTCACAAGCTGGGCACCTCCACCGAAGAGGCCGTGGCGTTGCTCGCCGCCGGAGGTGCGGCCGGCGCAGAGGCCGCTGTGGGCGAGCAGGTCGCCCTCGCCACCGTCGGCATGCTGCTCGGAGTGCGCAGCACCCTACGCTCCCTGGCCGGCCAGGGCCCCGGCGCGGAGTCGAGTGTCAGCAAGCTCCTCGGCGTGCGGGCCCGTCAGGAGTCGTCGGCGCTGCTGGTCGAGCTCCTGGGTGACGCCGTGCTCACGGGCGACTCGGAGACTGCTGGCGCGGTCCACGAGGCACTTCTGACCCGGTGCCTCTCGATCGCCGGAGGCACCACGCAGGTGCTGCGCAACGTCGTCGGCGAGCGGATCCTGGGTCTTCCGCGCTGATCAGGCCGTCACGTCGGCCTCGGGCACGGTCTCGGGCGACTTCCGCCACCGGTTCCAGTGCCAGGTCAGATAGCGATCGACCGCGCGCAGGACGTGTCCTCCCCTGATCGAGGGGAAGATGTCGAACGCGTGCTGGGTGCCGGGCAGTTCGGCGTACACGACGCTCCGCTCGGAGACATCGCGAAGCCGTTGGACGAACTGGCGGCCCTGCTCGACGGGCACCAGCGTGTCGTTGCTGCCATGGATCACGAAGAAGTCCGGGGCGTCCGGTGTGACCCGCAGGATCGGATCCGCTTCCTCGAACGCACGGGGATCGTCGCTCCACGTGGTCTGGAAGACCTTCGGGGCCAAGAACCTGTCTCGAACCAGCTCGCTGCCCTTCAGGCCCGTGGAGCCGGCGATGTCGTAGAAGCCGTAGTGGGGAACGGCCACCTGGATGGAGGTGTCGACCTCCTCGAAACCGGGCTGGAACTGTTCATCGTTGGGGGTCAGCGCTGCGAGGGCGGCCAGGTGGCCACCGGCGGATCCACCGGTGATCGCGAGATAGCGGGGGTCACCGCCGTGCTCGGCGATGTTCTCGCGGATCCAGGCGATGGCCCGCTTCACATCGATGATCTGCGCAGGGAACGGGTCGCGTGGAGCGAGTCGGTAGTTGATCGCCACGCAGACCCATCCGTGGCGTGCCATGTGTTGCATCAGGGGGATGGCCTGCTGCTCCTTGCGCCCGATGATCCATGCGCCGCCATGGACCTGGAGCAGCACCGGGGCGGGGCCGGACCTCGGCCCCACGGGCAGGTAGAGGTCGAGTTCGTTGCGCCGTCCGGCTGGTCCGAAGGCGATGTTGCGCACCACCTTGACCTCGCGGTCGCGCATGGCGAACGGGTTGACCAGCGTGCGCCAGGGGGTCGCGAGGTCAGCGGGTGAGGGAAGGGCATCGAGGTCCTCGACGTAGTCGGCGCCGATGGCGTCGACGAGCGATCCCTCCACTTGGTCCTGGGTCCTCATGCTCTGCCGGATGATGCTGGCCAGTCCGACGCCACTTGCCGCGGCCAAGGCGATCCCGAGCTTGCTCCACTTGCCGCGTACCAGTTGCGCTGCCGTGTCCGTGACCGTCAGCGCGAGCACGTGAGGAGCCAGCTCGCTGGTCAACCAGCCGGCAGCGAACGACGGGATGCCGGTACGGACCCCCTTGGCGGGGCGCAGGGCGTTGGCCGTGAGCGCCGCCGTGATGATTTGTCTACGCAAGTAACCCACGGGAATCAGCCTATCCACTCGTGACCAAGACGACTCACACCAAATCTAGAACATGTTCTAGATCAGGGCTTACCATACTCGGCATGGATCGCCTGAGCGGACTCGACGCAAGCTTCCTCTACCTGGAGACGCCGGAGCAGCTGATGCATGTCTGCGCCGTCCTGGTGCTCGACGTCGGCACGATGCCCGGTGGCTACAGCTTCGACTCGATGCGCGCCATCATCGACGAGCGCAGCCGTGACGTCGCCGTTTTCCGACGGAAGATCAAGAGGGTCCCGCTGCGCATCGACCACCCGGTCTGGGTGGAGGACGACCACTTCGACATCGACCGTCACGTGCACCGCATGGCCCTACCAGCCCCCGGCGGATACCAGGAATTGGTCGAGCTCGCCGGGCACCTCGCCGGCCAGCCGCTCGACCGAGGCCGGCCGCTGTGGCAGATGTATGTCATCGAAGGCTACGCCGACGGCAAGGTCGCGATCTTCACGAAGATGCACCACGCGACGGTCGACGGCGTCTCCGGCGCCAACTTGATCTCCCACCTGTGCAGCCTCGAGCCCGACGCTCCGCCGCTGGCGGTGGGGGACCGCAGCTTCCCGCGCAAGCCCGGTGACCTCGAGCTGATCGGGAGGTCCCTGCTCAGCTCCGTCGCCAAACCGGTCCTTGCCGCGAAGCTGCTCCAACCGTCGGCCCGGCTGGTCACGCGCACCGTCGGGCGGGCCCGGAGCGGGACGGCGATGGCGGCGCCCTTCACTGCACCTCGCACCTCGTTCAACGGCACCATCACCGGTCACCGCACCGTCGGTTACGCCGACATGTCGCTCGAGGACGTCAAGACGGTCAGGAAGGCGACGGGAAGCACGGTCAACGACGTGGTGCTGACGGTTGCCGGGGGCGCCCTGCGCAGCTATCTCGACGACCGACGGGAACTGCCCGAGACCACCCTGACCGCCACCGTGCCGGTCTCCGTGCGGGACCGGTCGGTGCGGGTCGAGGGTGCCAACAAGGTCTCGGCACTCTTCGCGAAGCTCGGCACGGACATCGACGATCCCATCGAACGTCTCGCGGCCATCAGTGAGGCGAACCGGCACGCCAAGGAGCACCACGACGCGATCGGCGCCGACACGTTGCAGGACTGGGCTCAGTTCGCGGCCCCGCGCACCTTCGGCCTCGCGATGCGGGCGTACGCCGGCCTCCGCCTGGCCGAGCGCCACCCCGTCGTCCACAACCTGGTGATCTCGAACGTTCCGGGTCCGCCCGTCTCCCTCTACTTCGGCGGGGCACGCATCGATGCGCTCTATCCGCTGGGCCCCGTCTTCCACGGAGCTGGGATCAACGTGACCGTGATGTCGCACGCGGGCGACATCAACGTCGGGGTCATGGCGTGCCGCGAGTCGATGCCCGACGTGGCCGACTTCGTGAACCGGTTCCCGCACGCGCTCGAGGCGTTGCGGAGTGCGGCGCTTCGCTGAGTCGCACTCCTTCTTCTGCGCGCCCTCGCAGTCACGTCTGGGCGCCCTCAACGGCGCATGGAGGCGCTCTCGGCTTGCTCTGCGCGGGCATGCACGGTGTGGAGGGCCTGGGCGAAAGCGGGTACGAATCGATCGGCCTGACGCACGACACATGCGTGGCCGGCACGGATCTCGTGCGTGGTCGCCCCGGGGATTCGACGAGCCATCGCGATCTGTCGTTCCGCAGGGAAGACCCGGTCCTCCAACGTGACGAGAACGGCGGTGGGCACGTCGATGCGACCCAGCCAGGGACGTGAGTGGTGACGGCCCAAGATGGCGACGGCCTGGGCCACGGCCACAGGTGAGGTCGACCGCATCTGCGCCAATGCCCAGTCGTGCAGGTCCAGCGGCTCCGCCACTGGTTCGGTCACCGGGTCGGACGCGGCAGCAACCGGTGCGCCGGCCCGGACGCGGAGCCCCCGCATCGTCAGCCCCGTGGCGTGGTGGAAGACCCGCTCCCGCACGGTGGTCATGAAATGGTCCGTGGTCGCTGCGAGCACCAGCCCGCGGACTCGGCCGGGATGCTGGCGCCACACCCGCTGGGCCACGATGCCGCCCATGGAATAGCCCGCGACGACGGCCCGGTCGATCGAGAGCGCGTCGAGGAGCGCGGCCACGTCATCGGCGCAGTCGGGGATCCGGAAGCCCTGGTCGCGGATGCCGCGGCCGTGGCAACGCTGGTCGAGGGTCACCACCCGGTAACGCTCGGTGAGGGTCGCGATGGAGGGATACCACGTCAGCAGCCCGGTGGTCGCCAAGGCGTGGAGCAGGACGACCACCGGTGCGTCGTCCTCGGGTCCGGGGAGTCAGTCACCCAGGTGGCGCCACCGCGGCCCGGGAGATCGATCATCCGGCCAGTGGGGATCTCCGCCTGGGGCAGCGGTACCGCGCGGCGAACCACATCCATCACAGGCATCCGGATCTCCGATCACAGCGTGGCTGAACGGGCACAGGCTACACAGGGTGGGGCTCAGCCGGTGGCACCCAACCCGGCACCGTGCCGGACGCCCAGCTGTGATCCTTCCTGCGACTTGGTGACCACCAGCTGGACGGGGATCCGAGCGCGCATCTCGGCAACGTGGCTCACGACGCCCACGACCCGGCCGCCCTCCCGCAGCTCGTCGAGCGTGTCGAGGACCTTGTCGAGCGACTCGGCGTCGAGGGACCCGAACCCTTCGTCGACGAAGAGCGTGTCGAGGGAGGTGCCACCGGACTCAGCCGTGACGACGTCGGCGAGCCCCAGCGCCAACGCGAGGGACACGATGAAGGTCTCTCCTCCGCTGAGGGTGGCCGGTTCGCGTTGCTCACCACTCCAGTCGTCGCGCACGGCGAGGCTCAATCCACCGCGTGTCTCCTTGGTGCCGCGCCGATCGGTGTGCACCAACGTGTAGCGACCACTCATGCGGGCCAGGCGCTCGTTCGCGGCTGCGACGACCTGCCCCAGGCGCCAGGCCAGCACATAACCGGACAGACGCATGCGAAGGGCATTGTCGACGGACTTGCCTTCGAGGAAGCCGGCGAGATCTGACGTCGTGCGGTGGGCCTCCCTGACAGGTTGCCAAGCGGCGAGTGCACGACCGAGCGACGCCCCGAGCAGCCCGAGCCGCTCCGTCAGGCGTTGGGCGCGCGCTGCCTGGCCCTGCGCTGCGGCGAGGCTGCTCCGAGCCGCGGTCAGCTCAGCCGTGGCGGCGGCGACGTCGAGTGGTTCCGCCTCGAGTGCGCTGCGCACCTGCTCATCGTCGAGCGTCGCCTTCGCCAAGGTCTCGCGGCGCTCCTCGTCGCCCACCTGGTCGAGGAGCTGCTGGAGCTCTTGATCGGTGAGGACCGCGGCCGCCACCTCTTCTGCCGCACCGAAGGAGGAGCCGGCCAAGCGAGCGTCGAACTCCCGCCTGGTCACGGTTGCGGCTCCCTCCGCAGCGCGAAGCGAGCTCGTCGCCGTCGCGAGCTCGTCCAACGCCTCCCGAGCGCGCTCGAGGGCCTCGGCCACCTGCTCGAGGTCGTCGAGCGCGTAGCCCGCGAGCACCTCGGCGATGCGAGCCTCGGCCTGGGCAATCTGCTCGTGCGTCGCCTCGAGCCGGGTCTGGGCGCGGGCAAGCGTGTCGGCCAGCTGCCCAACCTCTCGAGATGCCTCCACCTGCTCGCGGCCCAGCCTCGTGAGCTCGCCTGCAATGCGAGGGAGGTCGGCAGCGGCCTTGCCGGCTTCGTCCAGGTCGCGGGTCAGGGTGGCGATATCTGCCGCCAGTGACTCCTCGTCGTGTTCGCCCACCATCGCGCGGAGCCCGGCGACCTCCTCGGCGAGGGTGCGTTCCTCATCATGGGCGCGAGTGAGCTCGAACTCGATGTCGGTCAGGCGGCTGCGCGCGGACTTCTCGTCCGCAGCCGTGACGGTGCCAGGCTGGCGAGCAGCGGGAGCTGGATGCTCAGGTGATCCGCACACCGGGCATTCGCAACCAGCAGCGAGGGCGCTGGCCAGTTCGGCCGCCATCCCACTGATCCGCGCCTCCCGGAGGTCGAGCCAGTGCTCGCGAGCCTCCTGGACTCGCTCCCGGACCCGGGCAACCGCCTCCTGCGCCCGGACGAGCTGCGTGCTCCGGCGCTGCCACCTGATGAAGGTCTCACGTGCCTGCTCGGCGTCCGCGAGACGGGTGCGGACGAGCTCCTCCTGCTCGGCTGCCTTCTCGGCGCGGAGGCGTGCGGCCTCCCACACCTCCTGCTGGGCGGGGAGGCCCTCGAGGTGCTGGGCGAACGCCGTACGTCGCTCGGCGGCGTCCTCGATCTCGGCGCGGAGGGACTCCTGCTGGGCGACGGCCAGCCGTCGTTGGTGAGCCAGCGGCACGACGGAGCCGAGCTGTGTCCGTGCGTCGTCGAGGAGCACTCGCAGCGGATCGGCGAGTGTCTCGTCGACGGGGCCGGCACTCGGCCACCACGTGGCGCCGATGGTCTCGCCCGCTGAGGTGAGGGCGGTCGATGCGCGGAGCACCCGCTCCCGTGCCCTGCCGAGTGCCTCCTCCTGTTGGTTGAGGAGGCGGTGGAGCGGCATCAGCGGTGCCGCTTCGCGGGAGGCGGCCACGCGCTGCTTCGACTCCTGGCGGGCCGTGGCCCGGCGCGCCAGTGCCTCCAACTCGTCGTGGGCCGCAGTGCCGCGCTGGCGCAGGGAGTCCTGGACCTGGCTCTTGGCCAACAGCTCGCGAGCGGTCTCCTCGCGTGCGCGTGCGCGCTCGAGGTGCCGGGTCTCCGAGGCCAGGTGGTGTTCGGCGGCCTTGGTCAGGTCAGCGAGCCAGCTGCCGGCCAGCGGACCGGTGGTGGGATCGATCTCCCCGTCGGCGATGGGGTGCAGGGGCGCCTCAGGAAGGTCCTGGACGGACTCCGTGATCCGACTGACGACGTCGCGCACCACATCCGCGTGCTGCTGTGAGGTGCGTCCGGCCTCCCGCGCCGCCTCGCGCACCCAGCGCTCGATCTCCTCGAAGCGCGACGTGGCGAAGAGTTGCTGGAGCAGCCTGTGCCGCTCGTCGGAGCCAGCACGCAGGAATCCCTGGAACTCGCCTTGGGGCAGAAGCGCCACTTGGCAGAACTGGGTCATCGTCATGCCGAGCAGTCCCGAGACGAGATGACCCGTCTCGTCGGCGCGAGTGGAGAGACCCTGCCACTGCCCGTCGACCCGTTCCTCGCAGAGCACCTTGGTCTGCTCGGTCGTCATACCGGTGCCCCGTCGTTTGGGGCGCTGCCAGGCGGGGAACGGGTGAACCGGAACCGGCGGGAGGACAGGGTCACCTCCAGACGCACCCGGGGAGCGGTCTCGGCGGGAGCCGTGTCGGAGCGCAACCGCTTCGCGTCGCCGCGGACGCCGGGGACGGCGCCGTAGAGCGCGAAGCAGATGGCATCGAGCACGGAGGTCTTCCCCGCGCCTGTCTGACCCGTGAGCAGGAACAAACCGGAGGCAGAGAGGTCATCGAAGTCGACTGTGACAGTCCCGGGAAAGGGACCGAAGGCCTGGATCTCGAGATGGTGCAGGCGCATCAGGAGATCACCTGGTCGAGGTCACGGTCGGGGCAGCACGCATCGCAGGCATCGCGCAGCAGTGCCGACTCCACTTCGCTGGCACCCTGGCCGCGGACCTCGCGGAGGAAGTCGAGGGCGATGTCGTGGTCGCTGCGTCGGACGTCGGGGCGCCGGGTGAGGGACTCCGTCGAGACCTCGGGCGGGGCGAAGCCGAGCTGCAGCACGTGGGGGAACCGCTGCCGCAACTGCTCCATCGCGCGCAGGGGGCGGACCGGATCGGTGAGGCTCACCTGGAGCCACGCAGACTCAAGGTCGGCGTGGTCAGGGAGACGAGCAGCTCGGCCAGCGTCCCGCTGATCTGGGCGAGCCGCCGAGGCACCGGCGCATCGACGAACTCCGCTGCGGCGAAGCCGCTCGCATCGAGGTCGACGAGCCAGGAACCCTTGCGGTGCCTGGTCTCCGAGAACGAGTAGGCGAGCGGCGAGCCGGAGTAACGGACCCGCTCGGACAGCGTGTGGCGTCCGTGGAGGTGGCCCAACGCGACGTAGTCGATGCCGTCGAAGAGAGGTCGGCACCCGGCTGACCCCACCGACGCTGATGTCGCGCTCGGAGTCACTCGCCTCGACGGGCGCGTCGCCGGAGACGAAGGCGTGGGCGAGGACGACCGAGCGAACACCGGGACGAGACGAGAGATCGGTGCGGATGCGCCGCATCGCCTCGCCGAGCACCGCAGCGTGGCCGCGGCTCTCGAGGTCCCAGTGCTCACGCAGGAGATCGGGGTCGAGATAGGGGATGCCGTGGACGGCCACCGGACCGTGGGCGTCGTCGACGAGGACCGGCTCGCCGACCCGGCTGGCCCGGGTGCGGATGTGCACGCCTGCGGAGTCGATCAGGTCGTCGGCGAAGCCCAGGCGGTGCGCGGAGTCGTGGTTGCCGCTGGTGACCACCACCCGGGCCCGCGAGGCGGCAAGGCGGGCGAACGTGTCGGAAGCGAGCTTGATGGCATCGACGGGCGGCAACGCCCGGTCGTAGACGTCACCGGCGACCGCCACCAGGTCAACACCTTCGTCGTCGACGACCTCGAGCAGGTGGTCCAGGAACCGTGCCTGGTGCTCGAGCATGTCGACACCGTGGAACGAACGGCCCAGGTGCCAGTCGGAGGTGTGGAGGATGCGCACGTTCCGAACCTAGGACAAGGTCCCGACACATTCGCGAACGCACGCCGTCAGGACGGCCGTGACCAGCGTTGCACCACCTTGATGTTGCGTGCCAGGAGGTCGGCGGCGTCGACGAGGCGGCGACGTACGGTCGCGTCGAGCGAGGAATCAGCAGCATGGTGCCGGGCCCGGTCGAGCACCTCCGGTGCGAGTGCCGTCCGCGGGAAGAACTCCGTCACCACGTCGCCGAGGACCCACCCCTGGTGGACACCCGGCAGGAGGTGGAGGGCATCGAAGTAGCGTTCCACGTAGCCGTGGGTGAGGTGCTCCTGGCCGGTCTGCCACAGGCCCTGCCCGATCGCCTCGAGCTCGTAGTTGCTTGCCGACGCCTCTCCCAGGAACCGGCGCCATGCCCAGGCCTTGGCCTCCGGCGCGGGTCGAGCCGCGAGGGCGCGGACGTGGTCCACGGACGCCTGGATCCCCGGCGAGAGCGCGAGCTGGTCGTCGAGCTCGTCCACGGACACGGCGCCCAGCTTCGCCAGCCGCACCAGCAACCGCCACCGCAGGTCGCTGTCGAGCGCGACACCGCCGGGCCCGTCGCCGGCCAGCCACTGCCGAAGGAGCACGGGTTCGGACGCAGTGGCGACCGCTCCCTGGAAGGCAGCCAGTTGCAGTCCTGAACCCGACTCCGCGGACTCGGCGCGATCCAGCAGCACCGAGTGCAGACGGGCCGCGGCGTCGTCGCGGGCGGGATGGAGCGGCAGCATTCGGCTGCCGAGCCAGATCACCAGGCTGCGCAGGGCATAGTCGACCTGCTCCGTGCGGATCGTGGTCAGCGCGAGCTCGGTCGCCGCGGCAGGGTCGATGTCGGCGTCGTGCCACCCGCTGCGCACGCCGTTCCACGCAGCGGCGCGGATCGTGGGGTCGGCCGCCTCCGTGATGGCCCGGGGAGGAGTCCGAGCGTCGTGGGGTCGACGGAGGTCAGTGCCCAGGTCTCCTCGCGGGGATCCACCACCACCGCTTCGTCGGGTGCTGCGTCGAGCGGGACTCGGTCTGCATCGACCATGACGGGTGCCACGGTCCACGACGGCTCGCCAGGACTCCAGCGGGCCACGGAGGTGCGGTGGTCGCGATCAGCGGGCTCACTCTCCGGTGCTCGACGCACCAGCACCCCGGTGGTGCGGTCCAGGGTCAGGGAGTCGAGCCCCGAGGTCAGGAGCCAGCTGTCGCGGAAGCCGGCAAGGTCCCCAGCCCCGGCTCGCTCCCACGACGCGATGAGGTCGTGCATCGTGGCGTTGCCGAAACGGTGGCGCTCGAAGTGGTCGATGACACCGGAGAAGAAGACATCGTCGCCCAGGCGGGCGTTGAGCTGCTTCAGGATGCTCGATCCCTTGGCATAGGAGATGCCGTCGAAGTCCTGCAGCGCCGCGGTCGCGTCCACGGCGCCGTTGCCCGCGACCGGATGGGTCGACGGAGCCCGGTCGGCAACCAGTCCCCACTGCCTCCGGGTCCAGGCGAGCTGGTCCCACGCGTCGGCGTACTCGGTGGCCGTCGCGGTGACCCGGTTGCCCATGTACTCGGCGAACGACTCGTTGAGCCACAGGTCGTCCCACCACACCGGCGTGACGATGTTGCCGAACCACTGGTGCGCCATCTCGTGGGCGATGGTCGTGGCCCGTTGGATCCGCTCCCCGCGGGTGACCTTGCTGGTGAAGATCATCGGGTCACGGAAGGTCACGCAGCCCGGGTTCTCCATCGCGCCCGCGTTGAACTCCGGCACGAACGCCTGGTGGTAGTTGCCGAAGGGGTAGCGGATGCCGAACAGCCGGTGGAACTCGTCGAAGCACTGCTCCGTGAGGCGGAAGAGCTCCGGCACGTCGGCGTCGAGGTGCTCGGCGATCGAGGCCCGGCAGCTCAACGACAAGGGGATGCCGTCGTGCTCGGAGCGCACCACGTGCCACGGGCCGGCGACGAGCGTGACGAAGTAGGTCGACAGTGGCTGGCTGGTCTCGAACTCCCACGATCCAGGCTCGACCTCCAGTCCGGGTGCGTTGCCGAAGACGGTCCAGTCCTCGGGCGCCCGGACGTGGAAGGTCCACGGCGCCTTGAGGTCGGGCTGGTCGAAGCAAGCGGCAATGCTGGGAGCGGCATCCATGAACGACATGCCGTAGACGTATGCCTTCCCGTCGGCCGGGTCGACGGAGCGGTGCAGGCCCTCCCCGTCGTTGCGGAAGGCCATGACGGCCTCGACGACCAGCTCGTTGTCGCCCACGGACGTCTGCAGGGGCAGCCGGCCACGGTCGAGGAGGGTGGGGTCGACGGGGGCGCCGTTGAGGTGCACCCGGCGCAGCTGCTCGGGCTTCACGTCCAGGAACGTCGGCCCTCCGCGGCTGGTGAAGGTGATCCGGGTGAGCGAGTCGAACGTCGCCTCGCGGGTCAGGTCGAGCGTGACGTCGTAGCCGGTGACGTCCAGCAGTTCCGAGCGTTCCTGCGCCTCGACGAGTTTGAGCGACTGCTGTCCCTGCGTGCTGGTCATTGCGCAAGACTAGGACGTGTGTCTGGGATGATCGAGGCATGACGGACCACCACTGCCCGGCGACGAACTGATGCGCCCGTCGTACGTCGGCCAGGAGGGTCGCCGCTTCATCGTCACCGGCGGCAGCACGGGGATCGGACTCGAGATGTGCCGGGCGCTCGCCACAGCCGGCGCCGACGTGGTCATGGCGGTGCGCAACCTCGAGCGGGGGCACGCGTCCGCGGAGCGGATCCGGCGCACGGGAGCGCCGGGAAGGGTGGACGTACGCCGCATCGACGTGAGTGACCTGAGCAGCGTTCGCACTTTTGCCGACCAGATCGATCGGGTCGACGTGCTGATCAACAACGCCGGCATCCTCGGAGTGCCCTTCGCACGGAGCGTGGACGGCCACGAGATGCAGTTCGCCACCAACTACCTGGGCCATTTCGCCCTCAGCAACCTGCTGCTGCCGGTGCTCCGCGACCGGGTGGTCATGGTCGGTTCGTTCGCCCACCACCACGGCAGGTTGCCGCTCGACGACCTCGACTTCGACCGCCGCGGCTACCAGGGCTATCTCGGCTATGCGCAGTCGAAGGTGGCCCAGGTGAGCTTCATCGGCGAGTTGCACCGGCGACTCCGGGCCTCGGGATCCTTGCTGCGTTCGGTCGGGGGACACCCCGGCTTCAGCGCCACCGCGATCACCGTCAGCACGGGCCACAAGCTCTTCACGCCGGTGGCGCGACTGGGCAACGTGGTCGCGGGCATGAAGCCTTGGCAAGGTGCCCTTCCGCTGCTCGTCGCCGCGACGGCCGACGTACCCTCCAACTCCTACCTGGGACCCAACGGCCCGCTGGAGCTGCTCGGAAGTCCGAAACTCGTGGGGCGCTCGCGGGTGGCGAGCGACCCACGAGTCGGTCGTGAGCTGTGGGACCACTCCGAGAGGATCACCGGGGTGCGGTTCCCCGGCTGATCCTCACCGGTTCGGCTGGGTCAGGAGACGGTGACCTTGGTGATGTCCACCGCGATGTTGGGCTTGCCGCCGCCGGCCGGGTGGCTGCCGTCGTCGCCACCTTCGGCGACCTTGCGGAGGGCCTTGAGGCCCTCCTCGTCCACCGTGCCGAACGCGGTGTAGGCCGGGTTGAGCTGGGTGTCCTCGATGCAGATGAAGAACTGCGAGCCACCTGAATTGGGAGCGCCCGTGTTGGCCATCGCAAGGGTTCCCGCGGGGTAGGTCTCGTCAGCCGTGTACTCGTCGGGCACGGTGTAGCCCGGACCCCCGGTGCCGGTGCCCGTCGGGTCACCGCACTGCAACAGCACGAAGCCCGGGTTGGTGGCGAGGCGCGGGCACGGGGTGTCGTCGTAGAAGCCCTGTTCGGTCAGTGACACGAAGGAGTTGACCGTGCAGGGTGCGTGCCCGCCGTCAAGGGTGATCGGCAGTTCGCCAGCCGTGGTGCTGATGGTCGCCTTCACGTCGCCGGAATACTTCGGCTCCGCCGGAGGTGCGTCCACCTCACGTGACGCCGGCTGGGTGTCGGTCGCGTAGTCACAGCTGCCCGCGGCAGCGTCCGGCTCGCCCTCCGACCCTGTGGCCGGATCGGTCTCCGGCGTGGTGTCGGCGCCTTCGGTGGCAACGGTCGAACTCGACTTCTCGTCCGGCGAGCCGGCGTCGTCGGAATCGTCGCCGCAGGCGGCAAGGGTGAGCAGGGAGAGGGCCATCGCGGCCAGTGCGGTTCGCTTGAGCATGGCCCGAGATTAGCGGCGAGACCTGAGAGGACCCTTGGCGACCTGCCACAATCCACACGTGTCCCGTCTCGCCCGATCCCTCCTGCGGAGGTGCTGCGTGCTGCTCTCGAAGGCGCTGGTGCGCCTGCGGGGTGGTCGCTGGGCGCCGCCCGGGCTGATGCTGCGGGTGCTGCGCATCGCGTTCGTGGGCCGGCGGCCGGTGTGGCAACCGGTCCTCGGGGGCCTCGCGCTGCCGGGACGGCAGGGCAGGTCGTACGACGTCGACGAGGTCGGCCGTGACGACGTGGCGCCCCGCCTCGTGATCGTCTGGCTCCACGGAGGGGTTGGTTCTTCGGTGGACGCGGGATCGCGACGCCGTACCTGGAACGCCTCTGCGGTGACGGCGTCGTTGCTCTGTCCATGGACTATCCGCTCGCTCCGGAAGCCCGCCATCCGGAGCCGCTGCACGTGCTTGCGGACGGAGTGGCAGGCGTGCTGGAGGCGGCCGGGCTCGCTGGTGTGCCGGTCGTCCTGGCCGGTGACTCCGCCGGTGCTGGCCTGGCTGTCGCGCTGGCGCGACTGACGGGCGAGGAGCAGTACGCCGCGGCGGTGGGGGTGCGACCACCGCTGCCGCGGGAGCAGATTGCCGGGGTGCTGCTCTGCTGCGGGGTCTTCAGCCCCCGTGGGACGCAGCAGGCGGACCGGTGGTCCGCGGAGATCCTCGCCTCCTCGGCGTGGGCGTTGTCGGGGGAGCGGAAGTGGCAGCTGTCTGCCTTCGCGGAACACCTGGATGCGGTGCGCGGGACGGCGTCACCGTTGCCACCCACCCTGCTGGTGTCGGCCTCGGGGGACCCGCTGCACGCCAACCAGAGCGTGCCGTTCGCCGCCGCCCTCACGCGCCTCGGGAGCCCGGTGGAGATGTGGGTGAGTGACGACCCGGGTGCAGGACACGAGTTCCAGTTCGACCTGCCGACGGCGGCAGCCGTCGACGCGCTGGAGCGGGTGCGCGGCTTCCTGCGTCAGCTCTGACGGCGGCGTTGCCACCAGCGTCGTGGCGCGGGACCAGCGGGGCGGTGGAGGCGGAGACGCTCGGCTCGCCGTCGTAGCCATCGCGTCACCTCCTCCTCGACGTCGCGGGTCGGAGTGATCACCGGTGGCCCGCCGTCGAGTTGTCGTCGGGCTTCGACGACCCGCCTGTTGAAGTCGTCCAACGCCTCGCGTACCTCGCGCTCCGTGGCGAGGCGGTCGAGGGTGTCGTCGAGCTCGCCGTGCTCCTTGCGCAGGGCCAGGGCCGGGGGCAGGACGCCGGTGATCTGTTCCCGCTCGATGAGCTTCTTCAACCACCAGTCGGGATCGTGGCCGCGGTCGACGTCGAGGTCGGGAATCGGCTTGCCGGCACCGGGCAGGTCGTCGAAGTCGCCGCGCTGGATGGCGCGTTGCAGTTGCAGGTCGACCCACCGGGTCTGGTCAGCGATGCGGCGCGCCGGTGCGTCGGCGGCTGGGCGAGGGTCGTCGTCGGGCATGGTGACCACCTCCGTCACCGAGTTTACCGACCGCGCCGACCCCGGACCTTCAGGTGCGCGCGCTCACCCTGGGTGCCGAACAACGTCAGAACCTCGACGGGCTCGTCACCGGCGGGACCGAACCAGTGCGGGACCCTGGTGTCGAACTCCGCTGCTTCACCCGGGGTGAGCACGAGGTCCTGGTCACCGAGCAGGAGCCGTAGCCGGCCGTCGAGCACATACAGCCACTCGTAGCCTTCGTGGACCTTCTGCTCCTTGGGCGAACGCTGGTGTTGGGGGAGTCGGGCGCCAGCACGATCTTCCAGGCCTGGATGCCGCCGGGCCGCTTCGTGAGGGGGATGACCGTCATGCCGTGGTGGGTCACCGGACGCAGCGTGACGCGCGGGTCGCCGGTGTCGGGTGCGTCCACGAGGTCGTCGAGGGTGACGTCGTAGGCCCGGGCGAGGGGCAACAGGAGCTCCAAGGTCGGCCGCCGACTCCCTGATTCGAGTCGGGAGAGGGTGCTCACCGAGATCCCGGTCCGCTCGGCCAGGTCGGTCAGGGTGATGTTGCGGGTGGTGCGCAGCCCACGGAGTCGCGGGCCGACAGCTGCGAGGTGTGCGGTGGTGGGAGCGTCGTCCATGCGATCAGTTTGCCACTTCGGCAAAGAAGTTTGCTTCCACGCCGTGGGGTCCCGACACTCGGAGCATGGATGAGATCGAAGTGGATGTGATGGTGGTCGGCGGTGGCGCCGCGGGCCTGAGCGGGGCCCTGATGCTGGCGCGCGCCCGGCGGACGGTGCTGGTGGTGGACGGAGGACAGCCGCGCAATGCGCCGGCCGAAGGCGTGCACGGCCTGTTGGGCCACGACGGGCTTCCTCCCGGGGAACTGCTGGCTCGGGGCCGCGCCGAGGTGGCGTCGTACGGCGGCACGGTGGTGAAGGACACCGTCGTCGGAGTCGCGCGCGAGGGTGACGGCTTCCGGGTGGCCCTGGGGTCGGGCGGCGAGGTGGTGGCGCGTCGCATGTTGCTGGCCACGGGACTCGTGGACCGGCTCCCCGACGTGCCCGGCCTGATGGAGCACTGGGGCCACGACGTCGTGCACTGCCCCTACTGCCACGGGTGGGAGGTGCGGGATCGGCCGATAGCTGTCCTCGGCACCGGGGCGATGTCGTTCCACCAGGTGCAGCTCTTCCGGCAGTGGACCGACGACCTGGTCTTCGTCCAGCATGATGCGCCGGATCCGACCCGTGACGAGCGGCTGTTGATGGAGGCGCGTGGCATCCGGCACGTCTCCGGACGGGTGGTCGAAGTGCTCGCCGATGGTGGCGGGATCACGGGTCTCCGGATGGCGGACGGACAGGTCGTGGAACGCGCGGTCATCGCGGTGGCGACGCAGATGGAGGCGCGCGCCGAGGCCTTCTCGTCGCTGGGCCTGGTGGCTGTCGACCATCCGTCAGGGATGGGACGGCATGTCCCCGTCGATGCCCAGGGGCGTACCCAGGTCGAGGGACTCTGGGCGGCCGGCAACGTCACCGACCTCTCGGCGCAGGTCGGCATGGCCGCAGCCCAAGGAGCGCAGGCCGGCGCGATGATCAACATGGACCTCGTCCTCGCGGACGGGGCACGGGCCGTGAATGACCACCTCGTCCGGCTGGCCCCGGGACCGTCGGTGCGTCCGGCCTGAAAGCGGCGCTCGGTCCAGGGGGCGCACATGCAGGAGCCGCCCCGGCCGAGAAGGTGGGGCGGCTCCAGCAGTCCGAGGCCAGCTCAGGCGGCCAGGGAGTCGTCCAGGTCGCGAGTCTCGGTGGAGACCCAGTGGGCCACCAGGTGCTCGGTGCCATCGGAGTCGGACTCGATGGTCCAGTGCATCTCCATGTCACTCACCTGCCTTTCCTAGTTCGCCGGTTGTTCACCGTATGTTCACCTTAGCCCATCGGTGGAGGAAATGCTCGCGAACGAGGTGGTTTTCCCGGTCCGAGTGGGGAGAACGCGTCCCGAGTGAGGCGTGCGGTGGATGGGATACGTTCGTTCCATGCAGTCGCCACGAGTCCTGAGAGGTGGTTTCGCCGCACTCAAGGGCAGCCGGCACTGCTCCTACGCAACTGTCGACCTGGATGCCCATGGCCCTGTGGGCGATCGCGAATGGTGCCTCCTTGACGCGGCGAGGGGCAAGGTCATGAGCACCGTCTCCACGCCGCTCATGGACGTGGTGAGCGACTGGGACGGCAAGCGGCTCTCCGTGATGCTTCCCGACGGACGGGTGCTGGCCGAGGACCCGGAACCGACGGGGCCCTCCGGTGTCGTGGACTACTGGGGTCGCGAGGCCCACGTCACGCCCCACGACGGTGTCGTGAGCCAGGCGCTTGCCGACCACGTGGCGCGCGACGTGGTGCTCGCCCGTGCTGTGCGTGGCGACATCGTCTACGGCGCCCCGGTCACCATCTTGGGCAGCGCATCGTTGCACGACCTTGCGACTCGCATGGGGGAGCAGCAGCTGGTCGACCAGTCCGAGCGCTTCCGCTCGACCTTCCTCGTGGAGACCGGGCGGCCCGGCGAGGAGGATGACTGGGTGGGGCACGAGGTCCGGTTGGGGGACGCTGTCGTCAAGGTCGTCGGCAGGGTGGGCAGATGTGGGGTCATCAACTTCAATCCGACCACCGCAGGAGTCGAGGGCTCCGTGCTCAAGCAACTCGCGACGTACCGACCGAGCAACGAGCGTGGCGAGCCCTACTTCGCGGTGCTGGCGGAAGTGGTGAGGCCGGGCGCGGTGCCGGCAGTCGGGAGCGTCGGCTGGAAGTGAGCTAGAACACGTTCTACGGTGCCTCCATGGTGCACGGAGAGTTCCAGCCAGCATTCGGTCCGCTACGAGATCTTCTCGCTCGCAATCTCGAGGACGGCTCCGACCTCGGCGCGTCCCTCGCGGTGATCCACGACGACGAGTTGGTGGTCGACCTGTGGGGAGGTGAAGCGCGTCCCGGGGTGCCCTGGCAGCAGGACACCGTCGTGCAGGTCTGGTCGGTGACCAAGAGCATGGTCGGACTGGCCGCGTTGGTCCTGGCCGACCGGGGCGAGCTCGATCTCGACGCCCCCGTGGCGACGTACTGGCCGGAGTTCGGGGCCAACGGCAAGGACGGGGTGCTGGTGCGGCAGTTGTTGGGACACACCAGCGGTGTCCCGGGCTGGAGCCAGCAGATCAGTGTGGAGGAGTGCCTCGACCTCGTCGCCGCCGAGACGCTCCTTGCGGCCGAACGGCCGTGGTACGCACCGGGAAGTGCCCCGGCCTACCAGATCCTCGCCCATGGCCACCTGGTTGACGGGCTCGTACGCGGCGCCACCGGTCGGGGCGTGGCCGAGGTGCTGCGCGACGACGTCCTGGCACCGTTGGGTGCGGACTTCCTGCTCGGAGTGCCGGAGGCGGAGCTTGGTCGGTGCGCAGATCTGACCTCGCCTCCCGCGTCCACGATCGACCCCAAGAAGCTGCCACCCGACGCCTTCATCCTGCGCACGATCGCCAACCCGCTGTTGACGCCGAAGCGTTGCAACGAGGACGACTGGCGACAGGGACAGGTGGGCGGTGCCGGCGGGCACGGCAATGCCCGTGGGCTGGCCCGGGCGCAGGCGCTGGTCTCCCACGGCGGCGAGGTGGGCGGCGTACGCCTGCTGAGCAAGGAGACGGTGGACCGGATCTTCGAGACGCAGGCCGAGGGCATCGACCAGGTGCTGATGCTGCCCGTGCGCTGGGGCATCGGCTTCGCGCTTCCGGCTGCGGGTGCCCCCGCCATCGCGGACCGCGAGATCGCGTGGTGGACGGGTTACGGCGGCGCCATCGTCGTCAACGACGCCGCCACGCGCACCACGATCGCCTACACCCCCAACCGACTCGTCGAGCACCTGATGAGCTCCCCGCGCACCGATGCATACGTGCGCACCGCATTCGACTGCCTGGAGGCCCTGTGAACACCCCGCACGTCTGCATCATCGGCGCCGGTTGCTCCGGCATCACCACGGCCAAGCGTCTGAAGGACCACGGCATCTCCTACGACCAGCTCGAGATGAGTGACGAGGTCGGCGGCAACTGGTACTTCAAGAATCCCAACGGCCGTTCGTCGGTCTATGAGTCGCTGCACATCGACACGTCGACCACTCGACTCCAGTTCGAGGACTTCCCGGCGCCCGACGACTACCCGGACTTCCCGCACCACACCTTGATGCACGACTACTTCAAGGCGTACGTCGAGCACTTCGACCTGCGCGACAAGATCGAGTTCAACACCGAGGTCACCCGAGCGGTGCAGACCGACGGCGGGTGGGAGGTCACGCTTGGGTCCGGTGAGACCCGTTCGTACACGGACCTCGTGGTGGCCAACGGCCATCACTGGAAGCCGCGGATGCCCGACTACCCGGGTGAGTTCTCGGGCGAGATGATCCACAGTCACCACTACATCAACCCCTTCGAGCCGGTGGAGATGCGCGGCAAGCGGGTGATCGTGGTCGGTATGGGGAACTCCGCGATGGACCTCGGCTCCGAGCTCTCGAGTCGCTGGATGGCTTCGAAGCTCTACGTGTCGGCACGACGCGGCGTGTGGGTGCTGCCCAAGTATCGCAACGGCATGGCGGCGGACAAGATGATGGCGCCGCCCGACATCCCCAAGGAGCAGGCGCTCGCGGCGTCGCGCCAGTTCATCAGAGACCTGGTCGGCAACATGAGCAACTACGGACTGCCCGAGCCCGACCACGAGCCGCTGGCCGCCCACCCGTCGGTCAGTGCCGACTTCCTGACCAGGGCGGGCTCGGGTGACATCCACATGCTGCCCGAGATCACCCGGCTCGACGGTCACACCGTCCACCTCGCCGACGGCTCCAGCGTCGAGGCCGACGTGATCATCTGCGCCACGGGCTATGACATGTCGTTCCCGTTCTTCGACGAGTCCGACAAGCACCTCCACCCGGACGCCGATCACCGTTTCCCGCTCTTCAAGCGGATGGTGAAGCCGGGGGTGGACCACCTCTTCTTCCTGGGCTTGGCCCAGGCCTCCCCGACCATCGTCAACCTCGCCGAGCAGCAGTCGAAGCTGCTGGCGAAGTTGTTGCTGGGCGACTATGCGCTGCCCTCGGTGGAGGAGCAGGTGCAGATCATGGAGTCCGACGAGGCGGCCCACCTCGGGCAGTACTACGCCTCCAAGCGGCACACCATCCAGGTCGACTTCGCTCGCTACGTCGCCGACCTGCTGCAGGAGGTCGAAGCGGGGGAGCGCCGGGTCGTCGCCGCCGGCTGATCGCGCCGCACCTACTCAGGTGGTGGTCAGCGCCTTGCGCAGGAGGTGCAGGGCGCTGACCACGCTGCGTTGCCGGATGGTGGTGCGGTCACCACCGAGCTGCAGTCGACGGTGCCAGGTGCGGTCGGGGCCGGCGACCGCGATGTGGACGAGTCCGACGGGCTTGTCCGGCGTGCCACCGCCCGGGCCGGCGACACCCGTGGTGGAGAGGCCGTACGTCGTGCCGAGCCTCGAGCGAGCACCTTCTGCCATGGCGCGAGCGACCTCCTCGCTCACTGCACCGACGTCGGTGATCAACTGGGCCGGGACGCCGACCTCCGCGGTCTTGGCCTCGTTGGAGTAGGTGACGAATCCACCCACGAGATAGGCGGACGAGCCGGCGAGGTCGGCGAGCCGGCCGGCCAGCAGACCCGCGGTGCAGGACTCCGCGGTCGCGACGGTGGCATGGTGATCCAGCAGGAGGTCGGCCACGACCCGGTCGATGTCGCGCCCGTCGGTGCTGTAGATCTGCTCGCCGAAGTGTGCGTCCAGAGCGGCTGCCAAGCTCGCGTAGGAGTCGGCGGCAGCCGGCGAGAACCGGGTCACCACCTCGAGTTCGCCGTCGCGCATGCAGGTGGTGATCTCGAGGCCAGCGGTGGTGCGGTCGACCTCGTGTTGGCGCAGCGTCGCCGCGAGCTCGGATTCAGGGGGACCCCAGATCCGCACGGTTTCCTGGCGGATGGATTCAGCGGCCCGGATCGAGGCCGTGACGAGTGGGTCGGCAACTGCGGCCGGCCACATGGCCTGGAGCTCTGCAGGAGGCCCCGGCAGGACCAGCACGGGCGGTGCCAGGTCAGCCGGCACCACCAGACCAGGTGCGGTGCCAGTGGGTTCGAGCACGTGGGCCCCCTCGGCACGCGTGCCTGCTTCTCGACTCCACGCACCAGGTCGGCAGTGATCGCCCAGCCGCGCGCGTGCGCGAGGCGTTCGACGATGGCTCGGATCCGCCCGGCAAGGGCATCGTCCACCGTCAGCTCCCGCCCCTGATGGGCGCTCACCACCTCGACCGTCAGGTCATCGGCGGTGGGGCCGAGACCTCCAGTGGTGATGATGATGTCGTGGTCGCGGAGGAAGGCGAGGGCGGCGGTCAGGTCATCGGGCCGGTCGCCCACGATGACGGTGCGGCCGACGTCGACGCCGGTCAGACGTAGTTGCTCCGCGAGCCAGGGGCCGTTGCTGTCCGGAACGCGTCCGGTCAACACCTCGGTGCCGGTGACGATGATTCCTGCGCGTGCACTCATGTCGTGACCCTAGGGGAGTGGTTGTCGTGTCCGCGCACCTCAGATGCCGGCATTGAGACGCTGCTCCTCACGGTCGAGCAGTGCCTCGGCCGACCGATAGGTCTCGCTCGTGTAGGCGCCGATCGAACGCTCGACGAGCAGGGCTTCGCGCATGGTGTCGAGATAGAGGCGCTGGACGAGAAGGGACTGCTCGCGGGCACCTGGCTTGGACGTGCGCAGATGCTGGATGTGTCCGAGGAGGATGGGCATGAAGCGATGCTTGAGGGACTCCGCAAGCTCGGGGTCGATACGTTCCCCGGCGATCTCCAGGTCCTCCATGGGCCCCAACTGCTCCGTCGTTGCTGCGGCCATCTGCTTCATGAGGGCGAAGAAGTCGCCCTGCTTCTCGGCTGGATCGGTGCTTTGGAGGTCCAGGCGACGGATCATCGGTGGAAGCGTGAGCCCGAACAGCATGAGGGAGACGACAGCAACCAGCACCGCGACCACGACGAGGGTGTTGCGGTGGTCGGCGTCGACCGGGATCGTCTGGACGGCGGCCAGGGTCACCACACCGCGCATGCCGGACCAGGCCAGGACCAACCCGGATCTGCCGGTGAGGGGTTCCCGCAGGGCAAAGGCGACGTCGGCCGAGTGACGGCGTACGTAGTGCCGCGCCTTGTCGAGCCGCTCCATCTCGCGTGTCGTGGCGGGGTCGAACTCATCGAGGCGCTGCTTGACGGTCTTGATGCGTTCGCGGCGGCGTGAGGTGCGGTCGCTCCGCAGCCGACGGTCCATCAACAACGGGCCCGCGACGCCCACGAAGCGGATCACGACGAGCAGCCCGAAGACGACCGCGACGAGGGAGACGATGCGAAGATCCGACGACTCCTCGCGGGCCGCGTCGATGATGTCCATGAGCTCGAAGCCCATGACGAGGAAGACAGCGTTCTCCAGGAGGAAGGAGATCGTCATCCAGTTCGTGTGCTCCATCTGGCGATCGCGGGCAGTGAAGCGGCGGCTCGCTTCGTGGCCCGTCACCAGACCTGCCACCACGACGGAGAGGACGCCGGAGGCACCGATCTCCTCGGCCGGCATGAAGGCCACGAAGGGGACGACGAAGGAGATGGCGGTGTTGAGCACCGGGTCGGCCAGCCGTTGTCTGACCAACACCGTCAGCCATCCAGCGGCGAGGCCGACGAGGATCGCGCCGGCGACTGCCCAACCGAAGTCGAGGACCGCGCCGCCGAGGCTGAAGGTACCCACGGATGCCGCTGCGAGCGCGGAGCGGAGTACGACGAGAGCGGATGCGTCGTTGACGAGGCTCTCGCCCTCGAGGATCGACATGACTCGTGGCGGCAGGCCGAGACGGCGCCCGATGGCTGTCGCTGCGACGGCGTCAGTCGGGCTGACCACGGCACCGAGCGCAACCCCGAGTGCGAGGGGGATGCCGAAGACCAGGTGCACGACGATGCCGACCAGGAGTGCTCCCACGACCACGAGCACCATGGCCAGCCACGTGATCATCGCGAAGTTTCGTCTGACGTCGATCACCGGCAGGTTCACCGCTGACGCATAGAGCAGCGGTGGCAGGACTCCGGTGAGGATCAGCTCGGGCGACACGTGAACCGCAGGGATCCCGGGAATGAAGCTCGCCAGGACCCCCAGCGCGAGGAGCAGCAGGGGAGCAGCAACGCCCGTCCGCCGAGAGAATGCGAGAGCCAGGATGGAGATGACGAGGCCGCCGCCCGCCATGTAGAGGTACTCGTGATGCACCTTGCGAGTTTAGGGCCCTCCCGCAGCCCCCGCTCGATACACGCAGCCCAGCAGCCCAGCCCACCCCCGCCGGTCGAGCCCGTCGAGACCAGGTCGCGCTGTCGTTGGTCGAGCTTGTCGAGACCAGGTCGCCCTGTCATTGGTCGAGCCCGCTGTCGTTGGTGGAGCCCGCTGTCGTTGGTCGAGCCCATCCTCGTTGGTCGAGCTTGTCGAGACCAGCCTCCGGTGGCCCGGTCAGGCTGCGTGGCTGAAGGGGTTGGGAGCCTGACCCGGTAGCCCGGACACCTGATCTGTAGCGATGATCGTTGCAGGAGAGGAGTCTGTAGATGCCTGCACCACACCCACCGGAGTTCCGCCGCAGGGCGATCGACCTGGCCCGCCAGCCGGGCGCGTCGGTCGCGAAGGTTGCCAAGGAGCTTGGGATTAGCGAGTCCGGCCTGCGCCGCTGGATGGACCAGGACGATGTCAACACCGGCCGGAGGGAAGGCCTGTCGACGAACGAGCGCGAAGAGCTCGTCAGGTTGCGTCGGGAGAACCGTCGTCTGGAGATGGAGCTGGAGATCACCAAGCGGGCAGCAGCGCTGTTCGCGAAGGAGAACGTGCTCCCAAAATGAGGTACCGGCTGGTCAGGGACCTGGCCGCGGACGGGTTCGACGTCGCGGTGTCCTGCCGGGTGCTGAAGGTCTCGAGGTCGGGCTACTACGAGTGGGCCAAGCGACCGCCCTCGGACCGCGATGTCGCCGATGCCTATCTGGCGAACACGATCGTCGCGATCCACGACGCTTCACGTCTGTCCTATGGCTCCCCACGGGTCCACGCAGAGCTCCGGCTCGGGATGGGCATCAAGGTCGGCCGCAAGCGGGTCGCGAGGCTGATGCGGATGCTCCGGGTGGCCGGTATCAGCCATCGGCCGAAGAAGCGGCACAAGCCAGCTGCGGCGGTCCATGAGGACCTCGTGCAACGAAAGTTCGTCGCCGATGGGCCGGATCGTCTGTGGTGCACCGACATCACCGAGCATCCGACCCGGGGCGGGAAGGTCTACTGTTGCGCGGTCCTGGACGTGTTCAGCCGACTCGTCGTGGGCTGGTCGATCGCGGACCACATGCGATCAGACCTCGTCGTCGACGCGTTGCAGATGGCGACCTGGCGACGACGTCCCGAGGGCACCATCGTGCACTCCGACAGGGGCAGTCAGTACACGTCGTGGGTGTTCGGGCACCGGCTGCGTGATGCCGGACTGCTCGGATCCATGGGCCGGGTCGCCTCGTCGGTGGACAACTCGATGATCGAGTCGTTCTGGTCGACCATGCAACGCGAGCTGCTCGACCAGCAGCCGTGGGAGACCATCGACGAGCTCGGCAGAGCGATCTTCGAGTGGATCGGGGCCTGGTACAACCCGCGCCGCCGGCACACCTCCCTGGGCATGCACGCCCCGGCCGAGTTCGAAGCCCTTCACACCGCCGCCACACCGGCGGCATGATCAACACACCAACCGTGTCCGGAGAACCGGGTCAGGCTCCGTTGAGGGGGTCGGGTGGTGCGTTGTCGGGTGGCGGTGGATGCAGTGTCGGCTGCGGTGTCTGCTCGTGCCGTCTGACCTGTAATCGGTTTCCCGGACACCGAAGTTGAGGCGATGATCGTCTCGGAGAGGAGTCCGTTATGCCGGCACCCAAGGACCCGGAGTTCCGTCGTCGTGCAGTCGAGCTGGCCCGGTTGCGGGAGAAGCCGATTGCACAGATCGCGAGAGATCTGGGGATCGCTGAATCGGGTTTGCGTCGCTGGATGGCTCAGGCCGACGTCGACGAGGGCAAACGAGAGGGGCTCTCGAGTGATGAGCGGGCCGAACTGGTCCGCTTGCGTCGGGAGAACCGCACCCAGGCCATGGAGATCGAGATCTTGAAGCGGGCGAGTGCCTACTTCGCCCGGGAGAACGTGCTCGGAAAATAGGTTTCCGGCTCGTTCGTGAGCTTGCCGCCGAGGGGTTCCCTGTGGCGGTGACGTGCCGGGTCCTGGGTGTCTCGACGTCGGGCTACTACGAGTGGGCCAGACGTCCGCCGTCGAAGCGCGATGTCGAGGACGCCTACCTGCTCGACGTGATCATCGAGGTCCATGCCGCTGCCCGGGCCACCTACGGGGTGCGGCGGGTGCATGCCGAGCTGGTGCTGGGCCGCTCCCACCAGGTTGGTCGCCGTCGCATCGCCAAGCTGATGCGCTGCCACGGCCTGTCCGGTGTCCACCGCCGCCGCTGGCGCCACCAGCAGCGGTCTGAGGCGACGTGGCCCGACCACGTGCAACGTCAGTTCACCGCTGAGCATCCGGACCGGTTGTGGGTCACCGACATCACCCAGCACCGCACCAGTGAGGGCTGGGTCTACTGCGCCGCAGTCCTCGACGTGTACTCCCGCCGGGTCGTGGGCTGGTCGATCGCCGACCACCTGCGCACCGAACTGGTCGTGGACGCCCTCGAGATGGCCAGGCTGCGGCGCAAGCCGGTCGGTACGATCCTGCACTCGGACCGCGGCACCCAGTACACCTCTTGGCTCTTCGGCCACCGCTTGCGCGAGGCCGGTCTGCTGGGGTCGATGGGCAAGGTCGCCTGCGCCTACGACAACGCACTCATGGAGTCGTTTTGGGGATCGATGCAGATCGAACTGTTGGACCGCCGCTACTGGACCACACGAGCCGAGCTCGCGAACGCGATGTTCGAGTGGATCGAGGCCTTCTACAACCCCGTCCGACGCCACTCCGGACTCGGCTACAGGTCACCCGTCGAGTTCGAACGCCTTCACACCGCCGCCCAACCAGCGGCATGATCACCACACCAAAACCGTCCGGGAAACCGATTACAGGTCAGTCGGGGTCGGTTGATGAGTGCTTCGGCGACCTCGGGGTCGATCTGCTGGCTGCCGGTGTGGTCGACGAGAAATGCCTGGTGGTGGGGTGTGGTCCACACGTATTCCCCCGGGCCGGTCTGTGCTGCCTGGTAGCCGGCGTGGGTTTTGTAGCGGTGGTGGCGCCTGCCGAGGGGTCCGGAGTTGTGGCTGCCGGTCTGCTTGTCATCCCCTTCGGGTTGGTAGGGGTGGACGTGGTCGTAGTCGAGTCGTCGGTTGGTGGAGTTGGCCCAGGGCCAGTAGTCGCCGCCGGTGGTGAGGTGCACTCGCTCCTTCAACGACTCGGGGTGTTCGTAGGCGGTGGCGCGGATCTTGTCGTGGAGGTCGATCACTGGTTTGACCACCACGGTTGCTCCGGCGAGGAGGCCGTGGAGTCGGGTCAGGGTCGTGGCGCCGAGGCCTTCGATGCGGGCGACGCCGACGGTGCCGTGCAGGGCTGTTTCGTGGAGGTGGACGTAGAGGGTGTGCTTGGGCCGCAGGATGCTCCAGTCGACGTCGGTGAGTCGGTCGAGGAGGTCGGCGGGGAACGCGATCGCCTTGTTCAACGGCCGCTGCTGGCTGCTGTGGTCATGCTGGTCGCCGCTCGGAGCACCTGCACCTGCACTGTCGCCTGCGCCTGCACCTGTGTCGGTGGGCTCGGCTTCACAGTCGTTGTCGCGTCCGGTGGGTTCGGGTGCGGTGGGTGGGGTGGGGTTCCAGGGGTCGTGGGGGAGGTGGGGGTCGAGGTTGCCGTGGGGGTCGGTGTTCGCGGTCAGCAACGCCAACAGTTCGGCGGGGCGGGCGAGGTAGCCGAGTGCTTTGGCTCGTAGTTCGTCGGGGGTGTGGTTGTCGTGGCGGGTTTTGAGGATGTCGGCGACCCGGGCCACGGTGGCCTCCACATAGGTGGCGTCCCCTGCCTCGAGTCGGGCGATCAACGTGCGTAGGCCGTGTTCGTCGGTTTGGCCGAGGTTGACGTAGCGGCGCTTCTTCTCGGCTTCGACACGCGACTGGTGGAGGTCGGGGTCGGCTTCGATGATCTTGGCGGCGGTGATGTCGAGGATCCGTCCGGTGCCTTCGCGGTCCAGGATGGGGGCGATGGCGGTGTCGACCAGTCCGACTGCTGTGTGGGGGAGGTGGCGGGTGAGGCGGGCGATCTTGCGGACCACCCACACGTCCACGACGGCGTGTTGGGTTTTGGCCCAGGTCGACGGGAGTCGGTGGCGTAGGTCGAGGACGTCGGCGGTGGCGTTGATGGTGGCCATCACGCCGGTGTGGCGGGCCAGGGCGATCTCGCCCATGGCGTGGTCTTGCACCCCGGGTGTTCCTTGCCCGCCGGGGTGGATCAACGGACCGGATCCGGGGCCGTCGCCGGAGTGGACGTCAGCCCAGGCTGCGAGCACTTCGAGTTCGGCGACTTCCTCGAGCCGGCGTCGGTGCAGTGTTTCGGCGGCAGCCTGCAGCAGGTCGACTGCTGGGGTGTCTGCTGAGATGCCGGTCATCTTCGCTGCTCCTCACCTGTTCCGACGGGGTGGTTGGCGTGGTGTGGTCAGTGTTTCAGGAGGCTCCGACACTGTGGTCTTGTCGAACCCCCGGGGCCGGGTGGCTGGGCTGGTGAAGTCAGGTTGGCAAGGACCCCCGACACCACGCCCCCGGCAACACGGCGACGGCTTGAGAGGCCCTCCACCCGCCGCGGGCTCCTGGGAAGTGGAACGACAGAAGAGCCGTCCAACCCAGCCGTCGGCAAACAGGCCGTCTTGGCTGCGGCCGACGGCGACTGCTTCCGAGGCGGTGCGCCCACTTTGCCCGACAACCTGCAACGACCCGTCCGCTGAAGACCGGACGGAACCGAGCCACCTCGCCCGCGATGCGCACGCCTTCGGCCACGCACTTTCCAGCATCTGAGCACGACCGTGACAACACCGCAACCAAAGCCCTAGTCTCGATATATGAGTCAAAACGTCTCGAACAGCGGGCACAGGCGCAGGTACACACACGGGCACGAGCCCGCGACCTTGGCTTCTCACGGCACTCGCAGTGCCGCGAACTCCGCGGCGTACCTCCTTCCGGTGCTGAACGCCGGAATGCGGGTGCTCGACGTGGGCTGCGGCCCGGGGACCATCACGCTCGACCTCGCGGAGGTCATCGCGCCGGGACAGGTCGTCGGGGTGGAGAACGTCGAGGCGCCGTTGGAGGCGGCTCGCAAGGCCGCCGAGAGTCGCGGGGACACTCGCACGGTGTTCCAGCAGGGGGATGTCATGGCCCTGCCGTTCGACGACCACTCCTTCGACGTCGTGCACGCCCACCAAGTGCTCCAACACCTGACCGATCCAGTGGCAGCTCTCAAGGAGATGGCGCGGGTCTGCAAACCCGGCGGTTGGGTGGCTGCCCGCGATGCGGACTACGCAGGCATGGCCTGGCATCCGGAGCTGCCGGGTCTGGAGACGTGGCGTGGGCTCTATCGAGCTGTCGCTCGTGCGAACGGCGCTGAACCTGATGCCGGCCGGCGGATCCGCGCGTGGGCGAACGCGGCAGGTCTCGGCGATGCGCAGTTCACCTCGTCGACCTGGACCTATGCCGACCCGGAGATCTGCAGGTGGTGGGGCGAGAGCCAAGCCACGCGTTACAGCTCATCGGTCTTCACGACGCAGGCAGGGGAGCAGGGGGCAAGCACGCACCAACTGACGCAGATCGCTGCCGACTGGCGCGCTTGGAGTACCTCGCCTGATGCCTGGTTCACCATCTGGCATGGCGAGCTGTTGGCGCAGATCGCCTGATCGACGGGTCGACGAAGGGCGGTACCTCGACCTGTCGTGGTGTGCGGGACAGGCCGCGGTCACGGATGGGCGCGCAACGGTTGTTCAGCCCTGGTGCGTTGGGCCCGCTCCTGCACTGTCCACCAGCGCAGGAAGGACGCCACGCAGATGGCCGCGAGGGTGGCAGTCAGCCAGGCATCTGCGTAGTAGAGCCAAGCAAGTCGTGCTGTCGAACCAATCGTCAGTAGGTTGGGGTGGTGACTGATCTGCTGCGGCCCCTGACGGAGGAAGACCTACCCCTGCTGACGGGGGACGACGTGGGCTTCGACTACTTCGGCCCGCGTGCTCCCCGTCTGTCGGTTCCCGCCCCTGACCTGAACGACCAAGGCGGCTTTGCGGTGGTCGACGTCAGCGGACGACTCGTGGGCAGCGTGAGCTGGGTGTGGCAACGATGGGGACCGAACGTGCAGTCCCGCAACCCGATGATCGGCATCTGGCTCAGCGCACCTGCTCGCGGGCGTGGACTGGGAACAACGGCTCAGCGACAGCTGGTTGACCTGTTCTTCCGGCACACTGCTGTCAACCGCGTGGAAGCGCACACCGACGTGGAGAACATCGCCGAGCAGCGGGCGCTCGAGAAGGTCGGATTCACCCGAGAAGGTACGACGCGTGGTGCCCAGTGGCGTGACGGCGGCTACCGTGACGGCCACCTGTACTCGATCCTGCGAAATGAGTGGCAGACCGCGACCGCATGAGGCGACGGGCGCCCTAGTGTGGGGCCATGCAGTTCACGGCCGCCTTCCGCGCGACCAAGCGAGCGCCCTTGCTCCAGCTGGTGAAGACGGCGCTGGCCACGATGCTTGCGTGGGTGATCGCTGGTCTGCTCATCCCTGACGGTCCGCCGCCGGTCTTCGCAGCGATCGCAGCCATGCTCGTGGTCCAACCGAGCCTCAACCAGTCGCTCACCAAGGGAGTCGAGCGCAGCGTCGGGGTGATCGCAGGGGTCACCCTGGCATCGGGCCTGGGCATCGCGTTCGGTGACGACCCCTGGGTGGTCCTGATCGCTGTCGTGGCGGCCTTGGGGCTGGCGTGGGGGATGCGGATGACCACGGCGTCCGCGAACCAGGTGGCCATCAGCGCGTTGTTGGTGCTCGCGGTAGGGGCCTCCACCACCGAGTACGCCGTGGACCGTGTGGTGGAGACCTTCATCGGTGCGTTCATCGGGATCATCGTCCACCTGGCGCTGGTGCCCCCGGTCGCGCTCAACCCTGCTCGGCGCGCGCTGAACGATCTGGGGGAGGGGATCGCTGCTTCGCTCGAGCGGTTGGCGCGGGCCCTCCAGAGCCGACACACGGCGCAGGAGCTGCAGGAGCTGATGGAGTCGGCGCGGCTGCTGCACCCGTTGCGTGATGCAGCCGACGAGGCATTGGACGCAGCGGAGGACTCGCTGGCCCTCAACCCTCGAGGGCGCCACCATCGAGACGACCTGGCCGCACTACGGCAGAGTGTCGACAACTTCCGGCTGATCGTGACGCAGGTGCTCGGAATGACACGTGCGTACGTCGACCAGTACGACGACGAGGTGAGCTCCGAGCCCGCCGTACGTGGGATCGCCGAGGAGTTGCGACGTGCGGCACACGACACCCGCCGTCAGCTGCGCCTCACGCTGGCCGATCCCTACACGACGTTCACCGAGACATCACCCGCCCTGACCGCGCCGTTGAGTCTCAGCGCGCCGAAGGGAATGCGGTGGATCCTGGTCGGGTCCCTGATGGAGGACCTGCGCCGGATCCGGGAAGAGCTGGGCGCGCGCAACTGAGCGCGGTACCGCCTCAGCCCTGCTGGGAGTCGAGTCCCGCGAGTTCTGCGAACGCCTCCAGCTGCTCGAGGTAGTGCGCGAGGGATTCGTGCCAGACCGTCAGGTTCACCAGTGTGCCCCCGGCCTTCTCAGCCGTGTCGAGCATCGTCGTGACGCTGTCCGGATCCTTGATCGGATCCAGACGCGAGGCCGGGCTGAAGACGACGTCGAAACCGGCCGGCGGCGCGGCCTCGTCGAGCATCTGGCGCATGAGCTCAGGTGATGGACCCCGGAACGACTGCGGTGCAGGACACCACCCGTCGCCGAGCGTGACGGCCCTGCGCAGTGCGCGCTTGCTGTGACCGCCGACCCACAAGGGCAGTCGCTCCTGCGCTGCGTGCGGGTCGATGACCAGGTTCTCGAACGAGTAGTAGGGCCCGTCGTACGACACGACGCGGTTCGACAACGCCGCACGGAGCGCCTTGAGCGAGTCGTCGGCACGTGGGCCACGGTCCTTGAACGGTACGTCGAGCAGGTCGAACTCCTCCTCGAGGTTGCCGACGCCCAGACCGAGCACGAGCCGTCCTCCGCTCAGGTGGTCAAGGGTGCCGTACCTGCTCGCCAGCTCGAGCGGGTGGTAGAAGGGAAGCACCAGGACGTAGGGGAGGAACCGCAACCGCTGGGTGCACGCAGCCAGATAGGAGAACGTCGCCAACGGGTCGTAGAACCGCTCGCCGCGGGGAGCCCGGGCGGTACGGCGACGTGGTCACCGCAGGTCATGAAGTCGAACCCGAGCCGATCCGCGGCCTGGGCCACCTGGACCAATTCCTTGGTGCCGGCCGACTGTTCCCAGTCGGGCCGCTTGCCCGACAGCGCCACGATGGGCGAACTGATTCCGACTCTCATGTGTCAACCTCCATGTGCGCCTCGACGCTCGTCGAGCTGCCTCGAGTTCTACGCCGCGCGGGCTCCCAAGTGAACGTTGCTCCAACTGGGTGGACCCGAGGCGGCGGAGGGCGCAGTCTGATGAGTCTGGAGCCGAGCACGTCCAAGGAGCAGCGATGGCACACGGCGACATCACCCACGTTGACATCCCGGTGGCCGACATGGCCCGCGCGAAGGAGTTCTACGGCGCGCTCTTCGGATGGCAGATCGAGGTGCCAGCGGGCTTCGAGGAGTATCCGATGTGGCAAGCGCCGAACCAGATCAGCGGCGGAGGCCTCGCGCCTCGGTCAGAGGGGTTCGACCAGCCGCGTTCGTATGTCGAGGTCGATTCGATCGACGACACACTCGCGGTGGTCCAGCAACGGGGTGGCCGGGTCGTGATGGTGAAGAGTCCGATCAGTGACACCAGCTGGTGGGCAGCGTTCGAAGACCCGGACGGCAACGTCCTCGGCCTCTATGAGGGTGTCACCGCAATGCCCGAGTGACACCTCATGCGTGCCGAGCGGCACCAGACGCGGTGTTATGTCACCCTGGCGGCTGCTGAGGATCGCTCCTTGGTTCCGGCAATGTCAGTTCTGTGAGAGCGATTTTGAGCCGAGTAGTCGTTGTGCCGTGACTCTGAGAACCCAGCAGGAGTCGGCACTGCCGCCGAGGCCGGCAACATCTCCCTGGTTGGGCGCTACTGTCAGGATCGCGCTTACATTACATAATGTCAGTTATCGGCGCTTAAACAACGGGAGTATCAGTAGATGCAACTACTCCCGTCACCTGAGTTGGACACCGCTTCCCACCCGAACAGCAGCTGGGTATTCCGTGGCTACTCCCCTGGCCGGCACATCCAGGGCTCCAGCCTGCGCAGCAGGCTCACGACGGCTTTCAGCACTCGCGCTACACGGCTTGGCACCCTGCACGAGCTCACCAAGCTCGGGCCCGTGCCGATCATCGCCGACGCGCTCGGGTATCACCCGTCCACCATCGAGCGTCACGCAATCGGTTCGGGCAGCGTTTACGCCGAGTATGTAGGTGCCGCACGTGAACTAGGGAGTGGCCCCTACCCCGACCTACTTGTCCAGCCGGAGCGGGTGAAATCGCCCGGCGTAACACGCTAGGGGCTGAAACATGGATCTGCACTGGCTTCCAGAAGAGTTGCACCCGGTTGCTCTCCGCATAGCGCGCGCCGACGAGCAGGCTCTCGCCTTTGGTGAATTGGCGCTGCATTGGTCACGCGGCGACGGGGGTGCGGGGCCGCTGACCATCAGGCAAGTAGAGCGCCGCGAAGGTCTGCTGGACTTCGAGGTGCACGCGGTCCGCCCGGTGCCGCCGGCGACGTCCATGCTCTTCAGCGAGGCAATCAATCATCTCCGAGCAGCCATAGACAATGCGCTGTACGCACTCATCCAGAAGCAGCACGGTGCACCGCTCACGACTCTACAAGCCAGGGCGATCGCCTTCCCGATTCGCGACGACGAAGATGCACTGGTAGGTGATCTTCAGAAGATGACCAAGAAGGGGATCAGTTGTGTAGGTCCAGATACGCAACTTGGGAAACGAATTTCAGCACTGCAGCCGTTCAATGACACCGAATCCAAGATCCCCGCGATATCGCCAGCCTTGGCGATGCTGACTGGCGCCACCGACCTCGGCCATGCTCACCCTCTCAAACTGCTTCAGGCCTATTCCAACGAAGACAAGCATCGTGGCATCCGGCTGAGCGCCGCCGGTGTCATGGCTCAAGAGGAATCGGCGCCCCTGGCAGCGTCACAGATGAAGCCCGTGCAGGCCGGCGTCGTGCTTACCCAGGTGCTGAAGGGGGTGCCCGCCCTCTGGAGCACCAGTGCCGCAATCCTGTTGCAGCGCCCAGACGGTCGCTGGATCCCGCCAGGGCCCGAACTGGATCAGCTCACCGCGTATGTAGCGGAGGTTGTCCTTCCCACGCTGGTGACCGGCTTCACCATGCCGGGAACCCCAGTTCACATTGATTTAGGCGACAACAACCTGTCTGACGCTGAGCGTGTGGCCGCAGCTCTACCCGAGCGTGCCATGGCCAGAGCTCAAGCCATGTTCCGGAAGGCGTACTTCGAAGCTATCCAAAGGTCCCCCGAGTTTCCGCCGATCATCAGCAGCGACGAACTCGATTCCAGCGGTGCCGAGTAATCGCCGCGACAACCGAGCCAGCGGGCAGAGGTCTGATCGAACTTTACGGTGCGCGCAGATCTGATTTTGAGTGGCACGCCGGCCAGATTCTCGGCCACGCTCGCTCATGCCAAAGCGAAGACGGCTCAACAGGCGCCTAGGTTTCGCTCGTCACGAGCTGCTGAGAATGGTCTCCAGCCCTGCCCACGCAGCCATACATAGCCAGTAACAGCGTCCACCGCTGGGCTCCGACCAAGCCAGACTCCGTCAATGCCCTCAATGTCCAGGTCGACCTCCGGCAAGCCCTCAGTCTCGAACGAGCGGAGCATCGCAAACCCCTCGGTGAGCTCGACCCACAACCACAGGTGCCGTTCTGTCACGTCCCTAGCCGTGCGGAGCTTGCGCACGTCTGAACTGTGATCCCCGCGAAGTTCCTCGGTGAGAAGGGCGACTGGAAGATTCCGATCGGCCGGTCGGCTGACCTCGAATCCACGGCCGACGAAGACCTGGCCGCGATGCTCATCAAGTAATGCTTCGGAGGCGTCGTTGATGCGATCGACAATCGAGAGCCCGGCGCCGTTGAGGGCGCGGACGTGTTGCCACTCGGGCGGCCGCATCGACGGGGGCTCGAATGCGTGTTCCTGCCATTGGGCTGTCCGGATTGAATCCACCCCTAGCGACTCCAGCGGGGGCAGGTGACCGCGCATCGCGGCGATCGCTGTGTCGGCCTCCACGTCGCCTTCGTGGTGGGCGATCCAGCAACCAGTGAGTCCCTCGATCTCGAGCCAGCCGTCCGCCGCGGCTCGGTTCCAGCGATGGTCCCGCCCGACTCGATCTCCGTCTGCAATCGTGGAGATTTCGAGAGCGATCTTGTGCACTTCGCTCGTGATCGTGAAGTCGTGCATCCGGTCCTGGGAGCCGTCGTCGTACATGCAGCCTCGCATGGCGGTGCCGGTGATGGTGCCCAGCAGCTCCACCACCGCGTTTGCTGCCGCGTTCTCGCGGCTGCGCTTCCTTGTCATGTGCGCAACGCACCACGTTTCGGATCCGGCGTCAAGACGTAGGAGTGAACGACGTGGACAGCATCTGCCCTCCGGCCAGGTGCGCCTGGTCGTGGCGGCCTCGATGGCCGCAACTCCCGTCTCACGAGCTCCCGTGCCTACCAGTTGGCCGAAGTCGAGCGACAGTGGAGATGATCCCCACTGTCGCTCGACCCGGTCTGCCAGTTCAGTTCACGTTGCTCAACCGTCGTGCGCACCACGGGGCGGGATGAGCTTCGGTGCCGCATCCGGTCGGGCCTCTCCCCTGTCGACAGCTGCGTCGTGGCTGTCGCTGGCACGCTGCAGCAGTTCCATGAGCTCGTCCTGCTCACGGGCCCGCTGGCGATACTTCGGACCGAGCGCGATGATCTGGTCGCGTTCAGCGAGAAGCAGGTCATAGATCCGCTCGCGCTCGCTGGGCACCGCGGTGTACTCCGAGTCCAGGTACGACGTCGCGTGCCGGCGGGCGTTGTTGATGGCGGTCTGGGCCTTGCCTGCAGGGCTGTAGAGCGACGCCAGGACGGTCACGACCAGGACGCCGAGGATGACGGTCAGCGAAAGTCCGGTACTGATCTCCACCACGGGGATGTGCTCGCCGTCGTTGATGAACGGAATGTTGTTCTCGTGGAGGGCATGCAGGATCAGCTTGATGCCGATGAAGACGAGGATGGCGGCGAGACCGTAGGAGAGGTAGATCAGGCGGTCCAACAGTCCCTCGATGAGGAAGAACAACTGCCGCAGGCCCATCAACGAGAACGCGACCGCCGTGAACACCAGGTAGGTGTCCTGGGTCAGTCCGAAGATCGCCGGGATCGAGTCGAGGGCGAAGAGGATGTCGGTGCCGCCGATCGCCACCATCACCAGCAGCATCGGGGTCATCGCGCGCTTGCCGTTCTCGACCGTGAACAGCTTGTCGCCGTCATAGTGGTCGGTGGTGTGCATGACCTTCCGGGCCAGCCGGATCACGAAGTTGTCGGCTTCCTGGGACTCGGGACCGTCGGGCTTGAGCATGTTGCCCGCGGTGAGGATGAGGATCAGCCCGAACAGGTAGAAGACCCACGCGAAGGAGTTGATCATCGCAGCGCCGACGAAGATGAACCCGGTGCGGGCGATGAGGGCGAAGACGATGCCGAACAGCAGCACCTTCTGTTGGTCCTCGCGCGGCACCCGGAAGCTCGTCATGATGATGAGGAAGACGAACAGGTTGTCGACGGAGAGGGCCTTCTCCGTGATGTAGCCGGCAAAGTACTCGCCCCCGGGCCCAGTGCCGCCGAAGAACAGGACACCGAGACCGAACGCCAGCGCGATGCCCACGTAGAGCGCCGACCAAACGGCTGCCTCCCGCAGCGTCGGGACATGGGCCTTGCGGACGTGGAAGAAGAAGTCGAAGAGCAGCAACCCAATGATGGCGCCGATCGTCAGCAGCCAGATCAGTGGTGTGACTTCCACCGAAAGCCCCCTCCCGGAATCAGGTGACGGTGGGTGCGACCGT
This sequence comes from Nocardioides alcanivorans, assembly GCF_021555175.1. Classification (GTDB taxonomy): domain Bacteria; phylum Actinomycetota; class Actinomycetes; order Propionibacteriales; family Nocardioidaceae; genus Nocardioides; species Nocardioides alcanivorans. The sequence goes on along the minus strand of NZ_JAKGRW010000015.1, from coordinate 145,010 downwards.
GCGGGGCGTCGCCGCGATGCCGGTACCTGCGGGCCACGTCCATGGCCACCAGGGTCGCAAGCGCGCCGCCCCACACCGCAACACCGACCCACGAGGCCATCTCAGCGACCATGACTGCCTGCGGATCGATCGGCACCTGCTCCCGGAGCTCTGGCCGTTCGTCGAATGTGGTGGACATCGAAACCTCCATCGGTAGTGGTTCTTCTTCCGACGAAGGTCTTCCTCAGCTGGCGCTCCACGGGCCGGGCTGTGAGCCGGGTTGACGACACGTGGCTGGGAGGTACTCCCCTTCTACGGAAACAGTACATTGCCGTCGCAATGCCGTGGCTCATCAGCGACGGCAAGTCGCGTTGCTCAGCTGCGCACACCAGCGGCGGAGACGAGATTCAGTACCGCGTCTGCGACGACGTCCGCCTGCCACAGGAATTCGAGGTGCCCGCCGTCCAACCTGCGCGTCGGCCAGGCGCGACGGGTCGCGAAGTCGAGCTGCTCGGCGTACGTGTCGCCGAAGGCGAGATAGGCGTTGTTGCCCGAGGCCCATTCCTCCGGAGGCCGGATCCGAGCATCGAAGTAGCTCAGCGGCACGGACGGACAGCGCGAGTCGATGCTGGCCCAAACGCCAGAGGGAATCGTCCGCAGCATCTCCTCGCGCGACCACCAGCGTGTCCAGGGCGGAAGCAGACCCGACGATTCGTCGACCAGTGACGCCAAGTGGCCACGCAGTCCTTCGGGCGCGAGAGCCGCTGCACCGTCCGCAGGTGGCAACGCGGCATCCATGAAGACGATCGGAGCCTCGACGCCTACCGATGCCCGCACGGCGGGCGCCAGGAGTCCGGCGTTGCTGTGCGCAAGGAGCGCGGCGCCGAAAGAGCGCAGCCTCGCCGACGCCTGTGCTGTCCAGCGCTCGATGATCCGCTCCGGTGTGGACACGGGCCCGGTGGAGGCGACCGAACCATGCACGCCCCGTGCCGCCAACGCCTCTGCCAGGGAGTCGTACGCCGCGCTCGGCAGCAGCGGACTGGGAAGCACCAGCAGATCCATGCTGCTCGACTGTAGTTCGAGACCCATCGCCTGCGGGTGCTCCGGCTCGGGTGCCGACACCAGTAGCATCCGAGGCGCACCATCCGCGGTTGGATCCGGCCACATCAGGGAGCAATGCAGATGAAGTCACCCATCCCCGACTATCTCTCCGGGATCATGGACTCCTGTGCAGCCGATGTCTCCGGCGAACGTGCTGCGTACATACCGGAGCTGGCCGCGGCGGATCCGGATCGCCTTGCCGTCGCGTTGTGCACGGTCGACGGAGTGGTCTACGCCGTCGGCGACGCTGACGCGGAGTTCACGATCCAGTCGATCTCCAAGCCCTTCGTCTATGCCCTCGCATTGGCTGAGCGTGGCTTCTCGTCGACCTTGGACAAGGTCGGCGTCGAACCTTCCGGCGATGCCTTCAACGACTTCTCGCTCGAGCCCGACACCGGGCGTCCCCGGAACCCGATGATCAATGCAGGCGCTATCGCCACGCACAGCCTGATCGGCGAGCCCGGTGCCGGAGCCGAGGAACGCCAGGAACGTGTCCTCGCAGGCCTGTCCGCCTTCGCCGGGCGACGGCTCGAGGTCGATGAACGCGTGTTCGCCTCTGAACTCGAGACGGCGCATCGGAATCTCGCGCTGGCGCACATGCTCCGCAGCTACGGAATCATCGAGGACGATCCCGTCGAGGTGGTCCGGGGCTACACCCGGCAGTGCTCCGTCCTCGTCACCGTCCGGGACCTGGCCGTGATGGCCGCCACCTTGGCGAACGGCGGGCGGCACCCGACGACCGACGTGCAGGTGATCTCGGCGCGAGTTGCCCGGCAGGTTCTCAGCGTGATGACCACCAGCGGCATGTACGACGCCGCTGGCGATTGGGTGACCACCGTCGGGATCCCGGCCAAGAGTGGCGTGGCAGGCGGTCTGCTCGGGGCGCTTCCCGGCCAGGTCGGCGTGGCGACGTTCTCCCCAAGGCTCGACAAGCACGGGCACAGTGTCCGTGGTGTGCAGCTGTTCCGGCGGCTCACCGATGACATGGGGATGCACCTGATGGAGATCCCGTCCCCCGGGCAGGCCGTGCTGCGCAAGGTGCGGACCTTCGACGGCCCTCACGGAAGCTCGATGGTGTTCCAGTTGCAGGGCAGGTTGGGATTCACCACCGCCGAGGTGGTCGCTCGTGAGGTCGTCGAGCAGGCACCGACCACTGATCGGGTCATCTTCGACGTCGAGTTGCTCTACAAGGTCGAGGAGGTCGGCCGGGTGATGTTGCTGGAAGTGTGCCGCCGACTCAGCCTGGAGGGACGCGAGGTGATTCTCCTCGACTCCGAAGGGGTCCTGCCGAATCCGGTGCCCGGTAGCGGCGCGACGCTGAAGGTGGTCACGTCCCGCGAAGAGCTCATCGGTCTGGCCTCGGCCGACCAATGAGCATCGAGTGGAGCTGGGCCGAATCGTGCCGCGGGCTTTGGGTACCGCGAGGCCATGACATCGAAGACACAGTTGCACTACACCGTCCCCGGCATCGCGGATGACGACGCACGTCGGATCATCGACCTGCTCCAGGGCAGGTTGCACGCGGCCAACGACCTCCACCTCACTCTCAAGCACGTGCATTGGAACGTGGTCGGTCCGCACTTCATCGCAGTCCACGAGATGATCGACCCGCAGGTGGCCGACGTACGGGCGATGGCCGACGCGTTGGCTGAGCGGATCGCCACCCTCGGCGGCGCTCCTCGGGGCACCCCTGGTGCCTTGGTCGACGAGCGGGACTGGGACGACTACTCCATCGGGCGAGCCAGCACCCAGGCGCACCTGGCGGCGCTCGACGTGGTCTACCAGGGGGTCATCTCCTCCTATCGCTCGGCGATCGCCGAGCTCGACGAACTCGACCTGGTCACCCAGGACATGTTCATCGGGCAGACCGAGAAGCTGGAGCTCTTCCACTGGTTCGTCCGCGCCCACCTGGAGGATCAGGGCGGTCACCTGAAGACCGCGGGCGCTTCGGCGGAGGCAGAGGCGGCCGACGCCGTCGGCGGCTGAAACTCGGGTGGGTCGAGAACCGGCCACCGGGATCCCCTCGCCACGCGTGCATCAACCACGTAATCTGTAAGCCACATCACACTGCACGTGGCGGTTGCCGCCGCGCGGAAGAAGGAGTGGCCATCGTGAGCGACACCGACGTCGAGATTCGCCGCATCGAGCACGACCCGGTGGTCGGCCGCTTCGCCCGTGGCTGGCACTGCATCGGCCTCGAGCGTGACCTCATCGATGGACAACCGCACCAGATCAACGCCTTCGGCCAGAAGCTCGTGGTCTTCACTGGCGAGGACGGCCAGGTCAACGTGCTCGACGCCTACTGCCGCCACATGGGCGGTGACCTGTCGCAGGGCACGGTCAAGGGCAACGAGATCGCCTGCCCGTTCCACGACTGGCGCTGGGGCGGCGACGGCCGCTGCAAGTCCATCCCCTACGCCCGCCGTGTCCCGCTGCGTGCCCGTACCGCTGCCTGGCCGACGATGATCCAGGACGGCATGGTCTTCGTCTGGAACGACCCGCAGGGCAACCCTCCCCGGCAGACGTGACGATCCCTCGGATCCCGCAGGCAGCCGACCCGACCTGGACCGACTGGAACTGGACCCAGATCACCATCGAGGGCTCGCACTGCCGCGAGATCATCGACAACGTCGTCGACATGGCGCACTTCTTCTACATCCACTATGCGTTCCCGCACTATTTCAAGAACGTGTTCGAGGGCCAGAGCGCCTACCAGTACATGAACGGAACCGGTCGAGAGGACATCCGCGCCGCCAGCCCGAAGGACGGACCGGTCAGCCTCGGTACGACGTCCGTGGCGGCCTACCACGGCCCGTCGTTCATGATCGATGAGCTGACCTACCACTACGAGGACGGCGACATCGACACGATCCTCATCAACTGCCACTACCCGGTCGACGAGAACAACTTCGTGCTCATGTACGGCGTGATCGTGGCGAAGAAGGAAGGCGTGGCCGACCAGGAGGCCGAGGCACTCGCTGCCCAGAATGCGGGCTTCATCAAGTTCGGATTCGAGCAGGACGTGGCCATCTGGAACAACAAGGCCCCGATCGACAACCCGCTCCTCTGCGAGGAGGACGGTCCGGTCTACCAGCTGCGCCGGTGGTACCAGCAGTTCTACGTCGACGTCGAGGACGTCACGCCCGAGATGGTCGACCGCTTCGAGTTCGAGATCGACACGACCAAGCCCAATGAGGCCTGGCAGGTCGAGGTCGAGGCGAACTTGGCCGCCCGTGCAGCGCTCGAGACGGCGTCGGGCTGATCAGCGCCTGAGGACCCTCCCCCTGCCTCCGTCCTGACCGGCGGTGCGGGAGGATCCTCCTGACCGCCCAACAGCCCAGGAGGACCGATCTCGTGACCGTTCTCCTTGCCCTCGTCGGCCTCCTGGTGGTGGTCCTCCTCGTGGGCGTGCACGTGTATGTGTGGCGTCGGCTGGTCCGGGACACGACGAGGCCGTCCGGGACGTCGCGCCGCCTGATGACCGCGGCATTGCTGGCCGGCCCCGTATGTGCGCTGGCAACCATCGTGGCGCAGGCCACGGACGCCCCGTTCCGGCTCCGGCAGGTGCTCGCCTGGCCGGGCTACCTATGGCTCGCGTTCCTCCTCTACGCCGTCCTGACCCTCCTGGTCGCCGACCTTCTCCGACTCCTCCTGAGCGTCGCGCAACGCGTCGCGGCACGCAGGGACCCGAGTGACGACGTACCCGCGGCAAGCCCGTCCCAGGTCTCGACGGCGGCGGCCCCGAAGGAGGCGGCCGCGGTCACCCGTCGCCAGTTCGTGGCACGCGCCGTGGCGACGACTGCCGTGGGCATCTCGACGGCCACGGTGGCCCACGGCACGTACGGCGTGCTCCGCGGGCCACGCGTCGCCCACCTGACGGTGCCGCTCGCCAAGCTCTCCCGTGCCGGCCACGGCTTCCGCATCGCTGTGGTCAGTGACATCCACCTCGGCCCGACGCTGGGTCGCAGCTTCGCCCAGAAGGTCGTCGATGCCGTCAACGGGACCCAGCCCGACCTGATCGCCGTGGTCGGCGATCTCGTCGACGGTGACGTCGACGACCTCGCACGCGCCACCGCTCCCTTGGCGCGTCTTGAGGCGCGGCACGGTGCCTACTTCGTCACCGGCAACCACGAGTACATCTCCGGGGTCGAGCAATGGATCGATCACCTCCAGGAGTTGGGACTGCGACCACTGCAGAACACCCGGACCGAGCTGCCTGCTTTCGACCTGGCCGGGGTCAACGACGAGCTGGGTGACCGTTATGGTCAGGCGCCCGACTACGACCGCGCGCTCGGCGACCGTGACCTCTCGCGTCCCGCTGTGCTGATGGCGCATCAACCCGTGCAGGTGCACGAGGCGCAGCGCCACGGAGTCGACCTGCAACTCTCCGGTCACACCCACGGCGGTCAGCTGTGGCCCGGTTCGCTGCTGGCCGGCCTGGTCAACCCCACCGTCGCCGGGCTGGAGCGGTACGGCGACACCCAGCTCTTCGTCAGTCGTGGCGCCGGAGCCTGGGGGCCGCCCACGCGCGTCGGCGCTCCGTCCGACATCACCGTCGTCGAGCTGGCCTCCCCCGACGCCTGAGGTTCGCTCGCGACGCCCGCCCACGGCTCAGGTCGCGGGAGCCTGCAACGCCGCGGCGGTCATGGTGACGACCTCCGCCAGCAGGGCGTCGAGGTGACGCTCATGCTCCAATCCGAGGTTCCAACGGCGCTCGAAGTCGGCCAGTGCCGAGACCGCCATCGTCATGGCCAGGCCGACGCGGCGCTGGAAGGCGCCACTGTCAAGGTGCGGGACCAGCCGCTCCATGCGCATGCCCAGTTCCCGCTGGACGGCGTTCACCTCAGCGATCTGCTCACCTTCGAAGTCGACACCCGGCATCGTGCGCACCATGAACTGGGCGTAGGTCGATGAGGATCCGGCAGCGCGGACGTGCTCGACCAGTGGCTCGAGCAAGGTCGCGACCAGCGACTCGAGGCTGTCCTGCTCCCCCGCCGAGTCGAGTCTCCGCAACCGCTCGGCACGCACCGCGTTGATCTGTGTCATGCGGCGCCGGAACACTTCTGCGACCAGGTTCTCCCGGTTGCCGAAGTGGTACTGCACCGCGGAGTTGTTGCGCTGCCCGGCGGCCCGTGCGATGTCGCGCAACGAGGCGCCGTCGGGGCCGTGCTCGGCGAAGAGTCGCTCGGCCACCTCGACCAGCGCCTCCTTGGGATCCTTCGTCACCACCGAAGGCTAACTGCACGCGCGACCCACCGGGACCCGCCCTCCCGAATATAAGACACTGTCTTAAACTCGGGTGTCGTCTTCCGCAGAGATCCCCGAACGGAGCATCATGCCTGAGCCCACACCGCCCTTCGAGGGCACCATCACCAGCTCGATCTCTCAGTCCGAACCCTGGTGGCCGCCGCGGCCAACCGCGCCAACCGGTGCACCCAACGTGATCGTGATGATCGTGGATGACCTGGGCTACTCCGACATCGGACCGTTCGGCTCCGAGATCCCCACTCCGCACCTCGACGCCGTGGCGCAGGAGGGGGTGCGCCTGTCCAACTTCCACGTCACCCCGACCTGTTCGCCCACCCGGGCGGCCCTGCTCACCGGCCGCAACTCCCATGCGGTCGGCATCGGCGGAGTGTGCAACGTGGACCCCGGCTACCCCGGATATGCCGCCGAACTGGCGCCGAACCAGCCAACGATCGCCGAGACGCTGCGCGACCAGGGCTACAGCACCATGGCGATCGGCAAGTGGCACCTGTGCAAGGAGCGTGACCTCGGCGTCGGCGGCAGCCGCCACTCGTGGCCGGTCCAGCGTGGGTTCGACCAGTTCTACGGGTTCCTGGAGGCGCAGACCAACTTCTTCCACCCGCACCAGCTCTTCGAGGGCAACAACCCCGTGGACGTCGACCAGTACCCCGAGGGCTACTACCTCACCGACGACCTCACCGATCGCGCCGTGCGGATGATCACCGACACGGTCACTGGCGAGCCCGAGAAGCCCTTCTTCATGTACTTCGCCCACGGCGCCGTCCACACCCCGCTGCACGCGAAGCCCGAGGACATCGAGAAGTTCGCCGGGAAGTACGACCGCGGCTGGGACGAGGTCCGGGCGGAGCGGTTCGCACGCCAGAAGGAACTCGGCCTGGTCCCCGAGGACGCGGTCCTGGCGCCGCTGAACGACGATCCTGCCAAGCCTGTCCTCCCCTGGGACGAGATGCCCGAGGACGGGCGCAGGCTGGCGGCTCGCTACCAAGAGGTGTTCGCCGCGATGGTCGGCACGATCGACGAGTCCGTCGGGCGGATCCGCGATGTCCTCGACCGTCTCGGCGTCCTCGACAACACGGTGTTCGTCTTCCTGTCCGACAACGGTGCTGCCTCCGACGGCGGCTCGCACATCGGCAACCCCCAGCACATGTCTGCCCTCAACGGCTCGGCCAGGCGCTCCATGGAGGAGCGCATCCCCGACGAACTGGCCATCATCGACGCGATCGGTGGGCCGAGCACGTGGCCCGCCAACCCGATCGGCTGGGCGACCACGGCCAACACCCCCTTCCGCCGGCACAAGTTCTCCAGCTTCCGCGGCGGCAACCAGGTCTCCTGCCTGGTGTCCTGGCCGAAGGGCCTCAGTGAGGTGGGCGGTCAGATCCGACACGAATACACCCATGTCACCGATGTGATGCCGACCCTCCTCGACCTGGCCGGCGTTCCGGTGGCGAGCGAACGCCAAGGCCTGCCCGCAGACCCGCTCGACGGCGTCAGTTGTGTCGCGAACCTTCGTGACGGCACCGCCCCCTCCGCCCACACCGAGCAGTACCTGGAGTGCTTCGGCGAGCGCTCCTACTACAAGGACGGCTGGGAGGCAGTCGCCATCCGCAAGCCACTGACGCCGTTCCGTGAGGATCGCTGGGAGCTCTACGACACGACCGCCGACATCACCCAGATGCGGGATCTCGCCGCCGACCATCCCGAACTGGTGGCAGACCTCGTTGCCGCGTGGGACCAGGCCGCGGACCGCAACCAGGTGCTTCCGATGGCCGACGGTACGCCGGTGCACTGGTTCTCCCGCAACCCTGCTGAGGAGGTCTACGCGGCACCGCAGAAGTTCCTGCCTGAGAACGGCACCGTCGACCGCTACCGGGCCGGTCACCTGATCGACGGGCGCTCCTTCTCGATCCACGCCGATCTCGCCGGGTACCAGCCCGGTGACGAGGGCGTCCTCGTCGCCCATGGTGGCCAGGAGGGCGGCTACGTCCTCCGCGTCGAGGACGGCCACGTGGTCTTTGCGCAGAACGCGTTCGGACCGATGATCTCCACCCCGCCGGTCGCAGTCCCCGAAGGAGCTCGACGGATCACCGTCCGGGTGGCTGCTCCGGGCAAGGCGAAGTGGTTGGTCGACGTCCTGATCGACGCGAAGACGGTCGTGGCGCAGCACGAGTTCGTGCAACTCGCGTGGTTGGTGCCCTTCAACGGTCTCAACATCGGTATCGACCGCCGGTCGCCCGTCGACTGGGAACTCGCCCAGCGCAAGGGCACCTTCGCCTGGACGGGCCAGCTCGACTCCGTCACCTACGAGCCAGGGCCGTTCGCGCCGGATGCCTTCGCGACGATGATCGACCAGTTCCGTGAGATGGGCCGCGCCACGCAGTGACCGCGCTCGGTCACGCCGTCACTCGGCCACGCGCTCCTGCAGCTCGGGATAGAACTGCCCTGCGAACAGCAGCAGCCCGAGGGCGATGACGAGAAGCAGTCCCGTGGAGCACCACTGCACGACCCGGCGTCCCGTGGTGGGCGCCGGGTTGAGCAGGGTGAAGAGGCTCAGCATGAGCGCGAACACCAACAGGCCGGCGGCACATCCGAGGATGAGTCCCCCGCCGCGGATCTCGGCCTCGAAGGCGACCAGCTGGTTGCCGGCGTCCTCCGTCCGCGATTCGAGGTCGCCCTTGCCGTAGCCCCAGCCGAGTCCCGCGGCGACACAAGTGAGGGGGAAGGCGAGAAACAGGACCCAGCGGTGACGCGGCTGGGCCTTCGGTTCAACGGCGGTGCTCAAGGTGGGCTCCCGAGAAGAAGGGGGTCAAGAACGCCCACACCCTACCCACCCGGAGCCGAGCCGACCGACCCATCTGGCGGCGATGACAGCCCCCCGCCACTACCAAGGTATAGCGGATGGGGGTCTTGCCGCAAGGCCCCCATTGGGGTCCACAATCACCACTCCACCTCCCTCACCCGACTCGGAGCTGATTGCGTGACCTCGACGAACACCAGCGTGTTCAACCTTCCGGACGACCGCTCGGCCAAGCAGTCCCCCGCCCTCGTCGACCGCGACGAGCAGCACCTGGCGCTGGTCGCGGCGGCATTCGACGACGCCGTCAGCGACCTCGAGAACCGCTTGGTCGACGTACGGCGCCAGGCCGGGGGCGGAGGACAGAGCGCCCTCGATCGGGACCAGGAGATCACGCGTCTGTCGACGCGGTTGCGCCAGTTGCGGCGTGCAACGCTCGATGTCTGCCTGGGGCGGATGGTGGGCCAGGACGGCGCGGTCACCTATCTCGGGCGCATGGGGTTGGCCGACCGCGAAGGGAACCGCCTGCTCGTGGACTGGCGCACCCCTGCGGCTGAGCCGTTCTTCGCAGCAACCCATGCGCGTCCGCACGGCCTGGCCAGCCGGCGCCGTTATCGCTGGACCCAAGGGCTGATCACCGACTACTGGGACGAGGCGTTCACCGCCGACGGTGGTGACCTGCCCTTGGCCCTCGACGACGACTCGTCGTTCCTCGCCAGTCTCGGCGCGAGCCGGTCCGACCGGATGCAGGACGTGCTCAGCACCCTCCAGCACGACCAAGACGCGATCATCCGCTCCGGCTCCAAGGACGCCCTGGTGGTCGATGGCGGACCGGGCACCGGGAAGACCGTCGTCGCCCTGCACCGCGCTGCCTATCTGCTGCACGCCGATCCCCGACTCTCCGCCGGCCGCGGTGGGCTGCTGTTCGTGGGTCCGCACCAGCCCTACCTCAACTACGTGGCCGACGTGCTGCCCAGCCTGGGAGAGGAGGGAGTGCGCACCTGCACCCTGCGCCACCTCGTACCCGGTGCCGAGTCCTTCGGCGAGGAACAGGACGCCCGCGTGGCCGCACTGAAGGCGCGCATCGACATGATCGCTGCCGTGGAGCCGGCCGTCAGGCTCTACGAGGAACCGCCCACCGAGGGGCAGTTGGTGGAGACCGAGTGGTCGGAGGTCTGGTTGTCTGCGGACGACTGGGCCGAGGCCTTCGCTGCAGTCGACCCCGAGACACCGCACAACGAGGCGCGGGGCGTGGTGTGGGAGGCGCTGCTCGACCTCCTGGTCGACAAGCACCAACTCGACGACGGAGGTCCGACGGCCGACGTCATCCGTCGTGCGCTGGATCGTCATGCCGGCCTCCACGACGCCATCGGCGGGGCGTGGCCGATCCTGGTCGCCGAGGAGGTTGTCGGCGACCTGTGGAGCGTCCCTGCCTACCTACGCCACTGCGCCCCCTGGCTGACATCGGACGAGGTGCGCCTCCTCCAGCGAAGCGAGCCGCAGGCGTGGACGGTCGCAGACCTCCCTCTGCTCGACGCGGCCAGGCTCAGGCTCGGGGATCCGGAGGCGCTGCGAAGGGCACGACGGCGAAAGGCAGCAGCCGCCGCCGAGCGGGCCCACATCGACGACGTCGTGCAGCATCTTCTCGAGACGGACATCCACGGAGACAGCTCGTTGGCCATGCTGCGTGGCGAGGACATGCGCGAGGCGTTGATCGACCCGCGCATCGAACAGTCCGGTGAGCCCGATGCCTTGGGCGGACCGTTCGCCCACATCGTGGTCGACGAGGCACAGGAGCTCACCGATGCCGAATGGCAGATGCTCCTGCGCCGTTGCCCGACCCGGAGCTTCACGGTGGTCGGTGACCGGGCCCAGGCCCGGGCAGGCTTCGCCGAGTCGTGGACCGAGCGCCTGGATCGGATCGGTCTGTCCGAGGTCAGGCACGCCACGCTGAGTGTCAACTACCGGACCCCGGCAGAGGTCATGGACGCTGCCGCACCGGAGATCCGCGCGGTGCTGCCCGACGCCAACGTGCCGACGTCGGTACGGCGCAGCGGCCTGCCCGTGCGCCACGACCACGTGTCTGCGCTCGAGGCCGTGCTCACGGACTGGGTCGACGCCGACAGCGAGGGCACCGCCGTGGTGATCGGAGCGCAACTCCCCTTCGCGCATCCTCGGGTGAGGTCGCTCTCCCCCATCCTCGCCAAGGGGCTGGAGTTCGACCTCGTCGTGCTCGTTGATCCCGACGCACTGGGCGACGGCGTGGCAGGAGCGGTCGACCGTTACGTCGCGATGACCCGTACCACCCGGGAGCTGGTGGTCCTCACCTCAGGATGAACGTCACGTGCTCGGGCACACCCACACCCGGAGCTCGCCTCACACCGGCTCCAACGACCGGAAGGGCTCCCTCGGGAGCACCACCCGGATCGCCATACCCGCCTCGATCCTGCCGCCCTGCTCGACGACGGCCATCACACCGGACTTGCGGACGATCCCGACGCCGTCGATCGACTCGGAGCCACCCGTCGCTCCCAGGGTCACGTCGGAGCCGGTGCGCACACCGTCCTCACGGGCCACGACCACCTTGAGGAGACCCGGTGAGAAGTCGTCGATCTGACGACAAGGATTGCGCAGGCCGGTGATCCGCACGCTCGTCTCCCCGATCACCAAGCGGGTGTCGGTCGGCAGTCCGAGCAGGTCCAGACCCCGGGTGAGCACGTTCTCTCCCAAGTCGCCGGGAGCGACCTCGTGCCCTGCCGCTCGGGCCTCGTCCAGGAGTTCCGCGTGGATCAGGTGCACCTGCCGCAGGTTGACTTGGTTGGGGGCCCGCTTCTTCCGTGAACGATGCTGCACCAGCGTGCCCGCGTGCGCATCGCCTGCCACCCCCATGCCCTCGATGAGAGTGATCGCCTCGACGACCGTCTTGCTGAACGTGTGCATCTGCGCGCGGCAGACCGCCTCCACGACGGGGAGCTCCCCGCTGATCGGCTCAGTCAAGGCAGAACTCATTGCCCTCGGGGTCGGCCATCACGATGATCCCCTCGTCCATCTCGTTGGGCTCCAGCCGCTCCAACCGCCGGGCACCCAACGACACCAGCCGGCTGCACTCCTGCTCCAGGGCCGCCATCCGCTCCTGCCCCTTCAGGCCGGGAGCGGCACGAACGTCCAGGTGGACCCGGTTCTTCGCGATCTTGCCCTCCGGCACCTTCTGGAAGAAGATCCGGGGGCCGACCCCCTCCGGGTCCTCCACCGCGGAGCGTGAGTTCCAGGTCGCCTCAGGCGCGCCCACGCTCGCCAGGAAGTCGTTCCAGGCATCGAGTGGGTCCTGGCCGTCGGCCAGTTCGACACCGGGCGGTGCCGGATGGACGTAACCCAGCGCGGCCGCCCAGAAGGTGGAGAGGGCGCGCGGGTCGTGGGCGTCGAAGGTGACCTGGACGGTCCGTGCCATCGGAGTGCTCCTCAGTTGTCGACGTACTCGGAGAGATGCTCAGCGGTGAGGGTCTTGCCCTCGGCGATCAGGTCGGCGGGGGTACCTGCGAAGACGACGGAGCCACCGTCGTGGCCCGGTCCGGGGCCGAGGTCGATGATCCAGTCGGCGTGGGCCATCACGGCCTGGTGGTGTTCGATGACGATGACGCTCTTGCCGTCGTCGACGAGCCTGTCGAGCAGCCCGAGCAGGTTCTCCACGTCAGCCAGGTGCAACCCGGTCGTCGGCTCGTCGAGGATGTAGACATCGCCCTTGTCGGCCATCTGGGCGGCCAGCTTGAGGCGCTGGCGCTCACCGCCGGAGAGGGTGGTGAGCGGCTGCCCGATCTTGAGGTAGCCCAACCCGACGTCGTTGATGCGAGTCAGGATCTTGTGTGCCGCCGGGAGCTTCGCCTCACCGGCTCCGAAGAACGCGAGAGCCTCGGCCGCCGACATGCCGAGCACCTCTGCGATGTTGCGGTCGCCGTAGGCGTACTGCAGCACCGCCGGCTGGAAGCCGATGCCGCCGCAGTCCTCGCAGGGGGTGGAGACCGTGTCCATGAAGCCCAGCTCGGTGTAGATCACGCCGGCGCCCTTGCAGGACTCACAAGCGCCCTCCGAGTTGGCACTGAACAGCGCCGGCTTCACCCCGTTGGCCTTCGCAAAGGCCTTGCGAATCGGCTCCAGCAGTCCCGTGTACGTCGCGGGGTTGCTGCGTCGAGAGCCCTTGATGGCGCTCTGGTCGATGGCCACGACGCCGTCGCGCCCGGCGACGTACCCGTGGATCAGGGAACTCTTGCCGGACCCCGCGACGCCGGTGATGACCGTCAGCACACCGGTGGGGATGTCGACGTCGACATCGTTCAGGTTGTGCCGCGACGCGCCCCGGACCTCGAGTGAGCCTGTCGGCTTGCGCACGTCCGGCTTCAGGCGGGCGCGATCGTCGAGGTGACGGCCGGTGACGGTGTCGCTGGCCCGGAGGCCCGCGAGGTCGCCCTGGTAGGTGATCCGACCGCCACCACCACCTGCCTCAGGACCGATGTCGATCACCTCGTCGGCGATCGCGATCGTCTCCGGCTTGTGCTCGACCACGAGCACGGTGTTGCCCTTGTCGCGCAACCGGGTGAGCAACTCGTTCATCTTGCGGAGGTCGTGCGGGTGCAACCCGATCGACGGCTCGTCGAACACGTAGGTGACATCGGTGAGCGATGACCCCAGGTGGCGGATCATCTTCGTGCGCTGGGCCTCGCCACCGGAGAGCGAGCCCGACGGCCGGTCGAGGGACAGGTAGCCCAGCCCGATCTCCGCGAACGAGTCGAGCAGGTGCTGCAGGCCCTTGACCAGCGGCTCCACGCCGGTTGCGTCGATCCCGCGCAGCCACTCCGCCACGTCACTGATCTGCATCGCACAGACGTCGGCGATGGAGGTGTCGTCGATCGTCGATGACCGGGCGGCTTCGTTGAGCCGGGTGCCCTCGCACGAGGGGCAGGGACCGAAGACGGCCGCACGCTCCACGAATGCCCGGATGTGGGGCTGCAGCGAGTCGACGTCCTTGCTGAACATCGACTTGCGGATCTTGGGGATCACGCCTTCATAGGTGACGTTGATCTTGTCGACCTTCACCTTGCGCGGCTCCGCGTGGAGCAGGTCCTGGCGCTGTTCGGGGTGAAGTCGCGGATCGGCACGTCGTTGGGCAGCTCCGCCTTGTAGGGAGCCACCATCCAGCCGTCCGCGGTGTAGCCGGGCACCAGGATCGCGCCGTCGACCAACGACAGGCTCTCGTCGACGATCTGGGCCAGGTCGAGGTCGGAGACGCTCCCGCGCCCTTCGCACTCAGCGCACATGCCGCCGACGTAGACCGCGTCCTTCACGATGGTCTTCTCGCCCTTGGCGGAGGTCATCACCCCGCTCGCGCGTCGGGTCGGGACGTTGAACGAGAAGGCGGTGGGCGGGCCGACGTACGGGGTGCCGCGCTTGCTGAAGAGCATTCGCAGCATCGCGTGGGCGTCGGTGACCGTCCCCACGGTGGACCGCGGATTCGCCCCCAGCCGCTCCTGGTCGACCACGATCGCGGTGGTCAGTCCCTCCAGCACGTCGACATCGGGCCTGGCCAGCGCCGGCATGAAGCCCTGCACGAAGGTCGAGTAGGTCTCATTGATCATCCGCTGCGACTCAGCCGCGATGGTGCCGAAGACCAGCGAGCTCTTGCCGGATCCCGAGACACCGGTGAAGACCGTCAACCGCCGCTTGGCGATCTCGACGGAGACGTCCTTGAGGTTGTTGACCCGAGCGCCCTGCACTCGGATCAGGTCGTGCATGTCAGCGGGATGCCCGTCGGCAGCGTGCGCAGTGCTCATGTCGGCGAGCGTAGCGGCACAGGTCAGGCCTGTGCAGCCGAGTTCTGGCCGCGCACCGCGGCCACGAAGGTGCGAATCCGATCGTGGTCCTTCACACCTCGCTCGGCCTCGACACCGCTGGATACGTCGACGCCCCAGGGGCGCAGCGCGGTGATCGCGGCCACCACGTTGTCGGGATCGAGGCCTCCGGCGAGGAGCCAACGGCCGTCGGGCGGGGTGAATCCCGCGTGGTCCCAGGTCTCCCCGAGCCGGCCTGCGGGGAGTCGACCAGCCAGGCCTCCTCACCGCTCGCTCCGACGAGCCCGCCGGAGGCCGCATCCGGCTGCTTCGCAGACCAAAGCGGTACGCCGGCACTCACCACCCGCGCTTCGTCCTGCGCCGGGTAGCCATGGGTTTGCAGGAGGTCGGCGCCGACTCGGGAGCACAGGCCCAGGGCCTCCTCGATCGGCACTCCCTTGACCACGAGGACCGTGCGGACGCGTGCGGCCACGGCGTCCACGAGCCCGTGCAGCTCGGCCTCGCTCACGTGACGGGGACTGCCGTCGGCGACCACGAACCCGACCGCGTCGGCGCCAGCAGCGACGGCAACCTCGACGTCCTGCAGGGTCCGCAGACCACAGACCTTCACGAATGTCGCTTCCTGGCTCACGCTCACGAGCCTAAGGTCTTCCGCTGTCTTCGGTGTTCGCAGGGCCGCCAGTTGCCAAGGGCTTGCCATTTGGCACGCTTGTCCCATGACTCAGGGAGGGTGCGGCCGGCCGGCCCGCGACGTGGCCGGTGAACTCGCGGACTGGCTCGAGGGGCTCGGCCTGGCCGACACGCTCGCTGAGGCAGGCCTGCCCACCTATGTCCGCACCGAGCGTGGGGTGCACTGGACGGCACCCGGCACCGGCGAACCACTGACCGATGCAGAACTGTTCGAGCTCGAGTCGATCCTGCGCGACCAGGGCGAGGAGCCGGACCACGCCGTCCCCCTTGCACTCGTGCAGGTGGCCCGCCGGGCCGCGGAACGGGCGCGCCTCCTCGCGTCGGCCGTCCTCGACTACGCGGCTCTTGCCGAGCTGCGTGGTGGCAGCGAGAACGCGGCGCGCTTCTGGGTGCACAAGGCCGCCCAGGACCAGCGGGCACTCCTGCTGACGGTGGACGACCGCGTCGTCATCCCCGCCTTCCAGTTCGACCCGGGCGGCGAGCTCCGCGCCGACCTGAGCGGCGTACTCGACGTCCTGCTGGCCTCAGGGATGGATCAGTGGGCGGTGTGGGGCTGGCTGACCGGTCCGGTCGCGCTGCTCTCCGGCGGCGTCCCCGTCGAGCGGGTGACGGACCCCGAGGAGCAGCCCCTGGTCCGGCATGCGGCCCACCGCCTCGCCGCACGGGCGGCGGGCACCGGCTGAGGGTGCGAGCGCTCAGGCCCGGATGGTCGACACGTCGATGACGTAGCGGTAGCGCACGTCACCGGCCACCACCTTGTCGTAGGCAGCAGTCACGTCTGCGGCGTCGATGACCTCGACGGTCGCACCGATCCCGTGGCGCGCCGCGAACTCGAGCATCTCCCGGGTCTCGGGGATCCCACCGATGTTGGAGCCCGCGAAGACCCGGCTGTTGCCGACCAGGAGTCCGGGCTTGAGAGCGTAGTCACCCGTGGGGAGGCCCACGTTGACGAGGACGCCTCGTGGCTTCACCGTGCGCAGGTAGGCGTTCATGTCGAGATCGGCGCTCACCGTGTTGAGCACGACGTCGAAGCGGTTGCGCAGCGGCCGGAGCGCCTGGGGATCCGACGTGGCCACGTGCTCGACCGCCCCGAGTGCCAGTGCGTCGGTCGCCTTGGCGGAGGTCCGGGAGAACACCGTCACCTCGGCCCCCATGGCGGCGGCGAACTTCACGCCCATGTGGCCCAGGCCGCCGAGGCCGACGACACCGACCTTGGTGCCGGGGCCGACGCCCCAGCGCTTGAGCGGTGAGTAGGTCGTGACGCCCGCACACAGCAGTGGTGCCGCCTCCGCCATGCCGATGCCTTCCGGAATCGGGCAGACGAAGCGCTCGGAGACGACCACCGACTGGGAGTAGCCGCCCAGCGTGGGCTCGCCGTCGTAGCCGCGACCGTTGTAGGTCATCACCGCGCCGCGCTCGCAGTGCTGCTCGAAGCCGTCCTTGCACATCTCGCACTCGCCGCAGCTGTCGACCATGCACCCGACCCCCACCCGGTCACCGACCTTCACCTGAGTGACCGTGTCACCCACCGCGGTGACGACGCCCGCGATCTCGTGGCCGGGCACCATCGGGAAGATGGCCGTGCCCCACTCCTCACGCACCTGGTGGATGTCGCTGTGGCAGATGCCGGCGTGGCTGATGGCGATGGAGACGTCATCTGCGCCGAGGGTGCGGCGCTCGACCTGTCGAGCGATGAACGGAGCGCCGGGACCGTCGGCGACGAGTGCAGGAGTGGTGGTCGTCATGCGGCCACGTTACTCCGGCGCGCCGAGGGTTCCTGGTCCGGCCATCGACGAGGAGTGCGCAGCCCGGAGCAGCGGGAGGACGTCGTCACGCAGCATCGGAGCAAGGTCGCCGCGGGTGCTGTCGAGGGGGATCCACCTGAGCTCCTCGATCTCCGCGGCAGCGGTGGGTTCGCCTGGGAGCTCGGCGGTGAAGACGGTCGAGTGCAGCACGTGACCTGGCTCGTTGGCGGCCGGGGACTCGAACTCCCCGAGCAGTTGCAGGGAGTCGATGACCAGGCCGACCTCCTCGAAGGTCTCGCGTACGGCGGTCTGCTCGGCGTCCTCCCCGGCCTCGGGCTTGCCGCCGACCAGCATGAACCGCGCCGTTCCTCGTTTGCGCACGGCCAGCACGTGCCCGCCGCGCACGAACGCCACGGCACTCACGACGATCGTTCCCGCACTCATGCACTCTCCCCGTCGGACGGACCGTGAGGCACTGCTCGAGCGTGCCGAAGGGCCCGTCCGTGTCGTGGAGCACCGAACTGGTCAGACCGAGGCCGGCACTCCCGAAGCTCACCGTCGTGTCGAGCCCGAGCCAGCCACCCGCCGGCTGCCGGAAGAGGTGGGCGGTGAGGTCGACGTTGGGGAAGAGCACCTGCCGTGGATCGGCCTTGACGTTCATCCCGTTCGCGATGTCGAGCAGCCCCACGGTGCTGGCCGTGGCACTCACCTTCACCCCGTCCACCAGAGGGACGCTCGTCCGCACCCACACCTGGCCACGTCCCGGCACCGCCGCGTCGCTGCGCCGGACCTCGGGCGACGCGATGAATCCGCCGGGCCAGAGATCGCTCGGTCGCCACGGCGGGCAACTCTCCGGAGCGGGCATCGCGGGGAAGTCGGACCCGGCCAGGGCGCTGGTGTCACGGGGCTCGAGGAGCCAGGCCCGCAGCCGGACGCCGACGCGGTCGCCACACGTCATGACGGCCTCGACCAGTTCGATCGTCCGGCCCGGACGAACCACCTCGACCGCGACGTCGCACGGTTGGAGCGGCATCGTGCCCAAGATGTCGTAGGACAGCCGTGCGAGGTGCAGATCGGCGCCACGACGGCGATCGCGGTCCTGCTCCACGGCGTGGGCCAGCAGGCCGAGCGCCGGGGCCACGTGCTGCTCGTCGAGTGCCCATGCACCCCCCACGTGCTCGGTCGGCTGGTAGCGGTTCGGGGCGAGCGGAGTGAAATAGGCGGCGGAAGACACGTCGTCAGTCCATCACATACTCGCCCTTCCGCAGCTGCATGTGGCCGCTCATCATGCCGACTTTGCGGATCAAGGATGCCGCCCGGGGCTCCCCCGTGCGGTTCGCGGCGAAGGCGACGGAAGTGACGGCGTACGCCGTGTGACGGGCGCGACATCCGGCGCGCTGGATTGGGTTCATCTCATATCTGAGTTACGGTCAGCCGCATGAGTCAGGACTATCTCGGCCGGATCGGCAACCTCATCCGCGATGCCCGCAAGCACCGTGGACTGACCCAGCAGCAGCTGGCCGACCTGCTCAACACCAGCCAGTCGGCCGTGACGCGCATCGAGAAGGGACAGCAGAACCTGTCCCTGGAGATGCTCGCGCGGATCGGCAGCGCGCTCGACTCCGAGATCGTCACCCTCGGCGCCGGAGGTCCCACCCACCTGCGTGTCACCGGTCCCACCACGCTCTCGGGCACCATCGACGTGAAGTCGTCGAAGAACGCTGGCGTCGCGCTCCTGTGCGCCTCGCTGCTCAACAAGGGGCGCACGACGCTGCGCAAGGTGGCCCGCATCGAGGAGGTCAACCGTCTCCTCGAGGTGCTCCAGAGCCTCGGGGTGCAGACCCGCTGGCTCAACGAGCACAACGACCTCGAGATCGTTCCGCCGGCCACGCTCGACCTCGCCAACATCGACGAGGAGGCTGCTCGTCGGACCCGCTCGATCATCATGTTCCTCGGACCGCTCCTGCACCGCGAGACGACGTTCGACCTGCCCTACGCCGGTGGCTGCAACCTCGGGACCCGCACCGTGGAGCCCCACATGTCGGCGCTGCGCCCCTTCGGGCTCGACGTCAAGGCGACCGAGGGCAGCTATCACGCCACCGTCAGCCACGGTGTGGAGCCGAGCCGGCCGATCGTGCTCACCGAACGCGGCGACACCGTCACCGAGAACGCGCTGATGGCGGCTGCCCTGCAGCCGACCACCACCGTCATCCGCAATGCGTCGTCCAACTACATGGTGCAGGACCTCTGCTTCTACCTCCAGAAGCTGGGGGTCACCGTCGAGGGCATCGGCACCACCACGCTCCGCGTCACCGGTCTCACCGAGATCGACGTCGACGTCGACTACGCGCCGAGCGAGGACCCGATCGAGGCGATGTCGCTGCTGGCCGCAGCCATCGTGACGCAGTCGGAGATCACCATCCGCCGGGTGCCGATCGAGTTCCTCGAGATCGAGCTCGCCACTCTCGAGGAGATGGGTTTCGACTACAGCCGCACCGAGGAGTACGCCGCCGAGAACGGCCAGACCCGGCTCGTCGACGTGACCACGCGTCCGTCACGGTTGCGTGCCCCCTCGACAAGATCCACCCGATGCCCTTCCCGGGCCTCAACATCGACAACCTGCCGTTCTTCGCCGTCATCGCAGCAGTGGCCGACGGCCAGACGCTGTTGCACGACTGGGTCTACGAGAACCGCGCCATCTATCTCACCGAGCTCAACAAGCTCGGCGGACAGGTCAAGCTCCTCGACCCGCACCGGGTCCTGGTCGAGGGCCCGACCCGCTTCTCCGGCACCGAGATCATCTGCCCCCGGCGCTGCGACCTGCCGTCGTGATCCTGCTGGCGATGCTCGCGGCCAAGGGCACCTCCGTGCTCCGCTCCACCTATGTCATCCACCGCGGCTACGAAGACCTGGCCGACCGGCTCAACGAGCTCGGCGCCAACATCGTGACCTTCCGAGACATCTGAGCCCAACGCACGATCCACGTTGAGCCGGGTGAATCAGTCGAAGAGGGAAGCGACCCAGGCGGGGGCCGCGACCGGGTAGGCGGGCGGAGCGGTCATGTCGGCAGTGATCCGTGGCAACGGCGCCGTGTGGCGCGCATCGGCATGCTGGTGCCAGGCGACCTCGGCGTCGATCAGGTCGCCCAGCGAAGCCCGGTCCAGGAACACCCCGTGGCCGTCCGGGCAACGCAGCACCTGACCGCGTCCGGCGTTGCGTTCCTCCATCTGTGTGCCGCATCGCGGGCAGGTCATGGTCTCCATGATCCGACGGTACTCCTGCGATCGCGCGCGTGTGCGGATCTACCGCCGCGTCGTCACTGAGTCGCCGGCCACAGTCGGGTTGAATGCGGAGCGTGACCCAGACAGGCTTCCGCTATCTCGACGAGCCCAGCCGCCCCATTCCCTTCGCCCACCGTGGCGGCGCGTTGCATCCCGAGATCCCCGGCATGGAGAACACGATCGCTGCGTTCCGCCATGCGGTGTCGTTGGGCTACCGCTATCTCGAGACCGACGTCCATGCGACGAGCGACGGCCACCTGGTGGCCTTCCACGACCGGGTGCTCGACCGGGTCACCGACCAGATCGGTGTGATCTCCGAACTCACCTGGTCACAGGTCGGCGAAGCCGTCATCGCAGGCAGCGAGACGGTCCCGGCGTTCGAGGATCTCTTCGACGCCTTTCCCGAGGCTCGCTTCAACGTCGACATCAAGTCACCGGGCGCCGTGGCCCCCTGGCGCGCTTCATCGAGGAGCGTGGTGCGCACGACCGCATCCTGGTGGGCTCCTTCTCCCCCGGGCGCTGCGTCGCTTCCGCAGGCTCACCGGCGGCCGGGTGGCGACCTCGGCCCATCCGGGTGAGGTCCTGATCTGGCTGCTGTGCCCGTCGGGACGATGGGCTGACGTCCTCACCCGGCACCGGGTCAGTGCCCTGCAGATCCCCTATCGTCACCGCGACCGGATTCCTGTCGCCACCCGAGGTCTCGTACGCCGCGCGCACGCGGCCGGCAAGCACGTACACGTGTGGACCATCGACGATCCGGACACGATCCGTTTGCTGGTCCGCCGTGGTGTCGATGGCGTGATGACCGATCGCACGGACATACTCAGGCAGGTGCTCACGGAGTTGGGCATGTGGGAGGGAGGCGCTGATGAGCGACGAGCCTGAGGAGTTCGCTGACCTACGGCCCCTGGCGAAGGTTCGCGAGCAGAAGGCCTGGTACTGGTACGACTGGGCCAACTCGGCCTACGTCACCACGGTGTCGACCGTGCTGTTCGCGCCCTACCTGATCACGGTCGCGGAGCAGGCGGCCTGCGGATACGTCAGTGATTCCGACAAGGGCCTCGACTGCGACGCCAACCTCGCCGTCCTCGGCCTCAGCATCGCTCCGGGGGCCTTGCCCTCCTTCATCATCACGTTCGCGACGATCCTCTCCGCGGTGCTGCTGCCGCTGCTCGGTGCGGTCGCCGACCGCACCGAGAACAAGAAGGGTCTGCTGGCCGGGTTCGCGTGGGTGGGCGCCGGGTTCGCGTCACTGCTCTGGTTCTGCCGCGACGGCAACTGGGAGATCGGTGCGATCGCCGTGATCGGCGCGAATCTGTGCCTGGGCGCCTCGACGGTCTTCAACGACGCGATCCTGCCGCTCATCTCCGACGAGGACGAGCGCGACAAGGTGAGTTCACGTGGCTGGGCCATGGGATACCTCGGTGGCGGCCTGCTGCTGGCGATCAACCTCGTGATGGTCCTGATGCACGACTCGTTCGGCATGGACAAGGCGCTCGCGGTGCGCCTCTCCATGTTGTCCGCAGCCGTCTGGTGGGCAGCATTCACGATCATCCCCTATCTGCGTCTGCGCAACCATCCACCTGAGCACGTCGTGGAGGCCGAGGGCGGCCTCATCTCCCAGAGCTTCGGGCAACTGTGGGTGACCCTCAAGGACCTGAAGAACTACCCGATGGCACTCACCTTCCTGGTTGCCTACCTCTTCTTCAACGACGGCATCCAGACGGTCATCGCCTCGTCGTCGACCTACGGCGAGAAGCAGCTCGGGTTCGGGACCTCGGTGCTGATCGGCACCATCTTGATGGTGCAGTTCGTCGCCTTCTTCGGCGCGCTGATCTTCGGCGCCGCGGCCGACAAGTACGGCGCCAAGCCGGTCATCATGGTGGGCCTGGGCGTGTGGATGGGCATCGTGCTCTTCGCCCTCGTGCTGCCCGAGAAGAACATCGCGCTGTTCCTGCTCATGGGCGTCGCCATCGGCATCGTGCTGGGCGGCACCCAAGCACTGGCCAGGTCCTACTTCTCGCTCCTGATCCCCCGCGGGCGCGAAGGCGAGTTCTTCAGCTTCTACCACGCCATGGACCGGGGGACGTCGTGGTTCGGCACCCTCACCTTCGGTGTGGTCTACCAGCTGACGGGCTCCTACCGCCCGGCGATCCTCGCGCTGATCGTCTTCTTCGTGCTGGGACTCTTCTTCCTCTCGCGCGTCGACACCGCCCGTGGCATGCGCGAGGCAGGCAACGCGCCAGCTGTCGGTTGACCGACGATCGCACCGCACCGGCACACATGACGTGGCGACCGACACAGGTCGCCACGGAATCCTTTGCGCCGCTGCTCGTTGACGCAATATGTGACCGGTT
The DNA here is from genome assembly GCF_021555175.1 of Nocardioides alcanivorans. Lineage (GTDB taxonomy): Bacteria > Actinomycetota > Actinomycetes > Propionibacteriales > Nocardioidaceae > Nocardioides > Nocardioides alcanivorans. Next base: position 121,958 of record NZ_JAKGRW010000015.1, on the reverse strand, counting down.
GCCCCCTCCTGCGTCATGATGGGGGTGGAGCACCGTTCCATCAACGGGACCACCGTCCCAACCAGATCCATCCAGACATCGGAGGTTGCTCATGGCTGAGCGCACGCTTAGGGGAGCTCGACTCGGCGGCCAGAGCTTTGAGGACGAGCGCGGCATCGAGTTCGCCGCTCGCCAGCAGGTCGGCTACAAGTGTCCTCAGGGTCACCAGTTCGAGATCACCATGTCGACCGAGGCCGACATCCCGGCCAACTGGGAGTGCCCGCGTTGCGGCGCCGAGGCGCTGAGCATCGACGGCATCCTGCCCGAGGAGAAGGTCGAGAAGCCGGCCCGTACCCACTGGGACATGCTGCTCGAGCGTCGTTCGCTCGAAGAGCTCGAGGTCATCCTCACCGAACGCATCGATCTGCTGCGTGGCGGTGAGATCGGCCCGGCGCACCTGCACCGGCCGTCGAAGCGCAAGAAGTCCAACGCCTGACGGAGGTCAGTCCTCCACCACCTCACCCTCGACCACGGGACCTGTCCCGTCGGGTCGGGGGTGAGTTGCGTTGGCGCCCGGGTGGGAGAACCCCGCTCCGGGGAACCCGCCCGGAGCGAAGCCGGCCGCGGGCATGCCGGAAACGAGTCTGGCCTCGACGAAGCGGGTCATCATGCCGCGTGCGAGGGGGCGCGTGAACGGCAACACCAGCAGCAGCCCGAGGATGTCGAGGACGAACCCGGGCGAAAGCATCAAGATGCCGCCTCCGAGAACCAGGATCCCGTCGGCGATCTCCCGCGACGGCATCCGGCCCTCGGCCAGGGCAGTACTGAACGCCCGGAGCGCTCGACCGCCCTCGCGCTTGATGAGCCAGCCACCCAGCAGGCTGTCGGCGATCAGGGCGACGATCGTCCACCCGACCCCGATCACCTGGCCCACCTGGATGAGCACATACAGCTCCATCAGCGGGATCACCAGGAAGAGCAGCACCGCGAGCCACAACGGGAACCGACGTCGTCGGGTCATGCCGCTTCCTCCTTGGCCGTGCGGAAGACTGCCCGACCTCGGCGCAGCCGCTCACGCAGTCCCCATCCGGTGACACGCCGCAGGGACTCCCGGGCCACGGGGCCGCTCATCTTGGAGTCGCCGCGCTCCCTCTCGATGAACTCGATCGGCACTTCGCGCAGCCGCAGGCCGAGCCGGAGCACGCGCCACACCAGGTCGGTCTGGAAGACGTAGCCGGTGGACTCGACGGTGTCGAGGACGATGGCCTCGAGGGCCGAGCGGCGGAACAGCCGGAAACCACCTGTGGCATCGCGAACGCCGATGCCGAGCAACAGACGCACGTAGAGGTTGCCACCCCGGGAGAGCAGTTGACGGCCGACCGGCCAGTTGACGACCGAACCACCCGGCACCCAACGCGACCCGAGGACGAGATCCGCGTCGCCGAGTGCGTCGAGCAGGAGGTGGAGCTGCTCCGGCTGGTGGGAACCGTCTGCATCCATCTCGCCGATCACGTCGTAGCCCATGTCGAGCGCGGCTCGGAACCCCGCGAGGTAGGCAGCTCCGAGCCCTTCCTTGCCGGCGCGGTGCAGCACGTGCACCGCGCTGTCGGAGGCGGCGAGCTCGTCGGCGATGCGGCCGGTGCCGTCGGGCGACGCGTCGTCGACGACGAGGACGTCGACCAGCGGTTGGGCGGCACGGAGCCGGCCCACGATCCACGCGAGGTTGTCGGCCTCGTTGTAGGTGGGCACGACCATCACGACGCGCCCGTGATCAGCCGTTGCCATCTGGTCCTCCCTCGCCTGCCTGCTCCCGTTGACGACGATACGTGACCCCCGCAATCACGAAGGCACCCACGCTCACGCCGACAGCGATGCGTCCGACCCACGGGCCGACGTACATCGCGGGCGGGGTGCCTTCGGCCAACCGCACCTCTGCGACGACCACGCCCTCCTCCTTGGGCGCGATGTCGGCTGCGACCTCTCCGTCGGGACCGATGATCCCGGTGCGTCCGTTGACGGCCGCCACGGCCACGGTGCGCCCGGTCTCGATCGCGCGCAAGCGAGTGATCGCGAACTGCTGCTCGATCTGCGCGGTCTCGATGAACATCGCGTTGGAGGTCTGCACGACCACCACCTCGGCCCCACGACGGACCTGGTCGACGAAGACGTCGTCATAGCCGACGTCGAAGCAGATGGCATCGGCGACCGAGAGGCCCCGTACGTCCAAGGGCGTCCTGTCGTGGCCCGCCACCATGTCACGGGGCACTTCAGCCAGCCGGCCGATGTTGCTGCCGGCCGGCAGGTACTTGCGGAAGGGGACGTACTCACCGAAGGGCACCGGATGGCGCTTGGTGTAGCGGTCGCCGGTGCCCGTGTCGGGGTCCTCAAGGATGCCCTGGTTGAGGATCTTGGCCGGATCGTCGTGGTCGACCATGGCGCCGACGAGCACCGGCGCGGCGACTGCCTGCACGGCACGCAGGATGCCGTTGCGGGTGGCAGGGTCCTCGAACGGGTCGACAGCCGTGGAGTTCTCGGGCCAGACGACCAGGTCGGGCTTCGGCTGGGAGCCGCTCCTGACCGATTCGCCCAGTTGCTCGGTGAGCCGCACGTGGTTGCGGGTCACCTCCCGATGGTGCTTGACGAGCTCGGTGCCGTCCCCGGCACATTGCCCTGCACCAGGGCAATGGTTGCGGTCCGGTCGGTGGTCCAGCGTGGCCCCAGCGCCGCGAAGAGCCCCAGGAGCAGTGCCCCGACCAGCGCACCGCCGGTGACGGGCTTCCACCGAGCTCGGATGTCGAGTGCCAGCCAGAGGAGCCCGGCCGCCGTCGCCGCGACGAGAAGGCTGACCCCGTAGCTCCCGACCCAGGGCAGCGCGGCCGCATAGGGGGTGTCGACCACCGCGAAGGACAGGCGGCCCCAAGTGAACCCGCTGAAGGGCCAGGCGCCTCGGAACACCTCGATGGCGAGCCAGATGACCGCGGACCAGACGGGCCAGCCGCGCCACCGCGAGGCGACGGCGAGCAGCGCGCCGCCCAGCGAGAGGAAGATCGCCTCGACACCGGCGAGACCCAACCACGCTGCGTCCGCGACCGCACGCATCCAGTAGATGTTGACGTACATGAAGCAAGCCCCGAAGACGAGGCCGAGCAGCGCGCCGCGCCGCGCGCGCTGACCGTGGACGGTCCACAAGAAGAGCGCCACCGCCGGCAGCGCGGACCAGAAGAAGGCGATGGGCTCGAACGCCGTGCTCAGCAGCAGACCAGCCGCTGCGGCCAGGGGGACGGATCCCGGAGCCAGCACGGGAGCAAGACGACGCCATGGCACCGGCAAAGGGTAGGCCATGCGTGGTGGCGGCATCGCAGTCCCGGGGGCGCGTCACCCGCTTCGGACCGACTCGATACCGACTGGCTGCCGACGCCGTGCCGTTGTCTAGTGCGTGGGAGCGCCCCCGGGGCCGTCTACAACTGGCGGGAGATCTCGCGGGGCGTGGTCCCGGTTCAGGCCTGGAGTGCACCTTCCCGGACTCCGCCCGCCTGCGGCTCCCGACCGCCGTACTGCCTCAACGGACCTCGGCACCATGACCCACTCCGACGGCCCCTGTCAACCGCACCCTGACCTGCACCTTTCCGCGTTTGCGCAGGTCACTTGGGGGTCAGCCGCGACGCAGAAATCGTCCCGATTCGTCGGTCCCCGGCGTGTCGCCGGATGACACGCCGTGAGGGTGCCCTCACTCGCCCGGTACCACGACCACCCCGACGGCGGTGGTGGCCAGCACCGGGTCCGTCAGGTGGTGCCCCGCGCCCGGGCGGCCGGGCCGCGGCGCACTGCGCGCGATCACGGTCGCGGTGAACCGGATCCGCCGGGACCGACGGCCGACCGTCATCACCTCGGCAACCACCTCCACGACGTCGCCGCCGTGGATCGGGGCCAGGAACCTCACCTCGTCGTAGCCTGCGAGGAGTCCTTCGTCACCGTCCGCGACCATGCACAGCTCCGTCGCTGCGTCACCGAATCGCGCCAGGCCCCACGCACCGTCGACGAGGTTGCCCGCATAGTGGGCGAGGTCATGGGAGACGTACCCGCGGTGGACCACGCGATCGCCCGCCGACGCGGTCATGCGCTCACCGCCTGCGTCGGGTTCGTCCTTCGGTCGAGCTGGTGCACCAGGTAGCTCGCCACCTCCCCGGGGTCGTCCCGCGGGCGAAGACCCGGTCCACACCCAGGTCGGCGGCCATCGACTCGTCGAACCGCGGGCCACCCACGACGAGGATCGGCCGACGCTCCGGCGGGTACGTCGCCGCGAAGGCCCGCGACAACGCCCGCGTGTTGAGCACGTGGGCATCACGTTGCGTCACGACCTGACTCACGAGGACGGCGTCGGCACCTTCCTGCTGGGCCCTGGCGACGAGGTCGGCGACTGCCACCTGGGCGCCGAGGTTCACCACCTTGATCTCGCGGTAGTACTCCAACCCCTTCTCCCCCGCCACTCCCTTGATGTTGAGGATCGCGTCGATGCCGACGGTGTGGGCGTCGGTACCGATGCAGGCACCCACCACGACCAGACGCCGGTGCAGCAGTCGCTTGATCTCGGCGTTGACCTCGGCAGGGGTCAGCAACGCGTGGTCGCGCTCCACCACGCGGACCGCGTCGGTGTCGACGAGGTGGGTGACCGAGCCGTAGACGATGAAGAACGTGTGGCCGGGACCGACGGGACGGGCGTGCGCCAGCATGGCCGGCTCCATCCCCATCGACCGTGCCAGCTGGAGGGCGGCGCCCTCGGCACGCTTGTCGTGGGCCACCGGGAGGGTGAAGCTCAGCTGCACCATGCCGTCGCCGGTGGTGTCACCGTAGGGCCGGATCAGGGTCATGACGCCTCCTCGAGGATCAGCTCGGCCGGGTTGTGGTGGCGCTCGGACCTCCGGGCCACGCCGTCTCCGCCGCGACCGGCGTCGGCAGGTCGCCGCATCCGTCCGAAGGTGCCGTCACCGATGGCCCCGAGCAGTCCGGCGTCGGTCGCCCGGACCTGCCCCAGCAGGTCGACGGCGCTCGCCAGCACCTCGTTGGCCCGCTGCTCGATGAAACCGCCCGGGGCGGGCCGGAAGTCTTCCGCCAGGCCGCCCGCGGCGTTGAGCACGTAGCACGCGTTCTGCAGCGCCAGGTCGCGATCGGAGAGCCACGGTGTCACGACCGCCTCGGTCATCATCCCGACGAGCAGGATGCTCTGCCCGGTCAGCACTCCTGCCAAGTTGAAGAAGCCGTCCAGCAGCTGGCCGCGGAAGATGTCGCCGGTCATGTGCCGGGTCGGCGGCATCCACTTCAGCGGCGCGTCCGGGAACAGGGTGCGGGCCAGGAGCGCATGGGCGAGTTCGAGCCGGAACGAGTCGGGGACGTCGGGATCGATCTCGAAGGCGTGGCCGAGCCCGAGCTGCCAGTCCTCGAGACCCGCTTCCTTGGCGAAGAACTCGTTGAGCAGCTGGCTGGTGGTGACCGTGTGGGCGTCTTCGACGGCGTCGCTGGTGGTGAGGTAGTTGTCCTCGCCGGTGTTGATGATGATGCCGGCCCGCGCGTGGATCTGGCGGCTGAAGCGTTGGTCGACGAAGGTCCGCACCGGGTTGATGTCGCGGAAGAGGATCCCGTACATCGAGTCGTTGAGCATCATGTCGAGGCGTTCCAGGCCCGCGAGCACGGCGATCTCGGGCATGCACAGCCCGGATGCATAGTTGGTGAGGCGCACGTAGCGACCGAGTTCACGGCTGGTCTCGTCGAGGGCGGCACGCATGAGGCGGAAGTTCTCCTGGGTCGCATAGGTGCCGGCGAAGCCCTCCCGCGTAGCGCCCTCCGGTACGTAGTCGAGCAGCGACTGGCCGGTCGATCGGATCACCGCGATCACGTCGGCGCCGGCCCGCGCTGCGGATTGGGCCTGGGGATGTCCTCGTGGATGTCACCGGTGGCCACGATCAGGTAGATCCATGGGCGTCGAGGTGCATCCCCGACCGTGCGCACCAGATGTTCGCGCTCGACCCGGGCCCGGTCGATGCGGGCGATCCCGGCAGCCACCGCGGCGCGGGACTGTCGACGTACCTCATCGTCGGCGGCCGGCGGTGGCAACTCGAAGCGGACCGCACCGACTGCCGCCTTGGCCGCGAGCTCGGCGAGGTCGCCCGCCTCATGGCGTCGCAGCGCGTCCCAGACGGGCAGCGCGACCCCGTGCTCGAGCCCGATCTGGTCGACGACGGACTCGACGAGGTGGTTGACCCAAGGCACCCCGGCGTGGTCGGCCCCCGTAGTCCGCCGAGACGGAGCAGGGCGCGCTCGACCGACGTCGTGGTGTGGGAGCGGGCGAGGTCGACGATCGGACCGCCGACCTGTGCCGCCAGCGCACGGGCAGCCACGACCTGGGCGGGATCGAGGGTGATCATCAGAGCCTCCTGGTGAAGAGTCGTCGTACGCCGGGGTTCGAGCGATAGAGGTCCAGGGCCAGGTCGGCGTGGCCGGGGACGTAGCCGTTGCCGATCAGCATCGTCACGTCGGCCGCCAGGCCTTCGGCACCCAGCGCCGCGGCGGAGAAGGACGTGGCCATGGAGAAGAAGACGATCGTGCCGCCGGCGGCGGTCGCCAGGATCGCCCCGGCCTCGCAGCCTGGGGCATCGACGCACACGATCGTGAGCTCACCGGGATCGCCCACCCGCAGGAGTGCGTCACGCAGCGCCAGTGGATCCGACGCATCGGCGACGACCACTGCGTCAGCGAGGCCCGCACCGAGCAGTGCCCGTCGTTCGCCGTCGTCGCGTACGACGCCCACGAGATGCTTCGCCCCGGCTCGCCTGGCCGCGGCGAGGCTGAGCGAGCCAGACTTGCCCGCGCCACCCAGCACGGTCACGCTCGAGCACCGTTGCCGGGCGACGAGTCTGGCGGTGAGCGCGGGTGCGCCGCAGACGTCGAGGACGGCGAGCGCCTCCGCGTCGGAGAGGTCCTCCGGGAGCACCGCTGCGATGCTGCGGCCGAAGAGCACTGCATGACCTGCCGCAGGCACCTGCTCGGAGCGACCGTCCCAGCGGGCGAGGTCGTCAGTGATGTGCAGCGGCGTGAGGGTGAGGGAGACCAGGGTGGCCACGCGTTGGCCGACCCGGACACCGAGGAGGGACTCGTCACCGACCTCCAGCACGGTGCCGATCAGCATCCCACCGGAGCCGGTGACCGGATTCTGCATCTTGCCTCGTGATCGCACGATGTCGAGGACAGCCTGACGCACGGCGGCGCCGTCGACGACCTCCCCACGGAACTGGCCTCGGCAAGTTGCCGGTAGGAGGCGGCGTCGAGGTTGATCCGCTCGACGGCGAGCAGCACCTCGTCTGCGGTGAGCAGGGGCGAATCGTCTAGACGCTGGGCCGCCTGCGGCAGCACCGGAGCCTCGTCGAGCACCCGATGCCGTCCGGTGGGATCACTGATGTGCGTACGTTCCGTCAGCATCGCCAACCTTTCGCCGGATATCTTGCGGCCAGTTGGTGGACAGGCCGCAATATCTCTCTCTACTGTGGCAGATAGGTGGCGCCCGTCACAAGCGTTCGCGCCGCCGACCCGCCCGACCGGGAGCCAGGAGGAGATCCGATGTCCGTCGCACCGCTCGCTCAGCCCCACGTCGTCCAGCCCTACCGCTACGTCCGGCGCGACCTCGTCGAGCCGGACTGGCGCCGCTTCCCGGGGTGGCGGTCGGTCGGCATCGACGAGTGGCGTTCGGCTCAGTGGCAACGGGCGCACTGCGTGAAGTCCGTGGCTCAGCTCAAGCAGGTGTGGGGCGATCTCGTCGACGAGACCTTCTATGACGACCTGCGCCGTGACCAGCGCGAGCACGCCACCATGTCGATGCTGCTGCCACCGCAGATGCTCAACACGATGGTCCCCGAGAGCCCGTTGCACGACTCCTCCTGGACCGAGGCGCTCCTGGCCGACCCGATCCGTCACTACATGCTGCCCGTCCACAGCGACCGGCGTACCGACTGGCCGTCCCACCCCTACGCCACCCGCGACTCCCTGCACGAGCACGACATGTGGGTGGCGGAGGGACTCACCCACCGCTACCCCACCAAGGTGCTCGCCGAGCTGTTGTCCACCTGCCCGCAGTACTGCGGGCACTGCACCCGGATGGACCTCGTCGGCAACTCCACCGACACGGTGCAGAAGCTCCGCCTGGCCGGGCGCCCCGACGACCGGCTCGACGGCATCCTCGACTACCTACGCCGGACCCCCGAGGTCCGAGACGTGGTGGTCTCCGGCGGTGACGTGGCCAACCTGCCGTGGCCGCGCCTGGAGCGTTTCCTGACCGACCTCCTGGCGCTCGACAGCATCCGCGACATCCGGCTGGCCACGAAGGCCCTCATCGGGCTGCCCCAGCACTGGTTGCAGCCTGAGGTGGTGGCCGGCGTCCACCGGGTCGCGGGGCTGGCCCGGACCGGCGGCGTCGCCCTGGCGATCCACACCCACACCAACCACCTCCACTCGGTCACACCGCTGGTGGCGGAGGCGTCGAGGGCACTGCTGGAGGCCGGCGTGCGCGACGTCCGCAACCAGGGTGTGCTCCTGGCCGGGGTCAACGCCGACTCCCACGACCTGCTGGACCTCTGCTTCGGCCTGCTCGACGGCGCCGGCATCACGCCCTACTACTTCTACATGTGCGACATGATCCCCAACGCCGAGCACTGGCGGATCTCCGTGGCGCACGCCCAGCAGCTGCAGCACGAGATCATGGGCTACTTGCCGGGATTCGCCACGCCGCGCATCGTCTGTGACGTGCCGTTCGTGGGGAAGCGCTGGGTGCACCAGGTCACCGACTACGACCGTCGACGCGGGATCTCGCAGTGGGCGAAGTACTACCGGACGACGGTCGACGCCACCGACGTGGCCGCGCTCAACCGGACCCACCCCTACTACGACCCGATCCACACCCTGGACGCGGAGGGTCGGGAGTGGTGGCACCGGCAGCCACGGCCCTGAGCCGAGTGGCGACGTACCGGCTCAGTCGTCGGCGACGCCGGTGGTCACCGGTCGGTTCTCGAAGGCGGTCGAGAGCACGATCGTGGTGCGCGTGGCCACGTTCGCCGCGCCCCGGATCCGCGCCAACAGGGCTTCCAGGTCGCTGGGCATCGCCACTCGGACCTTGAGGATGTAGGACTCCTCCCCCGCCACCGACCAGCAGCTCTCGATCTCGGCGATGTCCGCGAGCCGCTCCGGGTAGTCGTCGGGTTGCGAGGGATCGATCGGGGTGATGGAGATGAAGGCCGTGAGCGGAAGACCCACCTGCTCGTGATCGATCGTGGCGCCGTACCCCTTGATCAGGCCGCGGCTCTCGAGGCGCTTCACCCGCTGGTGCACCGCGGAAGTGGAGAGGCCCGTCGCCTTGCCGAGGTCGGTGTAGGACATGCGACCGTCCGTGGCCAACAGGGTCAGGATCTTGCGGTCTGTGATCTCCACGCGGGTGATCCTAGTCGGACACCTGAGCAGGGCCTGCTGTCAGACTGGGCCCGTGACGACTCCACGGCTGATGCTTCTTGACACTGCGAGCCTCTATTTCCGGGCGTTCTTCGGCGTCCCCGACTCGATGCGCGCGCCGGACGGCACCCCCGTCAACGCGGTCCGGGGGCTGATGGACTTCATCAGTCGCCTCACCGACGAGTACCGACCCACCCACCTGGCGTGCGCCTGGGACAACGACTGGCGACCGCAGTGGCGTGTCGACCTGATCCCCTCCTACAAGGCCCACCGGGTCGTTGCAGAACGGCCGGGCGCGGCGCCGGACGTGGAGGAGGTCCCCGACCCGCTGCAGGTCCAGGTCCCCGTGATCCGCGAGGTGCTCGCGGCGCTGGGCATCGCCGTCGTGGGAGCTGACGAGATGGAGGCCGACGACGTGATCGGCACCCTCGCCACCGGAGCGGGGATGCCGGTCGACGTGGTCACCGGCGACCGCGACCTCTTCCAGCTGATCGACGACGCAGCCCGGGTGCGGGTGCTCTATACCGCGCGCGGCGTCGGTAGGCACGAACGCCTGACTGCCCACGAGGTCGTCGAGAAGTACGGCGTGCTCCCGGAGCAGTACGCCGACTTCGCCACCTTGCGAGGGGACACCTCCGACGGCCTGCCGGGTGTGAAGGGCGTCGGCGAGAAGACCGCAGCGGCGCTCCTGCTCGCGCACGGGGACCTCACCGGCATCCGCGCTGCCGCAGCGGACTCGACCAGCTCGATCGCGCCGGGAGTCCGGGCAAAGCTGGCCGCAGCGGCTCCCTACCTCGACGTCGCGCCGCGCGTGGTCGCCGTACGCCGCGACCTCGACCTGGGCGATCTCGACCTCACGTGGCCCAGCGGCCCGGCGGACCCGAGTGCCTTCGCCGCACTCACCGAGCAGTGGGGCCTCGGCAGTTCGGCCGAGCGGATCCTCGCGGCTCAGTCAGCCACCGCCGAGTAGGCGACGACGCCGCGTCGAATGGCGTCGACGACTCCCCGGGCTGTGCTCCGCACGGGCGAGTCGCCCGCCGCGTTGGCCACCTGCAGGCTGAGGTCGATGAGCTGTTTGATCCAGCGCACGAAGTCCCCCGCAGCCAGGTCGATCACGTTCAACACCTCGTCGAGGTCATCCCCCGATGCCCACCGGTGGGCGGCCCAGGCGAAGCCCGAGTCCGGCTCCCGCAGGAAGTCGACGTGGTGGGCACGCTCGACGGCCTCGAGCTCGCCCCAGAGCCGCACGGCGTCACCCAGCCCCTCACGCACCGTCTCGGACGGCATCCGGGGAGCCCGCGCGTCGTCGGGGCGGCGCGCTTCGAAGACGAGGCTGGAGAGCACGGCCGCAAGCTCCGGTACGTCGAGGTGGTCCCACTGGCCGCGACGCAGTGCCTCTGCTGCCACCAGGTCCAGATCGGAATGGATGCGGCGCAGCGGATTGCCGGTCGGCGTCACCTGGTCGCCGTCGAGGTAGCCCAACGTGTCGAGCACCTCACAGACCCGGTCGAACTGCCGCGCGATGGAGTTGCTGCGGTTCTCGACGCGGCGACGCAGGGTGCGGGCATCGCGGTCGAGGCGGAACCACCGCTCTGCCCAGCGGGCGTGGTCCTCCCGGTCGGGGCATTCGTGGCAGGGGTGGGCCTTCAGCTCCGCACGGAGCCTCGCGACCTCGTCGGAGACGGCCGCGCCGCCCTTCGGGCGTCCCGCGCCGGGGCCGCCCCGCTCGGGCAACCCGTAGGACTTCGCCTTGAGCGCCTCGGCCAGATCGCGGCGCTGCTGCGGGTTGCGGGGACTGAAGTGCTTGGGCACCCTCATCCGGCCCAGTGCCTCGACGGGAGTCGGGAAGTCGTGCACGTTGAGCCGCCGGGCGTGGCGATCGGCGGTCAGCACGTGGGGCCGGATCTCGTCGCCGAGGCCCGGGTCGAGGATGACGGCCAGACCGGCGTACTTCCCGGCTGGAACTCGGATGATGTCGCCGATCCTGAGCTTGTGCAGGGAGGCCGTGGCCTCCGCCCACTGGTCCTGACGCCTCGCGCGGGAGCCTTCCTTCTCGGCGTCGCTGATGCGGCGGCGCAAGGAGGCGTACTCCATGAAGTCTCCCCGCTCACAGGCGGCGGCCTCTGCGTATCCGCTCAAGGCGTCCTCGCTCTTGCGGAGCTGCCGGGCGAGGCCGACCACTGCCTTGTCGGCCTGGAACTGGGCGAACGAGGACTCGAGCAGCTCCCGAGAACGCTCACGGCCGAACTGGTGGACCAGGTTGACCGCCATGTTGTAGCTGGGCCGGAAGGACGAGCGCAACGGATAGGTGCGCGTGGCCGCGAGTCCGGCGAGCTCCTTGGGGTTCATCCCCTGCTGCCAGAGCACCACTCCGTGGCCCTCGATGTCGAGGCCACGTCGCCCCGCCCGGCCGGTGAGTTGGGTGTATTCGCCCGGGGTGAGCATGACGTGGTTCTCGCCGTTCCACTTCACGAGCTTCTCGATCACCACGGTGCGGGCCGGCATGTTGATGCCCAGCGCCAGCGTCTCGGTGGCGAAGACCACCTTGCAGAGCCCGCGGACGAACAGCTCCTCCACACACTCCTTGAAGGTCGGCAGCATCCCGGCATGGTGGGCGGCGACGCCTCGGCTCAGACCCTCGAGGAACTCAGCGAAACCCAGGACCTTGAGGTCCTCGTCAGGCAGGTGGCTGCACTGGTCTCGCACGAACCGGATGATCTCGTCGCGCTCCGCCGACGTGGTCAGCCGGATCCCCGCGTCCAGGCACTGGGTGACGGCCGCATCGCAACCGACCCGGCTGAAGATGAAGCAGATCGCCGGCAGCAGACCCTCCGCGTCCAGCCGCGAGACGACCTCGTGACGCAGCGGCATCGGAATCCGCCGCCCCTGCGGCCTCGAACCACGGCCTCGGTTGCTGCGCTTGTCGCGACGGTCGTTCAACCGGGTGCTGGCGAAGTCGTCTCGCGCGACCTTGAGCAGTTGGGGGTTCACCTTGGCACCCTCGGTGACGAAACCCTCCTTGGAAGCACGCTCGGACGAGGCGAAGAGGTCATGGATCCGCCGCCCCACCATCACGTGCTGGAAGAGCGGCACCGGTCGCCGCTCCTCGACGATCGTGGCGGTCTCGCCACGGACCGTCGCCAACCACTCGCCGAACTCCTCGGCATTGGAGACCGTGGCGCTCAGGGAGATCACGCTGACGCTCTCGGGGAGATGGATGATCACCTCTTCCCAGACCGCACCGCGCATCCGGTCGGCGAGGTAGTGGACCTCGTCCATCACCACGAAGCCGAGACCGGTGAGCGCCGTCGACCCGGCATAGAGCATGTTGCGCAGCACTTCCGTGGTCATCACGACCACCGGAGCATCGCCGTTGATGGTGTTGTCGCCGGTGAGCAGGCCGACCTTGTCAGCGCCGTATCGCTCGACCAGGTCGTGGAACTTCTGGTTGCTCAGCGCCTTGATCGGAGTGGTGTAGAAGGCCTTGCGTCCGGTCGCCAGCGCCATGTGGACGGCGAACTCCCCCACGACCGTCTTGCCGGAGCCGGTCGGTGCGGCGACGAGCACGCCCTTCCCGGCCTCGACCTCCTTGCAGGCACGCATCTGGAAGTCGTCGAGAGCGAAGTCGAACTGATCGGCGAACTCCGCGAAGACCGGGTGCTCCTGGGCCGCCCGGAAACGGGCGTAACCCTCCGCCGGTCCGGGGCGATCCGCCGTACTCATGCGAACACCTCCAGCGCGCCGGGCACCGCGCGCACGGTGAGCGGCAGCGCTGCGATTCGTTCGCCGTCGGCATATCCGACGATTCCCGGGGCGGCGACGGTCACCTGACGCACCAGGTGACGTTCGTAGAGCGGGTGCGACACGTGAGTCCCCTTGAAGAGCTTGGGATAGGTGCGCACCAGTTCGGTGCGCGACATGGGCTTGATCAGGACGACGTCGAGCAGGCCGTCATCGAGCTGCGCGCCGGCGCAGATCTGGAGCCCGCCCCCGAAGGACGGGCCGTTTCCGACCGCCACCAGCATCGCCTCCGTGGCGACGCGGCGGCCGTCGAGTTCCAGCTGGTAGGGCAGGGCCCTGAAGGTGCGCAACTCGGCCACCGTCGCGATGTTGTAGCGCATCTGACCGCGGGGCCAGCGCATGGCGTTGGCCCGCTCGTTGACGATCGCGTCGAAGCCGGCCGCCAACACGGTGGCGAACCACCGCTCACCGCTACGGGCAAGATCGAGGGTGCGGGTGTGGCCCGCCGCCACCACCCGCGCGGCCGCCACGGGATCCCGGCGTGGGAGGCCAGCACTCCGGGCGATGTCGTTGCCGGTCCCGGCAGGAATGATCCCCAGCGGCACTCCGGTCCCGGCGACCACCTGCAGTGCCGTGTGGACGAGCCCGTCGCCACCGACGGCGATCACCGCTCGGCAGCCGGGACGTACGGCGGCCCGCAGCCTGGCCTCGGCGTCTGCTGCGTCCGAGCCCATCAGCAGCCTCACCCGGTGGCCGGCTGCCTCCAGCACAGGGAGTGCGGCAGTCGCTGCTCGGGCGCCCCGGCCCTTCCCCGACGTGGGGTTGACCAGCACCATGGTTTCGGGATCGGCCACGCTTCGACAGTAGTCGATCAAGCCTCGGGCTCGAGGGTGCCCAGCCGGATCGCGGCGACGTAGTGGTCGGGGTGGGCGCCCACCGCCCGGGCCAGGCGCTCGAGGATCAGCATCACCCGGGCCGACGAGAACGCCGACCCCGGCGAGACGAGGGTGAGCTCTCCGTCGACCTCCATGAGGTCGACCTCGCCGTTGTGCCAGGTGAGGTGGACCCGCTCCCGGACCTCTGCTTCGGCAAGGGCGTGCGGCCAGGCCTGGTCGATCGCCAACAGGTTGCAGGCCAGCGGCTCGACCTCCGGGGCCGACAGCTCCCCGTGGATCAGGTGCCCACCGCGCTCGGTGCGCAGTGCCCGCCAGGTGACCTCCGACGTACCCAGCCACTCCGGTAGGTCGAACGGGTCAACGGGCGTCACAGCGGTGACGCCTGGTCGTCGGCCCACTTGTCGGTGCCTTGGGGGCGCTTGGCGCGCCAGCGGTCCACGGACCGGGTGATGGCCTCGGAGAGCAGGAAGAGCAGCGTCATGGTGAGTCCGAGGGCAGTCATCGCGAAGGGGTCGGTGGACGGCGTGGCCACTGCCGCGAAGACGAAGGTGCCGACGATGATCCACGAACGGTGCTTGGCGATCTGTCGCCCCGAGACCACGCCCGCCAGGTTGAGCATCACCACAAAGAGCGGGATCTCCATCGCGATGCCGAAGACCAGCAGCATCCGGGTGAAGAAGGAGAAGTACTCCTCGAACTCCACGAGGTTGGTCATCCCGCCGGGGGTGAACCCGATGAGCACCTCGAGGCCGCGCGGCAGCACGTAGTAGCCGAGCAGGACACCCCCAGGAACAGGGGACCGGCCACGGCCACGAACACCCGGGTCCACTTGCGCTCCCGCGGGTGCAGACCCGGCATCAGGAACGCCCACAGCTGGTAGAGCCAGTAGGGGCTGCTCACGACCACCGCTGCCACACCACTGAGCTTGAGGTTCAGCATCAGCGGCCCCGTCGCGCCCCTGACGTAGGCCTCGGTCTGAACCTTCTGCTTGAGCTGCTCCCGGGCGTCGTTGTAGGGCGACATGACGAGGTCCAGCAGCTCGTCGTAGAAGAACAGGGCGACGCAGAACGCCACCAGCAGCACGAGGAAGCACCGGATCAGGCGAGCACGGAACTCGCGCAGATGATCCGAGAGGACCATCTGTCCGTCGTCACCGACCGGGTGCTTGGGAGCGCCTCGAAGCAGGTCGACAAGGCCGGCGACGCGCACCAAGGGAGGTCTTCGCGCTCAGGAGTTGTCGCGGCGGGTCTCCGGGTCGACGGCGGACTTGCCCGTCTCGCCCGGCGTGCCCTCGGGGAGTTCCCCAGCAGCGTTGTCGTTGTCGTCGTCGTTGAGACCCTTGGTCTCGGCCTTGAAGATGCGGAGCGCGCGGCCGCTGCCCCGAGCGAGCTCGGGCAACTTGGAGGCGCCGAAGAGCAGCACGACCACAGCGAGGATGATCAGCATTTCCGGCGTGCCGAGGCTTCCGATGAGCGGTGCAGTCATGACGTCCTCATGTCGTGGGTGGTGATGGGTGCCAGTCTACGCGCGTGGCGTGAGACTCAGGCGACGGCCAGCACGTCGATGACGAAGACGAGATCCTCGTTGGGGCCGATGGCCTGCCCGTCGCCCGAGTCAGGGCTGCCGTCCTTGCCGTAGGCGAGGGCGGACGGGATGACCAGCATCACGCGGCTTCCGGCCTTCACGCCCTTGAGTCCCTGGACCCAACCGTCGATGACAGCGCCCTTGGCGATCGTGGCGAGGCTGCCGTTGAGGCCCGGCACCGCCGCGTCGTAGTTGCCGTCGAACGACTTCTTCTTGCCCCACGACTGACCGAGGTAACGCATCGCGATCTGGTCGCCGTTGGTGATGGCCGGACCGTCGCCCTCCACCATGGTCAGCACCCGCAGGTCGTCGCCGGCCTTCTTGGGGGCCTTCGAGAAGTCGAGCCCGGTGACCTTGCCGTCCTTCTCCACCACTTCGGGCGCGTTCTTGGGCTGCTTCGCGCCGGAGGCGTCCAGCTGGGGCTCGATGCGGTTGACCACGTCGATGACGAAGACCGTGGTGTCTTCGTTGCCGATGTTGTAGTCGGCGCCGCCCAGACCGAACGCGTCCTCGCCGGGAGAGCTGACCAGCACTCGGGAACCCACGGGCTGGCCGACGATGCCGTCATAGATCGGCTTCAACGTGCCGTCCGAAGTCACCTGGATCATCTCGGAGGCCGGCTTCTCGTCACCGGCGGCGCTGAGTGTGCCCTCGGTGTCCCCGGAGTCGTCCTGCGTGCTCTCGTCCGGAGCCGGGGTCTGCGTCGACTCCTCGGCGGAGTCCTCTGCTTTGGCTGCCATCTGGCTCTCCCACGAGGATGTCGCGACCGCGCCGGTGTAGCCGTTGCCGACGTAGACACTGATCAGAGCGATGTCGCCCGGCTCGACGACGTCACCGTCACCCTCCTCGAGCACCTCGGTGGTGACCTCCTTGACGACGTACGGCGTCTCGTACGTCACGTCGGGAGCCTCACCGAAGGCACCGGAGACCGCGACCGAGCCCGACTCCCCCGCGTCGTTGTCGTCATCGGACCCACATGCCGCGAGGGCAGGGACGAGCAGGCAGAGCAGGGCCACACCGGAGGAGAGACGACGCAAGGCAAGTCACCTGTTCAATCGAGGGAAATCAGCAGCCAAAGCCTAGACGACCCGACCCAGCCGACGTGCAGCAGCGGTGACTCACATCCCGTCGATGAGCCGCTCGACCCGTTCATCCGTGGCCCGGAACGGGTCCTTGCAGAGCACCGTGCGCTGCGCCTGGTCGTTGAGCTTCAGGTGCACCCAGTCGACGGTGAAGTCACGGCGCTTCGCTTGCGCCTGCTTGATGAAGTCGCCACGGAGTCGGGCCCGGGTGTGCTGCGGCGGGATGCTCTTGGCACGGAACGTCGCCAGATCGGTGGTGACTCGGCTCACCGCGCCGGCACGCTGCAGCAGGTAGTAGAGCCCCCGGTCGCGGCGGATGTCGTGGTAGGCGAGGTCGAGCTGGGCGATGCGTGCATCGCCGAGCGACATGTCGTGCTTGGCGCGGTAGCGGTCGATGAGCTTCCACTTGATCACCCAGTCGATCTCGCGCTCCACCAGCGACCAGTCCCCGGACTCGATCGCCTTCAGTCCGCGCTCCCACAGGTCGAGGGCCCGCACCGTGACGTCATCGTGGAGTTCCCTGCGGTCGGCGAAGTCGCGGGCCCGCTGGAGGTACTCCCCCTGGATCTCGAGGGCGCTGGCCTCGCGTCCGTTGGACAACCGCACCGGCTTGCGTCCCGTCACGTCGTGGGAGATCTCCCGGATCGCTCGGATGGGGTTCTCCAGGCTGAGGTCCCGCATCACCACGCCCTCCTCGATCATCCTCAGCACGAGGTGGCAGCTCGCGACCTTGAGCAGCGTGGTGGTCTCCGACATGTTGGAGTCGCCCACGATCACGTGCAGTCGACGGTAGTGCTCCGCATCTGCGTGCGGCTCGTCGCGCGTGTTGATGATCGGCCGGCTGCGGGTGGTGGCGCTGGAGACGCCCTCCCAGATGTGTTCGGCACGCTGGCTGATGGAGTAGGACGCGCCGCGGGGCGTCTGGATGATCTTGCCGGCGCCGACGAGCAGCTGCCGGGTGACCAGGAACGGGATCAGGACGTCGGCGAGTCGGCTGAACTCGCCGGCGCGGCCGACCAGATAGTTCTCGTGGCAGCCGTAGGAGTTGCCGGCCGAGTCGGTGTTGTTCTTGAAGAGATAGATGTCGCCGGCCACCCCTTCGTTGTGCAGTCGCTCCTCGGCGTCGACGAGAAGGCCCTCGAGGGTCCGCTCCCCCGCCTTGTCATGCGTGACGAGCTCGATGACGTCGTCGCACTCAGGCGTGGCGTATTCGGGATGGCTGCCCACGTCGAGGTAGAGGCGGGCTCCGTTGCGCATGAAGACATTGCTGCTGCGCCCCCACGAGACCACCTTGCGGAAGAGGTAGCGGGCGACCTCGTCAGGGCTCAGCCGCCGCTGTCCCTTGAACGTGCACGTGACCCCGTATTCGTTCTCGATTCCGAAGATCCGGCGCTCCATGACCCAACCCTAGTGGGCCGCGCCACATCGCGGGGCCGTCCGCGCCGACAATGCAGGCACTCGTCTGCAACCAGGCCTGGCGCACCACCCGCTGATCGAGCCTGTCGAGACCCCACCGACGGACCTAGGCCGACAGCACCGACGGATCACCCCTCGGGCGGTGGGGCGACGGGCGGCTCTCCCGTCAGCGGATCCTCCAACGGAGGCGTGCCCCCACTGACGACGTCGGTCGGGTCGCTGGGATCGTCGACACCCGTCACCTGGGACGGCGCGTGGATGGCCAGGTCCTCGTCACTGGGCCCGTCAGGCGTCTCCGCACCCCGGTCCCCCAGCAGGTCGCGCAACTTGTCGCCCGTGATCCGGCGGAACTTGCGCGGCTGGTTGCGAGTCCGGTCGAGGATGGCGATCTCGAGGTCGTCCACCGGGATCACCCGGGGGTCCTTGTCGGTCTGCCCCAGGGCAGCGACGGCGACGGAGACCGCGGCGGCAAGGTCGCCGCCCGGCTCGTAGTGCTCCTTGAGGTGGCGGCCCACGGGCTCGGCATTGCCGCCCATGACGGCGTAGCCGTGCTCATCGGCGACCATGCCCTCGAAGGTGAGACGGAAGATCTTGTCGTCCTCCGCACGGTCACCGATCTCAGCGACGAAGATCTCGACCTCGTAGGGCTTCTCACCACCGCTGGAGAAGATCGTGCCGAGCGTCTGCGCATAGGCGCCAGCAAGGCCCTGGCCGGTGACGTCGCGCCGGTCGTAGGCGTAGCCACGCATGTCGGCCATCCGGACGCCGGCGATGCGGAGGTTCTCGAACTCGTTGTAACGACCCACCGCCGCGAAGGCGATCCGGTCATAGAGCTCGGAGATCTTGTGCAACGCCTGTGAAGGGTTCTCGGATGCCAACAGCACGCCCTCGTCGTACTGGAGGGCGACCAGCGCGCGACCGCGGGTGACTCCCTTGCGGGCGAAGTCGGCCCGGTCCTTCATGAGTTGCTCGGGCGAAACGTAGAACGGGGTGCTCATGGGTGTCCTCAGTTCAGCGGAGCGGCAGGGCCGTCGGGTCGTTGCATCCGGCCGGCGATGACCCGGTCGGCGACCTGGGCGACCTCGTCATCGCTCAGGCGGCGGCCGCCGTCGGCGGTGATGACGTGGACCACGGGGAAGATCCGGCGTGCCAGATCGGGGCCGCCAGTGGCGGAATCGTCGTCGGCGGCGTCGTAGAGTGCCTGCACCAGCGCCGTCACGCAACCGTCCTCGTCGAGGTCTTCGCGGTAGAGCTTCTTGAGCGATCCACGGGCGAAGAGCGAGCCGGAACCCACGGCGTGGAAGGCAGTCTCCTCGTAACGCCCACCGGTCACGTCGTAGGAGAAGATCCGGCCGGTGCCGGCTCGGTCGTCCCAACCCGCGAAGAGCGGCACCACGGAGAGGCCCTGCATGGCCATCCCGAGGTTGGAGCGGATCAAGGCAGCCAGGCGGTTGGCCTTGCCGTCGACGGAGAGCGTGGTGCCTTCGATCTTCTCGTAGTGCTCGAGCTCGGTCTGGAAGAGCCGGATCATCTCGACGGCAAGTCCCGCCGTTCCCGCGATTCCGGCACAGCTGAACTCGTCGGTCGGGAAGACCTTCTGGATGTCGCGCTGAGCGATGATGTTGCCCATCGTGGCCCGGCGGTCGCCGGCCATGATCACGCCGCCCTCGAAGGTCGCGGCGACGATGGTGGTGCCATGGGGAGCCAGGTCCGCAGCCGAACCTGCGGGCAGCGACCTGTTGGCAGGCAGCAGCTCGGGGGCGTGGTCGGAGAGGAAGTCGGCGAAGGACGAATTGCCGGCGGCCATGAAGGCGTCGGGCAGACGCCCGGCGCCGGCCTGCGCGCGGCTCACTCGCCACCCTTCTGGATGAACGACTTCACGAAGTCCTCTGCATTGGTCTCGAGGACATCGTCGATCTCGTCGAGCAGAGCGTCGATGTCTTCGTCGAGCTGTTCCTTGCGCTCGGCGAGATCGGTGGTCTCCTCGACCTCTTCCGACGTCGTCTCCTCGGAAGACCGCTTGGGTTGCTTGTGCTCCTGGGCCATGTCCCCACCCTATCCAGTCGGTCGTTGTGTCAAGGCACGGAAGAGCTCTTCGGCCGTGTCGCAGCGGTCGATCAACGCGCCCACGTGCTTGCGGGTCCCCCGGAGCGGGTCCATCGTGGGCACTCGCTGCAGCGCCTCCTTGCCCGGGAGGTCGAAGATCACCGAATCCCAGGAGGCCGCCGCGACTCCGTCGGAGAACTTGTCGAGCACCTTGCCGCGGAAGTAGGCACGGGTGTCGACCGGAGGCTCGTGCACCGAGAGCTCGACCTCCACGGGATCGATCAACCGTTCCATCCGGCCACGCTGCACCAGCCGGTGGTGCAGGCCGCGCTCGGGCCGGATGTCGGCGTACTGCAGATCGATCAGCTGCAACTTGGAGTCACTCCACTCCAGGCCGTCACGCTGGCGGTACTGCTCGAGGAGGCCGAGCTTCGCGACCCAGTCGAGCTCACGCGCACATTCCATCGGATCACGCTCGAGGCGGTTGAGCACCGACTCCCAGCGCGCGAGCACGTCGCGGGTCTGGGCGTCGGCGTCGTCACCGAGACGCTCCTGCACGAACTTGCTCGCCAGCTCCAGGTATTCGAGCTGCAACTGGACCGCAGTGACCTCCCGGCCGTTCGCCAACCGCACCGTACGACGGCACGTGGGGTCGTGCGAGATGGCCCGGAGCGAGGCAACCGGAGTGGCCAGGGACAGCTCCTGGGTGATGTAGCCGGCCTCGATCATCGCCAGCACCAACGAGGTGGTGCCCACCTTGAGGTAGGTGGAGACCTCCGACAGGTTGGCGTCGCCGATGATCACGTGGAGCCGGCGATACTTCGCCGGGTCGGCGTGCGGCTCGTCGCGGGTGTTGATGATCGGCCGCTTGAGGGTCGTCTCCAGCCCGACCTCGACCTCGAAGAAGTCGGCGCGCTGACTGATCTGGTAGGCGTGCTCGCTGCCGTCCTGCCCGACCCCGAGTCTTCCCGCACCGCACACGACCTGACGGGTGACGAAGAACGGCGTCAGGTGCTTGACGATGTCAGCGAACGGGGTCGAGCGCCGCATCAGGTAGTTCTCGTGGGAGCCGTAGGAGACACCCTTGTTGTCGGTGTTGTTCTTGTAGAGCTGGATCGGCGCGGCCCCCGGGATCTGGGCGGCCAGACGCGATGCCTCGAGCATCACCAACTCCCCCGCCTTGTCCCACTTGACGACGTCGAGCGGCGAGGTCACCTCGGGGGTCGAGTACTCCGGGTGGGCGTGGTCGACGTAGAGACGGGCACCGTTGGTGAGGATGACGTTGGCCAGCCCGAGGTCCTCGTCGGTGAGCAGACCGGGATCTGCCTTGTCACGGGAGAGGTCGAAGCCGCGCGCGTCACGCAGCGGCGCCTCCTCCTCGAAGTCCCACCGGGCCCGCCGGGCCCGCTGAGCACTGGCCGCGTAGGCGTTCACGATCTGGCTGGAGGCGGTCATCGGGTTGGCGTGCGGCTGTCCCTGCACGGAGATGCCGTACTCGACCTCGGTGCCCATCACCCTTCGGACGCTCATGTTTGCGACCCTACCCACCCGGTGGTGCTGGTGGGGAGATGTGTCCAGACCGTTGTGGTGGAGCAGCCCGCACGGTTGACTGGCCCCATGGGTTGGTGGGAGTCACGTGTGGTGCCGCGACTGGTCGACGTCTCCCTGCGTGGTCACGAGATCGGCGCCTGGCGCGCAGCGTGCTGCACCGGCCTTCGGGGAGGGGTGTTGGAGATCGGCTTCGGCAGCGGCCTCAACACTCGCTTCTACCCGACCGAGGTCGGGTCGGTCGACGCGGTGGAGCCCTCGGACCGCGGATGGGCGATGTCGGAGCGGCGTCGTGCGAAGTCCGCGACGGACGTACGGCGAGTGGGACTCGACGGGCAGCGTCTCCGGGCAGACGATGCGGCGTACGACTCGGTGTTGTGCACCTTCACGCTCTGCACCATCCCCGATCCCGCGCTGGCGCTCTCCGAAGTACGTCGGGTGCTACGGCCCGGCGGTCGGCTCCACCTCCTGGAGCACGGACGTGCCGAGGATCCACGGGTGCAACGGTGGCAACGACGACTGGAGCCCGTCCAGCGGCGGGTCGCCGGCGGCTGCCACCTGACCCGGGACCCGATCGAGTTGGCGACGGCTGCCGGCTTCGACGTGAACGTGATCCGCCAGGCCTACCTGCTGCCCCAGAGGGCGGCGGCGCCGATGGCCTGGGGCCATCTCGCCACCGCCACCTGCTGACTCAGAGGTACTGACCGGTGTTGTCGACCTGGTCGATGGAACGCCCCGGCTCGGTACCCTGCTTGCCGGTGACCAGGGTGCGGATGAAGACGATCCGCTCGCCCTTCTTGCCCGAGATCCGTGCCCAGTCGTCGGGGTTGGTGGTGTTGGGGAGGTCCTCGTTCTCCTTGAACTCGTCCACGCAGGCCTGGAGCATGTGCTGGACGCGCAGTCCGAGCTGGTCGTGGTCGAGGAGGTCCTTGATCGCCATCTTCTTGGCCCGGTCGACGATGTTCTGGATCATTGCCCCGGAGTTGAAGTCCTTGAAGTAGAGGACCTCCTTGTCACCGTTGGCGTAGGTGACCTCGAGGAAGCGGTTCTCCTCGGTCTCGGAGTACATCCGCTCCACGGTCGCGCGGATCATGCCGTCGACGCATGCCTTGCGGTTGTCGCCGAACTCCGCGAGATCGTCGGCGTGCAACGGCAGCTCGGGGACGAGGTACTTGCTGAAGATGTCGCGAGCCGACTCCGCGTCGGGCCGCTCGATCTTGATCTTCACGTCGAGGCGGCCGGGACGCAGGATGGCCGGGTCGATCATGTCCTCACGGTTGGAGGCACCGATGACCAGCACGTTCTCCAGGAGCTCGACGCCGTCGATCTCGCTGAGGAGCTGCGGCACGATCGTGTTCTCCACGTCGGAGGAGACCCCGGAGCCGCGGGTACGGAAGAGCGAGTCCATCTCGTCGAAGAAGACGATGACCGGAGTGCCCTCGGACGCCTTCTCCCGAGCTCGCTGGAAGACGAGCCTGATGTGACGCTCCGTCTCACCGACGTACTTGTTGAGCAGCTCGGGGCCCTTGATGTTGAGGAAGTAGGACTTGCCCTCGTGGCCCGTCTTGGCAGCGACCTTCTTGGCGAGCGAGTTGGCGACCGCCTTCGCGATCAGCGTCTTCCCGCACCCCGGAGGGCCATAGAGCAACACGCCCTTCGGGGGCTTGAGCTGGTGCTGCTGGAACAGCTCCGGGTGGAGGTAGGGCAACTCGACCGCATCGCGGATCTGGTCGATCTGGGTGATCAGGCCGCCGATGTTGTCGTAGTCGATGTCGGGCACCTCTTCGAGGACCAGCTCCTCGACCTCCGACTTCGGGACCTTCTCGTAGACATGACCGGTGCGGCTGTCGAGCAACAACGAGTCGCCGACGCGCAGGTGGATGCCCTGCAGGGGATCCGCGAGCGAGACGACTCGTTCCTCGTCGGCGCCGGCGATCACGAGGACGCGCTGCTTGTCCTCGAGGATCTCCTTGAGCATCACGACCTCGCCGACCTTCTCGAAGTCGAGCGCCGCGACGACGTTCATCGCCTCGTTGAGCAGGACCTCCTGGCCACGCACGAGCTCGTCGGCCTCGATCCCGGGGCTCACGGTCACCCGGAGCTTGCGACCGCCGGAGATCACGTCGACCGAGTCGTCGTCGTTGCGCTGCAGGAAGGTGCCGAACCCTGCCGGCGGCTGGGCCAGCTTGTCGATCTCCTCCTTGAGCTGCACGATCTGGTCGCGCGCCTCACGGAGCGTCTGGGCCAGGCGCTCGTTCTGCGCGGTCACTCCGGCCAGGCTGCGCTGGGTCTCCACCAACCGCTGTTCCAGGAGTGACCCGCGCCCGGGTGACTGCGCCAAACGCTGCCGCAACTGCGTCAGCTCCGCCTCCAGGGAACTCACCTGTTGCGCAAGCTCCTCCGGGTTCCGCTGACTGTCCGATGCCGTCATGTGCGTCACCTCCTCGTACTCCGTGACCCTACCCACGCGGGCAACGGATGGAAGGACTTCGCGCATTCAACTTTGCGCGCGTCGCCGTACTGTGACCTTTCTGGAGTCCCTCCAGCCGCGGGAATTCCCCGCCCGGGCGGGGAAATGGGAGCTTGGTGTGCGTAGCTAGGCACACCAAGCAGGCAAGAACGTCACACAGTGCAGGCACCGGGGCGTACGACGACACTCAGTCGTCGAGCGACTCCTCGGCGAGCGCTGGGGGAAGGTCGGCAGGACGCGGCCCGTTGTAGTCCTTGCCGTAGGCACCGGGCGCGGGCCGACGCTTCTTGCGCGGGGCGGTCTCCCCGGCGCCATCCGCCGCGACGTCACCAGGAAGGCGGTGTGGCCGATCATCTTGTGGCCCGGCCGCACGGCGAGGCCCTCGACGTGCCAGTCACGCACCAGTGACTCCCACGGCTGTGGCTCGGTGAAGCCACCATGGGCACGCACGGTCTCGACGTAGCGCGAGAGCTGGGTGGTGGTGGCGACGTAGGCCACGACGATGCCACCCGGCAGCAGGGCGTCCGCAACCGCGTCCACGCATTCCCACGGTGCCAGCATGTCGAGGATGACCCGATCCACCTTCGCCCCGGAGCGGGGCAGCTCCTCCTGCAGGTCGCCCAGGGCGAGCTGCCAAGCAGGGTGGTCTCCACCGAAGAACTGCGTGACGTTGCGGCGCGCGACGTCGGCGAACTCCTCGCGACGCTCCCACGACATCACCGTCCCGTGCGGTCCCACGGCTCGCAACAACGAGCAGGTCAGCGCCCCGGACCCGACGCCGGCCTCGACCACACGGGCGCCCGGGAAGATGTCGGCCATCGCAACGATCTGTGCGGCATCCTTCGGATAGACCACGGCAGCCCCGCGTGGCATCGAGACCACGAACTCCGAGAGCAACGGCCGGAACACGAGGTATTCGCCGCCGGCCGACGAGACGACCGAGAAGCCTTCCTCGCGGCCGATCAGGTCGTCGTGCTCGATGTGACCGCGGTTGCTGAAGAACCGCTTGCCGGCGACGAGCTCGAAGTTGTGCTTGCGCCCCTTCTGGTCGACCAGCCGGATCCACTCGCCCTCACGCAGCGGTCCGCGGTGCACCCCTGACCATGCCTCGGGGGCGACGTCGGGCACGGAGGTCTCGCGGTCGGTCATGGTCCTCTTTCGGCTGGGGATGCAGGTTGGGCAGGAACAGTGAAGCGGACTCAAGCACCGAAGGCGGCATCGACGTCGGCCGTGGCCAGTACGCCATAGATCCGCCCGTCGGACTCGAGGAGGAGGTACTCGTGGGCCGGATGCCGGGTGATCGCACGGATCAGGTCCTCACCGCTGATCTCGACAGGCAGCGACAAGCCTTCATCGAGGCCACGCGTCACCTGCGAGACGGGCAGCCAGGGGCGGCGCTCCTCGGGTACGGCGACCAATGCGGCCTCGTTGACGATGCCGACGGGTCGGTCGCGCTGATCCGTGGTCACGATGCCGCCCGCGTCGGCCTCCTGGGCACGTCGCACCGCCTCCGCGACCGGCAGGTCCTCCGGCACGGTCAACGTGCGCCGAGCCAGGTCTCGTGCGACCAGTGAGACGAGCTTGCGGCGAATCCTGGCGCCACGCATGGCGGCGGTGGCACCGGTCCACAGGAAGAGCGCGATGATCACGGCCAGCATCGTGTCGAAGAAGTTCGGGGTGACCCCGATCAAGGACTCCATCACCCACGGCCAGGCCAGGATCGCCAGTGCGGTGATGCGGCCGCCCCAACCTGCGGCGATGGTGCCGCGGTGAGGGTTGCCGGTGACCCCCAGACGGCGGACTTCAACACCCGACCACCGTCCAGCGGCAGGCCCGGGATCAGGTTGAGCACGCCCACGACGACATTGGCCCAGATGAGGCCGAGCAGCGCCAGCGACAGCAGCCCATCGGGCGTGATCCACCACAGTGGCAGCACCACCAGGCCGACGAGCAGGGAGGTGAGTGGACCGACGACCGAGATCCAGAACTCCTCGCGTGCCGTCCGCGACTCCCCTCGATGGCGGTCGCTCCACCGAGGAAGTGCAGCGTGATCGAGTCAACCGAGTGGCCGAAGCGCTGCGCCGCGATCGCGTGCGACGCCTCGTGGAGCAGGACCGACAGATAGAGGAGGACGGCGAAGGCAACACCCGCGACGTACTTCCATCCGCCGAGTCCCGGCTGGGTCTCCTCGACGAGCGGGGCGAGCACGATCGAGATCAGGGCCGCGATGAGGAACCAGGATGTCGTGACCAGCACGTCGACACCGGCTATCTGACCGATCCGGATCGTGCCGGGCGGCCGCGGACGGCGCGGCCCGGACTCGGTGGCGGGATCGGTTGACACACCCGAAATCTACCGGACCGACGGTACGGCCAGGTCCCGTGGTGCCGTCGCTCGGTCACCGGTGTCGGTGGCTGCGCCTAGGGTGTGGCCTGATGACGACTTCTCCGGCCGAAAGACACTCGACCCCCGTCGACGGGGTCACTGTGTTGGGCGCGCTCTCCCCCAGCCGTGCCGGCGACTTCATGACGTGCCCGTTGCTCTACCGCTACCGCACCGTTGACCGCTTGGCCGAGGAGCCGTCGGCAGATGCCTTGCGCGGCACCTTGGTGCACAAGGTGCTCGAAGACCTCTTCGACCTGCCCGCGGCTGACCGTACGCCGTTGAGCGCACGTGACATGCTCGGACCGCGCTACGAGTGGCTGCGTGAGCAGGACGAGCAGCTCGACGCACTCTTCGGCGACGACGAGCAGGCGCGCGAGGCGTGGTTGGCCTCCTGCCACACCTCGTTGGCGAGCTACTTCGAGTTGGAGGACCCGACCCGGTTGGAACCCGCCGAGCGTGAGGTCTACGTCGAGGCGTTGCTCGACTCCAAACTCCTGCTGCGTGGCTTCATCGACCGGCTCGACATCGCTCCCAACGGCATGGTCCGAGTCGTCGACTACAAGAGCGGCAAGGCGCCCGGCGAGATGTTCGAAGCGAAGGCGCTGTTCCAGATGAAGTTCTATGCCCTCGTCCTGTGGCGCACCCGAGGCATCATCCCCGCGGTCCTGCAGCTCATCTACCTGGGCAGCGGCGACATCCTGCGGTACTCCCCCGACGAGGCCGACCTCATCGCCACCGAGCGCAAGATCGAGGCGGTGTGGAAGGCCATCAACCAGGCGCAGCTCGCCGGTGACTGGCGGCCCCGCAGGAGTCGGCTGTGCGACTGGTGCAGCTATCAGGCGCACTGCCCGGAGTTCGGCGGCGAGTTGCTACCGCTACCTCCCGACCCCGCCCTGCAGCAGGAGATCGCCGAGATCCTCGACGCCCAGGCCCACCAGTGACTCCCTGAAGTTGCGTCCGGGCCCTGTTGGCACCTCGACGTGGCAGGGCACCACGAGCACCGCGCACCCTGCGGCGGTAGCGCTGCGCACGCCGGTCTCGGAGTCCTCGATCGCGACCGTGCTCTCCGGTCGCACCCCCAGGAGCTCTGCGCCGACCAGGTAGGGCTCCGGATGCGGTTTTCCGTTGGCGACCCGGTCCCCGGTCACCACCACGTCGAAGGTGCCGTCCGGAAGCGCAGCCAGGATCGGCGCCACGAAACGCTGGTAGCTCATGGTCACCAGGGCGCAGGGCACCTCGTGCTCATGCAGCGTGGCGAGCAGTTCCCGCGCGCCCGGGCGCCAGGGCACCTCATGGCTGACCCGGGCCACCACGCCGTCGAGGAGTTCATCGACGATCTGCTCGGGAGTGCGGTCGATGCCCATGTGCTCGCGGATGTAGCGCCCCGAGGCCAGCAGGTCGTTGCCGACGAGGTTGAGCGCATGCTCGTGGGACCAGGTGCCACCCCACCGGGCCGCCATCTCGTACTCCGCCGCGATCCAGCACGGTTCGGTGTCGACGAGTGTGCCGTCCATGTCCCACAGGACGGCCGCCGGCCATCGCCCTTCACCGGCGCGGGTCCCGCCGGAGGGATCAGACGAAATCGTGGTGTTCAGAATGCCCTCCCAGACGCTTCGTGCAGGGACCCACCCTAGATCGAAGGTGTGCCCCCATGGCCATCGTCGCGACCGCCCGTGGGTTCTGGGACCTCTCCCACGCCGACGGGGAGGGTCAGGAGAGCTACCTTGGTCGAGTGCTCGCCCGTCGCCCACGCGCGTGGATCCTGCTCGGCGTTGTCGCTGCAGCGAGCGCATGTGTGCCGGGCGGACGCGGGCACGACGCGCCGCCGCCCGATCCCCTCGGGGAGGCCACGGTCAGCCTCATGCAATACACCCACGACCAGGTCAACCGGATGCTGGTCGTGAAGATCGAGTCCGGCGACCACGTCGTACGGGTGCAGGGCGTCGAGGTCGTCTCGGGTGCGTTCACCGGCACCGGGCTCGAGGAGTACGACGCCACGGTGCCCGCCCACAGGACGCTCGACCTACGTGTCCCACTCGGCGACCCGGTGTGTGAGCACGATCTTTCTCCCCGTGACGTGTCGGTCGAGTTCCGAGTCGCTGGCCATCAGGTGGTCGTCGAGCAACCCGTAGGCGCCGACACGCTCGCCGCGATCCATCGACAGGAGTGCGCGGCCCACCGAGTCGCCGAGAAGATTCCGCTCGCGTGGGAGTCGCGATGGCGCAGCACCGGCGGCGGGCGGGACCTCGTCGTACTGGCGTCCCTACGCGTCGGGCCCGTCTCCGCCGACACCACTGCCCGGCTGACGGCGCTCGACGGGTCGGTGATCTTCGTTGCCGATCCAGCCCGGTTGCCCCTGCTTCTCGCCCCTGGTGACACCCAGGTTCTCGACGTTCGGTTCCGCCCCAACCGGTGTGATGCTCACGTGTGGGAGACCTCGAGGGGATTCCAGTTCGCCGTGCGGATCCGGATCGACGGCACGGCCGATGACGTGCTCGTACCGGTCGTACCGCCGCGTGCGAAGCAGCAGCTGCTCAGCCGGGCCTGGCAGGAGCAGTGCGGGATCACCCGATGAAAGGCGCCTGAGCAACCCCGCACCCCCGACTCAGTCCTCCGGTTCGTAGGCCAGGTTGGAGGAGAGCCAACGCTCCGCCTCCTGCTGGCTCCAGCCCTTCCGCTTGGCATAGTCCGCGACCTGGTCGCGCTGGAGACGCCCCACCACGAAGTACTGCGACTGCGGGTGGGAGAAGTACCAGCCCGACACGGCCGCGCCCGGCCACATCGCCATGGACTCGGTGAGCTCGATCCCAGCGTTCTTCTGCACGTCGAGCAACTCCCACAGCGTGCGCTTCTCCGTGTGCTCCGGGCATGCCGGGTAGCCCGGAGCCGGACGGATTCCGCGATAGCGCTCGGCGATGAGGTCGTCGTTGCCGAGGGTCTCCTCCGGTGCGAAGGCCCAGAACTCCGTGCGGACGCGCTGGTGCAGCCGCTCCGCGAAGGCCTCGGCCAGCCGATCGGCAAGCGCCTCCAGCATGATCGCCGAGTAGTCGTCGAGGTCTTCCTTGAACTTCATGATGTGCTCCGTGGCACCGAGCCCAGCGGTCACCGCGAACCCTCCGACGTAGTCGGACAGGCCGGTGTCCTTGGGGGCGACGAAGTCGCCCAACGACTTGTTGGGTACGCCGGCACGATGGTCACCCTGCTGGCGCAGGTTGTGCAACACCGTCAGCACCTCGCTGCGAGTCTCATCGGTGTAGACCTCGATGTCGTCCCCGACTGCATTGGCCGGGAAGAGGCCAAAGACCGCGTTGGCGGTCAGCCACTTCTCCTCGATCACCCGGTCGAGCATCGTCTGCGCGTCCTGGAAGAGCTTGCGCGCCTCTTCCCCCGTCGAGGGATTGTTGAGGATGTCGGGGAACTTCCCGCGCATCTCCCACGCGTTGAAGAACGGCTGCCAGTCGATGAACTCGCGAAGCTCCGCGAGGTCGTAGCCGCTGAGCACGTGGATGCCCGGTTGCGCCGGCACCGGCGGTTGGTAACCGTCCCACTCGATGGGGGTCCGATTGGCGCGGGCGGTCTCCAGATTGACCATGGGACGCTCGTTCTTGGCCGCGTGCCGCGTGCGGAGGGCGTCGTAGTCCTCCTTGATGTCGGCCATGAGGCCCGGGCGCTGCTCCGAGCTCAGCAGCGCGGCGGCCGTGGGCACCGAACGGGAGGCGTCCTTCACCCAGACCACCGGGCCGTCGTACTGCCGGTCGACCTTGACCGCCGTGTGGGCGCGCGACGTCGTCGCACCTCCGATCAGGAGCGGGATCTCGAACTCCTGACGCTGCATCTCCGAGGCGACATTGACCATCTCGTCGAGCGACGGCGTGATCAGTCCGGAGAGCCCGATGATGTCGGCGCCGACCTCACGTGCGGTGTCGAGGATCTTCTGGGCAGGCACCATCACGCCGAGGTCGATCACGTCGTAGTTGTTGCACTGCAGCACCACACCCACGATGTTCTTGCCGATGTCGTGCACGTCGCCCTTGACCGTGGCCATGACGATCGTGCCGTTGGAGCGGTCCTCGTCGCCGGGCTGCTTCTCGGCCTCGATGAACGGGATCAGGTAGGCGACCGCCTTCTTCATGACGCGGGCGCTCTTCACGACCTGGGGCAGGAACATCTTGCCGGCGCCGAAGAGGTCACCGACGACGTTCATCCCCGCCATCAGGGGCCCTTCGATCACCTCGATGGGTCGACCGCCACGCGCGGAGATCAGCCCCCGCAGCTCCTCGGTGTCGGCCTCCACATGGCCGTCGAGCCCCTTCACCAGGGCGTGCGTGATCCGCTCCTCGACCGGCAGCGTCCGCCACTCCTCGGTCTTCGCCTCGGCCTTCTCGCCGTTGCCGCGGTGCGCTTCGGCAGTCTCCAGCAGCCGCTCCGCGGCGTCGGGTCGACGGTTCAGCACGACGTCCTCGATCCGCTCACGCAGTTCGGCGTCGATCTCGTCGTAGACCACGAGGGCGCCGGCGTTGACGATGCCCATGGAGAGTCCCGCCTTGATGGCGTGGAAGAGGAACACCGCGTGGATCGCCTCACGGACCGGGTTGTTGCCCCGGAACGAGAAGGAGACGTTGGAGATGCCGCCGGAGATCTGGGCGCCCGGCAGGTTCTGCTTGATCCACCGGGCTGCCTCGATGAAGTCGACGCCGTAGTTGGCGTGCTCGTCGATGCCGGTCGCCAGCGCGAAGCAGTTGGGGTCGAAGATGATGTCCTCGGCAGGGAACCCGACCTCGTCGACGAGGATCCGGTAGGCGCGCGAGCAGATCTCGATGCGTCGTTCGAGGTTGTCGGCCTGACCGTCCTCGTCGAAGGCCATCACGACCACCGCGGCGCCGTACTTGCGGCAGAGCCGAGCTTGGTCGACGAACTCGTCCTTGCCCGCCTTCAGCGAGATCGAGTTGACGATGGGCTTGCCCTGGATGCACTTGAGGCCGGTCTCGATCACCTCCCACTTGGAGGAGTCGACCATCAACGGGACCCGGGAGATGTCGGGCTCGCTGGCGACCAGCTTCAGGAAGCGGTCCATCGCGGCGACGCCGTCGATCATGCCCTCGTCCATGTTGACGTCGATGACCTGTGCGCCGTTCTCCACCTGCTGGGCGGCGACGCTCAGTGCCGTCCCGTAGTCGCCGTCCTTGATGAGGTTGCGGAAACGGGCCGAACCGGTGATGTTGGTGCGCTCGCCGACGTTGACGAAGAGCGAGTCGTCGTCGATCGTGAGCGGCTCGAGCCCGGACAGTCGCATGGCCGGTCGGACAACGACCTTCTCGCGCGGTGATTCCTTCTCGACCACCCGGGCGATGGCAGCGATGTGGGCTGGCGTGGTGCCGCAGCAGCCGCCGACGATGTTGACGAGACCGCTCTGGGCGAACTCGGCCACCACGGCGGCGGTCTCCTCAGCGGCCTCGTCGTACTCGCCGAAGGCGTTGGGCAGCCCCGCGTTGGGATAGCAGGAGACGAACGTGTCGGCCAGGCGGGAGAGCTCGGCAAGGTAGGGCCGCATCTCCTTGGCACCCAACGCGCAGTTGAGACCGACGGCCAGTGGACGCGCGTGCCGGACGGAGTGCCAGAACGCTTCCGTGGTCTGGCCCGACAGCGTCCGGCCTGAGGCGTCGGTGATGGTGCCGGAGATGACGACGGGCCAGCGGCGTCCGTACTCCTCGAACAGCGTCTCCACGGCGAAGATCGCGGCCTTCGCGTTGAGCGTGTCGAAGATCGTCTCGATGAGGAGGATGTCCGACCCACCGTCGAGGAGGCCGCGACCCACCTCCATGTAGGCCGCCACGAGCTGGTCGTAGCTGACGTTGCGGGCGGCCGGGTCGTTGACGTCAGGAGAGATCGACGCCGTACGGGTGGTCGGCCCGAAGGTTCCGGCGACGTAGCGAGGCCGCTCAGGTGTCGCCACCTCGTCGCAGGCACGCCGAGCCAGCTCGGCAGATGTCCGGTTGAGCTCGTAGGCGAACTCCTGCATGCCGTAGTCGGCCAGCGAGACCGCGTTGGCGTTGAACGTGTTGGTCTCGATGATGTCGGCGCCGGCCTCGAGGTATTCGCGGTGAATGGCCTCGATGATCTGTGGCTGGGTCAGCGACAGCAGGTCGTTGTTGCCCTGCACGTCCTGGGGCCAGTCGGCGAAACGGTCCCCGCGGTAGCCCTCCTCCGAGGGACGATCGCGCTGGATCGCCGTGCCCATGGCGCCGTCGATCACCACGATGCGGCTGCCCATGAGGGCAGTGAGCTCCTCCGTGGCATCCGGTCGGAGGTTCACTTCGAGGCTGTCTGACATACCGCTACCTTCCTGCATGGAAGGCGTCCTTGTAGCTTCACCGAGCGTGGCGGACCCGTCGTCCGTTGCAACGCCTCTCGGTTGGCACACATCCTAGGCTCCCGCCGATGGTGGCGGAGCAGTCCATCCGCTACGTGACACGACGGGTGACGCATCTCATCCGACCGGGCGATCGACGACGCCGTGCTCCACCCAGCGTCTACTGTTGGAGAGGTGATTGAGATCGAGGATGTGCCGGACCTGACGTCGCCTGTGGTCATCGCCTCCTTCGAGGGCTGGAACGATGCGGCCGACGCCGCCAGTGGCCTGGTCGACCACCTCATCGAGGTCTGGAACGCTCGCTTCATCGGCACCGTGGATCCCGACGACTACTACGACTTCCAGGTCAACCGCCCTGTCGTGGCCACCAACGCCGAGGGCCGCGCCGAGATCACCTGGCCGGAGACCCGGATCGCGGTGGCCTCTCCCCGGGCATGGACCGCGACGTCATCCTGATACGCGGCCTCGAGCCCAACATGCGCTGGCGCCAGTTCTGCACCGAGCTGATCGCCGTGACCTCCGAGCTGGGCGCGGAGATGTTCGTGACCCTCGGTGCGATGCTGGCCGACTCGCCCCACACCCGACCGCTCCCGGTGACCGGCGTGGCCAGCGAGCCCGACCTGCAGGACCGCATTGCCGTCGAGGAGTCGTCCTACGAGGGCCCCACGGGCATCGTGGGGGTCCTCACCCATCAGTGCACCGTCCTCGACGTGCCCGTCGCCTCGTTGTGGGCCACCGTTCCCCACTACGTGGCCTCGCCGCCCTGCCCCAAGGCGACGCTCGCCCTGGTCGGCCCCTTGGAGGAGCTGCTCGACGTCTCCATCCCCCTGGGCCAGCTGCCCGAGGACGCTCGAGCCTGGGAGCGCGGTGTCGACGAGCTCGCCGACGAGGAGGAGGAGATCGGTGCCTACGTCCGCGCCCTCGAGGAGGCCCGCGACACCAGTGACCTCCCCGAGGCGTCCGGCGAGGCCATCGCCCGCGAGTTCCAGCGCTACCTCAAGCGCCGCAACGGCGACTCCTGACCCTTCACAAACGCACGAACAGCAGATCGTCCCTAACAGATTTGTAGTTTCCGGGCCGGATTTCTACAAATCTGTTAGGGACGATCCGCTTGGAGCTACGTCAGAGGGCGAGGCCCAAGGCCGCGTCGAGGAGGCGGCGTACGTCGGCAGGAGCGGAGGGGTCCGACGTGTCACCGGCAAGGGTCGTCTCGACCCAGGCGTCCACGGCAGCGACGGCGCGAGGGGCGTCGAGGTCGTCGGCGAGGGCCTCGAGGACCTCCGTGACGACTGCTCCGGCCGCGGCGCCGCCGGCTCCGGAGAGGGCGAGGCGCCAGCGGTCCGCCTGGTCGACGGCCGCCCACAGCTCCTGGTCGAGCCATTCCCAGTCGTCGCGGTAGTGGTGGCGCAGCAGTGCGAGTCGGATCCCCATGGGGTCGACCTCACTGAGTCGCAGGGCCGAGACGAAGACGAGGTTGCCGAGCGACTTCGACATCTTCTCGCCGTCGTAGGCGACCATTCCGGCGTGGGCATAGGCCTGGGCGAACTCGGAACCGGGCCAGGCGACCTGGACCTCACCAGCAGACATCTCGTGGTGCGGGAAGACCAGGTCGCTGCCGCCGCCCTGGACGTCGAAGCCGAGGCCGAGGTGCTCCTGGGCGATGGCGGCGCACTCCACGTGCCAGCCCGGACGCCCCGGGCCGAAGGGGCTCGGCCAACTCGGCTCGCCCTCGCGCTCACCGCGCCACAGGACGCAGTCCAGGGGTCCTCCTTGCCCGGACGGTCCGGGTCGCCGCCGCGTTCGCCGAAGACGGCGCGCATGGTCGCCTCATCGAGCCCGGAGACGTTGCCGAAGGCCTTGTCGGAGCGGACCCGGAAGTAGAGGTCGCTCTCGACCTGGTAGACCTGCCCGGCCTCCTGGAGCCGCTGGATCAGCTCGATGACGAGCGGAATCGACTCGACGGCACCGATGTAGGCATGCGGCGGCAGGACCCGCAGGGCCTCCATGTCCTCGCGGAAGAGCTGCGTCTCGCGCTCAGCGAGGGCGACCCAGTCGGTGCCGACCTTGTCGGCCCGCTCGAGCAGCGGGTCGTCCACGTCGGTGACGTTCTGCACGTAGACCACGTCGTGGCCGGCGCTGCGCCAGGCTCGGTTCAGGAGGTCGAACGCCACGTAGGTGGCGGCGTGCCCCATGTGGGTGGCGTCGTAGGGGGTGATGCCACAGACGTAGAGGCGGGCGGCCCCGTCGGGCTGGGTCTCCCGCTTCTCGCCCGTGGCGGTGTCGTGGATCCTGACCTGCGGACCGCGGACGGGCAGGGACGGGACCTCCGGGAGTGACCAAGCGCGCATGACCGAAGACTAGCCAAGGGGTTCAGAATGCCGGCCACGGGATCGCCGGCCAGTCCGCGCTCGGGCGTGGGAACGCGGCCTCGCGCAGCAACTTCTCACCGCGTGTGACGAAGGCCGCGACCTCCGCGACGCTCAGGTGCTCGTGCAGCGCGTCGTGCAGTCGTACGTCGGCCACGACAGCTGCGACGCCTGCCGACTCCTCGGCAGCCAGCGGCTCACCGGCCCACCCCCACAGCACCGTCCGCAGCTTGTTCTCCACATGGAACGACACCCCGTGGTCGACCCCGTAGCGGTGACCGTCGGTCATCGCGAGCACGTGGCCACCCTTCCGGTCGCCGTTGTTCACGAGTACGTCGAAGATCGCCATCCGCCGCAGGGCTGCGGAGTCCTCGTGCGCCAGCGAGACGGGTCGGTCCCTGTCATCCCAGGCATCGAGCACGTGCAGCATTCCGTCAGGCACGTTTCCCTCGGGCACCACGTCGACGGCGCTCTGTCCCTCGTCCGGCTCCTGCCAGATCTGCACCATCCCGGGACCGTGCGGGCCCTCACGCAGGATCGTGCGCGGCACGACCGACCACCCGAGCGCCTCGGAGACGAGGTGGGCGGCCACCTCACGATCGGCGAGGGTCCCGTCGGGGAAGTCCCACAGCGGACGCTCCCCGCGAATCGGCTTGTAGACCACCTGGGTCTCGCCGATGGTGGCGAGGAACGTCGCGTTGGAGGCCGGCATCACCCGCCCTCGGAGCTCGAGCGGTCCGTCGGCGATCAGGTCGGACTCGGTCGGCAGGCTCACAGGGACCTGCGCCGGAAACCGTTGGCACGCACGCACAGGTGTCCCTGGGGATCGACGGGGCCCCCGCAGAACGGGCACTGGGGACGGCCCGAGCTCACCACGCTCTCGGCCCGCTGCACGAAGACGCGCGCCATGGCCGCTGTCATCCTCACCAAGAAGATCTCACTCGGGTCTGCGTCGTCCAGTGGCTCGTCGGACTCATCGATCGGAAAGACCTCGATCACGACCCGCTCGTCTCCCGCGTCCCACGAGAGCGTCATCGTGCCACCGCGGAACTCCGCGGTGATCGGCAACTCCAGCGGATCGTTGTCGACCAGGTCGCGGGGCGCCATCGCCGGGATGACGGCATCGGTCTCCACGCTCCCCATCAGGTCGTCGAGGAGGTCGTCGATCCGCGAGGCCAGGACAGCAACCTGCTGCTTCTCGACGGAGACGCTGGCGACGCGGCGGCCCTCGCGGGCCTGCAGGAAGAACTCTCGTTGGCCGGGCTCGCCCACGGTGCCCGCGACGAAGCGGTCCGGTGGGTCGAAGGAGTGCACGATCGGGGCCATGACGCCACCCTAACCAGACGTGGGCCCGCTGCCACCGCCGACGACCGCGTCGCCCGCCGGAGCCTCGCGCTGGTGCTCGGCGGGCGGCACGGTCCAGGCCAGGGATCCGGCGTGGGTGTTGACCGCCAGCACGCTGGGGCGGTGCTCCCCGTAGCGGACCACGCTCGCCGACCCGGGATCGACATTGATGCGCTGGAAGAGGTCGAGATGCATGCCGAACGCATCAGCCAGGACGCTCTTGATGACGTCGCCGTGGCTGAAGGCGACCCAGACTGCACCGGGGCCGTGGGTCTCCTGTACCTCGCGGTCGTGGCGACGCACGGCCGCCACCCCGCGACTGCTCATCTCGAGCATCGACTCCCCGTCGGGAAACCGTACGGACGAGGGCTGCCGCTGCACGGTCTTCCACAACGGCTCCTTGAGCAGCACCTCGAACGACTGGCCGGTCCACTCGCCGTAGTCACACTCGACGATCCCCGGCTCCAGCACGAGTTCGGCCCCCAGCGAGGCGAGCAACGGCTCCGCTGTCTCCCGGGTCCGCTCCAGCGGACTGCTGACGACCCGAGCCAGCGGAACTCCAGCCAGCCTCTCGGCCACCTGTATCGCCTGCTCGCGGCCGTGATCGTCGAGATGGATTCCCGGACCACGTCCGGCAAGGATGCGACCGGAGTTGGCCGTGCTCCGGCCGTGTCGCACGAGGATCAACGTCGCCATGACGGGGAGCCTACGTCGTAGGCTCCCCTCGTGATCGTGGACAGCGCGCTCTACCACGAGGGACAGCGAGTCTCTCCCGCCTCGGGCCCTGAGGACCTGGCAAGCCTGCGCCAGCGGGGCGCTGCGCCCGGTAGCTTCCTGTGGGTCGGGCTGCACGACCCGACGGCCGATGAGCTCAGCCAGGTGGCCGGGGCCTTCGACCTCCACCGCCTCGCGGTCGAGGACGCCCTCAAGGCCCACCAGCGACCCAAGCTCGAGCGCTACGGCGACTCACTCTTCCTCGTCCTCAAGACGCTCTGGTACCTCGACGAGTCGGACGCGGTCGAGACCGGCGAGGTCAACATCTTCCTCGGTCGTGACTTCGTGATCACGGTCAGGCACGGACTGGGTGGCTCGCTCGGTCAGATCCGCTCCCGCCTCGAGCAGCACCCGGAGCTGCTCGAGCACGGTCCCACCGCTGTCACCCACGCGATCTGTGACCATGCGGTCGACGACTACCAGCGCGTGGTGGCCTCCCTCCAGGACGACGTCGACGAGGTGGAGGCAGGGGTGTTCTCACCGACCCGTACCGACAGCTCCACCCGGATCTACCTGCTCAAGCGCGAGATCGCCGAGGTACGCCGAGCAGTCATGCCGCTGCGGGATCCGATGCAGCGCGCTGCAACGGGGAGCGTGCCGGGGATGGCTCCCGACGCTGCTCCGTTCTTCCGCGACGTGGCCGACCACCTGGTCCGCGTCGCCGAGTCCGTCGACGAGCTCGACGGGCTTCTGTCGTCGGCCTTCGCGGCGCAGCAGACCCGCAGCGCGGCGCAGCAGAACGACGACATGCGCAAGATCTCGGCGGGAGTCGCTCTGGTCGCCGTACCGACGCTGATCGCGGGTGTCTACGGCATGAACTTCACCAAGATGCCGGAGTTGCACTGGGGCCTCGGCTACCCGATGTCCCTCGGGCTCATGGTGGCGAGCGTCGTCGCACTCCTGGTCTACTTCAAGAAGTCCGGCTGGCTCTGACTCCACCGACGGGGAGCCTGCCGGTCACGCTTCGAGGTCAGGCATTGAGTACGCCGACACCGAGCAGTGCGAAGACGCCGAGGCCGAGCAGTACGCGATAGATGACGAACGGCGTGTAGGACTTCGTCGAGACGTAGTGGAGCAGCCACGCGATCGCGGCATACCCGACCACGAACGAGACGACCGTGGCCGTGATGGTGGGCCCCCAGCCGAAGTCGTTGTGGCCGTGCGGGATCTCCTTCAACTCGAAGATGCCAGCGCCGACGACGGCCGGGATCGCGAGCAGGAAGGCGAAGCGGGTCGCGGCCGCGCGGTCGAACCCCAGGAAGCGCCCCATGGAGATGGTTGCTCCGGAGCGCGATACCCCCGGGATGAGCGCCATGGCCTGCGCCACGCCCAGCAGCACTGCTTCCCGCACACCGACGTCCTTCATGGTGCGGCTGGTGCCCCCGACCCGGTCAGCGACGCCCAGCACCACGCCGAGTACGACGAGCGCGGTGGCGATCACCCAGAGATTGCGGAAGTCCTGCTCGATGACGTCCTTCAGGAGCAATCCCAGCACCACGATCGGGAGGGACCCGATGATGACGTACCACCCCATCCGGGCGTCGGCGTCACCGCGATACTCCGGGCGGAAGAGCGACCTCAGCCATGCCGTGGAGATGTTCCAGATGTCCTTGCGGAAGTAGATGAGCACGGCGAGCTCGGTGCCGATCTGCACCACGGCGGTGAAGGCAGCACCGGGGTCCCCCAGCCGAAGAGCTCAGGGAAGATCCGCAGATGGGCGCTGCTTGAGATGGGCAGGAACTCGGTCAGTCCCTGGATGACACCCAGGACCACTGCCTTCAGGACATCGATCACAGGGCGGAACCCTACCGAGCACCACGTGAGATCCGGCGAGCCGCGGCCGCGTGGTTCCAGGCCGTGACCTAACGTTCTTCCCATGCAGCAACGCGCGTTGGGCGCCACCGGCTTGAAGATCTCCCGCCTGGGCCTGGGCACCTTGACCTGGGGGCGGGACACCGACGAGCACGAAGCACGCGACCAGCTGATCGCCTTCGTCGAAGCCGGTGGGACCCTCATCGACACCGCCGCGGGCTACGGCGACGGTGCCTCGGAGTCGTTGATCGGCTCCCTGCTCGGTGACGTGGTGCAGCGTGACGACGTCGTCCTCGCCTCGAAGGCCGGGATCTCGCGGCGTCGCGGGGTCCGGGAGACCAACACGTCCCGCGGCTTCCTGCTGCGCTCCCTCGACGAGTCGTTGCGCCGGCTCGGCGTCGACCACATCGATCTGTGGCAGGTGCACGCCTGGGTCGACGGGATCCCGATCGAGGAGACCCTCACCGCCGTCGACATCGCCGTCTCCAGTGGCCGGGTCGCCTATGCCGGCGTGTCCAACTACAACGGTTGGCAGAGTGCGCAGGCCGCAACCTGGCAGCGCGCCGGAGCCGGTCGCACCGTGCTGGCCTCGAACCAGGTCGAGTACTCACTCCTGGCCCGCCATGCGGAGCACGAGGTGCTCCCCGCCGCGGAGGCCATGGGCCTGGGTGTCCTGGCCTGGTCCCCACTGGGGCGCGGTGTGCTCACCGGCAAGTACCGCAACGGCACTCCCGCCGATTCCCGGGCTGCCTCCCCGCACTTCTCGAACTTCGTGGGCAGCTATCTCAACGCCCGCAGCCAGCGTGTGGTCGAGGCGACCGTTGCCGCAGCGGAGGGACTCGGCTGGACCCCTCTCGAAGTGGCGCTGACCTGGGTCCGCGATCGCCCCACCGTCGCCGCGCCCATCGTGGGCGCGCGCACCGCCGCCCAGTTGAAGGCGTCCCTCGGCACGGAGGAGCTGACCCTGCCCCGCGAGATCATCGAGGCGTTGGACGACGTCTCGGCACCGGAGTAGGCATGTCCCGGATCCGGTCACCCCATCGTCTCGGCGTGGAGTGGGAGTTCCAGAACCTCACCCTCCCCCGCGACTTCTCACGCAACACCGTCACCCGCATCCTCGTCGACCGGGCCGAGCACGGTGGCTGGGAGCTCGACCGGGTGCGTATCGGACACGACGGCGTACGCCGGGTGGTGCTGCGCCGCAAGATCATTCGTCAGGTGCGACCCAACTACGACTTCGCGATCATCTGAGCCGTCGGGGCGCCAACGGGTCAGGCCAGGTCGAAGAAGGTGTCGAGCACCCGCGCCCCGAACTCGAGTGCGTCCACGGGGACTCGCTCGTCGACGCCGTGGAAGAGCGCGGTGAAGTCGAGATCGTCCGGCAGACGGAGCGGTGCGAACCCGTAGCTCTCCATCCCCAGCTCCCGGAAGTGCTTGGCGTCGGTGCCGGCACTCATCAGGTACGGCGCCACGCGCGCCTCGGGATCGTGGGTCAGCAGTGACTGGGTGATGGCATCGACCGGGTCGCCGCTGAAGGGCGAGCTCCATGGCTTGAGGTGGGTCTCGGCCTCGATCGACACGTGGTCGCCGCACAGTTCCGCGAGTGTTGCGAAGAACTCGTCCTCGTAGCCGGGGAGGAAGCGGCCGTCGACGTACGCCGTCGCCTCCCCGGGATGACGTTGACCTTGTAGCCGGCGTTGAACATCGTCGGGTTGACGGTGTTGCGCAGCACGGCTCCGAGCATGCGCGAGGCGGGACCGAACTCCTCCACCAGCGCTTCGGCGTTGTCAGGTGTCGCGGTCGTGCCAGCGAGCTCTGCCACCGACGCCAGGAGCACCTCCATGCTGGGTGTGAGCCGCACCGGCCAATCGTGGCTGCCGATCCTGGCGACGGCGCCAGCGAGTCGCGTGACGGCGTTGTCCTGGTTGATCATGGAGCCGTGACCGGCCCGGCCACTGGCCTTCAACCGGATCCACGCCATCCCCTTCTCCGCGGCCTCGATCAGGTAGAAGCGCTGGCCGCGCACCGACGTACTGAAGCCACCCACCTCACCGATCGCA
Organism: Nocardioides alcanivorans; assembly: GCF_021555175.1. Classification (GTDB taxonomy): domain Bacteria; phylum Actinomycetota; class Actinomycetes; order Propionibacteriales; family Nocardioidaceae; genus Nocardioides; species Nocardioides alcanivorans. The sequence goes on along the minus strand of NZ_JAKGRW010000015.1, from coordinate 80,599 downwards.
GCAGTGCAGTCGGCGATCAGGTCGGGGTGTTCGCGGACCAGGAACTCGGCTCCCTTGCGACCGCCCGCCTCCTCGTCGGCGGTGAAGCAGAGTACGACGGGACGGTTGGGTGGCAGTCCTGCTCGGACCCGGGAGCGGATGACCGAGAGCACCATCGCGTCGAAGTCCTTCATGTCGACGGTGCCGCGCCCCCAGAGCTGGCCATCGTGGATCTCCCCGGCGAAGGGCGGCAACTGCCAGTCGTCCGCGGCCGCCGGCACCACGTCGAGGTGGCCGTGCACCAGCAACGGGTCGCCGGGCCCGTCGCCCCAGCGAGCGACCAGGGACGTGCGGCCGGGCTCCGACTCGAGCAGGGTGCTCTCGATGCCCACCTCGTCGAGCCATCCCGCGACGCGTTCAGCGGCCAGCCGCTCTCCCGGGCCGTCCTCGTCGCCGTAGTTGGAGGTGTCGATCCGGATCAGTTCCCGACACAGCTCCACGACCTCACCGTCGGGCCGATGTGCTGCTTCGCCTTGTGTCGCCATGGATCCATCCTGTCACCGGGCCCCCGATGTGCATGTTTGGCCGCACTGTTGTTATGGTTTCACCGCACTCGTCCGGGTGGCGGAATTGGTAGACGCGCTAGCTTGAGGTGCTAGTGCCCTTTAACGGGCGTGGGGGTTCAAGTCCCCCTCGGACACTGGAAAGGCCCTGGCTCCACAGGGCCTTTTCTTCATTTCAGGACTTCCGAGTACTTCAGGACCTCCGAGTACTTGTTCGACTGTTCCGAAGGTGCGTTACGTGCCGCCGTTCGCCTGGCCGTCCTGGGGGTCTCGACGAGCTCGACCAACGGGGTGCCGACCAAGGGGGTGCCGACCGACGGGCTGCTGACCAACGGGGTGCCCTGAGGACCCGTCTCGCGGTTGCTCCCGGCGGAGCATGGGGACGAGGGCGATCAACCCGATCAACGGCAGCGCGGCCAGGAGCAGCAGGCTGTGCGGGATCCCGAAGACCTCGCCGACTCCTCCCACGACGGCAGAACCCACACTGCCACCGACCATGAACAGCAGTGTGGCGATGCCGAGTGCGACCCCACGTACGTCAACGTGGACAGCGTCGCCGACCGACGTCATCAGCGCCGGCTGACCGACCCCGAACGCCACCGTGACGAGGAGGACCGAGCAGCCGAGGGCCACTGCCGAATGACGCTCTGCCCCGAAGGCTGCGAGCAGCAGCGCCGAGGAGGCGAGAACACCGGCGAAGGCCAAGGCGCGCGGCCCGCCGTACCGGTTCAGAAGGGGCCCGGCGATCCGAGGCACGACGAGGCCGACCGCCGCACTCGGCACGAGCAGCACGCCCACCTCCCACGCCTGCCAACCGTGGGCGATCATGACGGCCGGCACCGCGATCAGGAGCCCGAACCACGACGCAGGTACGGCGGCGGCAGCAATCGCGCTGCGGATGACCGCTGCGTTGCTGATCACCGACAACGGCAAGAAGCCCTGGGGACGTCGGCGGACCTGCACAGCCACTGCGGGCGTGCCCAGGACGACGAGGAGCACACCGGCGAGTGCCACGGTCCACCCGGTCGAGGGCGACTGGATCACCAACACCAGGCCTGCAGAGGTCGCTGCCACCAGGAAGGCACCGACGATGTCGAGCCGTGCGCCGGTGCCGTCGCGGTGGAGCGCGCTCCACACGAACGGGAGGATCAGCAGCCCCAGCACAGGGAGCGCCATCACGGCACGCCAGCCGAACTGTGCCTCGACCGCTCCCCCGACCAAGGGGCCCAGACACGACAATGCAGCGGCAGCGCCGGCCAGGCGTCCGAGTGCGAGCCCGCGAACTTCCCCGTCGTAACGAGCCGAGAGCACGGTGACACCCAGCGTGGGCACGGCAGCGGCTCCCGCGCCCTGGAGGACGCGGGAGACCAGCAACACCTCGAAGTTGGGAGCGAGCGCGGACAGCACCGCCCCTGCCGTCATCAGGCCCACGCCGACCATCAGCGGCAGGCGGACCCCGGTCAGGTCCGCGACCCGACCGTAGATCGGGGTCGCGACCGCCAGCATCAGCGCATAGAGGGTGATCGTCCAGGTGCCGACGCCCACGCTGGTCCCGAGGTCATCGGCGAGCAAGGGCACCGCGATGGCCGCAGAGGAGGAGCCCATGCCGGTGAGCCCGAAGAGGACGCCCAACAGGATGGAGATCCGACGGGAGTCCTGAAGATTCACGTCGACGACAACCTCGCCGGCACGCAATACATTCCGATCACGCCCGGCGGACGTCAGGCCACGGCCCGTGCCCGGACCAGCTCGACGACCAACGGCACGTACGGCGTCGCGTGGCGCAGCGGCATCCCCGCCTCCTCCGGCGTCCGGTCAGCCTTGCGGCCGTTGCACTCCCAGCAGGCCGAGACGACGTTGGTCCACGTCCACCCACCACCTCGGGAGCGAGGTACCACGTGATCGAGGGTGGTTGCCTTGCGGCCGCAGTAGGCGCAGCGGTGGCCGTCCCGGAGGAAGACGCCTCCCCGATGCCAGCCGGCAGGCCGGTAGAGCCACTTCTGGGCGACGTACCGAACCAACCTGATCACCGTCGGCCACGGGTGTGGACCCACGGAGCGCCCGTCGAGCGCCTCCTCGACGATCGCCACCCGACGCCAGAGCATCTTCATTGCCTGCTGGAACGAGACGCGCCCCATCGGCTCGTAGGAGGCGTTGAGCAGGCGCACGGTGGCAGCGGTCACGACGCGTCACCTCCTTCGGTCCGGGCGCGTCGACAGCCCGTGTCATGCACTGGATGCCTCTCCAGTGGAACAGATTCCGGTGAACAGCAGGGGAAGAACGGTGAATCGCGGGCCCTCGACGGGCCCGCGACTCTCCACTCAGCCCTTCACGCAGAGCAACGTGGTCAGCCGGGCGACGACCTCCACGAGGTCGACCTGGGCCTCGATCACCGACTCGAGGTCCTTGTAGGCACCCGGGATCTCATCGAGCACCCCGGCGTCCTTGCGGCACTCCACGCCCGCCGTTTGGGCCACGAGGTCAGCCACGTTGAAGGTCTTCTTGGCCTTCGTCCGCGACATCCGACGCCCGGCTCCGTGGGACGCGGAGCAGTAACTCTGCTCGTTGCCGAGTCCCCTGACGACGTACGACCCCGTGCCCATCGACCCGGGGATCAATCCGTACTGGTCGGCCTGCGCCGAGATCGCACCCTTGCGGGTCACGACCAGCGGCACCCCACCATAGGACTCCTGCGCCACGTAGTTGTGGTGCGCCGAGACCTGGTCGCCGAACGTCACCTCCCGGCCCCGATCCACGAAGAAGCTCGCGACGACCTCCTCGAAGAGGGCCATCATGACGGCGCGGTTGCGTGCGGCGTACTCCTGAGCCCAGTAGAGGTCCCCCAGGTAGCGCTCCATCTGCGGCGTTCCGGCGAGGAAGACCGCCAGGTCGCGATCTGGCAGTCCGAGGTTGTGCTCCAGCCCCTTGGCCTCGTGGATGTGCCGGTCCGCGATCTCCTTGCCGATGTTGCGCGAGCCCGAGTGCAACATCAACCAGATGCGCCCCGACTCGTCAGCGGTCAACTCGATGAAGTGGTTGCCGCCGCCGAGGCTGCCCATCTGCTGCTGCGCCCGGCGCTCCCTGTCCTGCACGGCGTCGTGGAGGCCGGAGAACCCGGCCCAGAAGGAATCCCAGTCCCCGTACCGTCCTGAGGTGAGACCGAGCCGGCCGACGTCAGGGGCGTCCCGGTGCGACGCGAAACCTACCGGAATCGCCTGCTCCACCGCCCGACGCAGCCCCCTCAGGTCCTCGGGGAGGTCAGCCTCCGTGAGGTCGGTGCGCACCGCCTGCATGCCGCAGCCGATGTCGACGCCCACCGCTGACGGGGACACCGCGTCGCGCATGGCGACCACGGAGCCAACGGTCGCGCCCTTGCCGAGGTGTACGTCGGGCATCACGCGCACGCCGTGCACCCACGGCAGCTGCGAGATGTTGCGCAGTTGAGCGAGTGCCTGGTCCTCCACGTCCTCCGGACGAGCCCACATGAGGGTCTCGGCACCGGCCCCGGGCAGTGCGACGGGGAACGTGGCGTGGGTGTTCATGATCTGGTTCCTTTCAGTGTCGTGACACGGCAGCTGCAAGAGCCGCGCCGCCGCGGCAGCGGAGGGTGCGGTCCTGATCGCCTCGGCCGGGACGGATCGTCGAGGTGCGTGAACGCGCTGCTGGAGCAGACACCCCGGGTTCGATGAGCTCCCGCTCCCTCGATGGTTGGGACGTCGCGTGTTCCCAGAACGTAGTGCAGGACGTCAGCCCCGCACCACGGGTTTTCCGCGGAGCGCGATGGGGCCGCTCAGACCCACGGTCCTTCGGCGCCCACCACGGCGAGCCCGAGGACGAGAAGGAGCAGGCCCAGCGCAGCAACGGGCCAGAACAGGAGCGCGCCGACCAGGCCTGCGCCGAACTGCCGCGCCGCTCCGGGGACCACCAACAGCAGAAGTCCAGCTGGAGGGACGAGATAGAGAAGGTAGGTGTTGCCGCCCCAGTGCATGGGCAACGTCCACATCAGGACCCCCACGACCACACCGAGAACGCTGACGGGGCCGACGTAGCGCGGTATCTCCCGGAAGTGCGCTGCCGCCGGTTCACTCGTCACAGCCGACCCCACAGCCCCAGCGTCACCAGGCAGACGAGGGCTCCGGCAACCATCCCGACCCCGAGCCCTCGCGCCACCCGATGCGCGGGCGCGCATGCGAGCAGACCGCCGAAGAACGCCCAACCCACGACGAGTACGACGCCCAGACGGTGCGGGGCGTGACCATCCCGGGCGGCGTCCAGGACGGTGTGGACCCAGACCAGCAGCACCGGACTCGCCGGCACCGTGGCCACGGCCACCAACCAAGCGACTGCACCTCGATCGGGTCGGTGCACCCAGACCGTGCGTGGTTCGACCGCCACCGTGTCCCCGTTCTCCCCGATCACCCGTTCCGGCCCTTGGCGCGAACAGTCTGTCAGCCACGGCGTTCGCCGGGTGTCGAAGCGCTTTACTCTAGAGCCTCATTTGTCAAAGCCGCCAACCTGGCGCGGACCGGTCCAGACCAGTTGCGTGACGTAGGTCATACGCCCGGAGCGCCCGGGACCTTGGTCCCACAAATGTCTGTACGTTCGGCCACATGCGACGGCCCTTGGGAGGTGCCGCCGCACGGCAGGTGTCAGGGAGGCACCTGCTCCTTTGGGAGGAATTCATGTCTTTCTCGCGTGCCCGCAAGGCGGTTGCCACTGCCTTCGTGTCGTCAGCCCTCGTGCTCGGCGTCACCACCGTCGTGCAGGCGGCTCCGGCCAACACCGCCGGTGCTGAGCAGACCGTCCAGGCCGTGGCCCGCAAGGCCCCCGCCAAGAAGAAGCTGAACAACGCCAAGAAGAAGACGACGAAGCTCGCTGTCAAGAAGCAGAAGGCCTACCGCAAGGTCAAGAGCTACCTCGACAAGAACTCGGCCAAGATCCCTGCCCAGGTGCGCACCACTGCCACCAAGCAGGTGAACGCCGGGTCGAAGCGCATCGACAAGCTCACCGTCAAGGTCAGCAAGGCCAAGAAGGTCAAGAAGGTCAAGAAGCTCCGTGCCAAGATCAAGGCGCAGCGTCCCAACGACATCAAGCAGCTCGTCGTCATCGCCCAGCGCGCCGTCGCGGCGGCCGAGGCCGGGGACGCCGGCTTGCTCGAGGAACTGCTCAAGGACCTCGCCGGTCTCAACATCGACAGCAGCATCCTCGGCCCGGTCATCAGCCTCGTCGACGACCTGCTCGACGCGGTCCTCAACCTCGGTGGCGGGAACGGCAACCCCGTCGGCGGGCTGCTCGACGGTCTTCTCGACCTGATCGACAACCTGCTGGGTGGCCTCCTCGGCGGCCTGTTCGGCGGCCGCTGATCAACTGAACGAGAGCCGCGGTTCCGGATGTCTCCGGAACCGCGGCTCTCATGCTTCCCAGGCCAGCGAGGTCATCCGTCGTGGGGAACGAAGGCGGTCCATCGGGCTTCGTCGCGATGGGCCGCTGCCCACAGGGCCTCTGCCACCGCGGCCGGGGAGAACGGGCCCTCCTGTGCCAGCGCGCCGTTGACCTGCACCAGCACCGCGCGCACGCCGGCGGCGCGCAGGGTCTTGTCGAAGGCATGGGTCAAGGTGCGGACCGCAGCCTTCTGCACCCCCAACGACGGTGCAGCAACGGCCGGTTCGTCTGCGGCCATGCTCCCGGTGACGAGGATCCGCGCGTTCGGCTGCAGATGGGGCCGCGCTGCCTGGACCGCGGGAAGCAGGGCGCCCGCGCCGAACGCCACGTCTTCGAGGAGCTCCTCGACACTCAGCTCCAGCACATCCTTGTCACGCCACCTGCTCGGGTTGAAGTGGAGCACATCGATCCTTCCGTGCCTCTCCCCGCCTGGTCCACAGCGCGCCGTACGTCGCCCGGGTCCATGAGGTCGATCGGGCCACCGGCGGCGGTGATCCCCTCGTCCGCCAGCTGGCCCACCAGCTCGTCCACCTCCGCCTGGTCACGCCCCAGCAGCACCGCACGGTGCCCGGCCTTGCCGAACCTCCGCGCGACGGCGAGCCCGACCCCGGGCCCGGCCCCGATCACCACGACAACCTTGTCAGCGTCCATGCAGCCGAGATTATCCGTCGCCGAGGCCGCGCACCGTCTCGATGCCATCGGCCTCCTCCGCCGTCTTGTCGTCGCGATAACCGACCACCCGTGCGAAGCGCAGCGCCACGCCACCGGGATAGCGCCGCGATCGCTGCACCCCGTCGACTGCGATCTCGACCACCTGCTCGGGACGCACGTGCACGACATGACCGTCACGGGAGACCTCGAGGTCGAGGAAGCGCTCGGTCTGCCAGGCCAGCATCGCGTCCGTCATGCCCTTGAACGTCTTGCCGACGGGCACCAGCTCCCCCTCGTCGCCGCGGGCGGCGAGGTGGATGTTGGAGAGCAACCCACGTCGCCTCCCGCTTCCCCACTCGACAGCAATGACGACCAGGTCCAGCGTGTGCCTGGGCTTCACCTTCACCCAGGAGGCACCACGGCGGCCCGCCGCGTAGGGAGCTCCCAGCTCCTTGCCGACGACGCCCTCGAGTCCCGCTGCGACGACCTGGTCGAAGAACGTCTCCACGGCCGCAGCCTCCTGTGTCTCGAGATGTGCCACCACGTCGGATGCTGGGACCAGCGAGGCCAGCGCCTCACGTCGATGACGCAGCGGCTCGTCGAGCAGGATCTCGCCCGCGAGTGCCAGCAGGTCGAAGGCGAAGAACCGCACCTGCGTGCGGTCCTGTAGGGACGCCGTCCGCGCCGACGTCTCCTGGAACGGTCGCGGCCGACCCGCCTCGTCGATCAGCAGCACCTCACCGTCCAGCACGAAGTCGTCTGCGGGCAACGCCAGCGCTCGGGCCACGACCTCCGGCAGTCGAGTGGTGATGTCGTCGAGGCTGCGGGTGAAGATGCGCACCTCGCCGCCCAGACGGTGCACCTGGGCGCGGATACCGTCGAGTTTGGCGTCCCAGACCACCGCTGAGTCAGCGAAACCGGCCACCGCTGCTGCCACGTCAGGTGCTGACGCCGCCAGCATCGGCCGGACTGCGCGGCCCACCACCAGCCGGAACGACTCGAGCGCCGCCACCCCGCCGGTGGCAGCTGCGACGGCGACCTCCGGCGTTCCCCCGCCCAGCATCGCCGCCCGCCTGACCAGGTGCGGCGGGACGGTGAAGGCTTCTGCCACGGCGTCCAGCACAGCCGTGTCGGAAGCCCCTGGCGCAGCTCACCGAGGATCAGGTCGCGCACGAACAGCTGCTCCTCCGGCGTGGCCCGGCCGAGGAGACCTGTCAGGAGCTCACGCCGCCGAAGGGTGCTGCCGGTGCCCGACAGTGCTTCGGCCTCCGCCATGACCCGGTCGACGTCCGCGATGCTCAGCGACGAGCTCTGGGCGGGTACCGGCAGGTCTCGAAGGCCGGCCCACCCGAAGCCGGTTCGTCGCTGCGCGAGTTCCCCGGCCAGGTACCGCGCCACCAGCGCCAGGTCGTCCCCGGCATCGCGCAGCACCTCGACGAGGATCGCACGCTTCTCGAGTCGCGATCGCGTGGCTCTCAGTCGAGCGGTGGCATCGACCAGGACGGCGAGGTGCACGGTCTCATCCCCGGTCTGCGAGTCGCACGGTCGTTGCTGCGCGGATCCCCGGGCCACGCACCTTCAAACGCACCTGTTCCCGCGCCTCCTTCACACCGTCGCGGGCGACGGGGATGCGGATCACCACCTTCTTCCGCCTCGGCCTCAGCTGCAGCTGCCCGCGGAACCCCAGTTGCGAGAGCTTCTTCTTCACGCCGCCGGGTCCAACGTGCTTGAGCCGCCACGCACGTGTGAGGTCGCCCAGCTGGGCCTCCGCGCGGCCGGCTCGCGCGAACCGATAGGTGTAGCCCCGGTGCTGGGTGACGGGCCTGGCCAACTTGATCACCACCTTGATCACCTGGCCTTCGCGCACGGTCCGACGCTTCCTCTTGAGACGCACCTTCGGCGCCGGATCGTCGTCGATCACCGTGGCTCGACCATGGTTGTCAGCGATGTTGACGCCGGTGAGGGCGTAGGCGCGCAGCTGCTGCACGACCCTCCGGTCTTCGTGGGTGCGGTTGCGCGGAAAGGTCACGGGGACGGATCCGGTCGTCGCGCCGGCCGGCACCATGACGTCGCGGTGCGCGATCCCGCGATCGTCCTCGATGACGACGCGGAAACGAGTGCCCGCCGGCACCTCACCCTGGATCGTCCAGGGAACCTGTGCGGTTCCCCGGCCACGGGCGTCGCCCTCATCGGCCCGCACCGCACCGAGCTCGAGGTGGCCGGGCCTCGGAGTGGAGCTCGTCGGCACCGTGTCGCCGACGGAGGAGACGTCCCGCACCCACACCCGTGCCCGGCCCTCACCTGCGACGAGATCGATCCGGCGCACGTCACCGAGATCGGCATCGCTGCCACCGTCCGGAGTGAACTCCACGGTGCGGGCCCAGCGCCTCGCGTTGTCTGGGCCTCCCGGAAGTCCGACCAGCGTGGCAGTGCCCTCCAGCATCGCCGAACGACCTTCGCCGTCGATCACCCTGGCCCTGAATCGTGCCGTCGCGCGTCGGGGGTCCTGGATCACCCGCATCTGGAGGTGGCGGCCGGTGAGGTCGATCGGATCGGACAGCGCGAGGCTCGCCACCTCACCGGGACCGTCCCACGCCACCTCGACGTCACTCACCTCGGGCAGCAGGGCACTGGGATCGGGCCAGTGCGGTGTGTTCTCCCACCGGCCCCGGCCGCAGGCGTCCTTCTCCCCGGGAGCCTGCACGGCGCGGCAGCTGCTCACCTTCGCGGCGCCCCGTCCTTCCGCGGTCAAGTCGGTGATCGAGAAGCGAGTGTCCCGGTCGCCACCGACGGCCGCAGACCAGGTGATCGCCGGGGCGAGCGTCTCGGTCGTCACCGCGGAGCCGTCGAAGAGCGGAAGGCTCGCTGCGTCGTGCTCCGCGAACAGCCGTACGGCGCCACTCACCAGGACCGAAGCCGCGTCACGTTGTTGCGAGGCGCTCAGGCGCTGGGGGTGCTTCGCGCCGCAGTAGGCCTTCGGCGCGCCGTACCAGTCGTCGAACGCAGGCGCCACGGCCTCCCCGGGGGTCCATTCGGTGTTGAAGTAGTTGTGGTTGGCCCCCATCAACAACACCGTGCTGCGCATCGCGCTGTCGTCGGGAGCGAGCTCGCGCGACGCGTCGACGTACCGCTGTCCTTGCAGGTCGGAGACGTCACCGTCGCAGTAGGGCAGCACCGTGACGGTGGGCACCCCGACGCTGCGCTGGTCGGCGAAGTCCGTGGGCGCGACCAGGAGCTGGCCGACGACCGTGACGGCGTCGCCGGCGCCACGGATGGCCAGCCGGTTCACGCCCTCGCCGCCACGGCTGTGCCCCACGAGCACCACCCGGTCCAGGTCGACCCGGTGACCGGCCGCCAGATCCTGCCAGTGCTCCAGGTGCAGCGCGATGAGGCGGGCCCGTGCGTCGGCTCCTCCGTCCTCGAGACGCCAGTCCTGCGCATTGATGCCGTTGGCTCGGATCGACACGGTGGCGTAACCCTGGCTCGCCAGGAGCTCCTGCAGGTAGTGGTAGCCGCGTTCACTCGGGATGTCCTTCGCCTTCGCGACACACGGCCACGTGTCCGTGTCGACCGAGTCCTTCTTCGCGTGGCACCACGAGTGACGGCCGTGGAGGAACACGATCAGGGGGCGCAGTGGGCCACCCGGGTCGATGGCCGGCTCCACGACGTGACCGACCATCTCCACGGGCGCCGGCATCCCGGCGAGCTTGGCTGGCGCCAAGGTGTAGTTCGTGGTCGTCACGGCAGCGGAGCCGCGCTTCCCGGGGTCAGCCCCCAGACCGTCGAGCGGCAGCCGCGGCAGACTTTGGCTGCCCGATGTGACGGGATCGTCCTGCCCCACCTCGTCCAGACGGTCTCCAGCGAGCACGACGTCCAGGGCAGACACGTCCGGCCGGGGTCCCTCGACGGTGACCTCCACCGTGCGGCCACCGCCGACGATGCGGGTCGCCCCCAGCGCACGTCCGTCGGCGTCGACGATCTCCGGGCGCGACGAGCGGATCGGCAGCGGCGTCTCGGAGGTCCACCGCACCCGGTGCTCGCCACCGACGCTGGCGACCTTCCAGGTCCCGAGTCCGTCGGCAGCCGCCTGCTCGGAGGACTCCGGCTGCGGCGCACCAACTGGGGCGGCGATGGCGGCGGGCGTGATCCCGCCGGCAACGAGCAGCATGCTGACCACCAGCACCAGGCTCCGGACTGGGCGCACTCACGTCTCCTCGACATCGTCTGCGACGAGCGGCTCCGCTCGCCGGTGCCGGCATCGGCCGACGGCTCGCATAGCCTTGCACAGGTGAACCCATCCCAGCCCGGCCTGCGCATCGGTTTCGTCCCAGGGGCAACCCCGGACAAGTGGGCCGCCCGCTGGCGCGAACAGTTCCCGCGCGTCCCGCTCGAGCTGGTGCCCGTCGAGGTCGCGGACCAGGAGCGGCTGCTCCGGGAAGGCGCCCTCGACATGTGCCTGGCCCGGGTCCCGGTCGACCGCGACCTCCATCATGCGATCCCGCTCTACGACGAGGTCCCCGTCGCAGTCGTGCCCAAGGAGCACCCGGCCACGGCCTACGACGAGGTCTCCCTCGCGGACCTGGCCGACGAGCAGCTGATCCAGGATCCTGCCGAGGTCCCCGGGTGGGCCGAGGTCGCCACCGCGGAGCGGCTCGCCTGGCCGCCGATGACGATCGGTGACGCGGTGGAGGTCGTCGCCTCCGGCACGGGGATCGTGATCGTGCCGATGTCGATCGCCCGTCTCCACCACCGCAAGGACGTCGCCCAGGTGCCCGTCACCGATGGTCCGGTCTCCTCCGTGGTCCTCCTCTGGCTCCGCGAGCGCGACGACGAATGGACCCAGCGGTTCGTCGGCATCGTGCGTGGGCGTACGGCGCGCAGCTCCCGCCACTGACCCGTGGGGCGCGCCACCCGAACGGTTCAGAGGGTGTTGAGCAGGTCGTCCAGCCCCGAGGCCAGGGCCTTGGCGCTGACATCCACGAGCGCTGCCCAGTCCAGCGCGCCTTCGTCGGCGTTGTCCGACACGTGCTTCAGCAGGCGCACGGGCACCCCGAACTCGGCGCACGCATAGGCCACTGCGTAGCCCTCCATGTCGACGAGGTCGGCTCGTTGCGCCAGCTCATCACGCACCAGCGGATCGGCGACGAAGACGTCTCCCGTTGCCAGGACGGGCCCTGCTCCGGCTCGCAGCTCCAGCCGTTCCCGGGGATCGTGCCCCAGCGCGCGGATGGCTGCGGCACTGAGGTCGTGGTTGAGCACGGCGACCGGTTCCTGGAGCCCGACGACTCCCGGACGCAACGCGCCCGCCGTACCGAGGTTGATCACCACGACGTCGCGCAGGTCCCCCAGCGCTGCAAGCGCCCGGGTGACGGCGACTGCCGCCGCGGTCTTGCCGATGCCGGTCAGGACCACAGGTACGTCGGCCCGCAGGTGAGCTGCCTCGCTCGCGGCGGCGACGACCACCAAGGGCCTCACCACGAGCTGGAGAGGGGGCGGCCCTCGTGGTAGCCGGCAGCCGACTGGATGCCGACCACGGCACGTTCGTGGAACTCCGCCAGGTTGGCTGCACCGGCGTAGGTGCAGCTCGACCGGACACCGGCGCTGATCTGGTCGATGAGGTCCTCGACACCGGGGCGCTGCGGGTCGAGATACATCCGCGAGGAGGAGATGCCCTCCTCGTAGAGGCCCTTGCGCGCCCGGTCGAAGGCCGACTCCCCGACGTCCGGTTGGCCACCGCACGAGCGGAGGCCATCCCGAAGGACGACTTGTAGAGCCGGCCGTCGCTGTCCTGGAGCAGGTCACCGGGCGACTCGTGGGTGCCGGCGAACCATGAACCGACCATCACCGCCGAAGCGCCCGCGGCGAGAGCCAGTGCGACGTCGCGCGGGTGCCGTACCCCGCCATCTGCCCACACCGTCTTGCCGAGTGACCGGGCAGCAGCAGCGCATTCGAGCACGGCGGAGAACTGGGGACGACCGACCCCGGTCATCATCCGGGTGGTGCACATGGCGCCGGGGCCGACTCCCACCTTGACCACGTCGGCGCCGGCCTCGATGAGGTCCCGGGTGCCCTGCGCGGAAACGATGTTGCCGGCGACCAGCGGCACCGACGGATCGATGGCACGCACGGCGCGGAGCGCCTGGACCATCCGATCCTGGTGGCCGTGGGCGGTGTCGATCACCAGGGTGCCGACACCGGCGTCGATGAGCGCCGCTGCCTTGCCCGCCACGTCACCGTTGACCCCGATCGCGGCCGCCACCGACAGTCGCCCGTCGGCGTCCACCGCAGGCCTGTAGACGGTGGCACGCAGTGCCCCCACCCGAGTGAGCAACCCGACGAGGCGGCCCGCGGCATCGACGGCGGGCGCCATCGGGATGCGGGACTTGTCGAGCTGCTCGAAGCCCTCCCTGGGATCGATGTCTGCGGGCACGGTGACGGGGTCCTTCACCATCACGTCCCGCACCTGCGCGAACCTGTCCACGTCAGCCAGCTGCTTCTCGCGCACGAGTCCCAGGGGACGCCCGTCGGCGTCGACCACCACGGCCGCACGATGCGCCCGCTTGGGGATCAGCGACAACGCCTCGGCGACCGTCTGGGTCGGATGCAGCGTGATGGCGGTGTCCACCATGAGATCGCGTCCCTTCACCCAGGAGACGACCTCGCGCACGACCTCGACCGGGATGTCCTGCGGGAGTACCGCCAGGCCACCGCGGCGGGCCACCGTCTCGGCCATCCGTCGCCCCGAGATGGCCGTCATGTTGGCCACCACGATCGGCAGCGTGGCCCCGGTGCCGTCGTCGGTGCTCAGGTCGACGTCGTAACGGCTGGAGACCACCGAGTGCTGTGGCACCATGAAGACGTCGTCATAGGTCAGCTCGTGCGGCGCGGCCGCGTCGTTGAGGAATCGCACGGTGCCGACCCTACGCGCGTGGCCTAGGGTCGGCACCGTGCTCCGCCAAGGACCCCATGTCGCGCTCCACCGTTCGTTCGTCGAACGCTTCGGCCGAGCGCCGGAACGCGTTGGCCATGCACCCGGGCGCGTCAACGTGATCGGTGAACACACCGATCACAACGGCGGACTCTGCCTGCCCTTCGCCCTTCCCCAACGAACCCGCGCCGCAGTGGCTCGGCGCGACGACGCGACCGTGCGCGTGCACAGCGCCCAGACCGGCGAGACCGTCGCGTGGCCGCTCCGGGACGCGGCACATTGTGCCGGGTGGGCGGCGTACGTCGTCGGCACCATCGCTGCACTCGATCCGCGTCACGGCTTCGACGTGCTCGTCGACTCCGAGGTGCCCGTCGGCGCCGGGCTCTCCAGCTCTGCGGCCCTCACCTGCGCCGTTGCCCTGGCCGTCGCCCCCACTCGCCCGCCCGGCGAGCTGCTTGCTGCGACCATGCGCGCCGAGAACGAGTTCGTGGGTGCGCCCACCGGCGGCCTGGACCAGACGATCGCCCTGCACGCCCGCGCCGGCGCCGCACTCCTCCTCGACTTCGGCGCCTCCCCGGCGGACCGCTTGGTGCGTCAGGTCCCGTCGGCGGTCCCTGGCCATGAGTGGTGGGTTCTCGACTCGCACGTCTCCCACGAGCTGGCGGACGGCGGCTATGCGCGACGACGCGCGGAGTGCGCCGCAGCTGCAGCGGCCCTCGCCGTCGACAACTTGAGCAGAGCCACCCTCGACGACGTCGCACGCCTGACGGACCCAGTCCTGGCTGCCCGCGCGCGCCACGTGGTCACCGAGAACGCTCGGGTACGCCAGGTCGTGACGGCACTGGAGGACGCCGACGCGTCGGCTGTCGGCGCGGCCCTCACCGCATCTCACCTCTCCCTCCGTGACGACTTCGAGGTGAGTTGCGGCGAGCTCGACGAGCTCGTGGCCATCCTGCTCGAGCAGGGAGCTCGTGGTGCCCGGATGATCGGCGGCGGATTCGGGGGCTCGGCCTTGACACTGCTGCCCGAGGCAACCGTGGAAGTCGCGCTGTCAGCCGTGCTCGGGGGCTTCCGGCGCCGCGGCTGGAGGCTGCCCACTCCCCTCGCTGCCGGCATCGGAGCCGGTGGGGCCGGTGTCGATCCGGTTTGATCCGTCACGGTTCGACCGGTGGTCCTGGGGAGCTCGGATCCCGTCGTGCGCCATCTGGTGGTCGGCCAAGGCTCGGATCGTGACCGGGTCACGGTTCAGCACGCCACCGACCGGATCAGCGGCCAATGCGCCCAGCACCGCCGGAGGCTGGGTCATGAGGGCCCGCAGCGCAAGCAGCTCCGGCTGGCGGGCCCACTCCGGTGAGCTTCGGCGTACCTGCGCCAAACGACGCGGGAGCCAGGCCACCAGCAGGAGGATGTTGGGGGTCAGCGCGGTGCCGACCCCCAGCTTCCACGCCAGCTCCTCGACCGTCTCCGTGCCGAGCTGGCTCGCCGACGCCATCCGGTCAGCCGCATCGGCCGCTGATCGGAAGGGGGACGCAACGGTGTCTCCGAGCAACGGGATCGCCGACAGGGTGTCCGATGCGAACTCGAGGTTCTCCCCCAGCGACACCGACGCACTCTGCGCCCTCTCGGTCGCTGTCGTCGCGGTGCTGATCGACTGGTGCACGCTCCACCCCTGCCAGACCCAGAAGACGAACCAGAGCACGACCGCAACGTCGCCGACCACCTGTCGCGTGCGACGGGGGCGGAGATCGGAGTAGAGAGCCATGGATGCATCTGAGCAGATCCGGGCCCGAGCGGTCGACCCACGCGCCGACGGGCGTGACCGCATCGGCGTGAGTAGGGCTACTCAGCCCAACTCAGGTAGCCCGGCGGATGTGCTCAACCTTCGCTGAAAGCGAAGGTTGAGGCATGAACAACAACAACGTTCCCACCAAGACCACCAACGCCTTCTTCCTCCAGGCCGCCATCTCCTTCGGCATCGCCCTGCTGACCATGATCCTCGCGGTCTGCTACCTGCCCGTCGAACCGTGGATCCGAGCCTTCCTGGCCCTCGGTACCTTGTTCCTCACCACCTCGGCCTTCACCCTCGCCAAGTGCGTGCGTGACGCCCAGGAGAACCAGACAGTCGCCGCTCGGATCGACCAGGCCCGGGTCGACCGGATCCTCGCCGAGCACGACCCGTTCCGCCAGGTCGCCTGATCCGTCAGGAAGACAGAGGAACCCGGCTCCCCACGGAGCCGGGTTCTTCTGCTGTGTCAGGCAGGGGTGCCGATCACTTCAACTCGGCGCTGGAGAGGCCCAGAACCCGGCGCGCGATGATCAGCTGCTGGATCTGCTGGGTGCCCTCGAAGATGTCGAGGATCTTGGAGTCGCGGGACCACTTCTCCAGCAGCTCGGTCTCGCTGTAGCCGATCGAGCCGGCGAGCTCGACGCAGCTCAAGGTCACGTCGGAGCCGACCCGACCGGCCTTGGCCTTGGCCATCGAGGCCTCGAGTGAGTTGGGCTGGCGGTTGTCAGCCATCCAGGCAGCCTGCATGGTGAGCAGGCGTCCCGCCTCCCAGTCGGACTCCAGCTGGATGAAGCGCGCAGCGGCCGCGTGCTGGTTGTTGGCCGGCCGGTCGTAGTCGATCACGATGCCGGCCTCCTCGAGCAGCTCCCGGGTGAGGTCGAGCGCGGCCCGCGCACAACCGACGGCCATCGAGGCGACCAGGGGGCGGGTGTTGTCGAAGGTCGCCATCGCGCCGGCGAAACCGGCCTTCACGTCGACCTCCGGACTGCCGAGGAGGTTCTCGGCGGGCACCCGGCAGTCGGTGAACGTGATCACCGCGGTGTCGGACGCACGGATGCCGAGCTTGTGCTCGAGACGCTCCACCTTCATGCCCGGGGTGCCCTTCGTGACGACGAAGGACTTGATGGCCGCGCGTCCCAGTGACTTGTCGAGCGAGGCCCAGACGACCACGCTGTCGGAACGGTCGCCGGACGTGACGAAGATCTTCTCGCCGTTGAGGACGTACTCGTCCCCGTCCTTGGTGGCCGTGGTCGTCAACGCTGCCGAGTCGGAGCCCATGGAGGGTTCGGTGATCGCCATCGAGGCCCAGGTTCCGGCGAAGCGCTCGAGCTGTTCGTCGTTGGCCACCGAGGCGATGGCGGAGTTGCCGAGACCCTGGCGGGGCATCGACAGCGTGAGGCCGGTGTCGCCCCAGCACATCTCGGCGACCGACTGCACGGAGGCGAGGTTGGCGCCGTTCTTGACGCCGGCCTTCGCATCCGTCCCGTCGCGACGCACGCCGGTCGCGCCCGCACCCTCGGACGCGCCGGACTCGGAGAGCCCGTCGATCATCGCCGCGAGCATGTCGAGCTCCTTGGGATAGGCGTGCTCGGCCCGGTCGTACTTGCGGCTGATCGGCCGCAGCATGTTCATGGCCACCTGGTGCGCCTGGTCGATCAGCGCCCGGTGCTTCTTGGGAGTCTCAAGATTGATCATGATCGTGGGTGCGGTCGTCAGACCAGCACGCCTCCTTCCACGAGGCCGATGGCACGCAGGTCGCGGTACCACCGTTCGACGGGGTGCTCCTTGACGAAGCCGTGGCCACCGAGCAGCTGGACGCCGTCGAGGCCGATCTTCATGCCGTGGTCGGCGCACGCCTTGCGAGCCAACGCAACCTCTCGCGAGAAGTCCTTGCCCTGTGCCGCACGAGACGCGGCGCGGTAGGTCAGCAGTCGCATGCCCTGCAACTCGGTGGCCATGTCGGCCACCATGAACGCGACGGCCTGACGGTGGCTGATCGGCTCGCCGAACGCCTCCCGCTCGTTCACGTAGGTCTTCACGTAGTCGAGCACGGCCTGCCCGGTGCCCACGGCCAGCGCACACCACGCCAGTCGCGACAGCCGCACGCACTCGGCGTACGTCGAACCGTCGGTCGCGCCCAGCACGGCCTCGGCCGGGACGCGTACGTCGGTCAGGCGCAGCTTCGCGAGGCTCGCGGCGCGGACACCCATGGCCGGATCGCCCTCGACCTCGACGCCCTCGCTGCCGGACTCGACGAGGAACAACACGTTGTTGCCGTCGAGCTCCGCTCCCACCACGAAGAGCTCGGCCTCGGCGCCGCGCGGCACCAACGACTTCACGCCGTTGAGCACATAGCCCTTGCCGTCCTTGACCGCCTTGGTCGCCGGGCTGAGCGCATCGAAGAGCAGGGTGGGCTCCGTCAACGCCAGGGCGGCTGCCGGGACGGCGTCGCCGGTGAACTCGGGCAGATAGGTGGCCTGCTGCTCGTCGGTGCCCCACAGCGAGATGGCGGTGGCGACCGCACCCGGGGCGAGCGCTGCGACGGCGAGTCCCATGTCACCCTCGGCGAGCGCCTCGGCCACCAAGGTGCCGGCCATCGCCGAACGCTCCTCGGAGATGCCGCCCAGCTTCTCCGGGACGCCCAGGATCGGAAGGCCGATCTCGAGGCTCGAGGCGAGCAGCTCATCCGGGGCGACGCATGACTCGTTGGCCTCGGCTGCGGCCGGCCGCAGCATCTCGGCTGCGAACTCCTTCACCACGTCGACGAGCATCTGCTCGTCCTCGGTGGGCGTGAGGTCGAAGACCCCCGTCGGGTTGATGCTCGGCACGCGGACGCCGTCGGCACCCTTCTTGCCCTTGCGGGTGAAGGCACGGCTGGTCGCACCTGCCGCCTTGAAGCCACTGCGGGTGACGGAGAAGACGGTCTGCTCGGTCTGCTTGCGCAAGCCGAGGCGATCGATCAGGTCACTCTGGGCCAGCTTGTTGAGGGCGAGGACGGCGAAACCGATCGGGTCGCGGGTCTCCCGACTGGCCACGCCGTGCTTCCCACCCGGGGAGACGGCGGCCCTGGATGCTTTGAGAAGGGACATGGACAAAATGTAACTCCGAGTTACACATCGCGCCACACTTTCCGGAGATGTCGCAGGTCACAACTTCTCACCGCCGGTCCGCGATCACCCCGAGCCGGTAGCCTGACCGATGACGGACGAACGAGGTGTGATGGCGAAGAAGAAACCGCTGGATGCAGTGCATCGGCTGTGGGGACAGGTGTCCGAGGGCGGCCTCGGAGAGCTCGTGCAGCGCTTCAAGCCGGCGTCGCGGGCCGACTTCCTCGCTGAGCTCCATCGGCTGGGAAGTGCGGCAACGCTCGGCACCGCGCGGGGACTCCGCCTCGCCTGGACCCACGTCGGCGTCGGCTGGCACGACACCGTGAACGCGGTGGCCAATCCGAGCACCCTTCCCGAGGTCGTCGAGCGGCACAGTCGCCAACGGGTCAACCCGATCGCCCCCTGGGTCACCTCCGCGACAGCCGGCACGGGATCCGCGCTGGTGGTCGCTGGAGACAACGCAGCGTGGGTGGAGACCCTCGGCGTGGCGGGCGTCATCGGGGTCGTCGGCGCAGTCGCTGCCGTGGCTTGGCGGCCACGGGTTCGCCGCAGCGATCGTCGCTACCGGGTGACCGGCACCGATGCACTCACCGCGCGGGCCGACGTACTCGCGGCGGACATGGCGCGAGCAACCATGGATCCGGAGGCGCTGGCGGCAACCGACCGTCTGTTGCTCGAGATACACGGTGGGGCCCGGAACCTCGAACGGCTCGAGGCAGAAGGCCTGCGGGTCGGCCTGCTCCAGGACGACCGGAGCGTTGCACACGAACCGCGCAACCCTGCTGAGCAGGAGCTCTCCGGAGAGCTGCTCCAGGTCCGAGCCGAGTTGCTCCATGACGTGATCGACCTCCAGATGCTGGCCCAGCGGCACGGTGCTCGGTCCCGCGTCGAGGACCGGGAGACCTACCGCGAGGTGAGCGACCACCTGGGCGCTGCTGACCCCGGCGACCTCTCGTAGGGTTTCGCCCATGGAGCCAGCACCTCACGCCCCCTACGGCCCACTTCCCGAAGGTGGCACCGTCCGCCCGATGACACGCTGGGGCACGCCGGTCATGCATGCACCCCAGCAACTGGTCACCGAGTTCGACGACTCGTTGCGGACCCTCGTCGCCGACATGGTCGCCACGATGTATGCCGCCGACGGAGTCGGTCTCGCCGCCTGCCAGATCGGTGTCGACCTCGCTGTCTTCGTCTTCGACTGTCCCGATGCGAGCGGCCAGAACGTGGTCGGTGTGGTCTGCAATCCGAAGCTGACGCTTCCCGAAGGCACCGACCGCCGTCTCGACACGGCCGAGGAAGGGTGCCTGTCGTTCCCCGGCGCCTTCATCGACTGCTCCCGTCCCGACTGGGCGAGCGTGACCGGCCAAGGGCTGGACGGCGAGGAGGTCGCCTTCGCCGGTGACGGACTCCTGGCCCGCTGCCTCCAGCACGAGACCGACCACACCTTCGGCACCGTCTTCGGCGACCGGCTCGCCACGAAGGCTCGCAAGAAGCTCCAGAAGATCCACGACAAGGCCGCCGACGAGTTCCCGGCCGACTGGCCGACCGACAGCTGAGCGCTCCTCAACGCTCGCTGGTGCCGGCCTCAGCCCTTGAGCGCGCGACTGGTGAGATAGCAGGCGACGGCGGTCGCGGCGGCCACGTTGAGTGAGTCGATGCCCTCACGCATCGGGATGATCGCGCGCCGGTCGGCCGCGTCCTGCCACCGCTGGGAGAGGCCCGGGCCCTCCGACCCGAGGACGAGGGCAACGCGATCGGGTCCGGCCACCGCTTCCTCGATGGGAGTGGAATCGGGCGCCAGGGTGAGGGCCACGGTCGTGAAGCCGCGGGCCGAAAGGTCCGGGAGGGCGTCGTACCACTCCTCGAGGCGGGTCCACGGGGTGCTGAACACGGCGCCCATCCCGACCTTGACCGCGCGACGGTAGAACGGGTCGGCGCAACGCGGGGACAACAGCACGGCGTCGAAGCCCATCGCCGCGCCACTGCGGAAGATCGCGCCCACGTTGGTGTGGTCGACCACGTCCTCGAGCACGAGTACGGCGCGCGCGCCGTCGAGCACCTCGTCCACCGTGGGGAGCGGCCGGCGTTGCATCGAGGCCAGGGCACCGCGGTGCACGTGGAAGCCGGTGACCTCCTCGGCGAGCTTCTCGGACACGACGAAGCAGGGGGCGTCGCTCGGCCCCAGCACGTCATCGAGCCCCTCCAGCCAGCGCTCGGCCAACAGGAAGGAGCGCGGGGCGAACCCTGCCTCCAGCGCTCGCCTGACGACCTTGTCGCCCTCGGCGATGAAGAGCCCGTGCTCGGCCTCCAGGCTCTTGCGCAGCTGCACGTCGCGCAGATCCCTGTAGTCCGCCAGCCGCACGTCGGCCGGGTCGGTGACCGGCACGAACCGCGCCATCAGCGCTCTCCGAACCGCTCGGGGTGGGCGACGGCGACCACGTCGCCGATCACGATGATCGCCGGAGGACGAACGCCTTCCGCGGTCATGTCGTCCTGCAACGTTGCGAGGGTCGAGAGCACCTTCGTCTCCCCGGGCATCGTGCCGTCCTGGATCACCGCGACGGGCGTGTCCGCACTCCTGCCCCCGGCCATCAGTGCAGCGGCGATGGCTGGGGCGTTGTCGACTCCCATGAGCAGCACGATGGTGCCGCGCAGTCGGGCCAACGCATCCCACTCGACGAGGGACTCGGGGTGCCCGGGCGGCAGGTGGCCGGAGACGACGGTGAACTCGTGCGTGACGCCGCGGTGGGTCACCGGGATCCCAGCGCGTGCGGGCACCGCGATGGAGGACGAGAGACCGGGGATCACGGTCACCGGCACGCCGGCCGCCCGACACGCGATGACCTCTTCGAAACCGCGCCCGTAGACGAAGTTGTCGCCGCCCTTGAAACGGACCACGCGCTTGCCCGCGAGGGCACGCTCGACGATCACCTCGTTGATGAACTCCTGTGCGGCCGAGCGCCCCCGGGGCAGCTTGGCGACATCGATCAGCTCGACCTCGGGCGAGAGCTCGTCGAGCAGCTCGCGGGGAGCGAGCCGGTCGGCCACCACGACGTCGGCGGAAGCCAGGGCATGACGCGCGGCGATCGTCACGAGCTCGGGGTCGCCCGGTCCGCCGCCGACCAGCACGACACCTGGAGCGCGGTCGAGCTCGACATCGAGCTCGCCCTCACGCAGGAGGTGGAGGATCTGGTCGCGTTGGCCCGCCGAGCGGCGGGGCTCTCGGTTGCCCACGACCGCGACGGTCGTGGTGCCGTGACGTCCCACCGCAGGCGTCCAGGCACTGGCCTTGGTTGCGTCGTCGCTGCGCACACAGAAGATCCGGCGCTCCTCCGCAGCGATGGAGACGGCCTCGTTGGTGGCAGTGTCGTCGGTGGCTGCGATCACGTACCAGGCCTCGTCCAGGTCGGCCGGCTCGAAGCCACGCAGCACGAGCGTGATCTCGTCGACCATCCCCTCGATCGCCGGGGTGACCTCCGGGGAGACGACATGCACGCGAGCGCCGGCCGCGATGAGTGCCGGCACCCGTCGCTGCGCGACGTTGCCACCGCCGACGACGACGACCTTGCGCCCCGTGAGCAGCAGGCCGGCGGGATAGATCTGGTCGGTCATGCCTCGATCCCCGCACTCTCGAACGTGGCCATCTCGGCCAGGATGGCGGCGGCGGCGCGGACGAGCGGCACCGCGAGGACCGCTCCACTCCCTCACCGAGTCGCAGGTCGAGGTCGACCAGCGGCCGGAGGCCGAGGTGCGCAAGAGCCGAGCTGTGCGCCGGTTCGGCGCTGCGGTGACCGGCCAGGCAGTGGTCCACTGCCTCAGGCTTGACGGCGTGGACGACCAGTGCCGCAGAGCCGGCGATCACGCCGTCGAGCAGCACCGGGATCCGGCGGGCGGCGGCGCCGAGGATGAAACCGACGAGACCCGCGTGTTCCAGACCGCCGACGGCGGCCAGGACGTCGACCGGGTCCGCATCGGGTGCGAGACGCGCCACGGCGTCCGCGACGATCCGGGCCTTGTGCTGCAGCATCTCGTCATCGATACCGGTGCCGCGGCCGGTGATCTCGTCGGCGTCCCGGCCGGTGAAGTGGGCCACCAGGCAGGCCGACGCAGTGGTGTTGCCGATGCCCATGTCGCCCGTGATCAGCAACTGGTGCCCGGCATCGACGAGCTCGCCGGCGATGCGGATGCCGGTGCCGATCGCGGTGAGTGCCTCCTCCCGCGACATGGCCGCCCCCAGGGCAAGGTCCGCCGTACCGGGGCGCACCTTGCGCGCCCGCACCACGGCATCCTCCTTGACGTCGTCGACCATGCCGATGTCGATGACGACCACCTCGGCACCCACTTGGCGGCCGAGTACGTTGACGGCGGCACCACCGGCTCGGAAGTTCTCGACCATCGAGGTGGTCACCGACTGGGGCCACGGGGTCACTCCGCTGGCCACCACACCGTGGTCGGCGGCGAAGACTCCGACTGCGACCCGCTCGGGGATCTCGGGCGGGCACTGACCGGTGATCCCGGCCAACCTGACCGAGGTCTCCTCCAGGACGCCCAGCGACCCGGCCGGCTTGGTCAGCAGCGCCTGGCGGGCGGTCGCCGCGTCGGCTGCGGACTGGTCGAGACCGCGGATCGAGGCGAGTGTCTGGTCGAGGAGGTCCACAGGAGTCGTCACTGGGCCATTCTCCCCGAAGCGCCGCCAGCACTTCCGCAACCCTCCAGCCCTCGGAACGGTGGGCTGGACCCACTACGTTGGCGCCATGAGCATCGAACGCCCCGTCAGCCCGAATCCCTACGACCTGCTCCCGGCCGTGCCCGCCTTCACCGTCACCAGCGATGACCTCACCGATGGCCAGCCGTTGAAGGACGACCAGGTGGCCGCCCTGGGCAACACGTCTCCCCAGCTGAGCTGGGAAGGAGCCCCGGAGGGCACGAAGTCCTACGTCGTCACCTGCTTCGACCCGGACGCGCCGACGCCCAGCGGCTTCTGGCACTGGGTGCTCGTCGACCTGCCCGCCGACGTCACGTCACTCGATGCCGGTGCGGCAGCCGACACCCTTCCGGGCAAGGCCTTCCACGTGCGCAACGACGGCGGCGACCACGGCTTCATGGGGGCTGCTCCACCGCAGGGCGACCAAGTGCACCGCTACTACTTCGTGGTGCACGCCGTCGGCGAGGAGGCGCTGGGCGTGGACGCCGACGCCTCCCCGGCCGTGGTCTCGTTCAACCTGGCCTTCAAGACCCTCGGCCGCGCGATCGTCCACGGCACCTACCAGCACTGACCCGCGAGGTCGCACCACGCGTTCCCCGAGGTCGGGGCGGTCAGGCGCCGCGGAGCAATTCGTCGAAGGGCACCGGATCCGCGAACTCGTCGCGGGGAGCGGAACGACGCGTGGTGCCGAGCAAGTGGTCGGCGAGCTCCTTGCCGGCCCGAGCCACCCGCTGGGCGAGTTCGCCGCCGGCAGTCGATCCGAAGTCCTCGCTGGCGGCGAACACACCGGTGGGGAGCACCACAGCACGCAGGTAGGCGAACAACGGGCGCACGGCATGGTCGAGCACCAGGGAGTGCCGTGCTGTCCCCGCGGTGGCCGCGATCTGGACCGGAACTCCCGCGAGCAGGTCCTTGTCGAGCACGTCGAAGAACGTCTTGAACAGGCCGCTGTAGGACGCCGTGAACACCGGGGTCACCGCGATCAGCGCATCGGCACCGGCAACCGTGTCGATGGCCTCGGCGAGGTCGCCGGAGGGGAACCCGGTGGTGAGGTTGTCGGCCAGCGCATGGGCCAGCGGCCGAAGCTCGATGACCTCGAGCTCGACCCGCTCACCGGCCAGGTCGAGCTCACGGACGGCTGCCTCCGCCAACTGGTCGGCAAGGAGTCGGGTGGACGACGGCGCGCTGAGGCCGGCGGAGATGGCGACGATCTTCATGGAGCTGCTCCTCTCTCTGTGTCGCGGTCAGACCGCGGCCGGCGACTTGCCGGTGACGTCGTCCGACGGCGCGTGGACCGTGCTGTCCTTCGGGCCGCCCGCTGCCGCGACGCGCGAGGCGTGGGTCGGCGCGTCGGGGACGTGAGCCGGCTTCAGTGCCGCGAACTCCTTGCGGAGCACCGGGAACACCTCCTCGCCCAACAGGTCGAGTTGCTCGAGGACCGTCTTCAGCGGCAGGCCGGCGTGGTCCATGAGGAACAGCTGCCGCTGGTAGTCACCGACATAGTCACGGAACGACAGGGTCCGCTCGATCACCTGCTGCGGCGATCCGACGGTCAGCGGCGTGGCCTGGGTGAAGTCCTCCAACGACGGGCCGTGACCGTAGACGGGGGCCTTGTCGAAGTAGGGCCGGAACTCACGGATCGCGTCCTGGCTGTTCTTCCGCATGAAGACCTGCCCTCCCAGACCGACGATCGCCTGATCGGCGCTGCCGTGCCCGTAGTGCTCGAAGCGGCGGCGATAGAGCTCGACCATCCGCTGCGTGTGGCCCGCCGGCCAGAAGATGTGGTTGTGGAAGAAGCCGTCGCCGTAGTAGGCGGCCTGCTCGGCGATCTCGGGACTGCGGATCGAGCCGTGCCAGACGAACGGCGCGACACCGTCGAGCGGCCGCGGCGTGGCCGTGAAGCCCTGCAGCGGAGTGCGGTACTTCCCTCCCAGTTCACGACGTCCTCGTCCCACAGGCGCCGCAGCAGCGCGTAGTTCTCGACGGCCAGTGCAATGCCGTCGCGGATGTCCTTGCCGAACCACGGATAGACGGGCCCGGTGTTGCCGCGGCCCAGCGTCAGGTCGACGCGACCATCGGCCAGGTGCTGCAGCTGCGCGTAGTCCTCCGCGATCCGGACCGGGTCGGTGGTCGTGATCAGGGTCGTCGACGTCGACAGGATCAGCTTCTCGGTCTGCGCGGCGACGAAGGCCATGGTGGTGGTCGGTGAGGATGCGGCGAAGGGCGGGTTGTGGTGCTGCCCGAACGCCACGACGTCCATGCCGACCTCTTCGGCCTTCTTGGCGATCTCGACCGTCGCCTTGATCCGCTCGTGCTCGGAGGGTGTCCGTCCGGTGGTGGGGTCGGTGGTGACGTCGCCGACGGTGAAGATTCCGAGCTGCATCGCGGATCACTCCTTGTAGTTGAAATCGAAACTACTGTGCCAACGCGGTGGCTCAGGAAATCATTCCCGCGCGGCCTACCATGCCCTTCATGAGCTCGCTCCCCCTGATCAGCTCGCGCGAGTGGTCGCCCTCGCCCTGGAGCTCGCACGCACCGGCAACACCAGCGAACTCGTGGAGTTCCTCGACCACCGTCTCCCGGTCGACACCCAGGGGGACGACGGGCAGTCACTGCTGATGCTGGCGGCCTACCACGGCCATATGGCAACGGTGCGAGCCCTGATCGAGCGGGGCGCGGACCTCGACCTGCTCAATGCACGCGACCAGTCACCGCTTGCCGGCGCCCTCTTCAAGGGTGAGGACGAGGTGGCGAGGGCGCTGATCGAGGCAGGAGCCAGCCTCGACACCGGTACGCCCACCGCGCGGGAGGCGGCGCGGATGTTCGGCCGCGCCCATCTGCTGCTCTGATCCGGCAGCGGGCGGACTCGGCCTGCGGGGCCGCTACGGGCTCGACCACCGAGGAGGCCCGACACCTTCTCCCTGCGAAGAGGAGGTGCCGGGCCCGTTGACGCTGTCGTGCGGGTCAGAGCGTCACGCGGGAGTGTTGTCCGGGTTCGGGTCGGTGTCGCTGAGCGCGCCGGCCTGCAGCGCCTCGATCGCCTTGCGGACACCCTCGCCGTAGGCCGGATCAGCCTTGGTGCAGTGTTCGACGTGCTTGTCGATCGACGTCTGCGAAGCGCCGTCGATGGCCCGTGCCGTGTTCTCGAAGAGCACCTGCTGCTGCTCGGCGCTCATCAACCGGAAGAGGTCACCCGGCTGCTCGAAGTAGTTGTCGTCGTCCTCGCGGTAGTTGAAGCGGTCGGCGACGGCCCCGACAGCCTGCGCGGGATCGGCGTACTCGGGCTGCTCGGCCCAACGCCCGAAGTTGTTGGGCTCGATACCGGGCACGCCGCCCTGGTTGCCGTCGACACGCATCGTGCCGTCGCGGTGATAGGTGTTGAGCCCGGGAGCAGCCTTGGGGAAGTTGACCGGGATCTGGTGGTGGTTCACCCCGAGGCGGTAGCGCGCCGCGTCACCGTAGGAGAAGAGACGTCCCTGCAGCATCCGGTCGGGCGAGAAGCTGATGCCCGGGATCAGGTTGGCCGGCGTGAAGGCGGCCTGCTCGACGTCGGCGAAGTAGTTCTCCGGGTTGCGGTTGAGCTCGAACTCGCCGACCTCGATGAGCGGGTAGTCCTTCTTCGACCAGACCTTGGTGAGGTCGAAGGGATGGAAGCGATAGTTCTCCGCGTCGGCCTCCGGCATCACCTGGATGAAGAACTTCCACTTCGGGAAGTCGCCACGCTCGATGGCCTCGTAGAGGTCACGCTGGCTGGACTCGCGGTCGTCGCCCACGAGCTTGGCGGCTTCCTCGTCGGTGAGGTTCTCGATGCCCTGCTGGGTGCGGAAGTGGAACTTGACCCAGTTGCGCTCACCCGCAGCGTTGATCATGGAGTAGGTGTGCGAGCCGAATCCGTGCATGTGGCGGTAACCCTTCGGGATGCCACGGTCCGACATCACGATGGTGACCTGGTGGAGCGCCTCGGGAAGCCCGGTCCAGAAGCCCCAGTTGTTCTCGGCGTCGCGCAGGTTGGTGCGCGGGTCACGCTTGACCGCGCGGTTGAGGTCGGGGAACTTCAGCGGGTCACGGAAGAAGAAGACCGGGGTGTTGTTGCCGACGACGTCCCAGTTGCCCTCCTCGGTGTAGAAGCGCAGTGCGAAGCCGCGGATGTCGCGTTCGGCGTCGGCCGCGCCGCGCTCACCGGCCACGGTGGAGAACCTGGCGAACATCTCGGCCTCGTTGCCCACCTGGCTGAACAGCTTCGCCCGGGTGTACTGCGAGATGTCGTGGGTGACCTTGAACGTGCCGTAGGCACCGGACCCCTTCGCATGCATCCGACGCTCGGGGATCACCTCGCGGTCGAAGTGTGCGAGCTTCTCCAGGAACCACAGGTCCTGCAGCAGCATCGGCCCGCGCGGCCCAGCGGTGAGGCTGTCCTGGTTGTTGGTGACCGGCGCACCGGCCGCCGTCGTCAACGGCAACGTGTTGTCCTGCGTCATGACTCTCCTCGTCATTGAGGTGGGCCCTTCCATCACAAGAGCCCGGATCGACCCGACGTCATCGGGATGCGGCACTCCCATTCAATCCGTTTTCTTGAATGATTCAAGCAAGGGCGCCCTAAGTGTCCTCACCAAGGCATCCTTGCCACAATCTGGTCCATGACAGCTGCGCAGCCGGGCGACGACATCCTGGGGGCTCCCTACACCCGCCTCACCTTCGCCCTGCCCGACGACGACGAGGGACCCGTGACCGCGACCCTGGTGACGCGGCCGGCCGATCCCGGTACGACGCCACGCGGGAACGTCCTCCACGTGCACGGCTTCGCCGACTACTTCTTCCAGACCGTCCATGCCGAGTGGTGGACAGCGCGCGGCTGGGACTTCCACGCCCTCGACCTGCGCAAGTACGGCCGCTCGTTGCTCCCCACCAGACCGCCAACTACGTTGCCGATCTCTCCGAGTACTTCGCGGAGCTCGACTGGGCCTGGGCCCGGCTCGGTGCAGACGGCCGGCCCGTCGTCCTCTCCGCCCACTCGACCGGCGGCCTCACCGTGCCGCTGTGGCTCCGCTCCCGTGGGCACCGGCCGGCAGCCATGGTGCTGAACTCCCCGTGGTTCGACCTGAAGGGGCCGTGGCTGCTCCGCACCGTCGGCACCCAGGTCGTCGATCAGGTGGGACGACGCGCGCCGAAGCGCCCGATCCCCCGCAACGTGAGCGGCCTCTATGCCCGAAGCCTCCACCGCGACCACGACGGCGAGTTCGACTTCAGTCTCGACTGGAAGCCGCTCGAGTCCTGGCCCGTCCATGCCGGTTGGCTGCGCGCCATCCGTCGCGGCCACGCGGAGCTGCACCGGGGCCTCCGGCTCCCCACCCCCACCCTCGTGCTCTCCAGCACCCGCTCCGGGAATCCGACCGACATGAGCGACGAGGTCCACACGACCGACATCGTCCTCGACGTCGAACAGATCCGGCGCTGGGCCCCGGCCATCGGCACCCACGTCACCAGCATCGCGATCCCCGATGCCCGTCACGACGTGTGGCTGTCGCGCGAACCCGCGCGCAAGCAGGCCTTCGCCGAGCTCGACACGTGGGTGTCGGCGTACGTCGACACGCGCAGCGACCAGTAACCTGCCTCACATGAATCCCGTCACCGGACTCGCCCTCGCCCGCATCGGACTGGGTGCTCTCGCCCTCATCGCGCCCGGACTCGCCACGCGTGTCTTCGGACTCGATACGTCACAGGGCCAGCTGACCTACATGAACCGGATGTTCGCCTCCCGCGAGATCGCGCTCGGCGCCGCGACCCTGGCAGCTCCCGCCGACCTGCGTCGCCAGGTCGTCCTCGCCGGTGTCGCCGTCGATGCGGCAGACGCCGCGGCCGGGGCACTTGCCGGGCGCGCGGGTGTCGTCACGAAGCGCACCGGCCTCATGCTCGCCCTTCCGGCCCTCGCTGCTGTCGCGACGGGCATCATCGGCTCGCGCCGCTGAGCAATTCGCGCCGTCCCGTCATCCCTTCGGAGGAATCCGGCTCCGGATGGCCCGGGACCGTTGTGGTCGCCCGCCCCGATCGATAGTTTGCGCGAGCAGCCACGACCACCAGGAGGACCTCACCCATGACCGGACCGTTTCCCCAGCAACCGGCATCGCAACCCGGACGGGCCCGATCGGGCCACCTGATCGAGCGATTCGTCGCCCGGCTCCTGGACGGACTGATCGTCGGGATTCCGATGGGCGTGGTGCTGGGAGCGGTTCTGGGGGTCCTGGGCCTGGCCGACGAGACGATCGGTGCCGTGGTTGTCCCAGCCGTCGTCGGCGTCGCGCTCCTCGCCTACTACGTGCACTTCGAGAGCACGACCGGGCAGACCATCGGCAAGAAGGTCATGAGCCTGCGGACGACCAGCTCCTCGGGAGGGGTCCCCGACCAGCAGCAGGCGATCAAGCGCAACGTCTGGATCGCACTCAGCATCTTCTCCGGCATCCCTGTGCTCGGCATCCTCACCGGCCTCGGGTCCCTCGCCGTGGTCGTCGCCATTGCGGTGACGATCGGCGGCAACGCGCTCGGGCGCGGCCTGCACGACGAGTTCGCGGGCACGACCGTCGTCCGCGACGCCTGAGGGCCTGGGCACACAGCCGCGGGTCAGAGCAGGAAGGCGGCCACGGCGATCGCCCCCACCGCCACGATGAACCACCTCAGCACGGTGGGCGGCAGCCGACGACCGTACGCCGCACCCAGCTGTCCCCCGGCAATCGCGCCGCAGGCAATGATCACCACCACGAGCCAGTCCACGTCGGCGACGACGGCGAAGACGATGCCGGAGACCCCATTGGCAACCGCCACGAGGACGTTCTTCGCCCCGTTGAGGCGTTGCAGGGTCTCGTCGATGCCGATCCCGAGCACGGCCATCAGCAGCACTCCCTGCGCAGCACCGAAATAACCGCCGTACACGCCGGTCGCTGCGACCAGGGGCCAGACCCACCATGCACCGTTCACCGGCAACCCGCCGCTGGCCTCGTGACGTCGAGCGATCCAGCTCGAGATTCGTGGGCCGGCGATGACCAGGACGCATCCCAGCACGATCAGGACGGGGACGATCGCCTCGAAGGCGCCCGGAGGGAGCTTCAGGAGCAGGCCCGCGCCGACGAGGGCTCCCAGCGCACTGGCCGAACAGAGGCGGAGCACCCGGGAGCGCTGTCCGGCCAGCTCTCGACGGTAGCCGACGGCACCGCTCAGCGAACCCGGCACGAGGCCGATCGTGTTGGACACGTTGGCCGTCACCGGCGGCACCCCGAACGCCAGCAGGGTCGGGAACGTGATCAACGTTCCCGACCCCACCACGGTGTTGATGGTGCCGGCCGCACACCCTGCGAGCAGGATCGCGACGGCTTCGAACAGGCTCAAGCCTGTGGGGTCTCCGGCTCACCCGGCACGGGCGGTGCAGCGGGTGAAGCCGGCTCGGGACTCACCGGGGGCGGCGACATCGAAGCCCCCTGCGCTTCACGGATGGCCTGCTGAACGGCGTCGTGCGTACGGCTCAGCGTCGAGTCGTCAGCAGACGGGGTCGGCGGGATCGGCTCCGTGTCGCCCATGTCGACCCGGACCCGCGGACTGGCGTCCTGCGGGATGCCCTGAAGGTTGGTCATCGTGGACCCGAGTCCCTCGAGGGCCTTGCCGATCTCCGACGGGACGATCCACACCTTGTTGGCGTCACCCTCGGCGATCTTGGGCATCATCTGGAGGTACTGGTAGGCGAGCAGCGACTGGTCAGGCTGGCCGTCGTGGATGGCCTGGAAGACCGTCTGGATGGCCTGGCCCTCACCCTGGGCGCGCAGGATCTGCGACTCCCGGTCAGCCTGGGCGCGCAGGATCTGCGACTCCCGGTCACCTTCGGCATTGAGGATCGCCGACTGCTTGGCGCCCTCGGCGGTGAGGATCGCCGACTGACGCTGCCCCTCGGCCGTGAGGATGGCGGCCCGCTTGTCGCGGTCCGCACGCATCTGCTTCTCCATCGAGTCCTTGATGGACGGCGGCGGATCGATGCCCTTGAGCTCCACGCGGTTCACGCGGATGCCCCACTTGCCGGTCGCCTCGTCGAGCACACCGCGCAGGCGGCTGTTGATGGCGTCGCGGCTGGTGAGGGTCTCCTCCAGGTCCATGCCACCGACGATGTTGCGGAGCGTGGTCATGGTGAGCTGCTCGACTGCCTGGATGTAGTTGGCGATCTCGTAGGTCGCCGCCACCGGGTTCGTCACCTGGAAGTAGATGACGGTGTCGATCGACACGACGAGGTTGTCCTCGGTGATCACCGGCTGGGGCGGGAAGGAGACGACCTGCTCACGCAGGTCGATCACGTAGCGCACCCGGTCGACGAACGGCACCAACACGTTGAGGCCGGCAGGCAACGATGCCTTGTACTTCCCGAAACGTTCGACGATGCCGGCGCGCGACTGCGGGATGATCCGCACCGTCTTTGAGAGCACCACCACCACGAACAGCAGCAGTACTGCAAGCAAGATCAAGACAACCATGCAGCTTTCCTTTCCAGTACGGTCGCGGCACTCCTACCCACAACCAGGGGCTCCTCACCCGATGCGGGCCAAGAGTTTCACTCGATCTGTGGGAGCGGGTGGACGATCGCGGTGGCACCGCGGATCTCGAGCACGTCGACGATCTGCCCCGGCTCGATCACGATGGTCTCGTCGTAGGGCTGGGCGCTCCACTCCTCGCCGGCGAGTTTCACCAGGCCGGGGTGCAGAGCACTGATGGATGACAACGCGGTCGCCTGACGACCAACCAGGCGGTCGTGGCCGATCTGCAGGTCGGGGCCACTGTGCAGTCGCTTGCGGATGCCCGGCCGGAGCAGGGCCAGCGCAGCAAGTGACGTGACCGCGGCCAGGACCACCTGCAACCAGAGCGGCCCACCGAGCAGGGCGACCACCATGCCGATGCCAGCTCCTGCTGCAAGCATGATCAACACGAGGTCGAGGCTGAACAGCTCTCCGATGGTGAGCAGACCGCCGATGCCCAACCAGCTGGCCCAGGCATTGTCGCCCAACCACTCCGCGAAATCCTTGAGCCAGTCCATGACTCAAGCCTAGTGCCTACGGGTACGCCGACGGGCGGCAAAGCGCTCGTCGGACCTGGTGACGCTCAGCGGCATGTTGAACGTCCTGCTCAACATCCGCTCGGTGATGACCTCGTCGACGGGCCCTGCCGCAACCACTCCGCCCTCACGCAGGAGCATGGCGTGGGTGAAACCGGGGGAATCTCCTCGACGTGGTGCGAGACCAGCACGATGGCCGGCGACCCCGCGTCGGTGGCGAGGAGTTCCAGGGTGGCGACGAGATCCTCCCGCCCACCGAGGTCGAGCCCGGCAGCGGGTTCGTCCAGGAGCAGCAGCTCGGGGTCCGACATGAGGGCTCGTGCGATCAGGACCCGCTTCCGTTCACCCTCGCTGAGCGTGCCGAACGTGCGGTCCCTGAGGTCGGCGACTCCCACCTCGCGGAGCAACTCCTCGGCGCGGTCGTGGTCGAGGTCGTCGAACTGCTCCTTCCACCGGCCGTAGGCCCCGTAGGAGGCGGTCACCACGACATCCGCGACCCGCTCACCACGGGGCAGCCGCTCGGCGACCGCAGCGCTCGTGACGCCGATCCGCGGGCGGAGCTCGAAGACGTCCACGGATCCCATGCGCTCACCAAGGATGCGGGCGACACCGGCCGTCGGGTGGAGCTGCGCCGAGGCGATCTGCATGAGGGTGGTCTTGCCGGCCCCGTTCGGCCCGAGGATGACCCAGCGCTCACCCTCCTCGACACGCCAGTTGACCCCCTGCAGCAGGGTGGACCTGCCACGACGCACTGTGATGTCGGAGAACTCCAGCACGGTCGTCATGTGTGCACCCTATCGACGCCGACATATCCTCCGCAGCGTGTCCCCTCATCCTCCTCTCGACTCGGCTCGCCTGGCGTGGTGGGTCACCGCGTGGCTGCACGGCGGAACCCGACCCGGCGAGGTGCTGGACGCCGTACGCGACGGCGATGCGGCCCACCACGTGCTCGGCGTTCCCGGCGAGGACGAGCCGGTCCCGCTGCTCCTCGCGCTGCCGGAGCTCCGTCGCGCCGGGGCGCGGTCGGCCGGCCTGGCGCTCCCGGTGCCCGGGCACCTTGCCGGGCTCGGAGGTCCGACGGAGTTCAACCGGGCTGCCCTCCACGCCGGCGAAGGGGTGATCCTCGACGGCGCGGGACTCGGCCTGGTCCCCCACCGCGCAGGCGCGGGGTCACCTGGTCCCTGATGCCGGCCCGCCAGCGGCAACTGGTCGATCTCGGGGAGGCCTCCCGGGCACTCCGAGGTGCCTTGACGACGACTGCGACCCGGCTCGCCGATCTCGACGTCGCCCAGTGGAACCCCGACGTCGCGGACGCCCTGATGAACATCCGCCACCGCACCGACTTCGCTCGCCCGGCGTCCGTGCCCCCGGAGGCGGCCGAGCTCGCCGCTCGTGCCCAGCAGGCGCTCGACGTCGTCGAGCTCGCGTTGGAGGGCGACGGTACGGCGGCAACGGCTGCTGAGATCTCGATGCGGCGAGAGGCGTTGACTGCGCTGGCCCGGACCGCACGCGACGCCTGGGTGGCTGCGGCCTCGCCCGAGGTCTGGCCTCCGGCGCACCGGTGACGGCACGGGCAGTAGGCTCAGGCCTGCCATGAGCGAGCCCGCAGACGCACCGAAGACCCTCCTGATCACCGTCACCGGCAAGGACCGGCCCGGGGTCACCTCCACCATCTTCCGCACCCTGGCCAAGGCCGGGGTCGAGGTGATCGACGTCGAGCAGATCGTGCTCCGGCGTCGGCTCGTCCTCGGGGTGCTGGTGAGCGCGCCACGGGATTGGAAGAAGCTGCGGGACCAGGTGATCGACGCGGCGGAGGCCATCGGCATGGCGGTCGAGGTCGAGCGTGGCACCGGCGACAACAGGACCCGTCGGGAGGGTCGCGCCCATGTGACCCTGATCGGTTCGCCGCTGAAGGCGAAGGCCGTCTCCGCCATGACGGGCCGCATTGCCGACGCAGGTGCCAACATCGACCGCATCATCCGCATGGCCCGCTATCCGGTG
Source organism: Nocardioides alcanivorans (assembly GCF_021555175.1). Lineage (GTDB taxonomy): Bacteria > Actinomycetota > Actinomycetes > Propionibacteriales > Nocardioidaceae > Nocardioides > Nocardioides alcanivorans. Next base: position 46,358 of record NZ_JAKGRW010000015.1, on the reverse strand, counting down.
ACCGCCATCGAGTTCCACGTCTCGGGCATGCCGCTCGAGAAGCTGCGCACGCTGCTCCTCAAGGAGGCCACCCGCCTCGGCATCGACGTCGCGGTGCAGCCAGCGAGCCTGCTCCGCCACAGCATGCGCCTCGTCGTCATGGACGTCGACTCCACGCTCATCCAGGGCGAGGTGATCGAGATGATCGCCGCCCATGCCGGATGTGAGGCCGAGGTCGCTCGCATCACCGAGGCCGCGATGCGTGGAGAACTCGACTTCGAGCAGTCGCTGCGCCAACGAGTCGCACTGCTCAAGGGCGTCCCCGCGAAGGCGCTCGACGAGGTCTACACCAACATCCAGCTCAATCCCGGTGCGCGCACCTTGGTACGTACGCTGCGCAGGTTGGGCTATCGCTTCGCTCTCGTCTCCGGCGGCTTCAACCAGATCACGGATCGAATCGCAGCGGATCTCGGCATCCACTACGCGCAGGCCAACCAGCTCGAGGTGGTCGACGGGTTGCTGACCGGAGAGGTCATCGGTGACGTCGTGGACCGCGCCGGGAAGGCTGCCGCGCTGAGGCGGTTCGCCGCCGACGTCGGGGTGCCAGAATCGGCCGTCATCGCCATCGGTGACGGAGCCAATGACCTCGACATGCTCAACGCCGCGGGGTTGGGGATCGCCTACAACGCAAAACCTGTCGTCCAGGCGGCGGCAGACACGGCGGTCAACGTGCCCTACCTCGACACGATCATGTATCTCCTCGGGATCAGCCGTGAGGAGATCGAGGCGGCTGACGCCGCCGCGGGGATCATCACCCCTGCTCCCCCGGTCTGACCCATCACGTAGCGGCGTGGCCCACTGCGTAATAGGTGAGCCGCGCCGTACCGAAGGAGAGGTCGGCCCACTCCTGCCTGACGGTGAAGACGGCACCTCCCGCCGTCGGGAACCCGAGGGCCATCTGCGCCGTCGCATCGGGGCGTCCCTCGCCGTCATCGAGGAGCAGGCCAAGGCTGCCGACCGTCGGGTTGTGTCCGACGACGAGCAGGGTCCGGGCCCCGGGGTCTGCTTCCTTCACCAACTGGAGCAGGAAATCCTCGTCCGCCGTGTAGACGGCGCGACTGAACTCCGCGTCGGCCTGCCACTCGACGCCCGCGGCCCGCGCTCCGTCGCGAAGGAAGGACCACGTGCTTCGGGTTCGGGCCGCGTCCGAGACCAGCGCCACGTCGGGCCGGACGCCCTGGTGCGCGAGCGCCGTACCCAGGGCACGGGCGTCCGCCTCGCCACGGGCCGTGAGGGCCCGCGCATGGTCATCGGGTGCGAATGCCTCCGCCTTGGCATGCCGCACGATCACCAAGGTCCGCGTCGTCTCCACGAGCGAATCCTGTCAGATGGTTGGAGCAGGTCACGCACCCATGGCGTGGAAGCCGCCGTCGACGTGGATGATCTCACCCGAAGTCGCCGGGAAGAAGTCCGAGAGCAGCGCACACACGGCCTTGGCCGTCGGCTCCTGGTCGGTGTTGTCCCAGCCCAGGGGGCCCGGGTCGACCAGGTGTCCTCGAGCTCCTCGAAGCCCGGGATCGCCTTGGCGGCCAAGGTCCGCAGCGGGCCTGCCGAGACCAGGTTGACCCGGATGCCTTCGGGGCCGAGATCACGGGCCAGGTACCGGGAGGTCGACTCCAGCGCGGCCTTGGCAACGCCCATCCAGTCGTAGGCCGGCCATGCGATGGTGGCGTCGAACGTCATGCCGACGACGGAGCCGCCGTTGGTCATGAGCGGGCGGGCGGCGTCGGCGAGCGACTTGAGGGAGTACGCCGAGACGTGCACGGCCTGGGAGACGTCGTCCCAAGGGCCGGTCATGAACTTGCCCCCGAGCAGGGTCTCCGGGTTGCCGTAGGCGATCGAGTGGACGACGCCGTCCAGCCCGTCGACGTGCTCACGAACGAGCTCGGGCAGCCGGGCGAGGTGGTCCGCGTCGGTGACGTCCAGCTCGAGCACGGGCGGCTCCACGGGAAGCCGCTTGGCGATGCGCTTGGTGATGTTGAGCGCCCGACCGAAGTTGGAGATCAGCACGGTGGCGCCCTGCTCCTGCGCGACCTTGGCGGTGGCGAAGCCGATCGAGCTGTCCATGGTGACGCCGGCCACCAGGATGCGCTTGCCTTCGAGGATTCCCATGTCGTTTCCCTACGTCAGAATGTCTGGTGGTTAGTGGCCCATGCCGAGGCCGCCGTCGACCGGGATCACGGCCCCGGTGACATAGCGCGCTCCGTCGCCCGCGAGCCAGGTGACGGCCCCGGTGACATCCTCGACGGCGCCGAAGCGTCCCAACGGGATCTGACCCTGGTAGTCGGCCTTCTGCTGCTCCGGCAGTACGTCGGTCATGTCGGTCTCGATGAAACCAGGCGCCACGACGTTGGCCGTGATCGATCGGGAGCCGAGCTCGCGCGCCAAGGAGCGCGCCATGCCGACCAGACCGCTCTTGGAGGCCGCGTAGTTGACCTGCCCGGGCGAACCGAGGAGACCGACCACGGACGAGATGAAGATGATGCGCCCCCGGCGCAACCGGAGCATGCCCTTGGCAGCACGCCGGGCGACGCGGAAGGAGCCGGTGAGGTTGGTGGCGATGACCGAGTCCCAGTCATCGTCGCTCATGCGAAGGACGAGCGTGTCGCGCGTGATGCCCGCATTGGCCACCAGCACCTCGACAGGCCCGTGGGCCTCCTCGATCTGCTTGAAGGCGGCGTCGACCTGCTCTGCGACGGTGATGTCGCAGCGGATGTCGAGTGCACCGTCAGGTGCCCCACCGTTGCGGGTGGTGACGGCGACCTTGTCGCCCTGGGCCAGGAAGGCTTCCGCAAGCGCGCGGCCGATACCGCGGTTGCCGCCGGTGACGAGGACTGATCTGCTCACGTCAAAGGACGCTAGCGATTACCCTTCGGTAGGCATAAACACCCCGCGCGCCGCCTTGGTTGACCTGCATCACATCCGCAGGTCAACCAAGGGCGGGAAGTTCACTCGTCCTCGAGGCGGAAGCCGACCTTCAGCCCGACCTGGAAGTGCTCGACCTCGCCGTCCTTGACCTGGCCGCGGACCTCGGTGACCTCGAACCAGTCGATGTGACGAAGGGTCTGCGACGCGCGGGCCAGCCCGTTGCGGACCGCCTGTTCCATGCTCTCCGGCGACGTGCCGACGATCTCACTGATCCGGTAGGTGCGGTTGCTCATGTGTGTCTCCTCCTGGGGTCGAGACCACCCTAGATGAGTTGTTCCCAGCGGAAGTGCCGGGCGTGGGCGTGCGGCTGGCAGGCGTAGGATCGACACATGTCTGAACGGAGCTCGCGCCCGGGCACCGAACCGGTCCGGATCACCACGGCGGCACCCAGCCGCAGTGAGGAGATCAACCACCGTCAACGGCGCTACCTCTTCTCGATGCTGATCCGTACCGTGTGCTTCGTCGGTGCCGTCGCAGCGGACGGCTGGCTGCGCTGGGTCCTCATCGTCGGGGCGGTCTTCCTGCCCTACGTTGCCGTCGTGTTCGCGAACGCCATGCCCGGACCCCGCGAGAACGTGGCCCTGCCCGTCGCACCGCGGAACAATGAGCTGCCCGGATCCGCACGCTGACAGGCGGATCTCAGCCTTCGCATCACCTGACAAAACAGCACACAACGTCAACTTACGTGACACACTGACGAGCGAGACACGTGTGTCTCGGGCGGGGTCGGACGGTTTCCCCCGTAGCTGTCCGCCCCCGCCGCTTTGGAGGATCCGCCCAGTGTTCAACACCGATTCCGGCCCTTCGACACCCGTCTGCTCGTCCAAGGGCTGTCAGGCCCCGGCCGACTGGCAGGTGCTGTGGAACAACCCGAAGCTCCACACCCCCGAACGCCGAAAGGTCTGGCTCGCCTGCGAGGCCCACCGCACCACCCTCGGCGACTTCCTGTCGGCGCGCGGCTTCCTCAAGGACGTCGTCCCCTTCGAGACCGACGCAAACTAGCAACCCCCGCCCGAGCCCCGCCCGGTGGTCGAGCCTGTCGAGACCCCTCGCGCCGCCCAACCCCGGAGGTCGAGCCTGTCGAGACCACCTCGCCCCGCCCACCTCGTTGGTCGAGCCTGTCGAGACCACCCCGCCGCCCACCCGGAGGTCGAGCCTGTCGAGACCGGATCGTTGGTCGAGCCTGTACTCCGTTGGTCGAGCCTGTACTGACCTGTAATCGGTTTCCCGGACACCGAAGTTGAGGCGATGATCGTCTCGGAGAGGAGTCCGTTACGCCGGCACCCAAGGACCCGGAGTTCCGTCGTCGTGCAGTCGAGCTGGCCCGGTTGCGGGAGAAGCCGATTGCACAGATCGCGAGAGATCTGGGGATCGCTGAATCGGGTTTGCGTCGCTGGATGGCTCAGGCCGACGTCGACGAGGGCAAACGAGAGGGGCTCTCGAGTGATGAGCGGGCCGAACTGGTCCGCTTGCGTCGGGAGAACCGCACCCAGGCCATGGAGATCGAGATCTTGAAGCGGGCGAGTGCCTACTTCGCCCGGGAGAACGTGCTCGGAAAATAGGTTTCCGGCTCGTTCGTGAGCTTGCCGCCGAGGGGTTCCCTGTGGCGGTGACGTGCCGGGTCCTGGGTGTCTCGACGTCGGGCTACTACGAGTGGGCCAGACGTCCGCCGTCGAAGCGCGATGTCGAGGACGCCTACCTGCTCGACGTGATCATCGAGGTCCATGCCGCTGCCCGGGCCACCTACGGGGTGCGGCGGGTGCATGCCGAGCTGGTGCTGGGCCGCTCCCACCAGGTTGGTCGCCGTCGCATCGCCAAGCTGATGCGCTGCCACGGCCTGTCCGGTGTCCACCGCCGCCGCTGGCGCCACCAGCAGCGGTCTGAGGCGACGTGGCCCGACCACGTGCAACGTCAGTTCACCGCTGAGCATCCGGACCGGTTGTGGGTCACCGACATCACCCAGCACCGCACCAGTGAGGGCTGGGTCTACTGCGCCGCAGTCCTCGACGTGTACTCCCGCCGGGTCGTGGGCTGGTCGATCGCCGACCACCTGCGCACCGAACTGGTCGTGGACGCCCTCGAGATGGCCAGGCTGCGGCGCAAGCCGGTCGGTACGATCCTGCACTCGGACCGCGGCACCCAGTACACCTCTTGGCTCTTCGGCCACCGCTTGCGCGAGGCCGGTCTGCTGGGGTCGATGGGCAAGGTCGCCTGCGCCTACGACAACGCACTCATGGAGTCGTTCTGGGGATCGATGCAGATCGAACTGTTGGACCGCCGCTACTGGACCACACGAGCCGAGCTCGCGAACGCGATGTTCGAGTGGATCGAGGCCTTCTACAACCCCGTCCGACGCCACTCCGGACTCGGCTACAGGTCACCCGTCGAGTTCGAACGCCTTCACACCGCCGCCCAACCAGCGGCATGATCACCACACCAAAACCGTCCGGGAAACCGATTACAGGTCAGTACTCCGTTGGTCGAGCTTGTCGAGACCTCGTCCTGACGCCCCGGTGGTGGTTGTCCACAGGGTGAGTTCGTGATCGTCGGGTTGTGTCGGAGTCAAATGTTGGACTGGTTCCATGATCGAAATCGACGCCCGCCACCAGCCGTACGAGGTCTCTGACCTCGATGGCGGGACGCTGCTCGGCTTCATGGCTGAGAACCGCGTCGTTGAACTCAAGATGGTCCGCAGCAAGCTGCGGTTGGCTTACCAGTGGGCGATCATGCACCCACCGTCGCCGGAGCACCCGAAGGCCGTGGTGGGTGACGAGACCCTGTTTCCCACCGACTGTGAACAGGCGATCTCCGGGGACGGCACCCCCGATGTCGCGTTGTTCGCGGTCGAGGAACTCGCCGCCTCCGCCGGGATCTCGCGTGGTGCCGGGTTCGCGCTGGTCGCCGACGCCCTGGACCTGGTCCACCGGCTGCCGCAGCTGTGGGCGAAGGTCGAGGCCCTGGCGGTGCCGGGGTGGAACGCCCGCCGCGTCGCCCTCCTCACGAGGAAACTGTCGTACGCCGCTGCACGGTGGTTCGACGACCACCTCGCCGCGACCGGCCTCACCGGCTGGCCGACGATTGAGAAGTGGTTGGCGATGGCGATCGCGAAGTTCCACCCCGAGCTGATGAAGGACCCCAGCGCGGCGAAGGGGAAGGCCGATTGGGGTGTGTGGCTGCACCACCCCCACGCCGGACACGAAGAAGGAGCCGGCGGTATCGCCGGCACCTCCGAGCTGCAAGCCGTCGGTGACTCGCTGGACCTGACCCGGTTCATGGACTCGTCCTCAACGCCGAGGCCGAAGCCGATGCGGCGCCTCGGTGACACCGACACAGTGGACCAACGCCGTGCCAAAGCGATCGGACGGCTCACCGACGACACCGAACAACCCACCCTCACCTACACCGCAACGCCATCAGCGCCGGCGACAGCAGCAGCACCGACAGCACGGACGGCGCTGCGGCAGCGGGTGGCGAGCCGGTGCTGGGCGAGCCGGTGGATCGGGGTGAAGCCGGGTCGGTTGGTGACGACACCGGGCCCGTTCGGACGCCGGCGTGGGTTGCGGGTGATGGCCCACGTCAACCTTGCGGACCTGTTCGCGTTGGGCCTCGACCCCCACGAGTTGGGGTTGGACGGCGACGGGATCGCCTCCACCGACCGGTTGGGGCAGGTCCTCACCACCCAGCTACGGGACTGGATCACCCGTCACGGTTCGCTTGCGTCCGTCACCCCGGTGGTGGATTTGAACAGGACTGATGCGGTGGATCGTCATGATCCACCCGAATGGATGGACACCCTGGTCCGGTTGCGTGACCCGCATTGTGTGTATCCCAACTGTGAACGCTCCAGCTGGGACGCCGATCTGGACCACATCGACCCGTATCTTCCACTTGGTGAGGGTGGTCCGCCCGGGCAAACCCGGCCGGAGAATCTGGCGCCGTTGTGTCGGCGTCACCACCTCATGAAAACCCACGGCAGGTGGCGCTACCGCAGGACCAGGGACGGAACGTATATCTGGACCAGCCAGCACGGCAGGACCTGGCTGGTCACACCCCAAGGCACCCACGACACCAGCCAGCCCGGCTGAGCACCACCCATCAGAAGCAGCGCCTGCCAAACAAGCACCACCCGCCCACCCCGGGAGAACACACGCTCTCCCGGGGCACAGGCACGCCCACACACCGGAGGCAGGTCTCGACAGGCTCGACCAACGAGGTGGGGCGGCGGGGTGGTCTCGACAAGCTCGACCAGCGGGGATGCCGTGGGTTCGAGAACAGGATGCCGGTGGTCGAGCCTGTCGAGACCCCTCTGACCCGCGGGGAAAGGTCTCGACAAGCTCGACCAACGACGTACAGGTCGACCCAACAGGCGTACATGGTCTCGACAAGCTCGACCAACGGGGTACAGGCCGACCAACGGCGCACAGGGGCGGGGTGGGACGTCCGGGGTTGCCGACCGAGCGTCAAGGGGCTTGGCCGCGGCGGGCGCCCACCCAACGCAACCAACACGAAGAGCCGCGCGCACGACGCGCCGCCCCAGCGAGGGAGGTTGCCCCGGACGGCACGGCCCGGGGCAGGGTCTCGACACCCCGGACGGAAGGTCTCGACAAGCTCGACCAACGACGTACCGGGATCGACCAATGGGGTACGGCAGTGGTCTCGACAAGCTCGACCAACGACGTACAAGCTCGACCAACGGCGTACGGGCTCGATCAAACGGAGGGGCGGGGACTCAGCTGTCGTAGGCGGCGAGGATCAGGTCGGCCGCAGCCGGGGCGGTGAGCTCACCGGCGAGCACCTGGTCACGCACCTCGTCCCGGATCTCGCGCACCGCCGCTGAGCGACGGAGCCGATCGTTGAGCTCGTCACGCACGAGTGCCCAGGTGAATTCGAGTTGCTGACCGGCGCGCTTGTGGAGCAGGCCGTCGGCACCGAGGTGGTCGCGGTGGGAGATGATCCGCTCCCAGACCACGTCGATGTCGGTGTTGGTCAGCGCCGAGCAGGTCACGACGGGCGGCGCCCACTCGGTGCGGCTCCGCACCAGCCGCAGGGCTCCGGCAAGTTCGCGGGCAGCGACCCGGGCCTCCGCCGCGTGGTCCCCAGGTCCGCCCGACTCGTCGGCCTTGTTCACCGCAACGACGTCGGCGATCTCGAGGATGCCCTTCTTGATGCCCTGCAGCTGGTCACCGGTGCGGGCGATGGTGAGGAAGAGGAAGGTGTCGACCATCTGCGAGACGGTGATCTCGGATTGCCCGACACCGACGGTCTCGACGAGGACCACGTCGTAGCCGGCGGCCTCGAGCACCATCATCGCCTGCGTGGTCGCACGCGCCACGCCACCGAGGGTGCCGGCCGACGGCGACGGACGGATGTAGGCGTCGGGGTCGACCGACAACTTCATCATGCGGGTCTTGTCACCCAGCACGGAGCCACCGGTGCGCACCGACGACGGGTCGACGGCGAGCACGCCCACCTTGTGGCCGTGCTCGGTCAGGTGGGTGCCGAGCGCCTCGATGAAGGTCGACTTGCCCACGCCGGGAACACCGGAGATACCGACACGTACGGCGGGGGTCCCGGACGGCGGACCACCCAACTGGGCGAGCAGGTCACGAGCGGCGACGCGGTGCTTGGGAGCCGACGACTCCACCAAGGTGATGGCCCGAGAAATGGCGGCGCGACGCCCGTCCAGAATTCCCTGGACGAGCGCCGCTACGTCAACCTCACGTGCCACGTCAGTGCGCGGCGCGCAGTTCGCGGAGGAGGTCGATGGCCGACTCGGCGATCACGGTGCCCGGCAGGAACACTGCTGCGGCGCCCATCTCCTTGAGGGTGGGGACGTCGTCGGGCGGGATGACTCCCCGATGACGACCATGATGTCCCCGCGATCGAGATCAGCGAGGGCCTGCCGCAACGCGGGCAGCAGGGTGAGGTGACCGGCGGCCAGCGAGGAGACACCGACGATGTGCACGTCGGCGTCCACTGCCTGCTGCGCGACCTCCTCGGGCGTGGAGAACAGCGGGCCCACGTCGACGTCGAACCCCATGTCGGCGAAGGCACTGACGACGACCTTCTGGCCGCGGTCGTGTCCGTCCTGGCCCATCTTGGCAACCAGGATGCGGGGGCGGCGGCCCTCCTCCTCCTCGAACTCAGCCGTCATCTCGAGCACGGTGGAGATCACGGAGTCGCCTGCGTTGGTGGCCTCGTCGCGGTACACACCGCTGATCGTACGGATCACCGCCTGGTGGCGACCGTAGACCTTCTCGAGGGCGTCGGAGATCTCCCCGACGGTGGCCTTCGCGCGCGCGGCGTCGACGGCCAGGGCGAGCAGGTTGCCGTCGAGCGAACCGCTGCTGTCGGCCCCACGCTCGGCGGAGTTGGTGAGCGCATCGAGGGCGCGGCGTACGTCGTCGTCGTTGCGCTCGGCGCGCAGTCGCTCGAGCTTGGCGATCTGCTGGCTGTAGACCGCGTCATTGTCGACCTTGAGCACGTCGAGCGGGTCCTCGTCGGCCAGTCGGTAGGTGTTGACACCGATGACCTGCTGGGCACCGGAGTCGATCCGGGCCTGGGTGCGGGCAGCGGCCTCCTCGATGCGCATCTTGGGGATGCCCTGCTCGATGGCCTTCGCCATGCCACCTGCCGCCTCGGCCTCCTGGATGTGGGCCCAGGCCCGCTCCGCGAGGTCGTGGGTGAGCTTCTCCACGTAGTAGGAACCGGCCCACGGGTCGATGATCTCGGTGGTGCGCGACTCCTGCTGCAGCATCAGCTGGGTGTTGCGAGCGATCCGTGCGGAGAAGTCGGTCGGCAGTGCGATGGCCTCGTCGAGCGCGTTGGTGTGCAGCGACTGGGTGTGTCCCTGGGTCGCAGCCATCGCCTCGATCGCGGTGCGCTGCACGTTGTTGTAGACGTCCTGCGCGGTGAGCGACCAGCCACTGGTCTGCGAGTGGGTGCGCAGCGACAGCGACTTCGGGTTCTTCGGGTCGAACTCACGCACGAGCCGGGCCCACAGGGCCCGGGCCGCACGCATCTTTGCGACCTCCATGAAGAAGTTCATGCCGATCGCCCAGAAGAAGGACAGTCGCGGCGCGAAGGCGTCGATGTCGATGCCCGCCTCGAGGCCGGCCCGGATGTATTCCACGCCGTCGGCCAGGGTGTAGGCCAGCTCGAGGTCCTGCGTGGCCCCGGCCTCCTGGATGTGGTAGCCGGAGATCGAGATCGAGTTGAACCGCGGCATCCGCTGGCTGGTGTAGGCGAAGATGTCGGAGATGATCCGCATCGAGGGCGCCGGCGGGTAGATGTAGGTGTTGCGGACCATGAACTCCTTGAGGATGTCGTTCTGGATGGTCCCTGCCAGCTGCTCCGGCTTCACCCCCTGTTCCTCGGCCGCGGCGATGTAGAGCGCCAGCACCGGGAGCACCGCGCCGTTCATGGTCATCGAGACACTCATCGTGTCCAGCGGGATGCCATCGAAGAGCACCCGGGTGTCGTAGATCGAGTCGATCGCCACGCCGGCCATGCCGACGTCGCCACGCACCCGCGGATGGTCGGAGTCGTAGCCGCGGTGGGTCGCGAGGTCGAAGGCCACCGACAGACCCTTCTGACCGGCAGCGAGGTTGCGGCGGTAGAAGGCGTTGGACTCCTCAGCGGTGGAGAAGCCGGCGTACTGCCGCACCGTCCACGGCTGGGTGGTGTACATCGTCGGGTAGGGGCCACGCAGGAACGGGCTGAGCCCGGGCCACGTGTCGAGCGCGTCGAGGCCCTCAAGGTGCTCGGGCCCGTAGACCGGAAGCACCGGGATGCCCTCGGGCGACGCCCACGGCTCACCCTGGCCGACCGCTCCCCCAGCGACGGCGCCGCCGTCGAGCGGCAGACCGGCAAAGCTCTCGGGAATGCTCATGCCAGCTTCTCCCTCGTCGTCGTCAGGAACTCCAGCGCGTTCACGCCAACCGCGCAGGAGTCGTCGATCAGGTCCTCGGCCACCGTGGCCCCGCCCGGCTTGCCGGCGAGTACGACGTGGCGGGCACCGGCGGCGCGCAGGGCCGCGACAGCCTCAGCTCCCCACGCGGCGTAGGTCTTGTCAGCACCCGCCAGGCAGACCACGGTCTGCCCGTCGTACGCCGCCACGAGGCTCTCGACGCCGTCGGTGGCACCAGCCACGTCGACGCCGACACCACCGGCAGCGAACAGGTTGCTGGCGAAGGTCGCACGTGCCGTGTGGGCAGCAACGGGACCGAGCGTGGCCAGGAAGACCTTGGCCTGCGCGGGCTCGTCGCGCAACGCCTCGAAGGAGGCACCGTAGCGGCGGACCTCTTCGGCGTCCGGGTCGGCCTCGCGTTCGGGGAGCACCTCGGCCAGGTTCGGGAACTCCGAGATGCCAGTGAGCGGCTGCTTGCGGCGGGCGATCTCGGCCTCTCGGGCGGCGACGACCTCGTCGACGCGGCCCTGGAGCGACCCGTCGTCGAGAGCGGCCACGATGCCACCGGCCTCCTCGATCCGACCGAACTCGGCCCATGCGGCGCGGGCCAGGTCATCGGTGAGACGTTCGACGGCGTACGAGCCGCCGGCGGGGTCGACCACCTTGGCGAGGTGGGACTCGCTGATCAGCAGTGACGAGGTGTTGCGTGCGTTGCGGCGTCCGAGCACCGAAGGCTGGCCGAGCGGGCTGTCGAAGGGCAGCACGGTGACCGACTCGGCGCCGCCGATGCCGGCCGCGAAGGCCGCGACGGTGGTGCGCAGCATATTCACGTAGGGGTCGTACTTGCCCATCATCGGCCGGCTGGTGACCGCGTGCTGGCGCTGGCCGGATGCGTCGGCGGATGCGCCGGACAGCTCGGCGACCCGGGCCCAGAGACGGCGAGCGGCCCGGAACTTCGCGATCGTCGGGAACTGCTCGGCAGTCGCGGCGTAGCGGAACTCGATGATGGCGAGCGCCTCGTCGACCGCATGGCCGGCCGCGACCAGGCGACGCAGGTAGGCGGCACCGACGGCGAGGCTGTAGCCGAGTTCCTGGGCGTCGGAGGCGCCGAGGTCGTGCACGGCGGTGGCGTCGACGACGGCGCCGAGCGTGCCGGCCTGCTTGGCCAGTTCGGCAACGACGTCGAGCGTCTCGAGGTTGACCGCACCCTCACCGCGCACCTTCGCAGCGATGGGGTCGGCAGCAAGGTTGGTGCCGTCGGCCGGAGTGACACCGCTGTCGCGCAGCACCGCGACCAGCGCCTCCGCCGCGGCGACCGGGTCCTCAGGCGCGTCGAGCACGACGGGGGCAAGGTCGAGGAACACACCCTTGAGGGCGGCTTCGAGGTCGGCAGGCGCGAGCGCCGCGCCCACGCGCAACCACAGCGACGTGGCGCCGTTCTCGAGGTCGACGAGGGCCGCCTCGTTGAGGGCCTTCGCAGCGAGGCCGGAGAAGAGCGGACGGATGTCCCAGCCGATCTCGGGCTTCTCGGCCAGGCGACCGCGGGTGAAGGGCGCCGCACCCGGAAGGCCGGTCGGAGCGACCTCGGTCACCGCGTCGGCAGTGCCGATCGGAGCCACCGGGATGCCGTCGAGCGTGGTGCGGGTCAGCTTGTCCCACACCTTGGAGTCGGGGTCGGCCTCGGTGAGTCGGCCGGACTTGCGGAGCACGGCCGCGGTGGCCTTCTCCCAGTCGGCCGCGCTGTGCTGGTCGCCAGCAGCAGCGAGCGCGAGGCGATCCGCGTCGGATCCAGAAGTCATGCGTCGCAGGATAGGCCGCCGCGTGCCCGGGCCGAGAACTGACCCCGCATGGTGGACGGTGACGGTTCCCACGTCGGGCCGCCGCCCTGATGACGGGCGGAACCTCTCAGCCGATGTTGCGAACCAGCTTGCCCGCTTCGCGGCAGTCGGGGCGCAGACACTCCGGGGACGCCAGGAGCACCGGGTCCTCGAACCCCTCCCCGGTCGAGCGATACCAGGTCAGGTCGAGCGTCCCGGTCTCCTCGTCGGGACCGTACGTCGAGACGATGTCCTCGAGGCCGTCGCCGTCGACATCGGTGGCAACCATGATGGGGGTCACATAACCGTCGAGTTCGTCCACCGGCTCTGCCCACGTCTGCGGCGTCACGAAGGTGTCCTGCGAGAACTCGGTCACGGTGATGCCGAGCCCGTAGCCGCCGGCGTCCCGGTTCATGTGGATCATCGCCACCAGCTCGTCGGCGCCGTCACCGTCGACGTCCGCCGCGACGTAGCTGCCCAGCAGCAGGTTGTAGACCTTGTCCTCGATGCGCGTCACCGGCTGCTTGGTGAAGCCGTCTCCCGTCGAGAGGAAGGCCCTGATGCGGAGCCCGCCCTGGTCGGGGTTGCGCAGGGAGTAGACGTCGTCCTTCCCGTCGCCGTTGAGATCGCCGATGCCGAGCTGGTCGCTGGTGTTGTCGCGCTCCCCACCTCGCCAGCTGAACTCGACCGGCTTGTCGAAGCCGGCACCGTTGCTCAACGCGACGGCCAGCACCAGGTAGTTGTCCTGGCGCTGTGTGGGCACCAGCAGGTCGTCCTTGCCGTCGCCGTTGAAGTCACCCAGCCCGTAGCTGGCGTCGCTGTAGATCTCGGTGTTCACCGGCAGCCGTTGCGTCTGCGGCTCACCCGGTCCCTCGTCGGTACCGAACCACGTCCGGACCTGGAGTCGGCGCTCGTCCTCGCTCTCCGTGACCTCCACCTGGTCGATCCTGCCGTCACCGTTGACGTCACCCGACCAGGTGTTGCGCTGGCGACTCCCCATGTCCTCGATCGGTCCCTCGAACGCGGAAGCATCCTCGTTGGCGGTCCACAACTGCTGCGGGAGTCCCTTGATCTCGGACCCGTCCGCCCAGATCCGGCTCAGCCGTACGTCGCCCCGACCGTCGTTGTCCCAGTCTCCGGCCACGGGGTCCTCGATCGGCGCCGGGCCGGCGGCCTCGTCCGCATCCCCTGCGCCTGCGGTGTCATCGCCCACGGCCAGCCACACCCCGCCGCCGGCCAGGACCAGCGCCAGCGCCGCCACCCCACCGATCAACCAGCTCCTGCGACGGTGGCGAGTGGGCTCCCCGGCAGCCGACCCGGCCTTGCGGAACGACGTACCCGACGGTCCGGCCCCCAGGTCACCACCGCGGACGAGCTCGAGAAGGTCGCGACGGAAGTCGGCAGCGGAGCCGTAGCGAGCCGCCGGCTCCTTGGCCAGGGCCCGCGCGAGCACCGTGTTGACCCGGATCGTGGTCGGATCCGTGCCGGGCAGCTGCGGCACCGGCTGGTTGGCATGCGCGATCGCGACCTCTACGTCAGATCCCGAGTAGGGGGCGGATCCGGTCAGACAGGCGAAGAAGAGACAACCCAGGGCGTAGATGTCGCTCGGCCGCCCGGCTGGCTCCCCACGGGTCCGCTCGGGCGAGAGGTATTCCCAGCTTCCGGCGACATCCCCCGCCTGTGTCATCGGGTCATGACCGTCGCTCTTGGCGATACCGAAGTCACTGAGATAGGCAAAGGGCTCGGAGCCGTCCGGATCGCGGAGCAGCACGTTGGCAGGCTTCACGTCACGGTGCACCACCCCGGCCGCGTGGGCGTCCTGCAACGCACTCGCGACCTGAGCACAGATGCCGGCCGCCACAGCGAGCGTGAGCGGGCCACGTCGCAGCACCGATCCGAGGTCGCCGCCGGACACGTACTGCATGGCCAGGTAGGGCACGCCGTCGACGTCGCCGTGGTCGAAGATCGTGATGATGTGCGGTGAGTCGAGCCGCGTGAGGGTCTCCGCCTCCCGGTGGAAGCGGGCCAGGAACTCCTCGTCCCCGGCCAGCCTGCCCGAGACCAGCTTCAGCGCGACACTGCGCTGCATCCGGGTGTCGGTAGCGAGGTGGACCACCCCCATCCCGCCGACGCCGAGCTGCCGCTCGATCCGATAACGGCCGAAGGCCTCTCCCACACCCGGCACTGCCATCAACCCATCGCCTCCTGGTCTCCGGCGCGCACCCGCGCCGCACCTCACCCTCACCCGTCGTTCCCTCGTGGACGGCGGAGGAAACCTTTCACCTGCCCGCCGGACGATCAGCATCGACCGTTGCCCGGGGCGTCACCCGGCGGCCACCTTCGCGCGCCACCGTCTGGACCATGAGCAGGATCGCGCTGGTGACCGAGGCATTCCATCCGGCAGTCGATGAGGCCACGGTGACCGTCCGCCACCTGGCCGACGAGTTCCTCGACGGCGGTCACGACGTCCTGCTCGTCAGCGCAGCCCCCGGCATGGCCGTCTACCGCCACTGCCGCGTCGCCCGGGTGCGTGCTTGGGAACCAGTCGGCTCGCAGGTGCGGGCCGCGTTCACCGAGTTCCGCCCCGACCTGGTGATCGTCGCCTCTCCGGCAACGATCGGCCGGAAGGCGCTCAAGCATGCCCAGCGCCTGGGGATGCCGACCGTCACCCTGGAGCACCGCGCTCCGGACGAGCTCTCGGTGGAGCCGTGGATGACGTCGGTCCCCAGTCGCAGTGACCTCCTGCTCACGGTGAGCAGCTGGCAGCAGCAGCGCCTCGTCGACGTCGGCCACCCCTGCCTCGCCTGGCAGCCGGGAGTCGACGTCGACACCTTCACTCCCCGCGCCCGCGACGAGCACCTCCACGGCAGGTGGGCGCGTACCCATCGGCCGGACGGCCCTCTCGTCGCAGTCGGCTACGTCGGCCCACTCCGCAAGCGCGACGGCGTACGTCGCCTGCGTGGCCTGGAGGCTCTCAGCGGCGTCCGCCCGGTGGTGATCGGGCACGGCACGCAGCGTGAGTGGCTGCGCGACCGGATGCGTCGGGTCAGCTTCCTCCCGGAGCTCGCGAGCCTCGAGCTCGCCAAGGCAATCGCGTCCCTCGACGTCCTCGTGCACCCGGGCGAGGCCGTGACCGCCGGCCACGCGCTGCGAGCCGCGGCAGCATGCGGCGTACCCGTCGTGGCTGCTCGTGCCGGCGCTGCGCCTGAGATCGTGCGCCACCTCGAGACCGGCCTGCTCTTCTCCCTCGGCCCGACGACTTCGTCGACGAGGTGGCGGCGTTGGTGAGCGACCGGTCGCGTGCCGAGTTCGCACGTCACGCCCGAGACCTCGCCCGGGCCCGCCCGTGGTCGGTGGCTGCCGAAGAGCTGCTCGACTTGGTCACACCACTGATGACCTTTGCGCGCGCCGCCTGACGCTGCATCTCCGCGGTCGAGAAGATGGCGTCATGGGCACGCACCACCATCGCGCTGAACGGATCGACACCGCCACCGCGCCCCGACGCATCCTTCTCGGTTTCCTGGTCACGGCCGGTCTCGCAGCGGTGCTCGGTGTGATCCTCCAGTGGCCGCATGCCGAGGACCAGCCCGAACTCCAGCAGTGGACAGCAGACGGTGTGACCCAGCTGGATGCCGAGGTGGAGAGCGTCGCCGCGCCCTGTCCGCCGGCCGCAGGCGACTCCTCGGGTGAGCGGGACCGGCCCGAGGGGTGCGACCAGATCGTGGTGGTGCCCGCCACCGGCGCGAGTGCCGGCGAGTCGGTGCCGATCCACGCCGGGCCGCAGGCCGCGCGCTCCGGCGTACGGCCGGGCGACACCGTCCAGCTGCTCGCACTCCCGCAACCCGACGGCGCCGATCCGGTGCTCTCCTGGGTCGGCGTGGAACGGAAGCTCCCCATCGGCTTGATCACCGTCGGTTTCGTGCTCGTCGTCGCGATTGTCGCTCGGCTGCGAGGGATGCTGGCCCTGGTCGGGCTGGTGTTCGCCGCAGGTGTGATCGGCACGTTCATGCTCCCGGCTTTGCTCGGCGGCGGTTCCGGGGTCGGGGTGGCCCTGGCCGGCTCCACCTTGATCATGTTCGTGGTGCTCTACCTGACCCACGGGGTGTCGATCCGGACCAGCACCGCTCTCGCGGGGACGCTGCTGGGCATCGCGGCCACGGCCTTGCTCGGTTGGTGGGCCGTCGGCGCCGCGCGACTGTCCGGGGTGAGCGGCGAGGAGGGCGAGATGTTGGCGTCGCTGATCCCGGGAGTGAACTTCCAGGGGCTGCTGATGTCGGCCGTCATCATCGCGGGGCTCGGCGTGCTCAACGACGTCACCATCACCCAGTCGTCGGCGATCTGGGAGCTGCGGGCAGCCGGCCCGGAGCTGACCCGGCGGCAACTCTTCGCGAGCGGCATGCGCATCGGCCGGGACCACATCGCCTCGACGATCTACACGATCGTCTTCGCCTACGTCGGCACTGGCCTGCTGCTGCTCATGCTGCTGTCGGTCTACGACCGCGGGTGGAGCGTGGCCCTGGTCGACGAAGCGCTGGGTGAGGAGGTGATCCGAACGCTCGTGACCGCGATCGGGCTGGTGCTCGCCGTCCCCATCACCACGGCCGTGGCGGCATCCACCGTCACCGGGCCGACGACCACACAAAATGGTTAGGGTAGCCTAAAAGACAAGTGACCCGCTAGTAACCGGGCGTATCTCACACCATCGGTTTGGGGACACCCGTCACAATCGGCCGACGGCTGGGGGTAGCCTGAGTTCTCGTGGCTACCCCGACTCTCATCAAAGGCGGCCGGTCGACGCGATCCACGATCGCGCTGAAGCTCCTCATGGCCGTGACCGGCCTGATCTTCATCGGCTACGTGCTGCTGCACATGTATGGCAACCTCAAGGTCTTCGCCGGCCAGGAGGCCTTCGACGAGTACGCGCACCACCTGCGCACCTTCGGGGAGCCCATGCTCCCGCACGAGGGTCTGCTGTGGATCGTGCGCGTCGTCCTCCTCCTGTCGATCATCGGGCACGCTTATGCGGCCTTCACGCTGTGGGCTCGCGCCAACCGTGCGCGCACCAACAAGTACGTCGTGAAGAAGGCAGTGGCTGCGACCCTGAGCTCGAAGATGATGCGTTGGGGAGGTGTTGCGCTGCTGGCGTTCGTGGTCTTCCACCTCCTGCACCTCACCACCCACACCATCAACGTCAACGGCGATCCCGAGTCGCCCTACGACCGCGTCGTCAGCTCGTTCCAGCCCGAGCGCTGGTGGGTCGCGGTGATCTACCTGGTCGCCATGGCCGCGCTCGCCATGCACCTGCGTCACGGCGTGTGGAGCGCCTGCCAGACCCTCGGCCTGACCAACAGCGCGCGCGCCCGGTTGCGCGCCAACAGCGCTGCGGTCTTCCTGGCCGTGCTGGTCGCCGGCGGCTTCGCGCTCGTGCCCCTCTCCATCCTCTTCGGCATCGTCGACTAAGGGCTGATTCCTCACATGACCACGAACACGAACACCAGCGACGCCGCTGGCTTCTTCACCCTCGGTGACCCGATCGCCGACACCAAGGCGCCCATGGACGTTCCCGTCCAGCAGCGCTGGGAGGAGCGCAAGGCCCACGCCAAGCTCGTCAACCCGGCCAACCGCCGCAAGATCAAGGTGATCATGGTCGGCACCGGCCTGGCCGGTGCCGCCGCAGGCGCGACCCTGGGCGAGGCCGGCTACCAGGTCGAGAGCTTCTGCTACCAGGACTCCCCGCGCCGGGCCCACTCGATCGCCGCCCAGGGCGGCATCAACGCGGCGAAGAACTACCGCAACGACGGCGACTCCGTCTACCGCCTCTTCTACGACACGGTGAAGGGTGGCGACTTCCGCTCCCGCGAGTCGAACTCCTACCGTCTCGCCGAGGTCAGCGCCAACATCATCGACCAGTGTGTCGCCCAGGGCGTCCCCTTCGCCCGTGAGTACGGCGGCCTGCTCGACAACCGCTCCTTCGGCGGCGTGCAGGTCTCCCGCACGTTCTACGCCCGCGGCCAGACGGGTCAGCAACTGCTCATCGGCGCCTACCAGGCGCTGGAGCGTCAGGTCGCCGCCGGCACCGTGACCACCCACACCCGCGACGAGATGCTCGAGCTGATCGTCGTCGACGGCGTCGCCAAGGGCATCATCACCCGCGACATGGTCACCGGCGAGATCGAGACGCACCTCGGTGACGCGGTCGTGCTGGCCACCGGTGGCTACGGCAACGTCTACTTCCTCTCCACCAACGCGATGGGCTGCAACGTCACCGCCGCCTGGCGGGCGCACCGCAAGGGGGCCTACATGGGCAACCCCTGCTACACGCAGATCCACCCGACCTGCATCCCCGTCTCGGGCGAGAACCAGTCGAAGCTGACCCTGATGTCGGAGTCGCTGCGCAACGACGGTCGCATCTGGGTGCCCAAGAAGCGCGAAGACTGCGGCAAGGACCCGCGCGACATCCCCGAGGAGGACCGCGACTACTACCTGGAGCGGATCTACCCGGCATTCGGCAACCTGGTCCCCCGCGACATCGCCTCGCGTCAGGCGAAGTACATGTGCGACGACGGTCGCGGCGTCGGCCCCGAGGTCGACGGCGTGCGTCGTGGCGTCTACCTCGACTTCGCCGACGTGATCGCCCGCCTGGGTCGCGACACCGTCGAGGCCAAGTACGGCAACCTCTTCGACATGTACAAGCAGATCACCGCGGAGGACCCCTACGAGGTTCCGATGCGCGTCTACCCCGCCGTCCACTACGTGATGGGTGGCCTCTGGGTCGACTACGACCTCGAGAGCAACATCAAGGGTCTGTTCGTCACCGGTGAGGCCAACTTCTCCGACCAGGGCGCCAACCGTCTCGGCGCCTCCGCCCTCATGCAGGGCCTGGCCGACGGCTACTTCGTCCTGCCCTACACCCTCGCCAACTACCTGGCCGACCTGCCGGAGCGGATCGACGAGTCCCACCCCGCAGTCATCGAGGCGCGGGAGTCGGTGGATGAGCGCATCAACCACTTCCTCACCGTGAACGGCACCCGCTCCGTGGACAGCTACCACAAGGAGCTGGGCCACATCATGTGGGAGTACTGCGGCATGGACCGGACCAAGGAAGGCCTGACCAAGGCGATCGGTCTCATCCGCGAGCTCAGGGACGACTTCTGGAAGAACGTCAAGGTCCTGGGCACCGCCGACAGCCTCAACCAGAGCCTCGAGCGGGCCGGCCGCGTTGCCGACTTCCTCGAGCTCGGTGAACTGATGTGCATCGACGCGCTGAACCGGCGCGAGTCCTGCGGTGGACACTTCCGGTCCGAGTCGCAGACCCCTGAAGGCGAGGCCGCACGCATCGACGAGGAGTTCGCGTACGTCGCTGCTTGGGAATGGGGCGGCGACGGCGACCCGGTCCTGCACCAGGAAGCACTCTCCTACGAAGCGATCGAGATGAAGGCCAGGTCCTACAAGTGAAGCTCACCCTCAACATCTGGCGGCAGGCGAACCAGCAGGCGAAGGGTGCGATGCACACCTACCAGCTGGACGGTGTCTCGGAGGACATGTCCTTCCTCGAGATGCTCGACCACCTCAACGAGCAGTTGAACGACAAGGGTGAGGACCCTGTCGCGTTCGACTCCGACTGTCGCGAAGGCATCTGCGGCACGTGCTCGCTGATGATCAACGGCGAGGCGCACGGTCCCGAGGTCACCACGACCTGCCAGCTGCACATGCGGTCCTTCAAGGACGGCGAGACGATCACCATCGAGCCGTGGCGCGCCGACCCCTTCCCGGTCATCAAGGACCTCGTGGTCGACCGCTCCGCCTTCGACCGAATCATCCAGTCGGGCGGCTACATCTCGGTCAACACCGGTTCCGCCCCGGAGGCCAACAACCTGCCGGTGAACAAGGAGAAGGCGGACCGCGCCTTCGACGTGGCCACCTGCATCGGCTGCGGCGCCTGCGTCGCCGCCTGCCCCAACGGTTCGGCCTCGCTGTTCCTCGGTGCGAAGATCACCCACCTCGGTGAGCTCCCCAGGGCCAGCCGGAGCGCTTCAGCCGCGTGGTCGACATGGTCACCCAGCACGACCACGAGGGCTTCGGTGGCTGCACCAACATCGGTGAGTGCACTGCTGCCTGCCCGAAGGGGATCCCGCTCGACGTGATCTCCCAGCTCAACAAGGATCTGCGCACGGCCATGCAGCACGGCCGCTGACCCAGCGCGAGCAACGAAGGCCCCCGTCCTGACGGACGGGGGCCTTCGTGCACGCTGAGCAGTTACTTCGACTTGGTCGCCTTGAGGGCCTTCCAACCCAAGGCGCCGAGGAGACCGGCGATCACGAAGTTCACGACGATCAGGACGGTGTGGGCCACCCAGTAACCGGTGGCCCTGTCCTCGCCGTCCGCGTAGGCGTTGAACAGGTTGCGGGCGAAGTTTCCGAAGGAGAAGACGTTCCACGCAGCAACGGCGAGGAGCAGGACGGCATGCTTGCGTTCGAACTTCATGGCCGTATTCTCCCACCCCGCTCATGCACGAGCGCTGCGCGGGTGGTCAGCTGCGTTTGCGCACCAGGCGAGCGATCAGGATGCCCAGCACCGAACCGACCCCCACCAGCACCGAGGGCGGGTAGGTCGTGGGCTCGGCCCGAGTGCCCAAGGGACCGACCGAGGGCCCTTCCGGGGGCTGCACGTCCTCGATCTCACGAGCCTGCCGCTCCTCGATGGCCCGACGGGTGGTGTAGGCCCAGGAGGCCGCGTACATGACGACCCGGGAGAAGTAGTTGATCCAGACCACGAGGATCAACGCGATGCCGAAGGCCTGGAACGCCGGCTGGTTCTTGGTCGAGGCGATGAGCCACGTGGAGAGCTGCTTGAGCGCCTCGAAGGCGACCGCGCCCACCAGGGCACCGGCCCACAGGGAGCGGTTGGGCACCCGCGGGCGCGCCAGGAGCCAGAAGATCGTGAAGAAGAGCAGCGCACCGGAGAGCATCCCGATCGCCAAGCTGATGACCGTGACCAGCGGCCCCAGGCCGACGCTCAGCCCGATCCAGTCGAGCACGGTGTCGGACATACGGATCAGCACACCGGAGAGACCGATGCTGAGCATCATCACGATGCCGACGAGCAACAACGAGAGCAGGTCGCGCAGCTTCCCGATCACGAAGTTGGGTTGCTGTGCCTCGGGCTCGTCGAACGCCGCGAGCAGCGCCTGGCGCATCGCCGACAACCACCCGAGGCCGGCATAGGCGACACCGAGCAGGCCGATGATTCCGACCGCGCTGGCGGAGTTGCTGATCTGCTCCAGCGAGATCTGGTTGTCGCCGTTGCCGACGAGGCCGGGCAGTACCTGACCGATCGCCTCCGTGAGATTGTCCTCGGCGTCGGGCGCCACCGCAGCCAGGAATCCGACGATGAAGAAGGCGAGAGCGAGCACCGGGAAGAACGAGAGGAAGGCGAAGTAGGTGATCGCCCCGGACAGCAGGTTGCCGTCAACCGCGCCGTAGTGCTCCTGCATTCGGAACACGTGGTCGATGAACGGTCGCCGACGACGGATCTCGGCCAGCTTGGCCTTCAGACGATCACCGATGCTTGCCATGTCACTCCCCCAGTGGATAGCTGCTGGTCACCTGCCAGCCGACCACCTCGTCATGCACGTAGAGGTGGAAGGCCTCGACGTCGAACTGACAGTCGAAGTCGGCAAGCTCGGCGAAGGCCCGGTCGAGGACCGGGTCCGGCAGGTGATGCGCGACGGTGACGTGCGGGTGGTAGGGGAACGCCAACTCCTGGCTGAGCGGCCCACTACGCACGCCTGCGGCCAGACGCTCACATGCGGAGATGCCCTCCACCACACCGACGAAGACCACCGGGGAGACCGGACGAAAGGTGCCGGTGCCCCGCAGATGCAGCGTGAACGGCCGATTGACCCGCGCGACGGCTTCGAGGTGTCCACTGAGTTCTCCGGGCTCCGGGAAGTCGGTGGGCGGCACCAGCGTGACGTGCGTCGGGATCAGTGCGGCCGTCGTGTCGCCGATCGACGTGCGGTAGTCCTGGAGCCGGCTTGCCCAGGGCTCCGGGATCGCGATCGCAACTCCGACGGTTGGCACGCGGTTGACCCTACCGGCTGGTGGGGACGACGAAGCCGACCCGGTCGTAGACGTCGGCAAGGGTGCGCTCGGCAACCGCCGCAGCTCGCTCGGCGCCGCTGGCGAGAACAGCGTCGAGGGCTGCCTTGTCCTCCAGCAGCTCGAGGGTCCGGTCGCGGAACGGTGTCACGAAGTCGACCACGACTTCAGCCAGGTCACCCTTGAAGTCGCCGTACCCCCGCCCGGCGTACTTCTCCTCCAACGACGCGATCGAGTCGCCGGTGAGCGCGGCATAGATGGTGAGCAGGTTGGACACCCCCGGCTTCGCCTCCGCGTCGAAGCGCACCTCGGCACCGGAGTCGGTGACCGCTGAGCGGATCTTCTTGGCCGACACCTTCGGGTCGTCGAGGAGGTCGATGATGCCGGCCGGGGACGACGCCGACTTCGACATCTTGGCCGTGGGCTCCTGAAGATCGGTGATCTTCGCCGTCTCCTTGAGGATGTAGGGCTCGGGGAGGCGGAAGGTCTTCTTGAACCGGTGGTTGAAGCGCTGCGCGAGATCGCGAGTCAGCTCGAGGTGTTGACGCTGGTCCTCACCGACTGGCACGTAGTGCGGCCGATAGAGCAGGATGTCCGCCGCTTGGAGGATCGGGTAGGTGAAGAGGCCGACGGTCGCCGCCCCCTCGCCGCCCTTCGCCGACTTGTCCTTGAACTGCGTCATCCGGCGGGCCTCGCCGAACCCGGTCAGGCACTGGAGCACCCAACCGAGCTGGACGTGCGCCGGCACCTGGCTCTGGATGAAAATGGCCGACTTCTCCGGGTCGACGCCCATCGCCACGAGTTGGGCTGCCGAACGACGACACCGCTCGCGGAGCAGCTTGGGGTCGTGCTCCACCGTGATCGCGTGCTGGTCGGCGATGAAGAAGAACGGCTCGTACTCGTCCTGCAGGTCCACCCACTGCCTCAGCGCGCCCAGGTAGTTGCCGAAGTGGAACGAGTCGGCCGTGGGCTGGATGCCGGAGAGGACACGCGGCTTG
The DNA here is from genome assembly GCF_021555175.1 of Nocardioides alcanivorans. Classification (GTDB taxonomy): domain Bacteria; phylum Actinomycetota; class Actinomycetes; order Propionibacteriales; family Nocardioidaceae; genus Nocardioides; species Nocardioides alcanivorans. The sequence goes on along the minus strand of NZ_JAKGRW010000015.1, from coordinate 22,567 downwards.
GCCGCGGGCGCAGTGCTGGTGGACATGGGTTCATCCTTCCACCCCCGCCGCCGGCGCGCCGGGAGAGGGTGGTGGCGTGGACACGGCCCGTACGCCGCCGGGACGGGTGCTCAGTCGGCGGGCTGGACGGCAACCGCACCCGGACGCCGAGCCAATCCGAAGGAGACGAGCAGCACCGCCAGACCTGCCAGCGCAAGTCCGACTCCGACGAGGGCCGGGGCTCGGTATCCCCAACCTGCGGCGATCACCAGACCACCCAGCCAGGCACCCAGGGCATTGGCCACGTTGAGGGAGGCGTGGTTCATCGCGGCGCCCAGTGTCTGGGCGTCACCCGCCACGTCCATCAGTCGCAGCTGCAGGTTGACCACCAGCACCGACGTGGTCGCGGTGATCACGAAGACCACGGGCAACGCCCACCAGCCGGCCGGCACCACCGCGACGAAGACCAACAGCACGACGGCGGTGCCACCTGAGGAGAGCAGCAACGACCCGAAGACCGACCAGTCGGCCAGTCGACCGGCCAGCCAGGTGCCCACCGTCATGCCGAGTCCGAAGACCAGCAGGAACCAGGGCACCGCACTCTCCCGCAGCCCACCGACCTCGGTGAGGGTGGGTGAGATGTAGGTGTAGACGGCGAACATGCCGCCAAAGCCGACCGCGCCGGCCGCCAGCGTCAGCCACACCTGTCCGCGCCGCAGCGCGGCGAGCTCGCGTCGGCCGGAGGCGGCCGGGTCACCCGGGAGCGAGGGCACGAAGAGCAGCACCAGCGAGACCGTGGCCAGGCCGAGCACCGAGACCATCCAGAAGGCAGAGCGCCACCCGAGGTTCTGTCCGAGCCACGTGGCGGCAGGGACCCCTACGACATTGGCGATCGAGAGGCCGATCATCACCAACGCGACCGCGCGCCCCTTGCGCCCGGGGGCCGCCAGACTGGCCGCCACCAACGACGCCACGCCGAAGTAGGCACCGTGCGGCAGCCCGGAGAGGAAGCGGGCAGCGGTCAGCAGTCCGTGGCTGCTGGCCAGTGCGCTCAGTGCGTTGCCCACCGTGAAGGCCACCATCAGCGCCACGAGCAGCGCCCGGCGGGGCAACCGCGCCCCGAGGAAGGCCAGCACCGGTGCGCCGACGACGACGCCGATGGCGTAGGCGGAGATGACGTGGCCGGCCGAGGAGATGCTGACGTCGACGCCGTCGGCGATCTGCGGCAACAACCCCATCGTCACGAACTCGGTGGTGCCGATCGCAAAGCCGCCCATGGACAGCGCGAAGACCGCCCACCCGAAGTGGACGGCCTTCGGGGCACCGGGACCTGCCTCGCGGGTGCGCTCTGCGGTTGACGTCATCGCGGGTTCAACCACGCGCCGTACGCCGTGATTCCCCGCTGTGACCCATCCCTCGCCCCTCGTGCTCACCCGGCGAGGTGTCGCCAACGGGGCGCCAGTTCTCGCCAGGTGCCGACGGCGGCGACCTCGCCGTCGACCAGCACCACCACCCGGTCGGCGCGGGCGAGCGCCGCCTGCTTGGCGGTGGCGCCGATGACGGTCGCTCCTCGACCGCGCAGCGCCTGCCACAACTCGATCTCGGTGGTGGCGTCGAGGGCACTCGAGACGTCGTCGGCCAGCAACAGCTCCGACTCCGTGGCCAAGGCACGCGCCAGCGCCAGGCGCTGCACCTGGCCGCCGGAAAGACGTACGCCGCGGTGCCCCACCAGCGAGTCGCGGCCTCCGGCCTCGCCGATGTCGACGGAGAGACGTGCATCGTCGACGGGCTGCTCGAAGGGTCGGTCGTGACCGAGCAGGACATTGTCGGCGAAGGTGCCCGAGAGCACCCGAGGCACCTGCGCGACATGGGCGACCTGCCCGGGGCGCAGGAACTCCTGCGCATCGTCGACGGGGATCTCGTTCCACCGGAGCCCGCCCCGGTGCTCGATGAGGCCGGCCAACGCTGCCAGGAGGCTCGACTTGCCGGATCCGACCTGTCCCACGAGGAGCACGAGTTCGCCTGCCCTGACCTCGAGGTCGACGTCGCTGACCCCGATCGTGCCGTCGTCGTGGAGGGCGGAGAATCCCTCCAGGGTGAGTGAGCGCAGCCGAACGCGTGGGGCGGGCAGCGGCGCCGGTGCTGCGCCGGTGACCAGGTCGACGCCCTCGGGAAGGTGCATGAGGTCGGCACCGCCGGCGAAGCGCGCGGTCTCCTTCTGCCAGGCACGCACGCCCGGTGCCTCGGTGACGACCATGCCGGCAACCCGACCGAACCAGTCGAAGCCGGCGACGGCGTTGGCAACCAGCAGCGCAGTGGCCAGGCCCCAGCCCTCCAGGTAGTAGATCGCCCAGGCAGCGACGACTCCGCACTGGACCATCAGCATCGGCACGCCGTCGAGGAAGGCTTGGACGCGGTGCTCCTTGACCGCGGCGTTGACCCGCCCACCGTCGACCGTCAAGAGGTGTGCGTGCACCTCGGGCGTGGCCGAGGCGAGCTTCACCGTCCGCACCGATTCCAGGGCCGAGACCAGCGCCCGTCCGAAACGCGCCCGCGCCGCAGAAGCGGCCGCCGCAGAGCGACCGGCGATCGGGCGGCCGACCGCCGAGGCCAGCGCCGAGGTCACCAGCACGGTCACCAGCACCGCACCTGCCACCCAGGTGCCGGCGACGAGTGCGGTGAAGGCAGCCACGATCATGCCGTTGACGAAGTCGACCCAGCGGTCTGCGTAGCGCGGCAACCTGTCGCCGTCCATCGCCCGCCCCACGACCTCGCCCGCGGGGGTGCGCGGCAGCCGGTGCTGTTGGGTCTGCCCGCGGAGCACCGACATGCGGGTACGCAACAACACCTCGACCCACCAGCGCGGGTAGCGGTAGAAGGCGTCGGCCAGCATCAGTGGAGCTGCCAACAGCGAGAGCACCAGACCGACCGTCAGCAGCGACGGCGTGTTGCCCTGCTGCAGCTCCACGACGATGTGGCCCCACAGCAGACCGGTGACGGCGCCCTGGGCGCCGACCATCGAGGCCAGGAGGAACAGCGCGGCGCCGAAGATCCCCCACCACGGTCGGACCCTGAGCACGCTGAGGATGCCCCGGGTGAGCGTGGGACCGTCGCCGGGTCGGGCCACCTCGGGTGGCGGGCCGGAGCGCCGCTTGCCGCCGACCGCACCCGTCTCGGCGTGGTCGAGGGTCGCGTGCTGCGGCTCGGGGGAACGGACGGGTCCTCGTCGACACCGTGGGTCTCGGCCAGGCGGCTGTCGCGGAGCAGGTCGAGGAAGGGGCCCGGTGCCAGGGCCAGCTCCGCCCGGGCTCCCTGCTGCACCACCCGCCCGTGGTCGAGCACGGCCACCAGGGGCGCGCGCTCGATGGTGGTGAGACGGTGCGCGATCAGCACGCCGGTGCGGCCGGCCAGCAGCCGGTCTGCCGCAGCGACGACCCTGCTCTCCGTCATCGGGTCCATGCGAGCGGTGGCCTCGTCGAGCACCACCACCCTCACGTCGCGCACGAGCAGTCGGGCGAAGGCCACGAGTTGCTCCTCGCCGGCCGACAGGGAGGTGCCGCCGGGGCCCAGCAGGGTGTCGAGCCCGTCGGGCAGCCCGGACACCCATCCGGTGAGACCGAGCTCGTCGACGGCGGACTCGACCTCGTCGCGTGGGTGGTCGCCGAAGAGGGTGATGTTCTCAGCGACCGTGCCGGCAAGGATCTCGGTGCGCTGGGTGACCACGCCCACGGCGGCGCGCAGTGCCTGCAGGTCGAGGTCACGCACGTCGACGCCGCCGACGAAGACCGTGCCGCGCGGCGGTTCGACCGCACGTGAGAGCAGCGATGCGAGCGTGGACTTCCCGGAACCGCTGCGCCCCACCAGCGCGATGGTCTGCCCGGCCGGCACCGTCAGGTCGACTCCGCGGAGCGCGAAGCTGCCCTCCGTGTAGGAGAAGTCGAGCCCCGCAACCTGCAGTCCGAGCACCGCAGCGGGCGGCATCACGTCGCCGCCCTTCGGCTCCGGCGGCACCGCGAGCATCTGGCGCAGCCGAATCACCGCGCCGAGCCCCTCCTGCAGGTCGGGCAGGTGGTTGGCCAGCATTGCGATCTGACCGACGAAGGTGGAGGTGACGAGGAAGAGGGTGACCAGCCGGGCCACCGTGATGTCGTCTCCAACGGCCAGGGCCACACCGGCCACGCCCACCCCGGCAAGCAGCGCGTGCAGCAGCAGCCCGGCACGACGCCCGAGCGTCGCCTCCACGAGCACCACCTGGCGGAAGAGGTCGTGCACCTTGGCGGACAGACCGGCCACTCGCCGGATCACGTGGGCCTGGCCGAGGCTGGTCCGCAGGTCGTCACGCCCGGCGATCCCCTCCTCGAGCGCAGCCGCGTGATCGGTCCACGCCATCTCCTCGATGACCTTACGACGCGCGATCTCGCCCAGCAGTGGTCGCACGACCCAAGCGGTGAGCACGGCCAGGGCCGGGAAGAGGAACCAGGACGGCCACCAGGTGACACCGGCCACGACCCACATCGGCAGCGCCCCGAAGGCCGTGCGAGCCACCATCCACAGCTGCCAACGGGTCAGGTTGCCCACCTCGTGGGTGTCGTCGTCGACGCGGTCCAGGATCTCGCCGACGGCCTGCTCCCCCAAGGCCTCGAGGGGCTGGCTCATCGCCGCATCGAGCAGGTCCTCGCGCAGCCGCCCCTCCACCCGGTCGGAGAGGCCGACCCAGCCGATCTTGCCGGCGGTGTCGATGAGTGAGGCGCCGACGACACAGAGGGCGAGCCATCCGACCAGCGAGCCGCTCGGGCTCTCCGCGAGGCGTCCGGCGACCACGGTGCCCAACGTCGTACCCACGGCGGCGATCGCGGCGCACAGGAGGGCGACCGCCGCCACCGGGCTGCGCAACCGCCGCCAGTCGACGGTGCGTGACGGGTCGACAGCGGCAGGGCCAGGCGGAGTGCTCGGGGTTCCCCTGTCGTCCGGGTGAGTGTCTCGGTCATCGCCGTTCGACACTACGCCGATCGCCCGACAACCTGCCTCTCCTTTTCTCCCCCGGCACGCTCCGACGTGAGCGACGTCATTCACCGAGGTGCTCCCCGATCGGCAGCAGGAGCTCGACCGCGTCGACGAGGGTCGGACCGTCCGGCACGCCTCGCGCGTCTCCCCAAAGGAGTGGGGCCCGGTCGACCAGCGGTCGACCGGGCCCCACGACGAATGACTCAGAGCGAGGCGAGGGCCTCGTTGAGCGTGGCGGACGGCCGCATGACGGCCGAGACCTTCGCCGCATCCGGACGGTAGTAGCCGCCGATGTCGGCAGGCTTGCCCTGGACGGCGATCAACTCGGCGGCGATCTTCTCCTCGTTGTCGCGCAACGTCGCGGCCAGCGGCTTGAACGCATCGGCGAGCGCCGCGTCGTCGGTCTGCTTGGCCAGCTCCTCTGCCCAGTAGAGCGCCAGGTAGAAGTGCGACCCACGGTTGTCGGTGGTGCCCAGCTTGCGGCCCGGCGACCGGTCCTCGTTGAGGAAGGTGCCGGTGGCACGGTCGAGGGTGTCGGCCAGCACCTGGGCGCCTGCCTTGCCCGACTGCTCGGCGTACTTCTCGAACGACGGGACCAGCGCGAAGAACTCGCCCAGGCTGTCCCAACGGAGGTAGTCCTCCTCGACGAGCTGCTGCACGTGCTTGGGTGCGGAACCACCGGCACCGGTCTCGAAGAGGCCGCCGCCTGCGATCAGCGGGACCACCGACAGCATCTTGGCCGACGTGCCGAGTTCGAGGATCGGGAAGAGATCGGTGTTGTAGTCACGCAACACGTTGCCGGTGACCGAGATGGTGTCCTCGCCGCGACGCATCCGCTCCAGGGAGAAGCGGGTGGCGAGCTCGGGGGTGAGGATCTGGATCTCCAGGCCCTCGGTGTCGTGCTGCGGCAGGTAGGCGTTGACCTTCTTGATGATCTCGGCGTCGTGGGCGCGTGCCTCGTTGAGCCAGAAGATCGCCGGGCTGCCGGTGGCGCGGGCGCGGGAGACGGCGAGCTTGACCCAGTCCTGCACCGGGACGTCCTTCGTCTGGCAGGCGCGCCAGATGTCGCCGGCCTCGACGTCGTGCTCGATGAGCACCTCGCCACTCGACGAGAGCACCCGCACGGTACCTGCCTGGGCGATCTCGAAGGTCTTGTCGTGGGAGCCGTACTCCTCGGCCGCCTGCGCCATGAGCCCCACGTTGGGGACGGTGCCGATCGTGGCCGGGTCGAGCGGGCCGTTGGCCTTGCTGTCCTCGATGACGGCCTGGTAGACGCCGGCGTAGGACGAGTCGGGGATGACCGCGAGCGTGTCTGCCTCGCCGCCGTCGACGCCCCACATCCGACCACCGTTGCGGATCAGCGCCGGCATCGAGGCGTCGACGATCACGTCGGAGGGGACGTGGAGGTTGGTGATGCCCTTGTCGGAGTTGACGTAGGACAGTCGCGGCCCGTTGGCCAGGGCAGCCTCGAAGGCAGCCTTGATCTCAGCGCCGTTCTCCAGCTTGTCGAGCGCCGGCAAGATGGTGCCGAGGCCGTCGTTGGCCGAGAGGCCGGCGGCGGCGAGGTCGTCTCCGTACTCGGCGAAGACGTCGGCGAAGTAGGCCTTCACGACGTGGCCGAAGATGATCGGGTCGGAGACCTTCATCATCGTCGCCTTGAGGTGTACGGAGAAGAGGACGTCGTCGGCCTTCGCCCTGGCGATGGCGTTCCTGAGGAAGGCCTGCAGCGACGCGGCACTCATCTTGGTGGCGTCGATGATCTCGCCGGAGAGGACCTTGAGGCCGTCCTTGAGGACGACCTGCTCGCCGGCGGCCGTCTCCAGCACGATGGACAGGGTGTCGTCCTGAGCCAGCGTCACCGACTTCTCATTGCTGGCGAAGTCGTGCTCGCCCATGGTGGCGACGTTGGTCTTCGAGCCCTCAGGGAACGCCTTGTTGGTGTGCGGGTGCGTCTTGGCGTAGTTCTTCACCGACGCCGGGGCGCGGCGGTCGGAGTTGCCCTCACGCAGCACCGGGTTGACCGCGGAGCCCTTGATCTTGTCGTACTTCGCGCGGATCTCCTGCTCCTCCGCGGTGGTGGCCGACTCGGGGTAGTCCGGCACCGCGAAGCCCTGCGCCTGCAGCTCGGCGATCGCGGCCTTGAGCTGCGGGATCGAGGCGGAGATGTTGGGGAGCTTGACGATGTTGGCCTCGGGCGTCTTCGCCAGCGCGCCCAGCTCCGCGAGAGCGTCGTCGGCCAGGTCGAAGGCGGCGAGGATCCGGGCCGCCACCGAGATGTCGCGGGTCTCGATCTCGACCCCGGCCTTGGCGGCGTAGGCCTCGACCACGGGAAGGAAGGAGTACGTCGCGAGCAGCGGCGCCTCGTCGGTGTGGGTGTAGATGATCTTGGCCATCTGCTGGCTGCTCCTGATCGTCGCGGGGCTCAATAAATTGCTTGACGTCAAGATACCTGACGACGTCACACCCCAGCGTCGCACCCGACGTACACGAGGTCCAGCGGCCGGCCGCCACGCCCGTCACCCGTCCCTGCGGACGTGCCGGCGGAGGGCACCCCCTTGTGCCCGACCGGGTGACTAGGGTCGGATGGACACAACTGCTCGGATCCGAAAGGGAAACGTTGTGACTGCAGAATCGCTGGATCCCCCTGCTCTCCCCCGCAAACTGGCCGCTGAGGTGCTCGGCACCTTCGTGCTGGTCTTCCTCGGCTGTGGTGCCGCGATGTCATCAGGCGCCGCCGGTGGCAGCGCCCCCAACCTCGTCGGCACTGCGCTCGCGTTCGGCATCGCCGTACTCGTCATGGCCTACGCCGTCGGCCACATCTCCGGCGGTCACTTCAACCCCGCCGTCTCGGTGGGAGCGGCCATCGCGGGCCGCTTCGCCTGGATCGACGTGGCCTACTACGTCGTGGCACAGCTCGTCGGCGCCCTCCTCGCCGGTGTCGTCCTCTTCACCGTGTTCAAGGGCATCGACGGGTTCGAGGCCGAGGGCAACATGGCGCAGAACTCCTTCGGCGACGACGGCAGCGGCCTGGCCCTGTGGGCGGCCCTGATCATCGAGATCATCGGCACGGCCGTCTTCCTCTGGGTCATCCTTGCCGCCACCGACAAGCGCAACAAGACCATCACCGGCGCGGCGCCGGTGGCCATCGGTCTCACGCTGACCGCACTCCACCTCGTGATGATCCCGCTGACCGGCACCTCGGTGAACCCGGCCCGGTCGATCGGCGTCGGCGTCTTCGCCGGCACCGACGCGATCGTGCAGCTGTGGCTCTTCATCGTCGCGCCGCTGCTCGGTGCAGCCATCGCCGGCTTCAGCTACATGTTCATCTTCGGTCGCGACGGCATGTCGGTGCCCGGGGCCGGTCTGCAGTTCGCCTCCGCACCTCGTCAGCAGCAGTGGGACAGCAGCCGGGTCAGGGCCAGTGGGCGCCGCAGCAGCCCCAACAGCTCAACCCCGACCCGACCGGACAGCCCGGACAGTGGGGAGCTCAACCGCAGCCGGGTCAGCCTCGGGCGGACAGGGGTGCCCAGCCGCCACCCCGGACAGCAGCCACCCGCCCCCTGGGGCCAGCGAGCTCCGCCAGCTTTCGCCGGTCCAGCCCGGTCCCCCTCCGGGCCGCCACCGCAGTCCGGTCCGCCGTCCGGCGCTCCGCAACAGGGCGGCCAGCCGCCGCAGCCTCCGGCTCCGCCTGCACAGGGCGGTTGGACGCCGCCGTCCGACCAGAGCGGCACGCAGGTGCGGCCGCCCGAGGACCAGGGCTGACCTGAGCCGACCCGACACGTGCCCCCGGCGACTGCTCGCCGGGGGCACGTTGCTTTGGGATCCCGGAGTGTCCATGTGCAGACCCGGGGACGACCCGCACCCCTTCACGCTGCTAGTTTCGACAGCAAGGATCACCCGTCTCATTGCCCAAAGGAGTCCTCGTGAGCGCATCTCCGCTCAAGGTGGCCGTCACCGGCGCCGCCGGTCAGATCGGCTACAGCCTGCTCTTCCGTCTCGCCTCCGGCGCCCTCGGCGACCGCCCGATCGAGCTGCGTCTGCTCGAGATCACCCCCGCGCTCAAGGCGCTCGAGGGTGTCGTCATGGAGCTCGACGACTGCGCCTTCCCCGGCCTCGCCGGCATCGAGATCGGTGACGACCCGGAGAAGATCTTCGACGGGGTCAACCTCGCCCTGCTCGTCGGCGCCCGCCCGCGTGGCCCCGGCATGGAGCGCAGCGACCTGCTGTCCGCCAACGGTGCGATCTTCACCGGTCAGGGCAAGGCCCTCAACAAGGTCGCCGCCGACGACGTACGCATCGGTGTCACCGGCAACCCGGCCAACACCAACGCCCTCATCGCGATGACCAACGCTCCCGACATCCCCAAGGAGCGCTTCTCCGCGCTGACCCGCCTCGACCACAACCGCGCCATCTCGCAGCTCGCTGCCAAGACCGGCGCCAAGGTCACCGACATCAAGAAGATGACGATCTGGGGCAACCACTCGGCCACCCAGTACCCCGACGTCTTCCACGCCGAGATCGCCGGCAAGAACGCGGCCGAGGTCGTGAACGACCAGGCCTGGATCGAGAACGACTTCATCCCGACCGTCGCCAAGCGCGGCGCGGCGATCATCGATGCCCGTGGTGCCTCGTCGGCGGCCTCGGCTGCTTCCGCCACCTGCAACGCCGCGCGCGACTGGCTGAACGGCACCCCGGAGGGCGACTGGGTCTCGATGGCCGTCGTCTCCGACGGTTCCTACGGCACGCCCGAAGGCCTGATCACCTCCTTCCCGGTGACCACCAAGGACGGCGACTGGAGCATCGTCCAGGGTCTCGAGATCGACGAGTTCTCCCGCGCCAAGATCGACGCGACCAACGCCGAGCTGGCCGAGGAGCGCGCCGCGGTCACGGAGCTCGGCCTCATCTGAGCTCCTCCCTGCTTCAACGGAACGCCCCGGGATCTCCCCGGGGCGTTCCGCATTTCCCGTGGCACGCGTCCGCTTCCAGCACGGTCGCGGCCGGGCTGATCAGACCGGCTGGTCGGGGATCGTCGTGGCCAGGATGATCAGACAGACCCCGAAGACGACGAGGATCGAGACGTCGAGCGACTTGCGTCGGACCTCCAACATGCCGGCCACCTCGGTCGGCAGCAGCAGCCGCGCACCTGCGCCCGCGAGCAGCGAGACGCCCAACCAGCTCACGCCGGTGCGCCAAGGGCCGGTGGCAGCAACGACCACCCCGGCCAGGGCAGCGACCAGCACCACCAGATAGACGATGCCGCCGACGGTGGACGGCTTCTTGAACTCGGTGACCGGCTTCCGGGAGGGAGACGGCCCGTCCCCCGGGTCGCCGACGTCCGCCCTCGCCTCCCGAGACGATCGGAGTGGAAGGTCGTCGTCGGACTCCTCCCCGATCGGCCGCCCCGGATGCGATTCGCGCATGGTCAGCCCAGTCGCTTCTCGGCGATCGAGACGACGTTGGCCAGCAGCATGGCGCGGGTCATCGGGCCGACCCCGCCCGGGTTGGGCGAGATCCACCCGGCGACGTCCCAGACGTCGTCGGCCACGTCGCCGGCGATCTTGCCGTCGACACGGGAGACGCCCACGTCGAGCACGGCCGCGCCGGGCTTGACCATGTCGGCGGTGATGATGCCCGGGACACCCGCGGCCGCGACGACGATGTCGGCATTGCGCACGTGGCTGGCCAGGTCGACGGTGCCGGTGTGGCACAGCGTCACCGTGGCGTTCTCGGAACGACGGGTGAGCAGCAGGCCAAGCGGCCGCCCCACGGTGACACCTCGGCCGACGACGACCACCTCTGCGCCCGCGATCGGCACCTCGTGGCGGCGCAGCAGCTCGACGATCCCGTACGGGGTGCACGGCAGCGGGGCCTCGTTGCCGAGCACCAGCCACCCGAGATTCGTCGGGTGCAGGCCGTCGGCGTCCTTGGCGGGATCGATCAGGCCCAGCACCTTGTTCTCGTCGCGGCCCCGCGGCAGCGGCAGCTGCACGATGTAACCGGTGCAGGCAGGGTCGTCGTTGAGCGTGCGGACGGCGTCCTCGATCTCCTCCTGCGTGGCGACCTCGGGGAGGTCGATGCGAATCGACTCGATGCCGACCTCGGCGCAATCCTTGTGCTTGCCACCCACGTACCAGCGCGACCCCGGGTCGTCACCGACCAGGATGGTGCCCAGACCGGGCACGATCCCGTGCTCACGCAACCGCGCGATTCGGGTCTTCAGTTCGTCCTTGATCGTCGCCGCCGTGGCGCTGCCGTCGAGTTTGCGTGCCGTCACGGGGCCCAGTCTATTTCAGACCGGGCCCAGCGTCGTACGCCGGGGACACCCTGCCCCGGCGCAGCGCGCTCAGCGGTCGTGGATCAGTGCGCGAAGTGGCGGGTGCCGGTGAAGTAGAGGGTGATGCCCGCAGCGTTGGCGGCAGCGATGACCTCTTCGTCACGGATGGAGCCACCGGGCGCGACAACGGCCTTGACGCCACCGTCGATGAGCACCTGCAGGCCATCTGCGAAGGGGAAGAAGGCGTCGGACGACGCAACCGCGCCCTTGGCCCTCTCACCGGCCCGGTTGACCGCCAGGTGGCAGGAGTCGACGCGGTTGACCTGGCCCATGCCGACGCCAACGGAAGCACCGCCGTGGGCGAGCAGGATCGCGTTGGACTTCACCGCGCGCACCGAGCGCCAGGCGAACGCGAGGTCGGCCAGCACCTCGTCGGAGGCGACCTCGCCGGCGACCAGGCGCCAGTTGGCCGGGCTGTCACCGAAGGGGCGGCCCTCGGCGTCGACGCCCTCCGCATCGATCTGGTCGCGCGACTGCACGAGCATGCCGCCGGTGATCGGGCGGGACTCGATGTGCAGGCCCGTCGGCGGGTCGACGACCAGGAGCCGCAGGTTCTTCTTCGCGGTCAGGATGTCGAGCGCGGCGCCCTCGAAGCCGGGCGCGACGATGACCTCGGTGAAGATGTCCTTCACGGTCTCCGCCATCTCAGCGGTCACCGGACGGTTGGTGGCGATGATGCCGCCGTAGGCCGACACCGGGTCGCACTCGTGGGCCTTGCGGTGGGCCTCGGCGACCGTCTCACCAATGGCGATGCCACACGGGTTGGCGTGCTTGATGATCGCCACGGTGGGCTGGTCGCCGTGGTCGTAGGCGGCACGGTAGGCCGCATCGGCGTCGATGTAGTTGTTGTAGGACATCTCCTTGCCGTGCAGCTGGCTCCCCTGGGCCAGCCCCCGCGCGGCGCCGTGGCCGTTGCGGTAGACGGCGGCCCGCTGGTGGGGGTTCTCGCCGTAGCGCAACACGTCGCCCAGACCCCACGACGCACCGATCCAGTCCGCGAACTGTGCGTCGGCGTGGTCGTTGAGCTCGCTGCCCATCCAGGTCGCCACGTTGACGTCGTACGTCGCCGTGTGGACGAACGCGTCCGTGGCGAGGCGACGGCGCTCGGCCAGCGTGAAGCCACCTGCCTGGACCGCGGTCAGCACTGCTGCGTAGTCGGCGGGCGAGGTCACGATCGCCACCGAGGGGTGGTTCTTGGCGGCCGCCCGCACCATCGACGGACCGCCGATGTCGATCTGCTCCACGCACTCGTCGGCCGTGGCACCTGAGGCGACCGTCTGGCTGAACGGGTAGAGATTGGAGACGACGAGGTCGAAGGGCTCGACCCCGAGCTCCTGCAGCTGCTCGTTGTGGCTGTCGAGGCGACGGTCGGCCAGGATGCCGGCGTGCACCTTGGGGTGCAGGGTCTTGACCCTGCCGTCGAGGCACTCGGGGAAGCCCGTCAGCTCCTCCACCTTGGTGACCGGAATCGCCAGCGACTCGATCAGTGCGGCGGAGCCGCCGGTCGACACGATGGAGACGCCGGCCTGGTGCAGACCCCGGGCCAGCTCCTCCAGGCCTTCCTTGTCGTAGACGGAGACCAGAGCGCGGCGGATCGGGATGCGACCCTCGGACGTAGTCATCGGTTGAACCGGACCTTCCTGTCGGTGATGGTGAATCCAACGCGTGCCATCAGGCCCACGTTGTCGGCGAGCATCGCTCGTTCGGCGACCTTGATCCGCTCGTGCAGGGAATCGACGTCGTCGTCGTCCAGCACGGGTACGGCGCTCTGGGCCACGATCGGGCCCGTGTCGACACCCGCGTCGACGACGAACAACGTGCAGCCGGTGACCTTGACGCCGTACTCGAGGGCGTCGGCCGGACCGGACATGCCCGGGAAGCTGGGCGAGAGCGCGGGGTGCGTGTTGACGGTGCGACCACCGAAGGCCTCGATGAAGGTCGGGCCGACGAGCTTCATGAAGCCCGCCAGCACCACGAGGTCCGGCTCGAAACCGGCGACGGCCTTGGTGAGCACCCGGTCCCAGTTGTCGCGGCTCTCGTAGTCGCGGACCTGCTTCACGAACGTGGGTACGCCGGCCCGGTCGGCCCGCCGCAGGCCTTCGATGTCGTGCCGGTCGGCTCCAACGGCGACGACCTGGGCTCCGTAGGCGGGGTCCTCACAGGCGTCGAGGAGAGCCTGGAGGTTGGTCCCCGAGCCGGAGACGAGCACGACCAGGCGAGCGGGTGAGGAACTCGAGGGCACGGCCGAAGTTTATCGGTCTGCCTCCGCGTGGACCGCAGCGGTAGGGGGTCACTCCCCGCCGTCGTCGTCGGAGTCCTCGGGCACGACCAAGAGGTCGGGGTTGGCACGTCGGAAGAGCCACGTCGCCAGCAGTCCCCCGAGCAGCCCGCCCAGGCCCAGGGAGACGATGCCGGTGAGCAGCGTCTCGCCCACGACAGGACCCACGTCGGCCATCCGTCCCGGACCGACGGCGCCGCCTGCCAGCAACGCCAGCAAGCCGAAGCCGACCCCCGCAAGGGCACCGGAGACGAGTCCGTGGAGCGCGCCGCGGTCCCAGGCGGGCAGGGGGCGCACCCGTTGGGCGCGGAACACGACGACCGCCGCGACGAGCGGCGGGATCGCCACCAGGAACGGCATCCAGAACGGGGTCGGGCCGTTGTCGGGCAGCGCAGCGAGCAGCGGGACCATCGGCACCGGACCGACGGCGACGACGGTCGGCGAGACCAGGGTGCCGGTGCCGACCATGAATCCCGGTCCGAGCAGGAAGCTGCCCGCGCACAGCAGTGCATTGGGCACGATGAGGCACATCAGGGCGATGAAGAGGATCGCGTCGCCGGTGTCGGTGTGCATCTGGGAGAGGACGTTGGCCGCGGAGTCGAGGTCGATGGCCAGGGAGACCACGAAGGTGAGCAGCGAGAACACGAGGAACCAGACCAGGATGCGGGCCGCCGTACCCACCGCCGCACGCACCTCCTCGGGCAGCCGCGGCAGCCACACCGCGGCGCGACCGGAGCCGACGGCGATCCCGGCTCCGCCGAGGGCGACGGTCATCAGCAAGGACCAACCGATCACCGCACCCAGGCCGGGCTCCGCAGAGCCGGTCGAGGCCAGCACGCCGGTGAGCGTGGCGATGACCAGGTAGGCACTGCCGAAGAGCCCGGTGGCCGCCGGCACCGTCCAGTCGCGGTCTCCGTCGGCGAGCGCGTCGGCGTCGGGACCGTGTCCGGCGACGTTCTCCCCAGCCGCACTGCGCTGCGCCACACCGACCATGCACACAGGAGGGTGATCCCCAATGGCGCTGCGGTGATCCGCACCCCTCGACGGTGACACCCGAGCCGTGGCCCATCAACCAGGCCAGCGCCCCACTGCGCAGCGCGTCACGTGGCACCCCGTGCGCCCCCGCGTCGGTGGCGAACCAGCCGATCACCGCGACGGCCAGGGCCCCCAGGAGCGGGACGCCGGCAGCGATCACCCCGGCGACGGGAGCCAACACCGCGAGGGGCCGGGGAGCGGCCGGGGACGCGTCGGAGCGTGGGGGCAAGATCGTGGCGGTCATCTCCCGAGCATCTTCGCCCGATCACCACACCGAGGCGGGGCGAACACGCCGCCGAGGGCGAAGTACGGCACGCATCACCCCCGGGGAGGGCGGAGGCTGCCCAGCCACGACCTAGAGTTGGTCTGTCATGCGAGACCCCGAAGCGTTCGATGCGTTCTATGCCGAGGCGCGTGGGCGACTGCTGTTGCAGACCTACGCGCTCACTGGCGACCTCCCAGCGGCCCGGGACGCGGTGCGCAGTGCCTTCGTGGCGGCGTGGCACCACTGGGCCAAGGTCGAGCGACGGGGCGACCCGGAGTCGTGGGTGCGTCCGCACGCCTGGCAGCAGGCACGACGGCGGCACCAGGCCCGGCCGTGGCACCGCGAGCGCATCATCGATGACGAGTCCCGCCGTACCCTCGAGGCGCTGGGCAACCTGTCGATCTCCCAGCGCAAGACGCTGCTGCTGACCCAGTTGAGCGCGGTGACCATGCAGGAGATGGCGCGCGAGGTCGGGCTCACCGATCAGGCCGCAGTCGGCGAGCTGCAGGAGGCCACGTCGACACTCTGCCTTGCCCTGGAGATCGTGCCCGCCGAGATCCGACCCCACCTGGAGGCCTTGGCCGACCGGCTGTCGGAGATCCGTTTCCCACCTGCGGCCACGCTCCGCCGCAACGGCACGATCCGCCGCAGGCTGCACACCACCTTGGGGGTCGTGGCCAGCGCTGCGCTCGTCCTGGGTGCGGGCGCCGCCGTGTACGACAGCGACGCCGTCTCCCCACTGCTCGGTGAGCACTCGGAAGTCGACGCCGCGCCCGAGCCCGAGGCCCGCCTGGTGCGCGGTGATCTGCTCGCGCACACGGAGGTCGACGCGGCGGTGGCACCGCGGCGCACCAAGGGCTCGGGGACCATCGACAACAACACCAGCGACACCGGGATCTACGCCCCCTGCCAGGCGCACCCCTTCGCGGTGGGCGAAGGGGACGGACAGGCACTCGTACGACGCCTGAAGTTCACGGGCAGGCCGAAGGCGGGCACGATCCAGTCCGTCGAGGTGGCCCCGACGCGACCACGGCGCACACCGCGCTGAAACGCATGGAGGAATGGTTCGTCGACTGCCAGACCCCCGGGTGCAGCTGCTGTCGGTGCACGAGCTCCAAGGCGTCGGTGACGAGGGCACGGTGCTCACGATCCGGGCCTGGGATGCACCGGTCACGACCTATCAGGCTGCGGTGGTCCGCACGGGCAGGCTGGTGTCGCTCGTGCTGTTGGAGAAGAGGGGAACCGGGCCCTCGAAGGTCGACCCGATCCTCGACCTGGCCACCGCTGCCGTGACGAAGCTCTGTGGCTCCGCCGTCGCGGCCGACGAGCCGGGCGAGTGTGCGCTGGCCCCCGAGGCCAAGCGGATCACCCCGCCGCCCTCGAACTCCGCGGTCGGGATGCTGCAGGTCATCGACCTGCCGCCCTTCCCCGGTGCCGACGAGCCGTGGGTGGGGGTCAACCCCACGAAGGCCACCACCAACGCGGCCGCCACTCGGTGTGACAACACGAAGTTCACGGGCAAGGCGATGAAGAAGGCACGCACCCGGACCTTCGTCATCCCCGGTGCGAAGCTGCCGACGGAGTTCGGCCTCACCGAGACGACCGGCCGGTTGCCCAACAAGGCCGCAGCCAAGAAGTTCGTCAACGGGGTGCGCGACCGGGTCGGTTCGTGCACCGACGACGACCTGACCGTCACCGTCAAGCAGCTCGGTGACCGGACCTCCGGTGACGAGGAGGTCACCTGGTGGCGGATCGACACCGAGGTGTCTGACACCCGCACCTTCACCCAGCTGATGGCGATCGCTCGCCGCGGGCGGACCGTCGCCCAGGTGGGTTTCACCCCGGCGGCGGCAAGTCACTCGCCCAGGGCGGTTTCGACGCGCTGGCCATTCGGGCACTGAAGAGACTGGGCAACATTTCCGCCTCCTGATGCAACCAGATCCCTGGGCCGGGCGTATCCCCACGACACTGAAGCACTCAGACCGAAGGGGGCCCGGCCGTGACGGAGGACGAGTTCGACGAGTTCTACTCCACGTCGTTCGGGCGGCTGACCAGCCAGCTCTACGCGATGATCGGGAGTCGTGACGAGGCGCAGGAGTGCGTCCAGGAGGCTTTCGCCAGGGCCTGGTCACACCGCCGGAAGCTCGAGCGGGCCGAACACCCCGAAGCCTGGGTGCGCACCACTGCCTACCGCCTCGCGGTCAGCCGCTGGCGTCGTACCCGCCTCGCCGGCCGGGCCCGCGACCGCAGCGTCGGGTCGCCGGTCTCCACCGCCGGCCCCGACGAGAACCATGTCGCCCTCGTGGCGGCGCTGCGCCAGTTGCCCGAACCGCAGCGACGTGCGCTCGTGCTGCACCACCTGTGCGACCTGCCCGTGGACGAGGTGGCCCAGGAGACCGGCGCACCCGCCGGCACCGTCAAGGCACGCCTCTCCCGGGGGCGCGCCACCCTGCTCGCCCTGCTCGACCCCGACCAGGACCTCACGGAAGGAGTGACCGGTGTCTGATCCGATCAAGGACCTCGAGGAGTTCCCCACCATGCCGGCCACTCCCCTGCCAGCCAGCCAGGTGCGCCGCCGCGGCGGCGACTGCGCCGCCGCCGCCACGTGCTCACCTCCGTCGCCGCTGCCGCCGCGGTCGCCGTCATCGCCTCCGGCGGGTACGCCGCCACGCAGCTGGGGTCCGACAGCGGGGGCAACGGGCAGGTGGCCACGACCCCCTCGACCCACGAGGACCTCTACGGTCCGCTGACGAAGGCCAACGTGATGGCCGACAACGACACGTTGCTGCCGTCGGGTGGGTCCTGGCCTGCGGGCGACGTCACTCCCGGTGACGGCCAGGCCGATGCCAACCCCTGCCAGCAGTCGAGCTTCGAAGGGCTCGGGGCCGACCAGGTGTTCGTGGGCACGTGGTGGACCGAGGCCATCTCCCTCTCGCAGTCGGTGGCGCAGTTCCCCAACGCTGCGGATGCGAGCAGGGCTGCCGACGACGTGCGGGGTTGGCTGGCCGACTGCAGCATGCCCGACGCCGAGGCCTACACCAGCGACGAGCCGGTCGCCGTCGACACGACCGACGGGGTGACTGCTGATCGGATCACCTCCCGCTGGACCTACCCCGGCGAGGTGGCCGGCGAGGCCTACACGGACCACGAGATGAACACCGTCGTGCTGGTGACCGGCAACCGGATCTCGGTGGTCACGGTCGAGGCGCCGGCCGGCACCGAGGGCATGACGGACGCGTTGGAGACGATGGCAGCCAACGCCGCCGTACGTCTGGTCGCCGAGGACGGAGCATCCGGTGCGCCCGGCGGCACCGACATCGCGTGGCCGACCCGGATCCCTGACTCGATCGACCTCGCGCACGGCTACCCGGAGACCAACGGCGACGGGAGCCCGGTCGAGGTGACCGACGAGGCCGGTCTCGACGACTTCCAGCTGTGCGGCACCCCGGCCTGGGTGACCGCGGGAAGCGTCGACCTCCGAGGCGCCCGTTGGGAGGCGGAGGCCGAATCTGCTCGGGTCCGCACCCTCGCGCTCTTCACCGACGACGCAGCTGCGTCCCAGGCCGTCGAGCAGGTCGCCGGAGCCGTCGCGGACTGTCCCGAGACGAGCAGCGACGGGGGCGCCTCGAGCAGCGTCAACGAAGCGTTCTCCTCCGACCTGGGTGACGAGGCCTACGCCTTCACCACCCGCTTCGGGTCGGACGGGCAGCTGAGCCCGGGGCTGGAGGTCTACCAGTTCGTACGGGTCGGCAACGCCGTGCTGGCCACCTACGACTACAGCGAGGCCGGGTTCAGCCAGGACGCCGTGCGGAAGACGGAGTACGACGACGCCGATGCGATCGTCGCGACCCTGCGGGACGCGTTCGGAGCCGGCGGGGAACCGGGCTCAGTGGACCTCACCGGCGACGGCTTCGGCCCACTGGTGCTCGGGGAGCCGGCCGAGGGCGTCGATGCCGAGGTCGTCGAGGGCGACCTACCGACTCGGGGCTGCGTTCCGGTGACGTTCCAGGTCGACGGGGAGAAGCGGATCCTGACGTCGGTGTCGACGGAGTTGGGAGTGGCGGTCATCTTCCTCGGCGACGGTGACCGGACGCCTGAGGGGGTCGGAGTGGGCAGCACCCGTGAGGAGGTGATGGCGGCCTACCCGGAGGCCGAGTACGCCGCGGTCCACAACGTGCTCACGGCACGTCCTGCCGGCCATGACGACCGGCACTGGGAGTTCTTCCTCGACGCTGACGACGTGGTCACCGAGGCCGACCTCATGCTGGATGCACAGGACTGCGTGGGCTGAGCAGCGCCGCAACGGGCCCGACCCGCTGAGGGTCGACGTACGGAAGGACGAAGGGCCGCCCCGGAGTGATCCGGGGCGGCCCTTGCCGTGCTTCGGTCCGTCGTCAGAGGGACTTCATGATCTCGCGCATGAGCTCCGCGGTCTCGGACGGCGTCTTGCCGACCTTGACGCCGGCGGCCTCGAGGGCCTCCTTCTTCGCCTGCGCGGTGCCCGAGGAGCCGGAGACGATGGCGCCGGCGTGGCCCATGGTCTTGCCCTCCGGGGCGGTGAAGCCCGCGACGTAGCCGACGACCGGCTTGGTCACGTGCTCCTTGATGTAGGCCGCGGCCCGCTCCTCGGCGTCGCCACCGATCTCGCCGATCATCACGATCGCCTTGGTCTCCGGGTCGTTCTCGAAGGCCTCGAGGGCGTCGATGTGCGTGGTGCCGATGATCGGGTCTCCACCGATGCCGATGGCGGTGGTGAAGCCGAAGTCACGCAGCTCGAACATCATCTGGTAGGTCAGGGTGCCGGACTTCGACACGAGACCGATGGGGCCCTTGCCCGCGATGGTGTGCGGGGTGATGCCGGCGAGGGACTCCCGGGGCTGATGATGCCCGGGCAGTTGGGGCCGATCATCCGGGTCTTCTTGCCGTCGAGGTAGGCGAAGACCTCGGCGGAGTCCTGGACCGGGACGCCCTCGGTGATGACCACCAGGAGCGGGATCTCGGCGTCGATGGCCTCAATGCAGGCAGCCTTGGTGAAGGCCGGCGGCACGAAGGCGACGGACACGTTGGCGCCGGTCTCCTTGATGGCCTCTTCGACGGTGCCGAAGACCGGCAGCTCCTTGCCGTTGAGCTCAACGGTGGTGCCGGCCTTGCGGGCGTTCACGCCGCCGACGATGTTGGCGTCGGCCTGGAGCATCAGGTCGGTGTGCTTGGAACCCATGCCACCGGTGATGCCCTGGACGATGATCTTGGAGTCCTTGTTGAGGTAGATCGTCATGTCAAGTCTCCGTTTCTCAGGCGTTCGCCAGCTCGGCGGCCTTGTCGGCCGCGCCATCCATGGTGTCGACCTGCGTCACGAGCGGGTGGTTCAGCTCGTTGAGGATCGCACGACCCTTTTCGACGTTGTTGCCGTCGAGGCGGACGACGAGGGGCTTGCTGGCCTTGTCGCCGAGGAGCTCGAGAGCCCCCTTGATGCCGTTGGCGACCTCGTCACACGCGGTGATGCCACCGAAGACGTTGACGAAGACGCTCTTGACCTGCTCGTCGTTGAGGATCACGTCGAGGCCGTTGGCCATCACCTCGGCGTTGGCGCCGCCACCGATGTCGAGGAAGTTGGCGGGCTTCACGTTGCCGTGGTTCTCACCGGCGTAGGCGACGACGTCGAGGGTGCTCATGACGAGACCCGCGCCGTTGCCGATGATGCCGACCTGGCCGTCGAGCTTGACGTAGTTGAGACCGAGGTCCTTGGCCTTCGCCTCGAGCGGGTCGGCCTCCTCACGGATCTCGAAGTCGGCGTGGTGCGGCTGACGGAACTCCGAGGCGTTCTCGTCGAGGGACACCTTGCCGTCCAGGGCTTCCAGCTTGTCGCCCTCGAGGCGGGCAAGCGGGTTGACCTCGACGAGGGTGGCGTCCTCTTCGACGTACACCTTCCAGAGCTTCTGGACCATCTCGATGGCCTGGTCACGCAGCTCGGCCGGGAACTTGGCCTCGTCGACGATCGCGGCAGCCTTCTCCGGGGTCACACCCTCGAGGGCGTTGATCGGGATCTGGCGAACGGCCTCGGGGTTGGTCTTGGCGACCTCCTCGATCTCCACACCACCCTCGACGGACGCAATGCACAGGTGCGAGCGGTTCGCACGGTCGAGCAGGAAGGAGAAGTAGTACTCCTCGACCGGCGGGGTCGCCGGCGTGACCAGGACCCGGTTGACCGTGAGTCCCTTGATCTCCATGCCCAGGATGTTGGACGCGTGCTCAAACGCCTCGTCCGCGGTCTTGGCGAGCTTGACGCCGCCAGCCTTGCCGCGGCCGCCGGCCTTGACCTGCGCCTTGACGACGGTGACGCCGCCCAGCTGCTCGGCCGCTTCCTTGGCCGCCTCGGCGGTCTCAACGACTACGCCGAGAGTGGTGGCCACACCGTGCTTGGCAAAGAGTTCCTTTGCCTGGTATTCCATCAAGTCCACGTGACTGATCCTTTGGGTTGCTGTTCGCGACAGTTCGGGGCATGTCCGGTCTGGACTCAGCTCACCCGATCCTTGAGCACAATAGACCCGCGCATGTGCTCGTCACCAAAGCGGGCCAGTCGCTGGGACGGGTGCGACGTGGCTCACATGGTGGAACGCCGCGACCATTTCTCAGGCATTTCCCTGACAGGCCGCCCGGCGTTCATCCACAATCTCCGGGATCACGATTTTCCCCCGTACGGTCCCCTCCGCTACCCTCGCTGAGGCTTTG
The DNA here is from genome assembly GCF_021555175.1 of Nocardioides alcanivorans. Classification (GTDB taxonomy): domain Bacteria; phylum Actinomycetota; class Actinomycetes; order Propionibacteriales; family Nocardioidaceae; genus Nocardioides; species Nocardioides alcanivorans. Next base: position 943 of record NZ_JAKGRW010000015.1, on the reverse strand, counting down.
ACCGCCGATGACCGACAGGAACAGGGGCACAGCTGCATGGGTAACCACCGGGCACCGCGCCGCGGAGCATCTTCCGCGACGCGTCGAACGGACCCCGCCGCTCCCGCCGGTGGCAAGCGCAAGGCCGTCAAGCACGCGAGTCCTCGTAGCTCTCGTCGCCGGGTCGCTCCCCGGCCTCGGTGATGCTCGGTCTCGCCGCGCTCACGGTCTCGGCGACCGGTGCGATCACGGTCGGTCAGGTCGACAGCGCGGCGAGCGACACCGCCGCGCCTGCGTTCACCCTGCAGGCCAACGCACTCACCGGCGTCAGCGCCGTCTCCTCCACGTCCTCTCGCGAGCAGCGCACCCAGACCATCTCCCGCGACTCCCGCCGTGACGCCCTCCAGGACGCGAGCACGCAGGAGCTCAAGGAAGCCGCCGAGGCCCAGGTGGCCGAGCGCAACGGCGAACTGGCCAAGCTGGCGGAGACGGCGACCAAGCACGCCAACAAGGTCGCCCAGAACCTCTGGCACCTCCCCGTCGTCGGCTACCGCCTGACCGCCCGCTTCGGCGCCGGCGGCGGTCTGTGGTCGCACAACCACACCGGCCTCGACTTCGCCGGTCCGCTCGGCAGCACCGTCATGTCGGTCACGAACGGCACGGTCACCTCCGTCGGCTACGAGGGTGCCTACGGCAACCAGGTCATCGTCACTTCCGACGACGGCACCGAGTTCTGGTACTGCCACCTCAACGCGTTCAGCGTGCAGGTGGGCGACAAGGTCGCCGCCGGCGACAAGGTCGGCGAGCTCGGCTCCACCGGCAACAGCACCGGCCCCCACATGCACCTCGAGGTCCGCCCCGGTGCCGGCGACCCGGTCGACCCCTACGAAGCTCTCCGCGCCAACGGCGTCCAGCCCTGACCCTGCTCCGCCGGGGGTCGACCCCCGCCTGAGTTCGAGCCCCG
>NZ_JAKGRW010000014.1 GCF_021555175.1 Nocardioides alcanivorans | reverse complement strand
TTCAGGGTCTGTGAGTACGCTTTCACTCGCCACAATTTTTCGAGCACGCCGACGCCCGGGAGGGGTAGGGCGGGGCAACGGCCTGCCTCGGCTCCGGCGGGGATGAGTAAGAAATGGAATCGCTGCCGACCGGGACAGCACCGACGCGCACCTGTCGCCGGCCACGGCGACCTGCATGCAGCGCGCGTCCCGAGAATGGTCAGACCCGGGACAGACGCCAGGCCGCGGTTCCTCGCCCTCGACGACGGTCAGGGATGTGTCACCAGTCCCACCGCAGAACCCGGCGCCGCCTGGGAGGACAGGCAGGGGCCGAGCTCGGTCACGATCGCCGAGGCCGCGGACGTCTCTCCTCCACCAATTAGCCAGCGGCAATGCCGACGAGGTCGCCCAGATCGGGGCGCGATCGGGGGAGGTTGGCAACCTGGTTGCCTGCCGGTCGGGACGCGCGCTGGTGCTCATTGCCATCATTTGAGATCGCCAGCGGCACTCCTCGATCGCGTTCCGGCGGTCGTCTTCAGATCTCCGCCGGCGAGCAGGAGTTCGACCTGCCGGGGTGCGACTCGAGGCCGCAGAGCTGCGCGCCTGCGCGCCAGCTCGACGGCGAACTCAAAGGTTGCCGGCAGTTCGTTTTTCGCCAGCACGGCGTGCAGAGTTAGGTGCCGCTGTAAATCGGAAATGAGGTCAAAGCCTCTTCGCTTCGGGCGGCGCCGGGCCGGGCGGCGCTGCCGCCTGCTGGACGGCCGCGAGCCGGCGCAGTGCCCCCCGCAGCCGGCCTGCGAGGTCGTTCGCCATTCGGCGACCTGACGCGCCAGCCGGCGGGACGCTGGTGCCACTGCGGACGCCGCGACATCCATGCCGAGGGCGCGTCGACACTGCTGCGAACTCGAGCGCACTTCGCCCAGCGAGCTGGACGCGTGACCGAGTGACCGTTCGAAAGTATTTGGTGCCCGCATAGCAGCAGATCGTCGACCCTCCTGGCGAGCAGGCCTGCGGGCTCGGCCGACGAGGAGCCGCGTTGTGGAGCGAGGACGGCGTCGCGGACGTCGAGAGAGTGGCTTAGGCGAGCCGAATGGCGGTTGTTGATCAGCGGAAGGGCGTTGTTTTCCGGGCTGCCTGTCGCGCAGTTCGCCGCCGGACACCGCTGACGTAACTGGGCGCATTGAGAGCGGACCCCGAGCGCGAGGGCTGCGCATCACTTCGAGCTGCTGGCCTGCTGGGCGAGCCGGGTGTCTCGTCGCCGAGGCGCCGGAGCTGCTGCGCAGCGGTGCACTGGGCCTGCCGCGCCGGACTGAGGGCACCGTCACCACTGGCGAAGAAGCTGTCGCGCCGGTTTCTGTCGGCCAGAACGCAATTTCCAGGATCTCACCCACCTGGCCGGGCACGGAAGGGCTCACGGCTGACCTGATGACACGCGGAAGATCGCTGTCAGCGAGCCAGACCATCGATGCCGGCGCCGGACTCGCTCGAGCTGCGCCTGAGTGCGGAACGGGGATCCAGCTGCCCGGCCTTCCGGCCTGCCGTTGCATCTTCGCCGAGCAATCTGGCCAGACCTGTATCTGGCTGGCTGCGGCCTGGGATGGATGGCCAGCGGCAGATGAGCCTGCCGCTGTCGGCTGCCATCTGATGACGCCACTCGGCCGCGGCCGCCCATCGCTGATCGCATCCTGTCGGCGCGCCCCCGGCTGACGCTGACCGCTGGCGGGCAACGATCGCCAGCATCGCCGGCTGCAGTTGGCGACGGCGCGGGGACCAGCGACCGCTCGAGCCGCGGCCAGGAAGGTACAGCACCACGTGGAGCGGCGCCGGTAGGACGGATCGCGGCGAAGTCCAGCCAGTTGGCAGCCGCCGTCTTCCAGCAGCGTCCAGCGGCTGCGCGATCGGATCGATGTTGCTGCCGAATATAGGGCCATGGCGACTGCTCAGCGACGCGCAGCACCGAGCATCGATCACGCTCCGCGCCATCACGGCCTCGGGCACCAGCGATCTCAACGAGCCTGAAGGCCGGGACGTGTTCGAGAGCGAGGGCGCCGCCGAGGCCTGACGTGAAAGGCAGAGCGTCGCGCCGCCGCGGCTATCGGAACACGCCTGCTGGATGGCCCGGCAGTAGCGTTCGTACGGCAGCTCCGGTATCGGCCTCGCATCAGCGGAGTACGATCGGCCAGGCGGCGGTGGCCTCGATGCCGCCCGAGTCGGGGTCAACCCTGCCAGGATCAGACAGCACTGTACCGTGCCTGCAATTCTGCGGCGAACTACACCCATGTCGACAAAGCGCGCCGATTTCAGCCCGGCGTTGGAAGTCCAGCACTCGTACGCCCGTCGAAAAACAGATCTGCGTTCGCCAGTAAGGCAGTTTTTTCAGCAGGTCGGCCGACCAAGCGCGAACTGGTCTGTGCCCGCTTGTGCCGCGTGCACTGGGCGGTTTTGTTGCGGAGCAAACAGCGGGCCGTCGCGGACGCGCTGTGCCGTTACAGGTGTATAGCCAACCGTGTGAGTGGTCGCCTCGAATCCAACATTTCGGCGAAAACCGCTATATACGCGGGCGAGCACAGAGATGATCGCACAGGCGATTCCATGAAAGCCTGCGGCGTGAAAGGCCCAGGCACAGGACAGATCACGCTACCGGTAACCCTGACAATCGGCACTGCTCAGCGACCTGATGATCATGATCAGCGCCTCCGCCGATCGCCAGGGTATTGAAAGGTGACTATCGTCGGCACCAATGCCCGCGACTGGTCGGCCCGCTCGACTGCTGATGACGGTTGTCATCTGCCCGGTGGTTGATAGCGCGAGGAGGTTCAGACGTCGTCCCGCTGATCGCGCCTGCCGGAAGATTTCGCCGCTGATGGTGCCGTCGACACTTGTTGCGCCAGTATTTCTCAGCATAATGACGACATCAGGTGTTGATCGATGAGTGACACCAGCCAGCGTCAGTTCTTCTGTTGTCACATGTCGGAGGCGGCCTGGGGACGGCCCTATGGGGTCGAATGCTGATCTTCTATCTGTCGAGCGACTTGCGCTGTTGGTCTGATGCAGGAGAAGTGGACGCGTCCTCGCCGTCGTCCTGCGATGAAGCCGAGCTTTCCTGTCGTTGAACTGGATTTGCGCCTGAGCCACACTTTTGTTTGATATCGATTGTGTTCTCAGTTGCTGAAGATTGTCTGCCTCGCACGTTTAGGGCCCGAAACCAGGAGCAGCGAGAGGCGCGGCCATCGGCTCGGAAGCCATCCTTCACCGCGAGCTCCACATATCATCGGGCGCATCTCGGCGCTAATATCTTCGCTGCGCACGGTGCTCCATCACTTCTGAATGCCGTCTCCCGACGGGCCGACCGGCTTCAGAGTTCTCGCGGTATCGGTCTAGCGCACGAAGTTACCGAAGTCTACGGACCCAAACGCCTCGCAAATTCGACAGAAATGTTTTTGCCTTTATTGGGCCGAAGCACCAGTGACTCTCCGGCGAGACCTGCCACGATGGACGCCTTCCATCACGGCGAGCGGTATTACTCGCGACATATTGTTTATGCGTATTCCGCGACCCGGCCGACAGGCCTGACGACCAGCAGTAGAGTCGGCACCCTGATCCGGAATTTTTTCCCAGTTCAGACCGGTTGCCTGACGAAGTGGAGCTGAGGGAGCCTGACTCGACTATTAACGAGATGCGCTACACCAGGCCACAGCCCTGCGCACTCACTGGTGCGTCGAAAAAGATAAGACTCATATTGCCCACCGGGGGCCGCCCGCTCGCGCTCACTCGGCCTCCTCGATGGGCACATGCTCTGCCGATGCAGCGCAGACCACTCCATCGCAGCGTCGTGAAGACCCTCGCGCGCTGCCGCCTATAGCGGCGGCCTGCTCACGGGCCGCGGGACGCCGCGTGCCGGAGGTCCGGGGTGCCGGGCGCGCCTCAGGTCGATGGTGCAAATGACCGGCGGATAGCCTGTCACCGGGTCCTCCTCACAAATGGGTCCGCGCGGGCACTGCCGAGCTCCCGCCGCTGCGCGACACCCCGCCGCCGTCTCACGCCGTCCCGCACGCCTGCGTTACTGGCCGGCCTCAAAGCGTAGCCACCACTGGTTGCAGTACAGCATTATTACATGTCTGGCCCAGCCACCCACGGGGGCAAGGGCGAGCGCGGGCGAGATTTAGCGTTGCCGACTGTGGGCGCAACCGGGGCGGGGCGAGACGGCGCTCGGCGGGCGAGCCGGCACCACGAGCTCGGCGCATCCTTCCGTCATCGGAAGCTCAGGATGCCGGACGGTCTCTGCAATGTTCTGGTGATGCGAGCCGCCTACGGATGAGCCACAGCCATCGTAAACGCCCCAGGAGTCCTGTGCCGAGAGCCGGGCGCATGTCCGGTGTCGCGGCAGCAGCTCGTGCGAGCGCAGCCGCGTGACACTGCGGGCATCGTAGGTGACGCCGTGCCACGATGGCCGCCATCACCGTCGATGGAGGGCGCTTTCGGCAATGAATCGCCAGACCGGTTTCACCACCGGCAGAGCCGTATTTCGGGCCGGATCGAGATCTCGATCCGGCCGGAGAATGCGAACTCCCTGCGGGTGGTGGAGAAACTCGGTCTGAAGGAGTTCGGCTATGCCGAGCGCTACCTCCACATCGACGGCGAGTGGCGCGACCATCGACAGTTCGCGATCACCACGGAGGAGTGCCCACGAGGCATGGTCGCGCGGCTGCGCTCGCTCTGACCACACGAGTCACACGAGTCTTTCTGCGACACACCTATGGACATGCGCCCCATCCTCGGCTAGGACTCCTAACCTCTGAGGCGTGGACCTGTCCGGAATGATCTTCGTTGCTGTGGCCGTCGCGTGGACCCTCTATCTGATTCCCAAGGCGATGCGTCACCACGAGGACGTCGCCGGAGCACGCTCAGTCGAAAAGTTCTCCGACGCGATCCGGGTGCTCGCCCGGAGGGAGCCGGTGAACGAGAAGGACGCCGAGCTCGTGGTGCCGGGCTCGGCGCCCGCCGAACCAGTCTCGCCCGCCCGGTTGCGGGCGCGGCGTGAGGTGACTCGTCGGGCCACCCAGCGTCGCCGCCGCGTGCTGCTGACGTTGGTCGGCGCCAACGCTCTCGTCGCCGCGCTCGCCCTTGCTGGCGTGCTCGGCTGGACCTGGCAGACGGTCCCGGGCGGACTCGTCGTCGTGTGGCTGGTGCTGTGCCGCGTGATGGTGAAGTCCGAGCGCGCCGTGACGCGGCAGTTGGTCTCGCCGACCGGTGCTGCTGAGGCGGTCGCTGAGGACGGCGTGGACGACGACGTCCCCGAGTCCTATGTCGTCGCCCGCAACGAGCAGGGCTTCGACGAGGTCTGCCCCGAAGCGGAGACCTCCACGATCCCGGTCATCGATGAAGAGTTGTGGGACCCGGTGCCGGTGACCCTGCCGACGTACGTGGGCAAGGCGAAGGCCGTCCGCCGGTCGGTGCGCACCATCGACCTGGGCGCGCCCGACACCTGGACCTCCGGCCGCACCGAGGAGTCCGCGGAGCTGGCCCGTGAGGCCGACGAGGCCGCCGCTGCCGAGCGCGACGCCGGGGAGACTCCGCAGCGCGCAGTGGGTTCCTGACCTTCGATGGAGTGAGTCTGCGCTGCATCGGCCGATCTGGAGCATGTTCACTCCATCGAGGGCCGAGTGGTGCGAGGGGCGGCCCGATTCGGGCAACGGACGCCGGTGGTGCTATCTTTTTCGACGCACCGAGTGGTGCCTGGGGCTGTGGCGCAGTTGGTAGCGCGTCTCGTTCGCAATGAGAAGGTCAGGGGTTCGAATCCCCTCAGCTCCACTTCGTCGGACAACCGGTCTGAACTGGGAAAGATTCCCGGATCAGACCGGTTTCTGCTTGGTCGTCGGGCCTGTCGTCGAGGTCGCGGAGTGCGCCCTCAAGCACGTTCCGGGTCGATATGTCGCGAGTGAAGTGCAGGTGGCGCTCTGTCGCGTGATGGAGGCGGTCCGTCGTGAGGTCCTCGAAGGTCTTTGGGTGCTCGGCCCAGTGCCAGCAAGGCGGCCTGGTCGGAACTACTTGAAACGTTTGGGTCCGTAGACCTCAACCAACTCGGTGCGCCGAAACCGTGCACACCGCGAAGAACCTGGCTCCGGTCGGAGTCTGGCGGCAGGCGAAGTACGTCAGGAGACGGCATTCCACAAGTGATGGAGCACGGTCGCAGCGAAAGATGTCGCGCCGAAACCCCGAAAGTGCTCCCGATGGCCTATGGTGGGTCATGTTGAAGGGATGGCTTCCGAGCCGTCCTGGCCGCGCACGTGGTGCGGCCCGTATCTCGTACTCCTGGTTTCGGTTCGCTTGACATCAGTACGGACGGATGTCTTCAGCAGCTTGAGGGCACAGTGTCCTCGGCACCGAACAAGGGAAAAGATCATGGCTCAGGGCACCGTCAAGTGGTTCAACGCTGACAAGGGCTTCGGCTTCATCGCGCAGGAGGACGGCGGCGAGGACGTGTTCGTCCACTTCTCCGCCATCCAGACCAACGGCTTCAAGTCGCTCGACGAGAACCAGAAGGTCGAGTTCGACCTCGCCCAGGGCCCCAAGGGTCCCCAGGCCGAGAACGTCCGCGTCTCCTGACGTGACAACGAAGGGCCCCGACCGCGCTGGCGGTTTCTAACGGTCCTCGCAACACCTGATGGTTTAGACGGCTGTCAGTAGATCACGCAGACGCTCGGCTGGAGTTTTCCAGCCGAGCGTTTTGCGTGGCCGGCGGTTGAGCTTTTGCGCGACTAGCTCGAGGTCTTCGGGGCCGTGGACCGCTAGGTCGGTGCTCTTGGGGAAGTACTGGCGCAGCAATCCGTTGGTGTTCTCGTTCGATCCGCGTTGCCACGGCGAGTGCGGGTCGCAGAAGTAGACCGGTACGCCGGTCGCGATCGTGAACTGCTTGTGTGCGGCCATTTCGCAGCCCTGGTCCCAAGTCAGCGAGCCCCGAAGATGTTCCGGCAGACTCGCGATCAGCGGGATCAGAACGTCACGAACCTCCTCGGCCGTATGGCCACCGGGCAGGTGACCAAGCATCACGTAGCGGGTCGAGCGTTCGACCAGGGTCACGATCGCGGACTGCGAGTTGGTGCCGACGATGAGGTCACCTTCCCAATGCCCTGGCACGGCACGGTCGGCGACCGCGGCCGGGCGCTCGCTGATCATGATCATCGGGTCACTGAACCGCTGGGTGCGTTGGTCGGGTTGCCGGTGCGGCTTGCGGCGGGTCCGTCCGGTCCGTAATGCCTGGGCAACTTCACGCCGCAAGCCACCGCGGGCCTGGACATAGATCGCCTGGTAGATCGTCTCTGTGCTCACCCGCATGCTCTCGTCGGTGGGGAACTTCTCGACCAGAGCGTGACAGATCTGTTCGGGCGACCACTGATCCTGCAGTTTGGCTGCTACATAGCGGCGCAGCGGACCTTCCGCGGCCAACTTGCTGGCCTTGGGACGGCTCCGCGAAGCAGACCACGCCCGGTGCGCGGCGTAGGGGCGGTAGACGCCGTCGCGTGAGCGGTTGTCCAGTTCGCGCTTGATGGTCGATGCCGACCGACCAAGCTGCCTTCCGATCTCACGCAGCGAGGCATTGCCCCGGCGCAGGTCGGCGATCTTCTCTCGCTCGACGAGCGTGAGGTACCGCGGATGTAACTGGGCTTCCAACGCCGAGACTGTCGGCGCTTGCTGTCCCTCGACATGGGTGCTCACCCCTGTCTTGTAGTTCACCCACCGACCATCGGGGTGCAGGCGCGAGCCGTTGATCTTCCGAATTCCCTTGTCCCAGTCCTGTGCAGTGCGGGGGTTGACCCCGACTCGGGCGGCAGCCACAAGGCGTCGAACTCCTGCCGCACGCAACCGGTCGTACTCCCCACGCCCTGGGTGCGGGCCGGTACCGGGCTTGCCACGACCACGAACGCCCGCCCTGCGGGCCCATCCATAGGCAGTGTTCCGATTCGCTCCGACCGCACGGGCAGCGGCCGTAACGCTGCCGCCCTCACGATCAAGAGCCTCGAAGAACAGCGCCTTCAACTCCTCAGAAACCACGATCCCCGCAACCCCTTGAAACTCAAGGTGTTGCGGGGATCGCTAGAACCCAAGGCTGCGGTCGGGGCCCTTCGTGCGTGATGGGCGCGCAAGGCGGTGATCAGGCATGCTCGGTGCACACACCCGATCATGAACGAGTCACCATGGCCCTGCCCGTCCTGTTCGGCGCCAACATCGATCCGGTCGCGCAGCCGCTGGACGCTCCGCTGCGGAGCCTGGCGGCTGCGGAGCAGCTGGGCCTGGACTTCGCCACGATCCAGGACCACCCCTACCAGCGCCGCTTCCACGACACGTGGACGCTGCTGACCTTCCTGGCCGCGAAGACCGAGCGGATCACGCTGGTCCCCACCGTCGCCAACCTGCCGCTCCGGCCTCCGGCGGTGCTGGCGAAGTCGGCAGCGAGCCTCGACCTGCTCACCGGCGGTCGGGTCCAGCTGGGGCTAGGCGCGGGAGCGTTCTGGGATGCGATCGAAGCGATGGGCGGCCCGCGTCGTACGCCGGGTGAGGCGGTGCAGGCGTTGGAGGAGGCGATCGACGTCATCCGGGCGATGTGGAGTGGCGAACGGACCGTGCGTACGACGGGCATCCACCATGCCTTGGCCGGCATCCATCCCGGGCCGCAGCCGAGCCCGGGTCTGGGGATCTGGCTGGGTGCGCTCGGCAGGAGGTCGCTGGCCCTGACGGGCCGGAAGGCGGACGGCTGGATCCCGTCGCTGTCGTTCCTGCCTCCGGAGCAGCTCGGCGCCTCGAGTCGGCGCATCGATGATGCAGCAGCCGAGGCGGGGCGCGACCCGGCTGCGATCCGCAAGGTCTACAACCTCAACGGTGTCATCGGAGGCGACTCGGCCGTGCCCTTCCGTGGCCCGGCCGAGGCGTGGGTGGAGCAGATCCTGGAGATCATCGAGGACGCCGGAATGAACGCATTCGCCTACTGGCCCGACGAGGACCACTTGCGCCAGACGGAGCTCTTCGCCAACGAGGTGGTTCCCGCGGTCCGCACCGCCCTCGGATGAGGGACGTGCGTCAGTTGGGCGCGGCGGAGCCCAGTGCACCGCTGCGCAGCAGCTCCGGCGCCTCGGCGCGACCGTCGAGCACCCGGCTCGTACGGCGGGTGACCACCCAACCCTGCGCCGAGCGCTCCAGCTCGAAGTGATGCGCCGTGGCCCTCCGCACGACGAACTCGGGGTCCGTCTCGAAGTCGCCGCCGCGGTTGACGATCATCAGCGAGTGGCAGACGCCGACGGCGGAGTCGCCCCGCACGTGCACCCGGGCGGGCCCGAGGAAGTGCGCGCACCCTCCCTTGATCCAACCTTGGTGCCGGTCGGAACGGACCATCGCCCGGATCTCGTCGCGCCCGTTCATGCAGATCTCGTCGACGTCATAGACGCCGTCCTCGCTCCACAGCGCAGCCACCTCGTCGGCCGAGCCACTGTCGACCAGCGGGCCGTAGCTCGCCAGGAGGTCGACGATCTCCTGCTTGTCCTCCAGCTCGCGCAGACGCTGCTCGAGTGCGGTCAGACGGTCCTCGGTCACGCGATCTGCTCCTTCAACTGGGCGAGTGCGTCGAGTTGTTCGCAGTAGTGGTCGACGCCCTCGGCATGGATGGTCGCGGCGATCACGGTGGCACCGGCGTCCCGCACCCGGCTGAGCCGCGTCCGGGTGTCGTCCGGGTCGCCGATCGGATCGAGTGGAGCGCCGGGGCTGAGGGCGACCTCGAAGCCGGCAGGGGCGTCGGCCGCTGCCAGCAGCTCACGGAGCCGGTCCAGCGAGAGGCCGAACGGCACCCAGCCCGTGCCGAGAGTGAGGGCGCGACGCAGTGACCGCGGGGTACGTCCTCCGATCCACAGCGGCACCTGGCTCTGCACGCCGTGCGGCTCGACCACGAGATCGTCGAAGGAGAAGTGGGTGCCGGTGTAGCTGGGTGTTCGCCGTCCGAAGCTGGCGCGCAGGGCGCGCAGGGCATCGTCGGCGATCTCGCCCCGGCCCTCGAAGGTCGCACCCAGCAGGTCGAACTCCTGCTCCAGCGAGCCGACCCCGACGCCGAGGATGAGGCGACCGCCGGAGACGCGGTCGAGGGTGCCGTAGCGCTTGGCGATCTCAAGAGGGTGGTGGTAGCCGAGCACCAGCACCTGCGTCATCAGCCGGATCTGGGTGGTGCGACCGGCCAGGCAGCCCAGGGTTGCCAACGGATCCCAGTACGTCGCGCCCCGATCCTGAGCGACCTCGGTCGGCACCGCCACGTGCTCGCTGCAGCTGAGGTGGTGGAACCCGAGACGGTCCGCGGCCTCGGCGATCGTGATCAGCTCCTCGATGCCTGCCTGGTCCTCCCAAGGGCTGTGGGCTCCCGGGTTCGCCGTCACGATGGGACTGGTGATGCCGATCCGCACGCTGCATCCTGTTCGTCGTCGGAGGCGGGGGTGCCTCGCGGCCGAGCGTCGCAAATGCCATGCCGTCCCGGATGCGGACTCCTGTTCTTCGGGACACGCGCTGCGTCCGCGGAGGTCGCCGTGGCCGACGTGCGGGTGCCGCTACGTCAACGGTGCGATCATCCCGGTCGATGGCTGGCTGACGATCCGACACATCTGCGGCACTCATCCGCCCCGGAGCCAGAGACCCGCGAAGTGCGAGACGGGGCCGTTGCCCCGCCCCACCTCCAGGGCGTCGGCGTGCTCGAGGCTCTCGGTGAGCCAGTCCTTCGCCTGCTCGACTGCGGGCTCCCACGCACCCAGGCGTGCCCGAAGTGTGGCGATCGCCGACGACAGCGAGCACCCGGTGCCGTGCGTGTTGGTGGTGGCGATCCGCGGAGCGGAGAACTCCACCGTGCTGCCGGCCCCGGAGACGAGGGCGTCGAGCACCGGGCCTCCCGCCAGGTGGCCACCCTTGACCAGCACGCGTACGTCGCACTCCGCAGCCAGGCGCCTCGCCTGACGCAGCGCCTCGGGCCAGCCACGCGCCGGGCGCTCGTCGACCAGCGCCCCCAGTTCGGGGATGTTGGGCGTGACCAGATCGGCCCGTCGTACGAAGGTGCGGAGCGCGGCCGCGGCTGCTGTCGTCAGCAACAGGTCCCCGCTCGTGGCCACCATCACCGGGTCGAGCACGACGACCGGTGGGCGGTTCTCGGCGAGCCAGTCGGAGACGGTGGCGATCACTTCGGCGTCGAAGAGCATCCCGATCTTGGTTGCGTCGATGGTGACGTCATCACTGACGGCGACCAGCTGTTCCATCAGGAACTCGGCAGGTGGAGTGTGGATGCTCCGGACGCCGACGGTGTTCTGTGCGACCAACGCGGTGACCACCGCCATGCCATAGCCGCCGTTGGCCGCGATGCTCTTCAGGTCGGCCTGGATCCCGGCACCGCCGGTCGGATCGGTGCCGGCGATGCTGAGCACCCGGGGTACCGGACGAGTCGTGGTCGCTGGAGCCGACTCGTGCTGCTGCACCGTCCTCATGGCGTGGCCCATGCCCGGGCGAGTTCCGCCGCGGCTCTCCTCGGATCCGACGCGGCGCAGATCCAGGAGACCACTGCGGCCCCAGTCAATCCGCCGGTTCGCAACGCGGGTAGGTCGGCGGGACCGATCCCGCCGATGGCCACAGTCGGCAACGCGCACGAGCGGGCGAGCTCGACCACTCCGGCGACCCCGAGCGGTGGCGGCGCATCTGCCTTCGAGGTGGTCTCGTGTACCGCGCCGATCCCCACGTAGTCCACCCCGGCGGTGCTCTGCTCCGCGGCCGCCAGCTGGGCCGGAGTCCTCGCCGACAGTCCGAGCATCGCCTCGGGACCAACGAGGAGCGGACCTCGTCGACCGGCAGGTCGCGCTGGCCGACGTGGATCCCGGACACCCGCAGTCCCCGGGCGCGGGCAGCAAGGTAGAGGTCGACCCGGTCGTTCACCAGCAGCGGCACCTGGGCAGGGAGCTGGGTGGAGAGAGCCTCGACCAGGTGCAACACGTCGCGGGCACCGGCGTCCTTCTCCCGGACCTGCACGGTGGTCATCCCGCCGTTCACCGCCGCGATGACGGTCTCCACGAGACCGCGGCCGGCAGCCGCCGCCTGCGCGGCGTCGGTGACCAGGTAGAGCGACAGGTGAAATGGTTCGACGAGCATGCGCGTCATGCGCGACATCCCTTCGCTAGTGCTAGCTAGATCAGGTTCGACGGGTGTGATCTCAGCCCCGGTGGGGCACCCCGTGTCAGGTGGTTGCGGTCAGCGTAGCGAACCTCGGCTCAGACCATCACGGCGAAGCCGGCAAGCCCGCAGTAGAGCGCCCCGGTCACCAGGTTCACGCGCCCCTTGGCCCGTGCCGAGCCGTCGAATCGCCTTCGCAGCCCGCCCGCCAGGAGCGCATAGCTGCCGTCTGTCAGCGCGGCGAGCGGGACCACGCACAGCCCGAGCACCAGCAGCTGCACCGGGGCGGGGCCGCGGGCGGGGTCGACGAACTGGGGCAGGAAGGCGACGAAGAACAGTGACGTCTTCGGGTTCAGCACGTCGACGAGGAAGCCGTCTCGGAAGAGTCGTCCATGGCTGGCCGGTGGGCTTGGATGCTCGGCGAGGTCCGTGGCCGCGAGGTTGCACTGGCGGAACTGACGTATCCCGAGGAGGACGAGGTAGCCCGCGCCGCACCAGCGGAGCACGGTGAAGGCGACCTCGGACGATGCGATCAACGCAGACACTCCCGCCGCGGAGGCGAGCACGTGGACGAGCATCCCGGCCTCGAGCCCGAGCATGGAGGAGAGGCCGGCCATTCGCCCGCGTTCGATGCTGCGTGCCACGACGTACACGACGGACGGGCCAGGGATCAGCAGCATCGTCATCGTCACCACGAGGAACAGTGCGAAGGTGGTCGTGCTCGGCATCGACCGAACCTAGGGAGGGTGCCTTTCGGACCCCTTTCACTTCCCTGCCGGGCGAAGTCAGTAGCCGTGGGACCCGATCGCGACTAGCGTCGAACGGCGTGGAGTGCCCCACCGAACCCGCTCGGGGGTGAGATGAGCCAACTCGAGATCCGGCTGCTCGGCAAGGTCCGGGTCAGCCGCGACGGCGTGGAGCTGCCGCTGCCCGGGCGCCGGGTGCGTGCGCTTCTGGTGCTGCTCGCGCTGCGTCCCGGCCGTGCGGTCACGGCAGAGGCGCTCGGTCGAGGTATCTGGGGTGAGCTGCCACCGCAACGCCCCAGCGGCAGCCTGCACACCTGCGTCGCCCGGCTGCGCGCTGTCATCGGGCGCGATCTCCTGACCACGGGACCCACTGGCTACACACTGGAGGTGCCACGAACCGCGGTGGACGTGCTCACTTTCCTCGACGCCCTCGAACCAGTGGCGGGCGAGGACGTCACCGACGAGCGTCAGCGGCTGCGGGACGCCCTGGAGCTGTGGGTGGAGGCGCCGTTCGCTGAGCCGCTCTCGGACCGGATCGACCAGTACGAGCTGCCGCGTCTCGTCGAGCACCGGTTGCAGGCACTCGAACGGCTGGTGAGTCTGGATCTCGCCACCGGCCGGCAGGCCCGCTGGTTGGGCGAGCTCCGCGGGCTGGTCGATGAGCATCCGCTGCGCGAATCGCTCTGGCTGCTCCATCTCCGCGCCCTCCACAGTTCAGGTCGTCGGGCCGAGGCGCTCGAGAGGTACGCGGCGTTGCAGCAGCTGCTGAGCGAAGAGCTCGGCACCGATCCGGCTCCGGCACTGCAGCAGGTGCACCGGATGCTGTTGCGGGAGCCGTCGCGCCCAGACGAGTACGACGACTCCGGCGCGGCCGGACCGACTCCCCACCAGCTCCCGATGCAGTTGTCCCGGTTCGTCGGCCGGACCACGGAGTCCGCGATGCTGGACAGGCTGCTGACGCGAGCTGCGGGTGGCGTCGCGGACACGGGCGATCACGGCCCCGGAATCGCTGCCGTGATCGGAGCCGGGGGCGTCGGCAAGACCTCTCTCGTCCTCCACTGGGCTCGGCACAACGAGCACCGTTTCCCCGGCGGACAGCTCTTCGTCGACCTCGGCGCCCACGGTGCCGGACCACCGCTGTCGGCCGGAGAAGCACTGGCCGTGGTGCTCCGGGGGTTGGGGGTGGCCGGTCGGCGCATCCCCGACGGAGCGGGTGACCGCGCCGCGTTGCTCCGCACCGTGACCGCTGAGCGACGGGTGCTCCTCGTGCTCGACGACGCCCGCGACAGCGAGCAGGTCCGGTCCCTGCTGCCCGGCACTGCCGCCACCGTCGTGATCACCAGCCGGAGTCAGCTGCGCGGACTTGCGGCCCGTGAGGGTGTGCCGCGGTTGCCACTGGAGCCGATGAGCGACGCCGAGGCCGTGGCGCTCCTGGAGAGCAGGCTCGGCCGGCCGGCCGGCACTGCCGAACTCACTGAGCTGGCCGCGCTCTGCGGGCACCTGCCACTCGCCCTGGCCGTGGCTGCCGAACGGGCCGGACGCGACCAGGCGCACGCGCTGACCCAGCTCAACGAACAGCTGCGCGACGAGCAGGCGAGACTCGATGTGCTCAGCGCGGGTGATGGGGTCAGCGTGCGCGCCGTGCACGACTGGTCCTACAAGCAGCTCGACGAGGCCACGGCGCGGATGTTCCGCCTGCTCGGCCTGGAGCGGGCGGGGTTCATCAGCGTTGCCGGGGCGGCGGCGTTGGCGGAGGTGGACGAGCGGGAGGCAGCAATCCTCCTCGACCGGCTCACCGACAACAGCCTGCTCAACGTGGGCTGGCCGGGCTGGCACCGGATCCACGATCTGACCCGGTTCTACGCCCGGGACCGTCTCGACGAGCCCAGGCATGCCGCGGAGAGGCGCGCGGCCGACGTACGCCTGAAGAGCTGGTACGTGCACTCGGCTCGCAACGCCCGCAACGCGCTCCAGCCAGCCCGGATCAACATCGAGTTGCGCCCGCCCGCGCCCGGCGTGGTGCCGCAGGAGTTCGCCAACCCCCGAGCCGGCTACGACTCGCTCTCCGCGCATCACCGCAGCGTCTCGGTGCTGATCGCCGACGCGGTCGAGGCAGGTGACCACCGACTGATCATCGAACTGGCCCCCAGCCTGTCGGTGCGGCTCACCCTGATCCAGGCCCGCCTCGAACAGCTCGCGTTGTGCCACACCCAGCTGCGCGCTGCCGAGGCGGAGGGCGACCTCCGGGCGATCGGACTGGCGGAAGGCCTGCTCGGCAACAACCTGAACCGTTCCGGTGACTACGTCGAGGCCGGCGGCTACTACCGCCGGGCTCGCGAGCACATGGCGCAGGCAGGTGACGCTGAGGGCGAGATCACCGCCCTCGGCAACGAGGGCATGAATCTGGTTGCCAGTGGGCGCTTGAAGGAAGGCATCCCGCTCCTCGAAGCAGCACTCGACCGGAGGGCCACGCACGGAGCTGGTGAGCGGGACGAGTCGATCCTGAACAATCTGGCCTGGGCCTACGGCCTCGAGGGCAGGCTGGACGAGGGCGTGGCCCGTGCCGAAGAGGCGATCGCCGCGCACCGGCGTCTCGGGAACGTGGTCGGCGAGACCAACTGCCTGGACACGCTCGCGATGGTCCTGGCGTTCCGTGGCGCCTACTCCGAAGCATGCGCGGCCCTGGTCGAGGCCCTGGACATCTATCGGTCCCTCGGCGATCTGAAGGGTGAGGTGCAGATGTTGAAGACGCTCGGTTCGGTGCAACGGGACGCGGGTTGGAGCCAAGACGCTCGGGAGACCTGGGAGAGTGCCCTGCGGGTGATCGCGGGCGCACCCTCGTGGCTCCAGTTCGAGCGTGAAGAGTTCGTGGCGATGCTGGACGATCTGCGACATGCGCCGGTAGTGCCGATGCCGCGCAGCGACCGGGACTCCTGGGCCACCTCGACGAGGTGATCCGGCAGAACGCCGCGGCCGGCGGGAGCACGGTGGCGATAGATTGGCTCCCAGCCGCGTCGCGCAGGCAGACGCGGGCGCCGTCGGGTCGGAGGAGGGACGAGGCATGTCGCCCGAGGAGCTTCGCGCCTCCCACGCCGACCGGGACCGTGTCGTCGAGGTGCTCCAGGTGGCTGCGGCGGAGGGTCAGCTCGCGGCCGATGAGTTGGACGAGCGACTGGAGGCCGCGCTCTCGGCGCGGACCCGACAGGAGCTGGTCGTGCTCACCGCCGACCTCGCGATGGCGGCTGTCTCGTCCGCAGGAGCAGCGCCCAAGGAAGTGGTGCGGATCGAACGGGTGCACAGTGCCGCGGTCCAGCGGGTCGGTCGCTGGGTCGTGCCGCGACGACTGGAGCTCGCGGTGGAGTGGTGCGACGTGACCCTCGACTTCTCGGAGGCGGTGATCAGCGCAGACACCGTGCTGGTCGACGTGCGCATGGTGGGCAAGACGTTGACCCTCGTCACCGGTCCCGGTGTCGTGGTCGACTCGGACGGCCTGCGACTCGTGCACAGCCGGATCAAGGTCCGGCCGGACCCAACCGGACGCGAGGTGCCGACGGCACTTCGGGTGGAACTGGTCGGGCAGAAGACGCACGGCCGGGTCGTGGTGCGCGGCCCGCGGCGGACGTTCGTGCAGTGGTTGCTCCGCCGACGCGGCACCTAGGGGCCACCGCGCCGGCGCTCGACAGTGGGATCAGCCGCCGAGGCGGGCGGAGAGCTTCTCCAGGAGCTCGCCATGGATCCGGCGCAGCCCGAGCGGAGCAAAGGTGCGTTCGAAGAAGCCACCGATGCCGCTGGCGCCCTGCCAGGTGGTGGTGGCGACGACCTTGCTGCCGCTGCCTTCGGGCGCGACCCGGAAGGTCGTGACCATGGTCGAGTTGCGATCGGTCTCGGTCACCGAGTCGTCGGTGGTGGTGACGTCAACAAGGACATCGCGCACCCGTGACTTGGTGGCCTGCAACTTCCAGCTGACCACGGTGCCGGCACCGGTGCCGCCCTCCTGCACCGTGTAGTCGCTGTAGTTGCCGGGCAGGATCGCCGGGCGCACGTCGCTGTAGTCAGCGAGCGCTGCGAGCACCTGCTCGGGCGCGGCGGAGGTCGTGTGCTCGGCGGTGGCGGTGACGTTGCCCATGGTGGTCCTTCGGCTCGGGTGTGGGTGCTGCGATCGGTCGGCAAGGACGATGCTGACACAGGAGCCTCGCGACGGCGCCCGCTGCCCGTCCACTGGGGTCTGCTCACGCCTGGTTTGGGCAACGTACGTCGTCAGCCGGCGTCTGGTTCCCACCGTTGGTCGAGCCCACCCCGTTGGTCGAGCCTGTCGAGACCACCCCCGTTGGTCGAGCCCACCCCGTTGGTCGAGCCTGTCGAGACCACCCCCGCCGGTCGAGACCAACGGGTGGTGGGCTCGACGTCCCTCACTGCGCGAAGCGCTGGCGCCTGTTGAGCCAGAGCATCGCCAGCCCCGCTCCTGCGAACAGGAGACCGGCAGGGAACTGCCACCACTGCATGTCCGTGCCGGTGGCGGGCAGGGCGGTGACCGACGGAGGATCCGTGGCGGGCGGGCCCACCGGCGTGCCGGCGTCGTCACTGGTCACCTCGAGCTCCGCGGTTGCCGACAGGTCATCGATCGTGGCCACCACGTCGTACCGGCCAGCCACTGCGGAGCCGCAGGCTGCACCGTCGCACGTGCCCCGACCGTCGATGGTGAACGCTGCTGCATCGGTGAGATCTCCGTGGGTGTTTCCATAGGAGTCGTAGCCGTCCAGCTGGTAGGTCTGGCGTTGGTCGGTGCTGATGCTGGCGCGTGGAGGTGTGAGGTCCAGGTGGTCCAGGGGGCCGGCGACCACCTGCAGGCTCGCGGTGGCGGCCACTGCCCTGGGGGCGACGAGCCGGGCGAGGATCGAGGCCCCGAGGTCCTCGTCGTAGACGGCGCTGATGGTGTAGTTGCCGGCCTTCTCGGATCCGCAGGTGGCGGCGGTGCAGGTGACGTCGTCGCTGTCGGGGGTGAAGGTGGTGTCGTTCGTGACGTCGGCGACGTGGTTGTCGTACTGGTCGTAGGCGTCAGCGGTGAAGTCGTGCGTCTCGCCGGCGGCGATGCTCACGTTCTCGGGGGTGATCTCCAGCCGTTGCGGCTCGGCGGCGGTGACTGTCAACGACGCGCTGTCCGTGACGTCGAGGTGGGTACCCGTGATCGTGTAGTTGCCGGCCTTCTCGGATCCGCAGGTGGCGGCGGTGCAGGTGACGTCATCGGTGTCCGGCGTGAAGACGGTGTCGTTGGTGACGTTCGCGATCAGGTTGTCGTACTGGTCGTAGCTGTGGGCGGTGAAGTCGTGCGTCTCGCCGGCGGTGACGGTCGCGGTCTCCGGCGTGACCCGGAGATGGTGCAGGGAGGCCGCAGTGACGGTGAGTTCGGCGACGTCCGCGAGGTCGAGGTCGTGGAGGGTTCCGGTGATGCTGTAGGTGCCGGCCTTCTCGGATCCGCAGGTGGCGGCGGTGCAGGTGACGTCATCGGTGCTCGGCGTGAAGACGGTGTCGGTGGTGACGTCGGCGACCAGATTGTCGAAACGGTCGAACGTGCGCGCGGTGTAGGTCAGGCTGTCGCCGGCGGTGATGGTGGACGTATCGGGGGTGATGTCGAGGCGGTGCGCCTCCGCAGCAGTGACGGTCAGGGTGGCGGTGTCGGTGAGGCCGTTCCACGTCGCGGTGATGGTGTAGTCGCCGGCAGTCGTCGAGCCACACCGGTCGGCGTCACAGGTGGCGGCACCCGAGCCGGCCAGGGCCGACGAGGGCGATACCTCCTCGATGAGGTTGTCGTAGGCGTCGAAGGCCTCGACGGAGTAGGTCTGCACGTCGCCCGCAGGCACGGTCGTGGTGCCGGGGGTGAGTGCGATGCGCGCGGGTGCCGCGGGCACGACCGTCAGTTGGGCGGTTGCCTCGAGGCCGCTCCAGGTCCCGGTGATCGTGACGTTCCCAGCGGTCTCCGAACTGCAGACGTTGGCGGAACAGGTGGTTGCGCCGGTGCCGGTGAACTGCGTCGCTCCGGTGACCTCGCTGACGTAGTTGTCGAACCGGTCGTAGACGTGGGCCGCGTACTCCTGGGATCCGCCTGCCTGAACGGTCATCAGCTCCGGCGCGATCAGCAGCGTGTGGACAGCGGCGGCACTGACCGTGAGGACTGCGGTGTCGTCCATTCCGGCGTGGGTGCCGGTCACGGTGTAGGACCCCACGGAGTTCGAGCCACACCTGTTGTCGCTGCAGGAGGCCGCCCCGTCGGCGGTGAAGGTGGTGCTGTCGGTGACGTCGGCAACCAGGTTGTCGTGGAGGTCATACGTGCGGGCCGTGAAGGACCTGGTCTCGCCCGCGACGACTGTCGCACTCCCCGGTGTCACCTGGAGGCGCCGGGCATCACCGGCAACGATGGTCAGTTGGGCGGCTGCCGTCAGGGCGCCACGCGTTGCGGTGATCGTCTCGTCGCCAGCGGTGTCGCTGCCACAGACGTTCTCCGTGCAGGTGACCTGACCGCTGCCGGTGAAGGTCGTCGTCGCAGTGACGTCGCCGAGGAGCTGGTCGTCCTCGTCGTACGACTGCGCGGTGTAGGCCTGCGTGTCGCCGGCAACGATCGTGCTGTTGGCCGGGGTGATGACGATGTGGTGGACGGGCGGTGGGACGACGTGCACGAGGATGTTGTGTTCTGCGCCCACCTGCCCCCGAACTGCTGGGCCTGGACGGTGACGGCCGAGTCTCCGGTGTCGCGGAGCACTGGGGCGAGTCGAAGGGCGCAGGTCGTGCCGTCCACTGAGAGCGAGGCGCTCGCCCAGCTCGCGGTGCCTGGCGCGACGCGGCAGCCGTTGGAATCAGCCACCGGGAGTTGCACGGTCTGCTCGCGACCAGCCGTGACCTCGACGGTGGCCGGGCCCGTGATCGTCGGACTGGCGCGGACGATGCTTATGTTGGCCAGACCCGCCTCCGGAACAGTGCCGGAAGCCTCGCCGTCCCAGTGGAACGTCAGCGATGCCGTCGAGCTCGACTGCACCGCGAGACCGGACCGACGGGTCCACGAACCAACGGGTTCCGCGGTCATCCTGCCGGAGCCGTTGGCGAAGGTGAGTGTGTTGGCACCGTCGGGCGCACCGGTGGTGAATTCGTCCCAGGTGATGCGATATTGCGCCCCGGCAACGAGGTCGACGCTGGTGCTGATGTTCACCAGTCCCTTGAACTGGTCCGCGCCGGCCGGGGTCGCCTCGAAGTGGAACCAGTTGCCTCCCGAGGGCGGAGCCGGGATCGCTCCCTCGGAGCCGCTGGCAACCCGGACGCTGCCGTACGGCGGACGGCTTGACGGCCCTCCGGACCAGGCTCCAGGAATGGGCAGGTCCCCGGCCGCCACGCTTGCCGCTGCAGCCTTGATGCCCTGCGGTGCCCGTCCGCGCGGCTGAGCGTCATCGCTCGCCCGGGCGGCCTGCGCGCTGGGGCCCGGCTCCGACGCCGACCCCGCCTTCTTGGGCGTGTCGGGGTCTGTCGCCTCGGCGGCCGGCTCCGGCTCCGCGTCCGGCGACGGTGCCGGCAGGTCGGGCTCGAAACGCTGTCACCCGTCGGCTCCTCGGCCGGCTGATCGGTCTCGGGGGTTGGCTCCGGCGCCTCCGAGGCAGGTGGTTCCGGGCTCGGCTCAGCCGCCGCCACGGGTGCCTCCACGGTGTCGGCAACGGCGGCAGGAGACGTGGACGCGAGGAGGACGGCAGTGGTCAACGCGGCCAGGGTGGCCTTGACCGCGGTCCGACGTGCTCGGACAGCGATGCGACGTGAACGCATGAGGAGGCTCCGTTCGGTACGCCGCAGCGAGGGGCAGGCTGTCGGCGTCTCCACGCAACCGGTCTACCCGGCGGCGTGGCAAGGAACGGGCCGGTTTGTCGCCCGACATGTCACCCGCCGGGCAAACCCGGGCCCTCCGCGCCGGTGCGCCATGATGAGGAGCCCTCGTTCCGGGCTGGTGCCTCCGTGCTCCACACCCTGCTCTCGTGAAGGTGCCACCGATGACGACGACCCGCCCGGTCCGGCCCGGACCTCGCTCCCTGTCGCACAGTCTCCGTCGCACCATCGCGATCCTCGTGGCCATCGAGGTCGCCAGCGGCGCGATCCAGGGCTACTACGGCCCGATCATGGTCGACCTCGCCGACGACCTTGCGATCGCGTACGCGGACCTGAACTGGCTCGAGGCAGCGCAGTTGATCTTCTCGGCCCTCGCCGTGCCGGCCCTGGCCCGCGCGGGAGACCTCATCGGCCATCGGCGGATCCTCATGATCGCCACGGCGATCACCGCCGCGGCGACCTGGGGGATCGCTCTCGCGCCGTCGTTCCCGGTGCTGCTGGTGGCGTGGACGCTCCAGGGCGTCTATGTCGTGTGGCTGCCGGTGGAGGTCGCGATCATCCATCGTCGGACGGCCGGAGCGCCTGACCAGGGCCGGGTGACGCGCCGCGTCGCCGCGCTGCTGGTGGCGACCTTGGAGATCTCGATCATCCTCGCTGCGGTCCTCGCCGGACAACTGGTCGAGCGGGTCCCACTCACGGTGATGCTGATGGTGCCCGCCCTCGCAGTCACCTGCTGCCTGCCCGCGGTGTGGTGGTTGGGCGGCACCGCGGCGCCCACGCGCGGTCGCTTCGACTGGGGAGGCCTGTCGTTGCTCGTTCTGGCCGTCGGCGTTGCGATGGGGGCATGATCATGCTGCGGTTGCAAGGTGTGGCCTCCATGCCTGCATGGGTGCTGGTGGTCTC
The DNA here is from genome assembly GCF_021555175.1 of Nocardioides alcanivorans. Lineage (GTDB taxonomy): Bacteria > Actinomycetota > Actinomycetes > Propionibacteriales > Nocardioidaceae > Nocardioides > Nocardioides alcanivorans. The sequence goes on along the minus strand of NZ_JAKGRW010000014.1, from coordinate 6,087 downwards.
GGGCGTCGCGCTGCTCGTGCCGTGGTGGCACTTCGAGGCACGTCATCGAGACCCGATGGTCGACGTACACCTGCTTGCCCATCCAGCGCAGTGGAGCATCCAGGTGACGGCACTCCTCGTGGGCATGTCGCTGCTCGGCGCGCAGGTGCCGCTGACGACCTACTTCCGCAGTGATCCCGAGGTGAATGGCTTCGGCTTCGGCATCTCCGCAGCCGAGGGTTCCCTGCGGCTCGCCGTCTACGTGGCGTGCCTGGCTCTCGGCGCCCTGACGCTGCCCCTGACGAGTCGGCTGCTTGGTTCCCGCGGAGCCATGGCAGCAGGTTGCGTCGTCTACGCCTGCGGGTACGCCGGTTGGTTGCCGTTGCACGACAGCGAGGGGAAACCTGGCTGCTGATGGCGGTGATCGGCCTGGGCACCGAGGGCCTGGTCGCTGGGCTCCCGGCGGCTGCGGCAGCCGCTGCACCCTCGGGCAGGGTCGGATCCGCCACCGGGCTCACCAACGCCATGAAGGCGATCGGCGGTGGAATCGCGTCCTCGATCTTCGCCCTCTGCCTGGCCAGCACCGGCACGCTGCGGCTCGAAGGCGGATCACTGGGTGGGTACCACGCGGTGTGGACGATCTGCGCTCTCTCCGGTCTCGCGGCGGCAGCGGTGCTCCTGGGTACGACGAAGACCTCCCGGCAGCTCGTCAGCTCGGAGTCAGGAGATCCAACTCGATTGCCCGTTGGATCACGGCATCACGGGAGTTGACGCCCCACTTGCGATAGATCCTCTGGAGGTGCGTCTTCACGGTGTTCTCCGAGACGTGCAGCGACGCTGCGACGGCCGCCCGGCCTCGGTGCCGGGCCATGGCGACGATCACCGCGCGCTCCTGTGCCGTCAGGGCTGCGGTGGCAGCGTCGCCGGAGAAGCAGCTGGGCACCGACCCCGACAGGTAGGCCATGGCTTCGTCGTGACCTCGAGCCGCTGCAAGGTGTCGGAGTGCAGCGAGATCCTCGGCGGGCAGATACATCAGATGCATGCGGGCGCCGTCCGGTCCGACGTGTGCCAAGACGCGTTCCACGAGGGCGATGGCGGCAGGTTCGTTGCCGGCCCGCAGCGCGGCGGCCGCCCCGAGGCACAGCACCGCTGCCAACGAACGAGGGGTGTGTCCGCGCCGGCCCTCGAGCCCGGGAAGAGCATCCAGTGCCCGTCCGGACTCCCCGGCCAGGAGGCGGCTGAGCAGGGCGGCCGGGGCGAGCTGCCCGCCGTGCCTGGTGCGGATCCGGAGCAGCGGTGCTGCCTTCGTCCGGTTGCCCGCGGCCAGCCAGAGCACCGCCAGCGTGCCACGCACTGCCGTCGCGCCCAGACTGTCGGCCATGCCCGGGGGCGAAGGCGCGCGGTGCAGGGCCGCCTCCACCCTGAGGGCCTCCGCCGCGGACTGTCCCAGGCCGAGGCGTGCGTGCATGAGGGTCCAGGTGATCAGCGGCCAGAACTCGGCAGTGTCGCGGAACGCCGGGCAGTCGTCGTACGTCGCCGCGGCACCGTCGAGGTGGAAGTCGTCGAGCTGGAGCACCGCGCGCCCGATCCGGCCCAGGGCATTGGCATAGCTGTTCTCCTGTCCGGGCCGCCAGGCTCGGTCGTCGACGAGTGTCGCCGCGGATCGTGCTTCGGCGAGCCGACCGTCGAAGGCGTTGAGCCCCACGGCGTAGACGGCCGTCTGGTTGCGGGACTCGGGGGCGGGCGTCATCGCGACTGCCCGCATGATGGTGCCTCGAGCGCCGTCGATGTCGCCGGACTGGTGCTGGGAGTAGGCAAGGTGGCGCAACGCCATCGGCCGCAGGTCGGCCAGCGACTCCACATCGAGGTGCGGAATCGAGTTGAAGAAGTCGAGGCCCTGGCGTGCGGCCCTTCCCGAGTCGTCGAAGCGCCCGAGCAGGCGAAGACTCACCACTTTCGACACGTGGCCGAGCAGCACCTCGCCGGGCGACAGGTCGTCGAATCGCGGGCCGTCCCAGGCAGCCGGGATCTTGAAGTACTCCGCAGCCGCGCCACGGAGCGAGGGATCGCGATGGCAGGCCAGGCCACGTCCGAAGGCCAGGGCTGGGAACTGGGTCAGGGCCAGGCTGGGCACCGTCGCGAGGTGACGGTCGTACCGGGGCGAGGAGATGGCGGCGGGGTCGCTGGCCGCGAGCACCGCATAGATGCGTGCCGCGACACCGTAGAGACGTGCTCGAACTGCGATCGCCAGGGCCGTCTCGCGACGCCCGTGGCGGTGCAGCCACCACGCACTCAGCTCGGCCGCTCGCACCTGCTTGCGTGCTGGCAGCTGGCTCGCCTCGGCCAGCATCGCCTCGCGGAGGGCGTCGACGTACTGGAAGACCTGTCGTCCCGGAGCGAACGGGATCCAGCGGCCGAAGCCGTTCCACTCCAGATCGGTCAGGATCGCCTTCACCTCGGTGCCGCCACCGGCCAACTCGGCGGCCAGCTCCGCATCGAAGTACGGCGGGATGCAGGTGGCGAGGACGAAGTCATGGGCAGGCCCCGCGAGCTGAGCACGCAGGTCCTCGGCCACGAGTGCGTGCCACTCGAGATTCTCGAGTGGTGCTCCCGCGGGGTGGCGTCCCAGCGACAGCATCATCGCGCGCAGCCCCAGGGGGTAGCCGTGGGTGGTGCGCTGGACGACCGCCGCTGACGCGGCGATCTCGGGCGTGGTGAACGCCGTGAGCAGGTCATGTGTCTCGGCCTCGGTGAAGGCGAGATCGTGTTCGGTGAGCAAGGTGACCTCGTCGCGCAGGCTACGCCCGGGACTTGCCAGTCCGCCCGCGGTCCGGGTGGTCACCACCACCGACAGTTGGGGCGCGAGGTCGACCAGCCGGGCGAGGTCGACGTCGACCCGGGCGGTGGCGTCGCGCAGTCGTTCATAGCCGTCCAGCACCAGGACCGTCGGGCCATCCGCCGTGAGTCCCGTGGCCAGGAGTGGGACGGGGTCCTGGCTGGTGCGCACCTCCTCCGTGAGCGCGTCCAGTGAAGCGGTGCGGACGACGCCGAGGCGTCCGGCGCTCGTCAACACCGCTTGCCAGAACGCAGTGCTCGAGTCCATGTCGTCCTCGAGCGTGACCCAGGTGACGGCCTTCGTCGTGATCGTCTCCACCCACGAGCGCACCAGGCTCGTCTTGCCGTAGCCACTCGGTGCCGCAAGGACCGTCAGCCGGCTCCACGGGCGGTCGAGGCGCTCCAGCAGGCGGGGACGGGGGAGGAGGGGTGGAAGGTTGCTGGTCGTCATCGCCGTGCCCGCCTCGTCCCGGTCTGCGCTGGGCAGGGAGGGAAGCCGTGGCCGTGCGCATTCCCCGATTCCGTCACGGCGCCACTCTGCCACCTCAGCCCCCATCCGTCCCGGACAAGACTCAGATGCGGTCGGCTCCGCCACCGTCAAGTCCCGCGCAGGAGTGCGGCGATGCCTCCGCGTGGCTCATTGCGGCGAGCGTGCGTCGTACATCGCCGGTCAGGTGGGTCTTCTCCGCAAGACGCTCGCCGATGATCGCGCTGACATCGGGTGACGCCCAGCGGGTTCGAGGTCAGGTCGCCAGGGTTGTCGACCGGGCGTCGCGTTGCGAGACCACATCTACGGTGCTTCGGCCGACCTCCGAGCGCACGATGACGACGGGCCAGCGTCAGAGCTCGGCTTCAGCGTCCAGCCTGCGGGCCAGCTGATCCTTGGTCCGGTCACCGACCGGGATGTCGACATTGGCCGCCTGCTGCTCGAGGTCGGCCTTGGTGGCATCGCCCGGCTGTTCACCCAGGTGCGCGGAGCGGGCATCGAGGAAGGCCTGGGCCAACTGCGCACGACGTCGCTCATCGAGGAGCTTGCGCATGTCGACCAGGACAGTCTCTTCCTCCTCCTCGATGTGGTGCCGGACGGCCTCCACCAGCTCCTTCAGCACCGACGCGAATTCGTCGGAGCCGGGATCGGTTGCGGCGAGTTTGCGCGCAATGCGGTCGGCCTCGAGGTGCTCCTTCTGGCTGTGTTCGACGTCCTCACGGGCGCCGGCATCGCGGGCAGCTGGATAGACCTCGGCTTCCTCTGCTCTGCTGTGTGCGGTGAGCAGGGCCGTCATCATCGGCACCAAGGTGGGCCGGCTGGTCGGCTCGGTGAGCAGCCTGTGGAACTGGCGTTCCAACTCGCGGTGATCGTTCAGGATCAGGTCGACGACGTCTTGGGTCATGGTCACGCACCGCCGTTGACGACCCGGTCGCGGGCCTCGTCGGCGCCGACGTGCCGAGCGCAATTGGCACAGCAGAAGACCTCGGCGCCGACCTGGATGCCATGGCCGAGCACGGTGCACTCGCAGTGGGCACACCGTGGGGCGATGCGGTGGGCGGCGCACTCGATGCTGTCGAAGGTGAAGCTCGAGCCGTCGTGGGTGGTGACGTGGAAGGCCGCGTCGTAGTCGTTGCCGCAGGTGTCGCAGGTGGGCATGTCGTTCCTCTCCTCGTAGGTCGGCGGGGGTCAGGCCGAGCGAGCCGAGTCGACGCCGTGCTGGACGGCCTCGAGTAGGCCGGCGATGAAGGCGGGCAGATCGTCGGGCTTGCGGCTGGTGATCAGGTTGCCGTCGGTGACCATGCGCTCATCGACCCACTCGGCACCGGCGTTGCGCAGGTCGGTGGCGAGGCTGGGCCAGGAGGTGAGTCGTCGGCCATCGACGACATCCGCCTCGATGAGGGTCCACGGGGCATGACAGATAGCCGCCACCGGTCGTGCGGACTCCATGAAGTCGCGCACGAATGCGACGGCATCGGCGTCGAGGCGCAGCGCGTCAGGATTGGCGACGCCCCCGGGCAGGACCAGCGCGGCATAGTCGCCGGGGTCGGCGTCGCCCACCACACGGTCGACCGGTCGCTTCTCGGCCCGGTCGAGATGGTCGAAGGTCTGTACCTCTCCGGCGGCGGTGCTGAGCAGCACGGGCTCCAAGCCGGCGTCCTCGACCGCGTCCCAGGGTTCCACGAGCTCCACGCGCTCGGTGCCCTCGGGGGCGACCAGGAAGGCGATCCGGACGGTGTCGTTCGACATGGGTCCTCCTAGGGTTCGACGAATGCTGTCTCGCTGCGGTACCCCTCGGGTCCTGCTTCACCCGGGCGGGGTGCGCCGGCGTCGGGCGGGTACCGGCCCGGTGTCCGTCGTCGACAGGGAGAGGACCACCATGAGCACCTCCGACACCGAGCCGGCCTTCCCGGCACAGCAGCAACGCCCGCCGGGCCACACCTCCGCGATGCAGCCCACCCCCGATCACGGGGAGAAGTCGTACGTCGGTCACGGTCGTCTTGCCGGTCAGGTTGCCCTGGTGACGGGTGGAGACTCGGGGATCGGACGTGCCGTGTGCCTGGCCTTCGCCCGTGAAGGAGCCGACGTGGCTTTCGCGCATCTGCCGGAGGAAGGGGATGACGCGGCCGTCACGGCGGAGTTGGTGAAGTCGGCCGGGCGGCGGGTTCTTGCCCTCCCCGGTGACCTGCGCGATCGCGAAGCCTGCGACGACGCCGTCGCCGGTACTGTCGAGGAACTCGGCGGGCTCGACGTGTTGGTCAACAATGCTGGCTTCCAGATGGCGCGCGACCCGTCGCTCGAGGACTATTCCGACGACCGGATCGACCGCACCTTCAAGACCAACCTCTACGCGCTGCTGTGGTTGACCCGGGCCGCCATCAAGCACCTGCGTCGGCGGCCCGGATGCATCATCAACAACGCCTCGATCCAGGCCTTTGAGCCCTCGACGTCGCTGCTGGACTATGCGGCGACCAAGGCGGCCATCAACAACTTCACCGTCAATCTGGCCACCCAGCTGGGACCTGACGGGATCCGGGTGAACGCCGTGGCGCCTGGCCCGATCTGGACGCCATTGCAGCCGGCCACCCAGGAGCCCGAGAAGGTCGAGCACTTCGGGGAGGACACCCCGCTGGGTCGGGCCGGCCAGCCCGGCGAGGTGGCACCCGCCTTCGTCTTCCTCGCCTCACCTGCCGACGCGTCGTACGTCTCCGGCACCGTGCTCGGCGTGACGGGCGGCAAACCGGTCTTCTGATGCACCACCCCGCCGCGAACGTGCCCCGCGCTGG
>NZ_JAKGRW010000013.1 GCF_021555175.1 Nocardioides alcanivorans | reverse complement strand
GGACTTCGTGGTTAAACCGTTACGTTGCCGCCAGGTGCCGTCATCGAGGAAGTCGCGGTTGGAGTGAGCTGCCTGAGGCAGGGTTGGGACCCTGTTGGTGCAGGGGAGAAGGAACCCGTTCGGTCGACCTGAGGAGTTCTCGAGAACACCGAGTTGTGTCCCGTGCCGCACGGCGACCACTCGTTCAAGGTGGCCAAGAGCGCGCCGATCACGCCCGACGAGGTGGCCGGACTGATCGTCGCGGCGACGGTGGAGTGGCTCGAGCGCGAGATCCTCTGAGCCTCGGACCAGCCGGGACGAGGTGTCGTCTCGGGGAACAAACTCCGGAACGAGGCTGTTCACCCGACGTGCTCACACTTCTGGATCGCCCGGAATCACGGACTCCCGTAGGCTGGGAGGTGATGACTGATTCCATGACCACCCCGCTCACGACGGACGTCGAGCTCAGCGAGGTCGATCTCGCCAACGAGACCGACCTCCAGCGATCGGCGCGGTTCGAGCGCGATGCGATGCCCTACCTCGACCAGCTCTACTCGGCGGCCATGCGGATGACCCGCAACCCGGCCGATGCCGAAGACCTGGTGCAGGAGACCTTCGCCAAGGCGTTCTCGGCGTTCCATCAATACCGGCCGGGCACCAACCTCAAGGCTTGGCTCTACAGGATTCTCACCAACACCTTCATCAACACCTACCGCAAGAAGCAGCGGCAACCGCAGCAGTCGATGGCCGAGGACGTCGAGGACTGGCAACTGCACCGCGCGGAGTCCCACACCTCGAGCGGCCTCAAGTCGGCCGAGACCGAGGCGCTGGAGCACCTGCCTGACTCGCAGGTCAAGGACGCGCTGCAGCGACTTCCGGAGGAGTTCCGCCTGGCGGTCTACCTCGCCGACGTTGAGGGTTTTCCCTACAAGGAGATCGCCGAGATCATGGACACCCCGATCGGCACCGTCATGTCCCGCCTGCACCGCGGGCGGCGCCAGTTGCGCGACATGCTCAGTGACTACGTGCGCGACAACGACCTGCTCCGCCTCGACGAGGAGGGCAAGGCATGAGCACCGAGCCGCAGGACTGCGCCGACTACTTGGAACGCATCGTCTTCCTGATCGACAACGAACTCGACGAGGCCGACTGCTCCGACGTACGCCGTCACCTCGATGAGTGCGGCCCGTGCCTGCACAAGTACGACCTTGAGCTCACGGTCAAGCAGGTGGTTGCGCGGTCGTGTTCCGAGCAGGCGCCCGACGGTCTCCGCCAGCGGGTGCTCGTGCAGCTGCGTCAGGTCCAGGTCCGCATCAACGAGGCCTGACCGGGGTCCGTCCGGCGGCCCGATTCGCGGCGAGAGCCGTTTTCCTGCGACAATGACCGCCGCAGTTCGATCCAGGAGGAATCATGGGCAAGACCGGCCGCAAGCGCCGCGCACGCAAGAAGAAGGGCGCAAACCACGGTAAGCGCCCCAACGCCTGATCTTCAGGTTGCGCAAGAATTTCAGGACCCCCAGCCCCACGGGCTCGGGGGTTCTGGCATTTTCATGACCATGGCTGACCTGACCGCGACCCGGACCTTCACCGTGACCGACGCCGACACCGCCGAGGCAGTGGGCTCGGGGAGCCTCCCAGTGCTCGCCACCCCGCGACTCCTCGCCTGGTGTGAGGCCGTCACCTGCACCGCCATCGAACCGCTCCTGGCCGACGGTCGCACGAGCGTCGGTACCCGGGTGTCGCTGGAGCACCTGGCCGCCAGCAGGATCGGGGCCGAGGTGAGTGTCGAGGTGACCGCGGTCTACACCGAGCCCAAGCTGGTGCGGTTCACGGTCTCCGCGCGGATGGGGAGCAAGCTTGTCGGTTCCGGTGAGGTCACGCGCGTCGTGGTCGACGCCGAGCGGTTCCTGGCTCGCCTCGCAGGCTGATCGGGGACGGGGTCACTCGATCGGTCAGTCGATCGCGGGGCGCCAGCCTTGGTCGATCGCGAGCCGTTCCACGACTCGCAGCACGGTGGCGACCACCGGGTTGTCGGCTGCGTCGTCGACGCGGTAGGTCAGGTACCACGGAACCATCCGGACCGGCGTCATCGGCCGCCACACCAGGCCGTCGAGGTAGTCGCGGCTCACCGACTCCAAGGTGAGCAGCACGGTCCGCTGGTCCGAGAGGACGTCGCTGCCCGTGCTGAGTCCGAAGGTCACCTCTCGCGTCCACGTGGGTTCCAGGCCGGCATCGGCCAGGTAGCTGGTCACCCAGGTGTTCCACGAGCTCATCGTCTGGTCGATCGAGAGCAGTGGGTAGGGCCGGAGGTCTGCAGGCGTGAGGCGGTCCTGTGCGGCAAGGGGGTGTGCGGCACCGACGAGAGCGCCGAGCCGTTCCTCGCGCACCCGGGTGCTCCGCAGGCCCTGTCCGCGGATCCGCCCGGCGATGGCAAGGGCAAGGGTGCCGTCCAGCAGCTGGGCGGCGACGTCCTCGCGGGGAGGGTCGTCTGGTGGATCGCCGCCGCCGGCACGTGGGCGCGAGCGGCAGCCAGGATCCTCCGTGGCGTGAGCAACGACGGCTCGCTCACGTGGATCCGCAGCACCTCGGGCAAGCCACCGGCACGCCGGGTGTCCCGGACGGCGCTGCGCACCTGGTCGAGGATCTCGGCTGCGCGGTCGGCGAGCACCTCGCCGGCGGCTGTGGGCGTGACCTGGCGGCTGGTGCGGTCGAAGAGCCGAACCCCCAAGCGGCGTTCGATCCGTTGCAGTGACTGGCTCAGTGCCGGTTGGGCCATGGTGAGGGCGGCCGCGGCCCGGGTGATGTTGCGCTCGCGGGCGATGGTCGCGACGTACTCGAGGTCGCGCAGCGAGAGATCCATCATGTCGAGATACTAGATCAGTGCCTGCTTTGGTGTTGGTGTCATGCCCCCGTTCGACCCCACGATGGAGGTCCCGAACGAAGGAGCGAGCATGCGCGTCGGCCTCACGCTGGAGATGAAGGCGTCACCCCACCGCGACCAGTCGTGGACGGACCTGTGGGAGGACTGCCTGTGGACCTTCGAACAAGCAGAGGAGCTCGGCTTCGACTCGCTGCTGGTCCAGGAGCACTTCTTCAGCGAGGACGGCTATGCGCCGTCGATCCCCATCTTCCTCTCCCAGCTGGTCAGCCGCACCAGCACGGCCCGGATCGGCTCCTACATCTACGTCGCCCCGCTGCACCACCCGCTGGCACTGGCGCAGGAGACGGCGGTGCTCGACCGGCTCTCGGGCGGCCGCCTCGACGTGGGCATCGGCAGCGGCCACCGGGTGGCGGAGTACGTCGCCTTCGGCCTCAACCCGCGTACCCGTCCCTCCCGGATGGAGGAGACCATCGAGTTGCTGAAGCGTGGCTGGTCCGGTCAACCGGTCGACCACGACGGCAAGTACTTCCAGATCCCCGGGCTCCAGGTGCAGCCCACCCCGCTCCAGGAGCCCCACCCGCCGTTGTGGGTGGCGGCCACGACTCCGGCTGCGGCTGCCCGTGCCGGTCGACACGGCGCCAACCTGGCGGGAGCTTCCGTGGACCCGGAGGTCCACGAGGCCTATCACGCGGCACTGGCCGAGGCCGGCCACGAGCCGGGCTCCACCCGGGTCTCCAACCCGTGGAGCATCACCGTCACCGACGAGGATCCCGAAGCGGTGTGGGAGCGCAACCAGCACCTCTACTTCGAGCGTTGGGACTACTACCGGCGGATCCGGTCGGAGTTCGGCGACCCGGACCTCGACTACGGACTCGAGCCCTCGGCGGACACCTATCGGGCCAACGAGCTGATCGGTGATGCCGACACGGTTCTCGCGGTGCTCGAGCCCTTCGTCAAGGACCTGGGCCTCACCGACCTGGTGCTCTTCGGCCCGCACCCGGGTGTGGACCTGCGTACCGAGGGCATCGAGAGCCTGCGCAAGTTCGCGGCCGAGGTCCTGCCCACCCTCAAGTCGTGGTGACCGGCGCGGGCCTGGTCCTCGTGACCGGGGCGGCCGGCGACGTCGGCAGGGCCGTGGTCCGCCAGCTCGTCGCCCGAGGAGATCGGGTGATCGCGGCCGACAACCGGCCGGGGAGCTCGCCTCGCACCACCTGCCCGGGGCGAGTGGCGCCCACGTCGACCTGGCGGACGACGCAAGCGTCGAGTCCCTGGCCGAGGCGGTGCTGGGGCTCCGGGCGGAGCTGGAGCCGGCCACGTTCGGATTGGTGCACTGTGCCGGCCTTGCCCAGATCACGCCACTGGCCGACTCCGACCCGGCGACCTGGGACCTGCTCTACCGCGTCAACCAGCGGGGCCCGTTGCTGCTGACTCGGGCATTGCTCCCAGCGTTGCGGGAGGCGGGCGCCAGTGTCGTCTTCGTCGGCTCCGACTCGCGCGCGCCGGCGCCGGTGGCGAGGTCGTGTACGCCGCCACGAAGGCGGCGCTGATGGGTGCCGCCAAGTCGTTGGCCCGTGAGCTGGCCCGGCACGGCACCCGGGTCAACGTGGTGAGCCCCGGGCCGATCGCCGGCGAGATGTCCGAACAGCTCACCCGGGAGGACCCGGACTACCTGGCCCGGCTGACCAGGGCGATCCCGCTGCGCAGGTTGGCGTCCCCGGACGACGTGGCCGCCAACATCGCCTGGCTGCTCGGGCCGGAATCCAGCTATGTCACCGGGCAGACGCTCAGCGTCTCCGGTGGCATCACCATGAACTAGCGACCAGCACGAGGAGAACCATGAAGACCGTCGACGCGCACATGCACCTGATCAATGTCACCGACCGTGACTGGTACCCGGGCCTCAAGGTCTGGGGGAAGCCATCGGCGTCCCGGGCCTCTACGCCGACTTCTCGCTCGAGGACTACCGGCAGGGCACCGATCGCCCGGTTGATGCCTTCGTCCATGTCTCGGCAACCACCAAGCCCCGGGCCTACGTGGAGGAGACGGCCTGGGTGGACCGGTTCGCGGAGGAACACGACCTCGACCTCGCGATCGTTGCCACCGTCGACCCCACGCTGGAGCGCACCGAGCTGCTCGCCGACCTGGAGACCCAGGCCGCCACGGTCCGGCTGCGGGGACTACGTGTCCTCGACGGTCTCGAGCCCGGCAGCCCAGCTGCCGATCTCGTGCTCGGTTGGCTGCAGGAGCGCGGTCTGGTCTTCGACCTCGTGACCAGCCCGCCTGCGATGCGTTCCTGGTTGAGCGAGTTGGAGCGGTACCCCGAGCTGCGGGTGGTGCTGGAGCACACCGGCTGGCCGGTCGGCACCGACGACGACGCGCGCACCGGCTGGGAGGGAGCGATGAGGGACTTCGCCTCATCCACCCCGCACCTGTGCAAGCTGTCCGGGTTGGGGATGACCACGATGGACCTCTCGGTACCGACGCTGCGGCCGTGGCTGGAGTTCGCGATCGAGCACCTCGGCTGGGACCGGGTCGCCTTCGGCTCCAACCTCCCGATCGAGACCATGGCAGGCACCCACGGCCAGCTGCTCGCGACGCTCGACGAGGTGGTGGGCTCGGCCGCGAAGGAGGACCGGGCCAGGTTCTGGGGTCAGAACGCGGCCCGGACCTACTGGGCCTGATCAGATCCCGAACGTGCTCCGCGGGTAGGCGGCGTTGACGTCGGTGATCACGTTGACCAGGTAGGGCACCCCCGAGGCAAAGGCGCGGTCGATGGCCGGACCGATCTGCTTGGGGTCGGTCACCGTCTCACCCGCGCCGCCCAACGAACGCACCACCCCGTCGTACGACGTCTGGGGTGCCAGGTCGGCTGCGACGTCGTAGCCGTAGAGCATCTGCATGGGGCCCTTCTCCAGCCCCCAGGCGGAGTTGTTGCCGCAGATCATCACGACGGGAAGGTTCTGGCGCACCAGGGAGTCGACGTCCATGAGTGAGAACCCGGCTGCGCCGTCGCCCAGCAGCAGCACCACCTGCGAGGACGGACGCACCAGGCGCGCGGCCATGGCCGCACCGAGCCCCGCCCCGAGGCAGCCGTAGGGTCCGGGGTCGAGCCAGCCACCGGGGCGCTTGGGCTCGATGAACTTGCCGGCGAAGCTGACGAAGTCGCCGCCGTCGCCGATAACCACGGCGTCGTCCTCGAGCCGAGGCACCAGTTCGCCGTAGATGCGGGCCGGGTGCACGGGGTCGGCCGTGGCGCCGAGCAGTTCCGCGTCTCGAGCCGCCGTCGCCGCGACCGTCTCCTGCAGCGCGGTGCGCCACGGTGTCCAGTCACGCGGCCCGATCCGGTCGACGGCGTGTCCCAGGTCGGTCAGGACGAGGGCGAGATCGCCGTGCGCCCAGCCCGCGAGGTGGGCATGGTGGCTCACCTGACCGGCGGAGTCGGCCAGGTGCACCACGCGGGTGAGCGGGGCTCCGTCCTTGCCCCCGAAGGACCCGTAGGAGAGGCGGAAGTCGAGCGGAGTGCCGACCACGACGACGAGGTCGCTGGTGCCCAGTGCCTGACCGCGCGCCTTGGTGACCAACAGCGGGTGGCCGCCGGGGATCACGCCACGGCCCATGCCGTTGGTGATCGCCGGGATGCCGATCGACTCGACGAGCGCCAGGGCAGCTTCGTCGGCGCCGTCGGCCCATACGTCGGTGCCCAGGACCAGCACCGGTCGCTCGGCAGAGGCGACCAGGCGGGCGATCGCATCGATGGCGTCGGCGTCGGGTGTCTCCCGCACCCGGGTCGGGGCAGTGGCGAGGCGCGTCTCCGCCGTGTTGAAGAGCTCATCCATCGGCACGTCGACGAAGACCGGTCCCCGGTGGGAGGAGCCTGCGACGGTGAAGGCCTCGTCCATGCCGGCGGCGACGTCCGCCGCGGTCGGCAGCGTCCGGGCGAGTTTCGAGACCGGGGCCAGGATCGGGGCTGGTCGAGCTCCTGCAAGGAGCCCGTGCCCCAGCGGTTCGCAGGTGCGCGGCCGCCCACGACGACCATCGGCGACCCGGCGAACTGCGCCTGTGCGATCGCGCTCACGCCGTTGGTGACACCGGGACCTGCGGTCAGCACCGCCAGTCCGGGGGTGCGGGTCAACTTGCCGGTGGCCTCGGCTGCGAAGGCGGCGGTCTGCTCGTGGCGGACGTCGACCAGGCGCATCGGCGGATCGGCCTTCACCGCTCCGTCGTACATCGGGAAGACGTGGGCCCCGGAGAGGGTGAACATGTGCTCCACGCCGTGCGCGCGGGCCACGGCGACGGCGTGCTCGCCGGCGTGCCCCGTCAGCGTGGACTCGGACGATGTGATGTCGATCATACGACTCACACTACGGGGAGTCGCAACCCCTCAGGGACAACGCTGGCGCGTCAGTGCCTGCGGGCAGCCAGGTGCGTCGGGTTGCTGAAGCGCAGGGCATCGACCAGCACGAGCAGTTGGTCGGCGCGGTCGCGCGGCCGTTTGTTGCCCACCGACAGCTGCAGGTGGAGCGAGCGCAGGAAGGCCTGGGGGAGCAGGGTGAGGGGATAGGGGTTGTCGTCCTCCAGCGCGGGCCTCGCGGCATCGGCGATGCGCTGGGCCCAAGGCTCGAACAGCTCCATCGGGACGACGTCGCGCTGCAGGATGCGCAGCGCTGCGGCAGCCAAGCGGTCGGCCTCGCCCGCCTCCAGCGAGAGGCCCGGGGGATCAGTACCCGCTCGCCGAGCACGTCCAGCAGCACGGTGAGCTCGGTGAGCTCGACATGGGTCGAGTCGGCGAGCGCCGAGATGGCGTCGGCGCCGTGAGCCAGCGCGTGGGCCCAGCCCTTGCCCTTCACGAAGCCACGGGTGTCGCGCTCGTCGAGGAGCCATGCCGCGATCCGGTCGCCCCAGGTGAGCACCCGGTCCGGGGTGAGGATGTTGGCGCGGTTGTCGCGTTCGAGGCACTCGGTGAGCACCAACGCGGAGAAACTGCGGCGGAAGACACTGTCGGTGCCCGCCTCGCCGACACCGGCGCGCAGGCCGGCCACCATGCCGTCGCCCAACCCCGGGAGGAGGTCGTCGTAGACGCCGCGGCTGATCCAGCCGGCCAGGACCTCATAGGCGGTGCGGTCACGGCGCAGCGGGTCGGTGCTGCCCAGCATCGCGGTGAGTTCCGCGGTGAGGTCGTCGAGGGGACGGTCGGGAGGAACCTCGAGCCCGCTGGCTCTCACCTGGTCCCAGTAGCCCGATGCCATACCCCCAGTTTGCCAGCATCCGGGGTCGGAAGCGAAAGCCCGATGCGCCAGCGCGGCCGCGGCCCTCCACTCCTATGCTGACTCCATGGCGAACCTGGACGACATCGTGGAGTCCCGCACGGATCTGGATGCCGACGACGTCGACTGGCTGCACCGGCTCACCGCCGACTGGCAGATCATCGCCGACCTCGCCTTCGCCGACCTCGTGCTCTGGCTGCCCGATCGAGATCGGTCCGGCTTCTGGGCCGCCGGCCAGATGCGTCCGACCACGGGGCCCACGGCGCTGCACGACGACGTGGTGGGCACGTTCGTCGCCTGGAACGAGGACCACATGCTCCGCCGCGCCTACGAGCACGGCCGTTCCGTGCGTGAAGGTGACCCGGAGTGGCGCTCCGACATCCCGGTGCGCGTCGAGACGATCCCGGTGCGCCGGGGCGAGCGCGTGATCGCTGTGGTGGCCCGCAACACCAACCTGCTCGGCGTACGCACGCCCAGCCAGCTGGAGCTGGCCTACCTCGAGGCCGCCTCCGAGCTCAACCGCATGATCGAACGGGGCGGTTTCCCGAGCACGGCGGCACGCAGTGCCCACGCCGACACCCCGCGGGTGGGTGACGGCTTCGTCCGCATCGATGCGGCGGGGCAGGTCAGCTATGCCTCGCCCAACGCGCAGAGCGTCTATCGCAAGCTCGGGCACACGGGGGACCTCAGTGGCCACGTGCTGGCCGATCTCACCCGTCAGCTGGTGCCCCCGAAGCTGCGTCCCGACGAGGAGACCCTCAGCGCGGTGCTGGGGGGACGTGCGCACCTCGACACCGAGATCGACGCCGACGGGGTCAGCCTCATCGCCCGCTCGATTCCGCTGCGGCCGACCGGCGACTACTCCGGCGCCCTCGTGCTGCTGCGCGACGTCACCGATCTCCGTCGTCGCGATCGTGAGCTGGTCACCAAGGACGCCACCATCCGCGAGATCCACCACCGGGTGAAGAACAACCTGCAGACGGTCGCCGCGCTGCTGCGCCTGCAGGCGCGGCGGATGAACAACCCCGATGCGCGGAGCGCGCTCGAAGAGGCCGTACGCCGCGTCGGTTCCATCGCGATCGTGCACGAGACCCTGAGCCAGGCCGTCGAGGAGAACGTCGACTTCGACGAGATCGTCGAACGGCTCGGCCACATGGTGACCGATGTGAGCACCGTGGGCGAGCAGGTGCGCGTTGAGCGGGTCGGCAACGTCGGCGTACTCCCGTCGGAGACCGCCACCGCGCTCGCCATGGTGATCACCGAGGTGCTGCAGAACGCCGTCGAGCACGGTTATGTCGACGGCGACAGTGGACGCATCCGCTTGGTCGCGGACCGACTCGTCGGTCGGTTGCACCTGGTGCTCGAGGACGACGGCTGCGGACTGCCGGACGGGTTCGACCTCGACAGCAGCACCAGTCTCGGGCTTTCGATCGTCAGGACGCTCGTCGAGTCGGAACTCGGCGGCCTCCTGACGATCGAGCCTGCCCACCCGCCGCTTGAGCACGGCACGCGGGTCTCGCTCGATCTTCCGGTGAACTAGGGACCTGGGGATCCCGGTGGGTGGGACTCAGGCGGTCCGCACGCGGGCGCGGGCGTTGCGGCGCTTCAATGCGCGGCGCTCGTCCTCGCCGAGACCGCCCCAGACACCGTGGTCCTGCCCCGCCTCGAGCGCCCAGGCGAGGCACTGCTCGCGTACGTCGCAGCGACGACACACCTGCTTGGCCTCCTCGATCTGGAGGATGGCCGGACCGGTGTTGCCGATCGGGAAGAACAGCTCCGGGTCCTCGTCGAGGCATGCGGAACGATGGCGCCAATCCATGGCCGGGGAACTCCCTCTGTAGCGGGTGTGGTGGTCCACGGAAGTGGACACGATCAAGAACGGGGTGGCGCGGGCAGACAGAATCACCGTCGCAGGCGCACGGACTAATCTCGCAAGATAACGGCCGGGAGACAACCCCTTCCGATGGTCACTTTCGTCACAGATAGCCTCTGACCCGTGAATCGTCCCGCAGTCGCCCCGCCCGCGCCACTGGTTGTCGCCCTCTCCCTCGCCGCGATCGAGGGCCTCCTGCTGGTCGGCTACGCCGTTCTCGAGCTGGTCAACACCGCGAGCGGCCGATGGGTGATGGGGCTGACCACGGCGGCCTGGTTCCTCCTCTGCGGGGTCGGGCTCATCGTCTGCGCCGTGGCGCTGCGCAACGGGTCGTCCTGGGCGCGCAGCCCCGTGGTGCTCACCCAGCTGATCGGCTTCGGCGTGGCCTGGAGCTTCCGGGGCGGCAACACCACGGCGGTCTCCGCGGCGCTCGTCACCGTCGGAGTGATCGTCCTGATCGGGTTGCTGCATCCGCAGAGCATCGACTACCTCTCCGACGAAGAGGCTTGAACCGGGGGCGCGTGGTCCCTGGTCTCAGCCCTGTTCCATCGCCTCGCGCAGGTGCGCGATCGTGCGGGTCAGCAGTCGCGAGACGTGCATCTGGCTGATGCCCACCTCGGTGGCGATCTGGGACTGCGTCATGTTCTTGAAGAACCGCAGCATGAGGATGTTCTTCTCCCGCGGAGGCAGCGCGGCCAGGAGCGGTTTGAGTGACTCCCTCAGCTCTACGTTCTCCAACCCGTCGTCCTGCACGCCCAACGTGTCGAGCATGGTGAGGGTGCCGTCGTCGGAGCTGTCGCCAGCGTCCAGGGAGAGCGTCGAATAGGCGTTGCCCGACTCGAGGCCGTCGACCACGTCCTCCACGGAGCAGCCGATCGCCTCGGCGAGCTCGCTCGCCGTGGGGGAACGGCCCAGGCTCTGGGTCAGTTCGGCCGTGGTGCCGCTGATCCGCATCCGGAGTTCCTGCAGGCGGCGGGGCACCCGGATCGCCCACCCCTTGTCACGGAAGTAGCGCTTGATCTCACCGATGATCGTCGGCGTCGCGTAGGTGGAGAACTCCACACCCCGCTCGGTGTCGAAGCGATCGACCGCCTTGATCAGGCCGATGGTGCCGACCTGGACGAGGTCTTCATAGGGCTCTCCGCGGTTGCGGAAGCGTCGGGCGCAGTGGTCCACCAGCGGCAGGTGGAGCTGGATGAGCTCGTGGCGTACCACCTCATGTCGGTGCTCCTGCTCGGCATCGCCGAGTTGGGCGAAGAGAGCTGCGCTGGCGGCCTTGACCGCTGCCAACGGGCTCTCCGGGGGCTTCCGGTCTCCTCAGTCATCAGGCCGCCTCAGGCCGAGGCCAGGGAGACGATGGTGAAGGTCACCGAGACGGCGTCCTCCGTCGTCTCGCCGCCGGCATCCACCGTGAGTGCGGACAACAACTGCCAGGCGAAGTC
The DNA here is from genome assembly GCF_021555175.1 of Nocardioides alcanivorans. Lineage (GTDB taxonomy): Bacteria > Actinomycetota > Actinomycetes > Propionibacteriales > Nocardioidaceae > Nocardioides > Nocardioides alcanivorans. The sequence continues at coordinate 98,948 of NZ_JAKGRW010000013.1, read as the reverse complement.
GTCCCGCGGCACCGGGGCGGGGTGGGCTGTCCGCGCACCGACCGTCACCGTGAGCCGGCCGGCCCCGAAGAAGAAGGCGGCGTCGAGGCTCCCGTCGGCCTCGGCCTGGTCGAGCACCAGGCTCGCAGCCTCGCTGACCGCCATCTTCAGGTCCTCGAGGTCATCGACGGTGAAGTCGAGCCGGGCGGCCAGGCTCACCGCCGTGGCGCGGAGGACGGAGACGTAGGCGGCCTCGGCAGGCAGGCGCAGCTCGGCATCGGGAGACATGCGCACCAACATAGCGACTCACGCCGTCGGGAAATGCACCAGCGGCGGTGGATGTCCGGTTGGACGTCCACCGCCGCTGGCGAGAAGCTCTAACGAGAGTGCCTGACTTCGTCAGCCGGGTTTCCCCGGTGGTTCGTCGCTGGCGCGCCGCACCACCCACTCCCAAGCTGGGCTGACTTCGTCAGCCCTTCTTGGTCGCCCAGAAGATCTCGGCGATCTCGTCGATCTTGGCGAGCAGCTGGTCGGCCACCTCTGCGTCGAGGGTGCCCTTGGTGCCGCCGGCACCGGCGAGCTTCGTGGCCTCGTTGATCAGCGTGTGGAGCTGCGGGTAGGCCTCGAAGTGCGGGGGCTTGAAGTAGTCGGTCCACAGCACCCAGAGGTGGTGCTTGACCAGCTCGGAGCGCTCTTCCTTGATCAGGACGGCGCGGGTGCGGAAGTCCGGGTCGTCGTTGTCGGCGACCTTGCCGATGAGGGCCTTGATGGATTCGGCCTCGATGCGGGCCTGAGCGGGGTCGTAGACACCGCAGGGAAGGTCGCAGTGGGCCTGGACCTCGAGCGTGGGGGCGAACAGACGCGCAAGCATGCTTGGCTTCCTCCTGAGGATGGGATCGGTGTTCTCGGTGCGACACTACTCCGTATGGGAGAACGCGTGCAGGGCGCCCGGCCGCGTCAGCGTTGGGGATTCGCGGTGGTGCGGGGCCGCTCGATGGAGCCGACCCTGCGCGCCGGCGAGCGTCTCCTGGTGCAGCACGGCGCCGAGGTCCACGCCGGTGAACTCGTCGTGGCACGGTTCATCGACGGGACAGTGGTCGTGAAGCGGGCCAGCGAGGCGCGGCGCACGCGTACCGGCGAGCCTGGGTGGTGGCTGCTCAGCGACAACCCGGCCGAGGGTGTCGACTCCCGGCACCGGGGCGTGGTGGCGAGCGCCGACGTACTGGCCGTGGTCCGGGGACGGATCTGGCCACCCGCGGTGTGGCCCAGGCGACCTCGACGTGGCTCGATGTGAAACAATGGAGGCTCGGGAAGACCCCCTTGGTTCCGCTCGTTCACCCACGCCAGACATGCGTGTTCTCGCGACGGGCCCCACGTCCACCCGCCCCGTGAACTGAAAGCGCCTGATGACCTCCACGTCCGAGCAAGCCACGACTCATCCCTTCGCCGGAGACCCGGTCTTCGACCTCCACCTCGGTGGCAAGATGCGGATCCGTTCGACCGTGGAGCTCGACAGCGCAGAGGTACTCAGCCTCGCCTACACCCCTGGTGTCGCCCGTGTGTGTGAGGCGATCGCGGAGGACCCGGAGAACACCCGTCACTACACCTGGGTGCCCAACACGGTCGCCGTGGTCACCGACGGTACGGCGGTGCTCGGCCTGGGTGACATCGGTGCGCCGGCCGCGATGCCGGTGATGGAGGGCAAGGCAGTCCTCTTCAAGCAGTTCGGCAACGTCGACGCCGTTCCGATCTGCCTCGACACCACCGACACCGACGAGATCATCGAGACCGTGGTCCGGCTGGCGCCGTCGTTCGGTGGCATCAACCTCGAGGACATCTCCGCCCCGCGCTGCTTCGAGATCGAGGAGCGCCTCAAGGAACGTCTCGACATCCCCGTCTTCCACGACGACCAGCACGGCACCGCAGTGGTGGCGCTGGCTGCGTTGAAGAACGCGCTCAAGCTCACCGAGCGTGACCCGGCCCTGACGCGCGTCGTCATCTCCGGTGCCGGCGCGGCGGGCGTGGCCGTCACCCGGATCCTCCTCGAGGCCGGCATCAAGGACATCGCGGTCACCGACCGGCAGGGTGTGCTCAACTCCGAGCGCTCCGACCTCACCCCTGTCAAGGCCGACCTGGCGCGCGACACCGCGGACAACTTCGGCCGCAAGGGGACGCTGGCCGACGTGATGGTGGGCGCCGACGTCTACATCGGAGTCTCCGGTGGCACCGTTCCGGAGGAGGTCGTGGCGACCATGGCCGACGACGCGATCATCTTCGGCCTCGCCAACCCGATGCCCGAAGTGCACCCCGACGTGGCCCACCGTCACGCCCGCGTGGTCGCCACGGGCCGTTCGGACTTCCCCAACCAGATCAACAACGTGCTCGCCTTCCCGGGGATCTTCCGCGGAGCCTTCGACGTGCACGCCACGGCGATCACCGAGGGCATGAAGCTGGCTGCGGCCGACGCGCTGGCCGACCTGGTCGGCGAGGCCCTGTGCGAGGAGCTGGTCATCCCGTCCCCGTTCGACCCGCGGGTCGGCGTCGCGGTGGCCACGGCTGTTGCCGAGGCTGCACGTCGAGATGGTGTCGCACGTCGCTGACCAGTCGACGTCCACCCGCTAACCTCGGCGTATGTTCGCTGTCTACGCCGATAAGTTCTCCACCGAAGACCCGCTGAGCGGCCTGGTCGTGGGCGAGCGCCCCGACCCGGTGGCGCCCCAGGGTTGGACCACCGTCACCGTCAAGGCCGCCTCTCTCAACCACCACGACCTCTGGTCGCTGCGCGGTGTCGGTCTGAAGCAGGAGTCGTTGCCGATGATTCTGGGCTGCGATGCAGCCGGGATCGACGCCGACGGCAACGAAGTGATCGTGCATGCGGTCATCAGCGATCCCAACTGGTCGGGTGACGAGACCCTCGATCCCACGCGGTCACTGCTCTCCGAGCGGCACCAGGGCACGTTCGCCGACCAGGTGACCGTGCCGCTGCGCAACGTGATCGCCAAGCCCGCGAGCCTCTCCTTCGAGGAGGCCGCCTGCCTGCCGACGGCGTGGCTGACTGCCTATCGGATGCTCTTCACCCAGGGCGGCCTCAAGGCCGGCGACTCCGTGCTCGTGCAGGGTGCGGGTGGCGGGGTGGCCACCGCTCTGATCACGCTCGCTCGTGCGGCCGGGCTCAAGGTCTTCGCCACGAGTCGTGACGAGGCGAAGCGAGCTCGGGCGTTGGAGATCGGCGCCCATGAGGTCTTCGAGTCCGGTGCCCGCCTTCCGATCAAGGTCGACGCCGTCATGGAGACGGTGGGGCGCGCCACATGGTCGCACTCGATCCGGTCGCTGCGCCCCGGTGGTGCCATCGTCATCTCCGGCACCACGTCGGGCCCGAACCTCGCCGACGCCGAGCTGACCCGGATCTTCTTCCTGCAACTGCGGGTCATCGGGTCCACGATGGGCACCCGCGCCGACCTGGCGGCTCTCACCCAGATGCTGGACGCCACCGGGACCCGCCCGCTCATCGACCGGGTGCTGCCGATGACGGAGGCGCGTTCCGGCTTCGAGGCGATGGCGCACGGTGACCTCTTCGGCAAGGTCGTCTTCACGCGGTGAGCCGTACGCACCTCATCACCGGGGCGGGTTCCGGGATCGGCCTCGCGCTGGCCCGGGCGCTACGCGAGCGTGGTGACACACTCGTGCTTCCGGTGCGCTCGCAGGAGCGCGTGGAGGAGCTGCGTGGAGAGTTCGCAGAGCCGGGGCTCGTGGTGCTCGACCTGGCACGCACGGACTCGCTGCCCGAAGCCATGCGACAGGCCCACCTCCCCGGCCGCATCGACACCCTCGTCCACGCGGCCGGGGTCGTCGAGCTGGCGAGGTTGGGCGACTCGGCGCCCGAGGCGATCAGGAGCCAGGTCGACGTCAACCTCGTCGCCCCTGCGCTGCTGACGAGGCACTGCCTACCGGCGCTGCGGCGTACCCGGGGAAGCGTCGTCTTCGTCAACTCCACCGCCGGGTCGGTGGCCAACGCCGCGTGGTCGGCGTACGCCGCCTCCAAGGCCGGCCTGCGAGCCCTGGCCGACTCCTTGCGCGCCGAGGAGGCCGAAGGGGGAATCAGGGTAACCACGGTCTTCCCCAGCCGTACGGCGACCCGTATGCAAGCCCGAGTGCACGAGCAGGAGGGACGCGACTACGACCCCGACCGATTCATGTCGGCGGAGTCGGTCGCGGCCACGATCCTGCACGTGCTGGACCTGCCCGAGGACGTCACCATCCCCGAGGTCACCCTCCGATCCCGCTAGGCCGGGGTCTCGACAGGCTCGACCAACGAGTACGCGGCTCGACCAACGAGTACGCGGCTCGACCAACGAGTAGGTCAGTCGGGATCGCAGGGTGATCAGTCGTCGGGGTCGTCCAGCCGGGCCAGCCACGTCGCCAACCGCTCGACGGCGGTCTCGAACTCCGGGTGGGTGTCGGTGAACTCCTGCAGCCGGTCGGCGACCCACGCCAGGGTGACCTCTTCGTCACCCCGGCGCTTCTCGAGCTCCTCGATGCCTCGGTCAGTGAAGTACATGACTCAGGCGAAGGCGGCGTCGATCAGGCCCTGCTGCTCCTCCTGGTGGCGCTTCGCAGTGCCGACCGCGGGGAGGAGGACGCCGGACGGCTGACCCGCTCGACGGTGATGTCGAGCTCCGGCCACACGTTGAGCGCGTAGTAGGGCCACGGGCCCATGTTGGCCGGCTCGTCCTGGACCCAACGGATGTGCTTGAGGTTGGGGTACTTCGCGATCTCCTCACGCAGCTGGTCGTCAGGCGACGGATAGAGACGCTCGATCCGGGCGACGGCGAAGCGCTCGCTGTTGTCCCGGCCGCCGCGGGCCTTCACCAGGTCCCAGGTGATGCGACCCGAGCAGAGCAGCAGGGTGTCGACCGCGGCCGGGTCCTCGACCGTGTCACCGATCAGGCCCTGGAACGATCCGCTGGTGAAGTCGTCGGGCTGCGAGGCGGCTTCCTTGCGCTTCAGCATCGACTTCGGCGTGAAGACCACCAGTGGGCGGTGCTCCTCGCCGAGCGAGTGGCGTCGCAGCAGGTGGAAGTACGACGCGGGCGTGGACGGCTGGGCCACGACGAAGGCATTCTCGGCACACATGGCCAAGAAGCGCTCGATACGGGCCGACGAGTGGTCGGGGCCCTGGCCCTCGTAGCCGTGGGGCAGCAGGAGCACGACCCCCGACTGCTGGCGCCACTTGGCCTCACCTGACGAGATGAACTCGTCGATCACCGTCTGTGCGCCGTTGACGAAGTCGCCGAACTGCGCCTCCCAGAGCACGAGCGCATCGGGACGGGCCACCGAGTAGCCGTACTCGAAGCCGAGCGCGGCGTACTCGGACAGCAGCGAGTCATAGATGTAGAAGCGGGCCTGGTCCTCGGTGAGGCTGGTCAGCGGCGTCCACTCATCGGCGTTGTGGCGGTCGATGATGGTCGCGAAGCGCTGCACGAAGGTGCCGCGACGCGAGTCCTGACCGGCCAGGCGGACCGGGCGACCCTCCATGAGGAGCGAACCGAACGCGAGGATCTCGCCGGTGCCCCAGTCGATCGGGCCGCCGGTGATCGCGTTGGCACGGCGCTGCAGCTGCGGCATCACCTTCGGGTGCACGGTGAAGCCCTCGGGCGGGGTCACGTAGGCGTCGGAGATGCGCTTCATGACCTCGGGGAGACCGCGGTGACGGCCTCGCCAGCGGGCTTCTCCGGGTAGTCCGGGACCGTGGTCCACTCCTCGGGCTGCGAGGTGGCTTCGCGGACCTCGGTGAAGACCCGCTCCAACTGCTGCTGGTAGTCGCGCAGCACCTGCTCGGCTTCTTCGATCGTGATGTCGCCACGACCGATGAGCGACTCGGTGTAGAGCTTGCGCACCGACCGCTTCTGCTCGATGAGGTCATACATCAACGGCTGGGTGTACGACGGGTCGTCACCCTCGTTGTGCCCGCGGCGGCGGTAGCAGACGAGGTCGATGACGACGTCCTTGTTGAAGGCCTGGCGGTATTCGTAGGCAAGGCGCGCGACCCGGATGCATGCCTCAGGGTCGTCGCCGTTGACGTGGAAGATCGGCGCCTGCACCATGCGTGCCACGTCGGTGGCGTAGAGGGAGGAGCGCGACGAACCGGGCGAGGTGGTGAAGCCGACCTGGTTGTTGACGACCAGGTGGATGGTGCCGCCGGTGCGGTAGCCCCGCAGCTGGGAGAGGTTGAGCGTCTCTGCCACCACGCCCTGGCCCGCGAATGCCGCGTCACCGTGCACCAGCAGCGGGAGCACGGGGAACTCGGCGCCCCGGTCGAGCACGTCCTGCTTGGCGCGGGCGATGCCCTCGAGAACCGGGTCGACGGCTTCGAGGTGCGACGGGTTGGCCGCGACGGACACCTTGATCTTGTCGCCGGAGCCTGCCACGAACTCGCCTTCGGCACCGAGGTGGTACTTCACGTCGCCCGAGCCCTGGACGGTGCGCGGGTCGATGTTGCCCTCGAACTCCCGGAAGATCTGGGAGTACTTCTTGCCGACGATGTTGGCCAGGACGTTGAGGCGACCGCGGTGGGCCATGCCGATGGTGACCTCGTCGAGCGAGGACTCGGCGGCTGCCTCACAGATCTCGTCGATCACCGGGATGGTGGTCTCGCCGCCTTCGAGGCTGAACCGCTTCTGGCCGACGAACTTCGTCTGCAGGAAGGTCTCGAAGGCCTCGGCCTGGTTGAGCTTCAGCAGGATCCGCAGCTGCTCCTCGCGAGGAGGCTTCACGTGCGGCTGCTCGACGCGCTCCTGGATCCACCGACGCTGTTCGGGATCCTGGATGTGCATGTACTCGATGCCGATGGTGCGGCAGTAGGAGTCGCGCAGGATGCCGAGGATGTCGCGCAGCTTCATGAAGCGGCGCCCCTCGCCACCGAAGGAGCCGGTCGCGAACTCACGGTCGAGATCCCACAGGGTGAGGGCGTGCGACTCGATCTCGAGGTCGGGGTGGCTGCGCTGGCGGTACTCCAGCGGGTCGGTGTCGGCCATGACGTGGCCGCGGACCCGGTAGGCGTGGATCAGCTCGAGGATGCGAGCCTGCTTGCTGATCTCGTCGTCGTGGTTGGTGGCGATGTCATTGCTCCACCGGATCGGCTCGTAGGGGATCCGCAACGACCGGAAGATGTCGTCGAAGAAGCCGTCCTTGCCGAGCAGCAGCTCGTGGATGCGCTTGAGGAACTCACCCGACTGAGCGCCCTGGATCACGCGGTGGTCGTAGGTGGAGGTCAAGGTCATGACCTTGCTGATGCCGTTGCGCGCGATCGCCTCCGCCGAGGCGCCCTGCCATTCGGCGGGGTACTCCATGGCGCCGACGCCGAGGATGGCTCCCTGGCCCTTCATCAGGCGCGGCACCGAGTGCACGGTGCCGATGCCGCCCGGGTTGGTCAGGGAGATGGAGGTGCCCTGGAAGTCGGCGACCGTGAGCTTGTTGTTGCGGGCCTTGACGACGATCTCTTCGTAGGCGGTCCAGAACTGCGCGAAGTCCATGTTGTCGGCGGCCTTGATCGAGGGCACCAGGAGCTGGCGGCTGCCGTCGGGCTTGGGCACGTCGATGGCCAGGCCGAGGTTGATGTGCGCAGGGGTGATCAGGTTGGGCTTGCCGTCGACGGTGTCGAAACCGACGTTCATCTCCGGCATGGCCTTGAGCGCCCGGACCATCGCATAGCCGATGAGGTGGGTGAAGCTCACCTTGCCGCCGCGGGCGCGGGCGAGGTGGTTGTTGATGACGGTGCGGTTGTCCCACAGCAGCTTCACCGGCACGGAACGCACCGAAGTGGCGGTGGGGACCGTCAGCGATGCCTCCATGTTGGTCGCCGTACGGGCCGGGGCGCCGCGCAGCACGGTGAAGGTGGGCTCGTCGGCAGCGGCGGACGGCTCGGGCTTCTTCGGGTCCCGGGGCTCGGGGAGGAGGTCCCCTTCGCCGGCTCGGCGGCCTTGCTCGCGGGCCGGGGCCGAGCCACGGGCGCGGGAGTCCCGGAGGACGTGGCCGGCGCTGCGGGGGCAGCCTTCACAGCCGGCTCGGGAGCGGCCTTCTTGGGAGCAGCAGGAGCGTCTGCAGTGCTGTTCTGCCCCACACCGCCCTTGTTGTCCGCGAAGTAGGCGCGCCACTCAGGGCTGAGCTTCGAGGGGTCACTTCGGTATTGCTCGAACATCTCATCGACGAGCCATTCGTTGGCTCCGAAATCAGTCTGGGAGTTGTTCTGAGAAGACTCAGCCACTGCTTGGTTCGCCTCTTCCGGGTGCAGCGTGTATGGGTGCGTGGTTACAAGCGTCAAGGCTAGTCCCCTCACGGGGGAAATGCCGAAGCCGGTCACCATTGTGGGCACGGTGTGTTGAGCGCCACGTGCCGGGGTCCTGAGGAATGGACCTCCGACGCACGGCAAGGGCGGCCCGAGTGTGCCTCGGACCGCCCTTGTCACCATGCGTTGTCAGCCGGTGGTCGTCACTTCACGACCCTGGCCTCGACGTCGCCGATCTTGATGTCGGCGCCCTTGCCGTCGAGCAGCTTGATCTGCACCGCGATCACGCCGACACCGTTCTTGGACTTGCGGACGACACCGGTCTTCACGCTCGCGATACCGAGCTGGGAGAGCAGCCCGTCGAGCCCGTTGATCACCGGGTTCAGCAGCTGGTGGAGGCTGATCCGGTTGCCACCGAGGTAGATGTCACCGAGGTTCACCTTCGTGTTGCGCTTCAGCTTGCCAGCCTTGTTGCGCTTGGCGATGGCCTTGCTGGTGATTGCGCTGACCACGAGTCCGTTCGGGCCGCCGAGTTCGACGCGGGCCGTGGTGGAGCGGGATCCGGCCTTGCCGGCCTTCTTCTTGCCGGGCTTGCCGAGCACGCCGGTGCTGACGCCGTCAACCTTGACGAAGCCCAGTCCCAGCAGGTCGACGCCGGCCACGGCCTCCTTGGTCCACTTGCCAGCGGTTCCGGTGCAGGGCAGCGGCTGGTGGGCGAGGCGCGCCGTCTGGAGCACACCGTCGAGCAGCTTGCCGTTGAGGCCGCTGGCGTAGCCGTTGAACTTGCCCTTCTCCAGACCCTTGACCACACGTGCGCGGGAGTGGCCGAGCTTGACGGTGATGTCGTCGTTGCTCTTCTTGCCGTCGGCGCCGTAGAGCCGCACCTCGAGCACCACTGCGTTCGACCAGGCCTGCTTCTTCTTCTTGATGCCGTAGGACTTGCCGAGGCGGATCTCGCCCAGGCCGGCGATCTTGAGGACGCCGTTGACGACCTGGTCGATCACGACACCCTTGACCACGCCGTCCAGCAGCAGGTCGATCAGCGTCTTCAGCGGGCTGTTGGTGTTGTTGAGCAGGTCGTCCAACGCCGGGATCCCGGTGTTGGCCTGGAGGTCGAGGATGTTGTAGCCGTGCTTGGTCTGGAACTGACCGTTCTTGTTGACCCATGCCCGGGCCTCGCTGGAGAGGCCGGTGAGCTTCAGGTTGAGCGGCCCGAGGCCGGCCAGCTTGACGTCGGCAACCTTGGAGGTGGCGATGGTGCCCGCCTTGGTGCCCTTCGGGAAGCCGGCCTGGACGGCCTTCTTGCCCTTGCGGGCCAGGGTCTGGGTGCGGACCACGCCCACATCGAGGAAGGTGCTGCCCGGGAGGACGTCGGCGCCCACGAGCGACGAGTTCATGGCCTTGTTCCTGGCGGTGCAGCCGACCCAGCTGTGCGAGGTCTTGTCGGAGCGGACCCCGAGCAGACCGGCCGTGATGAGCGTGCCGTAGGCGTTGCCGGACATGCCGTACTTGGCCTTGTTGGCCTTCTTCTTGGCGGCGACGACCTTCGCCGAGTCGTCAGGCGCGGCGTTGACCGTGGAGGCCATCGCCAGCGTTCCGGTCGATGCGACCGCGACGGCCGTGGTGGCGGCGAGTAGGCGCCGCACTGAAAGCTTCATTCTGTTCGTCTCCCCATGATTCAAGTCGGTCATACGTTGTTGACCAGGTCCCGAGGCTTGCTCCTTGTCACCGGTCCGCAGGGCTCAACGACGAGGAGGCGGGGACGCTACGGGTGATTGTCGCGGAGTTTGATGCTCTTTGTTGCCGCTTTCGCCACATCGTGGGAAGTGTCCGAAATGACGAACGGGCCCACACGTGATGTGGGCCCGAACTGGGGTGCCTCCGGCAGGATTCGAACCTGCGGCACCTGGTACCGGAAACCAGTGCTCTATCCCCTGAGCTACGGAGGCATGCACCAACCGGCGCGTTGCAAAACCCTACCGGGTGATACTCCCGCAAGGGAAACCGAGGGTCGCCATTAGGCTACGGGGGTGACTCCAGATCAACTCTCCGCCGCAGTCGTCGACGTCTTGACCTCCCTGGTCGACGACGGCGCCCTGTCCCTGCCCGACGGTGTGCCCACGGAAGTCACGATCGAGCGACCCCGACAGAAGGGTCACGGCGACTACGCCACCAACGTGGCGCTGCAGCTGGCCAAGAAGGCGGGCACCAACCCGCGCACGCTCGCCGACCTCGTCGCAGCGCGTCTTGCCGAGGTCTCGGGCATCTCGGGTGTCGAGGTCGCCGGCCCCGGCTTCCTCAACATCTCCGTCGCCGCCGGCGCCCAAGGGGTCGTCGCTGCGCGGATCGTCGAGGCCGGGGCGACGTACGGCCACGGCAACGTGTTGGACGGGCAGAAGATCAACCTCGAGTTCATCTCCGCCAACCCGACCGGCCCGCTGCACCTGGGCCACACCCGTTGGGCCGTGCTGGGCGACGCGATCGGCCGGGTGCTGTCGGCCGCGGGGGCTGAGGTCACCCGCGAGTTCTACATCAACGACCGCGGCGTGCAGATGAACAAGTTCGCCGCCTCGATCATCGCCGCTGCGCTCGGCCAGCCCACGCCGGAGGACGGCTACGCCGGCGGTTACATCAACGACCTCGCCACCCTGGTGGGGAGGCCGAGCCGGGGATCTTCGACCTGCCCGAGCCCGAACGCCTGCAGGCAGTGCGGCGGGTCGGCTACGACATCCAGCTCAAGCTCCAGCAGAAGTCCCTGGCCGACTTCAACACCCACTTCGACGTCTGGTTCTCCGAGGTCTCCCTGCACGAGGGCGGCGAGGTGCCCCAGACCCTGGCCCGGCTCAAGGAGCTCGGCCACGTCTTCGAGGAGGGCGGCGCGCTGTGGATGCGCACGACCGACTTCGGCGACGACAAGGACCGGGTGCTCATCAAGTCCGACGGCGAGCTGACCTACTTCGCCTCCGACACCGCCTACTACCTCAACAAGAGGGAGCGCGGCTTCGAGCACTGCATCTATCTCCTCGGCGCCGACCACCACGGCTACGTGGGCCGTCTCAAGGCGATGGCTGCCTGCGTGGGTGATGACCCGGACCAGACCCTCGACGTGATGATCGGCCAGCTGGTCAAGATCCTGCGCGACGGTCAGGAGCTGAAGCTCTCCAAGCGGGCAGGCACGCTCGTGACCCTGGAGGAGCTCGCCGAGGAGATCGGCGTCGACGCACTGCGCTACTCGCTCGGCCGCTATCCCGCGGACTCGCCGCTCGTGCTCGACGTCGCCGAGATCACCAAGGCGTCCAACGACAACCCGGTCTACTACGTGCAGTACGGCCACGCCCGGACCTGCCGGATGATGGAGAACGCCAAGGACCTGGGCATGCGTACTGCCGCCGAGGCGCTTGCCGACTTCGACCCGGCCCTGCTCGCGCACGAGCTCGAAGGGACGTTGCTGCGTGCCCTCGCCGAATACCCCCGGGTGGTCGCGAGTGCAGCGGAGCTGCGTGAACCGCACCGGATCGCTCGCTACCTCGAGGACACCACGTCCTCCTTCAACAAGTGGTACGACGCCAAGGAGTGCCGCATGCTGCCGCAGGGCGACGAGCCGGTGACTCCGGTCAACGAGGCGCGCCTCGTGCTGGTGGCGGCCGTACGCACGGTGCTGGCCAACGGACTCGACCTGCTCGGCGTCTCCGCGCCCGAGCGCATGTGAGGTAGGACGATGCGTGCACACGAGGCCGGGTGGGCCCATGCCCCCGGTGCCCTGCGCGGCCCGGCGTGGCTGCAGGTTCCTGACGACGTCAACGCCCTGGTGCCGGCTCTGTGGTCGTCAACTGCGCGCAAGGTCGACGGCGTGCTCGAGGTCGGGGAGTCTCCCTGGCCGATCTCGTCGCTGAGCACGGCAGCGCGGCCTATGTGCTCGACGAGGCCGACTTCCGTGCCCGGGCCGCGGGCTTCCGAGACGCCTTCGTCGACTTCGACGTCTACTACGCGGGCAAGTCGTTCCTGTGCACCACCGTCGCGCGGTGGGTGGCGGAGGAGGGGCTGTGCCTCGACGTCTGCTCCAACGGCGAGTTGACCGTCGCACTGCGCGCCGGCGTCGATCCGGCGAAGCTCGGCTACCACGGCAACAACAAGTCGACTCCCGAGCTCGCCCGTGCGATCGAGGTGGGCGTCGGCCGGGTCGTGCTCGACTCCTTCGACGAGATCGAGCGGCTGGCCACGCTGACGACCGGGCGCTCCGGCGACCCCGTCGGTGTGATGATCCGGGTGACTGCCGGCGTCGAGGCGCACACCCACGAGTTCATCGCCACCGCCCATGAGGACCAGAAGTTCGGCTTCTCCATCTCGTCGGGCGACGCGCTGGAGGCGGCCCGGCGGGTGCTGGAGCTCCCGGGCCTGCACCTGCTCGGACTGCACTCCCACATCGGCAGCCAGATCTTCGACACCTCCGGGTTCGAGGTCGCCGCCCGCCGAGTGTTGGCCCTGCACGCGAAGGTGCGCGAAGAGCTCGGCACCGAGATGCCCGAGATGGACCTCGGCGGCGGTTTCGGCATCGCCTACACGACGCAGGACGACCCCGCCGAGCCCAGCGCCCTGGCTGCGCAGCTCGGCGAGATCATCGAGCACGAGTGCCGCGCCCTCGGCGTGAGCCGCCCGAGGCTCTCCATCGAGCCGGGTCGTGCGATCGTCGGACCGTCGATGTGCACGGTCTACACGGTCGGCACGGTCAAGGAGGTCGCGCTCGACGGTGGCGCGCGGCGTACCTATGTCTCCGTCGACGGTGGCATGAGCGACAACGTGCGTACGGCGTTGTACGACGCCGACTACTCCTGCACGCTCGCCTCCCGTGCGTCCACGGCGCCGCCCGTGCTTGCCCGGATCGTGGGCAAGCACTGCGAGGCGGGCGACATCGTCGTCAAGGACGAGTTCCTGCCCGCCGACATCACTGCCGGCGACCTGGTCGCCGTTCCGGCCACCGGCGCCTACTGCCGGTCCCTGGCCTCCAACTACAACCACGCACTGCGTCCCCCGGTGGTCGCGGTCCGAGACGGCGTCGCCACGGTGATCGTTCGTCGCGAGACCGAAGATGATCTGCTGGCCACCGACGTGGGAGCACACGAGGGAGAGAGTCGATGAGTGACAAGTTGGCGCTGCGGGTCGCAGTGCTCGGATGTGGATCGGTCGGATCGCAGGTGGTCCGGCTGCTCACCGAGCAGGCGGACGACCTGGCCGCTCGGGCCGGCGCGCCGCTGGAGCTGGCGGGAGTGGCGGTTCGTCGCCTCGACGCGCCGCGTGAGGTCGAGGTCCCTGCCGACCTGCTGACGACCGACGCGCTCGGCCTGGTGACGCGTGACGACATCGATCTCGTCGTCGAGGTGATCGGCGGCATCGAACCTGCTCGCGAGTTGATCCTGGCCGCCCTCGAGGGCGGCGCCTCCGTGGTGAGTGCCAACAAGGCCCTGCTGGCCGAGGACGGGGCGACCCTCTTCGACGCGGCCGCCAAGGCCGGTGGGGAGCCGGACGTGACCTCTACTACGAGGCGGCCGTCGCCGGTGCCATCCCGATCCTGCGTCCACTGCGTGAGTCGCTCGCAGGTGACAAGGTCACCCGGGTGCTCGGCATCGTGAACGGCACCACCAACTTCATCCTCGACAAGATGCACACGACAGGCGCCGGCTTCGCCGATGCCCTGGAGGAGGCCCAGCAGCTGGGCTACGCGGAGGCCGATCCGACTGCCGACGTCGAGGGCTTCGACGCCGCCGCGAAGGCAGCCATCCTGGCGAGTCTGGCCTTCCACAGCCGGGTCACCGCCAACGACGTGCACCGCGAAGGCATCTCGGACGTGACCGCCGCTGACGTCGCCTCCGCACGTGACATGAACTGTGTCGTCAAGCTGCTGGCGATCTGCGAGGTGCGCGAAGGTCCCGAAGGGCCGGCCGTCGCGGCCCGGGTGCACCCCGCCATGATCCCCGACACCCACCCACTGGCCTCGGTGCGCGAGGCCTACAACGCGGTCTTCGTGGAGTCGGAGGCCGCCGGCCAGCTCATGTTCTACGGCCCCGGCGCCGGCGGTGCCCCGACCGCCTCCGCGGTGTTGGGTGACCTCGTCGCAGCCGCCCGCAACCGGATCTCCGAGACCCGTGGTGTGCCCGACTCCAGCTATGCAGGCCTCCCAGTGCTGCCGATGGGTGAGACCGTCACCCGCTACCACGTGGCGATCGACGTGGAGGACCGTGCCGGCGTGCTCGCCGCCGTGGCTGCGGCCTTCGCCGAGCACGGGGTCTCGATCCAGACCGTCCGTCAGGAGGGCCGGGGTGAGGACGCGCAGTTGGTCGTCGTCTCGCACCGGGCGACGGACGCCCAGCTGTCCGCAACGGTGGAACACCTGCGCGGGATGGACATCGTTCGCGACGTCACGTCGGTGATGCGCGTAGAAGGAGAGAACGACTGATGGCGCACCAATGGAGAGGCGTGATCGAGGAGTACCGGGAGCTCCTGGAGATTCCTGAGGGCACGCCCGCGGTCACCCTGGGGGAGGGCGGTACGCCGCTCATCGAGTCGCGTTGGCTCTCCGGGCTGACCGGTGGCCGGGTGTGGCTGAAGGTCGAGGGCAACAACCCGACCGGCTCCTTCAAGGACCGCGGCATGACCGCGGCGCTGTCGGTGGCCGTGCACGAGGGTGCAAAGGCTGTCGTGTGTGCTTCCACGGGCAACACCTCCGCCTCGATGGCGGCCTATGCCGCGAAGGCGGGCATCAAGGCGCTCGTGCTCGTTCCCGAAGGCAAGATCTCGGCTGGCAAGATGGCCCAGGCGATCATGCACGGTGCTCAGATCACCATGGTGCGCGGCAACTTCGACGACTGCCTGCGGATGTCGCGCGAGCTCGCCGAGAAGTACCCGGTGGCGTTGGTCAACTCGGTCAACCCGGTGCGGCTCGAGGGGCAGAAGACCGCCAGCTTCGAGATCGTGGACGCCCTCGGTGACGCTCCCGACTTCCACCTGCTGCCTGTCGGCAATGCCGGCAACATCTCGGCGTACTGGAAGGGCTACAAGGAGTACGCCGAGGCGGGGCGCTCGACGAAGCTCCCGGTCATGCGGGCCTTCCAGGCCGAGGGCGCCGCTCCGCTGGTGACCGGTGAGCCGTTCCCCGACCCGGAGACAAAGGCCACCGCCATCCGCATCGGCAACCCTGCCTCGTGGCAGTTGGCCGTCAACGCGGCCGACGAGTCCGGTGGTCGTTTCGCGTCCCTGAGCGATGACCAGATCCTCGCTGCGCAGGGTCAGCTCGCAGCCAACGACGGCGTCTTCGTCGAGCCTGCCTCGGCGGTCGGTGTCGCCGGCATGCTGCAGGAGCTGGAGCGCGGCGATTCCTACGCCGGCAAGACCGTGGTGATCACGGTGACCGGTCACGGCCTCAAGGACACCGTCACTGCCCTCGAGGGCTTCGGACCGCTCCAGGAGACGGTCATCGACGCCGACGTGGAAGAGGCCGCGGCCGCGGCCGGCCTGCGCTGAGATGACGGTCTTCGCGACCGGACCGGTGCAGGTACGGGTGCCCGCGACGTCCGCCAACCTCGGTCCCGGATTCGACACCCTCGGCCTGGCGCTGGACCTGCACGACGACCTGGCCGGTGAGGTCACCGACTCGGGTCTCGTCGTGGAGGTCTCCGGTGCGGGCGAGGGTGAGGTGCCGCTCGACGAACGGCACCTCGTCGTGCGCATGATGCGCGTCGCGTTCGAGGCGATGGGGGTGCAGCCCCGGGGCTGAAGCTGTCCTGCACCAACCGGGTGCCGCATGCGCGCGGTCTCGGCTCCTCGTCGGCGGCGATCGTCGGCGGCCTTGCCCTGGCACGGGCGCTCGTGGTCGACGGCACCGAGCGGCTCGACGACCAGACGATCCTGCAACTGGCCGCCACCGAGGAGGGGCACCCCGACAACGTGGCGCCGGCGATCTTCGGTGGCTTCGTGGTGGCCGGGCGGACGGGGGAGCGTTTCTTCTCCGTCGATGCTCCCGTGCATGCCGACCTGCGTGCCGTCGCGATGGTGCCGACGCAGCCGCTCGCGACCGAGGTCGCCAGGAGCCTGCTCCCGGAGGTCGTGCCGCACGCGGACGCCGCTGCCAACGCCGGTCGCGCCGCCCTGCTGGTGACGGCCATCGGCAGTCATCCCGAGCACCTGCTCACGGCAACCACCGACCTGCTCCACCAGGACTACCGGGAACCGGGCATGCCCGACTCGCTCGCCCTGATGCACGCGTTGCGATCGGCGGGCCACGCCGCGATCATCTCCGGCGCCGGGCCCACCGTGCTGACGCTGACGACCGACCGTGATGCGTCGTCGTTGCTCGGCTTCTGCCCCGTGGGGTGGGAGGCCCGGGAACTCGCCATCAACCGACGGGGCGTCCAGATCGTCGCCTGAGGGTCGGGTGCTAGCCTGACCCGCACATTGCCGGCTCTGGAGCAGTGGCCCGTCTGGGCTCGCGGGGAGTCGGTTCACTGGTCGCCATCATCGACACCGAGGAACCTTCGTGACCGAGACGCCTGACAACGCCGTCGAGACCCCTGCCCCTGCCAAGAAGCGAGCGGGCGGGCTCAACGGCATGCTCCTTGCCGACCTCAAGGCGATGGCAGGCGCCCTGGGGATCAAGGGCTCCGGCAGCATGAAGAAGGCCCAACTGGTCGCGGCGATCCGGGAGCTCCAGGACGGCGTGAGCAAGCCGCCCGCTGAGAAGCAGGCGCGCGCGCCCAAGGCGGCCCAGCCCGAGAAGAAGGCCCAGCCCGAGAAGGTAGCCGAGTCCGAGAAGGCGGCCCAGCCGGAGAAGGCAACCCAGCCCGAGAGCGCGTCCGGCCGGTCGCGGCGCCCGCAGCAACAGGCGCAGCAGTCGGACGACGGTCGCGGCGGTGAGCCCCGGGCAGAGAGGGCCCGAGCCGAGAAGCCTCAGGCCGAGAAGGCCCAGCAGGCCCCTCGATCGGACTCTCCTGACAGGCAGCAGGCAGACGACTCCGCCGAGGGCCAGTCCGGCCAGCAGCGTCGCCGTGAACGCAACCGCAGCAACCGCGGTGACGGCAACCAGCAGGGTCAGCAGGGCGGTCAGTCCGAGAAGGGCGGTCAGTCCGAGAAGGGCGGTGACAAGCCCGACAAGAGTGGCGACAAGTCCGACCGGACGCCCGACAAGGGAGGCGAGCGCCAGCAGAAGCCGCAGCGTCAGAGCCACCAGCAGGACCAGCGCCAGCACGGACAGCAGCAGAGCCAGAACCAGGGACAGAGCGAGACCCAGCAGGGCCAGCACGACGACGGCGACGACGGCAGCGGCCGCAACCGTCGGCGTCGTGGCCGCGACCGCGATCGCAACCGTCGCAACGAGCCCGACACCACGATCCTCGAGGACGACGTGCTGGTGCCTGCGGCAGGCATCCTCGACGTGCTCGACAACTACGCCTTCGTGCGCACCACGGGCTACGCCGCCGGCCCCGATGACGTCTATCTCTCGCTGTCGCTGGTGCGGAAGTACGGTCTGCGGCGCGGTGATGCCGTCGTCGGGCAGGTTCGCCAGCCGCGTGAGGGTGAACGCAAGGAGAAGTTCAACCCCATGGTGCGGGTGGACATGGTCAACGGGGCCGACCCCGAGACCGCCGCCGAGCGTCCCGACTTCACCACCATGACACCGGTGCACCCGACGCAGCGGCTCCGGCTCGAGACCACTGCCCACGAGGAGATCGGCCGGGTCACCGACCTGCTCGCTCCCCTCGGCAAGGGACAGCGTGCCCTGATCGTCGCCCCGTCGGCATCGGGACGCACCAGCGTGCTCAAGTCGATGGCTGCCGCGATCACGAGGAACAACCCCGAGTGCCACCTCATGGTGGTGCTGCTCGACGAGCGCCCCGAAGAGGTCACCGACTTCCAGCGCTCCGTCAAGGGCGAGGTCATCGCCTCCACCTTCGACCGGCCCGCCAGTGACCACACCAGCGTCGCCGAGTTGGCCGTCGATCGGGCCAGGCGCCTCGTCGAGCTCGGCCACGACGTCGTCGTTCTCATGGACGGCATGACCCGGCTCGGTCGCGCCTACAACCTCAGCGCCCCCGCCAACGGCCGCACCTTGCCGAGTGGCATCGACGTCTCCGCGCTGCACCCGCCGAAGAGCCTCTTCGGCGCGGCCCGCAAGCTGGAGGACGCCGGCTCGCTCACCATCATCGCGACGCTCCAGGTCGACAGCAGCTCCTCGATCGACGAGGCGATCCACGACGAGTTCCAGGGCACGGCCAACTCCGAGCTCCGGCTCCGGAGGGAGTACGTCGACAAGCGGCTCTTCCCGGCCGTCGATGTCATCCACACCGCCACCCGGCGCGACGACCTGCTCCTCACCGAAGCGGAGTCGGCAGCGGTGCAGACGCTCCGTCGTACCCTCGGTGCGGACCCCGAGGAGGCCCTCGTGCGTCTCCTGGAGCTGGTGCGCAGCACTGCGTCCAACGCCGATCTGCTTGCCCGGGCCGGACGCTGACGGACGCCGATTGGCGTCACTTTGGCGCCAGTGGCAGAATTGACTGGTTGGCACCGGCTCACGCACCCACGGTGGGGTGCGACCCGGCGGTCATGTTGAGGAGAGAAGAATGAAGAAGGACATCCACCCGGACTACATCGAGACCCAGGTGACCTGCACCTGCGGCAACTCGTTCACGACCCGCAGCACGGCCAAGGCGGGCTCGATCCACGCGGACACCTGCTCGGCCTGCCACCCGTTCTACACGGGCAAGCAGCGCATCCTCGACACCGGTGGTCGTGTGGCCCGCTTCGAGGCCCGTTACGCCAAGAAGGCTGCCAAGTAGCACTTCCCTGACGCCGGCCCCGCTCCTGACGAGCGGTGGCCGGCGTCAGTCGTTTCCACGCACCCACACGGCGCAGCCACACGGAGGAGAGCGATGTTCGAGGCGGTCCAGGCCCTGGTCGAGGAGCACGCGGAGCTGGAGGGTCGGCTGGGTGCTCCGGAGACACACGCCGACCAGCGGTTGGCCAAGAAGCTCAACCAGCGCTACGCCGAGCTGGGCGCTGTCGTGCGCGCGTGGCAGGAGCACGAACGTCTGGGCGACGACGTCGCCGCCGCTCGTGAGCTCGCGGCCGACGACCCCGACTTCGCCGCCGAGGCCGACGAGCTCGAGGCGCGGCGCGCAGAGACGGCAGAACGACTGCGTCGGCTCCTCGTGCCACGTGACCCCAACGACGCCAAGGACCTCATCCTCGAGGTGAAGTCCGGCGAGGGAGGCGAGGAGTCAGCACTCTTCGCAGGCGACCTGGTGCGCATGTACACCCGCTATGCCGAGGGCCGTGGCTGGCGCACCGAGGTGCTGGACGCCGCTCCCTCGGATCTGGGCGGCTACAAGTCGATCACGCTCGCGGTCCAGGCCAAGGGCACCCCGGAGCCGGGTGAGGCCCCCTATGCACAGCTCAAGTTCGAGGGCGGGGTCCATCGCGTGCAACGGGTGCCGGTGACCGAGTCGCAGGGCCGGGTGCACACCTCCGCCGCCGGTGTGCTGGTGATGCCGGAGGCCGAGCAGGTCGACGTCGAGATCAACGACAACGACCTGCGCATCGACGTCTACCGCTCCAGTGGCCCGGGCGGCCAGAGCGTCAACACCACCGACTCCGCGGTGCGGATCACCCACGTGCCCACCGGCATCGTGGCCAGTTGTCAGAACGAGAAGTCACAGCTGCAGAACCGTGAACAGGCGCTGCGCATCCTGCGCGCCCGGCTGCTTGCTGCGGCCGAGGAGGCCGCCGACGCAGAGGCTGCCGAGGCCAGGCGTTCGCAGATCCGCACCGTCGACCGCTCCGAGCGCGTGCGCACCTACAACTACCCGGAGAACCGCATCTCCGACCACCGCACCGGCTACAAGGCCTACAACCTCGACGTGGTGCTCGACGGTGACCTCCAGCCGGTCATCGACTCCCTGGTGGGGGCCGACCTCGCCGCCCGGCTGGAGGCGCTCGGTGAGTGACGTCGTACCCCTGCGTCGGGTGATCAGTGAGGCGGTCGACGCTCTCACTGCAGGCGGCGTGGCCTCCCCGCGGGTCGACGCCGAGCTGCTGCTCGCCCACGCCTTGGGCACGTCGCGCGGCCGATTGCTGCTGGTCGACGCGGTGCCCGCCACGGTCTCGCAGCGGTACGCCGCCCTGGTCGCTCGCCGTGCGGCTCGGGAGCCGTTGCAGCACCTGACCGGGGTCGCGCACTTCCGTGGCGTCGAGCTGTCGGTGGGCCCCGGGGTGTTCGTGCCCCGTCCCGAGACCGAGTTGCTGGCCGGCTGGGCCGTCGAGCGGGCGGGTGAGGTGAACGGGCGTCAGCCGGTCGTGGTCGACCTGTGCACCGGGTCCGGTGCCATCGCCAAGGCCGTGGCCCACGAGGTGCCGCAGGCCCGGGTCGTGGCGGTCGAGCTCGACCCGGCTGCCGCCGCCTGGGCCGTGCGCAACCTGAGTGGCACCGGGGTCGACTTCCGGGAGGGCGACATGGCCACGGCGGCCGGCGACCTTGCCGGCGAGGTCGACGTGGTCGTGTGCAACCCGCCCTACATCCCGCTCGAGGCGTGGGAGAGCGTCGCCGTGGAGGCGCGCGACCACGACCCTGAGCTGGCGCTCTTCTCCGGCAACGACGGGCTCGACGCGATGCGGGTGCTGGAGCGCACCGCGGCCGGACTGCTGCGTGCCGGCGGGGTCGTCGGTGCCGAGCACGCCGAGGTCCAGCACGACGTGGCGCCCGCGGTGTTCCGGGCCACCGGACGGTGGCGCGACGTACGCGACCACCCCGACCTGACCGGGCGTGCGCGGTATCTGACCGCGCGGCTGGGATGATGTCCCGGTGAGACTCGCGACAGGCGACGCGGAAGCGTTGGAGCAAGCCGTCGAAGCAGCGACCCGTGCCGTGCGTCGCGGCGACCTCGTGGTGCTGCCCACCGACACCGTCTACGGCATCGGCGCAGACGCGTTCGACCCCGTTGCGGTGGCCGGGCTGCTCGCAGCCAAGGGCCGGGGCCGCGAGATGCCGCCGCCGGTCCTGGTGGCGAGCAAGGCCACGCTGCATGCCTTGACGTCGTCACTCCCTCCGTGGGTGACGCCCCTGGTCGACGCCTTCTGGCCCGGACCGCTCACTCTCGTGTGCCGTGACCAGTCGTCGCTGCAGTGGGATCTCGGTGACACCCGAGGAACCGTCGCGGTGCGGATGCCCGACCACCCGGTGGCCCTGGCGGTGCTCGAACGGACCGGTCCGATGGCGGTGTCGTCCGCCAACACCAGCGGCGCGCCCGCGGCGACCGACGTCGACGCGGCCGAGGCGATGCTGGGGGAGCAGGTGGTGGTCTACGTCGATGCGGGTCCCACCGCCAGCAGCCAGCCCTCCACGATCCTCGACGTCACCGGTGACGTGCCCCGGCTGCTCCGGCTCGGCACGCTGTCGATCGAGCGCATCGACGAGGTGCTGGAACCGACCGGCAAGGCCGTGCTGGTGCCGGACGAGACGGACTGATGCGCGAATACCTCGTCGTCTTCCTGGTGGCTGCCTCGGTCACCTACCTGCTCACGGTCATCGCCCGGGAGATCGCGTTGCGTCTCCACGCGGTCGCCCAGGTGCGTGATCGTGACGTCCACGTGGTGCCGATCCCCTACTTCGGGGGCATCGCACTGCTCGGCGGGCTGACCGCTGCCTACTTCGTCGCCAGACAGTTGCCCTTCCTCTCGACGCAGAGCCAGGAGAACGTCTTTCGGGACGCCGGAGTGGTGCTGCTCGCGGGCGCGTTCATCTGTGTCATCGGGGTCTTCGACGATCTCTTCGAGCTCGACGCGCTGACGAAGCTGGGTGGCCAGGTCCTCGCAGCCGGCATCCTGGTGCTGTTCGGCGTGCAGTACCTCTATTTCCCGGCACCCGGCGGGGGACAGTTCGCTCCCGACCAGACGCAGGCCGCGCTGCTGACCGTGTTGACCGTCGTGGCGACGATCAACGCCGTGAACTTCGTCGACGGGCTCGATGGCCTGGCAGCTGGCGTCGTGGGCGTCGGAGCGCTTGCGTTCTTCCTCTTCTGCTACCAGATCGCCAATCTCAACGACCGCACCCTGGCCGTCACCGGCGCACTCCTGTGCGCGGCGCTCGCGGGTGCCTGTGCGGGCTTCATCCCGCACAACTTCTTCCCGGCACGGTTGTTCATGGGCGACTCAGGATCGATGCTGCTGGGGCTCTTCCTGTCCGCGTCGGCGCTGACCCTCACCGGCCAGTTCACCGCCACCGAGGTGAGCCGTGGCGGCAGTGGGCAGGAGGCGAGCCTGCTGCCCACCTTGCTGCCGATCATCGTTCCCCTGTCGATCCTGATCGTCCCGTTCGCCGACCTGGTGCTGGCCGTCGTACGACGCACCCGGCGCGGGCAGATGTTCTACCACCCTGACAAGCAGCACCTGCACCACCGGATGCTCCAGATCGGCCACAGCCATCGCCGTGCGGTTCTCATCATCTGGCTGTGGGCCGGCCTCATCGGCTTCGGAGCGGTCCTCGCCGCCCTCTACGCCGGCCCGATCACCTGGGTGTCGCTCGGCGTCTGGTTCGCACTCACCGTCGTGCTCACATTCGTGGTTCCCAAGCTCAGTGGGATCGACCCCGAATAGGAGCCGCGCTGGCGCTTGTGCTAATTTTCACAAGCGCCGGAAGCGTCACTCCGGCACCCTGAACGTCCAAGAGAAACGGCCGCCCGCATGACGACCGCAGACACCAGCCGCACCAGATCTCCCGGTGCTGGAATCTTGGTGAAAGCGGGCATTTTCTGCCTCGTCGTCGGTGTGGCCGCGAGTGTGGCCGGTGGCGTGCTCTCGGGCAGTGCCGCAGCGGCAGGCGCACTCGTGGCGACCGCGCTCGTGCTGGTGGTGTTCGGTGGGGAGCGGCGCTCGTCCACCTGATCGCCGGTGTCCTTCCCTCCGCCTCGATGCTGATCGCGCTGTTGACCTACACCCTGCAACTCGTCGTGATGGCAGTCGTCCTGATCGTGATCTCGCGCTCCGAGCTGCTCGACGGCACCCTGGATCGCGGGTGGCTGGGCGGCACGGTGATCGCCGGCACGATTGCCTGGCTGGCGTGCCAGGTCGTCGTCGCCACCCGGGTGCGGATGCCGGTCTACGACCTTGAGGAGCCGGGTGCGCAATGACCCCACGCGACTGCTATTGTCCGGTGCGCGATGACTCAGCCGAAAACCCCGTCGGAGCCGAAGGGCGACCCTTGGCACGCGTTCGGATACATCGTCTCGGGCGTATTCGTCTACGGGCTGATCGGCTGGGGGCTGGACCGCTGGCTCGGAACCACGTTCTTGGTCGCGATCGGGATCCTGATCGGTGCGGGGTTCGGCTTGTTCATGACCTTCGCCCGGTTCAACCGGGTGCCGCCGGAACCGCAGTAGCAATCCGCAAACAAAGACTTGTAGTGCAGCAGACACAGGAGACACGGTGAGTTCAATCGCGATGTCCGTCGTGCGTGCCGAGGGCTTCCACGCTCCCGGGCCGCAGGACTTCAACCTGCCGCCTATCGGGCCGGACAAGACGTTCGAGTTCCTCGGGCAGACGATGTACCTCGGCGTCACCAAGCCGATGATCCAGATGGTGCTCGTCGCCGGCGTCGTCTTCCTCTTCTTCTGGGCGGCCTCGCGCAAGCGCGCCATGGTCCCGAGCAAGCTCCAGTACGTCGGTGAGGCCGGCTACGGCTTCGTGCGCAACTCCATGGGCCGCGACATCATCGGCACCAAGGACTTCTTGCCCTACGTGCCCTACCTGTTTGCGCTCTTCTTCTTCATCCTGATCAACAACATGCTGGCGAGCGTCCCGTTCTTCCAGTTCCCGACCTTCTCCAGGGCCGGACTGGTCTACGCGCTCGCGGCCATCAGCTGGTTCGTCTACCTCGGCGTCGGCATCAAGAAGCACGGCTTCGGCGGCTTCCTCAAGCTCACCTGCGTCCCGCAGGGCGTCAGCAAGGCCATGTGGCCGCTGCTGATCCCGCTCGAGTTCATGTCGAACATCCTGGTCCGCCCGGTCACCCTGGCGCTGCGACTGTTCTGCAACATGTTCGCCGGGCACATGCTGCTCATCCTCTTCGCCCTCGGTGGCGAATACCTGATCACGGAGATGTCCGCGGCCTACGCGCCGGTCGGTGTCATCGCCTGGGTCCTGTTCATCCTGGTTTCGTTCCTCGAACTGCTGATCCAGTTCCTCCAGGCCTATGTCTTCGTGTTGCTGAACGCGATGTACATCCAGGGCTCGCTCGCTGACGAGCACTGATTCATCCGGTGCCGCCATGCCGGGACCGGTCATCACAACTCACACCCAAGATTTCCAAAACAGGAAATAACCGAAAGGAAACCGCCGTGGACGGCAACCTCAACATGATTGGCTACGGCCTCGCTGCGATTGGCCCCGGTGTTGGTATCGGCCTGATCTTCGCCGCCTACATCAACGGTGTCGCCCGTCAGCCGGAGGCCCAGAGCCGCCTGCAGACGATCGCCATCCTGGGCTTCGCGCTCGCCGAGGCGCTCGCGATCATCGGTATCGCCCTCGCGTTCGTTCTCTGACCCAGCCTGACGTAGGACCCGGAAGAAGGACCTGCCCATGCAGACTCTGACCATTCGCGCAGCCGGTGGTGAGCTCAACCCGCTCATCCCGCACCCGATCGAGATCGTTCTCTCGCTCGTCGTGTTCGCGATCTTGTTCTTCGCGGTCAAGAAGTTCGTCGTACCGAACTTCGAGGCCACCTTCGCCGAGCGCACCTCGGCGATCGAAGGCGGACTCGCTGCTGCCGAGACCAAGCAGGCCGAGGCGGACGCCAAGCTTGCCGATCTCGAGCAGCAGTTGTCCGAGGCCCGTCACGAGGCCGCGCGCATCCGTGAGGAAGCACGCGAGCAAGGCGCCGCGATCGTTGCGGAGATGCGTGCTCAGGGGCAGGCCGAATCCGAGCGGATCGTTGCGCACGGCAAGGCGCAGATCGAGGCGGAGCGCCAGCAGGCGGTCACCTCGTTGCGTGCCGAGGTCGGCAACCTGGCCACCGGCCTCGCCGGTCGGATCGTCGGGGAGAGCTTGGACGACGAGGCTCGCCAGAGCCGGGTCGTCGACCGCTTCCTCAGCGAGCTCGAGTCCGGGAGCGGGGTCAACTGATGACCACCAGCGGCTCCTTCCGGGGCGCCTCTGCCGAAGCGTTGCGCACGCTCACTTCGGCGCTGGACCAGGTCTCCGGTGACCTCACCGCCGTCGGGCAGGACCTGTTCCGGGTCGCCGCTCTGCTGCGTGGCGAGCCGGCCCTGCGCCGGGTTGCCACGGACCAGTCGGTGGCGACCGAAGCGAAGCAGGCGCTGCTCAGCCAGCTGCTCACCGGCAAGGTCGGCGCACCCGTCGTCGACCTCGCCGGCCGGGCCACTGGTCAGCGGTGGACCGCAACCCGGGACTTGGCTGACGCACTGGAGCACCTCGGCGTGCTCGCCACGGTGCGTTCGGCCGGCGCGGAGGCCTCGCGCCTCGAGGACGAGCTCTTCGAGGTCGCCCAGCTCGTGGGCAACAACCCTGAGCTGCGCGATGCGCTCTCCGACCCCGCCCGCAGCACTGAGGACAAGCAGCAGCTGGTCAGCGGCCTGCTCGCAGGCAAGGCCTTGCCCGGCACTGTCACCCTTGCAGAACAGTCGGTGACCGGTAGCTACCGCACGGTGGGTGTCGCGCTGGGTGCTTTCCAGCAGACCGCCGCCGCCGCGGCCAAGCAGGCAGTGGCGGAGGTCCGTGTGGCCAAGCCGCTCGCCGACGCCGACCGACAGCGCTTGGTCGACGTGCTCTCCCGGCAGTACGGCAAGCCGGTGCATGTCAATGTCGTGGTGGACGCCGATGTGATCGGTGGAATCCGCGTCGAGATCGGTGACGACGTCATCGATGGCACGGTGTCCAACCGACTGGACTCCGCGCGCCGCGCGTTGGCTGTCTGACCGGCGCACCCTCCGACAACTTCGAGCAACTGAGAATGAGAGAAGAGTGATGACGGAGCTTTCCATCCGTCCGGATGAGATCCGGGACGCCCTCCAGCGCTTCGTGTCCGACTACAAGCCTGAGTCCGCCAGCCGTGAAGAGGTCGGCAAGGTCGCCGAAGCCGGCGACGGCATCGCCCGCGTCTCCGGTCTTCCGTCGGTCATGGCCAACGAGCTGCTCGAGTTCGAGGACGGCACGCTGGGCCTGGCCCAGAACCTCGACACCCGCGAGATCGGTGTCGTCGTCCTCGGCGACTTCGACAAGATCGAAGAGGGCCAGGCGGTCCGCCGTACCGGCGAGATCCTGTCTGTTCCCGTCGGCGAGGGCTACCTCGGCCGCGTGGTCGACCCGCTCGGTACGCCGATCGACGGCCTCGGGGAGATCGCTTCCGACGGTCGCCGCGCGCTCGAGCTGCAGGCGCCCAGCGTGATGCACCGCAAGTCGGTCCACGAGCCGCTTGCCACCGGCATCAAGGCCATCGACTCGTTGACCCCGGTCGGCCGTGGGCAGCGGCAGCTGATCATCGGTGACCGCGCGACCGGCAAGACCACGATCGCGATCGACACGATCATCAACCAGAAGCAGAACTGGGAGTCGGGCGACCCTAGCAAGCAGGTCCGCTGCATCTACGTCGCCATCGGTCAGAAGGGCTCCACCATCGCCTCCGTGCGCGGTGCCCTCGAAGAGGCCGGCGCCCTGGAGTACACGACCATCGTGGCTTCCCCGGCGTCCGACTCCGCCGGCTTCAAGTACCTCGCCCCCTACACCGGCTCGGCCATCGGCCAGCACTGGATGTACCAGGGCAAGCACGTCCTCATCGTGTTCGACGACCTGACCAAGCAGGCCGAGGCCTACCGCTCCGTGTCGCTGCTGCTGCGCCGTCCGCCGGGCCGCGAGGCCTACCCGGGTGACGTCTTCTACCTGCACAGCCGCCTGCTCGAGCGTTGCGCGAAGCTCTCCGACGAGCTGGGTGCCGGTTCGATGACCGGTCTGCCGATCATCGAGACCAAGGCCAACGACGTCTCGGCGTTCATCCCGACCAACGTCATCTCGATCACCGACGGTCAGATCTTCTTGCAGTCCGACCTGTTCGCTGCCAACCAGCGCCCGGCCATCGACGTCGGTGTGTCGGTCTCCCGCGTGGGTGGCTCGGCGATGACGAAGGCAATGAAGGCCGTCACCGGTTCGCTCAAGGTCGACCTGGCGCAGTTCCGCGCCATGGAGGCGTTCGCCATGTTCGCCTCCGACCTCGATGCCGCGTCGCGTCAGCAGCTCGCTCGTGGTCAGCGCCTGATGGCACTGCTCAAGCAGCCGCAGTACTCGCCGTACCCGGTCGAGGAGATGACCGCCTCCTTGTGGATCGGCACCACGGGTCGCCTGGACATCGTCCCGGTCGACGACGTGCTGCGCTTCGAGGAGGAGTTCATCGACTTCCTGCGTCGCTCGCACCCCGGCATCCTTGCCGGCATTCGCGAGACCCATAAGTTCGACGACGCCGCCGAAGCCGAGATGACCGCTGCCTACGACTCCTTCCTGGACCAGTTCCAGACCTCCGACGGCCAGTCGGTCAAGGCCGGCCGCGAAGAGCACGTTGCTCTGGAGGACGAGGACGTCGAGCAGGAGCAGATCGTCAAGCAGAAGCGGGGCTGACCCATGGCAGTCTCGCTGCGTGAGTACCGCGCGCGGATCAAGTCGACGGAGTCGATGAAGAAGATCACGCGCGCCATGGAGCTCATTGCTGCGTCCCGGATCATCAAGGCGCAGCAGCGGGCCCAGGCGGCAGCGCCGTATGCCCGTGAGCTGACCCGTGCGGTGTCGGCGGTGGCGACGTTCTCCAACGTCGACCACCCGCTGACCACCGAGCCGGAGAACCCGACCCGGGCCGCGATCCTGATCGTGACCAGCGACCGCGGTCTGGCCGGTGCCTACTCCTCCAACGTGCTCAAGGAGGCCGAGCGCCTCGTCGAGAAGTTGAAGGGCGAGGGCAAGGCCGTCGACCTCTACATCAGCGGTCGCAAGGGTGAGGCCTACTACAAGTTCCGCCAGCGCCCCGTGGTGCAGGCGTGGACCGGCTTCTCCGACCAGCCGACCTACGACGTCGCAGCCGACATCGGTGCCACGCTCATCGACGCCTTCACCGGCGACGACGACGCGGCTCCTGGTCCGGGCGCGCCGCAGGGCGTCGACGAGGTGCACGTGGTCTACACCCGGTTCCGGTCGATGCTGACCCAGGAGCCGACCGCGATCCGGCTGCTGCCGCTCGAGGTGGTGGAGGGTACCGAGGCTCCTGAGGCCGAGGACCTCCTCCCGCTCTATGAGTTCGAGCCGTCGCCCGCCGACGTCTTGGACTCGCTGCTCCCGCGCTACGTCCAGAGCCGCGTCTTCTTCGCCCTGCTGCAGGCGGCCGCTTCCGAGCTGGCCGCCCGTCAGAAGGCGATGAAGTCCGCCACGGACAATGCCGACGAGCTGATCAAGAAGTACACCCGAATTGCCAACCAGGCCCGCCAGGCCGGCATTACCCAGGAAATCAGCGAGATCGTCGGTGGTGTCAACGCACTGGCCGATGCAACCTCCGGGAATGAGTGAGAGACATGACTGCCACTGTTGAAGAGACGAACGCCGCTGGCGGTGCTGCTGGCGGCGTCGGTCGGATCGCCCGCGTCATCGGGCCCGTCGTTGACATCGAGTTCTCCTCGGACGAGATGCCTGCGATCTACAACGCCCTCAAGGTCGACATCGACCTCGGCGGCGAGACCAACACGATCACCCTCGAGGTGGCCCAGCACATCGGTGACGGCATGGTTCGTGCCATCTCGATGCGCCCCACCGACGGTCTGGTGCGCGGCGCCCAGGTGCGCGACACCGGCGAGCCGATCAGCGTTCCTGTGGGTGACGCGACCCTCGGTCGCGTGTTCAACACCACCGGTGAGTGCCTGAACCTCGAAGAGGGCGAGACCCTCGGTGCGACCGAGCGCTGGGGCATCCACCGCAAGGCCCCGCAGTTCGACCAGCTGGAGTCCAAGACCCAGATGTTCGAGACGGGCATCAAGGTCATCGACCTGCTCACCCCGTACGTGCAGGGTGGAAAGATCGGTCTGTTCGGTGGTGCCGGTGTCGGCAAGACCGTGCTGATCCAGGAGATGATCGCCCGCGTGGCGAAGAACCACGACGGTGTGTCCGTGTTCGCCGGTGTCGGCGAGCGCACCCGTGAGGGCAACGACCTCATCGTCGAGATGCAGGAGGCCGGCGTCTTCGACAAGGTCGCCCTGGTCTTCGGCCAGATGGACGAGCCGCCGGGCACGCGACTCCGTGTTGCCCTGAGCGCCCTGACGATGGCGGAGTACTTCCGCGACGTCCAGGGTCAGGACGTGCTGCTCTTCATCGACAACATCTTCCGGTTCACCCAGGCGGGTTCCGAGGTGTCGACGCTGCTCGGCCGGATGCCGTCCGCGGTGGGTTACCAGCCCAACCTCGCCGACGAGATGGGTGTGCTCCAGGAGCGCATCACCTCGACGCGTGGTCACTCGATCACCTCGATGCAGGCGATCTACGTGCCGGCTGACGACTACACCGACCCGGCGCCGGCGACCACCTTCGCCCACCTCGACGCCACCACCGAGCTCTCTCGCGAGATCGCGTCGCTGGGTATCTACCCGGCCGTGGACCCGCTGACCTCGACCTCGCGGATCCTCGACCCGCAGTACATCGGTGACGAGCACTACCGTTGCGCCGTTCGGATCAAGCAGATCCTCCAGCGCAACAAGGAGCTCCAGGACATCATCGCGATCCTCGGTGTCGACGAGCTCTCCGAAGAGGACAAGATCATCGTGTCGCGTGCACGCCGGATCCAGCGGTTCCTCTCGCAGAACACCTACGTTGCCAAGCAGTTCACCGGCATCGAGGGTTCGACGGTCCCGATCGCGGACACCATCGAGGCGTTCAACAAGATCGCTGATGGTGAATACGACCACGTGGCCGAGCAGGCGTTCTTCATGTGCGGCGGTCTGGACGACGTCGAGCAGAAGTGGGCCGAGATCCAGAAGAGCCTCTGATGGCTGCGCTTCAGGTCGAGCTGGTCGCCGCCGATCGCCTCGTGTGGTCGGGGCAGGCCACGATGGTGGGTGCCCGCACCACCGAAGGTGACGTGGGCATCCTGCCGGGTCACGCTCCGCTGCTCTCGCTCCTGGTGGAGGGCGTCGTCGACGTCACCACCACGGAGGGGGAGACCTGGGTGGCTGCTGTCGACTCCGGCTTCATCTCGGTCGCCGGCGATCGGGTGTCGGTGCTCGCCGAGCGTGCCGAGATGTCGCACGAGATCGATCTCGAGAACGCCCGTCACGACCTCGAGCGGCTGCACGCTGCCGGGGAGAACGACGACGCGGCTCTCGCGGCCGTGCGTCACGCCGAGGCCCGCATCCGCGCCGTGGAGATGGCCTCCTGAACAACTGAACACTCCATGCCTTAGAGTGACGCTCACATCCCCATGGATTGGGGCGTTCTTGGCGGGGAGGTTGGATGCCACTGTGGCAATGGATTCTCGACGGAGTCCTGCTCGCGCTGGTGTTCCTCTTCCTGTACGGAGTCGCCCTGGTAGTCCGCCGGCGAATGCTGGCGCGCAGCGGGGGCACATTTGAACTCAGTCACCGCGCCCGGTCCGACAGGACCGGGCGCGGTTGGGTTCTCGGAATCGGCCGCTACGACGGCGATCGCCTGGAGTGGTACCGGATCTTCTCGCTCTCGCCGCGGCCGCGTCGGGTCTGGGACCGCAACCGCGTCGACTATGCGGGTCGACGCGAGTCACGTGGGTCCGAGCATCTCGCGCTCTACACCGACCACGTGATCATCACCCTCGACAGCGCCAAGGGCGAGATCGAGCTGGCCATGAGTCCTGCGTCCCTCATGGGGTTCCAGGCGTGGGTGGAGGCCAAGCCTCCCGGCGCGGACTGGGACAAGCACCGGCTCCGTTGAGGATGAAGGTCGAGGGTGAAGCCTGCCTGAGACCGCCCATGGTCAATTCGCGGGGTTCCTGCCACGCTGCTGGCATGACGACTTGGACCCGCGCAGAACTCGAGGAAGCATTCGCCGGCTACACCACTGGTGTGCAGAGGTGTGTCGACACCGGTGACTGGGAGCACTTCGTGCAGCTCTTCACCGAGGACGCGCTCTACATCGAGCACGCCTACGGCACCTTCCACGGGAAGGACGAGATCCGGCCCTGGATCAAGAGGACCATGGGCAGCTTCCCCGGCAACGAGATGATCGCCTTCCCTCCCAAGTGGGTCGTGATCGACGAGCAGGTGGGCTGGGTCATCACCGAGATCGACAACCCGTTCCGTGACCCGGGCGACGGCTCGGTCCACGGTCAGGGCAACGTCAGCATCCTCCGCTACGGTGGCAACGGCCTGTGGCAGGAGCAGGAGGACGTCTACAACCCGATGGAGTTCATGAAGGCGACTGGTGGCTACGTACGCCGTTGCCACGAGCTCGGCACGTTGTCCGACGATGCGCGGGCCTGGGCGGAGAAGTTCGGCGTCGAGCTCGGTTGAGTTCGATCGGTCACGACCTCAGCGGGGCGGGATCGATGCTCGGGCCCGGTGCAGTTGCACGGCCTCGCGCATCGCGTCCATCACGTAGCGAGGCACGTCGAGTCCTTGGCGGCCCGCCCAGAGCAGGTCGTTCTCCACTCGGCTGATCTCGGTGACGAACTGCTCGAGCTCGTCGATGACTCCCAGGCTGGTCAGCACGCCCCCGAAGTCGGCCAGCTGGGCGTCGTCGTTGGCCCCGACGGGAGAGAACGAGATCCGCCGCAGCCGTCCGGTGAGCCACCGTTGCCACGGCCTCAGTTGCTTGTCCAGGGCAGTGGCCGAGAGCCGGTAGAACGCATAGTGTCCCGGCTCCTGTCGACGGATCGGCGCGACGACGGTCGCAGCGACCGCGTTCTCGCCCAGGTCGATGACGCCGTCGTGCAGCCGGTTGTAGGCCAGCACTGCCGAGCGCTCGGTCGCCATGCCGGTCAGGTAGTAGAGCATGCGCACGATGTCGTGGACCGGTGTGAGGTGGGCCAATGCACCGAGGATCCGGATCTTGGGGGAGATGGTGGTGGTGTCGGTGCTTGCCGGCGGTCGGCCGATCCGGGTCTGCAACTCATCGAGGATCAGGCCGTGGTGGATCTCTTGCGGCTGCCACACCTCGGCATAGAAGCGCCGGTCGATCTCGCTCGCGTCAGGGAGCATCGTGGTCAGCTCCAGGACGTTGCGGTCGACCTCGAGCTCGACCCGGGCCAAGTAGTCGAGGACCGGCCCGAAGCGTTGCCTGAGCAGCGCGGGGTCATGCACGGTGTAGTCCACCGAGGCGAGAGGGACGGGCGGATGCTCCTCCTCGATGCGGTCGACATGTGCCTTCAGACGGGCCTCTGTCGTGGGGGCGGTCATTCATCCACAGTAGGGGCTCCACCGGAGGAGCGGACGCCTTGGTGACCGAGGATCGCTAGTGTGAGGCCATGGCCGCGCCGAGGATCGAGATCACCTACTGCACGCAGTGCAAGTGGTTGTTGCGTGCCCAGTGGTACGCCGGTGAACTGTTGCAGACCTTCGCCGACGAGGTGGGCGAGGTGGCGTTGGTCCCGGCGACCGGGGAGTGTTCCGGATCGACATCGACCACACCGCAGTGTGGAACCGGAAGCGTGACGGAGGCTTCCCCGAGATCACCGACCTCAAGCGTCGGGTACGGGACCTGATCGCCCCAGAGAAGTCACTCGGACACGCCGACGGATGAGGTGGCGGGGCGGGCCCATCGTCAGTCGAAGAGCGCCAGCACGTCGTCCGCATCGATGCCCGAGCCGACGGCGCCCTCTCCGCTGAAGACGGAGGCGAAGAGGGCCGCCTTGCGTTCCTTGAGCGCCATCACCTTCTCCTCGATCGTGTCGGTGGCGACGAGCCGGTAGACCAGGACCGGACGCTCCTGCCCGAGGCGATGGGCGCGGTCGACCGCCTGCGCCTCGGCAGCCGGGTTCCACCACGGGTCGAGCACGAAGACGTAGTCGGCCTCGGTGAGGGTCAGCCCGACACCGCCGGCCTTGAGACTGATCAGGAACGCGTCGGCGTCGCCGTCCTTGAACGCGGCGATCTCCGCACCCCGGGCGCGGGTGGAACCGTCGAGGTAACGGGTCGTGACGCCGTCGCGCTCGAGGGCGTCGCGGACCCGCTTGAGGAACCCGGTGAACGTGCTGAACACGAGTGCGCGGTGGCCTTCGGCAACGATCTCCTGGAGGTGGTCGACGAGGGTGTCGATCTTTGCCGAGCCGACCCCCTCGTGGTCGTCGTCGACAAGTGCCGGATCCAGGCTCAGCTGTCGCAGGCGCGTCAGCGCGCTGAAGATTGCCACCCGGTTGCGATCGAAGTCGTCGACCAGTCCGAGGATGGCCTGCCGCTCCTTCTGGAGCCAGGTGTCGTAGATGCGTCGGTGGGCGGGGGTGAGGGTCACCTCGAGCACCTGCTCCTGCTTGGGAGGTAGTTCGGTGGCGACGAGGTCCTTGGTGCGACGCAGCACGAATGGGCGCACCCGGGAGCGGAACCGTTCCAGTGCCACCGGGTCGCCGGCTTTCTCCACGGGCTTGACGACGATCTCCTTGAAGCGCTTCGGCCATGGATAGAGCCCGGGAGCCACGACGGACAGCAGCGCCCACAGTTCCATCAGCCGGTTCTCGAACGGGGTGCCCGTCACGGCGAGCCGGAAGGGCACGTCGAGCAGCCGCACCGCTTGGTAGGTCTTGCTCTGGTGGTTCTTGATGGTCTGCGCCTCATCGAGCACCAGGCCGCCCCACTCGAGGGCGGCATAGGCATCGGCCTCCAGCCGCAACAGCGTGTAGGAGGTGACCACGACGTCGGCGCCGACGACCTCGTCGCTGAGCGGCGTGCCCCGTCGCGCCCTTGACGCGTCGATGGTGCGTATGACGAGGCCCGGGGTGTGGCGTTGCGCCTCGCCTGCCCAAGCAGTCACCACACTGGTCGGCGCGACGACGAGGAAGGGTGCTGCACCGGCTGCCCGGGCGTGGCTGATGAGACCGAGGGTCTGCAGGGTCTTGCCGAGTCCCATGTCGTCGGCGAGGATCCCGCCGAGCCCGAGTTGCCACAGGTGCACCAGCCAGCGGATGCCCTTGAGCTGGTAGTCACGTGGACTGCTGACCAACCCGGTCGGCACGACGTCGGGAAGGCCCTGGTGGTGCGCGAGGGCTTGGGCGGCCTCGACCCACCGTGCTGCCTGGACATCGACGACGCCGAGCTCGGCAAGCTGCTCCCACAGCCCCAGGTCGACGTGGGCCACGCGCAGTTCGTCACGCTCGCCCTCGTGCAGCTCTGCGGCCGCAGCCACGAGCTCGGCCAGCCCTGCGAACTCGGGTCGGTCGGTGGGCACGTGCAGCCCGCTGGGCAGGAGCAGCAGGGGGTCGCCGGCGGTCAGCGCAGCAAGTGCCTGGGGCAGGGGAACCTGCTCACCGTCGACGGTGATCACCACCGACAGGTCGAGCCAGTCTGTGGTGCCCTCCCCGGCGACGAACTCGATCTGCGGATCGCCCTCGGCCGCACGGAAGTCGGGGCGCGTCCCGGTCTCCACCACCTCGACGTCGTCGTCGGCCCACAGCCGCGGCAGCTCGTCCTCGGCGAAGCGGAGGCTCTCCATCGGCGTCAACTCCGCCCTCGGCTGCAGGTGCGCGTAGCGCTCCGTGGCCGTCAACAGCTCCTGCTCGAGGACCGAACGACGCACCGCGGGCGCGGGATCGGGATCGTCGAGCAGGTGGGTGTGCTCGCCGTAGCGCCACTGCCATGTGGTGGTGGCCCGGACCCCCTGCCAAGCGAGCAGCATCTGCAGCCGTGGCGGCACCTCCTCGGGAAGGGTGATCGACCCGTCGGACGAGGTGACCTCGATGCCTTGGCGCAACCGAGGGAGGTAGTCGTCCACGAGCCGGCTGCTGTCGCCAGCCGGCACTTCGATCTCGCCACCCTGCTCGTGGAGGCTGAGCAGGGACTCCGGCGCCCGACGGCGCAACGGTGCCAGCCGCACCGCGGTCTTCGCGCCGCCAAACGGTCGCGTTGTCGTCTCGTCGGCCCGGAGGAGGGCCACCGAGTGGGGTGGGCGGCCCAGCAGGTGCATCCGGTCGCCGGTGTGGAACTGCTCCTCGTGCCAGACCCCGAGGCGAAGAAGCCCGCTCGTGTCACCGCGGGTCGCGTCGACCGCGAGGTCGAGTGCCTCCGACAACACCTCGACGGTGGAGACCGATGGGCCGCACACGAGGGGGATGCCCGCTGCGTCGGCGTCGAGCAGCAGGTGGTGGAGTTGTGGGCCGAAGGCGTGCAGCGCCACGACGTCGCCGGCCGTCGTACCGCGCAGCGCCCGGCTGAACGATGCCAGCACCTGCATCTGCTCGGTGTCGTGCTCGGTGTCGTGGTGGGCTGCTGCGGCCTGGGTCCAGGAGATCCCGGTCTTGATCCAGTTGCCCCGAGCGCCCTCCCGCAGCGGGCGCATCTCCAGCAGGTGCCGGGGCGCGGAGGCAGGCGCCCAGCGGGTGCGGAACTGAGGCGCCAGGTCGATCTCGAGTGCCAGCTTGCGCCGCTTGCCACTGCTCGGCCCGACCGTCTCGAATCCACCGAGGACCTGGTCGAGCGTGCGCTGCCACGGTGGGGTGACCTGCACGGGGCGCACGGACGCCAGGCGCCTGACCGACTGCACGATCGCCACCGCGTGCTTGCACCGCCATCCCACCGGGCAGGTGCAGTCGGACTCCAACGACTTGTCGCCGATGAAGACATGGGTGACGTAGGCACGTCGGCTGTTGCCCTGCACCTCGGCGGTGAGGACGATCTCGGTCCCCGAGGAGTCGACGCGCAGGTTGCGCACCCGTCGCTCCCCGGCATATCGGGTGCCCCGGGTGAGCGTCATCGGGTCGAAGGCCCGGACGAGGTCGGTCTCCGAGATGGTGAAGGGCAGCTGCATGGCTAGGGGTGGTGCGGGGTCAGCGTTCGCCGCCGGGCACCCATAGCACGTCGCCCTGCTCCCGGTTGGCGTGTCGGGCGAGGATGAAGAGCAGGTCGGAGAGGCGGTTGAGGTACTTGATCGCCAGGACGTTCATCGTCGCCTCGTGCTCGCTCCACGCGGCCCACCCGGCCCGCTCGGCACGACGTACGACGGTGCGCGCGACGTGGAGCTGCGCGGCCGCCGGGGTGCCGCCGTTGAGGATGAACGAGCGGAGCTTGGGCAGCTCCTCGTTGTATTCGTCGCACCAGCCCTCGAGCCGGTCGACGTAGGCCTGCTCGATCCGCAGTGGCGGGTACTCGGGGTCGGGCACCACCGGGGTGCAGAAGTCGGCGCCGACGTCGAAGAGGTCGTTCTGCACGACGGTGAGCACCTTGACGACCGGATCGTCGAGGCCGTCC
Source organism: Nocardioides alcanivorans (assembly GCF_021555175.1). Lineage (GTDB taxonomy): Bacteria > Actinomycetota > Actinomycetes > Propionibacteriales > Nocardioidaceae > Nocardioides > Nocardioides alcanivorans. Next base: position 62,249 of record NZ_JAKGRW010000013.1, on the reverse strand, counting down.
GTGGCCAACGCGACCCCGATGACGGCGTTGGCCTCGTCGACGGTGGCGTAGGCCTCCAGCCTGAGGTCGTTCTTGGTCGTCTCGCTCATGTCGCCGAGACGGGTCGTGCCGGCGTCGCCGGTGCGGGTGTAGATGCGGGTCAGATTCACCATGCCTCGACCCTAGTCGTCGCACCCGACGGTGCGTTCCGGCCATCCACAGGCTGTCTCCGGGAGATCCCTGAAAGAAATCGGGGTGCTGGACGCAACCAAACAGCCGAGGTTTGCGTCATAGTGAATGACAAGCCCCGTCACAAGAGTTGACAGAGCCAACGGAAGCTATCGGGAGTTTCCGAGAAGGGGAGGATGACATGGACATCACCCACAACGGTTCGACGCTGGTGCTCACCGGCGACTTCGACGTCCGGAACACGATGAGGGTCCGGACCGCCATCTATGAACACATCGACGGCTGCGACCACGACCTCGTCGTCGATCTCACCGCGGTGCCGGTGATCGACCTGACCGCGCTCCGGGTGCTGGCTGCCGCGACGCGCAACGCTGAGCAGCGCGGACGGCACCTGACCCTGCGCGGCGCAGGTCCCGCCGTCCGCCGGATGCTGCACCTCTCGCACCTGATCCGGGTCGTCGATCTCGAACGGATCGCCTGACCTCTGGGAGGTTCGTGGCGTGAACCACATCACCAACAGGTTACTGAACACTCACCACATCGCCTACGCTCACGCTCATGAGCGCTGAGAAGGACCGTCCCTGGGTGATGCGGACGTACGCCGGCCACTCGACCGCCGCCGCGTCCAACGAGTTGTACCGCAAGAACCTGGCCAAGGGGCAGACCGGTCTCTCGGTCGCCTTCGACCTCCCGACACAGACCGGCTACGACCCGGACTCGCCGCTGTCACGCGGTGAGGTGGGCAAGGTCGGCGTACCGGTGCCGCACCTGGGAGAGATGCGCAAGCTCTTCGACCAGATCCCGCTCGTCGAGATGAACACGTCGATGACGATCAACGCCACCGCGATGTGGCTGCTGGCGCTCTACCAGGTGGCCGCCGAGGAGCAGAACCCCGGCGTGGACCCGAGCGAGGTCGCGCAGCTCCTTGCCGGCACCACGCAGAACGACATCATCAAGGAATACCTCTCGCGCGGAACCTACGTCTTCCCGCCGCAGCACTCCTTGCGGCTGACCGCGGACACGATCGCCTACACGGTCAACAACATCCCGAAGTGGAACCCGATCAACATCTGCAGCTATCACCTGCAGGAGGCCGGTGCCACGCCGACGCAGGAACTCGCCTACGCGCTGTGCACCGCCATCGCCGTGCTCGACCAGGTGAAGGCGTCCGGCCAGGTCTCGGACGACGACTTCGAGAAGGTCGTCGGGCGCATCTCCTTCTTCGTCAACGCCGGTGTCCGTTTCGTCGAGGAGACCTGCAAGATGCGGGCCTTCACGCGGATGTGGGACCAGATCACCAGCGAGCGCTACGGCGTCCAGGACCCGAAGATGCGTCGGTTCCGCTACGGCGTGCAGGTCAACTCCCTCGGACTCACCGAGGCGCAGCCGGAGAACAACGTGCAGCGCATCGTGCTCGAGATGCTCGGCGTGACCCTTTCCAAGAACGCCCGCGCGCGTGCGGTCCAGCTGCCGGCGTGGAACGAGGCGCTCGGCCTTCCGCGGCCGTGGGACCAGCAGTGGTCGCTGCGCCTGCAGCAAGTGCTCGCCTTCGAGTCGGACCTGCTCGAGTACGACGACATCTTCGAGGGCTCGACCGTGATCGAGGCCAAGGTCGCCGAGCTCATCGCGAGTGCCCAGGAGGAGATGGACCGGGTGCAGGCACTCGGCGGTGCCATCGCCGCCGTCGAGTCCGGTTACATGAAGTCCGAGCTCGTCTCCAGCCACGCACGTCGCCGCGCCCGCATCGAGTCGGGGAGGAGATCATCGTCGGCGTCAACAAGTTCGAGACCACCGAGGAGTCCCCGCTCACGGCGGACCTCGACGGCGCCATCCAGACCGCTGACCCGGCTGCCGAGCAGGCTGCGCTCACCAGTGTCGAGGAGTGGAAGGCCCAACGCGACGAGCAGGCGGTCACCGAGGCGCTCGCCGCCTTGGCTGCTGCAGCCAAGACCACCGACAACCTCGTCCCGGCGACCCTCGTCGCCGCCCGCGCGGGGGCCACCACGGGTGAGTGGGCAGGCACGCTGCGCGAGGTGTTCGGGGAGTTCCGTGCGCCCACTGGCGTCTCCGGGGCTGTCGTCGCGGAGGCTGGTGCTGAACTCAGCGCGGTGCGCGAGCGTGTCAGGGCGACCGGCGAGGAGCTGGGCGGCCGACTGCGACTGCTGGTCGGCAAGCCCGGCCTCGACGGCCACTCCAACGGTGCCGAGCAGGTTGCGGTGCGCGCTCGGGACGCCGGCTTCGAGGTCGTCTACCAGGGCATCCGCCTGACTCCTGACCAGATCGTTGCTGCTGCTGCGGCCGAAGACGTCCACTGCGTCGGCCTGTCGATCCTGTCCGGCTCGCACATGGAGCTCGTGCCCGAAGTGCTCCAAGGGCTCGAAGCGGCCGGCATGGGTGACGTGCCGGTGATCGTCGGCGGCATCATCCCGACCTCTGACGCCAAGGCGTTGGTCGAGCAGGGGGTTGCTGCGGTCTACACGCCGAAGGACTTCGGCCTGACCGAGATCATGGGTGGCATCGTCGACGTGATCCGCAAGGCGAACGAGCTGGACTGATGTCGGACCTCCAGTGCTCCGCGCGCATCGTCGTCCTCGCGCCTGATCGCGTCGGGGACCCTGAGGCGCTCAGGATCACTGCAGGCTCGGTGACGGGCTCCCGGCTCACGCGCGTGTACGCCGCGACGCACCTGGCGGCGTACGCGCACCAGGCGGCCCTTGCCCTGGACCTCCCGGTGGGCGAGGGCGAGGACCTCGACGAGATTGCGGACCTGCACCCCGGGGAGGCGGTCCTGGTGGTGCGTGCCTGGCCCGAACCCGGGCCGGTGCTCCTCGAACGAGACGGTGCCGGCTGGCAACGCGTCGGGTGATGCGGAGCACACAGGTTAGGCAATCCTTCAGCAGGGCCGTATCCTCGGCAGTGTGGGGAAGAAGAAGGACAAGGCCAAGCTGAAGGCCAAGGCGAAGGACAAGAAGGCTCTCAAGAAGAAGATGCCGAAGTCCAAGTGCTGCGTGTCCAAGGACCGGTGCAAGCGCTGCCCCATCCGCATGTTGAAGGAAGGCACCCTTCCTGCCGGGTATACGGTCAAGAAGCGCAAGCTGGTCAAGATCGAGAAGCTGACCAAGAAGAAGCTTGCCAAGGCCGCCTGAGGCGTGAAGGTCACGCCTCTCGAACCGGAGGAGACCCCGTGACCGCCGCACGCTTTGCCGACCAGCTCAATGAACAGATCGGCAACGAGTTGGCCGCCCACAATCAGTACTTGGCCTGTGCCGTCCACTACGAGACGCTGACGATGCCGCAGATGGCGGCGCTCTTCTATCGCCAGGCACTGGAGGAGCGCGGCCACGCCATGATGATGGTCAAGTACCTTCTCGATACCGACATGCCGGTGTCGATCCCGGGCGTCGAGGCTCCGCAGGGCGACTTCGACGGCGTCGTGGCGCCGGTCGAGCTCGCCCTCGCGCAGGAGAAGCGCGTCACCGACCAGATCAACGCCCTGCTGCGGACCGCTCGCGAGGAGCACGACTACGCCTCCGAGCAGTTCATGCAGTGGTTCATCAAGGAGCAGGTCGAGGAGGTCGCCACCATGGGTGACCTGCTCGCCGTCGTGAAGCGCAACGTCGACGACATCGACGACATCGAGGACTTCGTCGCCCGTGAGCTCGGCGACGCGGGCGACGACCCCACGGCACCTGCCGAAGCCGGCGCGGACGCCTGATCGAGGCTGACCCGTGGCACGCGTGGTCGTGGTCGGCGCTGGTGTCGTCGGCCTGACCTGCGCCGTCAGGCTGCTGGAAGAGGGCCATCGCGTCGACGTACTGGCACGTGACCTGCCGTTGGAGACGACCAGCGCCGTCGCGGCCGCGCTGTGGTACCCCTACCTCTCGTTGCCCCGGGAGCGGGTCCTGGCGTGGGGATCGGCGAGCTTTGCGGAGTTCGTCGCCCTCGCCGGCGACCCCGAGTCCGGGGTGCGGATGGTGACCGGCACCGAGGTGCACAGACGTCGCGTGCCCGATCCGTGGTGGCGCGAGGCGGTGCCCTCGTTGGACCGTGAGACGGCCCTGCCTGAGGGGTACCGCGACGGGTGGACCTTCCATGCGCCCGTGATCGAGATGCCGCTCTTCCTGCGCTGGTTGGTGCGACGCGTCGACGAGCTCGGTGGCACCATCACGCGGATGAACCTCTCGGCGCTGCCGACCGGTGCCGACGTCGTCGTCAACTGCGCGGGACTGGGGGCGCGTCTGCTCGGTGCGGACCGGACGGTCGCACCGGTGCGGGGCCAGGTGGTGCTCGTCGAGCAGGTGGGTCTCGACCGTTGGTGGCTCGACGCCGATGGCCCGACCTACGTCGTCCCGCGCTCGCGCGACATCACGGTCGGAGGCACCGAGGAGTCAGGCGAGTGGAGCCGTACGCCGGATCCCGCGACCGCGGCTGACATCCTGGCCCGCGCCACTCGACTGGTGCCGGAGCTGGCCGGGGCGAGGGTGATCCGGCACAAGGTCGGGCTGCGGCCGTTGCGCCCGTCCGTCCGCGTGGAGCGGGAGGGCGACGTCGTGCACTGCTACGGGCATGGTGGTGCGGGGGTGACTCTCGCGTGGGGCAGCGCCGAGGAGGTCGTCAGCCTCGTGGGTTGACCTTCTGCTGCTGAGCGGCGTTCCTTCGGCGTCGCCGCGTGATCGGGACGACGACTGCGACAGCCAGAGCGAAACCGAGGAGCAGGCCCCACAGGCCGCTGTCCTCGGCGACCAGCAGCTCGAAGCCGAAGCCGAAGATCGCGGCCATGACCATCACGAAGATGCCGGTGCCGAGACGGAAGCTGAACTCTGCAAGGTACTCCTGCATGAAGGTGCGAGGCGGTGTGGTGGCGCCGCTGGGCAGTGCCTCGGTGGGCAGTGCCTCGACGGAGACCACGGCGCCGGGGTTGAGCGCCCCGTGGATGTGCGGGAACGACTCGTCGCCGACCTGCTCCATCCTCCACGGGGAGGTGAGCTTGTCGGTGTCGATCTCCAGCAGCACCAGGGGACCGGGGTGGTCGGCCCAGAAGCGCTCGATGACACCGGACACCTGTGCCTGCGCTGCTGCGTGGATGAAGCCCTCGTCCTCGAGGCTGCGGCCGCGGGTGGAGCGGGCATAGGCGCCAGCGGTCGTCGCGGCCTCCCAGGCGGTCTTCTCGGCGACGTGATAGATCTTCATCAGAAGAGCCGGTCCTCGGCGTTGTCGAGGCCGCGTAGTGCGTCGTAGTCGACGACCACGCACTGGATGCCGCGGTCCTCGGCGAGCACGCGGGCCTGCGGCTTGATCTCCTGGGCAGTGAAGATCCCGCGGACCGGGCGGAGCAGCGGGTCGCGGTTGAGGAGCTCGAGGTAGCGGGTGAGTTGCTCGACGCCGTCGATCTCGCCGCGCCGTTTCACCTCGATCGCCACGGACTGGCCGTTGCCGTCACGGCACATCAGGTCGACGGGTCCGATGGCTGTCGGGAACTCGCGGCGTACGAGCGACAGACCGGGGGAGAGGGTCGTCGGGTGCTCGGCCAGCAGCTCCTGCAGGTGCTTCTCGACGCCGTCCTTCTGCAGGCCCGGGTCGATCCCGAGGTCGTGCTGGGAGTCGTGTTGGATCTGTTCGATGAGGATCCGCAGCGTGTCGGGGGTCTTGCCCTTCGGTGCCTTGGCGGTCACCGTCCACTCGACATGACCGTCCTCGGTGGTGCCTTCGGCAAGGGCGCACGGTGGCGACATCCAGTTGAGCGGCTTGTAGGAGCCGCCGTCCGAATGGACCAGCACGGATCCGTCGGCCTTGATCATCAACACCCGGGTGGCCATCGGCAGGTGGGCCGAGAGGCGGCCGGCGTAGTCGATCTGGCAGCGGGCAACGACGATTCTCACGCGCAGGACCCTACCGGTGGTCCTCCGTGCCGGGGCGGGGCCCGCGCCGGCACCGAGGCAGCGGGACGCCGACTGTGACCCAAGCAACAGGACGAGATCGTGATTGAGGGGTTACTGAACGGTAACGGACGTGCCATCATCTGCTGGCATGAGCCAGACCACGAGCGAGCAGATCAGTACCACCTTGGTGCTGCCGTACCTCAACCACGCGGTGCGCATGTATGAGGCGGGCTACGCCTCCCGCGGCGACATCGACGCAGCGATGCGGTTCGGTTGCGGCTACCCGGCCGGTCCGTTGACCGTGCTGGACGAGATCGGACTCGACGTCGTACGCGACGGTCTTGCCGCCCGCTTCGCCGAGACTGGCGACAGCCTCCACAAGCCGGCAGAGTTGCTGGAGAAGCTGTTGGCCGACGGCCGCCTCGGCAAGTCCTCCGGTCGTGGTTTCTACACCTATGAGGGCGGGGACGTCGTCGTGGACGGAGAGACCCCCAACGCCGATGACACGCCGACGATGCGTCACGAGATCGCCACGGTGGGTGTGGTCGGCACCGGGACGATGGCTTCAGGCATCGCACAGGTCTTCGCCCAGGCCGGGTATGACGTGATCGTGGTGGGGCGTACGGACGACAAGGTGGCGGGCGTGCGCGCCTTCATCGACAAGGGCCTCTCCCGTGCGGTCGAGAAGGGCAAGCTCGAGGAGTCGGCCAAGGAGGCGACCTTGGCCCGGCTGACCCCTGCCACGTCGCGCGAGGCGTTGGCAGACGCCGACCTCGTCGTCGAGGCCATCGCCGAGGACCTCGAGATCAAGCTGGAGCTCTTCCGCGATCTCGACCGGATCGTCAAGCAGGGTGCGATTCTGAGCACGACCACCTCGTCGCTCCCGATCGCCCGGCTCGCCGAGGCGACCGGGCGTCCGGAGTGGGTCATCGGTATGCACTTCTTCAATCCTGCTGCGGTGATGAAGCTGGTCGAGGTCGTGACGACTCCGCTGACATCGGCCGAGGTCGACGAGACGGTGCGTGCGCTGAGCGCCAAGGTCGGCAAGGTTGCCGTCTCCTGCGGTGACCGTGCCGGGTTCATCGTCAACTGTCTGCTCTTCCCCTACCTCAACGACGCAGTGAAGCTGCACGAGCAGGGACTCGCCCTCGAAGCGATCGACGAGGCCATTCGGGAGCAGGCGGGCTTGCCGATGGGACCCTTCCAGCTCCTCGACGTGGTCGGGAACGACGTGTCGCTCGCGATCCAACAGGAGCTCCACGCCGAGTTCCAGGAGCCTGGCTTCACGCCGGCCCCCGCTCTCGAGAAGGTCGTGGCCGACGGACACCTCGGTCGCAAGACCAAGAAGGGTTTCCACGACTACAGCTGAGGCCCGCGCCCCAGAGGTCGAGCCCGCTGTCGTTGGTCGAGCGGCATCTTCGTTGGTCGAGCTTGTCGAGACCAGGTCGCCCTGCCGTTGGTCGAGCTTGTCGAGACCCCGCCGTGCGCTGTTGCTCGAGCCCGCTGTCGTTGGTCGAGCTTGTCGAGACCCCGCCCCCGCCGGTCGAGCCCGCCCCCGTTGGTCGAGCTTGTCGAGACCAGCCTCCGGTGGCCCCTTGTCAGGCTGCGTGGTTGAAGGGGTTGAAGGGGTTGAGGGGGTCGGGTGGTGCGTTGTCGGGTGGCGGTGCGTGGGCTGGCGGTCGGGGTGTCTGCTCGTGCCATCGGGGTCGGTTGATGAGTGCTTCGGCGACCTGGGGGTCGATCTGCTGGCTGCCGGTGTGGTTGACGAGGAATGCCTGGTGGTGGGGTGTGGTCCATACGTATTCGCCGGGTCCGGTTTGTGTGGCCCGGTAGCCGGCGTGGGTTTTGTAGCGGTGGTGGCGCCTGCCGAGGGGGCCGGCGTTGTCGGTCCCTGTCTGCCCGTCGGTGCGGCCTGGACCGGCTGGCTGGTCGGGCTGGTCGGGTTGGTAGGGGTGGACGTGGTCGTAGTCGAGTCGTCTGTTGGTGGAGTTGGCCCAGGGCCAGTAGTCGCCGCCGGTGGTGAGGTGGATGCGTTCTTTGAGGGCTTCGGGGTGTTCGTAGGCGGTGGCGCGGATCTTGTCGTGGAGGTCGATCACCGGCTTCACCGTGACCGTCGCGCCGGCGAGGAGGCCGTGGAGTTGGGCCAGGGTCATGGCGCCGAGGCTTTCGATGCGGGCGACACCGGGGGTGCCGTGCAGGGCTGTTTCGTGGAGGTGGACGTAGAGGGTGTGCTTCGGTTTGAGCACGGCCCAGTCGACCTCGGTGAGTCGGTCGAGGAGGTCGGCGGGGAACGCGATCGCCTTGTTCAACGGCGGCTGGTCTGCGTCCTCGTCTTCGTCGGGTCCTGTGGGTTCGGGTGCGGTGGGTGGGGTGGGGTTCCAGGGGTCGTGGGGGAGGTGGGGGTCGAGGTTGCCGTGGGGGTCGGTGTTCGCGGTCAGTAGTGCGAGGAGTTCGGCGGGGCGGGCGAGGTAGCCGAGTGCTTTGGCTCGTAGTTCGTCGGGGGTGTGGTTGTCGTGGCGGGTTTTGAGGATGTCGGCGACTCGGGTGACGGTGGCTTCGATGTAGGTGGCGTCCCCGGCCTCGAGTCGGGCGATCAGCGTGCGTAGCCCGTGTTCGTCGGTTTGGCCGAGGTTGACGTAGCGGCGCTTCTTCTCGGTTTCGACACGTTGGGTGTGGAGGTCGGGGTCGGCTTCGATGATCTTGGCGGCGGTGATGTCGAGGATCCGTCCGGTGCCTTCGCGCTCCAGGATTGGGGTGATGGCGGTGTCGACCAGCGCGACTGCTGTGTGGGGGAGGTGGCGGGTGAGGCGGGCGATCTTGCGGACCACCCACACGTCGACGACGGCGTGTTGGGTTTTGGCCCAGATCGACGGGAGGCGGTGGCGTAGGTCGAGGACGTCGGCGGTGGCGTTGATGGTGGCCATCACGCCGGTGTGGCGGGCCAGGGCGATCTCGCCCATGGCGTGGTCGTGCACCCCGGGTGTTCCTTGCCCGCCGGGGTGGATCAACGGGCCGGATCCGGGGCTGTCGGCGGAGTGGACGTCAGCCCAGGCTGCGAGCACTTCGAGTTCGGCGACTTCTTCGAGCCGGCGTCGGTGCAGTGTTTCGGCGGCAGCCTGCAGCAGGTCGACTGCTGTGGTGTCTGCTGAGATGCCGGTCATCTTCGCTGCTCCTCACCTGTTCCGACGGGGGTGGTTGGCGTGGTGTGTTCAGTGTTTCAGGAGCCTCCGACACCGTGGCCCGATCGACGTCCGACGCCTCGGCAGCCGGCCCGTCGCATGCCACGGCGACCTCGCGGCAGCATCGCCGTAGGAGGTCGCCGTGGTGTTGATGCGAGTGACGCCGGTGGATCAGGCGCGACGCTGCCAGGGGGTGAGCCACGGAGTCGCCGGCCAGCCTTCTCGGCCCGCGATCAGCTCGAACATCGTGGCACCGTCGACGGCTTCGCGGATGATGTCGGCGTGACCCGCGTGCCGGGTGAGCTCCTCGAGCAGGTGGAACCACACCCAGCGCACCGACCAGGAGTCGATGTCGGTGGGGTTCCACGGAGCCGGTGGGACGGGCACGGCCAGATCGAGGTCGACCTCGGCCACGGCCGCGAGTACGGCGGCACTCACCTCGTCGTACTCCGCCAGGGCGGCCTCGAGGGTGTCTTCGGCGGACCAGGTGATGTAGGCCATGCGCTCGGCATACTCCTCCTCGTCACTCTGGGTCTTCGCAGGCAGTTCGGGAGCGGCCAGCACGCTGGCGAGCCAGGTGCGCTGGCCGTGGGTCGCGTGTTTGAGGAGCGCACCGACGCTCAGTGCGCTGGGCGTCGGCGTACGACCCAGCTCGTCGTCCGTGAGGCCGAAGGCCACGGCGCGGAACGCGTCCTGCTGCTGGATCAGGTAGGCGCGCAGCGCGTCGCGCTCGTTGGTGACCGGGGGTGCCTGTGCGGGCATCGGATGTCCTCTCGTTGATGGCTGTAGGACCATCGTTTCTCCCATTGCGGCCAGTTCCTGTCCGCAATGGTGCCGAGGTTCTGAATCAACCACGAAAAGGCTTGTTGCTGCCCTTTTCGATGGCGCTGCGGATGCGTCCTTCGATGATCGCGGCGAGACGGTTGGCCAGCTTCGGCACCTTGGCGTCGGTGAACCAGTCGGCGTCGAACCAGTTGCGCTCGTTCCAGTAGGCCTCGTCGACTGATCCCTCGTCCTTGCCGCCCTGCACCAGCAGTCGTGCCACCCGGAAGCCGATGAGGTCCTTCGTGCTCGGGGTGGGTTCCTTCCCGTTCCGGGTCCCGTCGACGATGGTCTCCGCGATCTCCGCAAGCGCGGTGTCGACCCGGGCCCGATAGGGCGCCCGAGCCAGGGCGGGGCCGTTGACGCCGAGCTGAGCGATCGTGTGGAAGCCCCAGCGGCGGGTGGCCTCGGCCAGGTAGCCGAGCGCGGCGTCGTGGCCGGCGCCGGCCGCGGTGGAGATGAGGACGGCCGGAGTGCCGAAGTGTCGGGGTCGGTGGATCAGGTAGGCGTAGTGGTCGACGAAGCGCTTCATCGTGGCCGAGACGTGGAAGGAGTGCACCGGCGTTGCGAAGACCACCAGATCCGACGTGTCGAGGAGTGTGGTTGCCGGGTCGGAGTTGCCGATGTTGGGACAGGTCGCCTCACCGTCGGTCATGCAGGACAGGCAGGCGGAGCAGCTTCCGCCCAGGCGCAATGTCTCGGTCTCCACGACGGTCACCTCGGTGGCGGTCAGGTCGGCGACCCGGTCGAGGAGCTCCTGCACGAGGGCGCCGGTGGTGCCGGCCATGCCGTGACCCGATCCGATCACGACGCCGATGCGAAGCAGCTCACCAGTCGTCATAGATCATATATATCGGATGACGGTAGTGCCGTGCCGCAATACTGACGGTGTGGTCCACCTACTGGTCGTCATCCTCACCGGTCTCGGGCTCGCCCTGCCGTTCGTGCCGCCCGTGCCGACAGGCACCGACTTCGACTACCAACTCGGTGGGACCCGTTCCGTGCCTGTGGACGTGGGCATCGTGGTGCGCGACCGCAAGGCGGCGCCGGTCACTGGCGTCCACAACGTCTGTTACGTCAATGGCTTCCAGACCCAGCCCGACGAGAAGCACTTCTGGCGCAACCACAGGGGCCTGCTGCTCAAGCGTCACGGTCGCTTCGTGCGTGACGAGGAGTGGGGCGAGCGGATCCTCGACATCCGGAGGCCAGCGAAGCGCAAGAGGCTGGCGCGCATCGTCGGTCGCTGGGTCGAGGGATGCGCCGCGGACGGTTTTGCGTCGGTCGAGTTCGACAACCTCGACTCCTTCTCGCGCAGCCACGGGTTGATCAAGCGCAAGCACGCCAAGAAGTTCGCTCGCCTCCTGACCCGCGAGGCCCATCGTGCCGGGCTGGCTGCTGGGCAGAAGAACTGGGCAGGCCTCAACGGACGCAGGCTCGGCTTCGACTTCGCGGTGGCCGAGGAGTGTGGACGGTACGACGAGTGCGGCGACTACGTGGCGACGTACGGTCGCGCGGTGCTGGTCGTCGAGTACCGCAAGCGCGACTTCAAGAAGACCTGCCGGGAGTACGGCGACCAGGTAGCGGTCGTGCTTCGTGACCGGGCACTGGCTCGGAACGGTCGACGCGCCTGGTGCTGACGCGTTGCACCGACCTGGTCGCGGAACCCCGACGGAGTGGGCGCCCGCCGTGGCAGGACACGACCTAGACTCGCTGCGTGCCCGACGATTCTCGACTCCATGTCACCGAGCTGGGTGAGCGCGGCCAAAGGGTCGTGTTCTGCCACGGACTCTTCGGCCAGGGCAAGAACTGGACGAGCATCGCGAAGAAGCTCACCGACCAGCACCGGGTGACCCTGGTCGACATGCCCAACCACGGCCGCTCACCGTGGACCGAGCACCTGGACCTCGCTGAGCATGCAGATCTGGTGGCCGAGCTGCTCGACCCCTCCGACCCGGTCGCCCTGGTCGGGCACTCCATGGGCGGAAAGATCGCGATGCTGCTGGCCCTGCGGCATCCGGAGCTCGTGGAGCGTCTCGCCGTCGTCGACGTCGCGCCGGTCGACTACGCGTCGGGCAGCGAGTTCGCCGGCTACATCGCCGCGATGCGGGCTCTCGACCTCGACTCGCTGAAGACCCGGGGCGAGGCCAGCGAGGCGCTGACCGAAGCGGTGCCTCACCCCACCGTGCGGGGTTTCCTGCTGCAGAACCTCCGTCGCGACGGCGACGCCTGGCGCTGGCAGCCCAACCTCGAACTGCTGGGTGACGAACTCGATGCGGTCACCGGGTGGCCAGCGGACGAGCTGACCGGAGTGGCGCCGTACGCAGGACCGGTGTTGTGGATCGGGGGAGAGGAATCGCCCTACGTCTCCGACGCCTACGCGCCGGCCATGGACGCGCTCTTCCCTCGCAACCGGCGGGTCACGGTCAAGCGAGCCGCTCACTGGGTGCACTCGGAGCAGCCAGAGGTCTTCGGCGAGGTGCTGCAACGTTTCCTCGAAGCCGGTGCAACAAAGGGTTCCGCTCGGGCGTGAGTCCTGGAGTTCGCGTACGGCGCGGTGCCTACTGTGTTTCACCCGTGCGGCTCGACGCCCCGCTGATCGGGCAGGGTCAGCGCTCGTCCTGCCGCTTGATCACGACCTCGCGGGCCAGCAACAGGATCGCGGCGGCGGTCGGCACGGCCATGAGTGCGCCGACGACGCCGAAGAGTGCTCCGCCGAAGAGGGCTGCGACGACGGTGACCGAGCCGGGCACGTCGACCGACTTCTGCATCACCCGCGGGTAGATGAAGTAGTTCTCCACCTGCTGGTAGGCGGTGTAGTAGATGACGCAGATGATGCCGACCTTGATGGACACCGTCAGCCCGATCGCGGAGACGATGACGAGGGCGATCGTGGCGCCGACCATCGGGATCAGCGACAGCAGGCCGACCACGAAGGAGAGGGCGACCGCGTAGTCGCCCAGGCCGACGATGAAGAGGAACACCAAGGAGCACAACGAGGCGCACACGGCCACGATGAAGGCGCCGGAGACGTAGCCTCCGATGCCCCGGAGCACCTCGTCGCCGAGCTTGGTCACCCGCTCGCGACGGCTGGCCGGGGCCAGCTGGTAGAGCGCGGACTTGGTGGTGTTGAGAGAGGCGAGGAAGTAGAGCGTCAACACCGTGATCACGAAGGCGTTGAGCAACGCCGAGAGCACGGCCAGACCGATGCCGAGGACACCGCCGAAGGCCTTCTCCGCGAAGCCTCCGTCCTGGATGTAGTCCTTGGCCTTGTCGATGAGGTCGTAGTCCTCATTCCACTTCTGCACCCGCTCGTTGTCGAGCAGCATGTCGAGCCAGCCGGGCGCGTTGCGGGTGAGCGCCTGGACCTGCTCCGAGATGATCGGAACCAAGGTGGCGAGGAATCCCGCCACGCCCACCAGGACGAGGACGATCACGGCGAGCAGGGCGAACGGACGCCGCATGCCGCGGCGCTCGAACCACTCCACGAGCGGGTTGAGGCCGGCCGCGAGGAACATCGCGACGACGACCATCATCACGATGCCGCCGACCTGGAGGAAGCGCTCGAACAGCCAGTAGGCCGTCAACAGCCCCAGGCCGCCGAAGAAACCGATGATGAAGGGGAACGGCGCAGCGGCGCCCCGGGCTCGCCGAGGTCTTCGGGCTCGGTGATCTCGATGACCTCGTCGGCGATCACCTCGATCTCATCCTCGACGACTTCGATCCCCTCGTCTCCGAGGGGATCGAAGCGTTCGGAGATCTCAGCCAGCTCGTCCGCTCCTCCCGCACCACGTACGTCAGCTCTTGTCGGAGCTGCCGCCGGCATCGCTCTCGGCATCGGTGTCGGCGAAGCCCGAGACCACGTCGCGCAGCGCGCCCAGCTGGGCGGCGATGGCGTCGCGCCGCTTGTTCATCCGGTCGACCTCGGCCCGAACGGCTGCGAGCTCGCGCTCGGCATCTGCCTGGCCGGTGGAGTTGATGCTCTCCGCCTGGGTGCGGGCGGAGGTGACGATCTGCTCTGCCTCACGACGCGCCCTGACCAACAGCGCCTCGGCCTCGGCCTGGGACTGCTGGCGGGTGGTGGCCGCCTGCGTGTTGGCCTCGCTGGCACGCTGCTCGGCTGCCTCGGCACGCTGTTCGGCCTCGTCGACCAGGCGCTTGGTCTCGCTGGTGGCGCTGGCGTGGTAGTCGGCGGCCTCGCGGGCGAGGCGCTCCTTCTCGACGGCGAGGGTACGACGTGCGTCCTGGATCTCGCGGTCGACGCCGGCTCGGGCCTTCTCGACCTCGCGCTGGGTGGTCATCTTCTGGTCGTTGGTCTCCTGCTGCACGGCCAGCCGGAGCTGATCGGCCTCACGCTTGGCAGCGGCCACGGTGTCGGCAGCCTGCGCCTTGGCGAGGGTGACCTCCTGCTCGGCCTCCGCCAGCATGCGCACCCGCTGCTCCTCGAGCTCGGCCAACTGCACGGTGCGCATGTCCTCGGCTTCGCGAGAGGCATCGGCGCGAATCGCCTTTGCATCACGCTCGGCTTGGTCGCGGATGACCGCCGCCTCCTTGGCCGCGGCGGTGCGGATGTCCTCCGCCTCCTCCTCGGCCAGGCGGAGCAGTTCATTGGCCCGGCCGCCGAGGCTGGCGTAGGTCGGCTTGTCGGCGGTCTGGATCTGTTCGTTGAGCTTGGCGACTTCGCGCTCGAGGTCGCTGACCCGCTGTTCGGACAGGCTCAGGCTGCGGCCCAGGCCGGCCTTCTCCGTGGCCAACTGGCGCATCGCGGCGTCGACGGCCTCCATGGAGTAGCCGCCCCTCCGCACCTGGGGCAGGCTGGGAAGCGAGAGGTTGGTCGGGGGCCGGCCGGGCGCATGGGCTGCTGGCCCTGCTGCGGCGCCTGTGGCGGCGCCGGGCGCGCATGCTGCTGGCCGGGGTTCTGGGACTTCACGGCAGGAATCACCTGGGTCGCATCATCGGCGTTCGGGGCCTTCGAGCCCTTTCCCTCGTCGTCGAAGATGGACAGACCTTCGTCACTCATCAGCGCTGCTTCCTTCGTGTCTTCGCCAAGATTGTGCGGACCGGCACCCAGTGTTGCCGATACCCGGTGATCATCCCATCCGAACCACCGCAGGTCGGCAGGAGTTCGCAGGTGTCGTCACGATCTGATGCAGAACGCCCCGGCCCACGTCGGTGGGCCGGGGCGTTGCACCGCAGGTCAGACGCCGCGGAAGCGGTTGATCTCCGTGAGGTGCTTGTCGCGGAGCTCGGTGTTGCGCACGCCCATGCCCTCCTCGGGGGCGAGCGCGAGCACGCCCACCTTGCCCTGGTGCTTGTTGTGGTGCACGTCGAGCGCCGCCTGGCCGACGTCATCGAGCGAATAGACCCGTGACACCGTCGGGTGGATCTTGGCCTGGGAGATGAGTCGATTGGCCTCCCACGACTCGCGGTAGTTGGCGAAGTGGCTCGAGATGATCTTCTTGAGGTTCATCCACAGATACCGGTTGTCGTACTCGTGCATGTAGCCCGAGGTCGAGGCGCACGTGGTGATGGTGCCGCCCTTGCGGGTGACGAAGACCGAGGCGCCGAAGGTCTCGCGGCCGGGGTGCTCGAAGACGATGTCGATGTCCTCGCCACCGGTGAGCTCGCGAATGGCCTTGCCCAGGCGCAGCCACTCCTTGGGGTTCTGCTTGGTGTTCTCCTCGTTCCAGAACTTGAAGTCCATCTCGGAGCGGTTGATGATCATCTCCGCTCCCATGGAGCGACAGATGTCGGCCTTCTCCTCGTTGGAGACGACGCAGACCGGGTTGGCGCCGCCATTGAGGGCGTACTGGGTGGCGAAGCCACCCAGCCCACCGGAGGCCCCCAGATCAGCACGTTGTCGCCCTGCTTCATGTTGCCGCCGTTGGCCGACACCAGCTGGCGGTACGCCGTCGAGTTGACCAGGCCGGGGAGGCGGCTTCCTCCCAGGTGAGGTGCTCCGGCTTGGGCATGAGCTGGTTGGCCTTGACCATGGCGACCTCGGCGAGACCGCCGAAGTTGGTCTCGAATCCCCAGATGCGCTGCGACGGGTCGAGCATCGTGTCGTTGTGGCCGTCGGGTGCCTCGAGCTCGACCGAGAGGCAGTGCGCCACGACGCGGTCGCCGGGCTTCCACTTGTTGACGCCGGGACCGGTCGCCAGGACGACGCCGGAGAGATCGGAGCCCACGACGTGGTAGGGCAGGTCGTGGCGCTTGCCGAGATCGGACTCGCGGCCGTAGCGCTCGAGGAAGCCGAAGGTGGAGACGGGCTCGAAGATCGAGGTCCACACGGTGTTGTAGTTGATGGCGGAGGCCATCACCGCCACGAACGCCTCACCCGGGCCGAGCTCGGGCAGCGCCACCTCGTCGATGTGGAGCGACTTGCGCGGATCCTTCTCCTTGGAAGGTACGCCCTCGAACATCTCGACCTCGTCCTTGCGGATCAGTGCCGCGCGGTAGGACTCGGGGAGCGCGAGATTGGCGAAGTCCTGGTGGGTCGCGTCTTCGGCGTTGATGGCGTCGAGAATGTGCTGCACGGCGGATCCTCCTGGGGCAGGGGCGGCAGTGTTAACGGTTGGTAACCGCAGAATCTAGTCGTAGCTGGGCCGTCGTGGGAGTGAGCCGCGTCACCCTGGGCGCGGAGGCGGGTGACGCGACTCGACGCGACTGGCGTTTGACGTGGCTCAGTGGCTGCTGTCGGCTGCCGGCTCGACGAGCTCCACGAGCACGCCACCGGCGTCCTTGGGGTGCACGAAGTTGATCCGGGAGTTGGCGGTGCCGCGGCGAGGCTCGTCGTACAGCAGGCGCAGGCCGCGTTCGCGCAGGACCGCCGAGACCTGGTCGAGGTCGGTGACCCGGTAGGCGAGCTGCTGCAGGCCGGGACCACTGCGGTCGAGGAACTTGGCGATCGTGGACTCCGGCGTCAGCGGGGCCAGCAACTGGATGCAGGCATCGGTGTCGCCGACGCCCACCATGGCCTCCCGCACGCCCTGGGCCTCGTTGACCTCTTCGTGGCGGACGGTCATGGAGAACTTGTCACGGTAGAAGGCGATCGCCTCGTCGAGGTCGGGGACGGCGATGCCGACATGGTCGATCGCGATGAAGAGATGGTCGGGCACGGAAAGCGGGGCAGTCATGGGGAGCATCGTCGTCCAACGGATGCGCCCCTGCCAACCAGTGTGATCTGATCAACATCCACGCGATGGGTGAACAATGGGTAACCTCGCTCGCGTCAACCCATCTGCTCCTCCAGGAGGAACCATGTCCGGATCCGTCATCGTCGCCGGCGCACGTACCCCCGTAGGCCGACTGCTCGGAGGGCTGAAGGACCTTTCGGCTGCTGACCTCGGTGGTGTCGCCATCAAGGGCGCGCTCGACAAGGCCGGTGTCGCCGGTGACCAGGTCGACTACGTGATCATGGGTCACGTGATCCAGGCTGGTGCCGGGCAGATCACCGCTCGCCAGGCAGCGGTCAAGGGCGGCATCCCGATGGATGTGCCCTCGCTGACCATCAACAAGGTCTGCCTCTCCGGGATCAATGCCATCGCTCTCGCCGACCAGCTGATCCGGGCCGGCGAGCACGAGATCGTCGTCGCCGGAGGCATGGAGTCGATGACCCTTGCCCCGCACCTGCTGCCCAAGTCGCGCAGTGGCTTCAAGTACGGCGACACGACGCTCGTGGACTCGATGGCCTACGACGCCCTCTACGACCAGTTCACCGACCAGGCCATGGGCAACCTGACCGAGCAGCGCAATGTCTCGGGCGGCAACCTCACTCGTGAGGAGCAGGACGCGTTCTCGGCCCGCAGCCACCAGCGTGCCGCTGCCGCGCAGAAGAACGGTGTCTTCGACGACGAGATCGTGCCGGTCACCATCTCCTCTCGCCGTGGCGACGTGGTCGTCTCCGTCGACGAGGGCGTGCGCGCCGACACCACCGCGGAGTCACTCGCCGGCCTTCGTCCCGCCTTCTCGAAGGACGGCACCGTCACCGCCGGATCCTCCTCGCAGATCTCCGACGGTGCCTGCGCCGTCGTCGTGATGAGCAAGGCCAAGGCCGAGGAGCTCGGCCTCGAGTGGCTCGCCGAGATCGGTGCCTCGGGCCAGGTCGCCGGCCCGGACTCCACGCTGCAGCTGCAGCCGGCCAACGCCATCAAGAAGGCCGTCGAGAAGGAGGGCATCGCCGTCTCCGACATCGATCTCTTCGAGCTCAATGAAGCCTTTGCGGCGGTCGGCATCGAGTCGGCCCGCGACCTCGGGATCGACGACGACAAGGTCAACGTCAACGGCGGTGCCATTGCGATCGGTCACCCCGTGGGGATGTCCGGCGCCCGGATCGTGCTGCACCTCGCGCTGGAGCTCAAGCGCCGTGGCGGCGGCACCGGCGCTGCTGCGCTCTGTGGCGGCGGTGGCCAGGGCGATGCCCTCATCGTCCGGGTCCCCAAGGCCTGAGGCCACGTCGGCTGACGTGACACACAGCAACCCGACGACCGGGGACCGGGGGCGCCGCGGGGCGCCGTCGGTCCCCGAACTCGTCGAGAAGGCGCGCGCCGGCGATCCGCGCTCGGTCGGACGACTCATCACGCTGGTCGAGGATGCCTCGCCCCTGCTGCGTGAGGTGATGACCCTGCTTGCCCCGATGGCCGGGAACGCTCGGGTCATCGGCATCACCGGTGCTCCCGGCGTCGGCAAGTCGACGTCGACCAGCGCGCTCGTGGCAGAGCTGCGCAAGCGGGACCTGCGGGTCGGCGTACTCGCGGTGGATCCGTCGTCCCCGTTCTCCGGGGTGCACTCCTGGGTGACCGGGTGCGGATGTCGGAGCACGCCACCGACCCCGGAGTCTTCATTCGGTCGATGGCCTCACGCGGCCACTTGGGTGGCCTGTCGTGGGCGACGCCGCAGGCGGTCCGGGTGCTCGACGCAGCCGGGTTCGACGTGGTCGTGGTCGAGACGGTCGGTGTCGGTCAGAGCGAGGTCGAGATCGCCGGGCTCGCTGACACCACCGTGATCTTGTTGGCACCCGGCATGGGCGACGGCATCCAAGCGGCCAAGGCAGGCATTCTCGAGGTCGGTGACGTGTACGTGGTCAACAAGGCCGACCGTGACGGTGCCAACCGGGTTCGTCGGGAGCTGCGCAACGCTCTCGCCCTCTCCGAGCGTCGCGAGGAGTCGTGGCAGCGCCCGGTGCTGATGACGACGGCGCACGACGGCGGTGGCGTGGCCGAGGTGGCGGAGACGCTGGGCGAGCACCATGAGTGGTTGGTCTCCTCGGGGAGCTCGATCAGCGCAGGCAGCGGCGGGCGGCGGAGGAGATCGAGGCAATCGCTGTCGCCGAGCTGCGCAAGGCCTGGGCGGGTCTGACGCAGGGGAGCACCCTGGCGGACCTGGCCCAGCGCGTGGCGGCAGGGGAGTGCGATCCCTACAGCGCTGCCGACGAGCTGCGCCAGCGGGTCGAACCTTCCTGATGGCGGGTGTCGGGCGCGCCTCCCGCGTCGCCGTGCGCTCGTTTGCTAGAAATGGCATCGCAATCTGCCCGACAGCAACCCGAGGAGAAGACATGGGCGCCAAGAAGGGCGTGCTCCTGGTCGTCGTGCTGTTCCTGGGCTTCTACATGTTCAAGGACCCCAGTGGACTCGCTGAGCTCTCCGGCCGGGCATTCGATGGCGGTTGGGGCATGACCACTCAGTTCTTCGACGCCACGATCCGCTTCATCAACGAGCTGTTCTAGGCACGGGATGGGCCTCCTCAAGTCCCTGTCCGACCCCAACATCCGCAAGCACCTGTTGCGAGATGAGGGAGAGGTCATCGTCGACGAGGTACTGCACCACTGGATCGTCTACGTGGTACCCGTGATCGAGGTCGTCGCGGCGGTTGCCCTGCTGCTGTGGGTCCCCTTCGCCGACATCTCCTTCGCCTGGCTGCCGATGCTGGTGGCGGGAGCCCTGCTCTGTCATGCGGGCTGGAAGGCGTTGGCCGCGCACCGCGACCGTTTCGTGATCACCAACATGCGCGTCTTCCGGGTGCACGGGGTCCTCTCGCAGCAGCACGCGACGATGCCGTTGAGCCGGATCCTCGACATCACGGTCGTGCGCCCGTTGCAGGGCCGAATCCTCGGTTTCGGGCACTTCGTCTTCGAATCCGCAGCCCAGGAACAGGGCCTGCGTGACATCAGGTACGTCGCCCGCCCCGGTGAGCGTGACCTGGCCATCCAGCGCGTGGTGCAGCGTTCCGGACTGCGCGGACCCAAGGTGAACTGATGACTCTGCCGTTCGACCCGATCGACGAGGCGGCCCGCCAATGGGGGCTGCGTTGGAAGGGCGTGCCCGCGATGCACGCCGTCACGTCCCTGATGCGCGTGCAGCAGCTGGTGCAAGCGCGCCTCGACGCGACCCTCAAGCCCCACGGGCTCACCTTCGCCCGCTATGAGGCGCTGGTGCTGCTGTGCTTCACCCGGCAGGGCTCCTTGCCGTTGGGAAAGATGGGGGAGCGACTGCAGGTGCACCCCACCTCGGTCACCTCGATCGTCAGCCGACTCGTCGAACAGGGCCATGTGGTCCGGGTGCCGCACCCCGAGGACGGCCGTGCCGTGCTGGCCGAGATCACCGACAGCGGCCGGGCGGTCGTCGAGGCGGCCACCCGGGATCTGGTCGCTTCGGGGTTCGCGCTCAATGCTCTCGACGCCGAGCAGCTCGAGGAGCTCTCTGAACTGCTGCGGCCCGTCCGGCGCGAAGCGGGCGACTTCTGAGCGCCCTCGATCGGGCCGACCCGGTTGCGTCGGGCGTCTGGTGGGTAGGGTGCTGGCCGTGTTGGGCCTGAGGACTCTCCGTGGGCGACGATCGCTTCCTGCCGCGGTTGCCGCCGTCGCACTGTTGAGCGCGCTGCTGCCCAGCGGCTTCGCCGCCGCAGACGAGGTTGACGACGTGCTGGGCAGCGCTCCGCGCCTGGACATCTCGAAGAACGCCGACGATCCCGTCACGCTCCAACCCGGGCTGTGGAGCGACGTACTGGAACCCGCTCCGAGCAACGCGCACCAGTTCGTCTATCGACGCAGCGTCAACCAGAGCACGGTGCACATCGCCGTGATCGGGTTGCTCGGCCGTGGGGACGGTGTGGAGGTCAAGACGAGTGCAGGTCGGGTCGCCGATTGCGGCAGTACCACCGTCGAGGGGGACAGCTGGGCTGGCTGGGAGCACGTACCTGTCGGCAGCCGCGTCACCGTGGCCAAGGCGGACACCAGCGACGAGTGCATGCTCGAAGCCGTGCCGTTGCAGATCCAGGTGCAGCGTCAGTCTTCGTCGACGGTGGGGAGGAGCTGCCCATCCGCATCAAGGTCGTGGAGGAGGCGCCGCTGCGCAACCCCACGGACGCGAAGGAGGGCGGCCGGTTGCCGGAGTCCCCGGGCTCCAACGAGTTGCTCGTGCTGCCCGATCCTGGCGACCCCGAGGAGGTCGAGCCCGGTCGTGGTTTCGATGACGCGCGTGAGCTCGGCTCCGGCACGGTGAGTGCGACGCTGGGAGCCGGAGAGATGCACTTCTACCGGGCTCCCGTCGAGTGGGGGCAGACCATCGCTGCACGGGTCGACGTCGAGCCGCTCGAGCCCGGCGACTCCGAGAACATCCCGTGGGACGGCCCCGAGCTCAAGGTGGCAGTCGCCGACCCGTTGCGCAACACCATCTCGTCGAACCTCGACGGGATCGACGACGACGTCACCACGGAGTTCGACCAACCCGAAGAGACGGTCGAGCCGGTGACGGCCACCACCGGTCTGGGGCCGGTCACCTGGCGGGACCGGGTCTCCAATCGCTCGGCCTATCTGTCGGGTGACCACTGGATCATCGTCAGTGCCAAGGACGAGGAGGACGAGGCACGCCGCGTGCCGGTGTCCTACACGCTCACGATCGAGGTGCAGGGGGAGAAGGTCGAGGCCCCGGAGTATTCAGGGCAATCAGCCGGCTTCCTCATCGGACCTGACACCTGGTCGAGCTCAGCCTCGGGTCACACGGCGCCGCTCGATGGCGACGAGACCTGGTTGACCGGCCGCCGCGGCGCCGGGATGGGCCTCGTGGCCGGGGGACTGGTGTGCCTCGCGCTCGGTGTGTGGCAGGTACGCCGCCCACGCTCCTGACCGGACTCTCCGCCGGCCGCTCGAGCCCGCGCCCCCGTTGGTCGAGCCCTACGTCGTTGGTCGATCCCCTACGTCGTTGGTCGAGCTTGTCGAGACCATGTGCGCCCGTTGGTCGACCTGTCCGCCGTTGGTCGAGCCTGTCGAGATCGCCGCGCCCCCGTTGGTCGAGCCCTACGTCTTTGGTCGATCCCCTACGTCGTTGGTCGAGCTTGTCGAGACCAGCTCTGACCCCGCGGGGCAAGGTCTCGACAGGCTCGACCACCGGGATCCTGTTCTCGAGCCCATGGCATCCCCGCTGGTCGCGTCCGTGCGTCGGTGGTCGAGCTTGCCGAGACCATTGCCGCACCCGCCGATAGAGCCCGTACGCCGCTGCTCGAGACTCTCGCTCCGGTGGTCGAGCTTGTCGAGACGTCTCCCAGGCTGGTGGCGTGCCTGTGCCCCGGGAGAGCGTGTGTTCTCCCGGGGATCGGGCTGTGGTGCTGTTCGGCAGGCGCTGCTTGTGACCGGTGAGGCTCAGCCGGGCTGGCTGGTGTCGGTGGTGCCGTGGGTGCCTTGGGGTGTGGCCAGCCAGGTCCTGCCGTGCTGGCTGGTCCAGATATAGGTTCCGTCCCTGGTCCGTCGGTAGCGCCACCTGCCGTGGGTCTTCATCAGGTGGTGACGTCGACACAACGGCGCCAGGTTCTCCGGCCGGGTTTGCCCAGGTGGACCACCCTCACCAGGTGGAAGGTACGGGTCGATGTGGTCGAGGTCGGCGTCCCAGCTGGAGCGTTCACAGTTGGGATACACACAGTGTGGGTCACGGAGTCGGACGAGGGTGTCCATCCATTCGGGTGGATCGTGACGATCCACCGCATCGGTGCGGTTCAGGTCGACGACTGGGGTGATGGTCGCGAGGGAACCGTGGCGGGTGATCCAGTCGCGTAGCTGGGTGGTGAGGACCTGCCCCAACCGGTCGGTGGAGGCGATCCCGTCGCCGTCCAACCCCAACTCGTGGGGGTCGAGGCCCAACGCGAACAGGTCCGCAAGGTTCACGTGGGCCATCACCCGCAACCCACGACGGCGTCCGAACGGCCCCGGTGTCGTCACCAACCGACCCGGCTTCACCCCGATCACCAGCTCGCCCAGCACCGGGTTGCCCAGCACCGGCTCGCCACCCGCCGCCGCAACGGCGGAAGAGGTGCCGGTACCGGTGCTGCTGCCGGTGCCGCTCTCGCTGTCGCCGATACCCGCGTCGATACCGATGTCGGTGCTGTCGGTGCTGCTGTCGTCGTCGGTGATGGGTGGTGTAGGTCGAGTGCGGGTTGTTCGTTGTCGTCGGTGAGCCGCCCGATCGCCTTCGCACGCCGCTGGTTCACGTCGTCGGTGTCACCGAGACGCCGCATCGTCTCGGCCTCGGCTGACAACAAGTCCATGAATCGGGTGAGGTCCAACGAGTCACCAACGGCCTGCAGCTCGGAGGTGCCAGCAATACCGCCGGCTCCTTCTTCGTGTCCGGCTTGGGGGTGGTGCAGCCACACACCCCAATCCGCCTTCCCCTTCGGCGTGGTGGGGTCCTTCACCAGTTCGGGGTGGAACTTCGCGATCGCCATCGCCAACCACTTCTCGATCGTCGGCCACCCGGTGAGGCCGGTGGCGGCGAGGTGGTCGTCGAACCATCGTGCCGCCTCGTAGGACAGTTTCCTGGTGAGGAGTGCGACACGGCGGGCGTTCCACCCCGGAACCTCCAGGGCCTCGACCTTCGCCCACAACAGCGGGAGCCGGTGCACCAGATCCAGAGCGTCCGCGATCAACGCGAACCCAGCAGCACGCGACATCCCACCTGATGCGGCGAGCTCCTCCACCGCGAACAGGGCGACATCAGGGGTGCCGTCACCCGAGATCCTGTCTTCACAGTCGGTGGGGAACAGGGTCTCGTCACCCACCACTGCTTTCGGCTTGTCGGGTGTGGGTGGGTGCATGATCGCCCACTGATAGGCGAGGCGGAGTTTGCTGCGGATGGCTTTCAGCTCGACGATCCGGTTCTCGGCGAGGATGCCGAGCAGGCTGCCAGCCGTCAAGGTCGGTGACCTCGTAGGGCTGGTGGCGGGCGTCGATTTCGATCATGGAACCAGTCCAACATTTGGCTCCGACACAACCAGCGGTACCGGGACTCAACCTGTGGACAACCACCGGCCGCGCTGCCGGACGAGGTCTCGACCAGCTCGACCAACGGGGGTGCGGCACGGGGTCTCGACAAGCTCGACCAACGGGGTGGGCGGCAGGGTGGTCTCGACGGGCTCGACCAACGAGGTGGGCGGCAGGGTGGTCTCGACAGGCTCGACCAACGGGGCGCGAGGGTCTCGACGGGCTCGACCTCCGAGGGTGGGCGGAGCGGTCTCGACAGGCTCGACCAACGAACCGGGCTCGACCAACGTCCGTGGCGGCGCGCGGGAGAGGTTCAGGTGGCGGCGTGCGGGTTCTGGAGCACTTCGAGGTGGTCGGCCCACCAAGCAACGATGCGGTCGACGACCTGGCTGCCACCGCGGGCCCAGGCGATGTGGTCGTTGCTGTTGCCCGGACGCACGTCGTCGTTGCGGAAGTGCCACCGGGTGACCCTGTCGCCCTGGAACAGCCGCTTCGCGAACGCGTCGATCGACCCGACCGGCGCCATCACGTCGTCCTCGAGGCTGACGATCAGGGAGGGCGTCGCGACCTTGCCTGTCGCGGGATACGGCGTGCGCCCGGTGAGCACCATCCGCGCCCACTCCCGCATCAGGGTGCGTGCCCCCGGTGCTCCGAACGCCGGTTTGGGCAGGTATCCGAACACCGTGGTGAGCGCCGGGACCACCAGCGCGCCCATCAGCACCAGGTGCGGGCCGCCGTACGGATGCTGACGGTGATGTGGCAGCGAGGCGCCGACCGTGACCGCGCCGTCGACGGGGTCACGGGTCAGTTCGTGCCCAGCCACAAGTTGCCCACCAAGGCTGTGCCCGAGCAGCAGGACCGGCCGGGCGGGATCCTCCGTACGCGCCTCGGCAACAGCTGCGGCGATGTCGTCGATCTCGTCTGCGTAGGACCAGTCGTGCCCGCGCGATGCCCGCACGCCGTCAGCCTCGAAGCCGCGCCGAGGCAGGGCACGAGCCGACCAGCCCCGCGCCTCGAACTCCTCGACGAGCGGTCGGTAGTAGCCGGAGCCGATGGCCATCGCCGGCGCGATCAGGACCAGGGGTGCGGTCACGTGGTTGTCTCCTCAACTCGAGTTCTCGGGTCATGGTGGAGGAACGGCGCCCTGTCCTCAACCGTCAACAGCGCAATGTCCGGCGTACTGTCCCCCGACACCCTTCTCGTTCAGTTCGCTGCCCGACCAACCGGGTCCATGTTTCGACACCCTGCCGTGCACGAGGATCGGAGACGGGCGTCGGACTGGCATAGAGTTGGCAACGTGACCCAGACCCAGACCCTCGCTCGGGAGGCCGCTGCCCGGCTCGCTGAACTCACCGGCGTCGCGCGCCACGACATCGCGCTCGTGCTCGGCTCCGGCTGGCTGCCCGCCGTGGACGCACTGGGCGAGGCCACCGCAGAGATCGACACGACCGACCTGCCCGGATTCAGCGCAGCCGCGGTTGCCGGGCACTCCGGCAAGATCCGAAGCGTCAAGGCCGGCGACAAGCAACTCCTGGTCTTCCTCAGCCGCACCCATTTCTACGAGGGCAAGGGCGTCGATGCGGTCGTGCACCCGGTGCGTACGGCGGCCGCCGCCGGTTGCGGGGCCATCGTATTGACGAATGGCTGTGGCGGCCTGCGCGAGGGGTGGCAACCCGGTCAGCCGGTGCTGATCAGCGACCACATCAACCTGACGGCCACCTCCCCCATCGTCGGCGCCAACTTCGTGGATCTCACCGACCTCTACAGCCCGCGCTTGCGCCAGTTGTGCAGGGAGATCGACCCGAGCCTCGACGAGGGCGTCTACGTCCAGTTCCCCGGGCCCCACTACGAGACCCCGGCCGAGATCAAGATGGTCCGTGCGATCGGTGGCGACCTGGTCGGCATGAGCACCACCCTCGAGGCGATCGCCGCCCGTGAGGCGGGGCTGGAGATCCTCGGCATCAGCCTGGTCACCAACTTGGCTGCGGGGCTGAGCGGTCAGCCGCTCAACCACGAGGAGGTCCTCGAAGCCGGCCGCGCTGCGGCGAGCCGCATGGGCGGCCTGCTCAGCCAGATCGTCGGGAAGATCTGACCTTGCCCAAGATCACCGGCAACTCGCTCGACGAGCATCGGGAACTGATCCGTCAGTCCGTCTTCGAGGCCCTCACTGCCCTTCTCGAGGAGAAGAGCTTCGACGCGATCACGATGGCCCAGCTGGCCGCCAAGGCCGGCATGGGCCGCACTGCGATCTATCACCACTTCCCCGACAAGGAAGCCGTGGTCGTCGCCTTCGCCTCGCACGAGACCGATCAATACCTGGACCGCCTGCGCGAGGTGCTCGCCACCTCCGACTCCCCCATCGACCGCCTGCGGATCTATGTCGACTACCACTTGGTCGCCGGAGAGCAGTTCCACATGGGTCTGGGGATGCAGTTCTACGGGATGCTCTCCGAGGACTCGCGGATGGCCATCCGCGAGCACGTGCTCGACGTCGAACGGGTGCTGCGCGAGCTCCTCGAGGCGGGCATGCAGTCCGGCGACTTCGTCGTCGACGACCTCTCCGCCACCATGTCGCTCATCCACGCGTGCCTGAGCCCCCGCCACCTCGACCCCAAGGTCATCGAGGCGTTCGTCCTCCGCGCCCTCGGCGTGCGCTGACCGCCCGCCGCGACCCGTCCGGCACGGGTACGCCGCCACGACAGCAACGAGCCCCCGTCACCACATCGCTGTGGTGACGGGGGCTCGCTGATTGTCGGTCAGTGACGAGAAGTCACTTCTTGACCTTGACCTTGAAGTTGGCCTTCGCCTTCTTGAACGTCTTGTCGGCGCCGTAGTTCACGACGACCTTCCACTGTCCCTTGGCCAGCTTGGGCAGCTTCACCTTGACCTGGCCCTTCTTATTGAGCGTGGCCTTGACCTTCTTGGTCTGCTTGCCCTTCTTGAGCTTGACGTTCACCTTGCCCGTGGCGGTCGCAGACTGATTGATCGCCTTGTTGGACTTGACCACGACAACGAGTGCGCTCTTCTTCTTCGAAGTGGGCTTCTTCTTCCACTTCTTGTTGATCTTCGTCGGAGCCTTCGCCAAGCCGCCGACCTTCACAGGAGTCGCGGTGTACTGCGAGTCACCCTTCGCCGGGTTGCCGTGAGCGGTCCAGGTGTAGATGACGTAGTCGATGCCCTTGGCGAGCTGCTTCTTGTTGACGTTCACCGTTGTGCTCCAAGCACCATCGGTGAACCCGGCCGGCGAGACATGGGCAGATCCAAGGAAGGAAGCCATACCGCTGGCCTGGTCGTCGGAGTCGACCTTGAAAATGTTGCGCTCGTTGCTGAGCCCCACGTAGACGCCTTGGGCCCCCGGCCGCGATGCGGAGTCGAAGTTCGTGCCTTCAACGGCGATTCGAACATTGTTTCCGCTGGTGGTGGCCACTGCATTCACCGTCGGCAGGAAAACTGCGGCCTCGATGTCCGCCACAGCCTTCTTCGGCTGGTTCTCGCCGCTGGCGTAGAAGTGCGCGCGTGCACCCGCAGTCAGGTTACCGAGGAAGTCGGGGTGAAAGGACTTGCCGTCGACCGGCTGGCCGGCCGAGATGCCGAGGGCTTCGGCCTCGGCGCTATCCGCAGGCAGCACTCCGTCGAAGTTCGGAGTCACGGTGAAGACGCCGTCAGACAGGGACCCACCCGTGAAGTCCGCAACCTTCACTTCGGCCGGTGACGTCGGCTCAACATCCTTCTCCCGGTTGGAGGCAGTTGCACGGATCTCGCCGGCGCCAGCCTCATCGAACACGATCGTGGGGTCCGCAACGGTGATGGCGTACTGCTCGACGCCAACAATGAAGCGGCCCGTTACAGAGCCGGAGTACTCGACCGTGGTCACACCGCCTTCGACGCTGACGTCCTCGAAGGAGTAAGCGACCTGGCCGTCGACGTACGAAGCACCATCAGAAGCAATGATCTCGTTGGCGGGCGCATAGGGCTTCGGCGAGAAGTGATCCAAGAACTGCGCGGAAATGTTCCAGTTCAGGCCGTTGACAGAGCCCTCTTCGGCTGCTTGAGCCGGCGACCCAGCGAACGCCAAGGTCGTGGCGGCAAGAGCCGCCGTGGTCAGTGCCGCTGCGGCAGGGCGCATCCGGCCTCGGGTGAGGAACAGCATGTGGTGCCTTTCTCGGGTTGGGTGTTGCGGTTGGCGGAACGGCTCAGGTCCGAGATCGAGCCGGGATGAAAAGGAGGAGGGCTGCCACGAGTAGCAGCGAACCGACCAGCCACCAGGTGCGGTCAGGTTGGGAATGCGTGGTCGTGGTGGCAGCAGGCTTGATTGCGCCGAGATCTGCCGGAGTCAGCAGCTGTCGCTGGCTCTCGGGGACCTGCGCCGGGAGGCCCGGTGCCAGAGCTGCTGGCACAGGCGCGGCGACCTGCGATTCGGTCGTGGCCCGCTCAGCAGGTGGATCGTTGAGTGGATTCTCGATGACCGGACTGGAGTCATCGTCGTCCTGCGCCGTCTGGTCCACCTCGTCAGAGCTGTCGAAACTGATGGTCAGCGGCAATGGCCTCTTGTAGCTGTTGCCGGAGCTGAGGGCCGAGGAGTACCAGTAGGGCCCGACCCCGACCCTTGCCAAGAAGCGCACCATGCTGGGAGGGAAGGAGCCCTTGTCCTTGCCCGTCGTCTGCTTGTCGAGGTTGGGGAACTCGTCGGTTATGTCTACGGCGACGCCCTGGTAGTCGGGCGTAACGGTGAACCCTTTCTTGCCCAACTTCACCTTGGACAGATCAGCGATCGTGACTTCCGTCGGGTCCAGCTCTTCCCACTGCGATGTGCCTTGCGCGGAACCGAAGCCACCGAGAGTCGCCGTGATCTGTCCTTTCTTTCCCGTCACCGAGAGCCGAGGATCAGTCACGGTGAAGATGGAGTTCCCGCCGTAGTAGACGACCGTGAAGGTGCCTGTCCACTTAATTTCGGCTCGCCGCTCCTTGCGGTCGACCCAACCCTCGCCGCCGTTAATGACGACGTTGTGAATGCTGAAATTCCCCGTGGTGGTGTTGGTCTGGCCCTTGTGATTCTTCTTCCAGCCGTTCCAGACGGCCTCCTGCCAGCCATCCTTGCTGCCCATCCACTTCTGGATCACCACATTGCCCTGCTTGGCACTCCACAGCTTCTTGGGCACCAGCATGTTGGCTTCGCTCAGTCTGATCGTCCCGGCGGAGAAGAAGTTGTATGCGCCTGAGTGCGACATCGCGTTCGATGTGCGGTTCAGCCCCCAGCGGAAGACTGCGTCATCGACCTCGACCGCCGTGGGCTTTGGCTCATCGGTCGGTTCCTTCGACGGCGTGTCGGTCGGTGGTGCGGTCGACGCGCATTCTTCCGGCAGGGTCGAGAGAACCGCAGCGACCGAGACCGGGCTCGGCCGGCCGTTCGCAGTGTCATCGACCTGGTCGACGTGTGGAAAAGCCGGTGTCGCGGGGGTGCCGTCCGGCTCCCCTTGAGGAGGTCGAGGAATGCGTCGGACCACTGGGCAGTGAGTTCATCGGCGGTCATGGTCCGGTCCTTGACGACAACCTGACCCTTGACGGTGATGACCTCGACGGTCGCCGTCCTCAAAGGCTCCTGCTCAGGATCGAACTCGACTATCCCATCCTCGTCCTGCCCCGCGATTCCATAGGCGACCTCGGCGCGCAAGGCGCCGGCCCCGGAACCGTCGAGCGTGACCACGGGATCGGTGATCTTCAGCCAAGCACCCGACTCCTCATCGAAGTGGACCGACGTGCCTTCGAAGGAAGCGTCGACCGATCCGTCGTCGCCAACCTCACCGCTGCCGTTGCGCCACGTCGTGGGCCGGTCGCCAGTGGCGAAGGCCGCCAGATACTTCGAGAGGTCCCATTCCAAAGCACCGCTCTTGATGGTCTGCGTGCATCGCGGGTCGCCGCCGATCGGATCCGCCGACGCCCCCGGCACGTTCATCACCGCACTGAACGCCAGCACCACGGCGAGCACGACCAGCAGGACGGCAGCGACCGGACGAGCGGCGTACCGCGTCTCAGGACTGCGCACGACGCCCCCTCGCCATCAGCAACAGGCGGGCCAGCGCCACCAGCAGCACGGCACCGGCGAGACCGGCGAAGATCATGCCCCACTTCTCGCTGTCGTCGCTCTCGTTGCTCGCCGGTGCGGTCGCGGCGGTGCTCACCTCGTCGGCTGCCCGCACGGCGAACTTCATCGACGGTGGGTTCTTCACCCCGAAGACGCGCAGCTCGTAGGTGCCTGCAGGCAGGTCGACAGGCAGCGTGATGACGCCGGCGAACTGCCCGTTGTCGCCCACCAGGAACGGCCCGGCAGCAGCTCGTCCGTCATCGAAGACCACCGAGAGCTGCGAGTCGGGGGTCATCCCCGAGACGGTGAAGGAGAGCACTCGCCCGGCCACGGCCGACGTCCGGTCGACCTCCAGCTTGGGCTTGCCCAGCTTCACCTTCTTGGGTGTCGTGGTCTCGTCGGCGGAGGCCGGCTCGTCGGCCGAGGTCTCGTCTGCCGGCGCTTCGTCCTGCGCGGTGCTGACCGTCCCGACCGACACCGGCGTGAACGTCTCGTTCTGCGCGTTCTTCACCCCGTGCGCACCGACGGTGATGATCCCGCACTGCACCTTGCGGCAGTCCACCGTCGTGGCCGAACCGTTGCGGCCGACAGCCTGGAAGGTCGGCCCGGGCACCGTGATGGTGGCGCTCCAGGCCCCGCTGTCGCTCATCGTGCCGTGGGCCGACGACGCAGTGTCGGAGCCCGGGAAGGCGATGTAGCGCTGGAAACCCTTGTTGTTAGCCGACTCGGAGTCGGGGATGTATTGGTAGTCCTGTCCGGAGACGCCGCCCTGGCTGGGCTTCCAGCCACTGCCGACAGTGCCGAACCAGACATAGATGCCGCCGTGACCGCCACGAATCGACTGGAAGCCGCTGCCGGAGACGGTCAGCTTCGTCGAGTACTGACCATCGATCTGCGCGCTGCCTGCCGGGTTGCGCACGCTCACCGAGGCTGCCGCGTGGGCGGGAGCCACCGCGAAGACCGGCAGCAGGATGCCCGCGACCAGCGCAACCAGGGTGAGCAGCGACGTACGCCTCGACAACATCAAGCACCTTCCTTGCTGGGCCGGCGCACCGGCACGACCACCAGCTGGCCTTCGTGGCGCAGGACCTGCACCGGATGGGAATAGACCTCGGAGAGGAGGTCCGAGGTGAGTACGTCGTCGGGGCGGCCGAGCGCGCGCACCTCTCCTCTTGCGAGCACACAGACCTGGTCGGCATAGGCCGCCGCCAACGACAGGTCGTGGAGCACGACGACGACCGCCGCGCCTGCGTCGGCAGCCTCACGCACCACCGAGAGCACCTGCTCCTGGTGATGGATGTCGAGGGCCGCGGTCGGCTCGTCGAGCATCAGGACGGGAGTGTCCTGGGCGAGCAACCGGGCAAACGCCGTACGCCCCTGCTCACCACCTGACAGCGTCGGGAAGTGACGGCTCGTCAGGTGGCCGACGTCAGCACGCTTGATCGCCTCGTCGACGATCGCCTCGTCGAGATCGGACTGGGGACTGCGGTGCCACGGCGCCCGCCCCATCATCACCACGTCGCGCACGACGAAGCCGAAGGAGAGCGTCTGCTTCTGCATGAGCACCCCGCGCTCACGTGCCGCATGCTGGGAGCTGAAGCTCCGCAGCGACTCGCCACGCAGTCTGACGTCGCCGTTGGTCGGCGTGTGGTCGCCCGCCAGGACGCCGAGCAGCGTCGACTTGCCGGCACCGTTGGGCCCGACCAGGGCCAGCACTTCGCCTGCGCGCACCTCGACGTCGACGCCCCTGAGGATCTGCGCGTCCCCCAGGGTGAGCGTGACGTCGTGCCCGGCGAGCATGACCTCACCGATGACCGGCTCGATGCGGTGCTTCATGCCCAACCACCTGCCGTCCGCCTAGCCCTGCGGATCAACCAGAAGAAGAAGGGGCCGCCGACGAGTGAGGTGAGCATGCCGATCGGGAGGTCGGCGTTGACGATCGCGGTGCGCGCCCAGAGGTCGGCCGCCGTCAGCAGCACGGCGCCACCCAACGCGCTGGCCGGGATCAGCAGGCGGTGGCCGGGACCGATGATCAACCGCACCAAGTGGGGCACGACCAGGCCGATGAAGGCGATGATGCCGCAGAAGGCCACGGCGCCACCGGTGAGGACGGCAACCACGATGATCGCCTTCATGCGGAGCCGTTCGACGTCGACGCCGACGTGGCGCGCCGCCCGGTCGCCGAGGGCGAGGAGGTCGAGCTGACGCGACATCACGATGGCCGCGGCGACACCGACGACCGCGAGGACTGCGACGATGCCGACCTTCTCCCAGCGGGCGCCGTTGAGGCTGCCGAGCTGCCAGAAGACGATCTCCTCGCGGGCCGAGGTGTTGGCCAGGAAGAGCAGGAACGCCAGGCCGGCGCTGGTCATCGCGTTCAGCGCGATGCCGGTCAGCACCAGGGTGACGACCTCGGTACGCCCGCCCTCCCGGGAGAGGAAGTAGACGAGGAAGGTGGTGATGAGACCGCCGAGGAAGGCGGCGATCGCGATGGTCCAGCTGCCTGCGAAGTCGAGTTCGAAGACGATCACGGCGGCGGCGGCCACGGCAGCGCCGGAGGAGACCCCGACCACGCCGGGCTCGGCCAGCGGGTTGCCGAAGACGCCCTGCATCACCGCACCTGCGGTGGCGAGGACGCACCGACCAGCACGGCGATGGCCACCCGCGGGAACCGCACGTTCCAGAGCGCGTCGTCACCACGCGGATGGGTCGGCATCGGACCGATGTCGAGGCCCAGCTTGTGCATCACCGACCCGAGCACCTCTTGCGGCGGCACGTTGACCGCACCTTGCCCGGCGCCGAACAGCACCACGACCACCAGCAGCGCACCGAGGACGGCGAAGAGTCCGACCTTCGTCGCGACGCGACCGGCGATCCGGTCGCGGAGGCTGCCGAGCCCCGCGGTGACGGTGGTCATCGGCACCCCGAGTCGAGCGTCGTCGTACGGATGCTCACGTCAGCGACCCCGGAGCGTAGATGGCGACGGCGAGAGCATTGAGCACCTGGGCGGTCATGGGCCCGTAGCCGAGGATCTGGGAGTCGGACATGTCGACGACGCGCTGGTTCTCGCCGGCCGGAGTGCTGGCCAGCGCCGGGACCTTCTCCAGCAGCCCGTCGACACCGCCGACCGACTCGAGCCCCTTCGACATGAGGAGCACCAGGTCGGGTTGCGCCTCGATCAATGCCTCCGCAGTGACCGAGCGGGAGCCCTTCCAGTTGATCTCCTTCGCCACGTCGTAGAGCCCGAGCGCCTCGATCAACGTGTCGGCACCCGACCCCTCACCGAAGAGCTGGTAGGTGTTGGCCTGCCCACGGACGTAGAGGAAGATCGTCCGCAACTGGCCCGACTCCTGCTGAGGAGCGACCTTCGCGATCTTGGCGAGCACGTCGTCGATCTGGGCCTGGCTGCGCTCGGCAAGGACCTTGCCCTCGGCCGGCACCCCCAGGGCGGTGGCGACCTCGTCGATCAGCGAGGAGACGTTGTCGATCGAGCGCGTGGAGTCGACGACGACCACCGGGATGCCCGCCTCGCGCATCTGCAAGATGACGTCCCACGGACCGAGGGAGGTGTCGGTGATGATCAACGTGGGGTCGAGATCGAGGATCGACTCGGCACTGAGGTCGTGACCGCCGTGGGTGACCAGCGGGAGATCCTGCGCCTCCTCGAACTGCGTCGACACGTCCCGCCCGATGAGCGTGTCGCCCAGGCCGAGCTCGTAGGTGATCCGCGACAGCGAGCCGTAGACGTCGAGCGCCAGGACCCGTGACGTGTCCTTGACGGTGACCTTGGTGCCTTGGTTGTCGGTGACGGTGACCGGGAGCTTCTGCTCGGGGTTGTCGGCGACGGGGTGGACGGCCGGGTCCGCAGCCACCGCGGTGGCCGGCCCCTTCCAGTCACGTACGTCGTCGAGCGGCGTCACGCTGTCGAGGTCGGGGGCGGCTGTGCCCGTGGCGCCGTGGGCGTCCTCGGACTTGTCGACCTCGATCCCGCACGCAGCGAGCAGCGTCAGGACTACGGCCAGAACTACGGCGACGACGCGGCGCACCGGATCACTCCCCTCACCTCGACCCATCGGGTGGGCCGCTTGATTCCGAGGCATCAAGCGCGACGGTCCGCCGCGTGAAGCCTCTCGCAATTTTCCCCCAACTCAGGTTAGCCTAACTTCATCCACGTGGCGTTGACAAGTTGTCGGCATCACAGTTGACAACCTGTCCACATGTTTTGGACAATGTGTCAGAGCCACGTCCCGGCGACACCCAATCGCCCGTCGCCGACGCGGCACCCAGACACCAGAGGAGCCACCATGACCGCGCTCGACACCGCACCGACCACCACTCCGCTCTCCGTTGCCATGCGCGAGGGCTCGATGTCGGAACATGAGCAGGCCGAGCACGCCGGCTTCACCACCGACTTGATGGCCGGCAAGATCAACGCCCTCGGCTACCTGCACTACCTCGAGGGCCTGCGCACCGTCTACCGCGCCCTCGAGAAGGTTGGCCGCGAGCTCGCGACCACCAGCCCGGTCGACGGCATCCACGACACCCAGCTCGAGCGCAGCAGCGCCCTCGACGCCGACATCGACTACTGGGCAGCTCGTGCCGGCGTCGCGGCAGGCAGCCACTCCTCCCCCGCCGCCGAGGCCTACGCGGCTCGGATCGAGGCCACGGTCGACAACCCGGCCCGTTACGCCGCGCACCACTACACCCGCTACCTGGGCGACCTCTCCGGCGGCCTGGCCATCGGCCGCATCCTGGCCCGCACCTACGAGCTCGACGCCGATGGCGAAGGCCTCTCCTTCTATCGCTTCGAGCAGATCGAGAAGCCGAAGGTCTACAAGGACGGCTACCGCGCAGCCCTCGACGCGCTGCCGGTGACCGCCGAACAGCGCGATGAGATCGTCACCGAGGTCAAGGCCGCCTTCGGCTGCAACCAGGCCTTCTTCGTCGAGCTCGGCGAGAACCTGGCGGCCTACCAGCGCTGATCCGGCGGGGATTCTTGAGGCCGGCGAGGCCGCCGGAGTCGTAGGCTCGCTGCCATGCAGATCCTCGTCTCCGGCGCCGCCGGCTCCATTGGCCAGGCGATCGTCCCCGCACTGACCGCGGCCGGGCACGGCGTCACCGGTCTCGACCTCGTCGAGACACCCGGCCACGCCGACGGCGGATGGCACGTCGCCGACTGCACGGACGCGGACGCCGTACTCGACGCAGTGGCGGCCCAGCCACTCGACGCCGTCGTCCACCTCGCCGGCAACCCGGCCGAGGCCAGCCTGCCGGACTCGCTTGCCTCCCACGTGCTGACCACGGCGGCGCTCCTGGACGCCATGGTCACCCACGGCGTCGGCCGCCTCGTCTACGCCTCCTCCAACCACGCCGTCGGCCGTACGCCGGCCGGCGAGTTGGTCGGCACCGACGCGGCTCCGCGCCCCGACACCTATTACGGCGTCAGCAAGATCGCCGCCGAGGCACTGATGCAGCTCTTCGCCGATCGCCATGGCATCGACGCCGTCGCCTGCCGCATCGGATCCTTCCTGCCCGAGCCCGTGCACCGCCGCCATCTCGCCACCTGGCTCTCCCCCGACGACTGTGTGCGCATGGTGGAGGCCGCGCTCGCCGCACCCGCGCCGGGTTTCGCAACTCTCTACGGCATCTCCGCCAACACCCGCGCCTGGTGGGATCTCGCACCGGGAAGGGCACTCGGCTACCACCCACAAGACGATGCCGAGGCGTGGGCGGCTCTCCTCCCCCAGCGCCCCGAGGACGACTTCGAGGCATCGATGGTCGGCGGCCCCTTCGCCGGCGAGGGGCCTGGCGCCCGGCGCTCGACTGAGTCAGCGAGCCGTCCGGAGCCATTCGCCCAGTCCGCGCCGGCACCCGCGCATCATCGCGTCGTGGTTCCAGCGCAACACCGGCTCGACCGGCCGCAACAACGGTGCCGCCCAGGCGACCCCGAGATCCACCTCCTGCTCGAAGTCGAGCCTCGTGCCGCCGTACGCCGAGGTCAACAGCCAGCGCACCCGCCCGTCGAGGTCGCCACTGACCGAGGTCTCCAGGCGGCCGACCTGCCGTGATTGCGCATGCAACAACAGGTCGAGGGTCCACGGCATCACCGAACGACAACGTACCCACGCGTCGTCGGCGCCCATCCTCGCCACCGCTCGCACCTGCGGCCACCAGCGCGGATAGCTGCCGAGGTCGAGGAGCACCTCGTGCAACCGGGCGGCCTCGTGCGGGACCCACCACGAGTGGCGGAACACGAATCGGCGAGCGGAATCCATTCGGTTAGCCTGTCACCATGAACCTACTGGTGAGTAACTCTGTCGAGAACGGCATCGCCCACGTCCGGCTGACCCGCCCCGAGAAGCTCAACGGGCTCACCATCGACACCCTCGACCAGCTCATCGCCACTGCCCGCGACTTGCGCCGCGACACCACCCTGCGCACAGTGATCATCTCCGGGGAGGGCGACTCCTTCTGCGCCGGCCTCGACTTCGGCACCGTGATGAGGAAGCCGCAACGCATCGCCGGTGCACTGGTGCCGCTGCCCTGGCGCGGCACCAACAAGTTCCAGGAGGCCTGCTGGGCCTGGCGTCGCCTGCCGGTTCCGGTGATCGCGGCCGTGCACGGTCACTGCTTCGGCGGCGGACTCCAGCTCGCCCTGGCCGCCGACTTCCGGATCTCCACCCCTGACGCCGAATGGTCAGTGCTCGAGGCGAAGTGGGGCCTCGTCCCCGACATGTCGGGCGTGCAGTCACTCGCCGAGCTCGTCGGCATCGAGACCGCGAAGCGGCTCACCATGACCGCTCGCGTCCTCTCCGGCAAGACAGCCCACGACATCGGCCTCGTCGGCGAGCTCGCCGACGACCCCGTGGCAGCGGCCCGCGACTTCGCGGACGAGTTGGCCAGCCGCTCTCCCGACCAGCTCGCGGCAACGAAGCGACTCTTCGGCGACACCTGGCACGCGGGCCCGCGGCGTACGTTCGCACGCGAGCGCTGGGAGCAGTACTTCCTGCTCGCGTCCGCCAACACCAGGGCTGCGCGTGAGGCGGCCGCCAAGAAGATTGCCCCCACCTTCGCTCCGCGGTCGCGTCGGTTCTAGCCGGCCATGCTGTTCGTTTGACGATAGTGTGCGACACACACTATCGTGTTGGACGTGAGTGATTCCGACGTACTTGCCAGCCACCTCCAGGAGTTGCGCCGCGGCACCGTGGTCATGGCGGCGCTGGCCACGCTGAGTCGGCCCACCTACGGCTACGCACTGCTCGAGTCCCTGAGCAGGGCAGGTTTCGCCGTGGACGGCAACACCCTCTATCCCCTGCTCCGGCGGTTGGAGAAGCAGGGGTTGCTGACCAGCGAGTGGAACACCGAGGAGTCACGCCCACGCAAGTTCTATCGGGTCAGCCCGGACGGCGATGCCCTGCTGGCGTCGCTGCTCGCCGAGTGGCAAGCCCTCCACACGTCCATCGAGAAGTTGAGGTAGTCATGGCCACCCTCACCGAGAAGTACGTCCACGCGGTCACCCGCTCCCTCCCCGAGGACCAGCGTGACGACGTCGCCGACGAGCTCCGAGCCACCATCGCCGACCGGGCGGACTCACTGCGGCACGAAGACGGGCAGCTCGACCAGGAGCAAGCCGAGTACGCCGCCGTCGCCGAGCTCGACGACCCGATCCGACTGTCTGCCCGCTATGCCGGACGACCGCTGCACCTGATCGGTCCGGCCGTCTATCCGAGCTACGTGCGGCTGCTGAAGGCGATCCTCCTCGCCGTCCTGCCCGTCATCGCGGTGGTGACCGTCGTCGTGCAGGTCCTCGACGGCGACAACGTGGGAGCGGTCGTCGGCCACACGGCGTGGACGACCTTCACGGTCGGCGTCCAGATCGTCTTCTGGGTCACGTTGGTCTGCATCCTCGTCGAACGCGGTTCCGCGCCGGAGGACGTGACGAAGAACCTCGGCGCCGACTGGTCGCCCGACGATCTGCCGGAGCCGCCGAGAGCCACCCAGTTCCCCCTCGGCGAGCTGATCGCCTCGGTGGTCTTCCTGCTGGTTGCCATCGCCTTCCTCGTCGGCCAGCACTTCTGGACCTGGCACGAGGACGGCAGCGAGGCGCTGCCGATGCTCGATCCCGACCTCTGGACCTTCTGGCTGCCGTTCCTGATCGCGGTGGCGATCGCGATGATCGGCTTCGAGATCATCAAGTGGCGCACCGGGCACTGGACCAGCGGGCTGGCGATCGCCAACACCGTACTGGGGCTCCTCTTCGCGGCACCCGTCGTCTGGCTGGCGGCCACCGACCGCCTCCTCAACCCCGCCCTGCTGCCGGTGATCGACGAGCACGTCGGCGACCCCGGCCACATCAACACCGTCATCGTCATCGCGACCGTGGCGATCACGCTCTGGGACCTCGTCGACTCCTGGCGCAAGGTCGACGACACCCCCGGCGAGTTGAACTAACCTCGCTCCATGGACGGATCACTGCTGGAACTGGCCCGTGCCTGGGCCGCCGAGGACCCCGACCCCCAGACGCGAGCCGAGCTGGACCAGGCGATTGCCGCGGTCGAGGTCGGTGGTGACTCCGTCGAACTCGCCGATGCCTTCCGGGCCCCGCTCGCCTTCGGCACGGCCGGACTGCGTGGCGAGCTCGGGGCGGGGCCCAATCGGATGAACCGGGTGGTGGTCACCCGCGCCGCAGCGGGCCTGGCTGCGCACCTGCTCGCCTCCGGCGCCCGGCCCGGCGACACGGTGGTGATCGGTTTCGACGCGCGCCACAACTCCGACGTCTTCGCCCGCGACACCGCCGAGGTGATGACCGGGGCGGGCCTCGAGGCGCAGGTCATGCCACGACCGCTGCCCACCCCCGTGCTCGCCTTCGCGATCCGTGACCTCGGCGCCGTGGCCGGCGTGATGGTGACCGCCAGCCACAACCCGCCCCGCGACAACGGCTACAAGGTCTATCTCGGTGACGGCAGCCAGATCGTCGCGCCCGTCGATGCCCGGATCGCCGAGCAGATCGCCTCCGTCGGCCGACTGGCCGACATCCCGCGCGGCGATGCGGGCAGCGTGGTTGAGGAGGCCCTGCTGGAACGGTACGTCGCAGCCGCCCGTGCCGTCGTACCAGCGGGTCCACGCGACCTGCGCATCGTCTACACACCGATGCACGGCGTCGGCAATGACACCTTCCTGGCAGTCCTGGAGCAGGCGGGCTTCGCAGCGCCGCACGTCGTCGCTGCGCAGCAGCAGCCCGACCCCGACTTCCCGACCGTCGCCTTCCCCAACCCGGAGGAGCCCGGCGCGATGGACCTCGCCATGGCGCTGGCCGAGGAGGTCGGGGCCGACCTCGTTGTCGCGAACGACCCCGACGCCGACCGCTGCGCCGCTGCAGTTCCCGGACCGCACGGGTGGCGGATGCTCCGCGGTGACGAGGTCGGGGCGCTGCTCGGGGCGCACCTGCTGGCCACCGGAAAGCAGGGCGTCTACGCCCAGTCGATCGTGTCGTCCTCCCTACTCGGCAAGCTCGCCCGAGCATCCGGTCAGCCTCACGAGGAGACGTTGACCGGCTTCAAGTGGATCGGCCGCATCCCGGGACTCGCCTTCGGCTACGAGGAGGCGTTGGGCTACTGCGTCGACCCTGCCCACGTGCGGGACAAGGACGGGGTGTCAGCAGCGCTGCTGCTGTGCCACGTGGCAGCGATCGCGAAGGCCGACGGGCGTGGTCTGGTCGACCTGCTCGACGACATCGCCCGCGAACACGGGCTGCACGCCACCGACCAGGTCTCGGTGCGCGTCACCGACCTGCACCTCATCCCCGCTGCGATGACTCGGCTCCGTGAGCAGCCGCCAGCCGCGATCGGCGGTCTCGCGGTGCAGCGCATCGAAGACCTCAGCCAGGGATCCGACGACCTGCCTCCGACCGACGGATTGCGCTACTCGCTCGCCGACGGCGCCCGGGTGATCGTGCGGCCCAGTGGCACCGAGCCGAAGGTGAAGTGCTACCTCGAGGTCGTCGTACCCGTCGAGGACGAGGGGGCGTCGATGCCGCCCGCATCGCAGCCGCCGGTCGCCTGGACGCACTCGGCGAGGGCATCCGCGCTGCGGCCGGTCTCTGATCAGGCGATCAGCGCGCCGACCGCCACGAGCGCCACCAGGGCGGCGAGGATGCCGATGCGCAGCTGGGACGGCACCCGCTCGACCGGCCCCGGTTGCTGACCGAGCTCCCGAGCCTCCGTGGCTCGGTGCGTCAGCCGTGCCTCGACCAGGTCGGGATAGTTGGTCAGCGGATCCTTCGGGGCGTTCTTGGCGATCTCGCGGCGCGAGCGGGAGATCGCCGCAAAGGTGAGCCGGTCGCCCTCGGCGAGCCGCACGATCAACGCCATCCGCACCTCGGCCTCGGTGATCGACGCCAACGGCACACGGGTGGTGTGGAAGGAGTTGTTGAGCTCCAGGTGGCCGTCACGCACGCTCGCCTGGGTCTGCAGCACGGCCACCCAGACGAGGTAGCCGAAGAGCAGGAGCACCGGCACCGCGACGAGATCCTGACTCTGGTAGCCGTTCGCGATGACCACGACGATGCCCACGGTGACCGCGACGACGCCGAACCATCCCACCGCGCGTCCGTTGGACGGCGGGAAGCGGTCCTCATCCTGCAGGGCCATGAATCACTCCGATGATCTGTCGCACTCGATTTGTTGCAAGCCGGTCACAGAACCCTACGAGGTGACTTCGACACCGGGTCACCGCGGGCTTCCGTGCCTATGCTGGGGCGGTGACCCAGACACCGACGGCATCGGCCCGGGACCAGTTCGCCGACGTGACCTCCTCCGACGCGTCGCTGCGTCGCTTCCTGCACGGCCTCCCGGGCGTGGACCAGGTGGGAGCCGAAGCCCGTGTGGCCGGCTTGAGCACCCGCTCGATCAAGACCAGCGCCAAGGAGTTCGCCATCGACCTGGCGATCCGCATGGTCGACCTCACCACGTTGGAGGGACAGGACACCCCGGGCAAGGTGCGGGCACTGGCCAACAAGGCCCTGCGCCCCGATCCGTCCGATCCGACGTGCCCGCCCACTGCGGCCGTCTGCGTCTATCCCGACATGGTGGCCGACGTGAAGAGCGTCGTGGGCGACCTGGTCAAGGTCGCGGCCGTCGCCACCGCCTTTCCCAGTGGTCGCGCGGCCCTCGACATCAAGCTCGCCGACACCCGCGACGCCGTCGAGGCCGGCGCTGACGAGATCGACATGGTGATCGACCGCGGGGCCTTCCTGTCCGGGCGCTACCTGCAGGTCTTCGAGGAGATCGTCGCGGTCCGCGAGGCATGTGGGGATGCCCACCTCAAGGTGATCTTCGAGACCGGCGAGTTGCAGACCTACGACAACGTACGTCGTGCCTCCTGGCTCGCCATGATGGCCGGCGGACACTTCATCAAGACCTCCACCGGCAAGGTGTCCCCCGCCGCCACCCTCCCGGTGACGTTGGTGATGCTCGAGGCGGTGCGCGACTTCCGCGCCGCAACCGGGCAGATGATCGGCGTGAAGCCAGCCGGTGGCATCCGCACCACCAAGGATGCGATCAAGTATCTGGTGATGGTCAATGAGGTGGCAGGCCCTGACTGGCTGGATCCGGACTGGTTCCGCTTCGGCGCCTCGTCGCTGCTCAACGACCTGCTCATGCAGCGCACCAAGATGACCACCGGACGCTACTCCGGCCCCGACTACTTCACTTTGGACTGATGATGAGCAACGTGTTCGACTACGCCCCCGCGCCGGAATCGCGCGCGATCGTGGACATCAAGGCCTCCTACGGCCTCTTCATCAACGGGGAGTTCGTCGACGGTTCAGGTGCCTCGTTCAAGACCATCAACCCGGCCACCGAGGAGGTGCTCGCCGAGGTTGCCGCGGCATCCGCCGAGGACGTGGACGCCGCCGTACGCGCCGCCCGTCGTGCGCACACACGGGTCTGGTCGAAGCTGCCCGGCCGTGAGCGGGCGAAGTACCTCTTCCGCATCGCTCGGATCATCCAGGAACGGGCCCGCGAGCTCGCGGTCCTGGAGGCGATCGACAACGGGAAGCCGATCAAGGAGGCGCGTGACGTCGACGTACCCGTTGCGGCAGCGCACTTCTTCTACTACGCCGGATGGGCCGACAAGCTCGAGTACTCCGGCTACGGCAGCCAGTCGATGGGCGTGGCCGCCCAGGTCATCCCCTGGAACTTCCCCCTGCTGATGCTGGCGTGGAAGATCGCCCCGGCGCTCGCCGCTGGCAACACCGTCGTGTTGAAGCCGGCCGAGACCACGCCGCTGACGGCGCTCCTCTTCGCCGAGATCTGCCAGCAGGCCGATCTCCCTGCCGGGGTCGTCAACATCATCACCGGTGCAGGCGACACCGGCCAGGCACTCGTCGCCCACGATGACGCCGACAAGGTCGCGTTCACCGGGTCGACCGAGGTCGGGAAGGCGATCGCTCGTACCGTCGCTGGCACCAGCAAGCGCGTCACTCTCGAACTGGGCGGCAAGGCCGCCAACATCGTCTTCGACGACGCCCCCATCGACCAGGCCGTCGAAGGGATCGTCAGCGGCATCTTCTTCAACCAGGGGCACGTGTGCTGCGCCGGCAGCCGTTTGCTGGTGCAGGAGTCCGTGGCCGACGAGGTGCTCGAGCGTCTCAAGGCCCGGATGAGCACGCTGCGCGTGGGCGACCCGCTCGACAAGAACACCGACATCGGCGCAATCAACTCCGCCGAACAGCTGGCCCGCATTCGTGAGCTCTCCGACATCGGCGAGCAGGAGGTGGCCGGCGAGCGCTGGTCCCCGGCGTGCGACCTGCCCGAGAAGGGTTTCTGGTTCCCTCCGACGGTGTTCACCGGCGTCACCCAGGCCCACCGGATCGCGCGCGAGGAGATCTTCGGCCCGGTGCTCTCCGTCCTGACCTTCCGC
The DNA here is from genome assembly GCF_021555175.1 of Nocardioides alcanivorans. Lineage (GTDB taxonomy): Bacteria > Actinomycetota > Actinomycetes > Propionibacteriales > Nocardioidaceae > Nocardioides > Nocardioides alcanivorans. The sequence continues at coordinate 18,956 of NZ_JAKGRW010000013.1, read as the reverse complement.
ACGCCCGCAGAAGCCGTCGAGAAGGCGAACAACACGCCGTACGGCCTCTCCGCCGGGGTGTGGACCGAGAAGGGGTCGCGGATCCTCTGGATGGCCGACAAGCTGCGGGCCGGCGTGGTGTGGGCCAACACGTTCAACAAGTTCGACCCCACCAGCCCGTTCGGTGGCTACAAGGAGTCCGGTTACGGACGTGAGGGAGGCCGCCACGGCCTCGAGGGCTACCTGAAGGGAATCGGCTGATGGCGCGCGTCGACGTGAGGAAGACCTACAAGCTCTTCATCGGGGGCGCATTCCCCCGATCGGAGTCCGGCTACTCCTACGAGGTGCACGACAGCTCGGGAGTGTTCATGGCCAACGCGTCCCTCGCCTCCCGCAAGGACGCCCGCGACGCGGTCGTCGCCGCCCGCAAGGCCTTCGGCGGTTGGTCGACACGGACCGCCTACAACCGGGCGCAGATCCTCTACCGGATCGCCGAGGTCATGGAGGACCGACGGCCGCAGTTCGTGGATGCCGTGGTCCGTTCCGAAGGCCTCACCCCGGCGCGGGCCAACAAGGTCGTCGACGAGGCGATCGATCGCCTCGTCTGGTACGCCGGGTGGTCCGACAAGATCGGGCAGGTCACCGGCAGCGCCAACCCGGTCGCGGGCCCCTTCTTCAACCTCTCGTCCCCCGAGCCCACCGGCGTGGTCGCGGTGCTCGCGCCGCAGGGGTCCAGCCTGCTCGGCCTGGTCTCGGTGGTGGCACCTGCCATCACGACCGGCAACGTGGTCGTCGTGGTCTCGTCCCACGAGCGCCCGCTGCCTGCGGTCACGTTCGCCGAGGTGCTCGCCACCTCCGACGTGCCCGGCGGTGTCGTCAACGTCCTCACCGGATCCGCGGCCACCGTCGGCCCGTGGCTGGCCGGCCACATGGACGTGAATGCCATCGACCTCACCGGCGTCGCCGGCGATCTCGACCTCGCGCGCGACCTCGAGATCGCGGCGGCCGACAACCTGAAGCGGGTACGCCGGGCTCCGGCCGCCGAGCCCGACTGGTCGACCGACCCGGGGATCGAACCGATGACCTGGTTGCTGGAGACCAAGACCGTCTGGCACCCGATCGGCATCTGAGCTCCGAACCGCGCCGCCCGTGAGGTCTTTGCCCGACGGCCCGCTGCGTCAGCCCGATCAGTTCAGCTGCGGCGCAGCGGTCGTGGTGGTGTATCGGATGCTCCACGATGGGGCGTACGCCGAGGAGACCGCTGGGCGGTTCGGCGACGAAGTTCTCACCACGCACCGCCGTCTCCTGCGACTGCGCGGAAGCGACGGACGCCTGCAGCTGCCATGGCCCCGGTTCCTGGGTACTCCGCCCTGGGCGTTGGCCCGCGCCCTCGGCATCGCCGGCGGCTGCCGCCACCGAGTCCGGTGGATCCCGCCGTGGCGACGTGCCCGGGCCTTGGCCGACGTGAGGGCAGCCCTCACGTCCGGCCCTGTGGCCGTGTATGTCGGCAGTCGCTGGCTTCCCCGTCACGTGCTCTTGGTGATCGACCCCGAGCTGCACACCTACGACCCGGCGCACGGTGACGTCGTCCTCCTGGACTCGACCGCCTTCGCGAGGCCCAAGCTCGCATTGCGACGCTGGGGACATCCGTGGGCCTGGATCGAGACAGACGCAGGTGACTCGACCAACTGCTCGAGCGAGACAGCAGCAGATTAGCTCCAAGCCATGGAAGGCCTTGCAGGAAGCACGACATTCTGCGGAAGTGGACGTGCCGAGGGCGTGCTCGGGCGGATTCCGCCCAGTCCTCAGAACCTCTTAGCCAAGTGGCCCGTGCCCTCGAGCACAAACTACGTGAGGTCTTGTCGGTGTCAGCGGCGATATCTCGCCGATGACCGGATTCTTAGCACGCTGGTGACAACTTCTGCGCATAAGTGGAGCAGCTGGGCCCAAACCCGTTGGCTGGCTTCGTTGGTCCACCTTAGGTTCTGGCGCAAAAGGACGAAGGGCCCCTGGAACGAACTCAGCGAGAGATTTGAGAATGACGATACGAAGACCAGCACTATTGACAGCGTCGCTTGTCGGGATCAGCGCGCTGGGCGCGAGCGTGCCATGGGCATCCCACGCCGAGCCGGGCGGAAAACCACCAGAGACCGACATCTCCACGCAAGCGATCGACGCCTCGACCGACGTGAGTGAGTGGGCAACCCGTCACTGGAAGGAGGACGGATACGGGAAGGTCGTCGTCGACAAAACCAAAGCGAGAGTCCGGATCTACTGGAGGGGTCGGCCTCCCCGGGACATCGCAGCACGGGACGGCGAGATCACCGACGGCGTCACCGTGGACGTCGTCCCCAGCCCCCACAGCGACGAGGACTTGTCTGTCGTCAGTCGCAAGCTCCTGGCGGACAACCGAACGATCGTATACATCCATCCGAACGACGATCTGTCAGGTCTCGTCGTCGCCGTGGACGAGACCGCCACCGCGACCGAGCGGGCGCGAGCGATCTCCGAGATCGCTGCCCGGAGTGAAGTGCCAGTCACGATCATCAAAGACACTCCGTGGGAAGACGCCACCCGATGGAACGACTCGGCGCCTTGGCAAGGCGGATCAATCCTCAACTTCGCAGGGAACGGTTGCAGCTCGGCCTTCACCGCAGTCACCCCCAGCGGCGCCGGCAGGCTCATCAGCGCGGCCCACTGCGCCACCGGCACCGGAGGCGTGGTCCGCGACGGCGCCGGTGAACGCATCGGAACGGTCTCCCGTCGGGCGCCCGCCTATGACGCCCTGCTCATCGACCCCGACACCGGAACCATCGGCAAGGTATTCGGCGGCCCGTGGAACGCAGGTACCGGCCACAGTCGGTACCAGAGCTGGGTTGGCGGATCCGCCGCACCTGCTGAAGGGCAGCGCGTGTGCACATCCGGCGCCATGAGCGGGGAACACTGCAACCTCCTCATCAAGAAGACCGGGGTGTGGAAGAAGTGCGTGGGAGGGACGGTCGACTGCCAAGGCTTCATTTCAATGAACGCCAGTGGCGGTGTGGCCATTTCGGGTGCAGACAGCGGTGGCCCGGTCTACATCAAGCGAAGTGATGGCAAGGTCGGAGCGCGGGGTGTCATCTCGCAAGGGAACAAGCCGGTCATCTGCGGATCTACCGCAGCCCCGACCACCTGCTACAACAAGGTCTTCTCGATCGGCATCCACAAGATCGAGAACAGGTTTGGCATCAGTGTTGAACACTAAACCGTCCGTCTGGATGGCCAATGCACCTCACCACCGAGGCAGGCCAACGTTGCAGCGCATGAGGGTGGTTTCCCAGCGGGGAGAACCACCCTCATGCGACGTTCTGCGCGGAACCCCTCTGCGGGTGACACGCTTCTTACCCGCGCCCGCTACTCTGAAAGGGCCACGACCCGTCGACGAATTCGTCCTTGGTGAACTTGACGACGACCGGTATGCCTGCAACCTCGGCGAGCAGCTCCTCCAGAACAGCAGCGTCGAGAGTGTTGCCTGTCTTCACGACGACTACGACGAGCGCGGAAAAATCCTTGGATGGGAACGTGTGCGAAACCCTGACGGCGCCCGTCAAGGATCCATGGTGATTGAGAACCTGCCGCGCGGCTACGGCCATGTCCGAGTCGCTGTAGGGGACGTCGATGATGTCGACCGCGACGCCGTCGATCGTCATGCCACGCAACCTCTCGATGTCGGGCGGCGGGCTACCGCGCCAGAACACCCGGACGGCCGCAGCTTCATAGTCGACCGTGACCTTTCCATAGCCAGGTTCTCGCCAAAAGCCAGACGCTCGTGCGCTGACCCTGTCGACCGCGCTTCGTATGTCTGGTCGACCAAGCGGTGGCGACTTCTCATTGGACGAGGTGAACGTGCCTTCGCCGACAGCTTGCCGATCGTTCTGCGCGCCGAACGGCCGCGGCGCCACTGCTGCCGCGCCGATGACCGCCACGACCGCTGCTGTCACCAGCAGCGGAGCCGTGGAGCGGCGTCGCTGCCTCCGAGGCCCTCCGAGGTCTTGCGGGGGTGCGTTCACGCTCAGGTCTTGAAGAGCGTCGTCGCCAATCTCATGGAGGGCTCCTCGGAGACGTGTCTCCAGGTCGTCATCGATGGTTCTCTTCTCACTCATTGACAACCTCCTGTGCCGAGGATCTTCCGGAGTTTGCGCAGTGCACGGCTGCGGACCACACGTACGCTGTTGGGCGCGAGCCCCACCACGTCGGCGATGTCGACGTCATCAAGGTCCAGGTAGTAGCTGAGGACCACGACCGCACGCTGGCGGTGCGGCAAGGCAGCGAGCGCCGAGAGAACCTCCACCTTTCCGAAGGTGTCCGTTTGAGTCGCATGTCGCCGATGCCACTCAGCGCGGAGCTGCTCGTCCCGGCGCCGGTCTCGTCTCCGCCGCCGCCCGCTATCTGAGCAGGCATTGGCCACCGCTCGACGTGCGTATGCGTCGTGATCCAAGACTTCCGTCATGTCCTTCTTCAGGAGCCGCTCGATCACATCATGGACCGCATCCTGCGCTGCTTCTGCGCTGCCTGTCAGGACATAGGCGTAAGCGACCCAGTGATCGCGGTTGTCCGCGACGAATACGGAGATGTCGAGTCGGCTGCTCGATGATGGGCTCACCGACACGGCAAGTCTTGGGTTTGCGGCCATGTAGAAGAGACGCAGATCGAGGACCAATTCGTAACAGCCGCGTTGAACTTTCTGGGCTGAGTTGCCCGCACGGTTGTCAGACACGATGGTAAGACCACGTGCCCAATGGTGCAGCATGTGCTATCAACCGTCGTGGGTTCTCGTGGCCGCAGAATCGTTGCCTGCAGAACTACGATTCGGCCACTCTGAGACGACACTCACGTCTCGACACACCTGCCCGACCCTCCCGAGCCACCCAACAACTTACGGATCTAGGCTTAGAATCCTCCGGTGCGCGCCCAGGTGATCGTCCTCGCCGGACCATCAGGTGCCGGTAAGTCCCGGCTGGCAGAGCGTACCGGACTCCCCGTGCTGCGGCTCGACGACTTCTACAAGGACGAGGGCGATCCCTCCCTCCCGCGGATCCTCGAGGGCGCCAACACCGGACTCGTGGACTGGGATCATCCCGACTCCTGGCTGCCCGCCGACGCCATCGCCACGATCGAGAAGCTCTGCAGCGACGGTACGGCGGCGACACCGGTCTACGACATCTCCCGCAGCGGGCGGTGTGGCGAGCAGACGCTCGATCTCGCCGGCCATGCGCTGTTCCTCGCCGAGGGCATCTTCGCCCAGGACGTCGTGGCGGCCTGCCGAGAGCGCGGCCTGCTGGCTGCTGCCTTCTGCGTGCGCCAGCAGCCACTGGTGACCTTCTGGCGGCGACTGACCCGTGACCTGCGCGAGCACCGCAAACCGCCGCTGGTGCTGATACGTCGTGGTCTGGCGCTGATGCGTGCCCAGCGCTCCGTCGTCGCCGACGCCGTCGTGAAGGGCTGCGCCCCGGTCACCCCGGACCAGGCGAACATCCAGATCCGGGAGATCCTCAGGAAGTGAGCGAGGCGTAGCCGGGCTTGATGACCTCTTCGATCAGCTTCAACCGCTCGTCGAACGGCAGGAACGCCGACTTCATGGCGTTGATGGTGAACCACCGCAACTCGCTGAACCCGTAGCCGAAGGCCTCGGAAAGCGCATGCATCTCCTTGCTCATCGAGGTGCCGCTCATCAGTCGGTTGTCGGTGTTGACGGTGACCCGGAAGCGCAGGTCGGTGAGCAGCCCGATCGGGTGCTCCGCGATCGAGGCAGCGGCACCGGTCTGCACGTTGGAGGCGGGGCACAGTTCGAGCGGGATCCGCTTGTCGCGGACGTAGGCGGCCAACAGGCCGAGCTGCGCCTGCCCCGAGTCGGTGACGGTGACGTCATCGACGATGCGTACGCCATGACCCAGCCGGTCGGCACCACACCACTGGAGTGCCTGCCAGATCGACGGCAGCCCGAACGCCTCGCCGGCATGGATGGTGAAGTGTGCGTTCTCGCGCTGGAGGTACTCGAACGCGTCCAGGTGCCGGGTCGGAGGGAACCCGGCCTCCGCGCCGGCGATGTCGAAGCCGGCAACACCACGATCCCGCCAGGCCACCGCAAGTTCCGCGATCTCCCGCGATCGGGCCTGGTGGCGCATCGCCGTGAGCAGTTGCCGCACCACGATCCGGTCGCCCGAAGCGGCCACTCCCTCATCGAAGCCCTGCTGCACAGCGGCCACGACCTCGTCCAGGGTGAGGCCACGCTCGACATGCTGTTCGGGCGCATACCGGATCTCGGCGTACACGACGCCGTCCGCGACCAGATCCTCCACGCACTCCCGCGCGACTCGCGTGAGCGCCGAGGCAGTCTGCATGACACCGACGGTGTGCTGGAAGGTCTCGAGATAGCGCTCGAGCGAGCCTGAGTCGGCTGCCGCGGTGAACCAACGGCCGAGTTCAACCGGGTCGTCGACCGGGAGCGTGTGGCGGTGCTCGAGAGCGAGCTCGGCGATCGTCCCAGGTCGCAGCCCCCGTCGAGGTGGTCGTGAAGCAACACCTTCGGCGCCTGCCGGCACTCCTCGATCGTCAACGTCATGACCCCATCATGGCCCACCACCGCCTCGGGGCGCGCTCGCCGCGCAGCCGGTCGCACCCAACGGGAGCAGATCGGCATTGGTTGACCCAGGTAAGCAATTATCGCGGTCATGACGTGGGATTTCAGAACCGAGCCCGAACTCCAGGAAGACCTCGACTGGATCGCCTCCCTGGTCGATGAGATCGAACTGCTCGACCTGGTGCGCGACCGGATGTCACGCCACCAGTGGTTGGCGGTGACGGCTCCGCTCAAGCAGCGGGTCCGTGAACGCGGCCTGTGGGCCGCACACCTCGATCCCGACCTCGGCGGCCAAGGCCTGGGGCAGCTCCCCCTTGCCCTGATGCACGAGATCCTCGGCCGCACCATGTCGGCACCGGAGATCTTCGGCAACCAGGCTCCCGACTCCGGCAACAGCGAGTTGCTCGCGGTCGGGGCCACCCCGAGCAGCGCGAACGCTGGCTGGACCCGCTGCTCGAAGGCAGGCTCACCAGCTGCTTCGCCCTGACCGAACCACATGTCGCAAGCTCGGATCCCACGGCGATCACCACCGCCGCCGTACGCGCCGGTGACGACTGGGTGATCAACGGTCACAAATGGTTCGCCTCCAACGCGAGCTTCGCCGACTTCCTCTTGGTCTTCGCCGTCACCGATCCCGGCGCGGAGCGCCACCGCAGGGCATCGATGTTCGTCGTCGAGCGCGACACCCCCGGCCTGGAGATCCTGCGTGACGTGCCGACGATGCACCACCCCTACGAGGCAGCGGCGCCCCGGTGGTACGGCGGCCACGCCGAGGTGAGGTTCGTCGACTGCCGGGTGCCGGCGGCGAACATGATCGGCGACCCTGGCGACGCATTCCTGCTCGCCCAGCGTCGACTCAACGGAGGACGCATCCACCATGCGATGCGCTGGGTGGGCCAGTGCCGCCGCGCGTTCGACATGATGTGCGAACGCGCCGTGTCGCGTGAGTTGAAGGGCGCACCCCTGGGCGATCGGCAGCTGGTGCAGCAGATGATCGCCAGGTCGAGCATCGAACTCGAGGCCTTCCGCCTGCTGACCTTGCGGACGGCGTGGACGTGGGACAACGAGGGACCGAAGGCGGCTCGCCAGATGGTCTCCGAGATCAAGCTCTGGGGTGCCCAGGTGCTGCACGACGTCGTCGACCGGGCGATCCAGGTGCACGGCGCCCTCGGTTATTCCAGTGACCTGCCCCTGGAGGAGATGTATCGCACCGCTCGCAACTTCCGGATCTCGGACGGCGCGGACGAGGTGCACATCGAGACCATCGCCCGCTCGGTGCTCCGCCACTACGCGCCGGTCGAGGGCCACCCGTCCGAGCACGTCCCGACCCGGCTCGCCAGGGCTGAGACGAAGTACGCCGCGTTCCTCGGCCACGACGCCGCGTCGCAGGAGCTGGGTTCATGAACCCGACCGATCCCACCCGGCACCCCGAGATCGACGGCGTCCCGGCAGCTCCGCTGAGAGCGTGGCTGACCGGCCAGGGCCTGCTGACACCCGACGCCCCCGCCCTGCTGCTCACCCGGCTCGCCGGCGGCTCCTCCAACCTCACCGTCCGGGTCCAGAGCGGCGACGCCGACTGGGTGCTGCGGCGAGCCCCGGTGCGGGGCGGGGTCGGCAATGCCCACGACATGCTGCGCGAACATCGCATCCAGCAGGCGCTGACGATCGCGGCCCAGGAACAGGGACGCGACCTGGCGCTCCCCACCGTCGTCGCGCCGTGCGAGGACGAGGAGGTCATCGGCGCCCCCTTCTACCTGATGGAACGGCTCGACGGCTTCACCCACTCCCCCGCGACCCTGACGGCGATGTCGGACGGCGATGTCCACCGCGCCGGCCTGGCACTGGCCACCTGCCTGGCCCAGGTGCACGCCGTCGACCCGTCACGATCGGCCGGGTTCGACGAGTTCCGACGCCCGGAGCCGTACGCCGACCGGCAGCTCCGGCGCTGGCAGGGCCAGTGGGTGCGTTCGCGAGAGGCCACGGGCCTGGGGGACGAGCCCGCCCTCGACAGGTCCTTCGACTGGCTCGTGACGAACAGGCCACCACCCCAGGCCCCACGGATCGTGCACGGCGACTACGCGTTCGCCAACGTCATGTTCCACCGTGACCGGCCCACGGTGGTCCAGGCGGTCCTCGACTGGGAGCTCACGTCGCTGGGTGATCCGCTGGCAGACCTCGGGATCCTCTGCGCCTACTTCTCGGAGGCGGGACGCATCATCGACTCGGCAGCCGAGACGGCGCTCTGCCACCCCACGACGGTGCCCGCGCTGCCGGGGCCCGACGAGCTCGCCGCGGCCTATGCGGCTGCCGGCACGGGTGCCGACCTGGAGCACCTCGGCTGGTACGTCACCCTGGCCACGGCACGCCTGGCGGTCATCGTCGCCGGGGCTCTCATCAGGCTTCCCGCGAAGACGAGTTCCGGTGTCGACCGGCGATCGATCGTGGAGTCCCAGGTGCGCAGTCTCGCGGAGGCAGCCGAAGCCGGAACCCGACGGGGTCGGACGACGTGAACCGTCGAGGACTCGATCCGACCGTCCGCGATGCCGTCAACGACGCGATCGGGGTGGTTGCGCGCTTCTCCAACAGCAGGGGCTCTCCTCCGTCCACGCCGCGGCCACCGGCATCGAACTCCCGCTGACCGCCGTGGCGGTCCTGGGACACCTCGCGAAGGTGGGCGATCTCCGGATGTCGGACCTGTCCCGCGAGCTGCGCATCGCACGTCCTCCGATGTCTCGACAGCTCACCTCCCTGGTCGAGAACCGACTGGTCGAGCGGCACCCGGACCCGGACGACAAGCGGGCGACCCTGGTCTCGATCACCGACGCGGGCCGTGAAGCACTCGCCCGCTTCGACGAGGCCAACACCGCCCTCCTCGGGGAGGCGCTCGCGGGCTGGAGCGAGGCCGACCTCGTCGACCTCACCACCGGGATGCGCCGGCTCATCGCCGATCTCCGTCGTGGTCGACCGGCCGACTCGCCCGGCACCGCCTTCTCCTGACGAGATCACCGCCGATCCGCAGCGTGTTCTGGTGGTCAGGTCAACCGGTGATTGCGTAGGTTCTGGACAAGAGTTCCCCGAGCCCGACGGACGCAGCCGGAAGGAGCACAACATGAGGGTCTTCACCACGTTCGACGAGGTCGCCGAGGCCGCTGGCAAGGAGCTGGGTGCCTCCGACTGGGTCACGGTCGACCAGCGTCGGGTCAACCAGTTCGCCGAGGCCACCGGTGACCACCAATGGATCCACGTCGACCTCGAACGCGCCAAGGACGGTCCGTTCGGTGGCACGATCGCCCACGGCTATCTCACCTTGTCGCTGCTCCCGTGGCTCGGCAGTCAGGTCTTCACCCTGCAGACGCCGGGCGCCAAGCTCAACTACGGGGTCAACAAGGTGCGCTTCCCGAACCCGGTCAAGGTCGGTTCCAAGGTGCGCGTCGTCGTCACCATGGGTCAGGTCGTCGACATCCCGGCGGGCAAGCAGCTCACCGTCAATCACGTCATCGAGATCGAGGGCGAGGAGAAGCCCGCCTGCGTCGCCGAGACCGTGGTGCTGCTGCTCCCCTGACGCCGCGCGACAACACGTGCTGTGTGCTGCTCCGCTGGTCAGGAAAGGCGATCGATGACCAGCGGAGCAGCCTCGAACGGGGTCCCGGCCGGGGCGATGTCGTAGCCGCCCTCCAGCGACTCCAGGGCGCGAGCGAACCGCTCCGGCGCGTCGGTCTGGAGGGTGAAGAGGGGCGCGCCCTCCACGACGGAGTCACCGGGGCGGGCGTGCCACGTGATGCCAGCTGCCGCCTGCACCGGGTCCTCCTTGCGCGCCCGGCCGGCTCCGAGACGCCAGGAGGCCACGCCGACCGAGAGTGCGTCGAGACGGGTGAGTACGCCGCTACTCGGCGCAGCGACCACGTGCGTCTCCTTCGGAGTCGGCATCGGTGCGTCCGGGTCGCCGTCCTGCGCCCGGATCATGGCGCGCCACACGTCCATCGCCTTGCCCGAGGCGAGCACGTCGGCGGGGTCGACGTCGTCACGCCCCGCACCGGCGAGCATCTCGCGCGCCAGCGCGACGGTCAGCTCGACCACGTCAGCGGGCCCACCACCGGCGAGCACCTCGACCGACTCCGCAACCTCGACGCCGTTGCCGGCCGTGAGTCCGAGCGGCGTGGCCATGTCGGTGACCAGCGCGACAGTGTTGACGCCGGCGTCCTGCCCGAGTGCCACCATCGTGGCGGCCAGCTCGCGGGCATCATCGATGTTCTTCATGAACGCACCGGAGCCCACCTTCACGTCGAGCACGAGCGAGCCGGTGCCCTCGGCGATCTTCTTCGACATGATCGACGAGGCGATCAGCGGAATTGCCTCGACGGTCCCAGTGACGTCGCGCAGTGCATAGAGCTTCTTGTCGGCCGGCGCCAGTCCGTCCCCCGCCGCGCAGATGACCGCACCGACGTCCTCGAGCTGCCGCATCATCTCGTCGTTGCTCAGGGTTGCGCGCCATCCCGCGACGGCCTCGAGCTTGTCGAGCGTGCCGCCGGTGTGGCCGAGCCCGCGCCCGGAGAGCTGGGGTACGGCGACACCGCAGGCAGCGACGAGCGGTGCGAGTGGGAGCGTGATCTTGTCTCCCACACCACCGGTCGAGTGCTTGTCCGCCGTCGGTCGGGAGAGGGACGAGAAGTCCATCCGCTCCCCCGAGGCGATCATCGCGCCGGTCCAACGTGCGATCTCCGCGCGGTCCATGCCGTTGAGCAAGATGGCCATGGCCAGGGCCGCCATCTGCTCGTCCGCCACACCACCACGGGTGTAGGCGTCGATCACCCAGTCGATCTGGGAGTCGCTCAACCGTCCCCCGTCACGCTTGGCGTGGATGACCTCGACGACGTCGTGCTGCTCCATCTCATTCCCCTCCGGCCTTCGAGGCCAGGTCTGCGGGCCCGAATGCGTCGGGCAACACCTCGCGCATGCTGCGCACTCCGGAGACGGTGAGGCAACGCAGCTCGTTGCCTCCGTGCTCGACGAGCAGCTGCCGGCACCGACCGCACGGCATGATCACGTCGCCCGCGCCGTTGACGCAGACGAAGTGGGTCAGCTTGCCGCCCCCGGTCACGTGGAGCGACGACACCAACCCGCACTCGGCGCACAACGTGACGCCGTACCCCGCGTTCTCCACGTTGCAGCCGACGACGACCCGGCCGTCGTCGACGCGGGCCGCGGCCCCCACGCGGTAGTGGGAGTACGGCGCGTAGGCGTGCGTGGAGGCCTCAACCGCTGCAGCCAGCAGCGCCGGCCAGTCGTCGGCCGGGTCCCAGCTCTCCTGGTCGGGATACATGTGTCAGCCCTTCGTGTAGGGCTCGCCGTCGGCAGCGGGCGGACGGACCCGACCGACGAAGCCGGCGACGGCGATGATCGTCGCCAGGTAGGGGGCCGCGCCCAGCAGCTCGGTCGGCAGCTTGCCGGCGAAGCTCAGTTGGTTCTGCAGGTTCCACATGAAGCCGAAGAAGACGCCGGCGAAGGTCGCCCCCACCGGGTGCCAACGGCCCATGATCACGGCGGCCAACGCGATGAAGCCGGTGCCTGAGGAGGCGTCGCGGTCGAAGGCTCCCGTCGAGCCGACGGTGTAGAGCGCGCCGCCCAGTCCGGCGAAGACGCCGCCCAGGAGCACTGCCTGCCAACGCACCCGGTTGACATTGATGCCGACGGTGTCGGCCGCCTTCGGGTGCTCGCCGACCGATCGCACCCGCAGCCCCCAACGGGTCTCGAACAGCAGGAAGGTGACGACCACGACCGACGCATACATGACGTAGATCAGCAGGTTCTGGTTGAAGAGCGCCGGACCGATCACAGGGATGTCGCTGAGGCCCGGGATCGCGATGTTGCTGAGGATCGGCGGATCGTTGAAGTACTTCTTGATGTCGGGGTCGGTCGGGATCTGTCCTGCCAGGAAGGTCGTGAGACCGGTCGCCAGAGCGACGAGCACGACGCCCAGCACCACCTGGTTCATCTGGTAGCGCAGTGCGAAGAGCCCGAGCAGGGCTGCCATGCCCACGCCCGCGAGGATGCCGCCGACGAGACCCATCTCCGCGCTGTAGGCGAGACTCGCAGCAACCGAGGCGAAGAAGGCACCCATGAGGAACTGGCCCTCGATCGCGATGTTGATGACACCCGCTCGCTCACACAGGCAGCCGGCGAGTGCGCCGAGCACGATCGGCGCTGCGATCCTGACGGTGCCCGGGAGCGGATTCGCGATGGAGGCCGCAAAACCCTCCTGGTCGGCGTACGCCCACATCAGGAAGCCGGCATAGAACGACAGGCCCACCGCCAGCGAGAACAGCCCACCGATCCACCGCCGCGGATAGCGGTTGACCGCCGCCAGCACCAGCGCCACCGCACAGACGATGATCGCGATCCACGACACCAGCGCGCCGTCCAACGGCTTGGGCGGTGAGTCCTTGCTCCGCTTCTCGGTGAGCAGGTAGGTGACGTTGGGGTCGTCGATGTCGAACTTCATCCACACGAGCAGCAGGGTCGCGAGAGCGAAGACGACGACCAGTCGGATCTGCCGGGCGACATCGGCCCGGTCCCGCACCTCGGGCACCTCGTCTGTCACGGGAGCCTCGGCCAGCGCGCTCATCCGCCCCACCCCTTCGCCATCACGGTGCCTCCACCGTCACCACCCCGCATCCGGGTGATGCCCCGGATCAGGGCCGGTGCGGCCACGAACAAGACGATCAGTGCCTGCAGCACCTGTGCCATCTCCGGCGGCACGCCGGCTCCACTCTGCATGGCCAGGCCACCCGAGGAGAGCGCGCCGAACAGCAGACCCGCCAGCACGGTGCCGAGCGGCGTCGCGCGCCCCAGCAGGGCCACGGTGATCGCCTCGAAGCCGACCTGGCCGGCGATGTTCTCGGTCACGGCGTCCTGGCGACCCAGCACGTTCATCGTCACCGCCAGCGCCGCGAGCATGCCCGCGATCATCATGCCCGCGACGTAGACCCGCGCCACGCTCATGCCCGCGGTGCGCGCGGCGTCAGGATTGGCACCGACGGCGCGCATCTCGAAGCCGAGGGTGCTGCGTTCGAGCAGCCACCACACGAGTCCGGCAGCGACGAGCGCCAGGATCACCCCGAGGTGGAGGCCACCCACCGATGGGAAGCTCGCGCTGTCGGCCACCGGCGGCGTCAGCAGGTTGTTGGAGTTGGGCCGCTGGAAGGTGTCCTTGGCCAGGAAGTAGAGCACGATGAACCCGGCGACGTGGTTGAGCATGATCGTCACGATCACCTCGTGGGCACCGGTGCGCGCCTTCAGCAGACCTGCGATGCCGCCGTAGAGGCCACCGGCCACCAGCGCGGCGAGCAGGGCCGCGACGAGGTGGATGCCCGGGGGCAGGTCGTAGTGGAACCCGACATAGCCACCGGCCAGGGCGCCGAGGAGCATCTGGCCCTGGGCACCGATGTTGAACAGGCCGGAACGGAACGCAAGGCTGACACCGAGACCCGCACAGATGAGCGGCGCTGCGCGTTCGAGCGTACGGCGGATGGCGGTTCCCGAACCCACCGCGCCGTCGACGAGGCTCGAGTAGGCATCCCAGACGGCCGTGCCCGCGAACCTGAAGAAGTCCCAGGGGTAGCTGAAGAAGTAGCCGAGGGAGTCGATGACGTCCTCGGTGGAGAAGATGATCAAGATGGCGCCGATGATCAGCGCGAGCCCGATGGCGACGATGGTGTCGACCACGGTCGGCAACCATGCCGTGAGACCACCCCGCGTGGTCGGCTCGTCCGGCTCCGGCGGCGGTGCCGCCTCGACGGTCCCGGCTCCTGACTGGTCGCTCATCAGGCAGCCCCTCCCCGTTCGTGGGCGCTTCGCCCCCGGCTCCGGCCATCAACAGTCCGATCTCCTCACGGGGGATGTCCGGACCGACGATGCCGGCGATGCGTCCGTCGTACATGACCGCGATCCGGTCGGACAGCGCATAGATCTCGTCGAGCTCGGTGGACACGATGATCACCGCAGTGCCCGTGTCACGTTCGGCAATGATCCGTTTGTGGATGAACTCGATCGACCCCACGTCGACCCCACGGGTCGGCTGGGAGGCGATGAGCACCTTGAGCGGGCGCGAGAACTCACGGGCCACCACCACCTTCTGCTGGTTGCCTCCCGAGAGCGAGGCGACCGGAGTCTCGGCGGACTCGGTGCGGATGTCGAACTCCTGGATGCGGTGCTCGGCGTTGCGCGCGATCGCCTCCAGGGCGAGGGCGCCGTGCTTGGAGAACTCCTCGTTGCGGTAGAGATCGAGCACCAGGTTCTCGCGGACGCTGAAAGTGCCGACGTAGCCGTCGTGGGAGCGGTCCTCGGGCACGTAGCCGATGCCAGCCGCCAGCGACTTCTTCGGACCCTGCTTGGAGATGTCCCTGCCGTCGAGCTTGACGGTGCCGGCGTCGGGCTTGACCAGGCCCATGAGGGCCTTGATCAATTCGGTCTGGCCGTTGCCCTGCACGCCCGCGACGCCGAGCACCTCGCCGGCGCGGGCCTCGAACGAGACGTCCTTGACGACCTGGTGACCGCGCGGATCGACGACGGTCATGCCCTCCACCGAGAGGACGACCTCGCCGACCTCTGCCTCGGGCTTGTCGACCCGCAGCTGCACGGAGCGACCGACCATCATCTCGGCGAGCTCGGCCTCGGTCGCGTCAGGCCTGGCAGTGCCGACGACCTTGCCGCGTCGGATCACGCTGATCTTGTCGCCGACGGCCTTGACCTCGCGCAGCTTGTGGGTGATGAAGATGATCGAGGTGCCGCGCGCCTTGAGGTCGCGCATGATGCGCATGAGTTCGTCGATCTCCTGCGGAGTGAGCACCGCCGTGGGCTCGTCGAGGATCAACACCCGGGCATCGTTGGCGAGCGCCTTGAGGATCTCGACGCGTTGCTGCACGCCCACCGGCAGGTCCTCGACCAGCCGGTCGGGATCGACGCGCAGGCCGTGCTCGTCGGAGAGCTCGCGCACCCGCTTCGCAGCGGCATGCCGATTGAGCACACCGCCCCCGCGGGTCTGTTCACGACCGAGCATCACGTTCTCGGCCACGGTGAAGACCGGCACCAGCATGAAGTGCTGATGGACCATGCCGATGCCAGCGGCAATGGCGTCGCTGGGGTCGTTGAAGTCCACCGGCTCACCATCGACGAGGATCTCGCCCTCAGTTGGCTCCAACAGCCCGTAGAGCATGTTCATCAGCGTCGACTTGCCTGCGCCGTTCTCCCCCAGCAGGCAGTGGATCTCACCCGGTTCGATGGTCAGGTCGATCGCGTCGTTGGCGGTGAACGAACCGAACCGCTTGGTGAGACCCCGGATCTCGAGTTTCATCTCGCTCCTCCGCACCGGGCCCCACGGGTGGGACCGCCGGTGCTCAGCATGACACTTGCGAATCGAAAGGTCGGGGCGTGGACACGCCCCGACCTTTCGTCGTGTCCGACCGACAGGCCGGGATCGCTCAGCCGATGGTGATCGTGCCGTCGATGATCTGCTGGGAGAGCTCCTGGATCTTGGCGTCGAGCTCGTCGTCGATGTCGGCCTGGGGGCCGTAGTCGGCCAGGCTCACGCCACCGTTCTCGAGGGTGCCCTCGTAGAGCTCGTTGGTGAACTCGCCGTTGGCGGACTCGCGGATGGCTTCCAGCACGGAGACGTCCATGCCCTTGACCACGGAGGTCAGCAGGGAGTCGCAGTACTCGGCCGCCGAGACGCAGCCGTCAGTGTCGACCCAGATGCCCCAGACGCTGTTGTCCTGGGCAGCCTGCAGACCACCGAGTCCGGCGGGACCCGCGACTGGGAAGATGACGTCGGCGCCCTGGCCGATCATCTCCTCCGCGATGTTCTGGCCCTTGGTCTTGTCGCCGAAGTCGTTCGTGAAGGAGCCGGTCTTCGGCTTGGCGGGGTCCCAGCCGATGACCTGGACGTCGGCGTCGTTGTCCTCGTTGTACTTCTGGACGCCGTGGAAGAAGCCGTCCATGAAGATGGTGACCGTCGGGATGTTGACGCCACCGAAGGTGCCGACCACGCCGTTCTCGCTCTTGGCCGCAGCCAGGTAGCCAGCCAGGTAGGAAGGCTGGGCGGTGTCGTAGGTCAGGCCCTTGAGGTTGTTGGGAGCGGTGTTCTCGCCCGCCTCGTCGATGTAGGCGAAGTCGACGATCGAGAAGTCGATGTCCTTGTTCTTGTTGGCGGCCTTGAGGGTGGCGTCACCGAGCAGGAAGCCGACGGTGGTGATGCTGTTGCAGCCCGCCTGGACCATCTCGTTGATGTTGTCCTCGAACTCGGTCTGCGCGTGCGACTCGATCTCGCCGGTCTGCACACCGAGCTGCTCGACAGCCTGCTTCAGGCCGTCGTGGGAGGTCTGGTTGAAGGACTTGTCGTCGAAGCCGCCGTCGTCGGAGACCATGCAGGCCTTGAAGTCGGGGTGGCTCTCGGTCGGGGCCGCGGACTCCGACTCGGTGGTCTCGCTGGTGGAGTCGGTGTTGTTGCTGCTGCTGTTGTCGTCCGAGTCGTCACGATCACCGCAGGCGGTGAGTGCGAGGGTGGTGACCAGGATGGCTGCAGCTACTCGAGCCGTCTTCTTCACGGCGGTCCTCCTGAGGGTTCGTGGACGGCCGCACCGCGGCCACTCGGCAGCACCCTAAGTCACGTACTCGCGCCGGGAACCACATGCGCGCAAATAGTTACCGTGCAGTGACCGAACCGTCTTGAGCGGACCTGCGTGGCGGGTCGGCCGCTCAGTGACGCAGCGCGAGCAGTGCCGTCTCCGCCAGCACCCGGGCACCGATCGCAACGGCCCGCTCGTCGACGCGCAGGTCCCCTTGGTGGAGGTCGTACGTCGTGCCGCCCGGCGTACGTGTGCCGAGGCGTCCCATCGCTCCCGGGATGCGGTCGAGGTACCACCCGAAATCCTCCCCGCCAAGGCTCTGGCGGGTGGGTACGTGGCCGGCCGGGCCGAGCACCGACTCCACAGCACGGCCGAGCAGGGCGGTGGCGGTGTGGTCGTTGACCACCGGGGAACGCCACGCTGGTAGGAGATCTCCGCCGTGATGCCGTAGGGCGCGATGATCTGGGCGACGAGCTCACGCACGAGGTCCTCGGCCTCGGCCCAGGCGACGGCGTCGAGCATCCGCACCGTCCCCCGAGGTGGCCAGTGGCGGGGATGACGTTGAGTGCCGACCCGGCACTGACCATGCCCCAGACCAGGCTCGCACCGGCTCGCGGATCGAGGCGGCGCGACAAGATGGCGGGCAGCTCGGTGACGAGCTTGGCCAGGGCGAAGGTGAGGTCCTCGGTGAGGTGGGGACGCGAAGTGTGGCCGCCCTTGCCGATCAAGGTGATGCCCAGCGCATCGGCGGCTCCGGTGAGCGGCCCGTCACGCAGACCGACCTCACCCACGTCGAGGCTGGGGTCGCAGTGCAGGCAGAAGACGTGCGAGACGTCGTCGAGGGCACCGAGCGAGAGCAGCTCGAGCGCGCCGCCTGGCATGACCTCCTCGGCGGGCTGGAAGAGGAGCCGGACCCGACCGGGCAACAGCCCTGCGGCATGCACCCGGGCCAGCGCACGGCCGGCACCGACGAGTGCGGTCACGTGCACGTCGTGCCCGCACGCGTGGGCGACACCGGGCACCGTGGAGGCCCAGGGCGCGCCGGTGCGGTCCTCCACCGGGAGCGCGTCGAGGTCGGCACGCAGTGCGACCAGTGGCCCGTTCTCCCCACCTCGGCCACCAGCCCGCTGCGCGGGAGGCGCCGTACCCGCAGCCCCGCCGCCTCGAGGCGCGTCGCGACGCGCTCCGTGGTGCGAGCCTCCTGCCAGGAGAGCTCGGGGTGGGCGTGCAGGTCGCGGCGGAACTCCAAGAGCTCCGGCTCCAGTTCCCGGATACTGCCGGCGATCAGACCGGCAGCCGGGTCGGTCGCCGCGGCGGTGGGTGAAGTGGACATCGAGGTCACTCTACGGCCGGTCCCCCCTCGCCCCCGCTGTCCACCCCGTTGGTCGAGCCCGTCGAGACCAGACCGGAGGTCGAGCCCGTCGAGACCACCCCGCCGCCCACCACCGGAGGTCGGGCCCGTCGAGACCGGTTCGTTGGTCAAGCCCGTCGAGACCCACCCCCGTTGGTCGAGCTTGTCGAGACCACCCCGGAGGTCGAGCCTGTCGAGACCACCCCGCCGCCCGCCACCGGAGGTCGAGCCTGTACTCCGTTGGTCGAGCTTGTCGAGACCGGTTCGGTGGTCGAGCTTGTCGAGACCACCCCGCCTCCCACCCCGGAGGTCGAGGCCCGTCGAGACCCCCACCCCCACCGGAGGTCGAGCTTGTCGAGACCGCGTCCCGGCGCCCACCCCGCTGGTC
>NZ_JAKGRW010000012.1 GCF_021555175.1 Nocardioides alcanivorans | reverse complement strand
TTGTACTTCGTTCAATTCGGGAAGGTGGTGTTTATGGATATGCAGCCTACCGTGACTTCGGGGAACCGACCCGCGATTCGTCGTTTCGTACGCCGCTTCGGTGGAGCGGGTGCGTGTGGTCTCCGACGGCGTCCGCCGCCAGGTCCTGACCGCCGAGGAAATCGCCCGGGTCGACGCGGCCGTCGATCCTGCGACCGCCTTCTCCCAGCTCTGGGTCGTCAAGGAGGCGATGGTCAAGGCCGGCCTCGGCACCCTCACGACCGCCGGTCGCTGGCCGGCACTCGCCACGCCCCGGGTGCGGCAGTGGAGCGGCGGCACCGCCGAGCGGACGTACGTCGGCGCCTGGCTCGTCGACCGGTGACTCGCCGACCCTTGGCCTGGGCACCGGCTGACTTGGGGAATCAGGACCAGTGAGGACTTCTGGAGGGCGCTCAATGGTGCTGCCTGGGCGCCCAGGCCTGGGTCGTACGGGTGCCGTCACCTGTGGCAGGGGCAACGATCACCGGGTACCGCCGCGAAGTCCGTGCACTCCGCATTAGGTAAGGCAACCCTAAACACATCGCTGGTGATTGTCGAGACCTTCGGCAAAGTTTCCCCAGCAGGCTGGAAGACTGGGACGATCGATCGGGCGCCCGCACTCGCGGGCGGACCGACCTCCGGACGACAAGGAGCACGACACGTGGCGATGGGCAGCGAGCGCGCACGGGACACCGTGAAGCGCCTTCAGGCCGACATCACCTCAGGACGCTGGCCGATCAATGGTCGGATCCCCACGGAGGCCGAGCTCGCTGCGGAGTTCGGGGTCGGTCGCAGCACCATCCGCGAGGCGGTCCGGAGCCTGGCGCACCTCGGCATGCTCGAGCCCGCGCCGGGCCGTGGCACCTTCGTACGCTCCCTCAACCCCGTGCGGGGAGTGCTCTCCGACTTCGCCTCGACCCACTCCTGGCGCGACATCCTCGACGTCCGACGGGCGCTGGAGGTGCAGGCAGCCGACCTCGCCGCCCAGCGACGTACCCCTGAGGGCCTGGCGAAGCTCCGGGCCGCCCACGACGCCGACGTCTCCGGCGACAAGGCCACCGAACGGGGCCGGACACCGGGCCAGTTCCACGCCCTGCTGGTCGACCTGTCGGGCAACGCCCTGCTCGCCGACCTCTACGCCAGCCTCATGTCGGCGTTGCGCGAAGGCATGCGCCGCGGCGCACTCGACAACCTGCAGCCCGCGGTGGAACGCCAGGAGGAGCACGGCGCCCTGCTGGCGGCGATCGAATCGGGCAACAGCACACTGGCCGCCGGCCTCGCGGCGAGCCACGCCTGCCACGACCTGCGCGTGCTCGACTGAGCGCTGTCCGGCCGCGCTGACCAGCGGCTGCCGGGAAACATCTGATGGATGTTAGGCTTGGCTTACCAAAGCCTAGAATGACGTGGATCCATCGTGCCTCGAACCGCTTCCCCGCGCCCGCCCGCCCCTCGGCGCCTCCGCACCGTCCGCGCGCTCGCCGCGCTGATCGCCCTCGCCTGTCTGACGGTCGGGCTCACTGCCTGCGGCGGCAGCGGCAACGCCGAACCCACGGGTGAGACCCGCACGGTCACCGATGTCGAGGGCACGGAGATGCTGGTCCCGGCCGACCCCCAGCGGGTCGTCGCCCTGAGCGAGCCGGCTCTCGACGGGGCACTGGCGCTGGGCATCACTCCGATCGGCACCATCAGCGGTCGCGGCCAGAAGGGCGTGCCCCACTACCTGGCCGACAAGGCGGGTGACATCCCCCTGCTCGGTGGCGTCGCCCAGCCCAACTACGACGTGATCGCCAACGCCAAGCCCGACCTGATCCTCGTCGACGGCACCAGCATCAACAACAATCCCGAGGCGATCGAGATCCTCCGCAAGATCGCGCCGACCTACTACGCGGGTTACGCCGGGGCCGACTGGCGGGGCACCTTCACCAACATCGCCGACGCGCTGAACAAGGCCGACGAGGCCGAAGCCGTGATCGCGGACTACGACACAGCGGTCGCAAGTGCCCGGAAGCAGCTGAAGGACACCTACAGCAACGACACCTTCTCCGTCGTCCGGTGGCAGGGCGGCTCGGCCTCCCTCATCCTCAACGAGCTGCCAGGCGGCATCGCACTGGCCGATCTCGGCCTCAAACGACCCGCCGGCCAGGACCGCCGCGGGCGCGGCCACAGTGAGCCGGTCTCACTGGAGAACCTGGCCACGATCGACGCCGACCACATGTTCTTCGGCACCCTCGGCGGCTCGTCCCAGGGCAACCCCGACGCCGGCGGCACCAGTGACGTGACGGGTGCCGAGAAGGCCCTGGCCGCGGCCGAGAAGGTGCCCGGCTTCACCGACCTCGAGGCCTACCGGGCCGGCCACGTGATGCCGGTCGACGGTTCGCTGTGGACCTCCACCGGCGGCCCGATCCTCATGCAACGCCTCATCGACGACGTCCTCCGGAGTCTCACGTGAACACCACCATCTCCCATCTCGGCAGGTTCGCCACCACCCTCGCGCTGACCGCTGCAGCCGGCGTCGTCTGGGCGGTGCCGACGTACGCCGACACCTCCGCTGCCGAGGCCGGCTCCTGCACTCCCACCGCCGGCAATGCCTCCGCGACGGTCTCCACGAGGAGCGTCCAGGTGGGCAGCACGATCAAGATCACCGGCGCTGGCTGGTGCAACCCGGCGGGCGGCGGCTCGGTCATCGGGGTCAAGATCGACGAGGGCAGCATCAGTCGTCTCGACACCGCGGTGCACGCCAACAAGACGATCTGGGCGATCGTCGAGGCCGACTCCACCGACGGCACGCTCGACGCCGAGATCGAGCTGCCCGACGGCACCGCAGCCACCTCGGCCCCCGCCTTGGAGACCGGCGAGCACACCCTGCGCCTGCTGAGCGGATCGCTCGCGGCCGGTGACGAGATGCGCACCGTGGCGACCAACGCCTTCACCGTCCTCCCCGCCGACGAGGTGGTCCCGGACGCACCCGCATGGGCGCACGAGGAGGTGCGCAACGGCGGCGCGACCGCCTGGGTCCAGAGCGCGGTCACCCCGGGTGGTCGCCTGAAGCTCGCCGGCACCGGTTGGACCCACCCGCAGGGTGGTCCGTCGACGATCGCGCTCAAGATCAACCTCACCGAGAACGGTGAGCAGGCCCGGCGGACGGGCTCCGGGATCCTCCAGGGGGACGCCACCATCTGGGCACTGCTCGACGCTTCGGTGGTTGACGCCGACGGCAACTTCGACACCGACGTCGACCTCCCGCCGGGCCTGACGAAGGGCCAGTACTTCACCGTCTCCCTCTTCTCCGGCAAGTTCGCCTCCGGCGACACGCAGCGCACCGCGACCACCTCGTCGTTGACGGTCGACGGCGAGAAGTGGCAAGGAGGCGACGACAACAGCGACGTCGAGTGCAAGCCCACCTCCGATCAACCCACGGTCACGATCGAGAACCCCAGCGCCACGTTCGGCGGCATGCTGACCATCAGCGGCACCGGTTGGTGCAATCCCGCTGGCGGTGGCTCCAAGCTGGGCGTGAAGATCGATGAGGGCGGCATCAGCCACCTCGACTCGTCCGTGCACGCCAACCGCACCATCTGGGCGCTCGTGCAGGCCAGGCACAGCGACGGCACCTTCACGGCCGAGATCCGACTGCCCGACGGCACGACGAAGACCTCGACCCCCGCACTGAAGCCCGGCGCCCACACGCTCCGACTGCTCTCCGGCTCACTGCTCCCGGGCGACCAGGTCCGCACCCTCCAGAGCGAGGAGTTCGTGGTCGGCGCCTACAAGCCCAATGGCATCCCCGCCCCCGTCGGCAAGCTCAAGAAGGGCAAGCGCAACGGCCTCGAGGTCACCCAGTCGGGCAAGGACGTCACGGTCAAGGTCAAGGGTGCCCAGAAGGGCGACTGGGTCTTCCTCAGCGCCTACACCGACGACGACTCGCCGCGCTACCCGTGGGGCGAGAAGTGGTTCCGAGCCGATGCCCGGGGCCGCATCATGGTCACGCTGCCCAAGGACGGCGCCATCACCGGCAAGCTCAAGCTGGTCGCTCAGGACGGTAACCTCGGTCGCAAGGGAGGCTGCTCGGCTGGGACGACATCACCTTCCCCGGCGCCGAGGAGGACCCGGGCGACGACACCCCGAAGCAGCCGACGAACAACCCCACGGTGAGCTCGACGCCGTCCGCCCCGGCACCCACACCGCAGCAGGAACAGGCACTGCGGGAACCGCCCGTGCCGGTGGCGGCCAAGAAGCTCAGGGTCAACAACCAGCGGGCCGTCTCCGCGACCCTCGACGGCACCACCCTCACCCTCGAGGTGCCAGCGGCCGACAAGGGCCAGATCGGCTTTGTGACGGCGTACGTCGGCACGTCGGTCGTGCCGATCGGTGGCGCGATCTTCGACAAGCAGCGCCGGCTGCTGGTCGACCTGGGCAACCTCGCCGACACCGAGCTGCGCCTGGCGGTCCAGGACGAGGACGGCAAGCTGCTCGGCTGGTACCAGCACGAGCCCACCGTCGAACCGGTCGCCGAGGAACTCGACGGCACCGAGACGGTCAGCCCGGCCACGACGCCGACCTCCGCATCGCCGAAGAACTCAGCTCCCGTCGGCGCCCTCGACGGCGTGCTTTCCGGAATCGGGGTCGCCCTCCTGTTCGCCGCCTGGGGAGCGATTGCCCTGCGGCGTCGGGGAGCGGTCGCATGAAGCGCCTGCTGAGAGGTCTGGCTCTGGCCGCGGCGCTGGCCTTCGTCTCGACGCCCACTGCCTCCGCCATCCCCGACAGCGGCGCCGGCCCGGACACCCCCGGTACGTCGGCGAGCGCTTCCCCGAGCACGCTGCGGGCCGGCGACACCCTGAGCTTCCGGATCTCCGGCTTCCCCGCCGGCGAGATCGTCTACGTCAAGATCGACGACGGACAGTTCTGCGCCCAGGCCGGTGTGCACGGTGCCTGCGTCGTGCACCAGCAGCGCATCTCCGCCAACGGGTCGGTCTCCGGCTCCTTGGTGCTGCCCGCCGACCTCAAGCCGGGCAAGCACTGGCTGCGTTTCCTCGCCAGTGAGGAGATGTTCGACTCCCAGGGCACCTATCAGGGCGTGAAGGGCTACACCCTGCGCGGCGGCGCCAACTTCACCGTCACCGCTGGCAGTTCGAGCAACAACAACTCCGGCAACAGCGACAACTCGTCGTCGTCCGACCAGTCGAGCGACGACTCCTCCAACTCCTCCTCGTCGAGCGAGCCGGGGTCGTCGGCGACGTCTACCGACGACGTGGTGGCCGCTGGGAAGAAGCTGACGCTGGAACTGCCCAAGGGCGTGAAGGCCCCGAAGACGTCCGACGACAACTCGGCAGGGACCGACGAGGAGACGGCATCCACGGAGGACCCCGTGGAGCCCGAGACCACCGAGGTCGCACCCACGTCCGGCGAGCAGACGACACAGGCGGCGGCCGACCCCGACGACCCCTTCCCGTTCGTGGGCACCGGGGTGCTGGTGGTCGCCGTGGTCGGTGCCGGTCTCGTGCTGCGGCGGGGCCTGCGGGCCCGTGGCTGACAGACGTCTCCCCGCCCCGCTCCTGCTCGCACTCGGCCTGGTGGTGCTGGTCGGCGCAGCCGGCCTGAGCATCTTCTTCGGCTCCCACTCGATCGCGCCCAAGGAGACCTGGCGGCTGCTGTGGCACCCCGACGACAGCGTGCTGTCGGGGGTGATCCACGAGCAACGGATCCCGCGCACCGTGCTCACCGCAGCCGTCGGCGCCTCGCTCGGCCTGGCCGGTGCACTGATGCAGGCACTGACCCGCAATCCTCTGGCGGAGCCGGGCATCCTCGGCATCAACGCAGGTGCCTCGCTGGCCGTCGTGCTGGCCGTGGCGATCGCCGGGGTCGCAGGCATCTGGTTCTACCTGTGGTTCGCCTTCCTCGGCGCTGCGGTCACAGCAGTCGGCGTCTACTTCCTCGCCGGCGTGGGACGCGCTTCGGCCACCCCGGTGCGTCTCGCACTGGCCGGGGTCGCGGTCAGCGCCGCGATGACCGCCTTGGTGCAGACGGTGATCCTGGCCGACCAGGTGGCGTTCAACGAGTTCCGCTTCTGGGTGGTCGGCTCGACCGAGGGCCGCGGCTGGCCGGTGCTGGGCGCGGTGGCACCCTTCCTGCTCGTCGGCGCGGCGCTCGCCCTGCTGCTGGGGCCGGCGCTCAACGCCATGGCGCTCGGTGACGACACCGCCCAGGGACTCGGCGTGAAGCTCGGCAGGATCCGCACCGGCACGATGATCTCCGCGACGCTGCTGTGCGGAGCCGCAACCGCGGCCGTCGGGCCCATCGCCTTCGTCGGGCTCGCCGTGCCGCTCGCTGCCCGCGCGCTGGCCGGGCACGACCAGCGCTGGATCTCGGTGCTGAGCATCGTGCTCGGCGGCGCCTGGCTCCTGTCTGCCGACGTGCTCTCCCGGGTGGTGATCGCTCCTCAGGAGGTGCAGGTCGGCGTCGTCGCCGCGATCCTCGGCGCCCCGATCTTCGTCGCCATGGTCAGCCGTCGAAAGGTGGTCTCGCTGTGAGTGCTCGCCGACGCACACTCGAGGTCGGTGCCTTCAGCCTGCGTTTCCCGCCTCGGGCAGCACGGGCTGGCGGCTTCGTGCTGCTCGCCATCGTTGCCGCAGCTCTCGCCGGTCTGCTCATCGGCGACTACGACATGACGTTCACCGAGACCATCAGGGCCGCGCTGCTCCTGGGCGACGACCCGCTGGCCGAGTACTTCGTGCGCGACGTACGACTGCCGCGCGTGGTCACCGCACTGGTGGTCGGTGCCGCGCTGGGCATCGCCGGCTGCCTCTTCCAGAACGTCACCGGCAATCCGCTCGGCTCACCGGACGTCATCGGCTTCACCACCGGTGCCGCCACGGGCGCGCTGGTGCAGATCATCGTCGCCGGCGCCAGCACGCATGCAGTCGGCGTCGGAGCCCTGATCGGCGGCTTCGCGACCGCGGCGATCGTGCTCGGCCTGGCCCGCTCCAGTGGGCTCGACGGCGGGCGCCTGGTGTTGGTCGGCATCGGGGTCGGGGCCGCGCTCGGCGCGGTCAACTCCCTGCTGATGGTGCGCGCCTCCCTGGTGGCGGCCCAGACCGCGGCGCAGTGGCTGGCCGGCTCCCTCAATGCAGTGCTGTGGCCGCGGGCGACGCTGGTCATCGTCGCGGTCGCCGTGTTGAGCATCCCGGCGCTGCTGCTCGCCCGTCCGCTGGGCATGCTCGCCCTCGGCGACGACACCTGTTCCTCGGCCGGCATCCCCGTCCGCCGGGTCCGGACCGGCGCCGTCCTCACCGGAGTCGCCCTGGTGTCGGTGGCCACGGCCGCGACTGGCCCGATCGCCTTCGTCGCACTCGCCGCACCTCAGCTCGCTCGCCGACTTGCCGGCGTACCGACGCCCGGGGTGGTGGGGTCCGCGCTGATGGGCGCGTTGCTCGTGCAGGTCAGTGACCTGGTCGCGCAACGCCTCTTCGCCCCCGACGAGCTCGCCGTGGGTGTGGTCACCGGCGCGGTCGGCGGCATCTATCTGATCATCCTGCTGGCCGGGGAGTGGAGAAGGAACCATGTCTGAGCAGACCCTCGGCCCGCGGCTGACCGCGAACGACCTGACGCTGGCGTACGGCGACCGCACCGTCGTCGACGACCTGACCGTCGCGGTGCCCACCGGGGTGATGACGGTGATCGTCGGACCCAATGCCTGCGGGAAGTCGACGCTGCTGCGGGCGTTGTCGAGGTTGCTGACGCCGACCGGCGGCGACGTCTCCCTCGACGGTCGGTCGCTGCGCAGCTACGGCAGCAAGGAGTTGGCCCGCGAGCTGGCGCTGCTGCCCCAGTCACCGTCGGCGCCCGACGGCATGTCGGTGGCCGACCTCGTGGCTCGCGGTCGCTATCCGCACCAGAGCCTCCTGAAACAGTGGTCGAGACGCGACCAGGAGGCCGTCGATGCGGCGATGTCGGCGGCTGACGTCACCGAGTTGGCCGACCGCTCGGTGCAAGAGCTCTCCGGAGGCCAGCGGCAGCGGGTCTGGCTGGCGATGGCCCTGGCCCAGGAGACCGACGTGCTGCTGCTCGACGAGCCGACGACCTATCTCGACATCAGCCACCAGGTCGAGGTGCTCGAGCTCGCCCGCCGACTGAGGCAGGGGGCCGTACCGTGGTCGCCGTGCTCCACGAGCTCAACCTCGCCTTCCGCTACGCCGACCACCTGATCGTGATGCACGACGGCGAGATCGTCGCTGCCGGCGACCCCCGTGACGTGGTCACCGCGGAGCTGGTGGAGGAGGTCTACGACCTCCCGTGCCGAGTGATCCCGGACCCGTTGTCGGGCACCCCCTGGTGCTGCCGCTCGCCGGCACGGAGTACGCCCGATGACCAACCCACAGTCAGATCCCGCGAACCTTCAGTCAGACGCGGCGAACCTTCAGCTAGACGCGGCGAACCCGCAGAAAAGTACGCCGCCTGGCCCCGGCCGTCGCCCGCCGAAGGTGCCGCGACCGCATCCGTTGCAGCACGGAATGTCACCCACGTTGACTGCCCTCGCCGAGCGGACGGTCTCGGATCCGGCCGCGGTCACCGATTTCCTGACCGACGCGGTGCTTCCCCTCGTCGAGCCCGTCGACAACCCCGACGAACGTCTCGTCACCTTCGTCTGGCACGACGCCGACGCCGAGCAGGTGCTGCTCTTCGCCAACCGGCTCACCGACGAGACCCGGCTGCCCGAGACCTTGCTGTCACCACTGCCGGGCACCGACCTGTGGGCCCTCAGCGTCGTGATGCGCAGCGACTGGCGCGCGTCGTACGCGTTCGTGGTGCAGCGGCCGGGTGAGCGGGCGCCCTGGCTGGCCGAGGGCGACCAGGTCCAGATCCGCGCCACCCTCGACCGCGGCCATCCTGATCCACACAACCCGGCGACCTGCCGCAACCGGGCCGGCGTCGTGCAGTCGGTCGTCGCGCTCCCGGACTCCCCGCCCCAGCCCTTCCTCGTACGCCGTCCCGGCACACCTGCCGGCACGCTGAGGTCCGAGGCACTCCCCGGGGGACGTGAGGGGTGGAGCTGGACCGCAGCCGGGTTGCTGCCACCTGAGGCGCCGCTGTTGCTGGTGCTCGATGGCGAGGTGTGGACCGGCCCGCAGGACCTGCCGACCACGCTCGACAACCTCGTCGCCGACGCCATGCTGCCACCCTGCCGCGCGCTGCTGGTGGCCTCGGGCGGGCGTGAGCACCGCTGGGCCGAGCTCGGTGACGACGGCACCTCCTACCTGACCGACGACCTGCTGCCCTGGGCGCAGGGCCGGGGGTGGTTGCCGCGCGACCCACGTCAGGTGGCCGTGCTCGGGCAGAGCCTGGGAGGGCTGACTGCTCTCCGACTCGGACTACGCCGCCCCGACCTGTGCGGCACCGTGCTCAGTCAGTCCGCCTCGTTGTGGCTCGACGACCTCACCGACCTCGTCTCCCCCTCGACGGCCCCGCGCCCCGGATCCACCTCGCCCACGGAGGTCAGGAGTGGGTGCTCACCGAACCACACACCGACCTGGCCTCGAGGCTGATGACGACCGGCGTCGACGTACACCCCCAGGTGGTGAACGGCGGCCACGACTACGCCTGGTGGCGTGGCACCGTCGCCGACGCCCTGGTGTGGGCCTTCGGCCCCTCCTGACCCGCGCACCCCGTGCGCCTCACGATTCCCCGCCCGGGCGGGGAACTGTGCGCTTGGCGGCTGTAGCCACGCCCACCAAGCAGCAGTTTTGGTGACAAAGTGCTGCCCCGCCCGGCCGCCCGGCACCGCACCAGCCCAGCGACCCCGCGCCCCGGAGCAGTCGGTCAGAGCCAGTCGCGACGACGGAAGACGGCATAGAGGCAGAGGCTGACCAACCCCATGAGCGCCACCGCGAAGGGATAACCGAAGCTCCAGTGCAACTCGGGCATGTCGTCGAAGTTCATGCCGTAGACGGTGCCGACCAGGGTCGGGGCGAAGAGGATCGCGGCCCATGCAGAGATCTTCTTGACCTCCTCGCTCTGGTCGAGGCTGGACTCGGTGAGTGCCTTCATCTCCTCGTTCTGCTGCTGCGCCACCAGCGTGGCGTTGACGGTGAGGATGTCGCGCAGCAGTTGCCGGAAGGCGTCGACCTGCTCGATCACGAGGGTGAGGTGGTCGTCGACGTCGCGCAGGTAGCGCTGCAGCTCGTCGTGGGTGTCGTACTTCGCGAAACCCGCCGTCAACGCGCGGACGACGTCGGCCAGCGGCCGGGTGGCCCGCTCGAACTCGATCACCTCGCGATTGAGCTCATAGATGCGGCGGGAGACCGTCGGATCGCCGCCGAAGACCTCGGTCTCGATCTCGTCGATGTCGTTGGCCAGCCCCGCCACGACCGGCGCGTAGTCATCGACGACCCGGTCGAGGATCGCATAGAGGATCGCTTCGGGCCCGAGCGCCAGCAGATCGGGATTGCTCTCCAGTCGGCGACGCACGGCAGCGAGGTCGGGCGACTCGCTGTGGCGCACACTCACCACGAAGTCCGGACCGACGAAGACGTGCACCTCGCCGAACTCCACCTCTTCGACGTCGTCGAGGTAGCGGGCCGCCCGCAGCACCACGAAGAGCGTCTCGTCGTAGCGCTCGAGCTTGGGTCGCTGGTGGCGCACGATGGCGTCCTCCACGGCCAGGTCGTGCAGGCCGAACTCGGCCGCCACCGATGCCAGGTCGTGGTGGTCGGGCCGATAGAGCCCGATCCAGGCGACGCCGTCCTCCTGCTCGCGCAGGGCGCGATAGCTGTCGGCAAGCGTCGTCGAGGTCTCGATGCGGTCACCATCCGCGTAGACGGCAGCATCGATGAGGCTCGAGGAGGCCCGGTCGATGGACTCGTCGCTCGCGGCGTGGTTCTGTTCGACGGGTCCCACGGAGGCAGACAGGGGCCGGCGCCCGCGGGAGATCCCACGCAGGGCGTTGCGGAAGGTGGCGTCAGACATGGCAGGTCCTCAGGATCGGACCGCCGCGCAGTTCAGGACTGCTGACCGGGGCGCGGCAGGTCGACGGATGGGGCGACGTGGGGACTCGGAGGTTGACTCTCCATCACGACCACCCCACTCTCCTGCTCGGCTGACGCCACTGTACGCCGTCACTCGCGTGCCGACGTACCGCCCCTGTCGGCTCAGGTGAAGAGATTGATGGCGCCGCTGATCGCGCCCTTGCCCTTGTTCTCCGCCTGCTGCACGGCGGTCCACTCGTAGGCCTGGATCACGACGAACCCGGGGCCGTGGAAGACGTACTGGATCGCCTCGCCCGAACCGCCACGCAACATCGAGCTCATGTTCATCGAGTTGTTGACGGTGGGCGCGAGGTTGGCCGACCAGGCGACCGCCGAGTGGGGATCGACCGACACCGGCGCCTTCGAGCAGTCGAGGACGACCGGGCGCCCGATGGAATTGATGCCGACGGTGCCGGTGCCGCCGACGGTGGTGTTGAAGAGACCGTTGCCCGCCATGATCCCGGCGCCCTTGATGCGGTTGATGTCCCACGTCAGGGTCGCGTCGAAAGCAAGCAGGTTGCGGAAGTTGAGGCTGATCCCCTCGTTCTCTAGATCGATCGTGAAGACATAGCCGGCATTCTGTGCGAACCAGACCTGACCCTGCCCGGAGACCCGCATCAGCGAGACGTCCTCACCGGTGACGACCTTCTTGGCCAGCTTCCCCATCGACCCGGACTTCTCGTGGTGGAAGGCCACATCGCCGAGGTAGGACGTCATGGTCCCCTTGGCGGCGAGCACGTCGGGCCCGAGGCCGACGCGCAGCGCGTTCCGGTTCTGCTTGACCCAGCGCCGCTCGGAGTCGACGGGCTGGGTCTCCCGGAAGAGCAGGCTCCTCATGTCAGCGCCCCGTCGTCGCCAGCGGCGACCACTCGAAGGCCTGCACGACCACGAACCCCGGGCCGTGGAAGACGTACTGGATCGCCTCGCCCGAACCACCACGCAACATCGAGCTCATGTTCATCGAGTTGTTGAGGGTGGGCGCGAGGTTGGCCGACCAGAGCACGGTGGAGTTGGGATCGACCGCGACCGGTGCCTTCGAGCAGTCGAAGACGGTGGGCCTGCCGACCGAGGTCACCGCCACGGTGCCGGTGCCGCCGACCGTGGTGTTGAAGAGACCGTTGCCCGCCATGATCCCGGCGCCCTTGATGCGGTTGATGTCCCACGTCAAGGTCGCGTCGAAAGCAAGCAGGTTGCGGAAGTTGAGGCTGATCCCCTCGTTCTCTAGATCGATCGTGAAGACATAACCCGCGGCATCGGCGAAGAACACCTCGCCCTGCCCCGAGACCCGCATCAGCGAGACGTCCTCACCGGTGACGACCTTCTTGGCCAGCTTCCCCATCGACCCGGACTTCTCGTGGTGGAAGGCAACGTTGCCCTGGTAGGCGACCATCGACCCCTTGGACGCCAACACGTCCGGCCCGAGGCCCACCCGGAGCATCTGCTCGTTCTGCAACGCCCACCGCTGGTCGCTGGTGACCAACCGGTGGGCCTGGTCGAAAAGTTCGCTCTTCATGGCGCCGATCCTTCCCCGCCCACCCCGGTCCCAACCCGCGAAGGAGCACCTCGCGTGCAGGGAGGTGGCACTTCTTGCGGCCCACGACGCCGGTACGTCGCGGGTTGCGAGAGCCGACCGGGGTGCAGTCCTCGACACCTCGGGGGTGGTGCTGGCACCACCCCCGAACGGGCGTCCGCAGGATGTCACCGAGGCGCGGGGATTCCTAGCGTCATGGGTAGTCCATCCCCACCCGAAGGAGTACCCATGTTCGAGCGCATCGGACGCGGCGTCGTACACCACCCCTGGCTCACCATCGTCGCCTGGTTCGTGGTCACGGCGGCCGTCGTCCTGTCTGCTCCACAGCTGTCGACGACCCAGGACCAGGCCGACTTCCTGCCGTCGACCTATGAGTCCGCGCAAGCAGCGGAGATCGCCGAGGAGGCGTTTCCGGAGATCCGCGAGCCCGCGGCGATCCTGGTGTTCAAGCACGCCGACGGCACCGCGATGTCCGACTCCGACGTCGCCGCAGCGAGCGGCATCGTGGACCAGCTGGACGGCCACGGCTATGACGACGTCGACCGGATCACCCTCAGCGAGCAGGTCTCGGCGGACGGCACCATCCTGATCGCGAACCTCGAGCCGCGCGCCGACAGCGACGACGTCATCTACGGCGAGACCCTCATGGACTCGATCAAGGAGCTGCGCTCCGATGCCGCTCCGCTCCTCGAGGGCACCGGACTGCAGCTGGGCGTCACCGGTGACACGGCCATGATGCTCGACGACCTCGAGGCGACCGGTGACATCGACCAGTTGATCATGATGGCCACCCTGGTGCTGATCGTCGTCCTGCTCCTGCTGATCTTCCGCAGTCCCGTCATCGCACTGCTGCCGATCGCGTCGATCGCACTCGTGATGATCGCCTCGACCGGTCTGATCAGCTGGGCGAGCGAGATGTTCGGCCTGCAGGTCGACACCACCATCAACCAACTGCTGATCATCGTGCTCTTCGGCGTCGGAGCCGACTACTTCATCTTCTTGATGTTCCGCTATCGCGAGCGGCTGCGCGCCGGCATCGCTCCCCGCGACGCGATGATCCAAGCGGTGGGCCGCGTGGGCGAGGCGATCACCTCGGCCGCCGCAGTCGTCATCATCGCGTTCTTGGCACTGTCGCTCTCGACGCTCGGCCAGCTGCGCGCCTGGGGCCCGGCACTGGCCATCGCCGTCGCGGTCACGCTGGCCGCGGGCCTCACCCTGGTACCGGCCGTGGTGTCCCTCTTCGGCTCCAAGGTCTTCTGGCCCTCACGGTCGTGGCAGCACACGCCCAAGGAACGGATCTCGAGCCGACTCGGCAACCTGGTGGCTCGCCGCCCCAAGGCGGTCGTCGTCACCACCGGCCTACTGCTGGCGGCACTGGCCCTGGGGGCGACCGGGTTCGTCGCCACCTTCGACCAGTCCGGAGGGGCCCCCGACAGCGAGTCGGCCCGCGCCCTGTCCGACCTGGAGGAGGGCTTCTCCGCTGGCGAGACCCGGCCCACCGACGTACTCGTGCGTTCCACGGCCGACACCACGCTGGACGCCGGTGCCGTGGAAGCGCTGGCGGACCGCATCGGCACGGTCGACGGCGTCGCCCGGGTCGCGCCGCCTGTCTTCAACGAGGCCGGGACCGCCGCCCAGGTGTCCGTCGTGCTCGACGCAGCGCCTTCGTCGGAGGCCGCCCTCAGCCTGGTCCGGGGCGAGCTGCGCGACGTCGTGCACGCGGCCGCTCCGGCCGATACCGAGGCGTACGTCGGCGGCCTCACCTCGGTGCTCGCGGACGTCGAGGATGCCGTCAACGTGGACTACAAGGTGGTCTTCCCCGTCGCTGGACTGCTCATCCTCATCGTGCTCGCGCTGCTCCTGCGCAGCCTGGTGGCGCCCTGGTATCTCATGGGCGCGGTCGCGCTGGGGTTCCTCGCCTCGCTCGGGACCACGGTGATCGTCTTCCAGGGCTTCATGGACGAGCCCGGGCTGCTCTTCAGCCTGCCGCTGATGATGTATCTCTTCGTGGTGGCCATCGGCACCGACTACAACATCCTCATGGTCGCCCGACTGCGTGAGGAGGCGCGGGCCGGCCATGCCCCGCGGGCCGCAGCCAGTCTCGCCGTACGGCACACGGCTCCGACCATCGCGGTGGCCGGTCTGATCCTCGCCGGCACGTTCGGAGTGCTGATGCTCGCGGAGAACGCCACCTTGCAGCAGATGGGCTTCGGGATCGCGATCGGGATCGTGCTGGTCGCCTTCGTGATGGCGATCCTGCTGACCCCGGCGCTGACCGCGCTCATCGGGCACCGGGCCTGGTGGCCGGGCCATCAGGACCGCCCGACGGGACCGGCCGCTCGGGCAGCCGACGTGACCCCTGAGCAGCCGGCAGTGCCGCTAGGGTCGCGGCTGTGACCTCAGGCCTGCTGCCACGGATCAGGACGCGTGCCGTCGAGGCGGCGCGCGTCCTGCCGTTCCTCCTCGCCGAGGTCGGCGCGTCCTTCGTGTCGTTCCTGCTCTTCTTCCTGATCCTCTTCCTGGCCATCGCCATCACCGTCGGCTGGCTGGCGCTCCCGTGGGCGATCGACCTGCTGGGTCGATGGGCCGACGTGAACCGGCGACGCATCGGAGCCCGTACGGGCCAGAGCATCGTCTCGGCCAGGCAGCCGCGCGAAGGCAGCTATCTCGAGCGCGCCCAGGCGATGCTCCACGACCGCGCCGTACGCCGCGAGCTGACCTGGGTGGCCGGGCACGGCCTACCCGGCCTGTTGATCACCCTGCTGGTGGTCGCGCTGCCGCTGGGGGCCGCCAACGCCCTCTTGATTCCGGGGTACTGGTGGGTGCTTCCGACGGACCAACCTGCGGCAACGGTCTTCGACGTGACCAGTTGGCCGCTGGCGTGGGCGACGTTCGTGATCGGCCTCGGCTATGCCGCTCTCGCCCTCTGGCTGTTGCCTCCGACGGCGCGGCTGCGGGTGTGGTGGACGGTGCGGTTCCTGGGTCTCGACCGGGCTGCGCACCTGAGCGAGCAGGTCAGCGTCCTGACCGCCAGCCGTGCCTCCGCCCTCGAGGCCCACCGCGCCGAGCTGCGGCGCATCGAACGTGATCTCCACGACGGCACCCAGAACAAGCTGGTCGGGGTGGTCATGCACCTCGGGATCCTCGAGCGTTCGCTGGGTCGCGAGCCCGACCAGGTCCGGCCGCTGCTGGAGAAGGCCCAGGCTGCCGCCGGTACGGCGCTCGCCGAGCTCCGTGACGTCGTACGCAGCATCTATCCGCCGGTGCTGGACGAGCACGGACTCGACGGAGCCGTCGCCCATGCCGTGGCCCGATGCCCGGTGCCCTGCACGCTCGACACGGAGGGACTGCGGCGAGCGCCCACGGCGATCGAGTCCGCGGCGTACTTCGTGATCTCGGAGGCCCTGACCAACGTGGCTCGGCACAGCCATGCCGACCGAGCGTCGGTCACGGTGCGCACGGAGGGCAGCGCGGCCGATGAGCGACTGGTCGTCGAGGTCCGGGACAACGGCGTCGGTGGGGCCGGACGTACCGCCGGCGGCACCGGCATCATCGGGATCCGGAGACGGGTGGAAGCCTTCTCCGGACTGGTCGAGGTGTCGAGCCCGGACGGCGGGCCGACGTTGCTGAGAGTGGAGCTGCCATGCGGGTCGTGATCGCCGAGGACGACGCGCTGTTGCGCGAGGGTCTGGTGCTGTTGCTGGAGAACGAGGGCATCGAGGTGGTCCAGGCAGCGGACAACGCCGACGACGTGCTCGCCCGGTTGACCGAGCTGCGCCCCGACGTGGCCGTGCTCGACGTACGGCTGCCACCGACGTTCACCGACGAGGGATTGCGCGCGGCCATCGCCGCTCGTGATGTCATCCCGGGCCTGCCGATCCTCGTGCTCTCGGCCTATGTCGAGGAGCGTTATGCCAGTGACCTGGTCTCCGGCGGGGCCGCCGGGTTGGGCTATCTGCTCAAGGAGCGGGTCGGCAAGGTGGCGACCTTCCTCGACGCCCTCCAACGCGTCGTCGACGGCGGCACCGTGATGGATCCGGAGGTCATCTCACAGCTGATGGTCCGTCAGCGCCGCGACGACCCCATCGAGAGCCTGACCCCGAGGGAGCGCGAAGTGCTCGCTCTCATGGCCGAGGGCCACGGCAACAGCCACATCGCCCGGGCTCTCTTCATCTCCGAGACAGCGATCGCCAAGCACATCGGCAACATCTTCGCCAAGCTCGGCCTGGCCCCCACCGACTCCGGCCACCGTCGTGTGCTCGCCGTCCTCGCGCACCTGCGCTCGCACTGAGGGGAGGAGTTCCACGGGGTCGGCTGCAGACTGCGTCACCACATTGCATGCCTGGTGCGTGTGGCTACGGCCCACAGGAACCCAATTCCCCGCCCGGGCGGGGAATCTTGACCACTCCCGGGGCCGGTGGGACTCAGCGCTCCGCTTCGGCCTTCACCTTGGCAAGGGTCTGCTCCATGCCGGTGCGGAGCTCCTCGGTGAACGCAGGGACGCCCCCGAGTGCCATCTTGGTGAGGCGCACGCTGAGGTCGGAGATGCCGTCGGGCGCCTCGCGGCGCTGGGTGAGCCTGGTTCCGGTGGCCGTCGGCTCGAGCTCGAAGGACCAGACCGACCAGTTCTCGGCGACCCGGAAGGCGAACTTCTTCTCAGGTTCGACGACCTTGATCTTCGCTTGGGTCGGCCACACCAGGAACCTGCGGCGGTTGATGTTGAACATCCGTGCTCCCGGCTTCACCTCACCGCCACGCACGACGGTCTTCCACGTCTGCGGGCTCCACCGGGAGTAGTTGCGCGGGTCGGAGACCAGTGCCCAGACCGTGGCGGGCGGGGCGGCGATCTCGGTGCTGACCTCGATGGGCGCGACGTCGGTGAGTGGCATGCGGTGTTACCTCCTGGTAGGTGCTGCCCAGACACCGTAGTGCGACAGCTCCCACGTGACCACTGGCGATCGGGCTCCGTGAGACGACGAGCGGCGCGGATGGATCCCCACACGATCCACCCGCGCCGAGT
This sequence comes from Nocardioides alcanivorans, assembly GCF_021555175.1. Classification (GTDB taxonomy): domain Bacteria; phylum Actinomycetota; class Actinomycetes; order Propionibacteriales; family Nocardioidaceae; genus Nocardioides; species Nocardioides alcanivorans. The sequence continues at coordinate 267,876 of NZ_JAKGRW010000012.1, read as the reverse complement.
CCGTCGATCAGCCGGTGACGCCGACCAGCTCGTTGGGTGCGTGGTCGATCTCGAGCGTGTTCACGACCTCCTGCGACGTCAGGTCCACCGCGTGCAACCGCTTGGCCGCCGGGTCACTGATCCAGGCGAGGTCGCCGACCACGGTCAACGTCGGCCGCGGCTGCTGCCACTCGACCGGCTCCTCCCACTTCGCCACGACCGGCACGCTCGCGACCACCTTCTGCTTCTCCGGGTCGATGATCTTGAGCGCACCGTCGGTGCCAAGCACCAGCGCCTCACCCTCCGGGCCCCGTCCCAACGAGCGGAAGCTGTACGACGTCTCGAGGTCCAGCAACGAGAGCTCGCCCGAGCGGGTGTCGACCAGACTCACCTGAGTCGGTCGCTCCAACTCGGCGTCCGGATCCGTCTTGTAGTCGCCGAGCAACACGCGGGAGGCGTCCGAAGCCGCCTGGTTGCCGATCCGGCCGTAGCCGTCCGGACTCGCAACCTTGGTGAACTCGCCATCATCAAAGAGCAGTACGCCGTCCTCGCACCCGACGACCACGACCTCGCCCACGACGGCCTCACCGTGCACGCCCGGGCACTTCTCGTTGCGAGCGATCTGCGCGCCGTCGGCGTCCATGACAACGGCGCCCTCGCGATTCTCCAAGGTGCGCAGCATGCTGCCGTCCTCGAGCACGACGGCCACGCCGTGGTGCGCCTCCCCTCGGTCGTCTCGGTCTGCACCTCACCCTCGGTGAGGTGGTGCGGGTCGAAACTGGTGATCGTCCCGGTGCCGTCGTCGAAGAGCACGGTGCGATCAGCATGCACGACCACGTGGCCGGGGGCCTCCGCGGCGAAGGTGATGTCGGTCAGGTGCGGCTCGGCCACGAAGGAGTGGCCGTGGTCGCCGTGGGCCTCGGTCCAGGCCCCGACGTCGAGCGCCCGGAAGCCGCCTGCGGTCGACACCATGAGGTGCCGGCCGTCACCTGCGGGGTTGAGCCGGTTGAAGCCGTCCAGGTCGATCTCGGCAAGGGTCTCGCCGTCCGCGGCCCGCACGACGGTGATGCCGCCGTCGTGGGTGAAGGCCAACCGGGCTTCCGCACCGGCAGCTTCGGTGGCCTCTGCGCCGTGGTCGTGCTCGGCGTGCTCGTCCGACACGGGGAAGGCGCGGCGGCGGAGCGATCGTCATCAGAGCTCTCGGTCTCGCCACAAGCCGCCACGAGCAGGCCGACAGCGAGTAGGGCAGGAATGATTCGTCGTTGCTTCATGACAATGATTCTCATTGCAAATGAGAATCATTGTCAACTGCTGATCGCAGGAAGAACCCCAGTGGTCACACTCGGTCGCCAGAACTGTTGCTTGGCGTGCGGGGCCACAGCCGCCAAGCAACGGTTTCCCCGCCCGGGCGGGGAAACTTGAGGCGCAAGGGGCGCCTGGGGCTGGGCGGGGTCAGCCCTGGGCCGACCACCACTCCAGGAGCGCGGCCTTGGCGGCCTCTGCACTCTGCGGACCGTGGTCCATGCGCAGCTCCATCAAGAACTTGTAGGCCTTGCCGACCGTCGGACCGGGCTCGATCCCGAGGAGCTCCATGATCTGCTGCCCGTCGAGGTCGGGGCGGAGCGAGGCCAGCTCTTCCTCCTCGGACAGCCGCGCGATCCGCTGCTCGAGGTCGTCGTAGGTGCGCCGCAACCGGTCGGCCTTGCGCCTGTTGCGGGTGGTGCAGTCGGCTCGTGTCAGGATGTGCAACTGCTCCAGCTGGTCGCCGGCGTCGCGCACGTAGCGACGTACTGCCGAGTCGGTCCACTCGCCCGTGCCGTAGCCGTGGAAGCGCAGGTGCAGCTCGACGAGCTTGCTGACCTCGTCGATCTGGTCGTTGGAGAAGCGCAACGCCTTCATCCGCTTGCGGGTGAGCTTGGCACCGACCACGTCGTGGTGGTGGAAGGTGACGGTGCCGTCGTCGACGAAGCGTCGCGTCTTCGGCTTGCCCACGTCGTGCATCAGCGCCGCGAAACGCGAGATGAAGTCGGGCGCAGCATCCGCGCCGTGCCGCGACCTCTCCAGCTCGATCGCCTGCTCCAGCACGGTCAGGGTGTGCTCGTAGACGTCCTTGTGACGGTTGTGCTCGTCGCGCTCCAGCTGCAGCGCCGGCAGCTCCGGGAGCACGTACGTCGCGAGCCCGGTCTCGACGAGCAGCTCCAGTCCCCGGCGGGGAAGGGCGCGCAGACCAGCTTCACGAGCTCGTCGCGAACCCGCTCGGCGGAGATGATCTCGATCCGGGCGGCCATGTCGGTCATCGCCGCCACGACCTCAGGGGCCGGGGTGAACCCCAGCTGGGCGGCGAACCTCGCCGCGCGCATCATCCGCAGCGGGTCGTCGGAGAACGACTGCTCCGGTGTACCCGGCGTCCGCAGCACCCGGTTCGCCAGGTCGAGGAGGCCACCGAACGGGTCCTCGAACCCGCGGTCGGGCACGGTGAGCGCCATCGCATTGACCGTGAAGTCGCGTCGCGACAGGTCACCGGTCAACGAGTCACCGAAGTTGACCTCCGGCTTGCGGGAGGTGGGGTCGTAGGCCTCGGAGCGATAGGTGGTGATCTCCACCTGCCAGCCACCGACCTGCGCGCCGATGGTGCCGAAGTCGCGGCCCATGTCCCACAGCGCGTCACTCATCCCGCGCAGCAGCCGCTCCGTCTCGTCGGGCCGCGCGGACGTGGTGAAGTCGAGGTCGTTCCCGGTGCGGCCGAGCATCGCATCGCGCACCGGTCCGCCGACCAGGGCCAGCGTGTGACCGGCTTCTGCGAAGCGTCTCCCCAGCGGGTCGAGGACGGGCGCGAGCCGGTCGAGCTCACTGGCGACTCGCGCCTGGACCTCGGAGATCTGGATGGGCTCGAACGGGACTCCTGACACGAGAGGCAACCCTACCGTCCCGCTCACCTCCGGTTGACCGGCAGAGGATCGCCGTCCGCACAGACTCGTTGAGTAGAGTCGGCGCCGTGATTCGACCGGTGGCTGCTCTGCTGACGCCACTGGTGACAGTGGGTGTGGCATGGAGTTCGGTGACGGGTGCGGCTGCGGCCCCCGCCACCGCGGTCGATGCTGCCCCGACGACGTCCGTCGTGGGCCAGGCCCCGGTGCACCCCGAAGGCCAGCCGGACGAACGGACGAGTGCCGACGGTGACGCGGTCTCACGCAGCGGGCGCCGGGCGGTCGACCCCGACGACTCCTTCCTCGTGCAGATCGACCGAGTGCGTCCCGGCGTCCTGCCGACCAAGGGGAACCTCCGGCTCTCAGGCACGGTGACCAACGTCAGCGACGAGGTGCACACCGACCTCAACGTGCACCCGCTCTCGTCCTACGCGCCGATCACCAGCAACGACGAACTGGCGGCCGCGGTCAGCGCCGCCCCGGAGATCACCTTCGGCGGCAATCGGCTCCAGGACCTGGCGCTGCTCGACAACTCCATCACCGAGCTGCAGCCCGACGCAACGGCTCGGTGGTCCTTGACGATCCCGGTCGACAAACTCCAGATCACCGGCGGCGACGGCGTCTACGTGGTCGGCGTGCAGGTCTTGGCGACAGAAGCCGACGGAAGCCGCGACGGCGTCGCCGACGGCCGCGCCCGCACCTTCGTCCCCCGGGTCAACACCACCGACACCCGCACCAACGCCTCGATCGTGGTGCCGGTGCGCGAGGCCGTCACCCGCGCGGAGACCGGTGAGATCGAGGATGCCGAGGGGTGGGCGAGCCTGCTCGGCGGCGGCGGTCGCCTCGACAACATCGTGCACCTCCTCGACGAGACGCCGGACATCCCGGTCTCGGTCGCCCTCGATCCGGCCCTGCTCGACGTCGCCGACCAGCTCAGCAGCGGCAATCCCGCCCGCAACCTCGATCCGACCGTCACCGTCGACGACACGGAGAACGAACCGGAAGCCGGGACCGCCGAGTCAGGAAGCCAGACCTCCGAGGGCTCGGTCAGCAGCAGCGGCCTCGTCGCACAGACCTGGCGCGAACGGATGGTCGCAACGTTGCGGCGCCACGACGTACTGGCTCTTCCCTACGGCGACCTGGAGGTCGTCGGCGCCTCGAAGTCGGCGCCCGGTCGGATCAACGAGGCCCAGGAGATCTCGGACGACCTGCTGTCCGCGGACGACATCACCTCCCGACCCGCGGTGATCCCGCCGACGGGCCTGATGCCCACCTCCACCTTGCTCTCGCTCCCCGAGGAGACCGCGGTGGTGCTCGCGCAGCGGGCAGGCGGGGCAGCCGCGACCAGCGGTGCAGACGCGGTGCGCGTGCTCAGCCACCCGGCCCTGCTCAACACCGATGTGACCGGCGCCGCGGACCCACAGGACCCCGACGGTGCCACCGGGTTGCGGCAACGGATCCTCGCCGAGGCGGCCGTGCGCGCCCTCTCGGGTGACACCGAGCAGATGGTGGTCAGCCTGCCCGACGACTTCGACCCCGGCACCCGTACGACGGCACTCCTCAACGGCCTCGACGCCGACTTCATCCGCTGGCGCCCGCTCGATGCCTCCCCGACCACGGCCGCCGAGGTCGACGAGCTCACCTACCCCGCCAATGCGGAGGACCGGGAGCTGTCGGTCGGCAGCTTCCGCAGTGCGCAGGACGCCATCCACCGCGCCGAGGCGCTCGACGACGTACTCCCACTCAACGACGCGATCCTCGCGACGGTGCGCAAGGAGGCGCTCAGCGACCTGTCCGTGCACGCTCTCGCCGACGAGAGCGCCTCCGTGTGGCGGCTCACCCAGCTGCGTCAGTGGGTCGACGACCGACTGTCGAAGGTGAGCATCGACGCGCCCTCGTTCGTCATTCTCTCCTCCGAGACCGGGCCCTTCTCGGTGACGGTGCACAACGAGCTCGACCAGCCGGTGACCTTTGCGATCAGTGCCGGCACCGGTGGCGCGGTGGAGATCCGGGCTCCCGGAAGCATCGAGCTGGCCGCCGACACCTCCCGCACCATCAGGCTCGAGGCCACCACGAAGGAGGTCGGCGTGCACGAGGTCAACCTGCAGCTGAACTCGCCGACCGGCCAGCCCCTCAACGTGGGCGAGGAGCTCAACATCCGTTCCAACTCGGTCGGCAAGATCATCTGGTTCGTCCTGGCCGGTGGTCTCGGCCTCCTCGCGATCGCCGTACCCCTGCGGATCTACCGCCGTGTGCGCAAGGTGCGCGCCGCGGGAGCCGGCGCGTGAGGGGCACCGGGGCCGTGCGAACGGGAAGTCCAGCGTGAGCGGACAGCACAAGAAGACGTCGATCATCGGCAGCGGCGCGGTCATGGCCGCCGGCACGGTCGTGTCACGGGCCAGCGGATTCGTGCGTTCGGCGTTGCTCGCTGCGGCCCTCGGCCCGGCGTTGCACGCCGACTTGTTCAACATCGCCAACACGATCCCCAACATGCTCTACATCCTGCTGGCGGGCGGGATCTTCAACGCCGTCCTGGTGCCGCAGCTCGTGCGGGCGATGAAGAACGATCCGGACGGCGGCAACGCCTACATCGACCGGATCATCACGCTCGCGGCTGTCTTCCTCGGCTTCGTCACCGTGGCGTTGGTGATCTTCGCACCTGCGGTGATGTCGATCTTCCTCGACGCCTCCTTCGACGATCCCGCACTGGCCGAACAGCGCCAGAGCCTGATCGACTTCGCCCGCTTCTGCCTGCCGCAGGTCTTCTTCTACGGCATGTTCGTGCTGCTCGGGCAGGTGCTCAACTCGCGCGGCAGCTTCGGCCCGATGATGTGGGCGCCGATCGCCAACAACGTGCTGTCGGTGGGCGTCCTCGTCGCCTACCTCGTGCTGCACGGCAAGGCAGACGACGTCTGCGGCCCCTACACGACCAGCCAGGAGCTGCTGCTCGGCATCGGCTCCACCCTGGGCATCGTCGCCCAGCTGCTGATCCTCATCCCCTACCTGCGATCGGCGGGAGTGCGCTACCGCCCCCGCTTCGACTGGCGAGGGACCGGACTGGGCCGAACCTTCCACCTCGGCCTGTGGACCGTGCTCTTCGTGATCGTCAACCAGATCGCCTACACGGTGGTCGTGAGGTTGGCCTCGAGCGGTACGGCGTCCGCCGCAGCAGGTGCCTGTGGCGGCGTGGGCGCGGCCGACACCGGCACGGGCTACACCGTCTACTCCAGCGCTTTCCTGCTGATCATGGTCCCGCACGCCATCGTCACGGTGTCGCTGGCGACCGCGGTGCTCCCGACGCTCTCGCGGTTCGCCGCCGATGACAAGCGCCGCGACCTGGGACGCACGCTGGCCAGCACCATGCGCACGGCCCTCACCCTGGTGATCCCGTTCGCGGTCCTGCTCCCCCTGATCGCCGGCGACCTGGGCAACATCGTCTGGGGTTGGGGTGCCGCCGCCGACCTGGTCGACAACTACACGCCGTCGCTGGCACTCTTCGCCCCCGGGCTGCTCTTCTTCACGGTGCACTACTTCATGCTCCGCGGGTTCTATGCACTCGAACGCACCCGCACGGTCTTCTTCATCCAATGCGCGGTGTCGGCCACCAACATCGCGCTGGCCTTCCTGCTGGTGGGCCGCACCGATGCCGCCTTCACGTCCCCGGCCCTGGTCCTGGCCTACTCCGGCGCCTACCTGCTCGGTGCATTCCTCTCCTACGTCGTGCTGCGTCGTGCGCTGGGGTCCCTCGACACCCACACGACGCTCCGCTTCGTCGTACGCACGGTGATCGCCGCGCTGATCGCTGCTGTTGCCGCCCGCGGGGTCTGGGAGCTCATCGTCGCCGTCCTCGGCGAGGACCACGGGAAGGTCGTCTCGTTGCTGCTGCTCGGCGGCGCATGCGTGGCCGACGTGGTCGTCTTCCTCGTCCTCGCCCGTTTCATGCACATCCGTGAGGCAAACGAGCTCGTCGCGGTCGTGGCTCGCCGGATCCCCGGTCTCAAGCGCCGCTGACCCAAACCTGTCGTCCGCTCTGCGTCGCTCCCGCACAGGAGGCCGAGCTACGCCTACGATGAGCGGAGGCGAAGTGAGGAGGGGCGTGCCGGGTTCCACGCGGCCGGGCGATGTGCTGGCCAACCGCTACCGCCTCATCGACCTGCTCAGCGAGGCCAGGTTCGGGCGGTTCTGGCGTGCCTGGGACTCCGTGCTCTCGCGCCCCGTCGCGATCCATCTGATCGCCGCCGACGACTCCCGAGCCGCCGACCTGCGTGAGGCAGCACGCTGTTCGGCCCAGCTGCACGATCCCCACCTGCTACGCGTGCTCGACACCGGCACGGTCGGCGACTGGTGCTACGTCGTCAACGAATGGGGCGAGGGTGACTCGCTCGACATCCTGTTGGCAGACGAGCCCCTCTCCCCACGTCGCGCCGCCTGGATCGCCGGCGAGGTCGCCGAGCTGCTGGCCAACGCCCAGCGCCAGGGGCTGACCCACGGTCGGCTGGTGCCCGACAACGTGCTCATCGACCAGCGCGGTTCGGTCAAGGTCATCGGGTTCGCGGTCGACGCCGCCCTGCACGGCGGCGGCGCAGTCACGCCCGAGGAGGAGTTCCACGACCTCATCGGCGTGCTCTACGCCGGTCTCACCGGGCGCTGGCCGCGCCCGGGGCTCTCCAAGGTCGCTGCTGCACCCAGGCGCCACGGTTCGGTGCTCCGACCGCGCCAGGTGCGTGCCGGCGTACCCCGGGTGCTCGACACGATGTGCGATGCGGTCCTCAACCACGCACACCACGCCGGACACCACCGTCCGGGCACGGCCGCGCAGGTGTCGGTGGAGCTCTACGACTTCGTCGGCGACCGGCAGGCGATGGCAGAGGCGGAGGTGGAGCGCAACCGGGGCAACACCAGTCCACGGATCCCGGCAGTCAACGCACTCGTGTGGGCACCGCCACCGCCGCAACCCGAGCCGGAGCCTGACACCGGCGACGAGACCGAGGTCGGGCTTCCGGGCTTCGACGACGAGATCCTCGACCCCGAATGGCGTACGCCGTCACCCGAGCCGCCTCCGCCGCCGCCCCCTTCGAGGACTCACCCGAGCGACCACTCTTCGCCCCCGAGCCCGAGAACGGGCAGCCGGTGCGGGTGCCGCGCGACGACATCGTGGTGCCGGAGCCGGTCGAGTTCTGGCCATGGGAGACCGATCCCAGTCAGGTCCCGGTGGTGGAGGAGCCCGAACCGGAGGAACCGGTGGCAGGGCGGGGCTGGTTCCGCAGCGCGCTGCTGCTCGCCATCGCTCTCATCGTCTTGCTGGCGGCGGTCTATGCCTTCAACCGTGGGCGTGACGACGCACGGGACGACTCGCCGTCCGACCCGACGTCGGAGGAGACCACCGACGGCGACGACACACTCGTCCAAGTGACGCCCGCCGGCACGTTCGACTTCGACCCGTTCGGTGGCGACTCGGAGGAGAAGCCCGAGCTCGTCCCGTTGGCGTTCGACGGCGATCCGACCACGGCGTGGGAGACCCAGGGCTATCGCGACCAGTTCGGGCCCGAGGGCCTCAAACCGGGGGTCGGGCTGCTGATCGACCTCGGTGGCGAGCGACAGGTCCGCGAGGTGCGGATCCAGGTCGAGGGTGATCCCCACGGCGTCGAGCTGCTCGCCACTGCGGGCCCGGACCGGCCCAGCTCGCTCGAGGACCTGCAGAAGGTGGCCGAGGGCCAGTCCGAGGACGGCACGCTGAGTCTGGTGCCGGAGAGCACCCAGCCACAGCACTGGATGGTCGTCTGGCTGACCTCGATTCCCGGCGACGGTGACTACCGGGGCCGGATCGCGGAGGTGAGGATCCTCCGATGACTTGGGACGACCTGCGCAGCGATCGGGAGCTGCTGTCGGCGCACGTCGACGGCGACACGGCAGCGTTCGGCGTGCTCTTCGCGCGCCACCGCGACCGCCTGTGGGCCGTTGCCCTGCGCACCTGCAGCAACCCGGAGGAGGCGGCCGACTCACTCCAGGAGGCGCTGATCTCCGCGTTCCGGCGCGCCGGCAGCTTCCGCGGCGACTCGCAGGTGACCACGTGGTTGCACCGGGTCGTCGTCAACGCCTGCCTCGATCGGATGCGTGCCAACAAGGTCCGCGCTGCCGACGCACTTCCCGATGACTTGGACGAATGGGCCGACCGAGGTGCCCTGCAGACCAGCGACCCTGCTCCCCGGCCGGACGATGCCGCCGAGGCGAGCGAGCGCCGTACGGCGGTGCTCAGCGCTCTCGGCACGCTGCCGTCGGAGCAACGAGCCGCCCTGGTGCTGGTCGACATGGAGGGCTACTCCGTCGCAGAGGTCGCCGAGATCCTCGAGTGCGCGCCGGGCACCGTGAAGTCCCGGTGTGCCCGCGGTCGGGCCAAACTGGCGACCCTGCTGCTCGAGCACCGACCGGGTGACCCGGACCACGAGGACCCACGGAACCAGATCGGACCACGGGCCGTCCCATCCACGGATCCTGCTCGAGGACCCCCTGCTGAACCGACCGTCTGAGCCCGTCCCTGCCCGCACCGAGAGGAGGTGCCCCCGATGCCCGAGCCAACCGAGTCCGACCTCACCGAGGTACGCCGCCTCCTGCGTGAGGTGCGCGCCGAGGGTCCGCCTCCTCCCGACGTGGCCGCCCGCCTCGACGAGACCCTGGCGGGCCTGGTCGCCGAACGTTCCGCACCCGGGATCACGCCGACACCCGGCACCGGCCCGTCCGAGGTCGATGCGTCCGAAGCCCCGGTCGACGAGTTGGCGGCACGTCGACGCAGGCGCCGTACCTTGTTCGCCGGGGCTGGCCTCGTGGCCGCCGCGACCATCGTTGCGGCCGGCTTCCTCGGACAGTTGCTCGGCGACGGTGAGAACACCGATCAAGCGGGTGACAGGTCGTCGGAGTCGATGAACGAGGCACCCGCCGCCGCCGACGATGACGCGCGCGCCGAGGATTCTGCGCCCGATGCCGCTGCCCCCTCTCGCGCACCGGAGGACACGGAGGCCGGTTCCGACCGGGACGCTCCTCTCGGTGCGGTGCCGCTGACGAGCGCCGAGGAACGCGCCGTACGCCACACACTCACCGAGCTCGGGTCCGATCCCGATGGCTACCAGAGCCCGTTGGGCGACTTGTCCGCGAAGTTCCAGCGCCACCGCGCCTCGAGCTGCGCACCGGCGAGCGACGGGGCGGCGCGGACCGTGCTGGTCGTCGTCGACGGCGAGCCGCGGGTACTGGCGCTCATGCCACAGCGCGGGGACGGCAGCCGAGAGGTGAAGGTGCTCGACTGCACGAGCACGCCGCCTGATCTCGTCGACACCGTCGAGGTCCCCGCGAGCTGAGGCTGCCCGGCCCAGCCCACGGACTGTGAGGCGGACGTCGTTCGGCTCGGGAATGTCGCATGCCTAGGATCGGTTGCGACGACAAGACCCGCAGCACCATCTGGCCAGGAGGCCCACTCCCCATGAGCGACACCGTCCGCAACGTCATCATCATCGGATCCGGCCCGTCCGGCTACACCGCAGCCGTCTATGCCGCGCGGGCGAGTCTGGAACCACTGGTCTTCGAAGGTTCCGTGACCGCCGGCGGTGCGTTGATGAACACCACCGAGGTCGAGAACTTCCCCGGCTTCCGCGACGGCATCATGGGTCCGGCTCTGATGGACGAGATGCGCGCCCAGGCCGAGCGCTTCGGTGCCGAGCTGATCTCGGACGACATCGTCGAGGTGGAGCTGACCGGCGACATCAAGGTCGTACGCACTGCGACCGACACCTACCGCGCCCGCGCGGTCATCCTCGCCACCGGCTCCGGCTACCGCAAGCTCGGTCTGCCCAACGAAGACACGTTGTCGGGCCGCGGCGTCTCCTGGTGCGCGACCTGCGACGGCTTCTTCTTCCGCGACCAGAACATCGCCGTGGTCGGCGGCGGGGACTCCGCTGTCGAGGAGGCGACCTTCTTGACCCGCTTCGGATCGAAGGTCACCCTGATCCACCGCCGCGACGAGCTCCGCGCCTCCAAGATCATGGCCGAGCGCGCACTCGCCGACCCCAAGCTCGAGATCGCCTGGAACTCCGAGGTGGCGTCCATCAACGGCACCGAGAGCCTCGAGTCGCTGACCCTGCGCGACACCGTCACCGGCGAGGAGCGCGAACTGCCCGTCACCGGTCTCTTCATCGCAGTCGGTCACGACCCGCGTTCCGAGCTCCTCAAGGGCCAGGTCGACCTGGACGAGAACGGCTACGTGATCGTCGAGGCACCCTCCACACGTACCAATCTGCCCGGCGTCTTCGCGGCAGGTGACCTGGTCGACCACAGCTACCGCCAGGCGATCACCGCAGCCGGCACGGGCTGCTCGGCCGCCCTCGACGCCGAGCGCTACATCGCCGATCTCGACCACGCGCAGGCGCAGGCCGCCACTGCGGCTGTCTGATCCGACACACCCCGGGGCGCCGGGAATGCCTCACGGCACCCCGGTGTTCCACCAACATCCAACAGCTCAGGAGAGAGGAACAACCGTGGGCAACATCGCCGCAGTGACCGACGCCGACTTCGAGGCCGAGGTCCTCAAGTCCGACAAGCCCGTCCTGGTCGACTTCTGGGCCGAGTGGTGCGGCCCGTGCCGCCAGGTTGCGCCCATCCTCGAAGAGCTCGCCGGGGAGCACGGCGACAAGCTGGGCTTCTTCAAGCTCAACGTCGACGAGAACCCGACCACGCCGTCCAACTACCGCGTGACCGGCATCCCCACCCTCAACGTCTACAAGGGCGGCGAGGTCGTCAAGACCATCGTCGGTGCCAAGCCGAAGGCCGCGCTCCTGCGCGAGCTCGAGGAGTTCATCGCGTGACGGTCTCCTGACCGCAGTCGTCGCAGAGGGGCGTCCACTTTCGAGTGGACGCCCCTCTGCGCATTCGTGGCGCCATGCCTCATGCTTGTCCCATGGTCGACATCAGCTATCCCGTCACGATCGCCGCCGCCAAGACCTGGTTCAAGCTCGGTCGGGTGAAGGTCAAGATGGAGGGCACCGAACACATCCCGCGCAAGGGAGGGGCGATGTTGGCGGTGAACCACACGTCCTACATCGACTACGTGATGGCTGGCTACCCCGGAGAGAGCCAGGGTCGCTACACGCGCTTCATGGCGAAGCGGGAGATCTTCGACCACCCCGTCGGCGGCCCGGTGATGAGGTCGTACCACCACATCAGCGTCGACCGGTCTGCTGGCCTCGAGTCGATGGAGATCGCCGAGAAGGCGCTTCGGTCCGGCGAGGTCGTCGGCATCTTCCCGGAGGCGACCATCTCTCGCAGCTTCCTCATCAAGGAGCTGAAGACCGGGGCAGCCCGCATCGCCGCCAAGGCCGAGGTCCCGCTGATCCCGGTCGTGACCTGGGGTTCCCACCGCATGTTCACCAAGGACCACCCCAAGGACTTCAAGCCCGGAAAGACCGTCCTGATCAAGGTCGGCGAGCCACTCCACCCGACCGGCGAGGATCCCCTTGCCGAGACCGCGCTCCTCCATGAGCGCATGACTGAGTTGCTCGACGCCTGCATTCGGGAGTACCCCGCCGAGGAGCAGCCCCCGGCTCCTGGTGGCTCCCCGCCTCCTACGGCGGCTCCGCGCCCACGCTCGAGGAGGCCGAGGAGATCGACGCCGAGGAGAAGCGCCAGCGCGCGATCCGGCGTCGGGAGAAGGCCGCCGCCAAGCGCGCCAAGAAGAAGTAGGTTTGTCGCTTAGTCGCTTTGTCGACTTGTGGATTCCCCGCCCGGGCGGGGAAATGGGAGCTTGGTGTGCGTAGCCACAGCCACCAAGCATGCAAAAACGTGACACAGTCCCCCAGATCCCGCACTCGACGGTCAACCCGCGTTCGGGTGACCCGGCACGAGGTGTCGTGATTGCTCGGCAGCGCAGGGCGGACCAACGCTGCTCAACGGACCGCCGGGCGATCCGGGACCCGGCTGATCGTGCCAACCACGCCAAAGGCAGCGACGTCGGCATCGGTGCCGCGGCGTACGACGTTCTCGGCCGCGGAGTCCCGCGTGGCCAATCCCCTTCGCGCCGGCCCCGGCCGGTGCTGCCGTGGATCCATGGCGGCAGGACCGACGTCAGCATGTCGCTGAGCTCGCGTTCGGAGCCTGGTCTGACGGCCGCAACTCGATCGCTTTCTGGGTCCACATGTCCTTGGGAAGGTTGGCGAAGGCGAGGCTGTCGGCACGGGCACCGTGGAGGTACTCACCGACGTCGGGGAGCTTGCCAGCGACGTAGTCCGGGAGTCGGTCAAACGGGGCGTGCACCGCGGGAGCGTCAGGTCGTCGACCGAGTGCAGCCTCGCTTTGACGGCTGGCCACATCGACTTCGGTGTCACGCTCACCAGGTTGGCCGCGTAGTGAGTGCGGCATCGTTGCCAGGTCGCGCCGGGCAGGTTCGCGGCGATCGCGTCCCTCAGTCCGGCGTGGGCATCTGAGGTGACCGGGCGGACTCCGGCCAGGCCGCAGTCGAGGTCGAAGTCGGCCACGACGGTGATCAGGGCGGACTCGGCACGCTTGCGGTGCTCGAGCTGCCATGCGGCGACGTAGTGGAGCTTGGCGATCGCAACGTCGATGGTGCCGACGCGGGTGTCGAGATCGCGATGGCGTTCGCCGTTGCGTTGAGTGACCCGCTCGAGTGTGACCCACCCGTGCCCGGCACCTACAACAGCGTCGGCCCAGAGCAGGGTGGTGCTGATCGGCTGGAGCAGACTGCGCATCAAATCAGGACTGGCTTCGGACAGGGGCTTCACCAACCAGACCGGCTGGGGTCGACAAAAGCGTGCGGAGCGGTCATCGTGATGGTCCCCGGGGATTCGGTAGCAGGTTGACTCGAAGGACCACCCGGTGACCGCGTCCACGTCCGGCGCACACGCCAGTGACGACCACGGCGACCGCGCCCCTCGCCGCACCACTATCGGGAACTCAACTGCGGTGCCCGTCGGTCGTTCGTTCCACGTGAAACATCAATGGGTGGCGGCATGCCGAATCCGATCCCACACCGGGAACCAGCGGCCCTTTCGCACCCACTTCACGGTCGCCGACAACTCCCGCGGAAGGCCCGTCCACGACCTCGAGAAGCACGGCCCCTGAGGGCCTATCAGGCCCTCTGGGAGCGAATGACATCGATGTAAGTCAGATCGTGGCCACAAGGGGCCTTCAGTGCCATCATTTCATCATGCCAGCAGACGGCACAAGGTTCACGCGGTTCCGTGAGAGCGATTCTGAGCGATGTGGACCGAACGGGACCACAGCCGTTGGGCTTGGGATTGGCTCAGTGCCGCGCACCTTACACCCAATTTGTCCGTTATCAAGCCGACAAGTCTCTATGTCGACAAACAGCGTCGATCAGATCGGGCGGTCGCTGCGGTTGCGCGGATCCATGACCTCGATGATCCGCTGCAGATCGTCGACCGTCGCGAACTCAACGACGATCTTGCCCTTCGACTTGCCCATGTCGATCTTGACCCTGGTCTCGAACCGGTCGGCCAGGCGGTCCGACAACTCACTGAGACCAGGGGCAGAGGGAGTACGTCGGGTCGGCTTCGGCGCCTTCTTGCCATGATCGCCCACTGCGACGATCTCCTCCAAGCCGCGCACCGAGATGCCCTCCGCGACGACGCGCTGAGCCAACCGGTCCTGCATCTCGGGGTCGTCAACGGACAGCAAAGCCCGTGCGTGACCCGCCGACAGCACTCCCGCAGCCACCCGGCGCTGGACCGCAGGCGAGAGGCGCAGGAGGCGCAGTGTGTTGCTGATCTGGGGCCGGGAGCGCCCGATGCGCTGCGCCAACTCGTCATGGGTGCAGCCGAAGTCCTCGAGCAGCTGGCCGTAGGCTGCAGCCTCCTCCAGCGGATTGAGCTCCGAGCGGTGCAGATTCTCCAGGAGCGCGTCGCGGAGCATGTCGTTGTCGTCGGTCTGGCGCACGATGGCCGGGATGAACTCGAGACCGGCCTCTTGAGAGGCACGCCAGCGCCGCTCACCCATGATCAGCTCATAGGTCTCAGCACCGGTCCTACGCACCACGATGGGCTGCAACAGGCCGATCTCGCGCACCGAGTGCACCAGCTCCGCCATGGCCTCCTCCTCGAAGACCTGCCGCGGCTGACGTGCGTTGGGCACGATCTGCAGGATTGGGAGCTCCGCGAAGTAGGCCGAGCCCTCAACGCCCTCACACGCCTGCTGCACCGCGTTGTCGCCCTGTGGGGCGCCGGCGGCCGCTGCGGCACGAGAGGAGCGCTCATCGGTACCCACAGGCGCGCTGGGAGTCGCCTGCGACGCCGTCGGGGACGCCGCGGGAGCCTCAGCGGGGATTCCGCCGGAGCGGTGGGGATCAGTGCGCCGAGACCGCGGCCCAGGCCGCGTCGCTGAGGCTTCTGGCTCATGCGGGGGCTCCCTTCGCGGCGATCTCCCGGGCGGCCTCGAGATAGCAGAGCGCACCGGGCGAGCCCGGGTCATAGGTCATCACTGTCTGTCCGTACGACGGTGCCTCGGACACACGCACACTCCGAGGGATCGAGGTCTTGAGAACCGTGTCACCGAAGTGCTCTCGCACTTCATCGGCGACGCCCTGCGAGAGCTTCGTCCGGCCGTCATACATCGTGATCAGGATCGTGGAGACCGTCAGCCGCTGGTTGAGGTGCTGCTTCACCATCTCCACCGTCTCCAGGAGCTGGCCCAACCCCTCCAGGGCGTAGTACTCCGCCTGGATGGGGATGACCATCTCCTGGCCGGCCACCAAGGCGTTCAGGGTGAGCAGTCCCAACGAGGGCGGGCAGTCGATGATCACGAAGTCGAAACGATCGTCACCCACCTCAGCAGCGGTACCAACGAATGGATGCGCCTTGATCGCCTTGTCGAGGCGGCTCTCGCGCGCCACCACGGAGACGAGCTCGATCTCCGCGCCAGCGAGATCGATCGTCGCCGGTACGACCCGCAGGTTGGGGTGCTCCGGGCTCTCGTGCATGACGTCGCCCAGCGGCTGACCGTCGACGAGCATGTCGTAGGTCGACGGCGTACCGCGGTGGTGCTCGATCGACAGCGCCGTGGAGGCGTTGCCTTGGGGGTCCAGGTCGATGAGCAGGACCTTCTGGCCCAGCTGAGCAAGGCCCACGGCGAGGTTCACCGACGACGTCGTCTTGCCGACGCCGCCCTTCTGGTTGGCGACCACCATGATCCTGGTGGCATCCGGGCGCTGGCTGCTGACCCGAGGCGCAGAGCGAGCCAGCACGGTGTGCTCGGCGGCCTTGGCCAGGGAGTGAGCTCATCCGCGTAGTGCTCGGGGTTCTGCGCCAGATCGCCTGCTGTTCGGACGCGGAACGTCCCTTCGGGCGATGTTTCACGTGAAACCACGCTGAGCCTCTTCCTGTGGATGAACCTGGTGTTTCTGTGGATGACCCGCCTGAGCAGTTCAACCGGACCGGTGGATAACTCCCACCGCCGCGCCGATCAACGTCGCCGCTTACGAGCCTTCTTCGAGCGCCGCGGCCCGTTTCCCGGATCGCCCAAACCTACTCTGCTGGGATCGGCCCACGAAACCCGCACCGCATACGTCGGTCCGCCCGCAAGCTCCGCACCAAGCGTCAACACCTCGGGCGCCGCGCACCCCATCCGCTGCCACACCGACCGGTGCTCCTCGACTTCGTCGGCGACCGACGAACCCTTGAGCGCGACCAGCGCACCAGCGGGGAGACCAACGGCATCGACCAGGTCAACAGCCGGTCGAGCGGGGCGACAGCGCGAGACGTCACCACATCGAACGCATGCTTCTCAGCGAACTCGTCTGCTCGACCGCGCCAGACCGTCACCTGATCCAGGCCGAGATCATCGACGACCTCCGTGAGGAACGTCGTCCGGCGGAGCAGCGGCTCCACCAACGTGATGTCGAGGTCGGGGCGGACAATGGCGAGCACCAGGCCCGGTAGCCCGGCTCCGGAACCGATGTCGCACACTCGCACCCCCTCCGGGATCGCATCGGCCAAGACGGCGCAGTTGACGAGGTGCCGCTCCCACAGCCGGGGCACCTCTCTGGGGCCGATGAGGCCCCGGACGGTGCCGGCGTCGGCCAACCAGGCCGCGTAGCGCTCTGCGAGCACCTGTCGCTCGGACGGGAACACCCCCGTGCCTCCGCCGACATGGCGGGAGCAGCGGGGGTGTTTCACGTGAAACATCGCCCATGGTGATGTCAGCCGGGCAGGACCACGACGAAACGCCTGGGCTCGGCACCCTCGGACTCCGACTGGAGGCCGGCTGCCGCAACAGCGTCGTGCACGACCTTGCGCTCGAAGGGCGACATCGGATCGAGGGAGACCTTCTCACCGGACTCCTTGACCTCGCCCACGACCTTCTCGGCGAGGGCAACGAGCCGCTCGCGCTGAGCCGCGCGATGACCGCCGATGTCGAGCATGAGCCGGGAGCGTTCACCGGTCTCCCGGTGGACGGCCAGGCGGGTCAGCTCCTGAAGGGCCTCGAGCACCTCACCGTTGCGGCCGATCAGCTGCTTGAGCTCAGCACCGACCACGGAGACCGACGCACGGTCGCCCTCGACGTCCATGTCGATGTCGCCGTCGAGGTCGGCGATGTCGAGCAGCTCCTCGAGGTAGTCGGCTGCAATGTCGCCCTCGTTCTCGAGGCGCTCGAGGCGCGACGGACGGGGGTTCTCCTCAGTCACTTCTTCGGTCACGGGTGGAACTCCTGGGGGTTGAGCAGGGAAAGGAAAAGGTGGGGCGGTCAGGACCGCTTCTTGGGGTTCTTGCGCTGGCTCTTCGACTGCCGCTTCGGCTGCACGCGCTGGTGCGTCGGCGGCTCGTCAACCACAGTGCCGGTGACGGTGTCGTCCGAGGCGGGGAGCTTGCCCTTGCGGCGCTCGCGCTCCTCCTTGGCCTTGTGGGCCGGCGTGCCCGGCGCAGGGTTGCGGCGGATCACATAGAACTGCTGGCCCATGGTCCACAGGTTGGAGACCGTCCAGTAGATGAGGACACCGATCGGGAAGGCGACACCACCGACAGCGAAGACGACCGGCAGCACGTAGAGCATGATCTTCTGCTGCTGCGCATACGGCCCGGTCATCGCCGACGCAGGCATGTTCTTCGTCATCAGCTGGCGCTGGGTGGTGAAGGTGGTGACGAGCATCGCCAGCACGAAGACCAGCGCCATGATCTGGACGCCGTGGTCGCCGTCAGCGCCGATGAAGGTCTTGGAGATCTGCACGCCGAAGAGCTCCGAGTGCGCGAACTCCGTCGCCCGCTCGTCGCTGAGGATGCCGCGACCTTCCTGGTTCTTCGCGGCCTGGTCGAGGAGCCGGAAGAGCGAGAGGAAGATCGGCATCTGCAAGAGGATCGGCAGGCAGGAGGCGAAGGGGTTGGTGCCCGCCTCCTTGTAGAGCGCCATCGTCTCCTGGGCGAGCTTCTCCCGATCATGGCCGTAGCGCTTCTGCAGTTCCTTGACCTGCGGCTGCAACATCTGCATGTTGCGTGACGCCTTGATCTGCTTCACGAAGAGCGGAATCAGCGCCGCCCGGATCACGATGGTGAGACCGACGATGGACAGTGCCCACGCAGCTCCGGAAGCCGGGTCGAGGACCAGCCCGATGACGTTGTGGAAGCCGACCAGTACGGCGGAGACCGCGTAGTAGAGGGGCTGCATGATGAAGCTGCCGATGGCACTGAAGAAGGACACTCATGCTCCTTGTGAGGGGGCGGGCGTACGGCGGGAAGGGGGTACCGGGTCATAACCCCCGGCCGCCCACGGGTGACAGCGTCCCAGGCGGCGTACGGCGAGCCAACCACCGCGGATGCTGCCGTGGACCGTGACGGCCTCGAGGGCGTAGTACGAACAACTGGGGTGGTAGCGGCAGACCTGGCCGTAGAGCGGGCTGATGAGCAACCGGTAGAGCCGGAGGAAGCCGATGAGCAGCCAGCGGAGCGGGTCGTACTTCATGAGGTGACCCGGCCGATGGCCTTCAGGAGGTCAGCCTCGAGCTGGACAGAGGTCGCAGCAGCGGACGCTGGCAGCGCACGGACCACGAGCATGCCAGAATCCGGGAGCACCGACAGGTGCTCCCGGACCAGATGACGAAGTCGACGCCGCACGCGATTGCGGACCACGGAGTTTCCCACCGCTCGGCTCACCACGAAGCCTGCACGGCGAGGGCCGCCGTCGGGATCCACCAACAGGTGCGCGACCAAGGTCGCGGAGCCGGCTCGCCGACCCTGACGAGTCACCGCCCGAAATTCGTGGGCGGTGTGCAGCCTGGAACGCTTGGGTAGCAAGGCCGCGCAGGCGCCGTCTGTGAACTCAGACGGCGAGCTTCTGGCGACCCTTGCGGCGGCGAGCCGCGAGGATCGCGCGGCCGGCGCGGGTGCGCATGCGAAGACGGAAACCGTGCACCTTGTGACGGCGGCGGTTGTTCGGCTGGTACGTACGCTTGCTCACGGCTTGCTCTTTCGGCTGGTTGGTTCCTGCAGGGATGCCCACGCGATGCCCGGAACTGGGGCAACAGCCTTCGGCTGGCACCGCCCGACCAGGACGCCCCTGAGGGGTTTCATGGGCATGCGGCACCGGTCGACACCGACGCAGACCTTGCAACGGTACGTGGCCCGGGAAGAGGGGGTCAAACCCACGAGCACCGAACCTGTGGATGACGGGTTGATCCCAGGGGCGGCAGCGCGTTAGGTTCAGCCTCTCCACACCCTGTGGACAGCCTCGTTGAGGAGCCTTCGCCCGACGCCGAGAACGCTGGCGGAAGGAGTAGGGATTCATCCTCTGACCTGCGAGAATGCCAGATCTTGGGCAGTCGCTCGCGGTCCGGAGAAAGGTGATCTCCACCACTTGGATGAATGATGCACAGCCTGTGGAGAAAGTTGTGGATCAATTAATTTCGGAAGGACCATCGTGGCTGCTTCAGAGGACCAACCCGACCTGCACCAGGTGTGGCGATCCTTGGTCGATGACCTGCAGCCCAACCAACGCGCCTGGCTGCGTGCCAGTGAGCCGGTCACGCTCCACGAGAACACCGCGATCATCGCTGTCCCCAACGAGTTCACCCGGTCCCAACTCGAAGGTCGGCTACGCACTCGCCTCGAGGACTCACTCACCGAGTCCTTCGGCCAACAGATCCGCATCGCGGTGACGGTCAACCCACAGCTCGATGAGGGCATCGGCGTCGAGGTCGAGGAGGAGCCGCGCACTCCCGAGGTCGAACCGGAGCCGGCACCTGAGCAGACAAACCGACATGTTGATATGTCGACAAAGAACTCAGGGTCGCAGCCCCCTGCCTTGGAGACTCGTCTCAACCCCAAGTACACGTTCGAGACCTTCGTCATCGGCTCGAGCAACCGCTTCCCGCACGCGGCAGCCGTAGCCGTCGCCGAATCACCGGGCAAGGCCTACAACCCACTCCTCATCTACGGAGACTCCGGACTCGGCAAGACCCACCTGCTCCACGCGGTCGGGCACTACGTGCGTTCCCTCTTCCGCGGCATCAAGGTCCGCTACGTCTCCAGTGAAGAGTTCACGAACGAGTTCATCAACGCGATCAAGGACAAGCGCCCCGAGACCTTCCAGCGGCGCTACCGCGACGTCGACGTCCTCCTCATCGACGACATCCAGTTCCTCGAGGGAAAGACGCAGACGCAGGAGGAGTTCTTCCACACCTTCAACGCGCTCCACAACGCCAACAAGCAGATCGTCCTCACCTCCGACCGCGCACCCAAGCGGCTCGAGGCGTTGGAGGACCGCCTGCGGAGCCGGTTCGAGTGGGGGCTGATCACCGACGTCCAGCCACCCGACCTCGAGACGCGCATCGCGATCCTCCGCAAGAAGGCGGCGATGGAACGGATGACTGCGCCGCCCGAGGTGCTCGAGTTCATCGCCTCGAAGATCCACACCAACATCCGCGAGCTCGAGGGCGCGCTGATCCGGGTCACTGCCTTCGCGAGCCTGAACCGTCAGGACGTCGACCTGACTCTCGCCGAGATCGTCCTCAAGGATCTGATCCCCGAGGGCGGCGAGCCCGAGATCACCGCCGCATCGATCATCGCGCAGACCGCCGCCTACTTCGGCGTCTCGATCGAGGAGCTCACCGGGCCCAGCCGTGGCCGGCACCTCGTGCAGGGCCGCCAGATCGCCATGTATCTCTGCCGCGAGCTCACCGACCTCTCGCTGCCCAAGATCGGCGCCCAGTTCGGCAACCGCGACCACACGACGGTCATGTATGCGCAGCGCAAGATCAACCAGCTGCTCGCCGAACGGCGTTCGGTCTACAACCAGGTCACCGAGCTGACGAACCGCATCAAGATGCAGGCACGCCAGAACTGACGCTGTTCAGCGCCGGCGGGAGGTCTCGACAAGCTCGACCAACGGCGACTTGCGCTAGGCAGATCGTGGTCTCGACAAGCTCGACCAGCGGCGGCCCGCTCGAGCAACGCGCTCGGGGTGGTCTCGACAAGCTCGACCAACGGGAGTCCGCTCGACCAACGGGAGTCCGCTCGACCAACGGGAGTCCGCTCGACCAACGGGAGTCCAGGCTCGAGCAACGACAGTCCGGCTCGCCCGACGACAGTCCGTTGGTCGAGCTTGTCGAGACCAGGAGAGCCGACCCTTCGCGACCAGGAGAGGGCTCCAAAACCACAAGTTCCTCTGTGGAGAAGCCAGCTCCTCGGGTCCGAATTACAAATGAGTGAGTTGTGGGATCGCTGCGAAGTTGTGATTCGGAGACCGTGGTCTGCACACCCCAACCTGGTGACACCACATCCGAGTGCACACCCCCTGTGCACAGCAATTTCCAGCACGACCAGCACGAACGAGAGTTGTCCACAGCTTCCACAGCTCCTATGACAACGATGAACTCAATTGATGCTCCCGATGCCCACAAACGCTTGGTCCGGCCTGCTGCCTGTGGACGACCGCCCCGATCCCCCAGGCTCCGAGGCGAATGACAAGCAACTGATCTCACCCGGGCCTCCCCGGAAGGTTTGGTGCATGGCAGGATGCTGGGTCCGGACGTGTCATTCCCGACCGCCGGTCACTGCGCGCATGGAGGAAGAGTTACGTGAAGTTCCGCGTCGAGCGAGACGTGCTCACCGATGCCGTTGCCTGGGCTGCCCGCAGCCTGCCGGTTCGTCCTAGCGCCCCTGTCCTGGCCGGACTCCTGATCGAGGCCAGCGACTCCGGGCTCGTGCTCTCCACCTTCGACTACGAGACCTCCGCTCGCGCGGAGCTCTCGGCAGAGGTCTCCGACGAGGGCAAGGTGCTGGTCTCCGGCCGCCTGCTCGCCGACATCTGTCGCAGCCTGCCCAACAAGCCCGTTGAGATCTCTGACGAAGACACGCGCATCTCGCTCACCTGCGGGTCGGCACGCTTCAGCCTCCAGAAGATGCCGGTCGACGAATACCCCGCGCTGCCCGACATGCCGTCGGCCACCGGCACCGTCTCCAGTGACGTCTTCTCCCGCGCGGTCGGCCAGGCCGTCACCGCCGCCGGCCGCGACGACATGCTTCCGGTGCTCACCGGTGTCCGCATCGAGATCGAGGGTTCCTCGATCGCCCTGCTCGCCACCGACCGTTTCCGCCTCTCGCTGCGCGAGATCCCGTGGAACCCCCGCACCCCCGACGAGACCGTCGCCGCGCTGGTGCCGGCCAAGGTCCTGGCCGACACCGCCAAATCGATGACGTCCGGAAGCGAGATCACCATCGCGCTCTCGGCCAGCGGCTCCGGCGACGGCATCATCGGCTTCGAGGGCATCGCTCCCGGTGGCACCCGGCGTACGACGACCCGGTTGCTGGACGGCGAGTTCCCCAAGGTCCGCAGTCTCTTCCCCGCCGAGCACGCGACCACGGCGACCGTCGACCGCGAATCGCTCATCAGCACGGTCAAGCGTGTCTCCCTGGTCGCCGACCGCAACACCGCGGTCCAGCTCGCCTTCTCCGACGGCGTGTTGACCCTTGACGCGGGTTCCGGCGACGAGGCGCAGGCCAGCGAGTCGATCGAGGCCAACATCAACGGCGACGACATCACGACCGGCTTCAACCCGACCTTCCTCCTCGACGGCCTGGGCGCCATCGAGGAACCGGTCGTCGAGCTTGCCTTCACCCAGGCCTCGAAGCCCGTGGTGATGCGCGGCATCGCCACGGAGGGCGACACCACCGCTGCCGGGTTCCGCTACCTGTTGATGCCGCGCCGCCTGCTGTCCTGACCGCTCGACCCCACCGGGAGACTGCCATGCACATCGGCCTGATCGGACTGGGCAAGATGGGCGGCAACATGCGCGAACGGCTGCGTCGCGCCGGACTCACGGTGACGGGCTTCGACCGCTCCCCCGAGGTGAGCGACGTCGCGAGCCTGGAGGCCCTGGTGGCGGCCGTGCCCACGCCCCGTCTGCTCTGGCTGATGGTGCCGGCCGGCTCCCCACCCACGACACGGTCATCGCGCTCGGCGACCTCCTCGACCCGGGTGACCTGGTGGTCGACGGCGGCAACTCACGGTGGACCGACGACATCCGCCATGCCGAGCTGCTGGCCGAGCACGGCATCGGCTTCGTCGACTGCGGCGTCTCCGGCGGTGTGTGGGGCCTCGACAACGGTTACGCACTGATGTACGGCGGCGACTCGGCCCATGTCGCCCACGCCCAACCGGTCTTCGACGCGCTCAAGCCAGAAGGTGAACGCGGCGCCGTGCATGCGGGCAAGGTCGGGGCCGGGCACTTCTCCAAGATGGTCCACAACGGCATCGAATACGCGCTGATGCAGGCCTACGCCGAGGGCTGGGAGCTGCTCGAGAAGGTCGACCTCGTCGACAACGTCACCGAGGTCTTCGACTCCTGGCGCGAGGGCACCGTCATCCGGTCCTGGTTGCTCGATCTCTTCACCGACGCCCTGGAGCAGGATCCCGGTCTGGCAAGCATCGCCGGCTACGCCGACGACTCGGGTGAGGGCAGGTGGACCGTCGAGGCCGCGATCGACAACGCCGTACCCGTCCCGGCGATCACCGCGGCGCTCTTCGCCCGCTTCGTCTCCCGTCAGGACGACTCCCCCGCCATGAAGGCGATTGCCGCGATGCGTGCCCAGTTCGGTGGGCACGCGACTCGCCCCGAGCCGGGTTCCTGACGGTGCACGTCTCCCACCTCACCCTGCACGACTTCCGCTCCTACCCCGCCCTCGAGCTGCCGCTGGAGCCGGGCGTCAACGTCTTCGTCGGCCGCAACGGCCAGGGCAAGACCAACCTCGTCGAGGCGATCGACTACCTCAGTCGACTCGCTTCCCATCGGGTCGCCAGCGACGCTCCGCTCATCCGGGCCGGTGCGGAGCGTGCGGTGGTGCGGGCCGCAGTGGTGCGCGACGGTCGTACGGCGGTGCTCGAGGTCGAGCTCAACCCCGGCCGAGCCAACCGGGCCCGGGTGAACCGTTCGGTGCTCCCCGCACCCGCGACCTGATCGGTCTGGTGCGCACCGTGGTCTTCTCCCCGAGGACCTCGCCCTGGTGAAGGGCGACCCGGGCGACCGGAGACGCTTCCTCGATGACCTGATGGTGCTGCGGACGCCACGGATGGCTGGCACCAAGGCCGACTACGACCGGGTGCTCAAGCAGCGCAACAGCCTGCTCAAGCAGGCACGCGCCAAGGGCGGATCGCGTCGAGTGGAGAGCGAGATCACCGACACCCTCGTGGTCTGGGACGAGCACCTGGCCCGCACCGGTGCCGAGATCATGGCCGCCCGCTTCGAGCTGGTCGACGCCCTTCGCCCCTACCTCGGCAAGGCGTACGCCGCCGTGGCCCGCGGCGCGGATCGCGATGCGGCCGACCTGGTGCTGACCCCTTCGTTCGACCTGGGTGCGGTGCTGCCAGAGCAGGGGCCCCTCGAAGGCGCCTTCCGGGCCGTGCTGGAGGAGAAGCGCCGCGAGGAGCTCGATCGTGGTGTGACGCTGGCCGGACCGCACCGCGACGAGCTGCAGCTCAGCCTCGGTGTTGCCGACGGACTGCGCCTGCCGGTGAAGGGCTATGCCTCGCACGGCGAGTCGTGGTCGTTCGCCCTGGCGCTGAAGCTCGCCAGCTATGAGCTGCTGAGCAGTGACGGTGACGACCCCATCCTCGTGCTCGACGACGTGTTCGCCGAGCTCGACACGGAGCGACGCCAGCAGCTCGCCTCGATGGTGGCCGGTGCCGAACAGGTGCTGGTGACCGCCGCCGTGCCCGACGACGTACCCGGCTTCCTCGGAGGCACCCGTTATGGGGTTGCCGGCGGCGAGGTGACCCGTGACTGACGAGTTCGAGACTCCCCGCCGTCCGAGGCCGAGCCGTCACCGTCGAGCGTCGATCCTGCACCGGAGACGGAGCTGGTACCGGAGGTCGAGCCTGTCGAGACCGGGATCTCGACAGGCTCGATCTCCGAGGGCAGCTCGATCTCCGAGGGTGACGCCGCGCCCGAGGGTGACGCCGCGATCGAGGGGGAAGCGGCCGAGCGTGACTTCTGGATCGACGAGACACATGACGAGAGTGGTCTCGACCTTGCCCGCTACGTGTCGAAGGCGATTGCCGGCTCGCCCGGCGGCAAGCCCAAGCCCAACCGGCGCCGGGTCGGACGCAAGCGGATCATGCCGAAGTCGTCCGGGGCGCACCCCGACGCCCGCGACCCGCAGCTGCTCGACTCCAGCCTGGGTCGCCTCGTCTCGGACCGGGGGTGGGCACTCGACCTGCGGGTCCACGCCGTCTTCGGCCGGTGGGCGCAGCTGGTCGGGGACGACGTGGCGCAGCACTGCTCGCCGGTCTCGTTCGCCGACGGCAAGCTGACGGTCCAGACTGACTCCACGGCGTGGGCGACGCAGATGAAGCTGTTGGCGCCACAGCTGGTGAAGCGGCTCAACGAGGAGCTCGGCCACGGCTCGGTGCTGGTGATCGACGTACTCGGGCCCAACCTCCCCCACTGGCGCAAGGGCCGGTTCTCGGTGCGAGACGGTCGCGGTCCACGCGACACCTACGGCTGACCCGCGTCGACTCGACTCCGCAACGGCTCGAAATGCGGATCTGAGGGCCTCGCGACCATAGGGGGACCCATTGCCCCGCCCATACGGCGCTGCAGAGCGTGTTTATGAGGCTTCTACGCGGTAACATGGCCGAGGGTCGTCCCCAAACAGAACGTGGGCGGCCCGTTGCATGTCCAGATCTGCCAGATAGAGGTATGCGTGGCCGACAACGAAAACGTCACTCCGGAGTCCTTGACCCCGAACACGGCGCCCCCAGAAGGGTCCACCTACGACGCGTCGGCCATCCAGGTCCTCGAGGGCCTGGAAGCGGTGCGCAAGCGACCCGGCATGTACATCGGTTCCACCGGCGAGCGAGGTCTGCACCACCTGATCTGGGAGATCGTCGACAACTCGGTCGACGAGTCGCTCGCGGGTCACTGTGACCGGATCATCATCACGCTGCAGGACGACGGCGGCATCCGTGTCGAGGACAACGGTCGAGGCATCCCCACCGGCACCGCGCCCGGTCAGGACCTTCCCGCCGTCACGCTCGCGCTGACCGTCCTGCACGCCGGCGGCAAGTTCGGCGGCGGTGGCTACAAGGTCTCCGGTGGTCTGCACGGCGTTGGTGTCTCCGTCGTCAACGCGCTGTCCAACAAGCTCGTGGTCGAGGTGAAGAACCGCGGCCACCTGTGGCGCCAGTCCTTCAGCCTCGGCGACCCGGACTACGACCTGCAGCAGGTGCGCCCACTCGCCGACGACGAGCACACTGGTACGTCGGTGACGTTCTATGCGTCCCCCGAGATCTTCGAGACCACCACCTACAACCTCGAGACGATCACCACGCGCATCCGCGAGATGGCCTTCCTCAACAAGGGTCTCGAGATCGTGATCCGTGACGAGCGGGCCGCCTCCGAGCACATCGCGGACGCCGTCGAGGACGAGACCGTCTCCAACACCGAGGACCAGGCAGGCAGCGACGCGCTGCGCCGTGCCGAGGCCGGTGGACTCGAGCAGGTCTTCAAGTACGAGCGCGGTCTCGTCGACTACGTCGAATACCTCAACCGCCGCAAGGAGAAGGCGACCCCGTCGGTCATCTCCTTCGAGGCGGAGACCCCGGACACGGTGGAGAACCACATGAGTCTCGAGGTCGCGATGCAGTGGAACAACTCCTACCAGGAGTCGGTCCACACCTTCGCCAACACCATCAACACCCATGAGGGCGGCAGCCACGAAGAGGGCTTCCGCACCGCACTCACCTCGCTGGTCAACCACTGGGGCGAGGAGTGGGGCCTGGTCAAGAAGTCCGACGACCGGGTCAAGGGCGACGACATCCGCGAAGGCCTGACCGCGATCATCTCCCTCAAGCTCGGCGAGCCGCAGTTCGAGGGTCAGACCAAGACCAAGCTCGGCAACACCGAGGCCAAGGGCTTCGTGCAGCGTGTGGTCCACGACCAGTTCGGTGCGTGGATGGAGGAGAACCCCAACGAGGGCAAGGACATCGTCCGCAAGGCGCAGGCTGCGGCCTCTGCGCGGATGGCCGCGCGCAAGGCCCGCGACCTGGCCCGCAACCGCAAGGGTCTGCTCGGCGGCGGTGGCCTCCCGGGCAAGCTCGCGGACTGCCAGTCGACCAACCCCGTCGAGTGCGAGGTCTTCATCGTCGAGGGTGACTCCGCCGGCGGTTCCGCCAAGCAGGGCCGCGACCCGCGGATCCAGGCGATCCTCCCGATCCGAGGCAAGATCCTCAACGTCGAGAAGGCGCGCATCGACAAGGTGCTCGGCAATGCCGAGGTCCAGGCGATCATCTCGGCAGCCGGCACCGGTGTGCACGAGGAGTTCGACCTCGACAAGCTGCGCTACCACAAGATCGTGCTGATGGCCGACGCCGACGTCGACGGCCACCACATCAACACCCTGCTGCTGACGCTGCTCTTCCGCTTCATGAAGCCGCTCATCGAGCACGGCTACGTCTACATGGCCCAGCCGCCGCTCTACCGACTGCGGTGGAACAAGCCCCACGAGCACGAGTTCGTCTACTCCGACGCCGAGCGCGACGCGCTCATGAAGGCGGGCATCGAGGCCGGCAAGAAGCTGCCCAAGGAGAACCCGGTGCAGCGCTACAAGGGTCTCGGTGAGATGAACGCCGACGAGTTGTGGGAGACCACGATGAACCCTGACAGCCGGCTGCTCCTGCAGGTCACCCTCGACGACGCCGCCCAGGCCGACGAGATCTTCTCGATCCTCATGGGTGAGGACGTCGAGCAGCGCCGTTCCTTCATCCAGCGCAACGCCAAGGACGTCCGATTCCTCGATATCTAACTCTCTAGTGGATCCCTTAGATACGAGTAGAAGACTTCAGAAGGACAGAACTCCATGAGTGAGAACCCCCGGAGAACACCAACGAGATGCCGCCCGGCGGCGGTGGCGGCCGCGTCGACCAGATCGAGCTGCAGACCTCCATGCAGCGCTCCTACATCGACTACGCCATGGCCGTCATCGTCGGCCGCGCGTTGCCCGACGTACGTGATGGTCTGAAGCCGGTGCACCGCCGCGTGCTCTACGCGATGTACGACGGTGGCTACCGTCCCGACCGGGGCTTCAGCAAGTGCTCGCGCGTCGTCGGTGACGTCATGGGTCAGTACCACCCCCACGGCGACTCGGCGATCTACGACACCATGGTGCGCCTGGCGCAGCCGGTGGGTGATGCGCGCTCCGCTGATCAACGGGCAGGGCAACTTCGGCTCCCCGGGCAACGACCCCGCGGCCGCGATGCGTTACACCGAGTGCCGGATGGCGCCGCTGGCCATGGAGATGGTCCGCGACATCGACGAGGACACGGTCAACTTCCAGCCCAACTACGACGGGCGCTCGTCCGAGCCGACGATCCTGCCGTCGCGCTTCCCCAACTTGCTCGTCAACGGCTCGGCCGGCATCGCGGTCGGCATGGCGACCAACATCCCGCCGCACAACCTCGGCGAGGTGGCCGACGCCGCGACGTGGGCACTGCAGCACCCGGACGCGTCGAAGGAGGAGCTCCTCGACGCGATCATGGAGCGGGTCAAGGGGCCCGACTTCCCCAACGGTGCACTCATCGTGGGTCGTCAGGGCATCGAGGAGGCCTACCGCACCGGTCGCGGCTCCGTCACCCAGCGCGCGGTGATGGAGATCGAGGAGGACAACAAGGGTCGCACCTGCTTGGTGATCAGCCAGCTGCCCTACATGGTCAACCCCGACAACCTGGCGCTGAAGATCGCCGAGCTCGCCGACTCCGGCAAGGTGCAGGGCATCTCCGACGTGCGTGACGACACCTCGTCGCGCACCGGTCAGCGCCTCGTCGTCGTGCTGCGGCGCGACGCTGTGGCTCGCGTGGTGATGAACAACCTCTTCAAGCACACCGAGCTGCAGACCAACTTCTCCGCCAACATGTTGGCACTGGTCGACGGCGTGCCGCGCACGCTGCCGATCGACGCCTTCATCAGCAACTGGGTGACCCACCAGGTCGAGGTCATCCAGCGGCGTACGGCGTTCCGGTTGCGCAAGGCGGAGGCCGACGCCCACCTCTGGCGTGGTCTGGTCAAGGCGCTGGACATGCTCGACGAGGTCATCGCCCTCATCCGCCGCTCCCCCGAGGTCGAGGACGCCCGCAGTGGTTTGATGGCGCTGCTCGACATCGACGAGCTGCAGGCCAACTACATCCTCGACACGCAGTTGCGTCGCCTGGCCGCGATGGAGCGCCAGAAGATCATCGACCGGTTGGCCGAGATCGAGCTCTACATCGCGGACCTCAAGGACATTCTCGCCAACGAGACGCGTCAGCGGCAGATCATCGCCGACGAGCTCGGCGAGATCGTCGAGAAGTACGGCACCGAGCGGCGTACGCAGATCATCGCCGCCGACGGCGACCTGTCGATGGAGGACCTCATCCCCGATGAGGACCTGGTCGTCACGATCACCCGCGGTGGCTATGCGAAGCGCACCCGCGCCGACCAGTACCGCACCCAGAAGCGTGGTGGCAAGGGCGTGCGTGGCGCTGCCCTGCGCGGCGACGACGTGGTGGAGCACTTCATCGCCACCACCAACCACCACTGGCTGCTCTTCTTCACGACTGCCGGGCGGGTCTACCGCACCAAGGCCTACAACCTGCCCGAGGCGCAGCGTGACGCCAAGGGCGGGCACGTGGCTGGCCTGTTGTCGTTCCAGCCGGACGAATCGATCGCGCAGGTCTTGGCGATCCGTGACTACGAGCAGGCTCCCTACCTGGTGCTGGCCACGCGCAACGGTCTGGTGAAGAAGACCCGGTTGGCCGACTACAACTCGCCGCGTCAGGCCGGCGTCATCGCGATCAACTTCCGCGAGGACGACGACGAGCTGATCGGCGCGGAGCTCGTGCACAGCGAGGACCACGTGCTGCTCGTCTCCCGCAAGGGCCAGGCGATCCGCTTTGAGGCCTCCGACGACCAGCTGCGACCGATGGGCCGCGCGACGTCGGGTGTGACGGGCATGAAGTTCCGTGACGGTGACTCGATGCTGTCGATGGCGATCGTCCGCGCTGCCCAGGTGGCGGCCGAGGAGGAGGGTGACCTGACCGAAGGTGAGGAGGCGCCCGCAGCGTCGCCGTACTTCGGCCTGTCCCCGCAGTATGTCTTCACGATCACCGACGGCGGCTATGCCAAGCGCACCCGGATCACCGAGTACCGCGTGCAGTCGCGTGGCGGCATCGGCATCAAGGCGATGCAGCTGGTCAACGACGCGCGTGGCGTGCTCGTGGGCGCGTTCATCGTGGAGGAGGGTGACGAGATCCTGTCGATCACCCAGTCCGGACAGGTGGTCCGCTCCCCCATCAACGAGGACTTCCGGCCCACCGGACGCTCCACGCAGGGTGTGAAGTTCGTGAGCCCCAAGAGGGGCGACTCCGTGGCTGTCGTGGCCCGCTCCGTCGAGAGCCGGGTGGACGACGAGGCGGAGGACGGCGAGGGTGTCGAGGACGCTGAAGGTGTCGAGGCCGTCGAGGGCGTGGAGGGCGTGGAGGGCGAGACCCCGGCCGTGGACGAATCGGTTGCTCAGGATGCCCCTGCAACAATCGAGCCGACCGATGCCGAATCTGCCCCCACCGAGGACGGTGAGTGATGACCGAGGAGCAACAGAAGACGCCCCTCAAGGAACGCATCTCGACGGCGATCTCGTCGGCAGCAGACCAGATGCGGGCCAACGCCGACCCGCACTCGCAGAAGGCCCAGGACAAGGCGGCTGCCTCCTCAGGCGGTCGCCGCCCCCGGCGGGCGAAGCTGACGCTGACCCGCATCGACCCCTGGTCGGTCATGAAGACGTCGTTCCTGCTGTCGGTGGCGCTCGGGGTGGTGACCGTCGTGGCGGTCGCCGTCGTCTGGGGCGTGCTCGGCGCAGCCGGCGTGTGGTCGTCGATCAACCAGATGGTGCTCGACGTCATCGGCGAGAACAGCAGCGACTTCGCGATCGAGGACTACCTCGGTACGTCGCGGGTGCTCGGCTTCACGATGCTGGTCGCGGTGATCGACGTCGTACTCATCACGGCCATCGCCACGCTCTCCGCGTTCCTCTACAACATGGCTGCGGCGCTGCTCGGCGGCGTCGAGCTGACCCTCTCCGAAGAGGAGAAGTGAGCCCCGTTTTGCTGCCGTGCGACCGGGTGGGCTAGTCTTTCCCGGTCGCTGAGGGCCTATAGCTCAGACGGTTAGAGCGCTTCCCTGATAAGGAAGAGGTCACAGGTTCAAGTCCTGTTAGGCCCACAAGTTTTTCCCCTTCAGACACACTGGGTCCGTATCACCCACGACCAAGGGAGACCCCCATGAAGAAGTTGCTGCTCATCGCTCTCGCTGCCGCCGGAGCCGTCTTCGCCAAGAAGAAGCTCGACGCGTCGAAGCAGGAGCAGGCTCTCTGGGCCGCAGCGACCGACGACGTGAACAAGAAGGCCTGACGGTCTTCTCTTGGGTCACCGGGCCGCTCCGGGCGGTGACCACCAGGGGCCTTGGCGCAATTGGTAGCGCACCTGCTTTGCAAGCAGGGGGTTAGGGGTTCGAGTCCCCTAGGCTCCACCGATGTGATGAGTCGAGACATGGGTGACACCTGAGTCGCGACATGTGTGACAGTCAGCGAGCCCCGGCCATCGGCCGGGGGCTCGCTGCGTGTTGCGCCAGTAGGTCCTGTCGGGGTCGATGGTGTGGCTGGAGGGGATCTCGCTGGTTTCGAGCTTGATGACGGTCACGGTGGCGTCGTCGGCGATGGCGACGATTCGGGTGCCGCGGTGGGCGTGGCCGGTGCCGAGGTGGTGCATTCTGCCGGCGCGACGGAAGCTGGTCTTGACCTGTAACCGCTTTCCCGGACACCGAAGTTGAGGTGGGCCAGGTGCTAGGCGATGGTGACGGGGTCGGCATCGAGGCCGTCCTTGGTCAGCTGGAGTCGGAGCTCGACGATCAGGTCGCGGACCTGGCTGCTGGTCGCGTTGCTCGTGGTGTGGGGCCGACGTGAGCGGGGGTCGACGGCGTCGAGCCCGCCCTCTTTGTATCGGGCTAGGAGGTGCTGGCGGGAGTAGCCATACTTCTTTGCTGCGGTGGTGACGGACAGTTCTTTGGTGATGACTTTCAAGACGGCGCCCCTGGTTTTCGACATACCACTGGACTGTTGCCTATGTCCTGAACCCAGAAACCCCCTAGGCTCCACCAGCTCGCTTGTCGAGCTTGTCGGTACACCGCAGGGCAACCTGCGGTTCATCTCATCTGTGGGGTGTGAATCGCACTGGGTTTCGTTCCTATGCGTTCCCTTGGACAGCGAGTGCTGGCCGGGATGATTCTTGGGCAGCGTAGTACGCGGCCTCGACCTCGAGCGGGGTGCGCATGTCGAGCTCCCCGTGAAGGCGTTGGTTGTTCCACCACCACACGTACTCCAGCGTCGCGAGCTCGACCTGCTCGATCGTGCGCCACGGCCCGCGCCGTCTGATGAGTTCGGTCTTGTAGAGCCCGTTGACGGCCTCGGCCAGCGCGTTATCGAAGGAGTCGCCGACGGTGCCCGTGGAGGGCTTCGCGCCGAGTTCGCCGATTCGGTCGGTGTAGACGATCGAGAGGTAGTTCGAGCCGTGGTCGGCGTGATGGACCAGCCCGGTCAGATCGACCGCGCCCTCGCGCTTGGCGTCCCACGCGGCCATGTCGAGCGCCTGCAAGGGGAGGATGTCGGCCTTCAACGTCGCGGCGACGTTCCACCCGACGATCCGGCGTGAGTAGACGTCGGTCACGAACGCCACGTAGGCGAACCCCGACCAGGTCGCGACGTAGGTGATGTCGGCAACCCATAGCCGCCGCGGCGCGGGCGCGTGGAAGCGCCGTTGGACCAAGTCGGCCGGCTTCACCGCCGCCGGATCCGGCTTCGTGGTGAACACCTTCTTCGACCGCTTCACCCCACGAACGTCGGCGAGTTTCATCAGCCGAGCGGTCTGATCGCGACCGATCTCCCAGCCCTGGCGTCGCATCAGGGCGTGCATCTTCCGGACCCCGTAGACGCCGTAGTTCTCGACGTGCAACCGGGCGATCTCCGGCACCAGCAACTCGTCCTTCAACGACCGCGCCGACGGGGCTCTGGTCTTCGCGGCCCGGTAGCCACGGGAGGTGATGAACCCACGAACTGCCGGACGCAGCACCCGGCAGATGGCCTCGACCCCGAACTGATCCTTGTGCTCGTCGATGTAGCGGATCATCTCGTCGTGGGGCGGTCGAGTTCCTTGGCGAAAAACACTGAGGCGGACTTCAAGATCTCGTTCGCCCTGCGGAGCTCGGCTACCTCACGCTTGAGGCGCTTGATCTCCTCCGCCTCATCCGTCGTGGTCCCGGGCCGCTTCCCGGCGTCGACCTCAGCACGGTGGACCCACAGCCGCAGGGTCTCGACGTTCATCCCCAGCAACCCCGCGACGTGCCGCAACGCTGCCGTCTCGTGCGGGTGCTCCGGGCGGACCTCAGCGACCATCCGCACTGCCCGCTCACGCATCTCGTTCGTATACCTGGCCATCGTTCCCATCCTGACTGATCAAGCGGAACGAAACCCAGTGCGATTCAGTGCGCTGGCTTGGTTCAAGGTTGGGCGCTAGGGGACTGTAGAGAAAAGATCGGCCACGAGTGGGCATGATGAGAACATGACAGTTCCCGAGGTTGATCCGGCAGTGCGGCGGAGGATGTCGGTGACCCGGGGCCGCGACACTAAACCTGAGGTCGCTGTGCGTTCGCTCCTACACAGGCAGGGGCTGCGCTACAGGGTCAACCACCGGGTCCCGGAGAGCTCACGGCGGACCGTCGACATCGCGTTCACGCGGCACCGACTGGCGGTTTTCATCGACGGCTGCTTTTGGCATGGGTGTCCGGTGCACTTCGTGACGCCCAAGACCAGAACCAGCTTCTGGTTGGCGAAGATCGCCGCCAACCGCGCTCGAGACCTCGAGTCGACTCGGGACCTCGAATCCGCCGGTTGGACGGTCCGTCGGTATTGGGAGCACCAAGACCCCGCGTGGGTGGCCGCGGACATCACAACCTGTCTCGACGGCTTGACGCATACTGGCCCGACCTGAGCGCCAAGACTGTAGCCTCGATTCGCGCAGCGGAAAGGAGGACCGGCAGCATGGATTTCGAACTATTGGGATCTGAGCTCTTGCGTGTCGAGGCCGACAGTCAACGGAGTCACCTTTCGTGGGCAGATGTCGCCCGTCTCGTGACGTCGGAGGAGATTCCCGCGGACATGCTGTCGCGAGCCTCTCGCAAGGCGGCGAGTGTCCGGATCCACCTCACGGGCGACAGCTTGGACAATTTGGCAATCAACGTGGAGGCACAGTTCGGAGCACGGGCGCGGCAGATCCGTTTAGGGCAGGAACACGTCATACTCGGCGCCGCCTGTCATCCACTGCAACCGGAAGCGGTGGCCTCGGCCTTCGAGGCTCTTAATGCGGCAGCGCTGACGATCGGGAAGTTGAGCCTCGGCCAGTACCAAGAACTGATCGTGGGATTCCCAGCGTTCGAACTCTTGGTCGACGACGTGCACTTGGATCCTACGTTGGAGGCCGAGCGGGCGACCTCCGAAGTAGCGCCGGCGGCCATCGTCGACGCGACTCTCTATCCCTACCAAGTAGCCGGGTCTGCATTCATCCGGTCTATGGCCGGCCACGGCGTAGGGACTCTGATCGCCGACGAGATGGGCTTGGGCAAGACCCTCCAAGCGATCACCCTTCTCGCCGAGCGGAAGAGTTCGGGGATCTCACTGGTGGTCGCGCCGGCCGCGCTGCTTCTGAATTGGGGGCGCGAACTGTCCCGATTCACCCCCCACATCCGATGGCTTCTGCATGCCGGCAGCTCCAGGGTCGGCGTCGCAGGTTCCTTCTCGCCATACGACGTGGTGATCACCTCATATGAGACCCTGTCGAACGATCTGACATTCATGGGTGATCACCCTTGGGACATCGTGATAATCGACGAGGCGCAAGCAATCAAGAATCCCGACAGCCAACGCGCAAGGGCAGTCAAGGGATTGAACCGCAGGGTCGGAATTGCCATCACGGGTACGCCCGTCGAGAACGGCTTGGCTGACATATGGTCAATCGTCGAGTTCGTGGTGCCATCGGTCGCTCGCTGTCACGGCGCCTCGGTTGTCGGGCGGGAGCGTGACCTGGCAGAGGCCGAGCGCACCGGTAGGGCGGTTGCGCCGGTGATCCTCCGACGCCGAGTTGCTGAGGTCGGTTCGCAACTGCCGAGTAGGATCGACAAGGTCGTGACCTTTGAGCTCACGCCCGCGATGCGCCAACGGTATGAGCAGATTACGACCGTCCTAGGGGTTGGCCTGCCCGCATTGCAGGCTCAGAGACAGTTCTGTGCCCTTGGTGACACCGAGCGGTCCGAAACGGAGATTCACAACGAGCCGAAGTTCGTCCACTTGATGGAACTGATCGAGCAACTGGCCTCCTGTGGCGAAAAGGCATTGGTATTCACCTCCTTCACGCTGAGCGTGGACCGCTTAGTTGAGCGGATTCGAGCGATACCCGGGGTGAACCTTGTTGCTGCGGTGGACGGTCGATCGAGTCCAACGGAGCGACAAGCGCTGATCGACCAGTTCGGCCAGGTCGCTGGCGCGGCAGTCCTCGTTATGAACCCCAAGGCCGCCGGAGTCGGCCTGAATATTACAGCAGCCAACCACGTCTTCCACTTCAACCCGGAGTGGAATCCTGCGGCCACGGATCAAGGAACGGCCCGGGCCCATCGCACGGGTCAGCATCGCACCGTCTTCGTGCACGAGTTCTACTACGCCGGGACCGTCGAGGAGGACGCGGTACTCAGGGCAGAACACAAGCGCGACGTCGCGGACGCCGTGGAAGCAGGTGTCCGACAGGCCGACAGGTCGGCCCTTACAGAAGGGACGACCCCGTGAAAGTTGGCAAGATCCTGAGTCCGACCGACACCGGTGCTGCCAAGACACACCAGTCTGGCATCCTCATTCCTAAGGATCAGCGCGTCCTGGGGATCTTCCCGGCCTTGGATAAGACCGTGCAGAATCCGGCTCGGCAGGTACAGATGTGGGTTCCGGAACTGGACATCTTCTGGTCAGCCCGCTTCGTCTTCTACAACACCAAAGACTTGGGGATCGGCACCCGTTCGGAGTATCGACTCACCCAGATCGCTGGTCTCCTTCGTGACCTCCGTGCAGAGCCTGGCGACCGCCTCACGTTCCAGCGGAACTCGCTCGGCGACATCGAATTAGCTGTGGAACCGCAGCTTTTGTCGGGAGAGCCAGATACCGTCACCGTATTGAAGAGCGGTTGGACGCTCGAGATCATCTAGGCAAGGGGACCTTCAAGTGACACGGGAGAACGTGGTCGTCACGCCAGATACGCGACGCATGGTTGAGGGCCTGCGAGACACCGGATACACCTTCAACTCAGCAGTCGCTGACCTGATCGACAACTCGATTGCGGCGGATGCCAGTCGTGTCAGCGTGTATTTGGGGTGGACGACCGACGAGGAGATCATCCTGACCATCGCGGACGATGGGCACGGAATGAACAAGGAGGGCCTCCTCGAGGCAATGCGCTACGGCGCGCCCGAGAGGGCCACCCGGAGCAGCTTGGGGCGCTTTGGACTGGGGCTCAAAACGGCCTCAACGGGTTTCTGTCGTCGACTCACGGTGATGTCCCGAGACGCTGCTACCGCAGGCCTGAACGCTGCGGTGTGGGATCTCGACGACCTCGCGGTGTCTGGTGAGTGGAATCTAGGCATCGGGCCCGCCGACGCCGACGAGAAGTCGCTTTGGGAGGACGCCGCCGAAGAACTCGCGGACATTGCGAGCGGTCCTGTTTCCGCAGGAACGGTGGTGATGTGGC
Source organism: Nocardioides alcanivorans (assembly GCF_021555175.1). Lineage (GTDB taxonomy): Bacteria > Actinomycetota > Actinomycetes > Propionibacteriales > Nocardioidaceae > Nocardioides > Nocardioides alcanivorans. The sequence goes on along the minus strand of NZ_JAKGRW010000012.1, from coordinate 230,614 downwards.
AGAAGGTCGACAAGCTGTTGAAGACCAGGTCGGGCGAAGAAGCGAAGAATCGCAACCAAGCTCTGAAGAAGACGGAGAGGAGCTTGGTCGACCATCTGGAGATGGTCTTCCAGCGCTACTTGGACTCCACAGATGATCGTGTCCCGAATGTTGCAATTGCCGTCAACGGGAACATCCTCAGCCCTTGGGACCCATTCCAGATCGCCAACGGCGGGCAGCTGGCGCTCGACAAGACCCTGAAGATGAGCCCGGCCTACGCGGCGGCATCATCCTCGGATGAGTTCGAGGTCAAGCTTCGTGCCTTCATCCTTCCGAGGAAGGATGAATATCAATCCGACGAGGCACGCACTGATGCTCGGATCGGCATCGATCGTCAGGGCATCTACCTCTACCGCGAGAACCGAATGATCGAGGGGCCCGAGTGGCTCGGTACGGGCGCCACCGAGACGCATCTCAACACCCTCCGGGTCGACCTGTCGTTCCCCGGTCAGCTGGACGAGGTCTTCGGTGTCGGGATCAAGAAGTCCGGGGTCCACATCGACCCGAGCCTGATTGAAGCGCTCCGACAGTTGCTGACACCGGTGAGGCGCGAGGCGGACCGCTTGTCCAGGAAGGGCAAGACTCCGACGACCAAGCAGGGTGGAGAAAAAACGCGTCCGACCGAGCGCACGATCAATAGGCTCAAGGGCAGTCTCACGGTCCCAACAATCGAGCAGACGCCCGGCGGCGCCATTAGCTTGAAGAACAATGCTGGCGAGGTCGCCGTCCGTGACGACGCCGGCAAAGAGACTGGAATCGTCGCGATCGTCGTGGATGAGGATGAGCAAGGGCTCAGTGTCGTCAGGCATGACACATTGGAGGATGGTGCTCTATGGGAGGCAAGGTACGCCAACGCGGCAGGCATCCAAGTGGCACTCAACGCGGGACATTCTTGGTATCGAAAGGCGTACCTTCCGAACGCGGCTGACTCGAACTTGGTGCAGGCCATCGAGTATCTCTTCTATGCCCTTGCCCAAGCCGAGATGAACAATACCGACACCGATGCTCACGAGACCTTCGCAGAGTTTCGAATTGAGGTCAGCCGCAACCTCAAGAAACTGGTGAAAGACTTGCCGGACCCAGACGATGACTGATGTCGTCAGCGATGAAGAGATAGCGTCGGAGGCTGCCCGTCAGATATCGCTCGAGACAGGGTTGCCGTTCCACGCGGCGAAGGTATCGGTCGACGGATTCGCGGGATGGAGGGTGGGATATCAGGCCCAAGTCGAGGAAGGACTCGGCTTTGATCTGCTCTTGGCAATCGGCTTTCGATCGGTAGAGGTCACCATGCGACCGACACGATTCAGCGGCCCGTTGGTGAGGGCCTTCGCCGCCAACGTGGCAGCTGACCCACGAGGCTGGATCGATCAACTCGCACGCGTCCGGTCTGCAGGGGCCACGGTCACCGTCTACGCGGACCACGAGGTGCTCAGCTCCAATGCGGAGCTCCCCGACCTTGAGTACCGCACACTCGAGATCGAGTGCGTGGTTCGGACCGTCGGCAGAGGGATTGAAGCACGTCGGGATGCCGCGCTAGCAGCTTGTAGGGCTGCCGTGTCCTTAACACTCTCGGGTTTGGAGTTGCAGGCCACCGAGATGATTGAGGACCTGTCGGAGGGTGCGGTGGTTCGGGTTGACGTCAACAAGTACGAACGCAACCCGGTCGCGCGGATGCAGTGCATCGCGCACTACGGCTCACGCTGTTGGGCGTGCGATCTGAGCTTCGCCGACACTTATGGCGATCTAGGTGCCGGATATATCCATGTCCACCACCGGGTCTTGGTCTCCTCGTACGAAGGCGAGACCTATGTGGTTGACCCAATTCGCGACCTGGTGCCACTATGTCCGAACTGTCACATGATGATCCATCGACGCCGACCGCCGCTGGAGCCGTCCGAACTTCGCAGGATTCTTGACTTGCCCGAGAAGCAGCCGTTGCCGTCGATCTCGACGGAATCCGCTTGAGTTTGGCTCAGGCCACTCGTGTCGAGTTCGAGTTCGTATCCAGAAGGTGCGGCCGCATCAGGTCTGCGACGGATCGGATCGCTGGCACCACGACACTGTTGCCGAACTGCTTGTACGCCCTTGTATCGCTGACAGGGATCACGAAGCTGTCGGGGAAGCCCATGAGGCGCGCACACTCGCGCGGAGTCAAGCGGCGAGGGTTGTTGCCCGGCTGCTCGACCAAGATCTCGGAGCCATCCTTGTAATACCGCGCGGAGAGCGTCCTGGTGGTCATCCCGGGACGTACCAAGCCAAAGCCGAACCCGTTGCCGGCGGCGCGATGCTTTGCGGCGTAGTTCTGTAGGTACACCCAAAGACGTGGAGTCAGGGTGTATCGCGGGTCGACATCGCCGGTCACGGGATTGAAGAACCGTCCCTCGTCGTGGGGAACGACCGGTTCGCCCTTCCGGTGAAGGATGGCTTCGACCTTCGGCGCAGCTTTCGGAATCAGCAGATCGTCGAACTCGAACCCGTTGGACTCACGGAACCCGACGATAATGATGCGTTCGCGGTTCTGTGGTGTCCACTTGATCCCGTTGATTACGCGGGTGTGGACGTAGTAGCCGAGGTCATCTTCAAGGGTGCGGCGGATCACCTCGAAAGTACGACCTTTGTCGTGCGACTTCAGGTTCTTTACGTTCTCAAGGAGGAAGGCCTTCGGACGCTTTTCCTCAATGATGCGCTTGATGTCGAAGAATAGCGTGCCTTGGGTTGGATCCGCGAATCCGTGTGCCCTACCAAGGGCGTTCTTCTTCGACACTCCTGCGATTGAGAATGGTTGACACGGAAAACCTCCGAGTAGAACGTCATGGTCCGGCACCTCGGCGGCATGAACTTGGGTGATGTCTCCGTTGAAGACGTGATCCGACCCCTCATCCAAGGGGAAGTTCGTTTCGTAGGTTCTACGAGCGTAGGAGTCCCATTCGGACGTCATGACGCATTGGCCGTCAACCCCTTCGAACGCCTGGCGGATACCGCCGATGCCCGCGAACAGATCGACGAAGGTGAAGTCATTGCGCGTCACGAACGGTGCTGCCTCTCATGGTTGGCTTGGTGCCGCCGTCATCTTGACCCAAGGGCTCGACACAACCCCACTGACACACTGGGTGACCCATAAGTGGAAACCTATCCTTCGTGCAAGGCTCGGATGGAGTCGTTGTCCAAGCCAGGGTACCAGGTCCTCGCCCTAGCGTCTGCAAAGGAAGCGTGGCAGCTCGCGAACCGTCGGAACGGTACGTGCGACACACCAGATCGCGCATGAGCCGCGCCGGCGAGCGTACCGTGCCTCATCACTACGTCAGCGACCACGTCCGGCTCGCCTGCGCCTCGACCGCCGCGGCACCCAAGGCCAGACGGTCGACTCCGCTCACCTCGTCGCCGGCGAGAGCACAGGTGCCGAAGCGGCATACGTCGCGATGAACGTCGTCCGCCGCGCCATCGACTTCATCGACGAGACTCGTCCGCACTGGATCGAGATGTTCAGCCGCTGCAGCGTCGACCTCGACTTCTCGCCAGCGTTGTCTATGTCGCGAAGGAGGACATTTAGCGCTACGGCCCCCGCGAACCGCGGCGCCCCCGTCGGCCCTCCAAGTCGCGACGCTGCCGACCGGCGTACGCCGCCAACCCGAGCCTGTCCTTGGGCTGTCAGCTCCTTCTGGGATCGGGCGCTGACGGATCTCTTGGCGCGAGGGAGTGGCGCAGGCTGCGGCGCGGCCCACAGTGGTGTCGGTGCAAGGACAACGGCCGCCTCTACATAACCGTCGCCGAGTTGCGCCGCGCTTCCTGAGGGCGGGCGAGTGAGATGTCGACCATGGCCGGGTCGCCCGACCATGCTCGCTCAGCATCTGCGGCGCCGCGCGCTGGGTGAGCCCTCACTGCCGAGACCATCCGCCGCAAAGATCGCGGCCGGCGAGCTGCGCGCCCAACGATGCGGAAAGACGATCCGGATCAAAACCGATGACTTGGAAGTGATGGTGTTTCCGGTGCGTCGGCCAAGGACTGGTGGCGTGCCACGAGGGACAGACGGCCCCAGGCATCGCCTTGGCCTTCGCGGCTACTAAACACTCGACCGAAGGATCGGTGTCTTGCCGGGATCGGAGGTGATCGACGGACGCGATCGGTGGGTTTCGCGGACGAAAGACTGGAATCTAGGTAGTCTCCGATTCATGTCCGATCCGAAAGAACTCAAGGTTTTCTTAAGTTGGTCTGGTGACTTGGCGAAGCAGGTCGCAAGCGAACTCCGCGGTCTGATTCCGACCGTCTTCGATTTGGTGCGGCCCTGGATGTCCGACCATGACATCGCAGCAGGGTCTCGCGGCTTAGCGAACATCGCCAGCGAGTTAGACGACACTCGATTCGGCATCATTGTCGTGACTCGGGACAACCAGAGCAGTCAGTGGCTCAACTTTGAAGCGGGTGCGCTGTCGAAAAAATTTGGCGGGGACGAAATGACTCACGTCGTCCCACTGCTTGTCGACATGGACTCAGTGGCCGAGTTGACGGGGCCGCTGACCCAGTTCCAAGCAAAGGTTCTCAACCGAGACGGCCTCGGGGAATTACTGAAGGCTCTCGGAACAGCAGTGGGAGTCAGCCCAGAGGTTGTTGATAGGCGCCTGTCGGCTGAGTGGGAGGAGTTCTTGGGAAGGGTGAGTTTCGCGAAGTCGCGTCAACAACAACCCAGTCGCCAGTCCAAGCGCAGCACCGATGACATGATCGAAGAAATCCTTGAATTGGTGCGTCAAAAGCATGCATCCACGCTGCCTGAATCCGAACGTGAGGCAGAGCGATTCCATAAGGCCATGAACCGACTCACGCACGATCTGAAGAACTCATTTCCTAATCATGATATTAACACTCGATTCTCTTGGATTGACGGAAGGCCCACTTGCTTGATCAAGGGGCCAGATTCTCTGCATGGGCATGAAGCGATTTCACTGTTCGAACAAAGAATCTCTGAGAACTACAATAATGTTCAGGTGCTTCTCAACGGAGAGGAATGGTTGCCGTTCTGACACGCAAGCCTCGGCCGATCTTAGCTCGACCGTTGCGTTCATCGAGATCACGTGACCGCTGAGGCCCGCATGCGATGTGGATCAACTTCCTGCCCACGCCGTTTCTCCCACGGCGAGCGGAAGTCGCCACGAGGGGCTGCCGGCGTACTTGGATGAACAACCCAAGTACAGCCACCAGGCAGTGGGCCACCCCGGCGAGCCGCGGGGCCGCCATACGCCTGACCTCAGGAGGAACGATGGATCGCACGAGACTCCCGCACCACCACGGGCGACACCGGGTGGAGGTGGCGGAGACGATCCACGAGCAACGTGAGCGGTTCGTCGAGCCTCAGCAGGTCACCGCGCCGGAGGGTGCGCCCAACGTCTTGCTGATCATGCTCGACGACATGGGCTTCGGCGCATCGTCGGCCTTCGGTGGCCCGTGCTCGATGCCGGTGGCGGAGCAGTTGGCGGCGGACGGGTTGCGGCTCAACCGCTTCCACACCACCGCGATCTGCTCGCCTACGCGCGCAGCCCTCATGACCGGCCGCAACCACCACAGCGTCGGGATGGGCAACCTCGTCAACTTCGCCACCAGCGTGCCCGGGTACGACGGCCGCCGCGGGCCGGACCAGGCAACGATCGCGCAGATCCTCAAGCACAACGGCTATGCCACCGCCTGCTTCGGCAAGTGGCACCAGACGCCGGACTGGGAGATCACCCCGGCCGGGCCGTTCGACCGCTGGCCGACGGGGGAGGGGTTCGAGAAGTTCTACGGCATCAACGCCGGCGAGTCGAGTCAGTTCACTCCGACCCTGTACGACGGCACCACGCCCGTCGCTCCGCCGGCCACGGAAACAGAGGGCTACCACCTCTCCGAGGACCTGGTCGACCAGGCCAAGCAGTGGCTCACCTCCCTGCGGCGGGCCTCCGACAAGCCGTGGTTCACCTACCTCTCCTTCGGCGCCACCCACGCGCCCTTCCACCTGCCCGAGTCGTGGCGCGGCCGCAACCGCGGCAAGTACGCACACGGCTGGAACGAGCAGCGGCGGCTCACCCTCGAGCGCCAGAAGGAGCTGGGCATCGTCCCGGCCGACACCGAGCTCGCGCCGTGGACCCCCGGCGTACCCGAGTGGGACGACCTGAGCGAGGTCGAGAAGGAGTCCGCGCAGCTCCTGATGGAGGCCTACGACTCCTTCGCCGAGCACACCGACACCCAGGTCGGTCGCCTGGTCGACTTCCTGCGCGAGACCGGGGAGCTCGACAACACCCTCGTCATCTATCTCCTCGGCGACAACGGAGCGGCTGCCGAGGGCGGCTTGGCCGGCGGCCTCAACGAGCTGCTGACCTTCAACGGTCTGGCCGAGGATCCCGCGCGGGTCGTCGCCTCAGCGGACAAGATCGGCGGCCCCGAGACCTACCCGGCCTACCCCGTCGGCTGGGCCGTCGCGATGAACGCCCCGTTCATGTACACCAAGCAGATCGCCTCCCACTTCGGCGGCACCCGCAACGGCGCGATCATCCACTGGCCTGAACGCGTCGCCGACGCCGGAGCCGTGCGCGACCAGTTCACCCACGTGATCGACGTACTCCCGACCGTGCTCGACGCCATCGGGCTGCCCGAGCCCGAGGCGGTCAACGGGATCATCCAGCAGCCGCTGGAGGGTACGTCGTTCATCGACGTCCTCTCCGACGGCGATGCGGAGGACAAGCACACGACGCAGTACTTCGAGATCTTCGGGAGCCGCGCGATCTATCACGAGGGCTGGACCGCGGTGGCGCAACACCACCTGCCGTGGGTGCTGATGACGCGCACCGAAGGCCCGAAGGCGTTCGCCGACGACGTGTGGGAACTCTATGACACCAACGTCGACTTCGCGCAGGCCCGCAACCTGGCCGAGTCACACCCCGAGAAGCTGGCCGAGCTGCAGCAGCTCTTCCTCGAGGAGGCGCGCCGGTACGACGTACTGCCGCTGGACGACCGCATGTTCCGTCCGCCGGCCGAGGGCGAGACCGGCTCGCCGCACCTGCGCAGCGAGCTCGGGGTGACGCTGACACCCGCCGACCGGTTCGTGACGATGCGTGGCGTCCCCGCGGTGGCGTCTCGCTCCTTCCGCGTGACTGCCGACTTCGAGGCCGACTCCGACGCCAGCAACGGCGTCATCGTGGCCCAAGGCGGCACCGTGGGCGGATGGTCGATCCACCTCGTCGACGGCCAGCTGCGTTATGCCCACAACCGTTGTGGGATCGACTGGTCGGTGGTCGCTGCCGACGCTACGGTGCCTGCTGGCCGGCACACCCTCGACCTGCTCTTCCGCTACGACGGCGGCGGCTTCGGTCTGGGCGCCGAGGTCGAGTTCCACGTCGACGGGCAGCCGTTCGGCAAGGGACGCGTCGAGCAGACCGTGCCCTTCCTGTTCAGCACCAACGAGACCACCAACGTCGGCATCGACCGCGGCTCGCCGGTGGCCCAGGACTACGCCGCGGGAGACGGCAACCCCTACAGCGGCATCGTGCACACGGTGACCATCGCTCCGGGGGATGACGCCCTCGAGGTCAGCCCCGAGGACGCCGCGCGGCTGGAGCTCGCCGGCACCTGACCGGGCGGGTATGAAGCAGGTCGGTTGAAAGGGGAGTGGGCGGCTTCGCTCCGATGCGTGAGTCCAATGACCGTCAGTCGCGACTTGCGCGGATGCCTGCTGGAAAGCCGCCAGGAGTTATGCATAGTTATGGATGTTTCAAGTGGGCGCTATCGGAATCACCATAACTATGCATAAGTATGGTTCGTCGGGTGAAGCCCTCGGCTTGGTCAGTGTGTGCAAAGGTCGGCTCGCTCCGACCGTCGCGTCGACCGCTGCGCCAACCAAACACCGCGAGGCTGCTGAACGGAGTCGTTCAGCAGCCTCGCGGAGAGTTGCGCGGTCAGGAGGCGTTGGACCGCATCTGGATGACCGCGGTGCCGCTGCTGTTCGGGAGCTTGATCGCGCCGTACGCCGACATCTTCATCGCCAGGGGCTTGGTGCCGTTCTGGTAGGCGACGTCGTACCAGAAGGTCTCCTCGTAGGACTTTCCTCCCGCGCACGGGCGTGGAATGGCGTAACCGGTGGCGCTGGTCAGCGTCGCCGTCCCCGTCACCGCACCCTTGGACTTGACCGCCATCGAGATGCTCTCGCCAGCGGTGGTCGTCGGCACCGGGACCACGGCGGACCGGAAGTCCGACCGCACCGCACCCTTGGGCTTGGCCAGGTTCACCGTTCGTGACGCCATCAGGGTGGTCTGGCTGGCACCGATGTTCCACTGGCTGCTCATGCCCTGTCCGCCGACGTACGACGCCCAGCTCGCGCTCGCAGTGGGGCACTTGTCGCCGTCGCCACCATCGCCACCGTCACCGCCCTTGGCGCACGCGCTGCCGTCCTTGCCGGTGAACTTGACCAGCTGACCGCCCTTGAACTTGACCTTCTTGCCGCCGACCTTGCCCCACGCCGACTTCGAGTCGAACTGGAAGAGTCCGGTGATCTTCAGTGGGCGCTTCTTGCTGATCAGCTTGCCCTTGCACTTCGTGGCCTTCCATTTCTTCGCCGGTTTGATCGTGATCTTGATCTTTCCGAAGGGCTTGATCTTCTTGGTCACCAGCTTGCCCTTGCCCTTGCCGTTCAGTTTGAGGGTCTTCTTGGGGACCTTGAACGACCAGCTGTGCTGCTCTCCGGCCTTGTCGACCAGGGACACGGCCAGGAAACCGCCGGAGGAGCCCGACGAGGCGGACAGCGCGACGCGCAGCTTCTTGCCCTTGTTCGACTTCAGCGTCGCCGCTGCCGAGATGGAGCTGGAGGAACTCGACTTCGCCATGGTGAGTGGGTCCGGGGTGGCCGGCTGCTCGGCGTGAGTGGGTGCCGTGAGGGCGCCGAGGCCGGTGATCAGACCGACCGCAGCCATGGCGGCGATGATTCGGGTACGTCGTGCCGCCGTCGGAGGATGGGACATCGTTGACTGCTCGATTCGCTAGACGGACCGCTCTCGTCACGAGCGGGCGTCCACCTTCGCAACGGCTCCCCGTCGCGGATAGGGGATGGGCGGATTCCATGCCTTTGGCTGACGGCACGTCGGCGGAAATCAGCCAAAGGGATGACGCCGCGGGCAGTCCGGCGCGGGCTGGGTCTTGACCCAGTCCGTCCCGCAAGGGACCTCGCGGCTCCATGGACCACGGTCATAGGGTGAGGAGATGCACCAACTCCAGCGCGGCGCGGAGATCGCTGACCCGCTCGCGCCGTACCTGACGGTGGACCGGACCCAGCCGCGGCACGAGTGCTGGGTGACGGGACACATGGTCGCCGGGATCGACGGGACGGCGGCGATCGACGGCCGGGTGGGATCGCTCTCCACCGCGCCCGACCAGGAGCTCTTCCGCCGGATGCGCCAGATCGCCGACATCGTGCTGGTCGGTGCGGAGACCGTACGTCGTGAGGGATACAGCCCCGTGCGGCTGAGCGCTGCAGCCCAGCAGGCCCGACGGCAGCTGGGCCAATCAGCCGTGCCAGCCGTCGCGGTGGTGAGTCGCAGCCTGGAGTTCGACTGGTCGGCGAAGGTGTTCTCCGCTGCGCCCCCGACCGCACGCACCCTCGTCATCACGTGCGAGGCGGCCGACCCCGGGCGGCGGGCTGAGGCCGAGAAGCACGCGACGGTGGTCGTGGCGGGGGAGGAGCGGGTCGACCCGGCGGCGGCACTGCAGGCGCTGGCGGATCTCGGCCACCGCGTGGTGCTCTGTGAGGGCGGCCCCCGGTGGCTGGGCGAGTTGGTCGCCGCGGATCGTCTCGACGAGCTCTGTCTCTCCCTCTCGCCGCTCATGGGCGGCGATCCGCTGCCGGTCAGCGTGGCACCACCCGGTGCTCCGCTCGCGGGGTTCGACCTGTTGCAGGTGATGGCAGAGGATCACACCCTCTTCCTCCGTTATGAGAGGCAGGCACGATGAACAAGCGCTCCTTCGACCAGCTGATGGCCGCGGTCGACGCACCCCTGATCGTGGTGACCACCGCTCTCGACGGCGAGAAGGCGGGTTGCCTGGCCGGTTTCCACACCCAGTCGAGCATCGGCCCGGCGGGTTACTGCGTGTGGCTGTCCAAGGCCAACCACACCTATCGCGTCGGCCTGCGTGCCACGCACTTCGCGGTGCACTTCCTGACCGATGCCGACATGGCCCTCGCTGAGCGGTTCGGCACCCTCTCGGGCGAGGACACCGACAAGTTCGCCGGCCTCGACCTCGAGACGGGCGCGGGCGGTGTACCGCTGCTCACCGCCTGCCCGAACCGGATGGCACTGGAGCGCGTCACGATCCTCGACGACGGTGGAGACCACGTCTGCCTCACCACGCGGGTGCTGTCGGCCGAGTCCGGAGCCGACTTCGCGCCACTGCGCCTCTCCGACGCCAGCCACCTCGACCCGGGGCACGAGAGTGAGGAACGGGCGATCCAGCCCTGACGACCCCGGTCGCGCAGGCAGGGTCAGGGCGTCGGCAGGAAGACCCAGCCGTCGTCACCCGCATCGACGTCCGTGGCCCGGGTCAGCGTGTCTTCGGTGTCGAGGAGCAGTACGGCGCCCGGGTGCGGCTCGGCATCGGTGCCGGCGAAGACGTAGGCCTCGATCGCCAGCGATGAGTCGTCGTTCCACACCACCTCGTCGTAGCCGAGACCGTGGTCGCCGTGCAGGTCCACCTGGGTCACCACCGTGCCGTCATCGGCATCGAGGATCGCGACCTTCATGGGATCCGGACCCGACTCGTAGCCGATCACGTGCTCGCCGTCGGGGCTGAACCTGCCGAGGGACCAGCCGTCCTTGTGCCAGAGCTCCTCACCGGTCGTCCCGTCGACCACGATGGCTCTGAGCTCGTCGCCCCGCTGGCCGCGGGTGGTCTGGCCGGCAATCCTGTTGCCCAGCTGGTCGGTGGAGCTCACGCTCGCCAGTCCGTCGATGTCGCGGACCTTGCCGGCGAAGTCGGTGACGCGGGTGACCTGGCCACCGCCCTCCTTCGTCGCTCCGTAGACCAACTCCCCGGAAGCCAGGTAGCCGATGGGGACGACCCAGCTGGCGTCACCGGTCTCCTGCACCGGCCCGTCGCCCTCTCCCATGCCGCTCGGGCTGGCCGAGTGCAGCTCACCGACCTCCTCGTCTGAGTTCCACGTCCACCAGGCCAGCTGGGTGCCGTCGTTGCTGACCGCGAACATCGGGTTGCCCGGCGTCGTGGAGACCTCCGAGCCCGAGGCGTCGTACTGACGGAACGTGGCGTCGGCGTGGTCGTCGTCGGATCCTTCCTCGGCGACCAGCCAACCGCCGTGGTAGCCGGAGATCGCGGTGATGCGCTGCGCCGTCTCGGGAGCAGGCACCTCGCTGCCGTCGCGCAGGTGGATCGTGTCGCCGTGGAGGTATTCGACGGTGGGTGCCTCTCCGACGGGCATGTCCTCGAGCGCCTGGACCGAGGCCTCCTTGTCGTCGGGAACCGAGGTCGGGCGATCGGGCGCCGGGGGTGAGGGGTCCTGGTCGGGAGTCCGCGTGATGGTGTCGGCCGGGCCCGGCGAGCTGTCGTTGCGGGTCTCGTTGATGACCAGCGTGGTCGGCACCGCGATGACAGCGAGAACAGCGGCTGCCGCGATGCCGGTGCCGATGCGCCGCCTGCGACGGATGCTGCGCGCTTCGTCGCGCATCGCGTCGAAGTCGAGTTGTGCATCGGCCATCACACCGCTACGCCGGGTCAGCTCGTGACGAAGCTTGTCGTTGTCGCTCATCGCTTCTCCTCGAACTGGAAGGTGGTGCCGAGACGTGCTCGGAGGGATCCGATGGCCTTGCTGGCCTGGGACTTCACGGTCCCGCGGCTGATGTCGAGCGTCTCGGCGATCTCGGCCTCGGAGAGGTCCTCGTAGTAGCGGAGGACGATCACCGCCCGTTGCCGGGCGGGAAGGGCCCGCACCGCCCGCCACAACTCCTCGGCCTCGAGCGGGTCAGCAGGTTCGTCGACGTACGAGCTCTCGGGGAGCTCTTCGGCAACGTCCTCGCGTCTCTTCCACGGGCGCCGCCACAACGAGTTGTGCTCGTTGATGATGATGCGGCGCATGTAGGCGTCGACGTTGCCGTGGGCGCTCACGCGGTCCCACGCCAGGTAGAGCTTCGCGGCAGCGGTCTGGACGAGGTCCTCCGCGGTCTGCCTGTCGCCGGCGACCAGGTAGGCGGTCCGGAACATGACGCCTTGGCGTGCCGTCATCCACGCGGTGAACTCACGGTCACGGAGCTCAGCCATTCGGCCTCCTCCCTGTTCTCCGCCGTGCGCGATGGTGCCCTGACCGGAAGTGATCGTCGAGTGCATCTCGCCCTCCTTCACTGTCTACACGCAGCGAAGGAGGATCCGGTTGCCCAGGGGACGCGTCGAGGTGGGGAGATGGTGAAGGCCGGGCGCAACGCACCCGGCCTTCACCCTCGATCAGCGGATCAGCGGCTGTCGGATGCCACGTGGAGCGGCCGTGCCTCGCGCTCGTCGGCGCCCGGAGTGGAGAGATAGCGCTCCAGGCTGTCGTCGAGTTCGTGCAGCCAGGGGGTGTGGTGGACGGTCGCCATCGTGCCGGTCAGCACCGAGGGGTAGGCGACGTCGCGATAGGTGAGGATGTCGGCGTACTTGTCCTGGACCCAGCCCAAGAAGTGCTCCACGACCCGGTCGAGGTCGAACATCGGATAGTCGGTGAGCTCGATCAGGTCGCGGATGTAGTCGGCCTGGAACCTGATCTGGTCAGCCTTGGTGTCGGCGGCCGCGGCGCGGGCCAGCCAGGAGTCCATGTCGGCCCGCTGGGCCGGTGCATCGGGGAGCTCGAGGTCACCGAGGACGACGTCGCGCACGAACCACGCCTGGGCGTCGAACATGTTGAACGTGAACCACTGGTCCTGCGCGCCGAGGTAGAAGAGCCGGTCGTTCTGCTCCGAGACCACCCCGCGGTAGAGCCCGGCCGGGTAGAGGCAGTTGGGGGAGTCCAGCGCCAGGTCGGAGGGCAGGAAGGGGTAGTGGTGCAGGTAGCCCGTGCACAGGATCACCGCATCGAAGCGGCGTGACTCGCCGTTGACGAAGTGCGCGACGGAGCCGTCGAAGCGCGCCACCATCGGCTGCTCCTCGAGGCCCTCGGGCCAGTCGAAGCCCATCGGCGCGGTGCGATAGCTGAAGGTGACCGACCGGGCACCCATCTTGTGTGCCTGGACGCCGATGTCCTCGGCGGAGTAGCTCGCGCCGATCAGCAGCACGTCCTTGCCCGCCAGTGCTTCGGCGCCACGGAAGTCGTGCGCATGGCACAGCGCCCCGGGAAAGGTCTCGATGCCCGGGAAGTCGGGCACGTTGGGGAAGCTGAAGTGCCCTGAGCCGACGATCACATGGGTGAAGTCGCTGGATTCGGTCTGGCCGGTCTTCAGGTCCTCGACGGTGACGGTGAAGAGTTCGGTCGCAGCGTCGTACTGCACCCAACGTACGACGGTGGAGAACCGCATGTACTTCCGGACGCCTGCCTTCTCGACCCGGCCGTTGATGTAGTCCCACAGGACGACGCGTGGAGGGTAGGAGGAGATCGGACGGCCGAAGTGCTCGTCGAAGGTGTAGTCGGCGAACTCCAAGGCCTCCTTGGGGCCGTTGGACCACAGGTTGCGGTACATGCTCGAGTGCACGGGTTCGCCGTATTCGTCGGTGCCGGTGCGCCAGCTGTAGTTCCACTGTCCTCCCCAGTCGGCCTGCTTCTCGAAGCAGACGACCTCCGGGACCGGGCGACCGGCTGTCCTGGCCGATTCGAAGGCCCTCAACTGGGCCATGCCGCTGGGTCCGGCTCCGATGATTGCGACGCGTGCGGTCAAGCGTTCCTCTCCGGCCTCACGGCCCGGGGTAGCGCCAGGCACTGCGACTTCAGGTACGCCGAAGGTGAGGCGCCCGCGCAGCCTGGCGGTTCGATCACCACCGGCCGGGGCCACGCACTCTCGCGCCACACAGCCGAGTGGAGGTGCAGCGTCGTCGCTGCACAACAGGTGCAGATTACCAGCGTCTGCCCGGGCTGGATCGTCCGGCAGGTGGTGATCGTCACGCTTCTGGCGATGGTGTCTGCTACATGCAATGTGTAGAGTGCACATCATGACTTCGACCGTTGCTCCACCCCCGAGCGATGCGTCGTCGGCCCCTGAGCCGCCCCAGGCCCTCGGCGGACCGAACGCCATCGTCATCGTCCTGTCCTTTGCCGGCATCGTTGCCGCACTCATGCAGACGCTGGTCGTGCCGATCATCGGTGACCTGCCCGAGCTCTTCGACACGAGCGCCTCGAACGCCGCCTGGGTGATCACCGCGACCCTGCTGGCCTCAGCCGTCGCGGTGCCGGTCAGCGGACGCCTGGGCGACCTCTTCGGCAAGCGCCGGATCATGGTCATCTGTTCCGGCATCCTCATCGTCGGCTCGCTGGTCGCAGCGCTCGCCACCAACGTCGAGATGATGATCACCGGCCGCGCCCTCCAGGGCATGGCGATGGGCCTGGTGCCGCTCGGTATCAGCGCCATGCGCGACCTGCTTCCCCAGGAGAAGCTCGGCAGCGCGGTCGCCCTGATGAGCGCCTCGATGGGCATCGGTGGTGCGCTCGGTCTGCCGATCGCCGCCGCGATCGCCGAGTACGGCAACTGGCACGCCCTCTTCTGGGCGTCCTTCGGGCTCTCCATCGCCGTGGCGGTGCTGATCTTCCTGCTCGTCCCGGCCACGCCCGTCACCGCCCAGGGCAAGTTCGACCCGATCGGTGCCGTAGGTCTGGGTGTCGGTCTGATCTGCCTGCTGCTCGGCGTCTCGAAGGGTGCCGACTGGGGTGGGGCAGCGCGACGACCATCAGCCTGCTCGTCACGGCTGCGGTCGTCATCTTCCTCTGGGGAGTCTTCGAGCTCCGCACCGACGACCCGCTGGTCGATCTCCGCGTCACCGCGCGACCCGTCGTACTCCTCACCAACGCTGCGTCGCTGGTGGTCGGCTTCTCGATGTATGCCTCCAACCTCATCCTCCCGCAGCTGTTGCAGCTGCCTGAGGAGACCGGCTACGGCCTCGGCCAGGACATGCTCCACATGGGCCTGTGGATGATGCCGGGTGGCTTCTGCATGATGGCGCTCTCCGTGGCAGGGGCGAAGGTCTCGCACGCCAAGGGTCCGAAGACGACGTTGGCGCTCGGCGCGATCGTCATCGCCATCGGCTACGTCTCCTCAACACTGCTGATGGGTTCGGCCCTCGGGGTGCTGATCGCGGTCTGCATCATCAACGGCGGCGTGGGCCTGGCCTACGGCGCGATGCCGGCGCTCATCATGGGTTCGGTGCCGGTCTCCGAGACCGGCTCGGCCAATGCCTTCAACACCCTGATGCGCTCGATCGGTACGTCGGTCTCCGCTGCGGTTGTCGGCGTGGTCCTCGCCCAGATGACCACCGACTTCGGCGGGATCGCCCTGCCGAGTGAGGCGGGCTTCCGTACCGGGCTCCTGATCGGTGCCGGTGTCGCTGCCCTCGCCGCCGTCATCGCGCTCTGCATCCCCGGGCGCGCGAGCCGCGATGCCGAGGAGCACCTCGAGCACCCGGAGCGATTCGACGAAGAGGGCGCGGCCATCGCCTGACCCGTCGCCGAAAGTTGGGATCGGTAGCCAAGAGCGACCGGTGGACTGGCGTCATGACGAAGCCACTCGGGCGACGTGCAGAGGAAGGGACCACACCCATGAACATCAAGAAGACCCTCGCCGCCGGGATCGCCGTGCTCGCTCTTGCGGGCAGCATGACCGCCTGCTCGGACGACGACAGCGACAGCAAGTCGTCGAACAACGCGAGCGAGACGACCGAGGAGACCGAGGCCGAGACGCCCGCCGACGAGTCTGCTGAGGAGACCACTCCCGGCGACGGCGCGGACGACGGTGTCGACGAGAGCGAGGTCAGCACCGGCGGCGACACCTCCGTCAAGGTGGAGGGCAAGGATCTCGCCGGGGTCGATCTCGACACCGTCACCTGCGTCAAGCAGGGTGGCAAGATCAACGTGGCCAGCGGCTCGGTCGGCGGCCAGGAGGGCTTGGCCATCGTCATGACCGACGAGGAGCAGCCGACGGTCGAGGCGCTCTCGTTGATGGTCGACGGCACCGCTCTCGCCGTCTCGTCCATGGGTGGTGCCGAGGTCGGCTCGGCCGAGGTCTCGGTGGACGGCAACACCTACACGGTGACCGGAGAGGCCGCCGGCGCCGACATGGAGGACCCCACCGCCGGGATGATCACCAAGAAGTTCGAGATCACCGTCAGCTGCGACTGACCATCCCCTCCTGGTCCCCGATCTCTGGCCCGCCGCCAGATGTCGGGGACCAGTGCCGTTGGCCTGATCCCTAGGATGAGGAAATGCTTGCTGACCTGGCTCGGGCCCGGCAGTTGGCCTTCGCGAGTGACGAGGTGGAAGCCCACGCCCTGCTGATGTCGCTCGTGCCGGCCATCGAGGAGGCCGACCGCGACGACTGGATGGCTGAGGTGTTTGCCCAGGTCGGCGAGATCTACCTGGTCCGCTCCGCCCATGACCAGGCCGTCGAGTGCACGCGTGAACTGGCCCATCAACTCGACCAGATCGCCGCAGCCCTCGCGGGCGACCCGGCAAGGCTCGACGAGCCGACCTTGTCGGCGCCGGCGCTGCGCGCCATCCTCGAGCAGTACGTCGCGTGGGCGCGTTGCCTCGAGTCCGGGCTGGCCGCCGCCCGTGGCGATCACGAAGCCGCCCGGACGGCGTTGGATGCCCTGATCGCCGAGCCGATGCCGGGCCGACCCGAGGAGCGTCGCTATCTGGTGGGCGTCGCTCGGATCCGCTGCGCGGCGGCGCTGTGCGAGGACGATCGCTATGCGGCGGCGATCCCCTTCTGGGAGCAGGTGATGGAGGAGGTCGAACGGATGGACGGCGACGACCTCTGGAGCGACCGGCTCCTGGTCACGGCAGGGGTGGGGTTCGGCGGCTTCTGCATCGAGACCGGCCGACTGGCCGAGGCGGAACCCTGGCTGCGTCGAGCCGGCGCTCGCGCCGAGGCCCGTGGCTGGAGGCTCGATGTGTCCAGGACCCAGCTCGAGCGAGGCATTGCCCGGTGGACGGTCGGCGACCACATCGGGGCCGAGCACCTCCTCCATGAGTCCTACCCCGCCATCGCCGAGCACTCACGTGCCCACGACGTCTCCCGGGTCTGGTACCACCGCGGCCTGGTCCGGCTGGCGGTCGGTGACCTCCCCGCGGTCGAGGAGTCCTGGGAGCACGCCGAGCGGCACTGGCGTGAGCTCGGCAAGCCTCTCCACGTGCACCGACTCCTGCTGCAGCGCAGCTGGATCCCGATCTTCCGCAGCAACTTCGCCGAGGCGGTCGAATACGTCGCCCGGGCCCGGGACGTGCTGGACGAGTGGCCTCGCAGCACCTGGCTGCAACACGCACGACTGGACTTCCAGCTCGGGTCGATCTGGCGAGCCGACGCCCTGGCGGACATGGGCTTCGACCCCAACGGCGAGCTGGCCACCCTCCACTCCGTGCCGGGCACCCGCAAGCACAGGCGGGCGATGCGCAAGCTGGAGCAGGCCGCTGACCTGATCGTGCCGGCAGCGCTCGCGGTCGATGCCGAGCGACACGCGATGGCGGACCCGGCGGCCCGGGCTCGCTGGGCCACCAGCATCTCGGCCCCGATGCTGGCCGGTGCCTTTGCGGTGGCCTATTCCTGGGACAACACCACGCTCATCTCCGAGCTGATCGAGCACCAGAGCGTGCGCGGCGCGTTCCGCGACGAGGCCAGCGGTCCCGCACCGTCGCCCACCGACCTCCCGGTCGCCGTACTCCCGGAGGCCAGCCGCACCACGGACGTGCTGACGAGGGAGGCGACGTTGACGCGCCTCGGGCCGGCGCCGGAGCTGCAGATGGACCCCGGTGCGCAACCGATCCTGCGGCACTACCGCGAACTGGCCGCGTCACGCTACGGCCGCACCGTCACGACCGACGAACCCGTGTGGCGGACCTGGCCATGACCACCCTCGTCCTGCGTTATGCCGATGTCGGGGTGGCGACCTATGCCAGCCTGCGGGTGGTGGGCGCGCCCGAACGCACGGTCACCTGGGTGGTCGAGGAGCCCTGGTTGCTCGCCGCTCTGGAGGAGCTCGACGACGCGCTGCCCGAGCCACGGGGTGGTGAGTCGGCTGCCGAGGCCGTGTCACGTGCCCGCACGTACGGCGCCTTCAGCGACCCCGACTCCGAGCTCGCCCTCGCCTATCACCTCGGGGCCCTGCTGATCTCGATGCCGGCCTGGCACCTGCTGCTCGACTGTGTCTCCGACCCGCGCGCGGACCTCTTCGTCACCCCGAGCGCCCGGCTGGGTCGGGTGCCCTGGGGACAGCTCGCCGTACCCCTGGTGGTGCCGGACCTCGAGACGTTGCTGAGGGCGAGCGCGGAGGCGATCACCACCGAGGGCACCGGCGCGGCCCGGATCGACTGGCTCGATGCGAGGAAGGGGACCTTCCCCGAGGGGTTCCGGCTGATGGAGCTGGCCGACGTGGCCATGGCCGTGCCCACCAACATCGCGGCCCGGCACCGCCGCCAGCCCGGGCCGGACGGCGAGCGGCCGCTGTTGGTGCTCGACCCCGGGTGCCGGGACAGCGCGCCGACGGTCCGCTGGGATCGGTGCTGGGACGGCCGAGCCCGGACACCGCGCTGAGTCGTCACTATGCAGGCGTACTTGCTCGGCAACCCGTGCTTCCCGTGGTCGCGGACCCGGTCGAGCTGTTCCGACGCACCGACGCCGACCGTCACTGGTTGGCCGAACTGCTTGCGCAACGTCCGAGCCGGATGGTGTTCGTCGGCCACGTCAGTACGGCCGTCGACGGCGGCGGTGCCGAGGGGGCCGCGCTGCACCTCGCCTGCCCGGCCGAGGTGGCGGGCCATGCCGACCCGGTCGGCGCGCACCGGCCGCTCCAGGTGCGTGACCTGCTGGAGCTCGACGCCCCGATCCCGTCCCGGGTGGCGCTGGTGGCCTGCGCATCGGGAGGGGACTACCGCTTCGACGAGGCGGCCGGCCTGGTGGCGGCCCTGGTGATCGGTGGCGCCGAGGTCGTGACCGCCACGTTGTGGTCGTTGCCCACCGCAGCCGGTCACCGGCAGGCGGCACCCGACCCGCTCTCGGTGACCGAGGACCCGATGGCCGAGCTGGTCATCGGGGTCGACGAGGCCCACCAGGGTCGCGACCCCCGGCCGTGCCGTCAACCAGTGGCAGCGGGCCCAGATGCGGCGGTGGCGCGACGGTGACCTGACCGCCAGCCCTGTCCACTGGGCAGCGATCGTGACCTACCGCTTCGGTGAGGGTGGGCGCGGTGACCGCGGTCGACGTACGAGCAGCCCTGCCACGGCGCGCCGTCATCGACCGGGCGTGGCGGCAGATCGGTGCCGGGGTCGAGGTGTTGAGCAGCCGCGACGGCGGGCCGTTGAGCCGGACGGTCAAGCGGATCCTCGATCCGTTGGTGTTCCGGCTGCGGGCCAACCCCGACTTCTCCTCGCCCGTGGTCTCGGCCGAGGTCGCCGATGCGATGGGCGACGAGCTCCTCGACCACGCGGACACCCTGCGTGCGTGTGCCGCGTGGTTCAGCGTGCTGAAGGCCCAGAGGCGGGCACTCAGGATCACCGCCGGAAACGCTCAGGAGCTCTACTTCACGGTGTGCTTCGAGCTCGCCGTCACCCGCGGTGCGCCCGCCACCGACGGGGCGGACGTCGCGGCGAGCGTGCTCCGGGACATCCACGACGGCCGCGACCGGCACGGGATCGAGGTGCTCGACGACCTGCTCGACGACCAGCAGGCGCTTGCGAAGCTCGACGACCAGGTCGAGCGCAGCTGGGCCGACGTGCAGCCGACGAACGCCGACGTCGCGGGGTTCTTCGAGAGGCTCCGCGCCGTCCACGCCGACGCCTCGACCCGCCCTGAGCGCCGGGCCAGGCAGCAGGCCTGGGAGTCGCTCGTGGCCGAGGACGCGCCCCATGAGCTGGGGGTGCGGGTCCGGCGTACGACCGGGGTGGTTCCTTGGACGGTGAGCGACCTGGGGCTCTGTGCGGAGGCTCCCCAACAGCGGCCGCCCGTGGTCGCCGCCGCCGGTCGCCCGCTCGATCGGGGCGTGGTCGACCGGGTCCGGGCGACGCTGCGCCGCTCGCGCGACCGGGACGATCTGCCCGTGGTGCCGATGCTGTGCGCGGAGGAGGCGGATCGCGCGTGCGCCCCGTGGGGCCTGATGGCCGAGGATCTCCAAGCCACGTTGGTGAACGGGATCGTGGTCGCCGTGCAGCTGAAGCCATTGGATCCGCGGACCGAACCGGACACCCCCTTCGCCGCCACGATCCAGGCCAAGCTGCGCAAGGAGGCCTATGTGTTGCACGCGCGGCGGCTCCTGGCCGACGTCACGGCGCTGCACCCGAGGCAGCGCCAGGTGGTGGACGATCTCGACGCGTTCGCCCGGCCCTATCTCGGACGCCTCTGGGCCCGGCTGCACGGGCGCGACGTCTGGCAGGAGTCGTGCTCCGACGTCGAGGACGTGCGCTCCCTGCTGACCGGCATTGCGCGATCGGTCAGTCTCGACCATCGTCAACGGATCAAGGCGATGCTCGAACCGGAGGCGGCAGCATGAGGTTCACTCGGCAGCAGGGTCTCTGGACGTACGACGCCCCGGTGGCGGCACCGCCGTTGGCCGCAGTGCTCGAGGTGAGTGGCGCGATCCTCGAGTGGACCGTCGACGAACCGGCGACCACTCCGCGGATCACGCTCACCGACGTCGAAGCGGCGGACTGGTTGTGGCGGCTCGTCGGGACCGACGCACACGTCGAGCTCGTCGAGGCGGCCACTGGCAGCGTCGAGGCCACCGTGGACCGCGAAGTGCTGGAGCCGTTGCGCAGGCTGGCGTTGGGCCACTGGATGCGTCGGTGGTGGCCGGCCAGTGCCCGCGACGGCATCGCGGCACTCGAACCCTCGGTGCTGGACGCCGAGCTCGCCGTGCTCACCGCGGCCGCCGAGGAGTTCCTCGCCGAGGCGACCTTCGACTCCGATGTCGACGCGCTGCTCGCCGGCGCGGGTGCTCCGCCCCTCCACCTCCGCGACGATCCACGGGTGGTTGCCCTGCTCGAGGCGTGTGCCGAGGTCGGCGAGCTGCCGCTCACGGCGAAGGCGCCGACCTGGCGCGCCGACTTCGCCCTGGTGGCCGGCGCGGACGGCCGGCCGGCCTCCGACGCGATCGCCTCCGGCGTCTCCTCCATCAGTTGGAGTGCCGTGCCGCCGGGCGTGTTCGACGCCGCCGAGGACACCGTGACCTGGTCGGTTGCCGGCTCCGACGAGATCCCCACCGAGGTCGTCGCTCGGGTGCAGGCCGCGCTCGCCGATCCCGCGGAGGGCCACCTGCTCGTGCCCGGCATCGCCGTGCGGTTGCAGTGCGGCCAGCTCGCAGCCGCGGGCGAGCTCGACGAAGGCGGCCGGGCGATGCTGCCCCTGCGGTTGGCCGAGTCGGCTGCGTGGAACCTCGACTGGGCGTCGACGCAGGTGCACATCGGGGCTGCTGCCGGCGAGTCGCGCGAGGCCCGGCAGCGGGTACGGCGCTTCGTGCGTTCGCGCCAGGCCGCGCCTCCGCCGGATGCCTTCCTGGCCGAGCTGCTGGCCCTGGACGCCGACTACTGATCACTCGGATCCGCCCTGCTCGGGTCCTGTCGGAGGCAGGGACGACAATGGAACCGAGCCAAGGAGAGTGAGCATGGAGCGACACGAGGATCGTCCATGGGCGATGCACTACACGCCCGGCGTCCCGATCGACATCGAGATCCCCGACGAGCCGGTCACCGCCGCGCTCCGGCGTGCGGTCGAGCGTTGGCCCGACCGGATTGCCCTCGACTTCATGGGTGCCACGCTGACCTACGCCGAGACCGAGCAGCAGATCCGGCGCGCGATGGGGGCCCTGCACGAGCTCGGGGTCACCGTCGGTGCCCGGGTCGCGCTGGTGATGCCCAACAGCACCAGCCACTTCGTGGCCTACCACGCGGCCCTGCGCCTGGGCGCGATCGTCGCAGAGCTCAACCCCACCTACACAGCCGACGAGCTGCACCACCTGTTGACCGACTCCGGCGCCACGCATGCGGTCGTGTGGCACAAGGCCGTCGCGGCCGTCCTCGAGGCGCGTGCGGGCACTGAGCTCACGACCGTGGTCAGCGCCGACATCGTGCGCGATCTCCCGCGCTCGGCGCAGTTCCTGCTCAAGCTGCCGCTCGCCCCGGCCCGGGAGAAGAAGGCGGCGCTGCGGGGCGTCGTACCCGCGGAGGTGCCCGACTGGCACGACCTGCTGAAGTCGGCACGCACCGACGTGCCTGTCGCCGAGCGCAGTGGTGACGACGTGGCACTGCTGCAATACACCGGCGGCACGACGGGTACGCCGAAGGCGGCCGTGCTCACCCACCGCAACCTCGTCGCGAATCTCGTGCACGGCCAGGCGTGGGCCGACTTCGAGCTCGGCGAGGAGACCGTCTACGGCGTGCTGCCGTTCTTCCACGCGTTCGGCCTGACCTTCAGCCTCAACCTGCCCGGGCAGCTGGGCGCGACGCTGGTGATGTTTCCCAACTTCGATGCCGACACGGTGCTCAAGACCATGCATCGGCGCCCGGCGACCTTCATGGCCGGTGTCGCACCGATGTTCGACCGCATCGCGAAGGCGGCGCAGGCGAGCCCGAAGCCGCCGGTCGAGGGACTGCGCAGGATTCGCCTCGGCTTCGCGGGCGCGATGCCGATCCCGGCCCAGACCGTGGAGCGTTGGGAGGCGCTGACCGGTGGACTGCTGATCGAGGGCTACGGGATGACCGAGTGCGCGCCCATCGCGCTCGGCAACCCGTGTGCGCCGACGCGGCGACCCGGCACCCTGGGGGTGCCGTTCCCCAACACCGACATCCGCGTCGTCAGCATCGACGACCACACGGTCACGGTCGAGCCCGACGAGGGCGGCGTACGCCGCGGCGAGCTGCTGGTGCGTGGGCCACAGGTCTTCTCCGGCTACTGGAATCGACCCGAGGAGACCGCCGGACAACTGCTCGACGACGGGTGGCTGCGCACCGGTGACGTCGTCGAGGTCGACGCGACCGGGTGGATCACGTTGGTCGACCGCGTCAAGGAGATGATCATCGTCGGCGGGTTCAAGGTCTATCCCTCCCAGGTCGAGGACCACCTGCGCACCATGCCCGGTGTCGAGGACGTCGCCGTCGTCGGCATCGCCACCGAGGCGGGTGACGACCGGGTGCTGGCTGCCTTCGTGCTGGCGGAGGGGGTCGCGGAGCCGACGCTCGAGGAGGTCCGGGACCACGCGCAACAGCGGGTGCCGCGTTATGCGCTGCCCCGCGACATACGCGTGGTCGACGAGCTGCCGCGCTCGCAGATCGGCAAGGTCATGCGCCGGTTGGTGCGCGAGCAGTTCTCCGACTGATCGAAGGCGTCGTCAGTCCGGGTCGTCGACCACCGTGGTGGCGGCGGCGATCACTCTTGTCAGCTGGGCGTGCAGGTCGAGGAGCTCCTCGACCGGCATGCCCAGTCGTTCGACGATGGCGGGGGCACGGCCTCCGCATCGTCGCGCAGTGCCCTGCCCTGCTCGGTGAGCACCACGGCGAGTGCGCGCTCGTCGTTGCGGTCCCGCTCGCGCCGCACGTAGCCGGCTGCCTCCAGGCGCTTCAGCAGCGGCGACAGCGTGCCCGGGTCGAGCTGCAGCAGCCGGGAGAGCTCGTTGACGCGCAGCGGCTCGTGCTCCCACAGGGCCAGCATCACCAGGTACTGCGGGTGGGTCAGCCCCATCGGCTCCAGCAGCGGGCGGTAGAGCGAGATGACCGTGCGCGAGGCGATCGCGAGGGCAAAGCAGACCTGCTGGTCCAGGGCGAGTGGGTTCTCCAGCGTCGGTCGGGGGTTTGGCGGCGTCATGCCGTTAGTGTAACAATGATTTGTGTACAAACGATTGCTGCACAAACCAATTCCGGAGGTCTCACGATGACAACCGATCCCGCCCAGCCCGTGCGGCGCCGGCGTCATCTGATGGATCCGGGACAACCCGGTCCGGACCAGCAATGACGCGTCACTGACCAACGTGCAGCGCTGGGTCGCCTCCACCCTCGCCGTGACCACGATCCTGCACCTGGTGGCCGGACTGGTGTTGGCGGCGATGGTCGTCCCGGACGAGAAGACGTCCGCCATGGTCGGGCTCAACGTGATCGCCGGCGCCTTCGGCGTGATCGCCGTGGCGTCGTGGCTCCTGATCCATGGCAGGAGGGTGCTGTCCTGGTGGCTCCTGCTCGGCCTCCCCGTGATCCCGATCGGACTCTGGCTCTGCTGGTGAGCGAAGCCGGCTGCGGGAGCCTCAGAGCTGCTTGACGGCTCGGGCAGGGGTACCCACGACGAGCGTGCGGGCAGGTACGTCGTCGGTCACCACCGCGCCTGCGCCCACCACCGCGTCGTCACCCACGGTGACCCCGCCGAGCACGATCGCACCTCCGCCGATCCACACGTTGCGACCGATCGTGATCGGCGCTGCTGACTCCCATCCGGCTCGACGCTCGTCGGGATCGAGCGGGTGGGTCGCGGTGAGCAGCTGCACCTGCGGGCCGATCTGTGTGTCGTCGCCGATCGTGATCGTGGCGCAGTCGAGGGCGGTGAGGCCGAAGTTGACGAAGACCCGGTCACCGATGCTCAGGTGGGTGCCGTAGTCGACGTGCAGGGGCGGCCGGATCGACACGTCGGCGCCAACGTGAGCGAGGAGCTCACGGAGCAACTCGCCACGGAGCTCCCGCGCCGTGCCAGGTGTGTTGTGGTCGGCCAACAGGTGGGCTGCCCGTTTGGCCATGCCGATGAGCTCGGGGTCGTCGGCGCGATAGGACTCGCCTGCGAGCATCCGCTCCCGCGCTGATCGTTCCTCACCCATGGGACCTCCCTCGATCGCGTCGTCGCTGCCTCCATGGTGCCCGGCCCGGTGCAACGGAGCGAGGAGTTTTCGCCGGCGGCCGCACCGCCGGTGAGAATGGATCCATGCGCAGCCGTCCCGGGATCATCGTCGGTCTGCTGCTGACCTTGTTCGTCTCCGCGTGCGGCGGCAGCACTCCCAACCGCGCCCCGGATTCGGGGCCTTCACTGGTCGAGGTGCCCGCGTCGTTGCAGGTGCAGCCCGACGAACCGGCTCGCGACCCGCGGCAGGCGCTGGCACTCATTCCGGCCGATGCCACCGAGGTGACGCTCACCGACTGGCGCGAGATGCGGGATCGGCTCGGCCACCCCGGATTGACCAGCGACTCCCTGATGACCGATCGCATCGCGTTCTGGGAGCGGGCGCGCCGGGAGGGGATGGCCCTCACCGAGGGACTGCTGCGCGCCGAGGCGTCGCGGTTGTGGCTCGACCACGACATCAGCCAGGACGACGTGCAGTGGGAGGCCCGCTTCCGGACGCCGGAGGGCGCCGGCTTCGTGCTGATGTTCCGCCGCGATCTCGACATGGGCCGGGTGCGCGCGGCGGTGCAGGATTCCGAGACGAAGCTGCGTGGCGACGTACTCGAGGCGGAGCACCTGCTCGTCGACGGCATCGCGGAGGAGGGCGAGGAGGTGTTGGCCTCGGCGCCCGGTGTGCTCGATCTGTTGGAGGCCGATGCCGAGTCGACCTATCTGCGTACGTCGTGCGTGGGCACCTCCGAGGCACTCGGTGACGACGCGACCGTCGACGACCTCGATGCGGTGCTGGCCGAGCACGACATCCGCTACCTCCGCCCGCTGGAGGTGTTCAGCGTGAGCTTCACCGGGCCGGTCGTGACAGCGCGGATCGGCGCCGGACGACTGGACCTGCACGACCGGGTCGACCTCGTCGACAGCTGGCCCGCGACCGGCCCGGTGAACTGGAGCGACGGGTTCCAGGGGATGCCCGTCGGCGACAGCAGCTCGGGGCGGATCGGCCTGCAGGTGCGCAACCCCGTCGCGGCCGTCAACCTGGTCCTGTCCGGCCGCCTTCCATTCGCGGTCTGCAACGAGGTGGAACCGATGGCCGACCCCACCGGCCTCTGACCGACCTCGGCCATCATCTGGGCGCCGTCGGCTGACATGTGGGCGCTCTCGACTGACAGCTTTCGTGAACTCAACGTGCAAATCTTGTCAGGTCGGCGGGATCGTGGGCGGAGAAGACGCGGACCTCGGGGTGGGCGGTGGCGAGTTCAGCGAGTCGGGCCTGGTTGTGACGGCGGGCCTTCTCGTCAGCGGCCATGATCTTCTGGAAGAACGTGAGCCCGGGCCTGGTGTGAGGCGGGGTCGCGATCTCGCCGTGGAAGAAGTGCGAGTCGCCGGCATGCAGCAGCCAGCGGTCCTCGCCGTCCACCGACTCGCGGACGGCGACGCCGCAGTGGCCGCGGGAGTGGCCCCGCAGGGGCACCAGCAGTACGTCGTCACCCACGGCCCGCACGGAGTCGAACCCGAACCACCGATCACCACCGGTGCTGTGGGGCACGAACCGTGGCCCGTGGGACCACTGGACGTTGCGGTAGCGGCTGCGTTCCCGCAGGGACGGATTGCGAGCCGCGTCGAGTTCGGCGAGATCGACGTGGATCCTGGCGTCGGGGAAGTCGCCGATACCACCGACGTGGTCGAGGTCCATGTGGGTGACGACGATGTCGCGCACGTCGGAGGCCGCGTAGCCCAACGCCTCCACCTGCCGCACGGCGGTCTCGGCCTCGTCGAGTTCCGGGCGCATCATGGTCACGAACGGAGTGCCGAGCCGGCGCGGGGAGGCGAGGTCCGCCGTACCGAAGCCGGTGTCGACCAGCAGCAGAGCGTCGTCGCGCTCGACCAGCAGCACGTGGGCGACGACCAGCTCGCTCGCCCATCGGGCTCCGACCGGACGCATGGTGCCGCAGTTGAGGTGGTGGACGAAGGTGTCGGTCACGGACCTGACGCTAGCTGGTTGCGGCCCGCTCCGTAGAGTGATCGGGTGTCACCGACGTCTTGGATGCTCCGCCCGCGCTACTGGGGAATCCACCTCTTCGCGGTCGTGTGCGTGGGCATCGCGTTCTGGTTCGGCAACTGGCAGCTCGACTCGTGGAACCACCAGCGCGAGTCCGAGGCCGTCGACCTGACGAAGGTCACCCCGATCCCCTTGGACGATGCCCTCGGGCCCGACCAGCCGTTCCCTGCCGACATGGTCGGACAGCCGGTCCTGGTCAAGGGCACCTGGCTTCCCGAGAGCACGGTGCTGGTCGGGAATCGCAGCAAGAGCGCGAAGGGCGGCCACTGGGTGGTCACCCCGCTCGCCATCGGGGAACCCGACGCCCCGGCGCTGATGATCGTTCGCGGCTGGACCACCGACGTCGAGCACGTGCCCGAGGCGCCCACGGGCGAGGCCGAGTTCGTGGTGAACCTCCAGCCCGGAGAAGGAACCGGAGCGGTCGACGACGATCCCACCGACAACGTCTTGCCGCAGTTGCGCATCGCGGACGCGCTCAACCATGTCGACCGCGACCTCTACGGCGGCTACGGGGTGGTGACCACGGAGATCGAGGGCGACTTCCCGGTGGGGGATGCAGCGGTCAACGCCGGTACGGACGACCTGAGAGCGGCCGAGCTCGACCAGCTTCCCAAGACCAAGGGCTCCACCGCCCTGCGCAACCTGCTCTATGCCATCGAGTGGTGGGTCTTCGGCCTGTTCGCCGCCTACATCTGGTGGGTCTGGGTGCGTGACGAACTCAAGAAGCGGGAGAGCCAGATCACCGCTGACGAGGGTCCCGAGCCGCCGCCCATCGACGGCT
The DNA here is from genome assembly GCF_021555175.1 of Nocardioides alcanivorans. GTDB lineage: Bacteria > Actinomycetota > Actinomycetes > Propionibacteriales > Nocardioidaceae > Nocardioides > Nocardioides alcanivorans. Next base: position 202,755 of record NZ_JAKGRW010000012.1, on the reverse strand, counting down.
GAGTACATTCGAAGCGTGAGCAACCCTGTCTTCACCGGTTACCGGGTCATGGCCACGGTGGTCGGCATCCTTCTGGTCCTGATCACCATCGGTGTCCCGCTGGCCAACTTCGACGGCACCGGCATGTGGCACATCTTCTCCAGCACGCCTGACGTGTGGGCGGAGGGCAGCACCGCCAAGGACATCGGTGAGTTCCTCACCGGTCCGCTCGCCTTCCTGCACGGTTGGCTCTACATGATCTTCTTCGTCTTCGCGTTCCTGCTCTCGCGGCAACAGATGTGGGACCTTGGCTTCACGGTGGTCGTGCTGATCTGCGGCACGATCCCGTTCGCCAGCTTCTGGGCCGAGCACCGGGCCGTCCTGCGCTACCGCGCTGACGAGGCTGAGGACGAAGCAGCCGCGGCAGCCGCGACCGACTGAGGGTTCCGCGGGCAGGGGCCGGGCGAACCGGCCGCTGCCCGCGGAACCTCTGGGTCACTCCTTGTCGTCGAGCTCGACGACGTCGGCAGGCGCGTCCGGCGTGGTGTCGGGGTGCGGCTCCTCCGTCGCGTCGGAGAGCGCCTCGCCCGGGGTGGCGCCAGCCTCATCGTGAGCCGGTGCCTCCTGGTTGGTGGCCGGCGGGGCAGGCTTCGGTGCCGGTGTGTTGGCGGGGGCGGCGCTGGCGGCCCACGGCGGCTGCTCGGACTTGCCGCGCAGCTTCTTGAAGACGACCGCACCGACGCCCACCAGCACGCTCAGCAGCAGCGCCGTACGCAGCTTCTTCTTCTTGCCCTTCTTCTTGTCCCGGCCGACGCGACGCTTGGTCTCGCTGGCGACCTCGTCGAATGCGTTGGATGCCGCCTCCCGGCCGTCGCTGAAGGCCTCCTTGGCGGTCTCATAGGCCGACTCGAGCGACTGCTCGACGACGGGAACGATCTCCTCGACGGCGTCGGACGCCTGGTCGAGCAGGCTCTTGGACTTGCGCTTCGACATGTGTGTGTCGCCTCCCGTGGATGACTGGACCTCTCGATCAAACACGATCAGGGAGCCGGAACCAAGGGGACCCATGGGTGCATCCCGGTGCCGGTTGCTCTGCCTGCGAAGATCAGGGGGACAAATCCATCCGTTCATGAGGAGAGGACACACATGTCCGACCTGCAGGCCGTCCTGAAGACCAACAAGGGCGACATCACCATCAACCTGTTCCCCAACCACGCTCCCCTCACGGTGGAGAACTTCGTCGGCCTTGCCGAGGGCACCAAGGAGTACGACGCCGGCAACGGCAAGACGGGTCCGTTCTATGACGGCCTGGGCTTCCACCGCGTGATCGACAACTTCATGATCCAGGGTGGCTGCCCGCTCGGCACCGGTACCGGCGGCCCGGGCTACACGTTCAAGGACGAGTTCCACCCGGAGCTGGCCTTCAACAAGCCCTACCTGCTCGCCATGGCCAACGCCGGCCCGGGCACCAACGGCTCGCAGTTCTTCATCACGACCGCGCAGACGCCGCACCTCAACCAGCGCCACACCATCTTTGGTGAGGTCGCCGACCAGTCGTCGCGCGACGTCGTGGATGCCATCGGCACCACCGCCACCGGCGCGATGGACCGTCCCGTCGAGCCGGTCGTCATCGAGTCCGTCGAGATCGTTCGGGCCTGACCGATGGCTGAGGGTCATCCCGCTCCGGGCGGCCCCGAGTGCTACCGGCACCCGGGGCGGGAGACCTGGATCCGCTGCCAGCGTTGCGAGAAGCCGATCTGTCCCGACTGCATGCGCGACGCTGCCGTGGGCTTCCAGTGCCCCGACTGCGTGACGAAGGGCGCCAAGGAGACCCGGTCGGGCCGGGCGGCGTACGGCGGCACTCGCTCTGCGGACCCCCGGCTCACCTCCATGGTGCTCATCGGGATCTGCGTGGTGATCTGGGGCGCCATCCGGGCAACCGGCGGGTCTGCCAGTGAGCTGATCAACCGGCTCTCCCTGATGCCGGTGGGCAAGTGCGTGCCCGACAGCGACCCCGGCATGTACTTCCCGGGGATCCCGGAGGCCACGTGCTCCAACGTCGACCAGGCCGCTCACTGGGTCCCCGGTGTCGCCGACGGTGCCCCGTGGCTGCTCGTCACGAACATGTTCACCCATGTCGAGGTCTTCCACATCCTCTTCAACATGATGGCGCTGTGGTTCCTCGGGCCGATGCTGGAGGCGGCCGTCGGTCGGGTGCGGTTCCTGGCGATCTATCTCGGCTCGGGCCTCGTCGCGTCGGTCACCGTCCTGGTGCTGGCGAGCCCCAGCAGCATCACGCTCGGCGCCTCGGGTGCCATCTGCGGCCTTCTCGCCGGACACCTCATCGTGGGTCGCAAGGTGGGCGCCGACCTGCAGCAGCTCATGCTCTGGATCGGGCTCATGGTGCTGACCACGATCATGTGGTCCAGCTCGATCTCGTGGCAGGGCCACCTCGGCGGATTCGTCGGCGGCACGTTGCTGACCACCGGCATCGTCTATGCCCCCAGGGGGCCGCGCCGCAGCCTGGTCCAGTGGAGCGCGGTGCTGGCCGTGCTGCTCGTGGCCGCGGTGATCGGCGTACTCCGGGTGAACGCCCTCACCTGAGTTACATCGAAGTTATTCACACTGTGGATAACTCCTGTGGAGAACTTACAGGGATGTGATTCCGCAGGTCAGATGCCGTGCAGTGGTCGCCACAACTAACGAGAACGGCCCGGTCCCCGCAGCGGGGACCGGGCCGTTCGTCGCTCAGGGGCGGGAGTGGCTCACTCCCAGCGGGTGGCGAAGGTGAAGCCGACCGCCATGAAGCCGATGCCGACGACCAGGTTGAGCTGGCCGAGGTCGGTCAGCAGCCACAGGTCGTGGCTGTTGTCGGCGAAGACGTAGAAGGTGCAGATCCACAGCAGGCCGATCAGGAAGCAGCCGAGCATCCCGACCACGACGCCGCGGCCGCGGCCCAGGGGCGTCTTCGGGTGGGCGCTGAGCGCGAGACCGATGAAGGCGAGGCCGAAGCCGATCGCCCAGTTCCAGTCGTCGAGCTTCTTCATGCCGGGGATCAGCGTGTCGGGGTCGGTGCCCTCGAGGCGCATCTCACGCGTGTAGAGCGTCCACAGCACGACGTAGGCGATGCCGACTGCTATCAACAACAGCGACACGATGAACCGCGCCGACAGGACCGGTCCGGTCTTGACGTCGAGCAGGTCGATCTCGTCCTTGTCTTTGGCCACCACAATCTCCTCTGATCTACACGCGGTGTGCGCGACGACGCTTTGCGCCCCCGGGTTAGCGTAGTCGCCATGAGTCCCGTGCCCCACGGCCACCGCCAGAAGAAGGGTGGTTGGCGCTTTGCAACGCCCGTGGCCTTCGGCTGCGCAGGCATGATCTTCGTGGCCAGCGCGATCTCCTCCGACGGCATCGACCTGCGTCCGGGGCGCAACGAGAGCCTTGCCTCGTTGGTGCAGTCCGAGTCCGACCAGTACCAGGCGATCCAGGACCGGGCGGCCACGCTCTCGCGTGACGTCGACCGCCTCTCCGGTCAGGTCGACGACAAGGGCGTACGTCGTGCCCGCAACCAGGCGACCCGGCTGGAGGGCCCCGCGGGCTTCGAGCAGGTGAGTGGTCAGGGAATCACCGTCACCCTCGCCGACGCGCCCAGCGACGTCCGCGAGGAGTCGGACGAGAACATCAACCTGCTGATCGTGCACCAGCAGGACATCCAGGCCGTCGTCAATGCGATGTGGCGCTCCGGTGCCGAGGCGATCACCATCCAGGGCCAGCGACTGATCTCCACCACCGGCATCAAGTGCGCCGGCAACTCAGTGGAGCTGCAGGGCATCCCCTATCCGCAGCCCTTCGTCATCCAGGCGGTGGGTGATCCGGAGCGGATCCAGGCCGGCATCGACTCCGACGCCTATCTCAACCTCTACCGCAGCCAGGCCGCCGACCCCGCTGTACAGATCGGCTGGGAACTGCAGCAGGACGAGCACGTCGTCGCGCCCCCTACGAGGGTGTACGCCGCCTCACCCACGCCAGCGCACTCGACGCCTCCTGACCGCGAGTTTCGAGCCGCGTTCGTTGGTCGGGCCCATCGTGACCCGCCGTTGGTCGAGCTTGTCGAGACCAGACCCAAGTCCCGTTGGTCGAGCCTGTCGAGACCCGCACCCCCGCTGGTCGAGCCAGTACGCCGCTGGTCGAGCTTGTCGAGACCTCTCCCAGGCTGGTGGCGTGCCTGTGCCCCGGGAGAGCGTGTGTTCTCCCGGGGTGGGCGGGTGGTGCGTGTTTGGCAGGCGCTGCTTGTGCCCCGTGCTGTTGGCCGATGGCTGGTGGTGCTCAGCGGGGCTCAGCTGGTGTCGCTGGTGTCGTGGGTGCCTTGGGGTGTGACCAGCCAGGTCCTGCCGTGCTGGCTGGTCCAGATATAGGTTCCGTCCCTGGCCCGGCGATAACGCCACCTACCGTGGGTCTTCATGAGGTGGTGACGTCGACACAACGGCGCCAGATTCTCCGGCCGGGTTTGTCCGGGTGGGCCACCCTCACCGGGTGGTTGGTAGGGGTCGATGTGGTCGAGGTCGGCGTCCCAGCTGGAGCGTTCACAGTTGGGATACACACAGTGCGGGTCACGGAGTCGGACCAGGGTGTCCATCCATTCGGGTGGATCATGCCGATCCACTGCATCGGTGCGGTTCAAATCGATGACCGGGGTGATGGTCGCAAGGGAACCGTGGCGGGTGATCCAGTCGCGTAGTTGGCTGGTGAGGACCTGCCCCAACCGGTCGGTGGACGTGATGCCGTCGCCATCAAGGCCGAGTTCGTGGGGGTCGAGGCCCAACGCGAACAGGTCCGCAAGGTTCACGTGGGCCATCACCCGCAACCCACGACGACGCCCGAACGGGCCCGGTGTCGTCACCAACCGACCCGGCTTCACCCCGACCCCCGGCTCTCCCAGCACCGGCTCGCCACCCGTCGCCGCAACGGCGGACGAGGTGCTGCCGGTGCCGCCGGTACCGATGCCGGTGCTGTCGCTTCCGTCGGTGACGTCGGTACTGCTGTCGCCGCCGGTGGCGCTGTCGGCGTTGGTGTAGTCGAGGGTGGGTTGGTCGGTGTCGTCGGTGAGCCGCCCGATCGCTTTCGCACGGCGTTGGTCGATGGTGTCGGTGTCACCCAGGCGCCGCATGGCTTCGGCCTCGGAGTTGAGCAGGTCCATGAACCTGGTGAGATCCAACGAGTCACCAACGGCCTGCAACTCCGAAGTACCAGCAACACCGCCGGCACCTTCTTCGTGTCCGGCGTGGGGGTGGTGCAACCACACACCCCAATCAGCCTTCCCCTTCGGCGTGGTGGGGTCCTTCACCAGTTCGGGGTGGAACTTGGCGATCGCCATCGCCAACCACTTCTCAATCGTCGGCCACCCGGTGAGGCCGGTGGCCGCGAGGTGGTCGTCGAACCACCGTGCAGCGGCGTACGACAGTTTCCTGGTGAGGAGTGCGACGCGGCGGGCGTTCCACCCCGGAACCTCCAGGGCTTCGACCTTCGCCCACAAGTGGGGCAACCGGTGGACCAGGTCGAGGGCGTCGGCGATCAACGCGAACCCAGCAGCACGCGAGATCCCGGCCGATGCGGCGAGCTCCTCGACCGCGAACAACGCGACATCAGGGGTGCCGTCACCCGAGATCCTGTCTTCACAGTCGGTGGGAAACAGGGTTTCGTCACCCACCACTGCTTTCGGCTTGTCGGGGGACGGTGGGTGCATGATCGCCCACTGGTAAGCCAACCGCAGCTTGCTGCGGATTGCCTTGAGTTCCACGACGCGGTTCTCAGCCAGGAAGCCGAGCAGGGTCCCGCCGTCGAGGTCGGTGACCTCGTAGGGCTGGTGGCGGGCGTCGATTTCGATCATGGAACCAGTCCAACATTTGGCTCCGACACAACCCGGGGATCACGAACTCAACCTGTGGACAACCACCAGCCGGGCTGCCGGAACGACGTCTCGACAAGCTCGACCACCGGAGTACAGGCTCGACCAACGGGTGGTGCGACGCGGGTCTCGACAGGCTCGACCAACGAACGTGGGGTCGACCAACGGCACGCAGGGTCAGGGGATCGGGAGGTCGTCGCTCTCGTCGTCGGTGGGCGACTCCGACTCGGTCGGCGAGTCCGACTCCGTGGGTGACTCCGTCTCCTCGGGCTCGACGTAGGTCGAGACGGTGATCCGGATCTCGTCGCCCTGGTTCTTGGTCTGTCCCTCCTCCGTCGACTGGTCGATGACCTCGCCCTCGGGCCTGGTGGTGTCGTCGCTCTCGACGATGTAGACCTTGAATCCGGCGCCCTCGATGGCCCGGATGGCGCTTGCCTTGTCCATGCCGACGACGAAGGGGACCTCCTGCGGACCGTTGGAGATCACGATGGTCACCACGGTGCCGGGGTCGACCACCTCTCCGGCTTCACGGTCCTGGGCGAGCACCTTGCCCTTGGTCTCGTCGGAGTCCTGCTCCTCGAAGCGCACCTTGAGGCCGCGTTCCCGCAACGACTGGGCGGCCGCATTGCGTTGCAGCCCCACCACCGAGGGCACCTCGACCGGTTCGGGGCCGGTGGAGACGAAGAGCTCCACCACGGTGTCGGGAGCGACCCACGCTCCCTGCTCCGGGGCGACGTCGTAGACCTCGCCCGGTTCGGCACTCTCGTGCGGTGTCTCGGTCACCTTGGGGGTGAGGCCTGCGTTCTCGACCATCCGCGTGGCCCGGTCGACCTGCTTCCCGACCAGCGCCGAGGGCACCTGTACGTCGGCAGGGTCGTCGTCGCCGTCTCGGTTGAGGAACCAGATGCCCGCCGCGATCAGGGCGATGAGGAGCAACCCGACCAGGATCCAGAGGCCGGTCTTCTTCTTCTCGTCCTCCTCCTTCTCCGGGTCCACGGCAGCGGCCGCTCCCGAGGTCGGGAGATAGCTGGTGGCCTCCGCGGGGGCGGTGGCGTCAGCGGCACCGCCGGGGCGGAGACCGGACGTCCGGCGAGATAGCGCTCGATGTCGGAGCGCATCGCTGCGGCCGACTGGTAGCGGTCCTCCAGGCGCTTCGCGAGCGCCTTCATGACGATCGCATCGATCTCAGCAGGCAGCTCCGCGTCATGGGCAGACGGAGGCGTGGCGGGTTCGCGAACGTGCTGGTAGGCCACGGCCACCGGGGACTCACCCACGAAGGGCGGCCGGCCGGTGAGGAGCTCGTAGAGCAGGCAGCCGGTGGAGTAGACGTCGGAGCGGGAGTCGACGGTCTCGCCGCGAGCCTGCTCGGGAGAGAGGTACTGCGCGGTGCCCACCACGGCAGCGGTCTGGGTCATCGTGGTGGAGGCGTCCGAGACGGCGCGGGCGATGCCGAAGTCCATCACCTTCACGTCGCCGCCCGGGGTGAGCATGACGTTGGCCGGTTTGATGTCGCGGTGGATGATGCCGGCGCGGTGGGAGTAGTCGAGGGCGGAGAGGACGCCGGAGGTGATCTCCAGGGCGCGGTCGGGCAGGATCTTGCGACCCTCCCGCAGGATGTCGCGCAGGGTGCGGCCGGCGACGTACTCCATCACGATGTAGGGCTGGGCGATGCCCTCGTCCGACATCTCCTCACCCGTGTCGTAGACGGCCACGATCGAGGGGTGGTTGAGGGAGGCCGAGGACTGCGCCTCGCGTCGGAAACGAGCTTGGAAGGTCGCATCACTGGCCAAGTCGGTGCGCAGTCGCTTGACGGCGACCACGCGCCCCAGACGGGTGTCGGTGCCCTTGCGGACCTCTGCCATCCCGCCACGACCGAGCAGCTCTGCGAGCTCGTAGCGGCCGCCGATCAGGGTCGGTTCGTCGTCCGTCATCTCACATACCCTCTCGAGTGCTCGAGGCTCCCGCGAGCCGACGCAGCGGGTGCTGCGGCTCCATCCACGTGCGAGTCCTCACTGAACCACTGCTTCCATGATTGCCCGGGCGATCGGCCCGGCCTGTCCACTTCCGGACACGTAGTCCGCGTCCGACTTCTGCACCATCACCGCGACCGCGACGTCCTTGCCCCCGGAGGAGGCGAACGACACGAACCAGGAGTAGTTCTGGCATCCGTCACAGGTCTCCGCCGTGCCGGTCTTCGCGCCCACCTCGACATTGGGGATCGCGCCCACCGTGGCGGTGCCGCGCTCGACGACGGAGACCATCATCTTGCGCAGCTCACTGGCGGTGTCGGAGGAGACGGCCCTGCTCAGCTCGGCCGGATCGGTCGACTCCAGTACGTCGAGATCGGCCGAGCGCACCTTGTCGACGAGGTAGGGCTTCATCACGACCCCGTCGTTGAAGATTCCCGCCACGACCATCGCCATCTGCAGCGGGGTGGCGCGCACGTCCTGCTGGCCCATGCCGGTCTTGGCGACGAAGTCGTCCGACATCTCCTCGGTCGGGTAGACGCTCGCGGACTGCTCGGAGTCGGCGAACTCGTCGAGCACGGTGGAGTTGAAGCCGAACTTCTCGGACTGCTCACGCATCTTGTCCTGCCCCACCTGGTTGGCCAGGGCGAGGAACGTGGTGTTGCAGGACTGCTCCAGCGCCTGCGTCAGCGGGATCTGGTTGCTGCCGCAGTTGCGCCCGCCGTTGCCGATGGTGACCGACGAACCGGGCAGTCGGTACGACGACCCACCGGGCACCAGCGAGTCCGCCTTGTAGTTCTCGGCCTCCATGGCGGCGGCCGCGGTCACCAGCTTGAAGGTCGAGCCCGGCGGCAGGGTGACCTGCGTGGCCCGGCTCAGCCGCGGCTTGTCGGCTCGGGTCTGCAGCATCTTGTCGTAGGCGTCCACGGCTGCCTGGTCGTGACTGGCGTACTTGTTGGGGTTGAAGCTCGGCAGCGACACCATCGCGAGGATCTTGCCGGTGTCGGGCTCGATCGCCACCGCGCCGCCCTGGACGTCCTCACCCAGCGCGACCAGCCCGTCGTACGCCGCCTTCTGCGCCTTCGCGTTGATGGTGAGCTCGATGTTGCCGCCCTTGGGCGAGGTGTTGTTGACGAGGTCGACCAATCGGGTCACGAAGAGCCTGTTGTCGTCGCCGTTGAGGAGCTTGTTCTGGCTGGCCTCGAGCTGAGTGGCGCGGACGAGCGCGAAGTAGCCGGTGACGGGGGCGTAGAGGAAGGGCTGGCTGTACTTCCGCTGGAACTTGTAACGGTCGTCGCTCGGCACCGACTCGGCGACGGCCTTGCCGTTGACCAGGATCGCGCCCCGCTCACGCGAGAGCGTTTCCACCTTGACCCGGGCGTTGAGCGGGTTGTCGTTGTAGTTCTCTGCCTTGAAGTACTGCAGGTAGGTGACGTTGGCCAGCAGCGTCACGAGCAACAGCATGCAGAAGATCGACATCGTGCGGATCGGCTTGTTCACAGCTTCACCACCTGAGTGTGCTCATTGTCGTCGTCGGGCGCTTCCGCTGCCAGGTTCGGCACCGGACGCCGGGCCTGGTCGGAGATGCGCAGGAGCAGGGCGATGATCACCCAGTTGGCCACCAACGACGAGCCGCCGTAGGAGAGGAACGGTGTGGTCAGACCCGTCAGGGGGATGAGGCGGGTGACCCCGCCGATGACCACGAAGACCTGCAGGCAGAAGACCAGGGCGAGACCGCTCGCCATCAGCTTGCCGAAGCCGTCACGGCACACGAGTGCGGCACGCAGACCGCGCTCGACGATGAGACCGTAGAGCAGGATCACGGCCATGACTCCGGTGAGGCCGAGCTCCTCACCGATCGCGGAGATGATGAAGTCGGATTCGGAGATCGAGGTCAGCTCAGGACGTCCGAGGCCCAGGCCACGGCCGAGGAGGCCGCCCCAAGCCATGCCGAAGAGACCGTTGCCGACCTGCTGGGAACCGGTCTCCCAGCTGGCGAACGGGTCGAGCCAGGAGTCGACGCGGTTCTGCACATGTCCGAAGAGCCGCCACGCCGTGAAGGCGCCGGCTGCGAACAGGGCGCTGCCCACGATCAGCCAGCCGGGGCGTTCGGTGGCGATGTAGAGCATCGTCAGGAAGAGGCCGAAGAAGAGCAGCGAGGAGCCGAGGTCGCGTTGCAGGACGAGGATGCTGAGGCTGACTGCCCACATCGCCAGGATCGGGCCCAGGTCGCGGCCGCGTGGGAGGTCGACGAAGAGGAAGCGCCGGCCGGCCAGCGCCAACGCGTCGCGGTGCAGCACCAGGTAGCCGGCGAAGGTGATCACCAGCAGCACCTTCGAGATCTCGCCGGGTTGGAAGTTGATCGGACCCAGCTGGACCCAGATCCGGGCGCCACGGATGTTGACGCCGATGATCGGCAGCATCGGCAGGATCAGCAGCACGATGGCGACCAGGCCCGACGTGTAGGTGAACCGCTGCAGGACGCGGTGGTCGCGCAGCAGCACCAGGGTGAGGATGAAGAGGACGACGCCGATCGTCATCCAGGTGAGCTGCTGCTGGGCCAGTGAGCGGTCGCGGGCCAGGTCGAGGCGATAGATGACCGCCAGTCCGAGACCGTTGAGTGCCGTCACGACTGGCAACAGCACCGGATCCGCGTAGGGAGCGGTCAACCGGATCGCCACGTGACCGGCGATGGCCAGCGCAGCCAGCCACCCGCCGTACACGACGATGTTGGTGGGCACCTCACCGTTGACGCCCAGACCGACGGACGCGTAGGCGCCGAGGCCGACGGCCAGTGCGAGGACGAGCAGGAAGAGCTCGGCCCCGCGCCTGCGTCGGTGCACGAAACCCAGGAAGCTGCCTGGTGCGGGAGTGGCCACTACTGGCTGCCCTCGGTGCCTCGACGGGTGCCGTTGCCGAGGTCGTCGTCGGCGCAGGTGTTCTCGGTGATCAGTTCCTGGACCTTGCGCTGCGCAGCCTGCAGGTTGGCGGCTTCGATGCCCTCGCGCAGGCTCTCGGCCTCGAACTCGCACATCGAGTCGACGGTCGCGTCGTAGGTCTCGACGGCGGTGCTGAGACTGACGAACGGCACGTCGTAGTCGACGCCGCGGAAGATGGTGATGCGGTCGTCCTTCACCGAGACGTAGTACTGCTGCTGCGAGGCGGCCCACATCGCAGCTCCGGCGGCCCACACCATCCCGACGAGCACGGCCAGGACGCCGATGGCCTTCAGCCACAGGAAGCGGCCCGGCGGGCGCGGGGCGTAGCGGGCGACCTCGGGGTCGATGGGGTCGTTGAGGAAGGCGTGCTCGGGCACCTCGGCCGGGACCGGCTCGATCTCGCCGGTGTCGCCGTTGCGGTGGCCCAGGAAGCGGCTGGCCATCTGGCCGAGGCCGCGCCGGGGCAGCTCTGCGGCCGCACCCACGAGCAGCGGCGTGGTGCTGGGCGCGCTCTCGGACCCGTCGCCGGTGTCGGGGCCGTCCGCGGACGCCTCGTCCTCGGGACCGACAACGTCGGCCACCACGCAGGTCACGTTGTCGGTGCTGCCGGCCTCCAGGCTGGCGCGCACGAGCTCGACCGTGGCGTAGTCGGGGGTGCCGGTGCTGAGGATGTCGAGGAGACGTTCGTCCTCCAGCGATCCGGAAGCGCCGTCGCTGCACAGCATGATCCGGTCACCCTCGGCGAGCTCGAGGGTGAAGAGGTCGGGCTCGGTGTCGTGGACGCCGTCGACCGCCCGCAGGATCAGGTTGCGGTGAGGGTGGGTGCGCGCCTCGGCCTCGGTGATCCGACCCTCGTCGATGAGCGACTGCACGAAGGTGTGGTCGTGGGTCAACTGGCTGATCGTGCCGGCACGGACCAGATAGGCACGGCTGTCGCCGACGTGGCCGATCGTCAACTGCTGGCCGTCGAAGAGAGCGAGGGTCGCGGTGGTGCTGGTGCCGGTCAGGCTGGTGTCGGCATCGACGAGTTCGCTGATCCGGTCGTGTGCGCGGTGCAGCGCTCCGGCGACCAGCCCGATCAGGTCGTCACCGGTGGGGCGTTGGTCGATCCGACGGATCTGCTGGATGGCGGTGCTGGAGGCGATGTCGCCCCTGGCCGCGCCGCCCACGCCGTCACAGACGGCGAGAAGCCATGGGCCGGCGTACCCGGAGTCCTGGTTGTCCTTGCGGACCCGACCCACGTCGGAGAGCGCCGAGTAGCGCAGTCGTAGGCCAGGGGAGGAGGGTGCGTCGGTGGTCACGGGTCACTTCCTCAGTTCGAGGACCGTCTTGCCCACGCGCACCTGGATGCCGAGGGCCAAGGTGGTGGGTTGGGTGATCCGAGCCTGCCCGACGTAGGTGCCGTTGGTGGAGCCGAGGTCCTCGACGAACCACTGGTCGCCCGAGAGCGCGATGCGGGCGTGGCGGGTGGACACGTAGTCATCGTCGAGGCGGATCGCGGCGTCCTGCCCGCGGCCGATGAGGATCGGTGCCTGGGAGAGGTCGGCGCGGGCCCCGGCGTTGGGACCTTCGGTGACGGCGACGTGCGTCGGGGAACCGCGGCGACGCGGCGGCGCCTTCGGCTGCTTGCCCTTGCCGCGGGCCGGTCCGTTGGAGGGAACCCGGGCGCCGTACATGTCGGTGCGGATCACGCTGATCGCCGACAGCACGAAGATCCACAGGATCGCCACGTAGGCGAAGCGAATGAGGAAGAGGGTCAGTTCGCTCATGTCTCGCCGCCTCGCACGAGCCGCAGGGTGATGACGGTGTTGCCCGCACGGACGTGGGAGCCGTCGGAGAGCTGTGCTTCGGTGACCTTCACCCCGTCGACCATGATGCCGTTGGTCGAGCCGAGGTCGTAGGCGGTGACGACGGGGCCGTTGATCGTGTGGTTGACCCGGAACTCCACGTGGCGGCGGCTGATGCCGGGATCGTTGATGCGCAGGTCCGCGTCGGTGCCGCGGCCGATCACCAGGCCGGGCGGGTTGAGCGGGTGTCGCACTCCGTTGACCTCGAGGAGTACGTCGGCCCGACCGATCTGCGTCTGCGTCGCGTTGGTCTGCACCTTGGCCTCGGCGGCGCTGCGGACCCGGAAGCGCCCGGTCGTGAGGTCGTCGGCGCGCTCGAACTCGATGCGCACCGGGCCGGGGAACACATAGCTCTGTTGCTCGGCGTGGTCGCGGAGCATCGTGGTGAGCTCGGTGGCCAGAGTGGAGTCGTAGGGCGCGAGCCGGTCGAGGTCGGGTGGGCTCAGCTCCACGTGGAAGGAGTTGGGCACCAGGCGCCGGTCGCGGCTGAGGATCTGCGCGTTGTTGTCGAGCTCGCGTTGGAGTGCTGCCGAGATCTCCACCGGTTGCACCGCGCTGCGGAAGGCGCGTGCGAAGACGCCGGAGATCATTGACTCAAGCTTGTTCTCGAAGCGTTGCAAGCCGCCCAATGTCTCCTCCTTCCGTGCGGTTTCGGGTGGTCGTTCGAGCGCATGCGAGACCACCGGCTGCGGTGGCCTCGCGGCGATGCTATCCGTGCAACCCTTGCAGATCGCTGCTTCCGCCCCGCGGTTTGGGCGATTCGAAGCGCGTGGGATAACCTTGCAACGCTTCAAGCGCGAGTGGCGGAATAGGCAGACGCGCACGGTTCAGGTCCGTGTGCCCGAAAGGGCGTGGGGGTTCAACTCCCCCTCGCGCACCACAGTGTGATCGACGGAACCCCAGGGCTGACCCTGGGGTTCCGTCCGTTTCGGGGACGTACCCGAAGACCCTCGGAGTTCAAGGGGGCGCCGGACCTACTTCGGAGGTTCTGCCCTGGCTTGGATCGAAACACGCAAACGTCAAGACGGCGGGCTCTCGGCCCGCGTCAGCTGGAGGCTCGGCGGGCGGCGCACCGGCTCCCGCCAGACCGAAGTTTTCGGCGCGCGCCGACTACCACGGCCTGATCCACGGAATCCTCGCCTACGCCCTCAAGCGGGGCTGGATCACCGCGAACCCCTCGCCCGGCGCGGCCCCATGAGTATCGTGAGTGAAACAGTCCCGACCGGAGCTGCGGTTCCTCACCGAAGAGGAGGTGAAGAAGGCGATTACCTGGACAAATTCCAAGGAGTGTCAGTGGTCGTAGCCCGTCAGTGAGCGTGGCGCGCTGAGTCCGAGGTTGTCGTTGTGCCAGATCGCGGTCAGAGCGAGGATGCGTTGGGCGATGCGGGTGCAGACACCGGCGGTGGTCTTGCCTCGGTGACGCTGGATGCCGAGTTGGGTCTTGAGGGCGGCGTTGACGGACTCGATGACTTGGCGCAGGGGCTTGAAGAACTCGCGGCCGGCTCGGCGTTTCTCGCCCTTGCGGGCTTTGCGAAGCAGTTCGATCCCGGCCTGCTCGAGACTTGCCTCGGCGGCTTTGCCGTAGTAGGCCTTGTCAGCGATCACGACGTGTCGCCCGGTCCTGCTCAGGGCTGGAGTATTGGCCAGGATCGTTTGCAGGACCTCGCGTTCGTCGGCCTTCGCGCCGGTCAATGCTTAGCCGACAGGTAGGCCGTGCAGCGTGCAGATCAGGTGCAGTCGCAGGCCCCAGAAGAACCGGGAACGCGAGGCGCAGTAGCCGTACTCGGCCCATCTGGCCAGGTCAGAGTGCTTCACGGTCTCCCGCGAGCGGGCACACTCGACCGGGGTGGAGTCCACAACCCATACGTCGTCTTCGGCGATGCTGGTCTGGCGACCAAGCTCGGTGGTCAACCAAGTCATCGTGGCGGCGGGTTTGCGTAGGCGCTTGTTCTAGCCCGACGGCAACGGCAGGGTCGGGAACATCGCGAGAAGGTTCTTGTGGGCATACCGCAGCCATTGGGTCTCGTTGTTGAAGCCCAACGGCGCCTGCACGACCACCAGCGTCAGCATCTCGGCGTCGGTGGTCCCCGGGAGGATTCCGATTCTCGGGCGCGCAGGAACACGCTCGGGATTGGCGCGCAACAGGTCGTCGGTCGTTACGTAGAGTGCGGTCGCGAGGCTGTCCAGATCGGTGTCCACCAGGCCTCCAGAGCTTGAGTTTGGTCGCAACACCGACTCGTGGACACCCGCGACCTACTTCATCGATACCGCACCGCCGTACCCCTTGGAATCAATCATCTAGTCAGAACCAGTTGGTGTTGCGACGACCCGTGGAATTCTCCCTACGGATCCGGGCCTCGTCCGTTTCAGGGCTCCGGATGTCCGGCTCCGCTTCCGGCCCACCTGTTGCGCTCGATTGCCGTACGCCCCGACTGATTCTTCGACCCCCGCGGGTCCGGACATCAGCGGCGTCCGCGGAGACGCCCGGCTGGATGATTGACACGTCCGCCCGATTGGTGTTGGTCGGTGTGGCCGTGCGACGGCGCGACCACGGGGGTCGGGGGACATGACCGCCGCAGGCTGAAGCAAGCTAGTCAGGATCGTGCCGCGGCGCACCAAGGTCGGCGTCCCGGTCCGGTTTATCACTGACGATCGATGTGCTCCGCACGCCGTCCTCGATCTGACCGCCACCGGCTGGCCCACCACGTGGGATGCTTGCACCGGGCCGAGTTGATGACCGAGATTCTCGAATGCTGTTCTAGCAACCCATGCGCTGAGAACATAGGCCTATGGATCTGGATACCATTCGCGCATTCCTGACCGTGGCTGACGGCGGTACCGTGACCGAGGCGGCCGAGCAAGCCCACCGGACCCAGCCGACGGTGTCGCGGGCTCTGGGCCGCCTCGAGAGGGAGGTGGGAACGCCACTGTTCCAGCGGGTAGGGCGCGGGCTGGTGCTGACCCTGGCGGGTCGGGAGCTGGTGCTGCATGCGCGGGAAACGATCGAATCCTACGAGCGGGGGTGCGCTCGGTGCAGGACATCACCGCTCCGGACGGCGGCTTCGTGCCGGTCGCCTTCCTGCATACCCTCGGCACTTGGCTGGTACCCGAGCTGATCCGGACCTTTCGTACCGAGCGGCCGCAGGTGCGTTTCGACCTACGACAACACGGTGACGAGGGGCTAATCGACGACCTACTTGGGGGCGCTGTCGATCTGGCGATCACGGGCGCCGGGCCGGACCTGCCACAGCTGGAGAGTCGGCGGCTGTTCCTAGAGCCGCTGCGGCTGGTCGTACCTCCGGACCACCGGCTCGCTGGTCGGCGGTCTGCCCGACTCAAGGAAGTCGAGAACGAGCAGTTCATCGTGCTCAAATCCGGGTTCAGTCTGCGGGCGGTGACCGAGGAACTATGCGCTGAGATCGGCTTCACACCGCGGATCGGGTTCGAGGGTGAGGAGGTCGAGACCCTGCGGGGGTTGGTGTCGGCTGGCCTGGGTGTTGCTCTGCTGCCCGAGCCGCGCGGTGGCGCGTCCACAGCTGGACCCTCGATCCGGGTCAGAGACGTGCGCGCGTCCCGGGAAATCGGGTTGGCTTGGGTCCGTGACCGCAGCTTGCCGCCGGCATCGGCACTCTTTCGAGAGCACGTGCTTCAGGTCAGCAGAAAGATCCATGTGTCTGGCGCATAGATTCATCGAAAACTAGGCATTGGACGCATTCAACTCCGGTCTGCAGGATGGTGATGTCCATCACCACCGGCCCGAGGAGCTCTGTTGACCGACATCGAGTTTGCCGTGACGCAGCGGTGGCGCGAAGTACTCACCGCTGTCCCTGATCTCAAAGGCAAGGCGCGTAGGAATCTGGTGGACCAGGTGCGGGCAGAGGAGGCCCCTGCGACTCGTCTCCGGAATGTCGCGACCTTTGTTCCCGGTCCATGGCTCCATCCTGCTTGTCCTATGACCATCGACTGATCGAAAGTGCGATCGCCGGTGCTTGACGGCGACCTCGCTCGTCCGCCGGTGACGCACGACCCCTTTCGCTCCAACTATGACCCGCAGGAGTTCCATGTTCTCGAAGGTTCTGGTCGCCAACCGTGGCGAGATCGCGATCCGTGCGTTTCGCGCGGCGTACGAACTGGGGGCGGCGACGGTTGCCGTGTTCCCTCACGAGGACCGGGGTTCCGAGCACCGATTGAAGGCCGACGAGGCCTACGAGATCGGCGAGCGCGGTCACCCGGTGCGCTCATACCTCGATCCCGAGGCGATCGTCGCGGCGGCCGTGGCGTGCGGTGCCGACGCTGTCTACCCGGGCTACGGCTTCCTATCGGAGAACCCGACGCTCGCTGAGGTGTGTACGGCGGCCGGGATAGCCTTCGTCGGGCCTTCGGCCGAGGTGCTGACCCTGACCGGCAACAAGGCGCGGGCGATCGCGGCGGCCAAGGCGGCGGGCGTGCCGACGCTCGCCTCGGTCGCGCCTTCGACCGACGTCGACGCCCTGGTCGCGGAGGCTGAAGCGATCCCGGCGCCCCTGTTCGTCAAGGCGGTCGCGGGTGGTGGCGGCCGCGGCATGCGCCGAGTCGACGATCGAGCTCAACTGCGCGAGGCGATCGAGACCTGCATGCGCGAGGCGGACGGTGCGTTCGGCGACCCGACGGTTTTCATTGAGCAGGCGGTGGTCGACCCGCGACATATCGAGGTGCAGATCCTGGCCGACGGCGCCGGTTCGGTCATCCACCTGTTCGAGCGGGATTGCTCCGTGCAGCGGCGACATCAGAAGGTCGTCGAGATCGCCCCAGCTCCCGGGCTGGACCCTCAGCTGCGGGACCGGATGTGCGCCGACGCGGTGCGCTTCGCCCGCGAGATCGGCTACTCGTGCGCCGGCACGGTGGAGTTCCTGCTCGACCCGGCCGGCAATTACGTGTTCATTGAGATGAACCCGCGGATTCAGGTCGAGCACACGGTGACCGAGGAGGTCACCGACATCGATCTGGTCCAAGCCCAACTGCGGATCGCTTCTGGCGAGACCCTCGCCGACCTCGGGCTGTCGCAGGACAGCGTCCGGCTGCGGGGTGCGGCACTACAGTGCCGGATCACGACCGAGGACCCAGCGAATGGCTTCCGTCCCGACACGGGCACCATCACGGCGTACCGCTCGCCGGGCGGCGCGGGTGTGCGGGTCGACGGCGGTACGACCTTCGCCGGCGCCGAGGTCAGCCCACATTTCGATTCGATGCTGGCAAAACTGACCTGTCGTGGCCGCACCTTCGAGGACGCCGTGGCGCGGGCGCGCCGCGCCGTCGCGGAGTTCCGAATCCGCGGTGTGGCCACCAACATCCCGTTCCTGCAGGCACTGCTCGATGACCCTGACTTCGCAACCGCGGCCACGGGTACTGTGACGACGTCGTTCATTGAGACCCATCCGCAGCTACTGACCGCGCGTGCGTCGGGCGACCGTGGCACCCGACTGCTCACTTACCTGGCCGACGTCACAGTCAACCAGCCGTATGGCGCGATCGACGTCTCTGTCGCGCCGGTCGCTAAGCTGCCCTCCCTCGACCTCGCGATCGATGGACCCGACGGTTCGCGGCAGCGGTTGCTCGCGGTCGGGCCCGCGGCTTTTGCAGCCGAGCTGCGCGCCCGCCGCAGCGTCGCCGTCACCGACACCACCTTCCGCGATGCCCACCAGTCGCTCCTCGCTACCCGGGTGCGCACTCACGACCTGGTCAGCGTAGCTGGTCACGTCGCCCGGATGACGCCCGAGTTGTGGTCGCTGGAGTGCTGGGGCGGCGCGACGTACGACGTCGCGCTGCGCTTCCTTTCCGAGGATCCGTGGGACCGGCTGGCCAAGCTCCGCGCGGCAGTGCCGAACATCTGCCTGCAGATGCTACTGCGTGGCCGAAACACGGTCGGCTACACGCCGTACCCAACCGCAGTGACCGATGCCTTTGTCGAGGAGGCTGCTGGTACCGGCATCGACGTGTTCCGGATCTTCGATGCCCTCAACGACGTCGAGCAGATGCGGCCCGCGATCGAAGCGGTCCGGGCGACCGGTATCTCGGTCGCCGAGGTTGCCCTCTGCTACACAGGTGACCTGTCCTCGCCGGGCGAGCACCTCTACACGCTCGACTATTACCTTCGCCTGGCTGAGCGGATCGTCGATGCCGGCGCGCATGTGTTGGCGATCAAGGACATGGCCGGGCTGCTGCGCGCCCCCGCCGCTGCGACACTGGTGACCGCGCTACGGGAACGCTTCGCCCTGCCGGTCCACCTCCACACCCACGACACCACCGGCGGCCAGCTCGCCACCCTCGCGGCGGCCATCGGGGCCGGCGTCGACGCGGTCGATGCTGCCACCGCCTCAATGGCCGGAACCACGTCCCAGCCGCCGCTGTCCGCGTTGGTGGCCGCGACCGACCACTCGCCGCGCCCCACCGGTCTGTCGCTGGCGGCCGTCAGTGCGCTTGAACCCTACTGGGAGGCGGTTCGACGTCTCTACGCGCCCTTCGAGTCCGGGCTGCCTGCCCCGACCGGGCGCGTGTACCGCCACGAGATCCCCGGCGGTCAGCTTTCGAACTTGCGCCAGCAGGCGATCGCGCTCGGTCTCGGTGAGAAGTTCGAACAGATCGAGGACATGTACGCCGCGGCCAACGACATCTTAGGCCGTGTCCCGAAGGTCACCCCGTCGTCCAAGGTGATCGGCGACCTCGCCCTCGCCTTGGTCGCGACCGGCGCCGACCCGCAGGCATTTGCGGCTGATCCGTCGTCGTACGACATCCCGGCCTCGGTCGTTGGTTTCCTCCACGGCGAGCTCGGCGACCCACCCGGCGGCTGGCCCGAGCCGTTCCGCTCCAAGGCAATCGCTGGCCGCCCCTGGACCCCACCGATTCCAGAGCTCTCACCCGAGGCCCAAGCCGGACTGGTCTCCGAGCGCCGCGGGACGCTGAACGAGCTACTCTTCCCCGGACCGACTCGGGAGTACGCCGAGGCCCAAGCCCGCTGGGGTGATCTGTCCGTAGTACCCACGGCGGAGTTTCTGTATGGCCTCCAGCCCGAGACCGAGCATGCCGTCGACATCGACGAGGGCAAGCGGGTCTTGATCGAACTCGAGGCCATCAGCGAGCCCGACGAACGCGGCTACCGCACGGTCTTGGCTCGCCTCAATGGTCAGATCCGTCCCATTTCCGTCCGCGACCGCGCCGTCTCCGCTGAGGTCGCTGTCGCGGAGAAGGCCGACCTCGCCCGGCCCGGCCACATCGGCGCCCCCTTCCAAGGCGTCGTCACCGTCAGTGTCGCCGAAGGCGACGAGGTCGCCGCCGGCGATACCGTCGCTACCATCGAGGCGATGAAGATGGAGGCCTCGATCACTGCGCCGTTCGCGGGTGTGGTGCGACGGCTGGCGTTCAGCGGCACGCACGCGGTCGACGGCGGGGACCTGGTGCTTGAGTTGGATTGACCGGGGCGGGACTGTCCCACTTCACGACTCGCGGTCGGTTTGCATACAGGCGGACACGTGCGCCCAACCCTGTGCGCTCGGCACAGGATTTCACCGCTCTCCTTCACCTCTGTGTCGGGTCACGCGTCGTCGCACGATCGGGGCGCGACTGCGGCTCGCTCAACGCCTTCGCTCTTGCCGGCGTCTGGATCACGGCCCCACGGACCATTCCGGGTCGGCCCAGTCACACCGATGAGTAGTCGCGGCTGGCCATGTGGCGCGGCGGCATCTCCCCTCGCCACATCTCGACTCATCGGGCCGCCGAACCAGATACATGGCCCGCACCCAACCTCGGACTGAACGCAGCGACCGGCCTAATTGATCTCGCACGCTGTCGGCGAGCATACGTAGATCGCCAGGTTGAAGAGTACTAGTTGTAGTTGCTCATGAGGTTGGTGTCACCGGGCTGTAGGTCGTGAGGGAGGGGCAGGTCCCCGGCGGCAAAGATGGAAATCGACCAAGACAACCGTCGCCGATACCAAGGACCTGCCCTGGGACCCACCGTAATGCCCCGCTGACCCCTGAAGGCCGTTTGCGGTTGGTGCTGCGCTGCCGCCACCGCCCGATCGCGCACATCCCCGCCGAAGCAGGCGCCTCCTGCCAGCGTCTGGGCAAGTGGGTGGCCCGCTACCGCGAGCACGGCGAAGCCGGCCTTGACGACCGCTCGAGTGCACCTGCTCATCGCCCGACCCAGACCCCGACGGCGGTAGTCGAGCAGATCGCGGTGATGCGGAAGAACAAGTGGTCAGCACGCCGGATCGTGCGCGAGCTCGCGGTCCGCGACATCACCATCTCGGTCGCGACCGTGACCCGCTGGCTCCACAAGCTCGGCCTGCACCGACTCGACCACCTCGACCTCGACGGCGAACCATTGCGCAAGCCCGGCACCATCAAGGCGTGGTGGCCCGGGCACATGATCCACATCGATGTGAAGAAGGTCGGCCGCATCCCTGAGGGCGGCGGGTGGCGCATCCACGGCATCAACTCAGACCAGGCCCGCGACCGCCGCGACGCGATCGCCACCTTGAACCTGCACTACAACTACCATCGACCCCACAGCGCCGCCGGCAACCAGCCCCGGCCTCACGCCTTCCGGCGGGTGTCACCAACGTCATGAGCAACTACAACTAGTTGTCATGCCCGAGCAGATCGGTCCCGCGCTGTGACGACACTCCGTTTGACCCGCAGATGGGCGAAGGCCTCCCGGGTGTGGAGTGGAGCTGTCTAGGAACCGTTCCCGCTTCAGGAGGCATTGATGCCCGATGTTGCCCAAGCCGACCCAGCCTGAAACCTTGCGCCCGGCTTGGCATGCAGTGCTCGGCCGCGCACGCTGAAGCTGTCATGCATCGGCCAACAAGATCCAACTTCATGCCCTATGCGCAGTAGGGCCAGGACGAGTGCGAACGTTGCGGACTGTGACGACTTTGTTCCGATGCCTGAGCCGGGCCAGTGCGGGCATGATGTTTACGACCGACAGCACGCGCCCCCGCCGGGCTCGCTGCGAGGGGGAGATTGCTCCGTTGCAGAGTGGAGTTGGACGCGTCCAGCCTAATGTCGCACACCCACGTTCTGATTCCGGTGTCGGATCGATCACTGATGGAGCGCACTCTTCTCGGATGCTGAGCCAGTCGTGTTGGCAGTGTAAAAGGCGTGGCCTAGCGGGACTACCTTGAGAAAGTTGCGTGTGTCCTTTGGCGAACCCTCAGATGATGCCGTCTGCAGAGAGTTGAGTGAGATCGGACTCCTCCAGGCTGAGCAGGTCCCGATAGACGTCAACGTTATGGCTGCCAGGCTCAGGTGGTCCGGCCCATCGCACTGAACCGGGTGACGCGGAGAAGAGAGGCACAATGCCCGGACCGAGCACCGCTTCGTCGAACCGTTGGTCGTAGTGAGAGACCAGTGCTCCTCGGGCAGCGAACTGGGGGTCTTTGATGATGTCGGCGGCATCAGAGATTCCACCGACTACAACACTTGCCTCGTGGAGGATCGCGGTCACCTCGGCCGCGGTCTTTTCGTACACCCAGGCCGCGATGATTTCCTCAATTTGGTCCTGATTCTGACCCCGTGCCTGATGGTCGATGAACCGTGGATCCGTCGCTAGGTCAGGCCGATCCATCGCGTTGCAGAGCCTGCCGAAGACGGTGTCTTGGTTGGCGGCCACGATGACCCAGCGTTCGTCGGCGGTCCGGAAAAGGTTGGACGGGGCGATGCCGTCAAGACGGCTGCCGCCTGGCCGACGTATGCGTCCCACCTTGTCGTACTCGGGGATCATTGACTCGGTCAGGGCCAGACACGCCTCGGTCAAAGCGATATCGACGACCTGCCCCTCGCCAGTGCGGTCACGGTGCAGGAGGGCGGCCAGAATGCCTTGCGTGGCGAATAGGCCGCCGAGCGAGTCTCCCAACGAGATGGCCATCCGCGGAGGGGCTTCCCCGGGTAGCCGTTGATGGCTCGCAGGCCTCCCACGGCTTCAGCGGCCGAGGCATAACCAGGCCGGGACGCGTGGGGGCCAGTTTGACCGTAGCCCGACAGCCGAGCGAGAACTAGGCCGGGGCGCACCGAGGAGAGACGCTCCCAACCGAGATTCCATCGCTCCAGCGTGCCCGGACGGAAGTTCTCGATTACTACGTCGGCGACGGACACGAGATCCAAGAACATGTCCTGGCCCCGGCCCGAACGGAGATCAAGGGTGATGCAACGCTTGTTGCGCGCGTGAACAGTCCACCAGAGGCGGTGGCCGTGATAAGACTCCTGTCCCCAGTCACGTAGCGGATCGGGGCGATCAGGGGCCTCGATCTTGATGACGTCAGCGCCGTAATCGGCAAGAAGCCGACCGGCGAAAGGACCCGCGACGACAGAGCCGAGCTCCAGGACTCGCAGGGAAGAGAGCGGGCCGGTCCGGACCTCCGTCGCCTGGGCGGAGGGCTGGTCGGATTGTTCGAAGGTCATGGGTTCCTCGGCTTTGCGCATTGACGTTGCAGGTTGTCCACCTTAGAATACTCCGTGTACTGACGAAATAGCGCGACTGGCCGCGGCATGGCCCGGAAGCGCCCGACTTCGTCGCCGTTGGCGGGGAGATCGGCCAGACACCGATAAAGGGAAACGCGTCGCCACCTACGTGGTCCGGCTCCTGTTGCCGATGTCTTAGGCGCCTTGCGCTATGTCCTCAGATCTGTCCTGCCGAACAGCGAACAGCGACCAGGGATCCATTAGATGACGATGATCACGAACAATGAAGATGCTTACCGAGGCCTAGCGGCGGAGGGTGCTGCGCCGCTGTGGAGATACCTCGGGGATCTGTTCCGGCCCGAGCCGAAGTCGGTCGCGGTTCCGACGGTGTGGCACTACGAATCGCTGCGTAAGTACGCGATGTACTTCGCCGAGCACCTACCTATCGAAGATGCTCAACGGCGGGTGTTGATGTTGGTGAACCCTGGCTTGCAGGAACCGCCGGCGACAGTCAACACGCTCTATGCCGGTATCCAGATCCTGCTCCCCGGTGAGCAGGCGCCCGCGCATCGGCACACTTCGAATGCCTTCCGATTCGTCATCGAAGGCTCGGGCGTCTACACCACCGTTGATGGTGAGCGGGTGCATATGCGACCCGGCGACCTCCTCATGACAGCCGGCTTCCAATGGCACGACCACTTCCATCCAGCGGATGAGCCGATGATGTGGCTCGACGGCCTCGATTATCCGCTTGTCAATCTCCTCGAAGCTGGATTCTATGAGCGGCATCCCGATGAGTTCCAGGAATCAACCGTCGCTGATGACGCGTCCACGCGTCAGTACATTCACGGGCGGCTCAACCCGACGTGGTTGCATCGCGACTCACCCAACACGCCGATCGGCAACTATCCGTGGGCCGAGACCGAGCGCGCGCTCGCGGCGATCGGTGACGATGTAGACGGCTGCGAACACGATGGTGTCGCGCTGGAATACACCAATCCACTCAACGGCGGGCCGGTTCTGCCGACGATCGGATGTCAGGTCCAGCGGCTCCGGCCGGGGTTCGTCGGTCGTCCACGTCGCTACACACCCAGCGTGATCTGCCACGTGGTCCGAGGACACGGCACGACGCAGGTGGGCGACGTCACGCTCGACTGGCACCCCAACGACGTCTTCGTGATCCCGGGATGGTCGTCATACCAACACCGCAACGCCTCCCGTGATGAGGACGCGGTCATCTTCGCCTACTCCAACACACCGGTGATGAAGGCATTGAACCTCTATCGCGAGGAGGCGCTGTGAACGCCCAGACCAGCGGAGCAGCCGAACACCCCCACCGTTCTCCCGAGCTCGAAGGAGTAGCCAGCCGTGCGTGTAGCCAGTTTCAATGATGGCCGAGTCGGACTCGTCGCAGCAGGACAAGTCCGCGAGGTCTCCCAGTTCCCTCCAGCTGCGCCTGGCCAGTCGAGCGCGATGCGGCGATTCATCCATGCCTGGAGCGAAGGCGAGCAGAACCCCCACCTTCTCGACCCGACCGCGCTCAGCGACGTCACTCTGATGGCTCCGGTACCGGACCCCGGCAAGATCTTCGCGGCCCCGGTGAACTACCGCGATCACCAGCTCGAGATGGACGAGGCTGTTCAGGTCTCTGGCCTCGGCCTCTTCCTCAAGGCGCCCACGTCGGTCATCGGGCACGGCGGGCAAGTGCAGCTCCCCTACCTCGATCGGCGGTTCGATCAGGAGGGCGAGGTCGCCGTCGTGATCGGTCGACGTGCTCGACATGTCAGCAAGTCCGATGCGCTCGACCACGTCTTCGGCGTCACCGCACTCCTGGACATGACCATGCGCGGCGGTGAGGATCGATCCACTCGCAAGTCGTTCGAGACCTTCACCCCGATGGGGCCCTGGATCGTGACGTTGGACGAGCTCCCCGGAGTGGAGAGTCTGACCTTCTCCTGCCGGGTCAACGAGACCGTCCGACAGGACTCCTCCACCGCAAGGCTGATCTGGGGTATCGCCGACCTGGTCAGCTACGCCTCGTCGATCACGACACTGGAACCCGGGGACGTCATCACCTCGGGTACGCCTGCCGGGGTCGGCCCGGTCGAGGACGGGGACTCGATCGAGGTCACGATCGATGGTCTGGGTGGGAGTCTCCGCGTTTCCGTGAGCACCGAGGGCGCAGTGCCGTGCCCGACGAAGGTCGAGCAGGGCTGAGCGATGGGTATCGCGCGATCGGGGCCGGTGTCGGCGACAGGTGCGACCGTGTCGCCCCCGCCGTGCCCGGCCGTGCTCTTCTGCCCTGCCGATCGGCCGGACAGGTACGACAAGGCGCTGAGTCGTGCCGATGTCCTCATCGTCGACCTGGAGGACGCTGTCGCTCCCGAGCGCAAGCAGGCGGCGCGGGAGATGCTCCGAGACGTCATCCACCTGCTCCCACCCGAGCGAACGGTGGTGCGGATCAACCCACCGAGCACCGAGGAGGGTCTAGCCGACCTAGAGATGCTGGCTGACTCGGCTCTCCGGTTCCTGATGCTTCCCAAGACCGAGGCGGCCGGCGACGTCGAGGAGCTGGCGCCGTGGCGGATCATCGCGCTCTGCGAGACGGCCCGCGGAGTACAGGCAGCCGATTCCATCGCCGCAGTCGAGAACTGCGTCGCCCTGATGTGGGGTGGCGAGGACCTCACCGCCGACCTCGGCGGGTGGAGCAGTCGTCGAGCCGATGGCGGCTATCTACCGCACGTGACATATGCGCGCAGCCGGATCCTTCTTGCCGCGGGTGCTGCTGGAGTACAGGCCTGGGATGGCGTCTACCACGCCATCGAGGATCTCGATGGACTGCGCGCGGAGTCTGCGGATGCCGTGGCCATGGGCTTTGCTGCGAAGGTCGCGATTCATCCGGCACAGGTCCCGGAGATCCGAGCGGCCTATCGGCCCACGGAGGTCCAGGAGGGTTGGGCAGCGCGACTCCTCGCCACGGTCGCGCTCGATGGAGCCGGCGTGAGCAGCTTCGAGGGACGCATGGTCGACGGTCCGCTCATCGCAATGGCTGAACGGATCGCGGCCCGGTCGATGGCCGCCGACAACGACGAGAACTAGTAAGGACGCGACTCATGTCATTGGATTTCGAGCTAGACCAGGGCGTAGCGACGATCACCATCAACCGGCCCGAGCGGATGAACGCGATGGACGGCGCGACCTACCAGGCCCTCTCGGAGGCGTGGATCCGTGTTCGCGATGACGGAGACATCCGTGCCGCCGTCATCACTGGCGCCGGTGAGAAGTCGTTCACGGCGGGAGCCGACCTCAAGTCGTTCGTGGGCTCGCCCGGAGACCTCTCAGAGTTCTGGAACACCCAGAAGGGCCAGTTGCTGAACAAGGGCCTGGAGGTGCACAAGCCTGTGATCGCCGCGGTCAACGGGTATTGCATGGGTGGCGGCGTGACCCTCCTCCTGGCGACCGATCTGCGAGTGGCGGCCTCGCATGCGACGTTCGCTCTCAGTGAGGTCAAACGCGGACTCCTTCCTGCGAACGGAGGCACACAGCGACTTCTCGAACAGCTTCCGCACCCGATCGCCATGGAGATGCTGCTCCTGGGTGAGCCCATCGACGCCGAGACGGCGCTGCGATGGGGCCTTATCAACAAGGTGGTGCCTGCCGAGGAGTTGCTGGAGACGGCCCTGGGCTACGCGCGGCGGCTCGCCGAGCTCCCGCCCCTCGCGGTCCAGGCGTGCAAGGAGCTGGCGATCCGCGCCCGTGACATGGACCGGACGTCGGGCCTGCGCCTCGAGGAGACCATGCTCCGGATGCTCAAGTTCACCGATGACGCCGCCGAGGGCATCGCCGCGTTCTCCGAGCGCCGCCCGCCTGCCTATCAAGGTCGCTGAGCACTTCTACATCCCCGGTCGAGAGGAGATCTCGACCCCACATTCCAGTGCGCAGAGGTGACGCCATCCTGGCCGCACCCGCTGGATATCACGCAGAGGAGAAGGACTGATGGCTCTCATACGAGGAGCGGACGCGATCCTGGACACCCTTGAGGCCTGCGGAACTGATCTGCTGGTCGGCTACATCGGGCACACCACGCAAGAACTGGCCGACGCCACACGCGGGCGCAAGGGAATGCGGACCATCAACCCAACGACTGAGTTGGGTGGGGCGCACCTGATCAACGGGTACAACTTCGTCAAGGGCCGGGGCGCCGCCGCCGGCTTGTGGCACACCTGCGGCACGCTCATGATCCCCATGGCTCTCTATGAGGGCTTGTACTCGAGGATCCCCTCGGTGCATCTCGGCTTCAACACCGATGGCGCGTTCCAGACGCGTGAGGCGATGCAGGAGATGCCGAACGTCGACTCGCTGGCTCCAGTCACCCGCTGGGCGACCAGGGCGGAGCGTCCGGACCGGATACCGGAGCTGATCAACCGAGCGTTCCAGCGGGCTCACGGCGCACCGGCGGGACCCACGTTCGTGGACATTCCGTTCGACCTCACGGTCGACGTCGCTGAGATGGAGATCCCCACCGGATTCCCCTCGCCGACGTACCGTGCCGGTGCGGACCCCGAACAGATCCGAGCTGCGATCAGCCTGCTGGTCAACGCCGAGCGACCTGTGCTGCTGGTCGGCGGCGGCGCGGTCACCTCCGGCGCAGACGATGAGGTTCGTGAGCTCGCTGAGTTGATCGGCCTGCCGGTGACGACCTCGCACACCGCGCAGGGCATCTTGCCAGAGTCGCACCCGCTCTCCCTGGGTTCCAACGGCCCGATCGGGACCCGCTGTGCCAACGACTGGATGGCCGAAGCGGACGTGGTGCTGGCGATCGGAACCAGACTCTCGGAATGGGGCTACAGCCAGTCCTACACCGCGCCCCTTCCGGGCCGACTGATCCATGTCGACACCGACGCTGCCCAGCTGGGCAACTTCTACTTCCCCGAGATCGGCATGATCGGCGACGCCCGGACGGTCTTGAGGCAGCTCATCGAGGCCACGCGTGGCGATGCGGACTTCAGGGAGCTTCCCTACCAGGACCGACCGCACCACCAGCGAGCGGCGCAGATGAAGAAGGAGTGGCAGGCGACGGTCCGGGAGCGGAGCCAATCAGACGAGAGCCCGATCAGCCCTTGGCGGGTTGCGTCGGCGATCGAATCGGCGCTGCGCCCCGAAGACATCATCGCCACGGACACCGGCAATAACCTCGCGTGGGTGTTCCAGGGCACCACCACCGAGCGCTCCCGTCGGCTCGTGACCACCTTCGGCGCGGGCGTGCTCGGGGCGGGGCTGCCGATGGCGTTGGGAGCCAAGCTAGCCAGTCCTGAGTCCAATGTCGTCGTTGGTGTCGGCGACGGTGGCTTCGGCTACTCGTACAACGAGATCGCCCTCGCGTTGCGCGAGAACATCCCGGTCACTGTGGTCGTGTTCAACGACTCCAGCCTCGGCGCCAATCGCAGCTTCATGAACCACCTCTACGGCCAGTCCGCGTGGACCGAGCTCAACAACCCGGACTTCGCCGCCCTCGCACGTGCCTACGGTGCTGAGGGTGAGCGGGTGGAGGATGCCGGCGAGCTGGATGCGGCCGTTGCGCGCGGCGTCGCGTCAGGGACGGTGTATGTCATCGACGTACCGATCAGTCGGGCCCATGATTACCCGGCGACCGGGTCCGGGGGTTCGGTGAAGTGGCCGCCGCGCCAGTGGCCGGCAGACGCCATCGGTACTCGTTCACCGGGACGGTTCGATCGACTGCGGGAAGACGGGGCATGATGGATACGGCCCTCGACGGTCTCGCCCCGCTCAAGGGAGTCACCGTCGTAGATCTGACGGTGAACATCGCCGGGCCGTCGGCCACCTTGATGCTCGCCGACCTCGGCGCCAGAGTGATCAAGGTCGAGCCGCCGGGCGGCGACATCTCGCGAGAGTGGACGCCGCGGGATGAGACGGGCGTTTCGACGGTTTTCTCCGCGTTCAACCGCGGCAAGGAGTCGATCGTGATCGACGCCAAGACCGCCGAGGGTCGTCGTACGATCCACCGACTGGTGGCCGAGGCCGACGTCTTCGTCGAGAGCATGCGGCCCGGCAAGGCGGCGACGCTGGGACTGGGCTGGGAGGATCTCTCGGCGATCAACGAACGTCTCGTCTATTGCAGTGTCAATGCCTTCGGCGATGTCGGTCCGCTGGCTGGTGTGGCCGGATTCGATGCCGTCATCCAGGCCTACTCCGGCTTGATGGAGCTCACCGGCTATCCCGATGGCGAGCCTGCCCGGGTGGGTGGAGCGGTGGTGGACGTCGGCACCGGTACCTGGGCTGCTCTGGGGGTCGTCGCAGCGTTGCTCCAGCGCGAACGTGACGGACGAGGTCAGCGGGTGCAGATGACACTGCTGGGCACGGCAATCGGCTACATGATGCATCATCTGCTGTCGGCGCGTCTGGCCGGCGTGGAGCCGAAGCGGTTGGGCACCGCACAGCACAACTTCGCGCCCTACCAGGCCATTCGAGCGGCGGATGGAATGGTCATGATCGGGGTCAACAGCGATCCGATGTGGCGACGGGCAGCGGTGGCCCTGGGGGCCGAGCGGTTGATCGAGGATCCTCGATTCGCCGACAACGCGTCGCGCAATCGGAATCGTCTCGAGCTGATCGCTGAGATCGAGGCCTGTATTTCTCAGGTGCCGGCCGACGTGGTGGTCGAACGCCTGATGGGGGCCACGGTTCCAGCGTCAGCGGTCCGATCGATCGGCTCATTGATCGGCGACGCTCAACTCGAGGCAATGGGACTGTGGGCCACCACTCCATCCGGAGTTCCTCTGCCACGCACGCCCGTAGCAGACCCGACCGCTCCGATTGGCGAGGTGCCGCTGCTCGGTGAGCACAACCAGGCGATCCTGGCCGAGATCGCAGACAGTGACGGTCTCGTCGACGACATCTGTCGATCAGCATCAGGATCGTCTCCAGCCCAGACGAAGGGAACCGAATGAGCGACCCCGCGGAGCAGCCGGTATTGAGCAATCCCTACGACGGGGTCGCTCGCTACGGTCTCTTCATCGGAGGGAGGTGGGTCGAGTCACGATCGGGCCGCACCTTCACCTCTACCAACCCGACCACGGGTGAACCCTGGGCTGAGGTCGCGGAGGCCGACGCGGCCGATGTCGACGCAGCGGTGCGCGCCGCGCGGAGGGCCTTCGACGGAGGGTGGGGACAGGCGAGCGCGGCGGAGCGCGCAGCGGTGTTGCGTCGGCTCGGCGATGAGCTCGCCAAGCCCGAGGTCATCGAGCGACTGGCTGTGCATGAGCTCCTGGACACCGGCAAGGTCGTCAGGGAGACCATCGGTCTCGCCCGTGCCTTCAGCGGCTGGTGCTACTACTTCGCCGGGCTCGCCGAGAGCCATCGGGGCAGCACGATCCCGGTACCGATGCCCGAGACTTTCGCCTACACGGTGCCGGGTCCCGTCGGAGTTGTCGCGGCGATCACACCGTGGAACTCGCCGATCCTGTTGATGCTGTGGAAGCTCGCTCCTGCATTGGCGGCAGGGAACGTGGTCGTGATCAAGCCCTCCGAAGTGGCGCCGGTGTCAACGCTGGAGTTCGCCAGGGTGGTTGAACGTGCGGGAGTTCCCGCGGGTGTGGTGAACGTCGTGTCCGGACAGCGAGAGGCGGGCGCGGCGCTTGCCGCGCATCCGGGAGTCGACAAGATCGCGTTCACCGGATCGACCGCGACAGGGCGGAGCGTGATGCGCTCTGCAGCCGACAATCTCACTCGCGTGTCGTTGGAGCTCGGTGGGAAGTCCCCCAATATCATCTTCGATGACGCGGACCTGGATCTGGCCGTGAACGGCATCTTGTCGGGCGCCTTCGCGGCAGGTGGTCAGATGTGTACGGCCGGCTCTCGGGTGCTGGTGCACCGGTCGGTCTACGACGAGGTACTGGCCAGACTCGTGAGACGGGTCGAGGCCATCCGCATCGGCGACCCGTTCGATTGGAACTCCGAGATGGGTGCTCTCACCTGGAGCCGCCAGTACGAAGCGGTGCTGGGCCGGATCAGTACCGCTCAAGTCCAGGGGGCGCGGCTCGTGACCGGCGGTGGGCGACCAGACACGGCACCGAGCGAGAAGGGATTCCACGTGGCACCGACCGTGTTCGCCGATGTGAACATGTCGATGGAGCTGGCGAGGGAGGAGATCTTCGGGCCCGTCACAGGGCTTATCCCGTTCTCGACTGAGGAGCAGGCGATCGAGATGGCGAACGACACGCCGTATGGCTTGGCGGCGGCTGTCTGGACCACGAATCTCGGCAGGACGCAACGGATGGTCAACGCTGTTCGGGCGGGCACGGTGTGGGTCAACTGCTACCGCCGGGTCTCCTATGCCGCCCCCTTCGGCGGTCTAAAGGCCAGCGGCCTAGGCCAAGAGAATGGCATCGAGGTCATGCGTGAATACACCGAGGAGAAGACGGTCTGGGTGGACACCCATCCGGAGCCCCGTGACCCCTTCCGGCTCGCCTAGAGGCCGAAGGGGTCGCGGGGCGCGCGATGCCTTCCCCGCTCACATCCTATGCGGACGGATCGCGGTGCTCTCTGATCAAGATCCCCAGTATCCGCAGCAGGGCAGCACGATCCTCCTCGGTGAGCGATCCCAGCAGCTCCTCATTGATCTTGTATGCGCCCTGGGTCGCGATGCGGTGAGCACGGCGACCCTCAGGTGTCATCACGATCAGATTGCGGCGAGCGTCGTCCTTGTCTCGTGTACGCGCCACGAAACCACGGTCAGCTAGCCTAGTGACGATGTTCGCCAGAGTCGAACGGTCGAGCGAGGACCGCTCGCCGAGTTCGGTCTGGTCCAGGGGCTCCTCACGCGACAATGCATGGAGCACAGCGAACTGGGGTGAGGTCAGGCTGCTGACCTGATCTGAGGCGCTCCACAAAGAATAATGCACCTGCTGCGACACGCGGATCATGTACCCGACCATGTCGTTGAATTCGAAGTCGACCTCATTGGGTCTCGTTCTCGCCATCTGGATACCTGCCTGATTGGTTGCAGTCTGATGACGGCAGCATAACGGCAGTATCGTCCGTACGCTGAATGATCAAGAGCGACTTGTTGTTGGAAGGTGGACAGTGTGAGCAACGCGACGTTGCCAAGCAGGGTGAACATCCGAGAGGTCGGTCCTCGTGACGGCCTTCAGATCGAGGAACCGATCGACATCGACCAGAAGATCCGGTTCCTCGACGCCATCGTGCGAACCGGGGTTCGACGGATCGAGGCCACCGCGTTCGTCTCCCCTCGGCGGTGCCCGCGCTGGCAGATGCCGATCA
Organism: Nocardioides alcanivorans; assembly: GCF_021555175.1. Taxonomy (GTDB): domain Bacteria; phylum Actinomycetota; class Actinomycetes; order Propionibacteriales; family Nocardioidaceae; genus Nocardioides; species Nocardioides alcanivorans. The sequence goes on along the minus strand of NZ_JAKGRW010000012.1, from coordinate 170,379 downwards.
GGTGGCGACCCACGTCCGCGGCCTGGCCGAGATGTATCCGGAGATCGAGTTTTCGGCGCTGGTGGCCAACCTGCGAGGTGTCGAGCGGGCGCTGTCGTCGGGAATCACCAGCCTGGAGTACGTCATCTCGGCCGGCGAGGGGCACAGTCGAGCCAATGCCCGCCGTTCCACCGCCGACGCTTTGGAGGCAATCCCGGCGATCGCGACGCTGGTGCACGAGGCCGGTGGCACCCTCGAGGTCATCGTGGCCACTGCGTGGGACTGCCCGTTCGACGGTCCTACGCCGCTTCGTTCAACCACTGAGATCTGCGCTCGGGCCGTGGACGCTGGCGCCGACCAGCTGTGCCTCGGCGACACCATCGGCACCACGGTGCCCGGCCGTGTGGCCGCATTGGTCGAGTCGGTCCGCAGCGTCACGCCTGAGGTCCCGCTGGGCGTTCACTTCCACAACACCAGGGGCTCAGGGATCGCCAGTGCCTGGGCGGCGGTGTCTGTTGGGGTGACGATGCTCGACTCCGCGGCGGGCGGACTCGGAGGGTGTCCCTTCGCCCCCGGTGCCAGCGGAAATATCGCCACCGAAGAGCTTGTCTATCTCCTCGAGGGGAGTGGTGTCGCCACCGGGATCGACCTCGCCGCGGCCTTGGAAGTGGCGGCTCTCGCCGAGGAGCTGGTGGGCCACCGGGCCGGAAGCCAGCTGCTGCGGGCCGGGGGCCCTCCCGGCCGCAGGGCCGCAGGGCGACAACGACCATCTACTAGGGCCGCGCGGGGCCTCCCGTGTCACCGTCGTATGCGACCCTCACGCGCGACCCTCGCAACAACTTCCGCCACACCGCACCAGAGTGCGCTGGGCACACTGGTCCGGTGCGGACGGCCGTCACCCGAACGACAGCTCGTGATCCAGGGGAGCAAGGATCGCCTCGGTGGCTGCAGGCTCCACCTCGTCGAGTGTCGCCGGCATCCAGCTTGGTCGGCGGTCCTTGTCGATGACCTGGGCGCGAATCCCTTCGCGGAGATCATGGGTGCGGAGGAGCCGTACCGCTGCTCGGAACTCCTGCCGCAGGGCTTGTTCGAGCGAGTACATGTCCCGAGCCATGCGAAGGGCGCGGAGCGTGAGGACCAGAGAGGACGGGGACTTGTGGGCGAGTGCCGCGAGGGTCGACGTGGCCCATTCGTCACCGCGGTGTTGAAGAGCAGCGACGATCTGCGCCGGATCGTCGTGGGCGAAGTCAGCATCGATCTCGGCTCGCATCGCGCTGAGCGTCCCCGGTGGCGAGATCTCGCACAAGTCGGCGAGAGCCTGATCGGGCGGAGTCGTCTCCAGCAGATCCAACAATTGCGGGAGCCGGTCCGCGGCGACGCAATGATCGGCGAGGCCAACCTCGATGACGTCGCTGGCGCCGACGTGCCGGCCCGTGAGTGCGAGATACGTTCCGAGCTCACCTGGGTCTCTGGATAGCAGCCAAGTCCCGCCCACGTCGGGTAGGAAGCCGATGCCCACCTCGGGCATCCCCAGCCGGGTGCGCTCGGTCACCACCCGGTGCGAACCATGAGCCGAGACCCCGACCCCCGCCCAGCGTGATCCCGTCCATCAGCGCGACGTACGGCTTCGGGTAAGAGGCGATCAGCGCGTTGAGCCCATACTCCTTGCGCCAGAAGGTCTCTGAGTGTGCCGTGCCGTTCATGGCATCCTCGTAGAAGACCGAGACATCCCCTCCGGCGCAGAGTCCGCGGTCGCCGGCGCCCAGCACCGCGACGGTCTCGATCCCCGGGTCGGAAGCCCAGGCTGTGAGAGCTTCGGTCATGATCTCGACCATCGTGGTGGTCAATGCGTTGAGTGCCCGCGGCCTGTTCAGCACCATGATGCCGAGCACCCCGCGGCGCTCCAGGATCACAGGCTCTTCCACCGACGTCGTCGACACCTGCGTCATCTCTGCTCCTCAGTTCTGTGGGAAGCCCAGGTTGATTCCGCCCTGGGCAGGGTCGTGCCAGCGGGAGGTGACGGTCTTGACCTGGGTGAAGAAGCGGACACCCTCTGGACCATGTGCCTTGACGTCGCCGAAGAGGGAATCCTTCCAACCACCGAAGCTGAAGGTCGCGACCGGTACCGGGATGGGCACGTTGATGCCGATCATTCCGGCCTGGACCTCGCGCTGGAATCGCCGGGCTGCGCCACCGTCAGTGGTGAAGATCGCAGCCCCGTTGCCGTAGGCGCCGTGATCGATCAGCTCCATCGCGGCTTCGTACGATGGCACTCGAACCACCGAGAGCACCGGACCGAAGATCTCCTCGGTGTAGACCCGTGAGGTGGTGGGGACGTGGTCGATCAGGGTGGGCCCCAGCCAGAAGCCGCCCGGCTCGCCGTCGGGCTTGATCCGACGACCATCCGTCACCACCGTGGCGCCGTCCGCGATGGCTACGTCGATGTAGGAGGCGACCTTGTCGCGATGCTCGGCAGTGACCAGCGGTCCCATGTCGCAGCCTCGGCGGCCGTCGCCGGTGCGGATTCCCGCGACCCGATCGCGGATCCGAGCGACCAGTTCGTCGCCCACTGGATCGACCGCGACGACGACGGAGATCGCCATACAGCGCTCACCGGCCGAGCCGAACCCGGCGTTGATCGCGGAGTCGGCCGCGAGGTCGAGATCCGCATCCGGGAGCACCAGCATGTGGTTCTTCGCGCCGCCGAGAGCTTGGACCCGCTTGCCGTGAGCGGTTCCGGTCTCATAGACGTACCGGGCGATCGGGGTGGAGCCGACGAAGCTGACGGCTCGCACATCGGGGTGAGTCAGCAGACCGTCCACAGCCTCCTTGTCGCCGTTCAGGACGGTGAAGACGCCGTCGGGGAGACCTGCCTCCTGCCAGAGGCGGGCTATCCACAGAGCGGCAGACGGGTCCTTCTCGGATGGCTTCAGGATCACGGTGTTACCCGCGGCGATAGCGATGGGGAAGAACCAAGACGGCACCATCGCAGGAAAGTTGAAGGGCGAGATGATGGCTACGACTCCCAACGGCTGTTTGATCGAGTAGACGTCAACCCCCGACGAGACCTCTTCCGAAAACTCCCCCTTGAGGTGGTGGGCGAGGCTCGTGGCGAACTCCACGACCTCCTGGCCCCGGCTGATCTCGCCGAGGGCGTCGTCGAGCACCTTGCCGTGCTCCGCGGTGATGATCTCGGCCAACTCGTGCTTGCGGCTCTCCAGCAGCTCGCGGAATGCGAACAACACGGTCTGTCGCCGGGCCAGAGACAGCCCGCTCCAAGCCGGGAAGGCCGCCTTCGCGCTGGCCACGGCCGCCTCGATCTCGGAGGCTCCCGCCAGCGCGACGGACTTGGTCTGGATGCCTCGGGCGGGGTCGTACACGGGAGCGGTGCGCCCGCCGCTTTGCGGGTGTTTCGCGCCATCGATCCAATGGGGAACGATCGGTAGGGATGAGGCGGTCATGGGATTTCTCCTCAGGTGGTCCGGATGGGTGGGGAAGCGGTCAGGCATAGATCCGCTGGAAGATCCCTTCGATCTCTTCGGCCGAGGGGATCCGGGGGTTGTTCGCTGGTGATCCCGAGGCGATCGCCTGCTGAGCCATCGTCGGCACGGCCGCGTCCCAGTCGGCGCGATCGATGCCGCGTCCTGCGGGTGTCGGGACCTCGAGATCGGTGGAGAGTCGCCGCAGCTCGCGCACTAACGCTTCGGCAGCGTCCGCGTTTGAGTCGTCGGCGTCTGCGACGCCTAGTGTCCGCGAGCAGTCGGCGTACCGGCCTTCGGCCGCAGACAGCGAGAAGGCCGTGACCTCCGCGAAGAGCATTGCGTTGGCCATCCCGTGGGCGATGTGGAAGTGCGCGCCCAACGGGCGGCTCATTCCGTGAACGAGCGCCACGCTGGCGTTTGAGAAGGCGACGCCAGCCATGGTGGCGGCGACCATCATCTCGGCGCGCGCGGTCACGTCGGCGCCGTCGGCGTAGGCCTTTCGCAGATGCTTTCCGATGCGATCGATCGCCGCCAGTGCGAAAGTGTCCGACACGGGATTCGCCTTGCGGCTCACGTAGGCCTCGACAGCATGCGTCAGTGCATCGATTCCGGTATCGGCAGTCAGGCGCGCGGGCATGGATACGGTCAGCTCATAGTCGACTACGGCCGCCGACGGCATATAGGAAGGCCCGGCACACAGCATCTTCTCGCCGGACGCGCTATCGGTGATGATCGTGAACATCGTGCTCTCCGACCCGGTGCCAGCGGTCGTCGGAATAGCGATCACCGGCAGGGTGGCCCCGTCGTAGCGGTACGGGGCCTTCAGGTCGCTCATGCTGCCTCCGCGAACAGCCAGCACGGCGAGAGCCTTGGCCGTGTCTATCGGACTGCCGCCACCGAGAGCTACGATGCTGTCGGCGTCGTGCCGCCTGAGTGCAGTCAAACCGTCGGCGAGCGAGTCCGTCGTGGGGTCCGGGATAGTCCCGTCGTAGATCTCAGGTTGGGCACCGCCGGCGATCAGGAGCTCAGCTGCTCGCTGTGCCGTGCCGTTGGAAGCCAAGTAGTTGTCGGTGACGATGAGGGGGCGTCGAGAGCCGAGGGTCGCTGTCACTTCACCGATGCTCTCGATACTTCCGGCGCCGATGCGAAGCAGTGGTGGGATACGCAGATCGAAGTTCACGAGTCCAGACTCGGCTGCATAGTTGCGGGAGTCAATGTGCTTCTGCGCAGAAAGTACTGCAGTGATGCAGGATAGGGCGATGGACATTGGAAACCTGAGTTCCCTCTTGGAGACGGCCCGCACCGGCACACTGCGGGGTGCTGCGGCCCGACTCAGGGTTGACGAGACGACAGTTTCGCGTCGGATAGCGCGCCTGGAGAAGGAACTCGGCGTGCGGCTGTTCGACCGCGGGGCCCGAAGCTGGAGTCTCACGGAGTCCGGCAGGGCCCTACTTCCCCACGCGGAGGCGATCGACTCGGAGGCAGCACGCGCCCGCGAGAGCCTCTCCTCGTCAAGCGGTGAGCTCTCCGGAACGGCCAGGGTCCTGACCATGGACGGGTTCGGCGCCTACCTGCTGATACCGGGCCTGGCGCCGCTGTTACGAGCTCACCCGCGCTTGGAACTCGAAATCTTGACTGGCAGCTCGCGGGGTTTGGTGACCGCGCGGGACTTCGATCTCGCCGTGACCTTGGAACGTCCGGGCCCACGATCCGCCATCGTCAGCCGACTCGCATACTACGACCTCAAGTTCTATGCCTCGCACGAGTATCTTCGACGTCACGGTTGTCCACAGGAACTACGGGAGCTCCGGGAACATCATGATCTGGTCTGGTACATCGACTCGGTCTTGGACGTCGAGCCATTGCGCATCCTTGAGACTTTGGTCCCTAGGGCGCGGGCCCGGGTCCAGACCAACAACATCGCTGGACACCATGCGGCGGCGCGAGCTGGACTGGGCATCGTCCCGCTCCCGACCTACATCGGCGGAGAGGATCCGGAGCTGACCGAGGTGCTGGGGCAATCGCTTCATGCTCGGCGTTGCTACTGGCTCGTGGTCCCTCACGAGTCGGCGCGCCTGTGGCGTGTCCGAGAGACTGCAGAGGCGATCACCGCGCTCGTGCGCGAGCACCCGCGACTTCAGCTTGCCGATGGGTGCTCCACATTGGGCGCGCGCCGCGATCGCATCGAAGGTGACGGCGATTGATGCGCCGACTGCGAGACGCATGCTGCATGTGGCAGCGATGTTGCCTCGGTCGTGCTGTCTTGCCTATCCCCTGCCACGGGCATGTCGACCTCGACCCCTGAGAAACTTCGTCGTTGTCTGAGGCGTCGATCGCGATGTTTGCATCGTCCGTGGCGCGTATGACCCACGGTCCGCTCTGAAGCCATGGCAGGTTTGTCACATTACGGAGGGGCAGTGGCACGGGTTGACATCGTTTGTGAGCGTAGTTACATTGCGGGTGTTTAATCAGTGTACTGAGGAAAGCGCAAGATGACTCAGACCACCGTTCCTTCTGCAAGAGAGTGCACAGATGACTGATCACGACCAGTTCTTCTACGGTGGGCAGTGGCAGAAACCGCTGGATCCGGAGGGTCGGATCCAAGCTGTCTCTCCGAACGACAGTCAGTTGCTAGGGTCCTGTGTTGCACCAGGCCGCGCGGACGTCGATGCCGCAGTCGCGGCTGCGCAAGATGCCTTCGAGGACCCCCGCGGTTGGTCGTCTTGGCCAACTTCGGCGCGCGCAGCGGCGATGGAACGCCTCGCGGACATCCTGGAGGTCCGCGGGGAGGAGCTCGCTACGCTTGTCAGCGCGCAGAATGGGATGCCGATCTCGCAGAGCCTTGCGGCCGAAGCAACCACCGGCCCGAGCCTACTGCGCTACTACGCAAGCATGATCAGGGCGCAGGATGTCGAGGAGTTGCGAGATGGCGATGGACGCGACCTGATCGTTCGGTCCGAGCCGGTGGGCGTCGTTGCCTCCATCGTGCCGTGGAACTTTCCGATTGGCCTCGCCTTCATGAAGCTCGCGCCGCTGATGGCCGCGGGTTGCACGACCGTACTCAAACCGTCGCCTGAGACGGTGTTGGACTCCTTTGTGCTCGCCGAATGTGTCGCGGAAGCGGAGTTGCCTCCGGGAGTCCTCAACATTCTGCCGGGGGACCGTGAACTCGGCGCCTACTTGGTCGAGCATCCCGGAGTCGACAAAGTGACGTTCACCGGGTCGACCCGTGGTGGAAGGCAGGTCGCCCAGCGCTGCGGTGAGTTGTTGCGGCCCGTCTCACTGGAGCTTGGAGGCAAGTCCGCTGGCATCGTCCTCGACGACGCCGACCTCCTCACCCACCGCGCGGAGTTCTTGGGCGCAACAATGTTTAACAACGGACAGACCTGTTGGCTTAGTACTCGGATTCTCGTCCCGAAGAGTCGAGCGTCAGAGTTCCTGGACGCCGTCACCGACATTGTCGCCTCGCAGCTCGTAGGGTCGTCATTGGACCACGACACGGAGATCGGCCCGATGGCGACGGCAGGGCACCGTGATCGTGTCGAGGGTTTCCTTCAGCGCGGTCTGCGGCAGGGCGCGCGAGTGACCACTGGGGAGGCCGGCCCGCGGGACGGGAGCAGGGTTGGTTCGTCGAACCGACGGTCCTCGCCGATCTTGACAATAGCGCCGAAGCTGCCCGGGAGGAGATCTTCGGTCCAGTGCTGTGCGTGATCCCCTACCGCGACGTGGAGGACGCAATCGCGATTGCGAACGACACCGAGTACGGGTTGGGCGGCACCGTGTGGACAGGAGATGAGCAGCGCGGGATCGAGATTGCGCGCAGGATCCGCACGGGCACCGTGGGTATCAACAGTTATGCGCCAGATCAGCGCGCTCCAATTGGCGGTGTGCGGAGCAGTGGCTTCGGCCGGGAGATGGGCCCTGAGGGCCTCGCCGAGTACCAGTCCCTGAAATCGATCTTTCCTCACCCCTGACCTCTCCCGGAACTGGTTCGAGGCAGGGCTACGCCAAGGAGAATGGAACGATGCACGAAATGCTTGCCGCGGTCGCTCGGGCGCCGCACCATGAGATGGACTTCACGCGGCTCCAGTTAGAGGAGCCGCAGCCTCACGAGTTGATCGTAGAGGTGAAGGCCGCGGGGATCTGCCACTCAGACCTGTCTGGTCGAGACGGTCACTACCCCTTCTCCTTGCCAGGTGTTCTCGGGCATGAGGGCGTCGGAATCGTCCGACGTGTTGGCTCCGAGGTATCAGCGGCGGCGGTCGGCGACCGGGTCGTCATGAGCCAAGCATTCTGTGGTGAGTGCGATGCGTGTCGCGCCGACCGAGTGACAGCGTGTCCTTTCACGACCGAGCTAGCCCTGAAAGGCCTCCGGGCCGACGGAACGCCCACGATGAGCGATGGTCAGGGCCGGACGATCTCTGGTTCCTTCCTCGGGCAGTCCTCATGGGCAACGCATGCGTTGGTCCGCGAGTGGAACCTCGCTCTGTTGCCGGCGGACGTGCCATGGGAGGTTGCTGCACCTATGGCTTGTGGCGTGCAGACTGGTGCTGGGGCGGTTCTCAACGTCCTCCGACCGACCTCTGCCGAATCGATCGTCGTGTTCGGCGCTGGCACGGTCGGCTTGAGCGCCGTGATGGCTGCTCGACATGTCGGCTGTCACACGATCGTCGTCGTCGACACGGTCGATAGTCGGCTTGCCACTGCTCGCGAGTTGGGTGCGACGCACGTGATCAATGCCGTATCCGAGGATGCCGTGACGGCCGTTCGGTTGATCACCGATGGCGGCGCGGACTTCTCGGTCGAAGCCAGTGGTGCAGTTGCCGCAGGACCCCAGGCCGTCGAGGCCCTCAGCGGTCGCGGCAGCTGTATCCTGCTCGGGACTCCCCCTTCGGGACCAAGATTGAACTTGATTGGGTCGACATCGTGAGCGGTCGAACTGTCTTGGGTGCACCTTTCGGAGGTGCCCGGCCGTCCGTCACGATCGGAAAGCTGCTGGAGATGCGTGCGGCGGGTGATCTCCCGATTGAGAAGCTGGTGCGGACCTATCCGTTCGAGAGCATTGACCAGGCGATTAAAGACATGGAGTCTGGCGAAGTGATCAAGCCGGTCCTCCTTTTCGAATAGGCCACTTGGATGCCGAGTCCTCGGGCTTCTCCGGATCGATGCCTGAGACCGGGTCTCCGGTAGGAGGATCGATGTGTCGCCCGAGGAGACTTTCGCGACGGACTCCTGGTAATTGAGGGAACGCCAATCTTCTCAGCACCGTCGCCGGGGTCGGCAGCAGCGTCCGGTGCCGGCACGAGCTGGAGAGCTTACGGGAGAGGTAGGGCGTCAAGCAGCGGATGATCTTCCGTTTCGACGTTCCTTCGGCGGCGGGATGGCGTCCTCCACGATCCAGGCCAGCTCCCGGACCTTGTCGCCCACCATCGCGTCGCTGACCGCGCGGGCAGCGACGGCTCGTTCGCGCTGCTTCCAGGGATCGATAGGTGCGCGCGGCGAGTGCCCGGCGCTGCTCACGCAGGACCCGACCGATCGAGTCGACCCAACGCGGGGACTGTCCGACGAACGGTGTAAGTGGCTCGACACGCCGACTGGTTGATTGGCGGAGAGGAGTCACTGGTGACCGAGACACTGGCGGGTATGAGCTCACCAAGCGCTGAGGATCTCACCGAGCGGTCTCTGGCTGTGGCCGCGGTGAAGGGGGTGAACGACAAGCCCGTCGCAGCCGATCTGGATCCGGCTGAGCCGTCGGCCGAAGAGTTGGCCATCGCCCGGGAGTTGGTGCGTTCAGCGCGTGTGCGTGGGGTCTCGATGACCGGTCCGGACGGGATGTTGAAAGCGTTGACCAAGACGGTCATCGAGACCGCGTTGGACGAGGAGATGACCGAGCACCTCGGCTACGACAAGCACGAGGTGAGCGGTCGTGGTAGCGGCAACTCCCGCAACGGCGTCCGCACCAAGACCGTGCTCACCGGCAATGTGGGCCCGGTCCAGATTGAGGTACCCCGCGACCGGGCTGCCACCTTCGACTCGATGATCGTGAAGAAACGCCAGCGTCGTCTGGGCGGGGTCGACACGATCGTGTTGTCCCTGGTCGCCAAAGGGCTCACCACCGGTGAGGTGTCGGCGCACTTCGAGGAGATCTACGGCGCGTCGTTGTCGAAGGACACCATCTCGAGGATCACCGATCGGGTGCTGACCGAGATGGCTGAATGGATGGCCCGACCGCTGGAGAAGGTCTACGCCGCGGTGTTCATCGATGCGATCTACGTCAAAGTGCGCGACGGTCAGGTCGCCAACCGGCCCTTCTACGCCGCGATCGGAGTCGATCTGACTGGCCACAAAGACGTCCTCGGACTGTGGGCCGGCACGGGCGGTGGAGAGAGCGCGAAGTTCTGGTTGCAGGTGCTTACCGAGATCAAGAACCGTGGTGTCAACGACGTGTTCTTGGTCGTGTGCGACGGCCTCAAGGGGCTGCCCGACTCAGTCGGCGCAGTGTTCGCCCAAGCCGTGGTGCAGACCTGCATCATCCACCTGATCCGCAACACGTTCCGCTATGCCTCGAAGAAGTACTGGGGCCAGATCGCAGTCGATCTCAAGCCGATCTACAGAGCCCCCTCGCGCGATGCGGCCTGGGCGGCGTTCGAAGAGTTCGAAGAGAAGTGGGGCAAGCCGTATCCCGCCATCGGACAGCTGTGGCGCAACGCGTGGGAGCAGTTCGTACCGTTCCTCGACTATGACGCCGAGATCCGCACCGTGCTGTGCTCCACCAACGCGATCGAGTCGTTGAACGCTCGCTACCGCCGTGCGGTCACCGTGCGGGGCCACTTCCCGACCGAGCAGGCCGCGTTGAAGTGTCTCTACCTGGTCACCAGAGCGCTGGACCCCAAAGGCACAGGTCAGACACGATGGACCATGCGCTGGAAGCCAGCGCTCAACGCCTTCGCCATCACCTTCGGCGACCGGATGCCCACCGCAGAGAACCACTGAAATGAGAACCGCCGCTTACACCGTTATTCGGACAGACCCCTGTGCCTCAGGTGATGGTCCAGGTGTCGCCGTTGTTGATGAGGTTGGTGAGGCGGTTGTGGGGGGTGGTGGTGTGTTCGTTCTTGGCGGTGGTGATTTGGGCGCGGGCGAGGTCGTCGTAGGCGGGGCGTTGGACTTGGCGGAAGATGCCGATGGGGCTTTGGTTGAGGTAGCCCGAATCGGTGAGTCGGCTGATGGCGAAGGCGGTCGACGGGTCGGGGTTGTGGGCGTCGTGGATGAGGATCTGTTCGATGCCTACTTCGGCGACCTCGACCACTTCGATACCACCGGTGGTGGGGTTGCGGATGAGGCCTTTGGTGCCTATGCCGTCTTCTCCGGGGGTGCCGAAGGTGATGGGTTGGTCGTGGACGAGGGGGATGATGGCGTTGGCTTTTGAGTCGGGGTTCTTGATGGCGTCGAAGGCGCCGTCGTTGAAGATGGGGCAGTTTTGGTAGATCTCGACGAGTGAGGTGCCGCGGTGGGCGGTGGCTGCGGTGAGCACGCTGGTGAGGTGTTTGCGGTCGCTGTCGATGGTGCGGGCGACGAAGGTTCCTTCGGCTCCCAGGGCGAGGGAGACGGGGTTGAAGGGGTGGTCGAGGGAGCCGACGGGGGTGGATTTGGTGATTTTGCCGATCTCGCTGGTGGGGGAGTATTGGCCTTTGGTGAGCCCGTAGATGCGGTTGTTGAACAGCAAGATGGTCATGTTGACGTTGCGGCGCAGCGCGTGGATGAGGTGGTTGCCGCCGATGGACAGGGCGTCGCCGTCGCCGGTGACGACGAAGACGTGGAGGTCTTCGCGGGCGACTGCGAGGCCGGTGGCGATGGAGGGGCGCGTCCGTGGATGGAGTGCATGCCGTAGGTGTCGAGGTAGTACGGGAATCTTGAGGAGCAGCCGATACCGGAGATGAACACGACGTTTTCGCGGCGGATGTTCAAGGTGGGCAGGAAGCTCTGGACGGCTTTCAACACTGCGTAGTCGCCGCAGCCGGGGCACCAGCGGACTTCTTGGTCGCTGGTGAAGTCCTTGCCGGTGAGGCTCTCGCCCTCGGGCAGGGTGGGTACGCCGGTGGTGCCGAGGGTGGGGAGTCCCAGATCGATGCTCATGAGTCTTCTCCTTGTGGCGGGAGTGCGGTGACGTCTGGGTGGTCGAGGTGGTTGGTGTTGGTCTTGGTGGCGCCGCCGGAGGATCCGAGTTCGGTGAAGAAGTCGGCGTTGATGGTCAGGAAGCCCGACGATTCCTCGGGCAGGTCGTCTTCGTAGAAGATCGCTTCGGTGGGGCAGACGGGTTCGCAGGCGCCGCAGTCGACGCATTCGTCGGGGTGGATGTAGAGCATCCGGGTGCCTTCGTAGATGCAGTCGACGGGGCATTCGTCGATGCAGGCGCGGTCCTTGACGTCGATGCAGGATTCGTTGATGACGTAGGTCATGCGTGGGCTCCGGGGGTGCTCATCGTGAGGTCGACGGTGGTGTTGTCGGTTTGGGCGACGAGGTCGCTGATGGCTTGGGCGAGGTCGGCGGCTTTGAGGGGGAGGCCGCGGACTTGGTTGTAGCCGACGATGTCGACGAGGTATTTGGCGCGGAGCAGTAGGGAGAGTTGGCCGAGGTTCATCTCGGGGACCAGGACTTTGTCGTAGCGGGTGAGGATGTCGCCGAGGTCGTTGGGGAAGGGGTTGAGGTGGCGCAGGTGGAGGTGCGCGACGTGGTAGCCGGCTTTGCGGACGCGGCGGACGCCGGCGCCGATGGGTCCGTAGGTGGAGCCCCAGCCGAGTGCCAGCACTTTGGCTTGCCCGGAGGGGTCGTCGACCTCCAAGGGGGGCAGGGAGTTGGCGATGGCGTCGATCTTGGCTTGGCGGGTGCGGACCATGTGGTCGTGGTTGGCGGGGTCGTAGGAGATGTTGCCCGAGCCGGTGGTGCCGTCTTTCTCGAGGCCGCCGATGCGGTGCTCGAGTCCGGGGGTGCCGGGGATCGCCCAGGGCCGGGCCAGGGTGTCGGGGTCGCGGGAGTAGGGCTCGAACGTGTCGCCGTTGAGGGTCTCGGTGGTGGTGAAGTTGGGGTTGATGAGGGGAGGTCGTCGACGGTGGGGATGGCCCAGGGTTCGGAGCCGTTGGCGAGGTAGCCGTCGGAGAGGAGCATGACGGGGGTGCGGTAGGTGATGGCGATGCGTGCTGCCTCGACGGCGGCGGTGAAGCAGTCGCCGGGTGAGGAGGGGGCGATGATCGGTACGGGTGCTTCACCGTTGCGCCCGAACATGGCTTGGAGCAGGTCGGATTGTTCGGTCTTCGTGGGCAGGCCGGTGGAGGGGCCGCCGCGTTGCACGTTGACCACGATCAGGGGCAGTTCGGTCATGACCGCGAGCCCGATGGCCTCACCCTTCAACGCGACACCGGGTCCGGAGGTGGTGGTGACGCCGAGGTGGCCGGCGAAGGAGGCGCCGATGGCGGCGCCCACGCCGGCGATCTCGTCTTCGGCCTGCAAGGTGGTGACACCGAACGACTTGTGTTTGGACAACTCGTGGAGGATGTCGCTCGCGGGGGTGATCGGATACGAGCCGAGGAACACCGGCAGTCCGGAGCGGACCCCGGCAGCGATGAGGCCGTAGGACAGGGCGAGGTTGCCGGTGATGTTGCGGTAGGTGCCCGCGGGCATGGTGGCGGGTTTCACCTCGTACTGCACCGCGAACGCTTCGGTGGTCTCGCCGTAGTTCCAGCCGGTCTTGAACGCGGTGATGTTGGCATCGCGGATGGCGGGGGCCTTGGCGAACTTCTTCGACAAGAACTCCACCGTGGTGTCGGTGGGGCGTCCGTACATCCACGACAACAATCCGAGGGCGAACATGTTCTTCGCCCGGGCTGCGTCCTTGCGTGACAACCCGTACTCGGCCACCGAGGCCACCGTCATCCCGGTCAGGTCCACCGGCTGCACGTTGAACGACCCCAACGGGTCGTTCGCGTCCCCCAGCAGATCCAACGGGTTGGCGTCGTAGCCGGCCTTGTCCAGGTTGCGTTTGGTGAAGTCGTGGGTGTCCACGATGATCGTGCACCCCGCGGGCAGGTCACCGATGTTGGCCTTCAACGCCGCCGGGTTCATCGCCACCAACACATCAGGGGCATCACCAGCAGTCAAGATGTCGTGGTCAGCAAAATGCACCTGGAACGACGACACCCCCGGGATCGTGCCCTGAGGCGCCCGGATCTCGGCCGGGAAGTTCGGCAACGTCACCAGATCATTGCCAAACGCAGCCGACTCCTGAGTGAAACGATCACCGGTGAGCTGCATCCCGTCACCGGAATCACCGGCAAAACGAATGATCACCCGGTCGAGCTGACGGACCGGCTTGGTTCGACTCACAAGGTCTTTCACCGAGGCTCCTTCGCCGACGAGATCGTGAGAATGGCCGTCTGCCACACCAATTGCGCTCATCTTGCGGTCGGGACGGTCTGCTGCTCGTTCAGGGAGCTGCGCAGTTCCTCGCGAAGTCCCAGCGTCTCGCGAGGCATGTTCCAGGTGAGGACAGCGACGAGGCGGCCATCCAGGTGGTACGCCGCAGCGAAACGTCCTGAGCCTGGCTCTCCGCGCACAATGGAGGTGCGGGCCTGCTCGTGTGGCATTCCGTACACTTGGATCTTCGCGTTGTACTGATCGCTCCAGAAGTAAGGAATGGGCGCGAACGGCTCTACCGCCAAGCCAAGCAGAGCTTGGGCCGCGGCGGCGCCCTGTTCAAGCGCGTTTGTCTGGTGCTCCAGCCGAACACGCCGCTTGAAGAGTGGGTGCTCCCAACTTGCGACGTCGCCGGCGGCAACGATGTCCGGTGCTGCACGGCAGTACGCATCACAGTCGACGCCGTTGGAGAGTGAGAGCCCCGTGTTCCGGAGCCAGTCGACGTTCGGGGTGGACCCGATGGCGACCAAAGCCAGATCCGCTTGCAGAACCGTTCCGTCGGTAAGGCGGACCTCGCTCAACCGTTCGCCGTTGCCATGGAGGGAGGCGACCCCGACGCCGGCGTAGATCCGAGTGCCATGTTGGGCGTGGAGCGAATCGACCTCCCTCGCAACGGTCGACCCAAGTTGGCGGATCATGGGAGCGCTCAGTGGATCGACGAGGCTGACCTCCATACCGATCCGCCGGGCCACGGCCGCCACTTCGCAGCCGAGGAAGCCAGCACCGACGACGACGAGGTGACGTCCCGCAACAAACTGGTCGCGCATCCGCCGTGCGTCGTTCATAGTTCGGAGCAGGTGCACACCGTCGAGATCCTCTGATGTATCGAGACGCCGAGGCGCGACTCCTGTCGCGACAATCAGGCCGTCATAGTTCACCGTCGACCCATCGTTGAGAACGATCCGTCGGTTGTCGCGATCCAGGGATGAAGCGGACACCCCAAGACGCCATTCGGCCTCGAGCGCCTTGAGCTCTTCCTCCTTGCGAAGGTGAGTTCGCTCCTCACTCCAGTCGCCCGACAATACCTGCTTGGAGAGAGGAGGCCGCTTGTAAGGCGGAAGAGTCTCCGAACCGATGAGCGTCAGACCTCCTCTGAAGCCCTCCCTGCGGAGGGTCTCGGCAGCTGAGAGTCCAGCTGCCGACGCACCAACGATGGCGATTCTCTCGGGGTGCTCGCTGACTTCCATCATCATGTCCATCTCCTCGGGCGCAGGGGACCCGGCTCCGGAGATTCATGCCGTTCGGGCTCGGTGGCAGAAGGGCCGCCGAGCTACTGCTGGCTGTGCGCCGGTCCGAGGCCCTTGAGCGTGCAGGTGGGCCGGGCCCCCGTACCTAGGGGTAGGGCGCCACCTCAAATTGTTCCGTACACTGACTAACTGTAGGGTCGGCGACGACCTGAGTCAAGGGTCGCCATGTGACGAAGTATGTCGAGGGGTTGAAATGAATCAGGGCTATGACCGCGGGTGGAGTCGCTACTCCTTCGGGGACGCGTCGATGGGGGCCGTCAACGCTCACGCGGCAGATATCGCCATCTGTGCTCGAGGGGTCATCAACCGTGGTCCTGGTCGGCTGCAGATGAGCATCCTGGAACTGCCCGCAGACTCCTCTGGTGATGCGATTGGCCTTCATATGCACCGCGATGTCTTCAGTGGACGGGAGGTCGAGGAGTTCTACATCGTCATTTCGGGGCGCTGTCGCATGTCCTTCACCAACGGCGACGAAGTAGATTTGGGTCCGGGAGATGTAGCAGTCACCTACCCCGGCACCGGGCATGCTGTTCGAGTAGTCGGACGGGATCCGGTTCGCCTGGTTGTGATGCTGCCTGAAGGTTTCCGTACCGCACGTACCGCACTGGCTGCCGACACAGACCTACCGGAGTTCTCGCCACAGGTCACGGTCTTGGATGTGGACCCGGCGCAGATGACGCCACTCCGGGCGCGATGCGCCGGGTGCGGGGCCTTGTGGTCGCAGGAGAGTGCGGGGATCGCCTTGCCGGAGTGGGCGAGGATCCACGCCTGCTGTGCCTGAAGGGAGTGAGCGCCCGTGTCGTAGGCACCTGATGGTTGACAGCCGCGCACCGGGGTACTACCTTTCCGGAAATAACTCAGTACACGGAAGATCTGTCGTCTGCGCAGATCCCTGATGGCCGGCCGAAGTTCGGCATCGGGGTCGTTCTCGGAATGAAGCGGACAGAGCACTCCGGATGACGCACCCGTATGAGCCCGGAGGTGACCTGTGAACAACGGTGCAGTTCAAATGACGAACGTCTCGATGACCTTCGACGGCGTCCAGGTTCTCCACGGCGTGGACCTGAACATCGCGCCGGGCGAGATTCACGGTCTGGTCGGTGAGAACGGGTCAGGCAAGTCCACCCTGGTGAAGATCCTCGGAGGGCTGTACACGCCTGACAAGGGCTCACAGATCAGATTTCACGGTCGAACCGTCGCACTCCCGGTCCGTGACCCACAGCGCGTCGGCCTATCTATCGTCCACCAGGACCTGGCCTTGGTTGAGACAATGTCTGTGGCTGACAACACCGGTGTTTCGACGAACTACGAACGCCGGCTAGTAGCACCGGTCAGTGCTAGGCGTGAAGCACGCGTGGTTCGGAGACTCGCCGATCATTTCGGAATCAAGATGGATCCCAACCGTTTGGTCGGCGACCTATCGCCTGCTGAACGGTCCGTTGTTGCGATCCTCCGGGCTTTGCGTCAACTTGGCGATGGCAGTCAGGGCAAACTGGTGATCCTCGATGAACCGACGGCCTCCCTATCCAGGGGGAGTCCATTCGCCTTCTCGAGTTGCTGCGAATCATGGCCAGTAATGGCACCGCAGTGCTTTACATCAGCCACCATATGGACGAAGTTCTGAGCGTATGTGACCGTATCAGCGTCTTGCGCAGTGGGCGCATGATTGCCACGAGGGACGCCACCAGCTCGTCGGAGTCTGAGATCGTCGAGTTGATGCTCGGGTACAAACTTGATGATTTTTATCCAGAGGTCCCCCCGAGTCCCAATGAGGTTGTGCGTCTTGAAGTTCGCGATCTGAGCCACGGCGCAATATCGCAACTCTCGTTCCGAGCGCACAAGGGTGAGATCGTCGGTATCACAGGACTCGCCGGTATGGGGCAGGATGATATTCCGTACCTGCTTGCGGGAGGCCGCACGCACTTGGATGAACAGGTCATCGTCGATGGCGCTCCTGTGGACGGGAGCCCTCGGTCAGCGCGGCGGCGAGGCATGCAGATGGTGCCCGGAAACCGCCAACGAGATGCATTGTGGTTGGACGCGACGGCCTCGGAGAACCTCACTCTTCCGTTTCTCCGGAAATTCTGGCGCCTAATTCGCGTGAACCGATCACGTGAACGTCGGTTCGCGGAGGAGACCTTGCGTGAATATTCGGTGCGTCCGTTCCGGCCCGCGCTGGAAATCGCGAAGTTCAGCGGCGGGAACCAGCAGAAGGTGGTGATGGCTCGAGCGTTGCGCCAGAACCCTGGCGTGCTTCTTCTTCATGAACCTACTCAGGGCGTGGACGTCGGAGCTAAGAAAGAGATCCTCAGCTTGGTCCGGCAAGCCGCGGACGAGGGTGCGGCTGTCGTCGTCTTCTCCTCCGACTGCGAAGAGGTGGCTCAGTTGTGCAACCGCGTTCACATCATGCGATACGGGTCGGTGACGGCGACCCTTGCCGAAGGCGAGATTTCTGAGGACCGGATCCTGGCGCTTTCACAACAGTCAGCACTGAAGAAGTAGGGACTCATCATGACACCCGAAGTACAAGCGGAGACCACTCCGACGACATCGCCCTCCGACTCTCAGCCACCGCCCGCGGGGCGAGAGCCACGCCAACGCCGACAATCCATCCTCGCAAGGATGGGGCCGTGGGCGGTTCCGCTGCTGTTCTTGATCCTGTTCGTGACCTTCAGCCTGGCGGCCCCGGAGACCTTCGCGACGATGACCAATGTGCGGGTCATGATCGTCGGGCAGGCGATCATCTTGTTACTGTCGCTAGCGCTGCTGATCCCATTGCGTGCCGGAGACTTCGACCTCTCGGTCGGTTCGGTCATGATCTTGGCGGGCTGCACCCTGGGTGCTGCGACCGCCGATGGCCACGGGCTGGTGACCGCGTGTCTTTTGGCGTTCTTAGTAGGCCCCGTGGTCGGCATCGTGAACGGTATTCTTGTGGTCCGTGTCGGAATCGACAGTTTCATTGCCACACTGGGAACACTGACGATCGTCGCAGGTCTGGCGCGCTTCATCAGCGACGATGCGCTGGTGATGACCGTGCCCGACGAGGTCGTCGAGTTCACTCGGCGTAGCCTGCTCGACTTTCCTTTACCAGTTTGGGTCGGATGGATCGTCGCCCTTCTCGTTTGGTATGTCTTCGAATGCACGCCTGCTGGCCGGCACATGCTTTTCATCGGCAGCAACCTATCCGCAGCTCGGCTTGCAGGCTTGCGCGTCAACGAGTATCGCCAGTTGATGTACGTCCTCTCCGGTACGTTGAGCGCCGTCGCGGGGGTGCTGCTCGCCGGAATGCTCGGTTCGGTCGACCCAAGCTCGAGTGGCGCCTACTTGCTGCCGCCCATTACGGCCGCTTTTCTCGGTGCGTCAGCCATCAAGCTAGGGAGGTTCAATGTTGCAGGAACTTTGGTCGCCATCTATCTCGTGGCTGTGGGAGTCGCGGGCCTGCAGATGCTGGGATTCGCCAGCTGGATCTCCGACCTGTTCAATGGGACATTCTTGATCTTTGCTGTCGGGCTGACCCTACTCCTGCGACGTGGCACTTCGACGTCCTGATCAATTGACGTCGGCACGTCAGCCTCCTTCGGAGGCGCCGACGAACTCCCTGGTAGGGACTGCTGGAACTAGTGCATCTACAAGACGAGGTGTTGAATTGAACCAAAATTCCCCCAACCTGGAGGACCGGATTCGGCGTCTGGAGGATGCGGAGGAGATCCGGTGCCTATGGCACCGCTACCTCCTGCTCTTCGACCGCGGTGGCGCTCATCAGGATATTGCCGAGCTATTCACCGAGGACGCGGTCTTTGAGACACGTGGCGCTGATGGCCCGGACCGCTTTCTTCGTGGCCGGAACTCAATTGTTAACGACTTTCTGAGGATCGTCTCGCCACCCCGGCCCTTGAAGGACGACCGGGTCTATTCCGGTCATCAGGGCACTTTGTGTGAAATGGAAATCCATCGTGATTCCGCCCGACTTTTGGGCCGGTTCCTTGAGATGACCGGACGTGGACCTGGGACAATGCTGGCTGTCGGAGGGACCCACTCCTTGGACCTTCGGCGTGAGGCGCTCGGGTGGCGAGTCGCCGGACTCGTCATGCAACTCACGTTCTGTGTGCAACTGGACACCGTAGACCCGAGAACAGCATTTTTGGGTAAGCCGCCGTCGGAGTAGGCGACTGACGGCGAATCTTGAGATCCATTGCTCTTGACCAAGACCCAGTCCCATTCTAAGATAATCAGCGTACTGAACGAATACAACGGACATCTGTGCGCATCACCTCTCAGCGTTGGGCGGTTTGATTCGTGCCGGTCACGTTCTTGCGATGCGTCCAGTCGCGTCGAGGAGGTTTGCTGTGATCATTGAGATTGACGAGGACAGTTGTGTGGGAGCCGGCCAGTGTGTCTTGGCGGCGCCGTTGGTCTTCGACCAGCGAGATGACGATGGGATAGTCGTGTTGCTTGACGAGGATCCCGTGGATTCTGAACGCATCCATGTCGAGGAAGCAGCGATCCGTTGCCCTGCTGCTGCCATCCGAGTCGGTGGCGCGTGAGGGCACGCACGGACGATCATCGACTCTCCGAAGAGCACTTGGCATATCCTATCGTCCGGGACACGCCCTTTGAACTGTCACCGATCCTGGCGAAGGCCCGGGAGGCCGAGGGGCTGACGCGAGTGCAGACCTGGAACGGCCGCGAACCCTGGCTCTTGTGCAAACATGCCGATGTACGTCAGGCGTTGCAGGATGGACGTTTCAGCGCCGATATTCAGGCCGAGGGGTATCCGCACAATTCCCCGGCGCAGCTTGAGACCGAGGGCGCGCTCTTCATCCGTATGGACGGGGCTGAGCACGCACTGCGGAGGCGGACCATCATTTCTGCCTTGACTCCTAAGCAGGCCGAACGACACCGGCCACGGGTTCTTGAGATCGTCGACGAAACACTCGATGAGATGGTTGCCCATGGTGGTCCGGTCGACCTTATCGAGCACTTCGCGCTACGAATCACCACTGCGGTGATCTGCGAGATCCTGGGTGTCGAGCATCAGACTGCGAAACGCGTGGTTGACGCGATGGAGGACATCTTCGATCTTGCAGCGACTCCCGAGGAGCGGGTCAGAGCGAACGAGTTCGTACTAGATGTCATGCGCGATACGGCGCAGGCCAAGAAGGAGAAGCCTGACGAGACCCTCCTGAGTCGCCTCGTCAACGTCACGGTGGTCAATGGTGACCTGGAGTTCGAAGAGATCGTGACCATCGGCCGGTTCGTGATTGGTGCGGGACACGAGACGACGGCCAATATGCTCGGACTCGGCACATTGGCGCTTCTTAAGAATCCGGATCAGATCGACATCCTGATGTCGGACCCGGAGACCTTCGCACCAACCACGGTCGAAGAGATGCTTCGCTACTTGAGCATCGTTCAGGTCGAGCCTAGTCGGATTGCGACCGAGGACGTCGAGGTCGGTGGCCAGGTCGTCCAAGCGGGCGAAGGAGTGGTTATGTCGCTGATGGCGGCCAACCGCGATCCCCGGGCCTTCGGTACCGCGGAGCGGTCGCTCGATGAACTCGACGTCACGAGGACAGGGATCACTCACCACGTGGCTTTCGGGTACGGGCCGCACCAGTGTGTGGGTCAGAACCTGGCACGCGTCGAGATGCAAGTGGCGTGGTGCCGGCTGTTCCAGAGACTCCCTGGCCTCCGGCTCGCCATGGCTGAGGAGGATCTCGAGTTCAAGAGGACCGGGTTGAACTACGGTTTGACCAAGCTTCTCGTGGACTGGTGAACGCACCGCCGATAGTTGCTTCAGCGATCGACGAAGCGAGCGGGCGCCTGTTGGAGGATCTCGAGTCGTTCTGACCTGATTTGTACAGGTTTAGTGGCTCTTTCCGAATGAGGGCGTAGGTCGGGCTGGCGCGTCGGTGCCGGGGTAGGCGTCGAGGTCATCAGAAGATGGAGATTCCGACGCTCGCCATATGGAAGACCTCGACGTGCCCGATGCTACCCCTGCCGGCGGGCTTCGCCTGCTGACCTGACCACCGTCGCCCGATGGTTACTTGACGGCTTGGGATCCGAGTGTGCTTCTAAGACACTTTTTCGTGTCGCTAGGGTCGGCTGTTGGCATGGATTCGGCGGGTTCACACGACGTCTGGGGCGACCGCGGTCCAGGTCGCTGGCTCCGTGGACGGGCGTCGCCGATTTTCGCGGCATCTCAGTTCGGAGCGCGTTGAAGCTGAACTCGGGGTCTTGGTCGAGGAGACCGAGCGCTTGCTGGCCGATGACCAGGGAGGAGCTCTCGACCTGGGCCTGACCCGTCGGTGCACGGCTCCGGTTGGCCAGGCTGATGGTCGATCACGGCTGGTCCCCAGCTCGGGCTGTCGAACGTTATGACGTGTCGTGGCGAACGGCAGCGAAGTGGGCTGAGCGCTATCGCAACAAGGCCCACCCGAGATGACCGATCGGTCCTCAGCCCCGCACCGTCGGCCCAACTGAACACCGGCACCGGTGGTGCGCCAGATCGCGCACCTGCGTTGGGAACAGCGCCTGGGCCCGGTCGAGATCGCTACCGGCTCAACATGCCGGCATCGACCGCGCACGCGGTGCTGGTGTGTTGCCGGATCGACCGACTCACCCACATCGACCGAGCGACCGGTGAACCGATTCGCCGCTACGAACACGACACGGCCGGCGACCTGCTCCACGTCGACGTGAAGAAGCTCGGCAAAGTGCCCGATGGCGGCGGCTGGCGCTAAGTCGGACGCCAGCAGGGCCTCAAGGACCGCGCAGCCACCGCAGCGCGTACCGGCATGCCCAAGAGCAAGTACCACCGGCCCCTGGTGGGTGCCTGCTTCTTGCGCTGGACCGGCCTGACCCCGGCCAAGGTATGACCACGGTGTCCTGCGTTCGATTTGTCGGTCGGCTCCGGTGCAGCGTCGTGGTGCGCACCGGCCAGGCGGAATTGACCTGATAGGAGCTTGGACTAGAAGCCCCGTCACAGACCTGTCGCCCGCCCGGCGGGTCCGCTCCGCCGTCAGAACTGAATCGCACTGGGTTTCGTTCCGCTTGATCAGTCAGGATGGGAACGATGGCCAGGTATACGAACGAGATGCGTGAGCGGGCAGTGCGGATGGTCGCTGAGGTCCGCCCGGAGCACCCGCACGAGACGGCAGCGTTGCGGCACGTCGCGGGGTTGCTGGGGATGAACGTCGAGACCCTGCGGCTGTGGGTCCACCGTGCTGAGGTCGACGCCGGGAAGCGGCCCGGGACCACGACGGATGAGGCGGAGGAGATCAAGCGCCTCAAGCGTGAGGTAGCCGAGCTCCGCAGGGCGAACGAGATCTTGAAGTCCGCCTCAGTGTTTTTCGCCAAGGAACTCGACCGCCCCACGACGAGATGATCCGCTACATCGACGAGCACAAGGATCAGTTCGGGGTCGAGGCCATCTGCCGGGTGCTGCGTCCGGCAGTTCGTGGGTTCATCACCTCCCGTGGCTACCGGGCCGCGAAGACCAGAGCCCCGTCGGCGCGGTCGTTGAAGGACGAGTTGCTGGTGCCGGAGATCGCCCGGTTGCACGTCGAGAACTACGGCGTCTACGGGGTCCGGAAGATGCACGCCCTGATGCGACGCCAGGGCTGGGAGATCGGTCGCGATCAGACCGCTCGGCTGATGAAACTCGTCGACGTTCGTGGGGTGAAGCGGTCGAAGAAGGTGTTCACCACGAAGCCGGATCCGGCGGCGGTGAAGCCGGCCGACTTGGTCCAACGGCGCTTCCACGCGCCCGCGCCGCGGCGGCTATGGGTTGCCGACATCACCTACGTCGCGACCTGGTCGGGGTTCGCTTACGTGGCGTTCGTGACCGACGTCTACTCACGCCGGATCGTCGGGTGGAAGGTCGCCGCGACGTTGAAGGCCGACATCCTCCCTTGCAGGCGCTCGACATGGCCGCGTGGGACGCCAAGCGCGAGGGCGCGGTCGATCTGACCGGGCTGGTCCATCACGCCGACCACGGCTCGAACTACCTCTCGATCGTCTACACCGACCGAATCGGCGAACTCGGCGCGAAGCCCTCCACGGGCACCGTCGGCGACTCCTTCGATTGCGAGCATCGTGTCTGCGCCACCACCTGGGGTCTGACCCTTGTTACGACCGGCCCCGCTGGGTGCCCTCGCGTTGACGTGTCGGCCCCGGGTGGTGGCGTGCACCTGGCTGCTGGCCGGGTGGGCAGTGACCTGATAGGAGCCTGACTCGACCAGGGCCTCATCGCAGTCCTGTCCGCCCACTCCGGCCAGCTGAGCCATGGACAGCCCACCCGGAGATGCGAGAGAGGAACCCATAGCCCGATGCCCAGCATGCAGCTTCGCCGCGACGATGTCATCGTCGGTGTCGACACCCACAAGGACAACCACGTAGCTGTCGCGATCGACGGCCTCGGCGGCCGACTCGGCGACATCGTCGTGCCCACCACCATCGCCGGGTTCGAGGAACTCCTCGCGTTCTGCCTGGCCTTCGTCGGGTCCGCCGGTCGACTGGTCGGGTTCGGCATCGAGGGAACCGGCTCCTACGGCATCGGGCTGGCCCGCTACCTACGCCGCCACGGCCACGACGTCCACGAGATCGCCCGGCCAGCACGGGCTGCGGAACGCCGACTTGCGGGCAAGAACGACACTATCGACGCCGAACATGCTGCACGGCAGTTGCTGGCCGGCCAGGGACTGGCCACGCCCAAGAACGCCGACGGGGCAGTCGAGACGATCAGGCTGGTCAAGATCGCCTACGACGGCGCCGTCCAGGCCCGCACCACCGCCATGATCACGCTCAAGGCGACCCTTGCTACCGGCAGCGAAGCGCTGCGGGCAGAGCTGGAGAAACTCACCGACCACAAGCTCATCACCGCATGCGCTGCGCTCGACGGACCGGCACCGCTTCCGCCCGTGCGCCGTGGTGCACCGGCCGTCGTTGTTCCTGCGGACCCAGACTCCGCGATGCGGCACGTGCTGTCCTCGATGGCCAAGCGTTGGTTGTCGCTGCACGAGGAGGCCAAGGCTCACGCCGCGTCGATGAAGGCGCTCACCGCGGCCGCCGCGCCCCAGCTCGTCGAGGCCGTCGGCGTCGGCTACGACACCGCGGCGCAGATGCTCATCACCGCCGGCGACAACGCCAACCGGATCAAGTCCGAGGCCGCGTTCGCGAAGATGTGCGGCGCTTGCCCGATCCCAGCCGGATCCGGGAAGACGAACAGTCGGCACCGTCTGTATCGCGGCGGGAACCGCCAGGCCAACGCTGCGCTGTATCGCGTGGTGATCGTGCGCATGCGATGGCACCAGCCGACCATCGACTACGTGGCCCGTCGCACCGCCGAGGGGATGTCGAAGCGGGAGATCATCCGCTGCCTCAAGCGCTACCTCGCTCGCGAACTCTTCCGGCTCCTTCCAGCACCAGACGCCATCACCAACCCCGGCGGCGAGGATCTCGAAATGGCCGCCTGATCGACTTGACGATCTATAGGAGCATCAACGCGCTGGCCGAGGCCGTCAACGGGCTCTACAAGACCGAACTCATCAGACGGCGCGGGCCGTGGCGCACGATCGAGCAGGTCGAGCTCGCGACGCTGGAGTACGTGTGGTGGTGGAACAACCAACGCCTTCACGGGGAGCTCGACATGCGCACCCCGCTCGAGGTCGAGGCCGCGTACTACGCTGCCCAAGAATCATCCCGGCCAGCACTCGCTGTCCAAGGGAACGCATAGGAACGAAACCCAGTGCGATTCAGTTCGGCGACATCGCCGCCTTCACGCACACCGCCGTCGGCATCGGCAGCGGGCGTCCAGATCTTCTTCGGGACCAGCTTGATCGCGTCGCGGATCTTCTCGGCGACCGCGAAACCCACGGATTACTCGAGCTTGCGGCCCCGGACCTTGTCCTGGTCGGTGAGCCAGTTCAGTAAGTCGTGCGAGGCTCCGGCGCCATCGGAACGGATCAGCAGATCCTTGCGGTGGCTGGCGGGGACCTGGGCGATCGCGTCGGTCAACACCTCAATGTGATCGGTCGCGGTGTTCGACCCAGCCCGACCGGTGCGCAGCTTGGCCGCCAAGAACTCACTCGTGTTGTCACACCACACGCCGAGCGGGTGGAACCTGAAGGTCCGCTTGAAGGTGGGCGCTGCCTGCTCCTTCTCGGAGTGGGCGATCACGATCGTGGCATCGACATCGAGCACCACGGTGGCGCCGAGGCCGGCCCGGCGACCCGGCTGGCCGGCACCCCGTCCGGCAGTTGGGCCCACACGTGACGACGGACCCGCGCTCGTGCAGTGGCGATCTTGTTCAACCGCGCGGGCGTGACTTCGTCCAAAGCGCGCCACACCGTCGGTGGCGACGCGCCCGGGCCGAGCACGCCGGACTGGTGGCGCAGCGCGTCGATGTCGGCGATCGCTTCGCCGCCGTAGGCCAGCATCACCGCGCCATCGACCAGGACCCGGCCGCGGTCGTGGATAGGGATGAACGACCGGCGTGCCATCGCCTTGGAGAGTTCACTGGTCAGGCCCGTCCGGTCAGCCAACAGACGAGCCCGACGCTGCCCGCGTGGGCCACCACGCCGACACCATCGGCGGACACGGACAAGCCACTGGACCACGAAGTACGCTTCACCTACGGAGTGCCTTCCAAGCTGGAGATCTTGAACCGTCGCAAGTTCAAGTTTCCCCTGCTGGGCAGGCACTTCCGTGTTTCTACTCGCCGATCAGACCGCGGCGCGGTGAACGATCCGGGCTAACTGAATCGCACCACCACACGGCCTTGCAGCCGGGGTGGGATTGCCGCATCAAGTCTCAGTCGGCCCCCTACCCCATTGACAAGCAATGTGACCGGGATTACTGTCGCAAAATCCTCAGTGTACTGAGCACTGGTGGCGCCGCCTGCCGCCGGCTGATCGGGCCGGGGCGGAACGTGCTCATCGGGGTCGCGACAAAGGTTCGTCGCCGCACACATCAGGCGAGGCCGAAGCGGCGGACAGTATCTCGGCGAGAGGGAACGTCTCGGGTTCAAGAGTGTTCAAGCCGCAAGAAGGGTGATGCAGATGCTCCATCGAGCGAAACTGACTGAGAGGTACGTGCGAATGCGCGGTAAACGCCGGCAAGCTTTGATCGTGACTTTAGGCTTCATTGTGGGCCTCATTGGCAGCGCCTGCTCGGAGGGCGACACGCAAGCGACCGCGGTTGATACTGGACCCAGGACTGACTGTGCGGTCGAGGCGAAGGTCCGCTATGAGAAGGCGATGGCCGTCCCGGAGTTTGAGTTGCCCCCCGCCATCGACGGTTCATCACTGGCCGACAAGAAATTCGCGTATGTGGGAATCATTAGTAACTCCGTCGTCAAGCAGAAGTTCGAAGCATTCAAGGAGGCTGTCGAGTCGGTCGGGGCTGAGGCGATTCTCTTCGACGGCAAAGGCCGTCCTGACGTTATAACTCAGGCATTTGGATCCGCAATCGCTCAGAAGGTATCCGGGATCGTGACCGACGGCTACGACGCGGCTGCGCTCGTACCCACGGCTGTCTCCGACGCGAACTCGGCTGGCGTCCCCGTAGTCAACGCGAATGCGAGTGACCCGAGTTCGCCGCTCCCGGATGGAATCGCCGCCAGTGTCGCGCCTTCGGTCAAGCTCATGGGGGCTACCCAAGCCGACTACGCGCTGGCGGAGACGAACTGCAAGCTCAACGCGATCACGATCTCGACCAGTGGATCCCAACTCGTCATCGACAGTGCCGAATCCTTCGTTGAGGAGGTGAAGAGTCTGTGTCCGGATTGCAAGGCCGAGATCGAAGAAGCAAACACAGCCACCTATGCGACATCCTTGGCGCCCCAACTGCAGTCGGTGCTGCAGCGAGATCCCGCCATCAACTACATCGCCTCGGCGGCCGGCGACAACTTTGTGCCGTACGCTATACAAGCGACGAGCGCACTGGGCCGCGAGGTTCCGATAGCCAGTGGCGAGGGCTCGGGGCTGACCGACGCTGTCAAGGGCAACAGCGTCGCGTCTAGCGTGCTGTGGACGCCAGGAGAGATCATGGGGTACTTCTCAGCGGATGCTGTCCTGCGGGCTGCCGTCGGCGAGCCCGTCAACGTGGAACTGCCGATTCGCCTCGTGAACTCGAGCAACTGGGGCGACGGCAACGTTGATGGGTTGTTCGGCGACACAAACGAACTGAAGAGACGCTTCAAGGAGGAAGTCTGGAATGGGCAGCCTTAGGGGCCTCGTTCCGTAACCGTGCCAATGGTGGTCGGCTTCGCGCTGTCCTGCGTCCGCGTTAGCAGCGCGAGCCCGACTTCATCTTCCAAAGGGACCCGCCAACGGCGTTGGCCGCTTCGACCCAGCAACCGATGTCTGGCTCGTCAATATCGATCCCGAGACCAGACGTTGTCGCAAGATACCCCTTGACATTCCGTATCCCATTCAGGGATAGTGCACATATGGCCATTGATCAGTGTACTGAGTAATTGATCAGCCGTGGCCCTCGCGCCAAAGATCCAGGAGTTCCGGTGACCGAACCCAGCGTCAAGTCTGTTTCTCAGCCAGTTTCTGTGCCTTTCCGACTCAATGAGCCCGACGTGGCAAGAGAGCCCGGCGAGTACTATAAGGACCTACTGTCGAGGTGCCCCGTCGCGCATTCGGATACCTTCGATGACGGTTTCTGGGTGATCTCGAGCTACAAGGATGTCTACAACGCCTCGCTCAATGCGGATGTCTTCAGTAGCGCTTGTCCTGTGACCATCCCCTCTCTTCCACCTCCGCGGGTCATCTGCATTGAGCAGGACGACCCTGAGCATCGAAAGTACCGCAGGCCGCTCCAAGGGTGGTTCTCTGTCAAGCGCATGCTCGCGTTGGAGCCGAGTATCCGATCGGTGGTCGGATCTCTTCTCGATGAGATCGTGGAGGACGGCCACGCCGATCTGGCGGAGGTGTTCTTCAATCCGTTCCCCACGATGGCCATCGCCATCATCCTCGGGCTCCCCGAAGATGAGTGGACCTGGTTCCGCGATAAGGCGATGGATAGAACGAGGCTCACGCAGGAGGGGGAGTTGGAAGGGGCAGCTGTCGCCTACGCCGAGATCTTGGCCCGCCTCAGTAGGGGCGTCGAAGAACGCCGTTCCCACCCCCGTGAGGACATGCTCTCGGACATCGCGGGTCTCATGATCGATGACGAGCCGATCAACCACGATGACGCTGTTTCGCTGGCCTTTCTGCTGCTGGGCGCCGGCGTTGAGACGACCGCGAGCGGTATCGGCGGGCTCCTCTATCGCGTCGCGGGAGACCCGAAACTTCGCGACCAGTTGCTCGACGACCCGGCTCTGATCGAGATCGCCGTCGAGGAGGCGTTGCGGATCGAGTCACCTTTCCCGGGGATGGCGCGCACGACGACTGCCTCCAGCACTGTGGGCGATGTGTCAATCGGTGCAGGGGAGCGGGTGATGCTCATGTTCGGTGCGGCCAACCGTGATCCCGCCATGTTCGAGGATCCCGACGAATTCCGTCTCGACAGAAGCAACGTCCACAAGCAATTGGGGTTCGGTGCGGGGATCCACCGCTGTGTCGGGGCGCCTTTTGCCCGCCTCCAGATGCAGATTGCAATGGAAGAGATCCTGCGGCGTATGCCCCAGATCCGGCTCGCGGGTCCGGACGGCGTGAAGGTGTCTTGGACGACGAGCCGCGAGTTCAACAAGCTCGAATGTAGCTGGTAGGCGGATGCTGTAGCCGGCTGTCTGCGTTCCTCGATGGCGGTCGCGTGAACGAGGGCGCTGCACACAACGTGCCTGGGCCAGATTGCAGGATCCCTGCAATGAGGTAGCCGCTCGTGGAGCGGGAGTGCCCACGCCGGTCGGCAGCTCTCAAGTCAATGTCAACCCACATTTCGTACGGCCCCGGAATCAACGATGCTTCGTGGCGGTCGCGTACGTCCCTGATAAGGAACGAATAATGCGTTTGTCGGTCTCCCTGCCCTCCAATTTGACCCAAGATGTAGCGAACTGGCGATACGTCTTGGACTTCGCTCGGGCGTGCGACGAAGCCGGCGTCGATCGCATCATGGCGCCAGATCACATCGTGTTCGGGGAGCAGTTGGACGCGTACGGCAACCCTGCCCTGGGCGGACTCGTCGGCGGCTCCCAGCCCACCGGACCCGACGGTAACTACTTCGAGCCCATGTCCCTCCTCGCGGCCTTGAGCGGGGTGACCACCCAGATTCGATTGGGCACTGGAATCCTTCTGGCTGCCCTACGTCGACCGGTGGTGCTGGCCAAGTCCGCTGTCACGATCGACGTGCTCTCTGGCGGTCGCCTCGATCTCGGTGTGGGTATCGGTTGGCAGCGGGAGGAGTACGTCGCCGCGGGTCTTAACTTCAAGGCCAGAGGCCGACTGCTTGATCACACGCTCGAGGTCTGTCAGTTGTTGTGGCGCGAGAAGCGAGCCAGCTATGAAAGCCAGGACCTGACGTTTTCCAATATTCACGCGATGCCGAAGCCCCTGCAAGAAGGGGGGTACCGATTTGGGTCGGCGGCCGAGTGAACCAGAACGTCGCTCGACGGATCGCCCGGTTCGGGTCGGGGTGGATCACGTGGGACATCGGCCACGAAGACATGGCGGAGAGTATCGCGAAGATGCGTTCTCTCGTGGTTGAGGCGGGTGTTGGACACGACGGTGCGTTCCCGGTGCAGGTCGGAATCTTCGCGGAACATCACGCAGATGGTCGCAACGACTTCAGCAAGACGTTTGCATGCCTGCCTCAACTCGCTGAGGCAGGCGTCACCGATGTGATTCTGTATCGCTTGCGCACGACTTTGAACAAAGATGAGACCGCTCAGATGACGGCGGAGATGGTGGCCGAGTTCCGATCGGCCGCAGCGGGGGCTCGTCGCGGCGCATAAGTACCGCGCGGGACGCGACGGTCTTCTGAGACTGCCGCTCGATGCTCTCGGGACAGCACAGCTTGAACGCAATTCGGTTTTCAACCTTGGGAGAATGAAATGGGACGACTTTCGGGAAAGGTCGCACTCGTCACCGGTGCGGCTCGTGGTCAGGGGCGTGCGCACGCAGTGCGTCTTGCAAGCGAGGGTGCGGACATCATCGCCTTCGATATCTGCGAGGGCTTCGCGAGCGCGAACTACGACCCGCCGACACTGGCTGACCTCGAGGAGACGGCGAGGCTCGTCGAGCAGGAGGGGCGCGCAATCGTCTGGCGGAAGTTGGACGCCCGCGACTATCAAGCGGTCAAGGCGCTCGTGGACGACGGCGTGCGTGAACTCGGACGCCTAGATGTGGTGGTGGCCAATCACGGTATCTGCCACTACGGCTACGCGTGGGAGGTGACCGAGGAAGAGTGGGACGAGGTCATCTCGGTCAACCTCACGAGCGTCTGGAAGGTGCTCAAGGCGATCGCGCCCGTGCTGATCAAGCAGGGTGACGGTGGCTCCATCATCGTGACGAGCTCAGTTGCCGGTGTACGCGGACAACCGTTCCTGGCCCCTTATGTATGTTCGAAGCACGCCCTGGTCGGCCTTACCAAGACCCTGGCCAATGAGCTGGGACAGCATCGAGTCCGTGTCAACACCATTCTCCCGGGGGCCGTGATGACGCCGATGGCAGGCTTCGAATGGAACGGACAGAAGGGCGAAGCTAACCCCTTTGGTGGAGAGCTTGAGAAGCCCGAGGTCGCGGCGACTCTCGGGCCCATCTTCATGAACGCGCTTCCAGACAAGTGGATGGCGCCTGAGGACGTTGCGAACGCTGTGGCCTTCCTGGCGAGCGATGAGTCGCGATTCATCACTGGGACCGAGATCGCGGTGGATGCCGGTTCAACGGTCCGTTAGTAGGTGCGCTGCCCGTCGAGTCGATGGGCAGCGCAGTTGCCCGGAGCTTGCCGGCGAGGAGCGACCGGGGGCGGGGCAAACCCGATGTGAACCCAACCGAGGCAGGAATGGAGCGGCATGGACGTCGAAGAGCATGGCGCACGCTTGGAGATCATGGACCTTATCAGTGAGTACACGGTGTCCAACGATCGCGGCGAGTGGGATCGCATGGAACGCATTTGGGCTGAGGATGCCGTGATGAAGGTTCCGGGCGTTGGGTTGGGCCGCTATGAAGGCCGCGAGGCGATCACGGCCCGGTTTCGCAACGGTGATGCTCGAACACTCAGGGCAAACTTGGCGGACACCCGAGACCAAGCTCAAATGTCGGTTTCTCGGCACCACCTTACTTCCACGCGACTCACGTTCGTGGACAGCTCATGCGCCGAGGGCGTCACCTACTACCTGGTGATCACCGATGCCGGCTATGACCACAGCGGGACTTATGAGGATAGGTTCGTCAAGATCGACGGCCGCTGGCTGATTGCGGAGCGGACTACGCAGGTCGAGCACGTCGCCCCAGACTCCTACTACGGTGGCCTCCTTCGAGCAGCGGTCACGCCGTCTTAGCAGGAGGATCCGTAAGCCGGCCGTCAGCCCCGCAAACGTCGTGCCAGTCCCTCGACACAGGTCTGTGTGCGACTGACATCCAATGATCTGTACACGGAGTGGTTCAGGTCAAGATGGCGCCGTGGCCCGGCGAGTTCCCTCGCTGGGCGAGCGCGGTGATCCTCCATGCGGACATACCGGGCCTTTGCGCACCCAGGCGGAGACAAATATGAACTTGAGGAGAGCGAGTATGAATCGAACACGACAAGACAACTCGGGCCTGCAGGCCCCTGCTCGTCGTTACGTGCTGATGATCGCCCTCGCCGTGGCGCTGCTCGCTGCCTGCGGACTGTCCAATGGGGAATCCGAGGACGCAGCCGGCAAGACGATCACGGTGGGGACACCTGCCCTTGACGGCAACTGGATCGACCCGATGCAGGCCAGGAACGCGTTGTCCACCGCCTGGATGCGCGATGCCGTGGGAGAGGGCCTCGCGCGCCAGGAGATCGATGGGACGTGGGCACCCGGACTGGCGACTTCATGGCGGGTCTCCTCGGACGGGTTGACGTGGACCTTCAAGCTCCGTGAAGGGGTGAAGATGCACGATGGTTCGACCTTTACTGGCGAGGATGTAAAGACAGCGATCGAACGGGTGGTCCGCGAAGCGGCAAGGACCCCGAGAACTGGATCCACTACCTGAGTCATTCCGGTTTCGCGAAGGCGATCGACACGGTGGTCGTAGATGACGACATGGTCGTCAAGGTGACGACGAAGCGGCCCTACCCGAATCTCCTCCAGGACTCGCCGGTTCCGATCGCCACTGGTTATTACAACGAAGTCGGTGAGGACCAGTTCATGAGGGCCCCGGTTGCCGCCGGCCCTTTCAAGTTCGTGTCGCAGGAAGTGAATCAATCCATCGTGGTCGCCCGCTTCGACGACTTCTGGGACGAGGGGCGAAAAGCCAACTTCGAGAGACTGGTCATGAAGGCGGTGCCGGACGAGACGACCAGGATCAGTGGGTTGCAGTCGGGTCAGCTCGATGTGGTCCAAGGGTTGAGCGCCAATGGTGCAGAGCAACTCGACGGCTCGGGCGGCATTCGGATCGTCACCTCGGAGTCGGCTTCGCTGGGGTTCATCCAAATGCTCGACAATCGCGACGACGGTCCTTCGCCCCTGAAGAACCTGAGGGTGCGCGAGGCGCTCCTGATGGCCGTGGATCGTCAGGCGATTGCCGACACCTTGTACAAGGGCTATGCACAAGTTGCAGCGACACCCATGCTGACGACGACTGACGGATACGACGCCTCGTTCGAGCCTCAGGCCTACGATCCCGACCGCGCCAAGCAGATTCTCGCTGAGGAAGGCGCGGCGAACCTTGAGCTTGACCTCAACTCCTACAGCTCGTCGCCATCGATACCGAATGTCATGAAGTTCGTGGAGGCGATCTCCGGCTACTGGGCGAAGGTCGGTGTGAAGGTGAACCTCACTCTCGACGACAACGCGACCTATGTGCAAAAGAGCTACGACCAGGCCTACGACGGTGCCTCGGTCTTCTCCATCAACGGAAGCTTCGCCTCAGAGCTGACCGGGTACGTGCCCTACTTCACCACCGATGGCATCTTGACCTCACATGCCGACACTCGGTTCGACGACGTTCTGGACAAGGCCCTCGCCACGATGGACGACGGCGAACGTGAGGAGTACGGACGGCAACTGAATGAGTTGATGCGTGAGACGCTTTATGTGCTACCCATGGTGCGTTTCGACAACGTCATGGCGATCGGCCCTCGGGTCGCTGAGTTCAGGCCGAAGGTCGCCACGCCGATAGCTGAGCCGTTCTGGTACCTGGAGGCCGAGTGATGGCTGCAGCGCAGGTGCCGTCGATGCGTCGCGCCCCATGCTGAGGTTCGCGCTGAGCCGTTTGGTGCAGGGTTTGATAGCGGCCCTCGTCATCGTCTCTGCGGTGTTCTTCTTGGCACGCCTGAATGGCGATCCCGCGACCTTGCTTGCGCCACCAGATGCGGGACCGGAGGAGATCGAGGCCCTGCGAGCCGAGCTCGGATTCGACCGCCCGGTCCTGGCTCAGTACCTCGCATTCTTGGGTGACTTAGCGCGTGGTGATCTCGGCACATCGACCAGCTACCACGTCCCAGTCAGTGAACTGGTCGTGCCGGCAATGGGCCAGACGGCCCAGTTGGCCCTGGTTGCCTTCATACTGGCCTTGGTGACCGGGGTGCTGCTCGGAGCGCTCGCCGGGTCACGGGCCGACACCCGGACTGACACCTCCGTAAGGCTCCTCGCCGTGGTCGGGCAGTCGGTTCCCTCGTTCTGGCTCGGCATGCTTCTGATCCTGTTGTTCGCTGTCAACCTCAACTGGTTGCCTGCCTTCGGGGCGGACGGTCCGAGCAGCCTGATACTTCCGGCTGTGGCGCTCGCAGCGTTGCCCACCGCGGCTATCGCCCGCCTCACTCGGTCGACGGTCATCGAGGTTCATCACAAGGACTTCACGCTCTATGAGAGGGCAAAGGGAGTGTCGCCGCATGTTCTCTTCGGGCACGTGATGCGCAATGCGTCATTGCCTGTGGTGACTCTCGCGGGGCTCCAACTCGGCGCGATGTTTTCCCAAACGATCGTAGTGGAGAACCTGTTCGCGTGGCCCGGCGTCGGGCGACTCGCCATCGGCGCAATCGGATCCAAGGACTTCGCCCTCGTCCAGGGAGTTGTCGTGATCAACACGCTCCTGTTCATTGCGTTGCTGTTCGTCGTGGACCTCCTGTATGGCGTGCTCGACCCCCGGGTGAGAGATCAGCGGACGACGGTGGGTGCCTGATATGTCAGTGAACTCCGCGGATGTCGAATCAGACATCTCCGCGCCCGGCAGGACGAGATCCGGGCGGCGACAACGAAAGGTTCGTCGGCCGTGGCTCAGCCTCGGGATTCTCGTTCTCTTCGTCCTGATGGGAACGCTAGGTCCGTGGTTTGCCCCTCACCCGCCCAATGCGATCGATCTGGCTCATGCGTTAGAGCCGCCCGTCTTCGCTGGGGGAACCATGGGTCACCCCTTCGGCACTGATCACCTGGGCCGCGATGTGCTGAGCCGCATGGTCTCGGGTGCACGGGTTTCGCTGCTCGTCGCCGTGGGAGCTGTCGCGCTGGCCGGTGTCATCGGCACTGCGGTCGCGCTGCTTGCCGGTTTTGTGGGGGGCGACTCGACATCGTGCTGACCAGGGCGGCGGACGCATCGATGGCCTTCCCTGTCCTGCTGCTGGGCATCGTGATCGTGGCGCTCTATGGAGCCAGCATCGTCGTCGTCATCCTAGTCATCGTCCTGGGGGCATGGCCCCAGTACGCGCGCGTGTTGCGTAGTGAGGTCATCCGGGTTCGGGGCCAAGCCTTCGTGAGGATGTCGACGGTCCTCGGCGGTGGTCCGTGGTGGTCGATGACCAGGCACGTCCTGCCCAACATCATCCCGACACTCCTGGTGCTCGCCACGCTGCAGGTCGGTCTCTCGATCGTCGCCGAGGGGAGCATGAGTTTTCTGGGCATAGGCGTGCCGCTGCCTGACGCGTCCTGGGGCAACATGTTGGCGGACGGGCGATCTTATATGCGGAACGCCTGGTGGCTTTCGGTTTTTCCCGGCGCAGCGCTCAGTCTGACAGTTGTCGCAGCGAACCTCACGGGGGACTGGTTGCGTCAGCAGCTCGACCCTGCGACGAGGAGGAGATGATCGCGTTGTTGGAGATCAAGAATCTCAAGGTCGACTACCTCTCAGGGTCGGACACGCTGCCTGCGGCGCGGGGAGTGACCTTCACAGTCCCGGCCGGGACCGCGACGGCTCTGGTCGGCGAGTCCGGCAGCGGGAAGAGCACGATTGCGATGGCGATCATGCGGATGATCCGCCCGCCGGTGGGAGATATCGCTGGTGGAAGCATCAAGCTAGATGGTCTGGACCTCGTTGACCTCCCGGACCGTCGCATGCGGGAGGTGCTGCAGCGCGATATTGGGTTCGTGCCGCAGGATCCGACGACCGCACTAGATCCGCTTTACCGCGTGCGGACCCAGATCGCCGAGTCGATGCCCGGGGTTGCTCGAGGGGAGCTGAATGAGCGCATCGCCGACCTGCTTGCCTCGCTCGGCATCAAGGACGCCCGATCGCGGATGCGCTCCTACCCCCATCAGTTCAGTGGCGGCATGTGCCAGCGTGTTGCCATTGCCATTGCCTTGGCGGGTGATCCAAAAGTCCTGATCGCAGATGAACCAACAACGGCGCTTGACGTCACGACGCAAGTGGGAATCCTACGACTCATCGATCAAATGCGTCGTGAGCGGCAGTTGGCGACCCTCCTGATCACTCATGATGTGCGAGTTGCTCGGCTCCTATGTCAGAACGTGGTGGTGATGTACGGCGGCGTCGTCGTCGAGCGC
Organism: Nocardioides alcanivorans; assembly: GCF_021555175.1. Classification (GTDB taxonomy): domain Bacteria; phylum Actinomycetota; class Actinomycetes; order Propionibacteriales; family Nocardioidaceae; genus Nocardioides; species Nocardioides alcanivorans. Next base: position 134,347 of record NZ_JAKGRW010000012.1, on the reverse strand, counting down.
GGTCCGGCGCGAGAGGTGCTGAACGAGCCCCGGCACCCCTATACCCGCGCATTGATGGTGTCCAGCGCTCAAGGCAGGGAGCCGCGGCGGCCTCTGCAAGTGATACCTGGGCAGCCTGCGACCCTGCGAGAGATGCCTGCCGGCTGTCCATTTGCCCCTCGTTGCGCCCGCGCACTGGACATTTGCACCACGCAGATGCCGGCTTCCATCGACGTAGGGCAGAGCTCGCTCGCATGCTGGAATCCGGAGGACCGATGACGTATGTGCTCGAGGCTCGCGACTTGACGAAGGTCTATCGCACGACGCGTGAGCATGAGGTGCGAGCGCTCAGTGGCCTGAGCCTCACGCTTGCGCCCGGCGAGACCGTGGGCGTCGTGGGAGAGTCCGGCAGCGGGAAGACGACGTTGAGCCGCCTACTGCTTGGACTCGAGAGACCGACGAACGGGACAGTTCTTTTCAGGGGAGAAGACCGCCAACAGTTGGGTCGCGCTGGTCGTCGTGAGTACGTCAACGCCGTGTCAGCTGTCTTCCAGAATCCCTACAGCTCTCTGAACCCGCGGCGCAGACTGTGGGACATCGTCACCGAACGCCAAGCAATCGAGGGCGGTGCCGGCCGACGCGCTCGTCGGGCTCGTGCTGCGGATCTCCTCGGCCTGGTCGGGCTGCCTACCGAGCTCACCGCGTCCTTCCCCCATCAGCTCTCGGGTGGCCAGCGGCAGAGGGTCGCGATCGCACGGGCCCTCGCGCAAGAGCCGGCAGTGATCATTCTCGACGAGCCGATGTCTGCCCTCGACGTCTCGGTCAGCGGCCAGATCTCGAACCTCCTGCTTGAGCTCCAGCAGCGGCTCGGGGTGAGCTATCTCTTCATCGGTCACGACATGAATCAGGTACGGCATTTGAGTCACCGTGTCTTGGTCCTGCTCAAGGGCGAGTGCGTCGAGCAAGGTGATGCGCAATCGGTAATGACGCAACCTCAGCACCCCTACACCCGCGGCCTGATTGCTGCTTCGGAACTCCAGACGCTCGGCCCCGACATCAGCGTGGAGGGCACCGGTTGATGACTTCGGGCCCCTGGGCTGCTCGAGGTCGGGTGCCTCGGGAGGGGCATGACGAGGCCGGACGCCCAACGGCCGGCTGCTCCGGTCACGGACGGATCAGGATGGCTACGCACGGTGCTCGCCGTCACTGCCGCCAGCGCAGTCTCGCTCGGTCTTGCGCGATATGCGTATCCCTTCGTCCTGCCCGCGATGAGAGATGACATTCTTGGGAGCTACGGCGCAGCGGGTCTGCTCGGAGGAGTGAGCCTGGGGGCGTATGCGATCTCCATGGTCGTCTTGACGATCTTTCCCCTACGTGCCGGCCCGACGGCACAGATCAAGACCGGTCTCACGGGGACCTGTGCTGGACTCATCGTGATGGCCGTGGCCACCGACGCTTGGATGCTCTATCTCGCGATGTCCCTCACGGGGGCATGCGGTGCTCTGATCTGGATTCCCACCGCGGGAGTTGTCGCGGTGTCGGCCCCGCCGCACAGGCGTGGGCTTGCCTACGGTTTGATGACCTCAGGACTGGGGATCAGCGTGGTTGCTTGCGGGGTGCTCGCAAGCCTCGTGCAGAACTGGCGCGATGCCGAAGCATGGCGTGAGCTGTGGGGGATCGTTGGCCTGATCTCCGTCGTCGTGCTGGTAGTGGTTTGCTTAACGCTCAAGCCCGTATCCGACGCCGCTGTGGCGCGGCCCCGTCGGCTGCGGGAGCTACGGAAACAGATCGCGCTCGGGCGCCTATGTGGTTCCTTCGGGTTGTATGGCATCGGGTTCGCTATCTTCACCAGCTACCTCATCGCCGTGCTCCTCCGGACCGGAATGACCAATGCGGAGGCCAACTTCGCGTACTCGCTCCTGGGACTGACCAGCATCGTCAGCGGAGTACTCCTTGGAAAGATCTCCGACCTCTGGGGCCGGGGCCGCATCCTGTCCGCTGGGCTGATTGCCGCAGCAGGTTGCTCTGTCATCTTGATCACCACGGACGACTCCCTTCTCCTCTACGTCGTCGTGGGAGCCTTCGGCCTCGTCACGATGGGGATCGGATCGGTCTTGGGCGCTTACCTGAGCGATGAGCTCCCCCTGTTGACGTCCCGGTCGCATTCGGAGCGACGATCCTCTCGTTCGCGGTGGCTCAGTTCATGGCCCCCTACGTTGGCGGGCTCATGGCGGATCTGACTGGAAGCTTCGCGGTGACGTATCTTGTCGGAGGGACAGCAGCGTTGGCAGGCGGCCTCATCGCTTGGACGCTTCCCAGTCGGCAGCCCGAACGGGCGTCGCCCTAGCGACGACACGCTGGGGCTGCCGGAACGAGTCGGGTCAGGCGTCACCGGAGTGCGGGTTCGTCTGTCCGGGGACCCATGCACCGCTCCGTGAGGCTTCGTCCTGGTCGTACTGATCACGGCTCGCACGGAGGATCTTCAGATCCGACACATCCATGATCTCCTCAAGGACCGTGGATACCTGGGCGGGATCGAAACTGCCGACGGCACCGGCCGTCTTGCCGACGACGATGCGGGCCCAGCGACCTGCTCCGGCGCTGAGAACCTCGCCAGAGATGGAACAGTTTTCGCTTGCCAGATAGGCCACCACCGAAGCCACGATCTTCGGATCCACACTGTCGGGATCCACATGAGTTCGAGAGTCCCAGAACTCACGCGACATGACACTTCTGGCCAGAGGGCATATCGAGTTGACCTTGATATCGAGATGCTCATTGTCCAGGGCGGCGGTCTTGCTGAGGGCGAGAACCGCCATTTTTGTGATGTTGTACGGAAGTGTGCTGCTCTGACCGAGTGCCCCGGCGCCAGAGGAGGTGTTGATGATTCGACCGTAGTTCTTCTCGCGCATGTACCGCAGGGCAGTGCGCTGAGTCCAGAACGGGCCGAAGAGGTTCACTGACATCGTTCGCATGAGCCGATCGGTATCGGTCTCATGTGCCGTGCCGTCGCCCAACACCCCCGCATTGTTGACGAGAATGTCGATTCGGCCGAACTGCTTTACAGTTCGTTCGACGAGGCCGACCGCATACTCCTCCTTGCTGATGTCACCGGTATCTGCCGAGGCTGAGTATCCCTCGGCCCGAAGGTCGGCGGCGACCTCCTCTGCGGTGCCCTCCTCCTCCGTCGCCCCGCGGTGAGCACGGACGTCATTGATGACGACATGCGCGCCCAGCTCTGCGAGAGCACGAGCCTCGGCGAGACCGATTCCGCCTCCGGCGCCGGTGACGAGGGCTACCTTGCCTTTGAACTCGTCAGGTGTCACTGTTCCTCCTCATGTGGGAGCCATCTCGGACGGCGAAAGATCATTGTCGATGCGGTGAGCCAACCGGGCCGGTACACGATTGCCGCCTCGGAGGCACTGTCGCGATCTGCAAGCCCAAGCGGCACGGACCGTCAATCGTGCGGCATGCGGGCCTGGGCGCGCCGGCCAGTGCGGATACTAATCCGTACACAGACGATCGTAGGCTTTGTCGGCGGTGGCGGTCAACAAACGGCGGCGCGTGTTCTCGCGTGCTCCAAGGGGCAGGGTTACCGGCCGGCAATCTCAACGGCAGGGGCGGGGGTGGGGTGATTCGCGCCGATCGTCGTACTGTTCGCGGTTAACAGGGTCTGGTGGGTTGGAGCGTCTGGCACATGTGCGGGCTTGCGCGCCGCAAACTCTTGTCGCAGTGTCGGAAGGATCGTCCCGAGAAGGTCAAGCTGCTCCAGAACGGTCTTGAGGGGAAGGCCGGCATGGTCAATCAGGAACAGTTGGCGCTGGTAGTCGCCCACGTAGTTCCGGAACGTCAAGGTCCGTTCGATCACCTCCTGGGGCGATCCCACAGTCAGCGGGGTTTGCCGCATGAAGTCTTCAAGCGGCAGCCCCTTGCCATAGAGCGGTGCATTATCGAAGTACGGGCGGAACTGTCGAACGGCATCCTGACTTCGTCGACTCATGAAAATGTGCCCGCCGAGGCCAACGATGGCCTGATCCGCTGCGCCGTGACCATGCTTCTCGAAGCACTCGCGGTAGGTGCGAACCATCTGCCGAGTGTGCCAGACTGGCCAGAAAATGTGGTGGGCGAAGAACCCGTCCCCGTACTTCCCGGCCTGTTCGGCCATTTCGGGCGACCGCACGGAGCCATGCCACACGAAGGGCGGAACGCCGTCCATGGGGCGTGGCGTGGCCGTGAACCGTCTCAGGGGTGTACGGAACTCGCCTTCCCAATCAACAACCTCCTCGCGCCACAGACGACGGAGAAGTGCGTAGTTCTCGAACGCCAACGGGACTCCCTGCTGAGGATCCTGCCCAAACCACTCGTAGACCGGGCCGGTGTTGCCTCGGCCGAGCATCAAGTCGACTCGGCCGCCGGCCAAGTGTTGGAGCTGGGCGTAATCCTCTGCGATCCGCACCGGGTCGGTAGTCGTGATCAAGGTCGTCGCCGTGGAGAGAATGATCCGTTCAGTGAGCGCTGCGATGTAGGCGAGGGTCGTCGGAGGAGAGGACGCCACGAAGGGGGGTTGTGGTGCTGGCCGAGCGCCATCACGTCCAATCCGACCTCCTCGGCTTTGCGCGCGATCTCGACGGTCGCTCGGATTCGATCGTGCTCGGTCGGCCTCCTGCCCGACGTCGGATCGGTGGTCACGTCGCCGATGCTGAAGATTCCCAGCTGCATCGATGCGTCCTCTCTTTCTCACGCAACCTCTGGCGCGCACTCCGGGGGGATGAACGGTGAGAGAGCGAATGACTGCGGTGGAATGTCGAAATCGTCCGGCACCGACCGCCGCCGAAGGCCAAGAGCCCTTGGCTGGGCACTCGGGGCAGAGGTGCTGATCCTGGACCCTAATTCTATCAGCACACTGAGGAAGTGGCACAGTCGGTGCGATGGACCGTTGACGTAGGAAAGTTGTGACAGTAGGATTTACTCAGTACACAGAAGATTCCGGCTCGGTAGGTCATCGTGCTCGGTCATGGAGAGGAAGTTCATTGTCACAGGATGCAGCCACGCCCGCAGTCGTAGGGGACTGGGGTCCGATTGTCGAGTTCCCCGAATTTCCGACCGACCTGTGCTACCCGTGCGAGGCCGAGTGGGACCTGATGGGCAACATCTGGACTGCGCAGATGAACAGCAACAAGATGGCGCGGATCAACCCGGAGACGCTGGAGATCACCGAGATCCCGCTGCCGAACAAGACCGCGGCGCCCGGCCCGATGGAGCGCGGCCCGGATGGAAACATTTGGTTCGCCGAGGTCAAGGGCAACGCACTCGCGAAGATCGACCCGGTCACGCTGGAGATCACGACCTATGAGTTGCCTTGGGGCACCCTGTACGACGCTGGCCCGGACGGTCGCGGGATCCACACCTTCGGTACCGCCCAGATCATGGACATGACCTTCGGCAAGGACGGCCATCTCTGGTTCCACATGGCCGGGGAGAACGCGATCGGCCGGTTCAACATGGAGGACCACTCGTTCACCAAGTGGGATCTGGAGACTCCGCGTTCCGGCCTGTTCTGCCTGCAGCCAGGGCCTGGCAACACGATCGCCTTCAGCACGTGGAACACCAACGAGCTTGGACTGATCGACGTCTTCACCGAAGAGATCCGCCAATGGAAGATTCCCACGCCGCACGCCCTGGTCGGTGGGCTTCTCCGCTCGCCTGATGGCAAGTACCTGTGGTTCAGCGAGGGTTTGGGCCAGAAGATCGGACGCCTCGACCCCGAGACCGGCGAGATCGAAGAGTGGGAACTTCACGGCGGCCCCGACCTCGACCCGGGCGCCATGCGCTTCGGTAGCGACGGCATGATCTACTTTGTCACCGGCATGTACCGCAACAACAACAAGCTTGGTCGGTTCAACCCCGTGACCAAGGAGGACTCGTACCTCGAGACGCCGACGGCGGCGTCCGCCCCCTGCGACCTCAACTCGGAGAAGCCGGGGATGATCGTGTTCGGGCAGTTCACCGGAAACAGGCTCGCGTACGTCGAGATCCCCGAGACGCCTCAGGTCTGATCTGTTTCAGATCGGTGGCAGTGGGTGGTGGCTCCGGGCCCGCTGCCACCGATCTTGTCATTTCCCTCATGAGCGATTCGAGCAAACTCTCATAGTTAGGTGATGTGAACATGGCAGACCCTCGGCCCATAGAGGTGCAAGCGACTGATCTCGCGGCACGGATCGAAGTCCTTGAGGCGGAGCGCGATTGTCGTGAGTTGCTGGCCCGTTACGGCTTCTACGCAGACCATGGAATGGCGCAGGAGTGGGTCGGGCTCTACACAGATGACGCGATCATGGACTTCTGGTACTTCGATGACAGCGAGTACTTCGACGACGAGATGCAGCCGCGAGTCGACGATCCGCGAACTCTGGACTTCCCGCTCCGGCACGGTCGATTCGTGGGCCGCGATGAGATCCAACAGTGCGTCGAGGCCACGCGCTTCCTGCGTTTGATTGGTCACGCCCAGTATCAGATGGACGGCCACCCTTCAATCTTCAGGCTGCTCGATGACGGCAGTGCCGTCATCGTCAGCGACTCGCTGGTTGTCGCACGTTCGCAGGCACACAGGGCGCCTGTGGTCGTTTACCAGAACTACTGCCTCAATCGCTGGACGTTCCGCCGGGTCGACGGCCGGTGGCTCATTGCGGAAAATAGACGCCGGCCAATGGGCAGTGGCGGATCCGACGAACTGCTCGCGGGGATCTAATAGCGACGGGTCCTAACGATTCACCGTTTACAGGTGGATTTCTGCAACTGCGCCGAGCACGGTGACCTGAGGGGGCAGGTCGCCGTGTTCGGCACGGGTCGACAGGTGCACGCGCTCGGCGATGCCGAGTCGCCCTGCACCATTGCGGAGCGGGCCCGCCCAGAACGCCTCTGAGCTGCGGGAGGATGTCCTGTCGGTGCACCACGTCGTCAACTGCTGGCGCGTAGCCGCCTTTCTCTTGACGTGCGCCGAGAGACCTCGCAGGATTCGATCCTCCCCGCCCGTCTCGGTGCCTCCTTGGCCCGAAGCTGTTGAGTCGTCCGGCTCCACGTCCCGTTGTGCTCGATTCTCGTAGGAAGTGGTGTTGGTCAGCGGAAGTTGATCCGGAAGGCGGCTTACTGTGTGCCCTTCTGCGTCTGCGTGTTGCCCGCGTAGCGAACGACGACGCGGTACTTGCCGCGATGTCCTTGGCGGTCCACACCTCCCGGAATTTCCGCGGTCGACCTCGACGGCCGGGAGGAGGATCAGCTCCGAACCACGCCAGATCCTGACATCAGCGGTGACGGTGGCTTCGTCGCTTGTGCGCACCTTGGCTCGGATGCTCACCCGCTGTTGATTGACCTTCGTCGTCCGCTTCTTGATCTTCGAGCTTTGCCTTCCCCATGGGCTCCGGCGCCGTCGGCACCGGCCCGCAGTTGGTGTCGGGCTTGCAGCTGATCACCAGATCGGAGAGCCCCGAGACATAGCGCCCACCGTGACGTCGCCGCCGACGACGAGTCGCGGCGTCGAGGTGGTCGGCACGCCGTCGGCGGTCTCGGAGACGGCGATCTGAAGGAACTTGTCCGCCAACCGCTCGGCCGGGGTGACCACGGCGACGTAGCCGTCACTGGCGGCGACACAGGCCACCCAGGCCACGTCGTCGAAGACGTAACCGCTCTGGCGAAGCATCGTGGTGAGGAGCGGTCCGGTCTCCTCGCCGGTCTGCGGGGGCTGGCCTGGGTGTAGGCGGTCGAAGTGCATGGCATCGCACATGAGGGCACGGTGCTGCCGCGGTGGCGGCCTACTCGCCCCGGTTCGTGGCACTGCACACGGCGCCGCCCGGAGGCAGCCCACGCGATGCACTGCCGTTGCAGATCAATGAGTTGAAGCCACGCGGTGTCATCGTGCAGGTGCACGACACCGGCCTCGACGGCACCCGCCTCGCTGCCGACCTCACCGCAGCTGTGCTCACCGAGCTCGCCCCCGTGCCAGCATGTGTACGTCGTCGTGAAGGTACTCGAGGTGGTCACCTATCCGGCCTGACGATGTTGTCGGAGAAGGGCTCCGGGCCAGTCGGGGCACGGTCAGGTCAGTGACAGAACCCACCGCGACCCGGCATGCTTGCGGAGCAGACAAGAGCTGGAGGTCGCTACGTGAGCACCACAACGGAGTCTACCGAGGCGAAGAGGCGAGGAGCGTTCTCCTCGCGCCGCGTCTTCATATTCGCAGCGATCGGATCGGCGGTCGGCCTCGGGAACATCTGGCGTTTCCCGTACGTCGCCTACGAGAACGGTGGCGGGGCCTTCATGATCCCCTACCTGATCGCGCTGCTCACGGCAGGAATCCCGTTCCTCTATCTCGACTACGCCATGGGGCACCGCACCCGAGGGTCGGCACCCCTGGCCTTCCGGCGCATCTCGAAGAGGACGGAGTGGCTCGGCTGGTGGCAGGTGGGGATCTGCTTCGTGATCGCCGTCTATTACGCCGTGATCATCGCGTGGTCGCTGAAGTACACGATCTTCTCGTTCGACAAGAAGTGGGGCAGCGATCCGGAGAGCTACTTCTTCGGTGACTTCCTCCAGGCCTCCGACATCGCTGACGGGCTGACGCTCGACGTGGTGCCCGGCGTCATGGTCCCCCTCGTGCTCACCTGGATCGCAGTGATCGTCATCATGGCGCTCGGTGTCCAGAAGGGCATTGGAGCCACCTCGGTCGTCTTCATCCCGGTGCTCATCGTCGCCTTCGTGGCGCTGGTGGTCCGGGCCCTCTTCCTCCCCGGCGCCATCGAGGGCCTGGACACGCTGTTCACCCCGAACTGGGAGGCGTTGAGCCACGCCGGCGTGTGGGCGGCGGCGTACGGCCAGATCTTCTTCTCGCTCTCGATCGGTTTCGGGATCATGATCACGTACTCCTCCTACGTCAACCGCAAGACCGACATGACGGGCTCCGGTGCGGTGGTCGGCTTCGCCAACTCCAGCTTCGAGCTGCTCTGCGGGATCGGGGTCTTCTCGGCCCTCGGCTTCATGGCCCAGGCGCAAGGGGTTGCCGTGGACGAGGTGGCCACCGACGGAATCGGTCTGGCGTTCGTGGCGTTCCCGGCGATCATCAACGAGGCGCCCGCGGGTGCGCTGATCGGCGTGCTGTTCTTCGCTTCGCTGATCCTGGCGGGGATCACCTCGCTGGTGAGCATCATCGAGGTGGTCATCTCCGCGGTGCGGGACAAGTTCGAGATGCACCGGCTCAGCGCCACCTTGGTGGTCACCCTCCCGGCTGCCGTGGTCAGTCTCTTCTTCTTCAGCACGAGCACGGCGATCTTCGTGCTCGACACGGCTGACAAGTTCATCAACAGCTTCGGCATCCTCCTCGTCGCGGTGGTCAGCATGCTGGTGCTTGCCTGGGTCGTGCGGACGTTGCCGGCCTTTGCGGACCACCTCAACGAGTACGGCACGGTCCCGGTGCGCGGTTGGTGGATCGTGTTGATCTCATCGATCACCCCGCTCGGGCTGACGGTCGTGCTGGTCAAGGAGTTCATCGACACGGTCAAGGAGCCTTACGAGGGCTATCCGGACTGGCTGCTCTACTCCGCCGGCTGGGGCCTCGCTGCTGCGGTCATCGTCCTCGGCATCCTCGCCTCCGTCGTCAGGTGGCGCCCCGACACCCCGCTGACCGTCCCACCCGCCGACATCGGAGAGGAGGTCGAAAGATGAGCACCGCTGGAATCGTGATGATGATCGTCGCCATCGCGGTGATCTGGGGTGGCCTCGTCCTGGCCCTGGTGAACCTCAACAACTCCCCGGAAGCCGGCGATCGCTGACCTCCGGGTGCCCGGGCGACTCCTTGGGTACCGCACGGTCCTCACCGACACAGGGAGGACGGCCGATGACCGACCAGAGCACCACCACAGGACTGCACGTCGCCGATTCCGGGGGCGAAGGCCGCCCCGTGGTGCTGATCCACGGCTGGCCGATGTCGGCCGAGTCGTGGCAGCACCAGGTGGAGCCGTTGCGCGCCGCGGGCCAACGTGTCGTGGTCTACGACCGCCGCGGCTTCGGCCGCTCGGCGACCGGCGACTCCTATGACTACGACGCGCTCGCCGATGATCTCGCCGGCATCCTCGAGGATCTCGACCTGCGCGATGTCACCCTGGTCGGCTTCTCCATGGGCGGCGGCGAGGTGGCACGGTACGTCGCGCGTCACGGTGAGGAGCGCCTGCACAGCCTGGTCTTCGCGGCCGCAGTGCCGCCGTACCTGTTGAGGACCGACGAGAATCCCGATGGTCCGCTGGAGACCGAGGCAGCGCACGAGATGCGGGTCTCCCTGGAGAAGGATCGCGAGGCCTTCTTCGACGGCTTCACCAGGGACTTCTTCTCCGCGGGCGGCGATCCGTTGGTGAGTGAGGACGAACGCCAGGACGCACTCCGCCTCTGCCGTGAGTCGGACCCAGCTGCCGCGCTGGCGTGCATGGACAGCTTCGCGACCACCGACTTCCGTGCCGACCTCGACGCGATCACCGTGCCCACGCTCGTGATCCACGGCGACTCCGACCAGATCGTGCCGCTGGAGGGGTCGGGCCAGCGCACCCACGAACGGATCGCCAACAGTCGACTGCACGTCATCGAAGGCGCTCCGCACGGGCTCAACGCGAGCCACGTGGAGGAGTTCAATCGCGTGCTGCTCGACTTCGTGGCGGTGGGCTGACCCCGGTCACACCGAGCAAGGTCTGCGCGGCCGCCGAGTCGGCGTACTCCTCGAAGCGGGCGATCCGTCCGTCCCGCACCGTGACGACCAGGCAGGACGGGATGCGTACCGGGTCACCGGCAGCGGACGTGCCGACGGTGGTCGACTGCAGCACCCAGCCGCCGTCGAAGACCTTCACGCGCACGTCCTCGACGCGCAGCGACGCGCCGCCGGACTCGATGCGGGTGCGGGAGGGGTGCGCTGCACCACGACCTCGCGCTCGCCGATGTTGTGCCAGGTGGTGACCCCGTCGACATACAGGTCGTCGTCCGCGCGTTCGCCAGCGAGGAAGGCGGGGAGCCAGCGGCGTACGACGGCGAGTGTCTCCTCGATGCCGGCTGCGGTCGGGGTTTCGATCACCGGGGTGTCCACGCCGCGGACTGTAGCGCTCCCGTCGGAGTGAGTGCCCAGTCCGTGGCGGAGCCGGTGCGGGCACGAGCGCGGGTCCCTAGCCTTGGCCCGTGTCCCCCTCGCGATCCCGCAGCGTCGTCGACGGCCTCGGTCGACTGACCACCCGCAAGCTTCCGGCCATCCTCCTGCTCCTCGGCTTCCTCGTGGCGGTGGGAGCGGTGATGGGGGTGGGCGCCGACACGGCAGAGCGGGCCGCCCCCGACCCGGTGCCGCGCAGCGCCGACTCGACCCGCGCTTCGGAGATCGCCGAAGAGTTCCCGGGTGGCGACAAGCTGCCCGCCGTGATGGTCGTGGAGCGGGCCGACGGCGCGCTGACCGACGCAGACCGCGCCGCTGTCGCCGATCTCGTCCAGCAGTGGAGTGAGATCAGTGGCTCCGAGGTCACCGGTCCGGTCCCCTCCGAGGACGGACAGGCCGAGCTCCATGTGGTGCCGTTGCCCAACGGGGTCAACAGCGCGACGCTCAACGGCCTCATCGACCAGATCCGCGACTCGGTGCGTGACGCCGACCTGCCTGAGGGACTCGGCATCGAGCTGACTGGCGGCGCCGGCTTCTCCGGCGACATCTCCAAGTCGTTCAGCGGAGCCAATCTCCGGCTGCTCCTCGTCACAGGTGCCGTCGTCGCCGTGCTGCTCGTGATCACCTACCGCTCACCGGTGCTGTGGCTGGTGCCGCTCATCGTGATCGCCATCGCCGACCGGACGGCATCGGTGGCGGTCGACATCGTCTCGACCAACACCGGCACCTGGCTCGACGGTTCGACGTCGGGCATCACCAGCGTGCTCGTCTTCGGCGCCGGCACCAACTACGCGCTGCTGCTCGTCTCCCGCTATCGCGAGGAGTTGCGCCGCCACGAGGACCACCGCATGGCGCTGCGCGCCGCGCTCCACGGCGCCGTACCGGCCATCCTCGCCAGCAACATCACGGTGGTCCTCGCGCTCTTCGCGCTCTTCGCCGCGGCGATCCCCAGCAGCCGGATCCTCGGCATCTCTGCCTCGATCGGGCTCGTGATCGCCCTCGTGTTCGCGTTGTTCGCGCTGCCGGCGGCACTGTCGCTGTGCGGCCGGCGGCTCTTCTGGCCGTTCGTGCCCCGCTTCCTCCCCGAGACCGACCGCGACGAGGCCGAGGAGAACGGCGCCTGGTTCACCGTCGCCCGCTGGGTCGTACGTCGGCCGGTCGCCGTCCTGGTCGTCTCCCTGCTCGTGCTCGGGGCCCTGGCCGGTGGTCTCACCCAGATGAGGATCGGCCTCGCCCAGACCGACCAGTTCGAGGTGGAGGCGGAGTCCATCGACGGACTGGAGACCCTCTCGAAGCACTATCCGCCCGGCTCCGCCGACCCGGTGACCGTGATGACTCGGGCCGGCGCCGCCGAGGAGGTGCTCGCGGTGGTCCGCGACACCCAGGGCGTCGCGGATGCCCGACCGTCGGGGAGTCGGACTCCGGATGGGTGCGGATCACCGCCGACCTGCAGGCCGAGCCCTCGAGCGATGCGAGTCAGCAGGCCGTGCGCGATCTTCGTGACCGCCTCGACGAGGTCGACGGCGCGCAGGCGGTCGTGGGAGGCAACGTCGCCTCACAGCTTGACTCCAGCGACGGGGCGATGCGCGACCTGATGGTGGTGATCCCGCTGATCCTGTTCGTCGTCTTCCTGGTGCTCCTGCTGGTGCTGGGCAATGTGGCAGCCCCGCTGGTGCTGCTGGGGATCAACCTGTTGAGTACGGCGGCCGCCCTTGGCGTCGGGGTGTGGGTGAGTGCCCATGTCTTCGACTTCCCGGCCTTCGACGTCAACACTCCACTCTTCGTGGTCCTCTTCCTGGTCGCCCTCGGCATCGACTACACGGTCTTCCTGGTGCTCCGGGCCAAGGAGGAGACGCCGGGCAGGGGAACGACCGCAGGGATCGTGCGGGCGGTCGGTCTCACCGGGAGCGTGATCACCAGCGCCGGAGTGGTGCTGGCCGCGGTCTTCGTCGTCCTGGCGATGCTGCCGCTGGTGACGCTGACCCAGGTCGGGGTCATCGTCGGCATCGGCATCCTCATCGACACCTTCCTGGTGCGGAGCATCGTGGTGCCAGCCGTATTCGCCCTGTTGGGCGACAGGGTCTGGGCATGGCCCTTGCCCGGCCGAGAACGGCTCCGCGGCTGACGGACGTCCGGGCGAGGAGGGGAGCGGGCTGGTGACCAGCGGGTGGCTACCCGTGCCGGACTGCCCACGATGCGTGTAGGAATGAGGCATGGCTACCACTGCATTCAAGGGCAACCCCGTCAACACGTCCGGCGAGCTTCCTGCCGTCGGCTCCGCCGCTCCGGCCTACGACCTGGTCGGTGAGGGCCTCTCCGCCCTCACCTCCGCTGACCGCGCCGGGCGCACCGTCCTCAACATCTTCCCGAGCGTCGACACCGGTGTGTGCGCGGCCAGCGTCCGCAAGTTCAACGAGCTCGCCGCGGGCCTCGACAACACCACGGTCGTCAACGTCTCGAAGGACCTCCCCTTCGCCCAGGCTCGCTTCTGCGGTGCCGAGGGCATCGACAACGTGAAGGTCGGCTCCGCCTTCCGCTCCTCCTTCGGCGAGGACTTCGGCGTGACCATGCTCGACGGTCCGCTCGCCGGCCTGCTCGCGCGCTCCGTCGTCGTACTCGACGAAGCCGGCAACGTCGTGCACTCGCAGCTGGTCCCCGAGATCACCACCGAGCCCGACTACGACGCCGCGATCGCCGCGCTCGGCTGATCCGCTCCCTGCACCACCCGTTCGCAGACTGACCCACCTTCCGGACCCACTGGCCCGGCCCCGTGCCGCCGGTGGGTCCGTCTGCGTTCTCGTGGCGGATCGAGGCGCTCTCAACGCGGATGGGGGCGCTCTCGACGCGGATTCGGGGGACCTCGGCGGGGGTTCCAGCCAGTGGGAGTGGCGGTGATGGCTCGACGAGTTGCAGGTTCCCTGTGAGGAGGATCACGCGCTGCTTCGGAGGGCTGCCATGACCATCACCGCCATCGGACGGGCCGGGCTTCGCGGGGGCCGGCTGCCTCGCCGCGGCCCACGGAGGCCCCGGCGCCGGCGCCTTCGATGATCGAGCGCATGACTGCGGTGCTCGACGCCTTCGAGACGCCCACGGCCCATCGCAGCCTCGAGGACGTGATGCGCCACACCGGGCTGGCCCGGTCGACGGCGCACCGCATCCTCACCACCCTCACCCAGCTCTCCTGGGTACGGCGGACGAGTGACGGCTACGCGCTCGGGCCGCGGTCCCTCGCCTTCGCGGACTGGGAGCACACCTCGATGGACCTGCGGCACACGGCAGGGCCGGTGCTGCACGAACTCCAGATCGCGACGGGCATGGTCGTGCACCTCGGTGTTCTCAAGGGTGCGCACGTCCACGTCCTCGACAAGCTGGGCGGGCGGTTCGCCGCCTCGGTGCCCACCCGGGTCGGCGGTCGGGTGCCCGCGCACGGCACGGCGCTCGGCAAGGCGATCCTGGCCTGGCTGCCGCCCGAGGACGTCGAGGTGTCGCTCCGTCACCAGATGGGGCGGATGACGGCGCGCACCATCAGTGACCTCAACGTGCTGCACCAGGACCTGCGCCGGGTACGGGAGCGGCGGGGCCTGGCCTTCGAGCAGGGCGAGTGCTTCACGGGCGTCGGCTGTGTGTCGTCTGCGGTCATCGGCGCGGACGGCCCGATCGGCAGCATCTCGGTGGCGATGCCGCCGCAGACGCCCCTGGAGAAGGTCGCACCACTGGTCGCCGACGCCAGTCGTCGGGTCAGTGCCGAACTCGACCCGCGCCGTACGACGGTGCCGACCCCCGACAGCCACCCACTCCACACGTGGTCGAAGGAGACCTTGGACAGCATCCTCGCCACGAGCTCGGGTCGCTGGATGTGAACCGACCCTGCGGTCCCCGGGGTGCAGGAATCCCTCCCACTGACTGGGTTTTCGCCCTTCCGCAGCATCCGGATCCCTAGTTTCGCGGCATGCGACACGGAATCTCTCTTCACCAGCGACCGAGGCATCGTCCCCCAGCACGCGGCTCGCGCTGCCGAGGAACGCGGCTTCCACACCTTCTACGTGCCGGAGCACACGCACATCCCGGTCCGCCGGTCCGCGGCTCACCCGGCCACCGGCGACGATTCGCTCCCCGATGACCGCTACCTGCGCACCCTCGACCCATGGGTGACCCTCGGTGCGGTGGCGGCCGTGACCGAACGGATCGGGCTCGGCACCTCGGTGGCGCTGCCGGTCGAGTCCGACCCGATCACCCTCGCCAAGACGATCGCCACCGTCGACCACCTCTCCGGCGGACGGGTCACGCTCGGCGCCGGGTTCGGCTGGAACACCGACGAACTGGCCGACCACGGCGTCCCGCCCCAGCGCCGCCGGACCGTCCTGCGTGAGTACGTCGAGGCGATGCGGGCGCTCTGGACGCAGGAGGAGGCGTCGTACGACGGCGAGTTCGTCAGCTTCGAGGCTTCGTGGGCGTGGCCCAAGCCGATCCAGGAACACGTGCCGGTGGTGATCGGTGCCCAGGCCGGACCGAAGACGTTTGCCTGGATCGCTGCGCACGCGGACGGGTGGCTCACCACGCCGCTGGACGAGTCGATCCCGGAGCAGGTCAATCGGCTGCGTGAGGCGTGGGCCGCCGCAGGCCGCGACGGACAGCCGGAGGTGCGAGCACTCCGACCCACCTTCGAGCTGCTCGAGGAGTGGGAGGCCGGCGGTGTCACGGAGGCGGTCTGGGGACTGCCGGATGCCGATGAGAAGGCGGTGCTGGAGCACCTCGACCGCCTTGCTGGTGACCTCGGGCTGTGACGGCCGACCGGCTGGCCAGCAGTGCCGCCGACGATCCGCCCGACGAACGCGGAGTGCCGGGCCACGCACGGGGCTACGAGCGGCATCCGGGCCGGATCGGGCGCACGACGTCGGAGTCCGAACGGGCCTGGCCGAGGCCGCGATCGGCGCCGCAGGGTGCCCCCAACGTGGTCGTCGTCCTGGTCGACGACATGGGCTTCAGCGATGTCGGCCCGTTCGGCTCCGAGATCGACACCCCCAACCTCGACCGGCTGGCGGCCACCGGGGTGCGGATGACTAACTACCACAGCACGCCGGTGTGCTCTCCTGCCCGCGCTGCGCTGTTGACGGGGCTCAACCCCCATCGGGCCGGTTTCGGCTCGGTCGCCAACTTCGACCCGGGGTTCCCGGGCGTCCGGTTGGAGCTCGGCGACGACGTCCTGACCCTGGCCGAGATCCTGCGCGACCAGGGCTACGCCACCTACGGCGTGGGGAAGTGGCACCTGAGTCGCGAGGCGCTCATGAACGACGCCGCCGCCCGCGAGTCGTGGCCGGTGCAGCGTGGCTTCGAGCGCTACTACGGCACCACCGAGGCGCTCAACAGCTTCTTCCACCCCAACCGGATCGTCGTCGACAACAGCCCGCAGGACGTCGCAGAGTTCCCCGACGACTACTACCTCACCGACGACCTGACCGACCGGGCGTTGGAGATGATCAAGTCGCTGCGCGCGAGCGACGCCCGGAAGCCCTTCTTCCTCTACTTCGCCCACCACGCGATGCACGGGCCCCTCGGTGCCAAGCAGGTGGACCTGGACAAGTACCGCGGCCGCTACGCCGCCGGGTGGGACCGGATCCGCGAGGAGCGTCATGCCCGCCAGCTCGCGGACGGACTCTTCGCGGCCGACGTGCCACTGCCGCCCCGCGGAGGCGGGAAGCCACGCTTCGACGTGCCTGCCTGGGAGGAGCTCACCGCTGAGCAGCAGGCGCTCTATGCCCGCTACATGGAGGTGTATGCCGCGATGGTCGACAACATCGACCAGAGCCTCGGCAGGATCACTCGGACCCTCGCCGACCTGGGGGAGCTGGACAACACCATCATCGTCTTCACCTCCGACAACGGCGGGACGATGGAGGGCGGACCCGAGGGAACGCGCAGCTACTTCAGCCGCTTCGTCCACCTTCCCAAGATTCCCACCGACTGGGAGCACGACGTCGCGCTCGACCCGACGATGATCGGCGGACCGCGCACGATGGTCCACTATCCGCGCGGCTGGGCACTGGCCTCCAACACGCCGTTCCGGCTCTACAAGGGGCAGGCCTTCGCCGGCGGCGTCCGGGTGCCCTTCCTGCTCTCGTGGCCGGCCGGTCTGCCCCGGTCGGAAGGCGACGACGGGATCCGGCACCAGTACCAGTACGTGACCGACCTCGCTCCCACCATCTTGGAGCTCGTCGGCCTCGAGACGCCCGGCGTACGGCACGGCAAGCAGGCGTTGGACATGGACGGGGTGAGCTTTGCCGAGGTGCTCACCGATCCGGCCTCGTCGGGCACCCGCAGGGAGCAGTACACCGAGTTCGCCGGCAATCGTGGGTTCTATCGTGACGGGTGGAAGGTCGTCACCTCCCACGTGCCCGGGACCGACTTCGACGACGCCGAGTGGGAGCTCTACCACGTGGAGGTGGACCCCAACGAGCTCCACGATCTCTCCGCCCTGCATCCGGAGAAGCTCCGCGAGCTGGCCGCCGGATGGGAGCGGGCCGCGTGGGAGAACACGGTCTTCCCGCTCAACTCCACGGGTGCGCTGGAGCAGGTGATCCGACGTCCCGATGAGGACGCCTACGTCGAGCCGGTGCGGATCCTGCCGGGCACCCCGACGCTGGAACGCTACCGCGCCCAGTGCCTGGTCACCCTGCGCTCCTTCACCGTCGACATCGAGGTGGAGCACTGCGCGACGGACGAGGGGATCCTCGTCGCGCACGGCGACCAGGGTGGGGGCTACCTGGTCTTCGTCGAGGGCGGTCGACTGCACCTCGGCTACAACGAGTACGGCCGGATGCACCTGGCCGCCGGGCCGGAGCCGGTGGTGGCGGGCGGTCACACGGTGCGCGTGGTCGCCACCGCGCTCCCGGACTTCCGATGGTCGTGGGAGCTGCTCCTCGACGGCGTCGGGGTGGCTCGGATCGACGACGTGGCGATGCTGGTCGGCATGGCGCCGTTCAGCGGCATCGACGTGGGCCTGTGTCGGGGTGGCCCGGTGCACTGGGAGCTCTTCACCCGGCGCCGCAGCTTCCCCTACTCGGGTCGACTGACTGCCGCCACGTGGACTCCAGGACCGTCGGCCGACTACGACCCGGCCCTCGTGGCGGACGTCGAACGCCGCAGCGCAGCGGCGTACGACTGACGGTTTCCGAGTCACTCCCGGTCACTGGGATCCCCGTCCTCGGGGCCACTTCAGTCATCAGGATCTGGAATCACTCCGTGTGACGCACGACATTCCGCCCCTCGGGTGGGCACCCATCTAGGAAGTGGAGAATCCCGTGAAGCGAATCCCAGCCCTGGCCGTCGCGGCCTGTCTGGCCCTCACCGCCGCGTGTGGCAGTTCCGGCGGCAGCGGCGGCGGCAGTGGTGACCCCGACCCGGACGCCGTCCTGCGCTACACGACGTCTGCCGGCGCCACCTCCTTCGACCCGCACAAGACGGTCGCAGCCTCGGACTTCATCGTGCTCAACCTCGTCTACGACCGGCTCGTGCACCAGGACGTCGACGGCCAGCCGGTGCCGGGCCTGGCCGAGTCGTGGGAGTTCTCAGACGACTTCAAGACGTTGACCTTCCACCTGCGCGAAGGGCTCAGCTTCGAGGACGGAACCGCCTTCGACGCCGAGGCCGCGAAGGCCAACCTGGACCGAGCCCGCGAACCCGACTCCATCTCCGCCTCACTGCTCTCCGACGTCGATTCGGTCGACGTCGTCGACGAGTCCACGGTGCAACTCAACCTGAGCGCTCCCGGTGTGCACCTCGTGCTCACCCTCTCCGACCTGGCCGGGATGATGGTCAGTCCCCAGGCCTTCGCCACGCCGGACGCCGCCAAGGCGCTGGCGACCGACTCCGACGGCATCGGTCGCTTCACCCTGGGTGAGTCCGACCCCGGCTCGCACTACGTCTTCGAAGCGGTCGACGACTACTGGGACAAGGACGCGCTCAAGCTCGCCGGCCTGGAGTTCAGTGTCGCCACCGACCCCCAGACCAACCTCAACGCCGTCGCCTCCGACCAGGCGGACTGTGCACTCGTCTCTCCCGCGATGATCGCTCCTGCCGAGCAGATCGCGGGGGCAACGACGAAGGCGCGCACGGTGCTCACCCAGACCGTCCTCTACTTCAACCAGACGAAGAGCGAGTTCGACGACCCGCTGGTGCGGCGCGCGATCAACCTGGCCCTGGACCGCGACGCCATCCTCGAAGGCGCGCAGGAGGGCAAGGGCGAGGCGTCGACGGGCCTCTTCCCGAACGACTACTTCGTCTCCAACGACTCGGTTGCCGACCTTGTCGCCACCGACCGGGACGCGGCTCGCGATCTCCTCGAGCAGGCCGGCCTGCCCAACGGCTTCTCCTTCACCGCGGTGACCCTGACCATCCCGCAGTTCGTGACGACTGCGGAGATCATCAAGTCGCAGCTGAAGGAGATCGGCATCGAGATGGAGATCAAGGCGCTGCCGCCGGCCGACATGGGCATCAACTTCCTGAAGGGGACCGGCGACGCCGTGATCACGGCGTGGACCGGGCGTCCTGACCCCGCGATGCTCTTCTCGGCCTACTTCGACGAGGCCGCGCCCCAGAACGTCAGCCGCGTGGAGCCCGAGGGCTTCGACGAGGCTCTCGCTGCAGCCAACGCCATCGACGACGTCGCGGCCCGCGGTGAGGCACTGGCCGCGGTCCAGAAGCTGGTGCTGGAGGAAGGTGCCGTGGTCCCGGTGACCTTCAACCAGGTCGGCACGGTCTGCAACGACCGGGTCACCGGCTACGAGCCGACCGTCGTCGGCATCAGTGAGTTCCGCGGTGTCGGGATGACGAACTGAGCGGGTCGCCGTCGCGTCCGCTGAGCTTCGGGCCAACTGGTCAACGATGAGGGGAATGCCGTGAGTGCCGCCGTTGTGGGACGCCGCACGATGTCGATGTTGGGCCGACGACTCGTCGCCCTGGTGCCCTTGATGGGCATCGTGACCCTCGCGACCTTCAGTCTCATCTTCTTGATCCCCGGCGATCCGGCCCACCGGATCGCCGGGGAGGGCGCCTCCCCGAGCAGGTGGCGGCCGTCCGATCGGACCTGGGTCTGGACCAGCCGGTGTATCAGCAGTTCTTCGGCTTCCTGAACAATCTTGCGCACGGGGACCTCGGCACCAGCTACACCTTCCGCACCCCGGTGTGGGACATGATCTCCGCGCGGATGCCGATCACCGTCTCGCTCACCCTGGTCGCCATGGTCATCGCCCTGCTGATCGGGATCCCGACCGGAGTGCTGGCGGCCCGCCGCGCGGGGAGATGGCAGGACCGGGTCGTCACCGTGGGCAGCACGCTGGGCCTGGCCACGCCCAACTTCGTGCTGGGTCTGCTGCTGACGTTGGTCATCGGGCTCAAGTTCCAGCTCCTGCCGGCGACCGGCTACGTGGAGATGTCCGAAGGCTTCTGGCCATGGCTCAGCCACCTGCTGCTCCCCGGCTTCGCCCTCGGCGTCGTTGCCGCCGCCGAGATCGCACGCCAGCTGCGGGCCTCCCTGGCCGACGTACTGAGGCAGGACTACGTGCGCACCGCCGTCGCCAAGGGCATGCTGCCCGGCACCGTGGTCTGGAAGCACGGTCTGAAGAACGCCCTGATGCCGGTGGTCACCGTCATCGGCATCCAGACCGGCTACCTGCTCGGTGGCACCGCCGTCATCGAGACGATCTTCGGCATCCAGGGACTCGGCGACTTCGCGGTGCGCGCGGTGCTGTCGGGCGACCTGCCGGCGATCCAGGGGATGGTCGTGTTCGCCGTGATCATCACCGTGACCGCAAGCCTGGTGGTCGACATGACCTACGGCTACCTCAACCCGAGAGGGGAGTCCCAGTGAGCGCGATCCCCACGACCCCGGTCGTCGTCGAGTCGCCCCGTGGCCGCTTCCTGCGCCGGTTCACCGGCCCCTGGGCGAACCGGGTCGCCCTGCTGGTGCTCGCCGTCTGGTTCATCGCGGCGATCGCGGCACCCTGGTTGGCGCCGCACGACCCGCTGACCCAGAACATCGACGGCCGTCGCCTGCCACCGTTCTCCGACGGCCACCTCCTCGGCACCGACACGTTGGGAAGGGACACCCTCTCCCGGCTGCTGTACGGCGCCCGGGTGGCAGCGCAGGCCGCGGTCACCTCCGTGGGCGTCGGCCTGCTGGGCGGCCTCGTCCCGGCGCTGCTCGCCGGGCTGCTGCGCGGGTGGTGGGACGCGGTCTTCTCCCGCATCGCCGATGCCCTGCTGAGCTTCCCACCGCTGCTGCTGGCCCTGGCCATCGTCGGCGTGATGGGCCCGAACCTCACCAACGCCATGCTCGCGATCGGCGTCGTCTTCGTGCCGCGCTTCTTCCGTGTGGTGCGGGCAGCCACCCTCGCCGTCCGTGAGGAGACCTTCATCGAGGCCTCGCGCAGCATCGGCACCCCGACCCACTGGATCCTCCGGCGCCACGTGCTGCCGAACGTGCTGTCACCGCTCGCGGTGCAGATCAGCCTCGCCTTCGGCTTCGCGATCCTGGCGGAGTCGTCGTTGAGCTTCCTCGGCCTCGGCGTGCAACCACCCGACCCGAGCTGGGGCAGCATGCTCTCCGAGGGTCGGGCCGCCTGGTTCTACACACCGTGGCCGGTGATCGTGCCGACCGTCACGGTCGTGCTCACCGTCCTTGCCTGCAACGTGATCGGCGACGGACTCTCCGACTCCGTGGGCCGCGAGAAGGGGAGGGTCTGACATGACGTCACCCCTGTTGTCCGTGCGTGACCTGACCGTGGAGTTCTCCGTGCGCGGGGCCTGGCAGCCCGTGGTCACCGACGTGAGCTTCGACGTGCAGCCCGGCCAGGTGGTCGCGTTGGTCGGCGAGTCCGGATCCGGCAAGAGCGTCTCGTGCTTCGCCCTGCTGCGGTTGCACGGCGACAACGGACGTACGTCGAGTGGCGAGGTGCTGCTCGACGGTCGCGACCTGCTCCGTCTCAGTGAGCGTGAGATCGCCGACGTGCGCGGCAACGAGATCGCGATGATCTTCCAGGAGCCGATGACGAGCCTCAACCCGGCATTCACCGTCGGTTCCCAGATCGCCGAAGTGGTGCGCCGGCACCGGGGGCTCAGCCGCGCCGACGCCCGCAAGCGTGCGATCGAGGTGCTCGACCTGGTCGGGATCCCACGCGCGGCGAGCCGCTTCGTGGAGTATCCGCACCAGTTCTCCGGTGGGATGCGACAGCGTGTGATGATCGCGATGGCGCTGGCGACGGAACCGCGGATGCTGATCGCCGACGAGCCCACCACCGCGCTCGACGTCACCATCCAGGCCCAGATCCTCGACCTGGTGCGTGACCTCGCCCGGGACTTCGGGATGGGCGTCCTGCTGGTGACCCACGACCTCGGTGTCGTCGCCGACGTCTGTGACGAGGTCGTCGTGATGTATGCCGGTGAGGTGGTCGAGCGGGCCGAGTGCTTCAACATCTTCGAGCGGCCGCGTCACCCCTACACGGCGGGACTGATGAGGTCGTTGCCCCGCGTCGACGGGGTCGGTGGCATCGAGATCATCCCGGGCACTCCGCCGATGCCGGACCAGTTCCCCACGGGCTGTCGGTTCGCACCCCGGTGCAGTCACGCGATCACGGAGTGCTCGATCGATGCGATCAGCCTGGAACCACGCGAGACCGGAGGGGTCGTGCGGTGCATCCGTACCGATGAGCTCGACCTTCGTCGCAGCACCGAAGGAGTCTCCGTATGACCGGCGCTGGCCTCGACGACGACCTGGGGCGGGCCCCACTGCTCAAGGTCCGCGACCTGCACGTCTCCCACCGCATCGGCCGTCGGGCGCTGCCCGCCGTGCGAGGCATCGACCTGGAGGTTGCCGAGGGCGAGGTGGTGGCC
This sequence comes from Nocardioides alcanivorans, assembly GCF_021555175.1. Lineage (GTDB taxonomy): Bacteria > Actinomycetota > Actinomycetes > Propionibacteriales > Nocardioidaceae > Nocardioides > Nocardioides alcanivorans. Next base: position 111,312 of record NZ_JAKGRW010000012.1, on the reverse strand, counting down.
CTGGTGGGGAGTCGGGCTCGGGCAAGTCGAGCGCGGTCCGGGGCATCACCCAGCTGATCCGTCCCGACCGCGGCTCGGTCGAGCTCGACGGGGTGGACCTCGTCAGGCTCCGCGGCAAGGCGTTGCGCAGGGTGCGGCGTGACATCCAGATGGTCTTCCAGGATCCCTTCTCCTCGCTCGACCCCTCCATGGCCGTGGCCGACATCATCGGTGAGCCGCTGGTGGTGCACACCGACCAGGGCCGACGTGAGCGGCGACGTACGGCCGTGGAGATGTTGGAGATGGTGGGCCTCCGCGCCGAGCACGCGGACCGGTATCCGCACGAGTTCTCCGGTGGACAGCGTCAGCGGATCGCGATCGCTCGCGCGTTGGTGCTGCGGCCCAAGGTGATCGTGGCCGACGAGGCCGTCTCGGCGCTCGACGTCTCGAGTCAGAACCAGGTGCTCGCGCTGCTGGAGGAGTTGATCGCCGAGCTCGGAGTGGCGTGTCTCTTCATCACCCACGACCTCGCCGTCGTCCGGCAGATCGCAGATCGTGTGGCCGTGATGTATCTCGGCACCCTGGTGGAGCAGGGCGGCACCGACGAGCTGTTCGGATCCCCGCAGCACCCCTACACCCGTGCGCTGCTCTCGGCCGCGCCCGTCGCCGACCCGGTGGTGCAGCGGTCGCGCACCAGGATCCGACTCAGCGGTGAGTTGCCCGATCCGATGAACCCACCGACCGGGTGCGTCTTCAGCTCGCGGTGCCCGGACGCGATCGAACTCTGCCACGAGCAGGTTCCGCAGACCCGTACGTCGCGGGCTGGCACGACGGCCGCCTGCCACCTGGTCGAGGCCGTGCCGCAGGAGAAGCTCCACCCCAGTACCCAGTGAGAGGAAGTCCGACATGGACGCAATGCAGCAGAGGATCGCCCGCCTGGAGGCGATCGAGGACATCAAGGCGCTCAAGCACCGCTATCTGCGGGCATGCGACGCGAAGCGGCCGGAGGACTTCCGCAACTGCTTCATCGCGAAGGGGGCGATCGTCGACTACGGGCCGCGGATCGGCAAGTTCGAGGACGCCGACGGCATCGCGGCCGTCTTCAGCAGCCTTGCGTTGAAGCGGGTCGACGACAAGGTCGTGATCCTCGACATGCACCACGCGATGCACCCCGACATCCAGGTGATCGGTGACGGCGAGGCGACGGGTGCCTGGACGCTGCGCTTCCGCCAGGTCGACCTGGTGGAGAAGGTCGAACGACTCAGCGCGATCGAGTATGCCGACCGTTACGTCATCGAGGACGGCGAGTGGCGGATCGCCCGCTGCGAGGTCACGGTGCTGTGGACGCTCGTGAAGCCGTTGCCGGAGGGCTTCGTGATCACCGAGTCCTTCTCCTGACCGGTGATGCCGAAGGTGCCCCGGTAGAAGACCAGGGGCCGGGAGTGGTCGCCGGCGTCGAGTGCGTGGACTCGTCCGATCACGACGTCATGGTCACCTGCCGGGTGCACGTCGTGGATCTCGGCGTGCACCCGCAGAAGTACGCCGGGTAGTGCGGGGGCGCCCCACGGCGAGGTGGTCCAGTCGAGGCCTTCGAACCGGCTCCCGCGGCTGGAGCCGAAGCGGTCGCACAGGTCGCGCTGGTCCTCGTTGAGGACGTTCACGCAGAACCGACCCGCCTCCCGGATGCGTGGCCAGGCCCGGCCCCGGTGGTCGGCACAGAAGAGCACCAGCGGCGGCTCCAACGACACCGACGCGAAGGACTGACAGGTGAAGCCTGCGGGTCCGCCGTCGTCCTGGCCGGTGACCACGGTGACGCCCGAGGCGAAGTGCCCCATGGCTGCTCGCATCTCCGCAGGGGTCGGGCCGTCGACCGGATCAGTCGTCATCATGGGACCAGCGAACTCGGTCCGGTTGCCTCGGCCGTGCTCGATCCCGCTCAGCGACGCGAACCGGTCCGGGCGGCGTGCATCGGGCCGTCGAAGATGGGAGCGGTGCAGTTCTTCCCAGTCACTGGGAGCAGCCTCCCGGCGCTGTGCCGCGCCCCTAGCGTGCACGTGTGACCCAGCTGACACGAGAGTCCACGTTGCGTGAACTGAAGACCGATTCCGGGGTGCTGCGCTACCACGAGGCAGGTGATCCTGACGCGCCTCCGCTGCTGATGCTGCACGGCTCCGGGCCGGGCGTCTCGGCGTGGCGGAACTTCCGCAACAACCTGCCCGTCTTCGCCGAACACTTCCACTGCCTGGCTCTCGAGTTCCCGGGCTTCGGGATCAGTGACGACACCGACCTCCACCCGATGGCTGCGGCTCTCCCGGCCGTCAGCGCTTTTCTTGACGGCCTGGGCATCGAACGGACCGCCATCATCGGCAACTCGATGGGCGGCGTGGTCGCGACCCGGTTCGCGATCGCCAACCCCGACCGGGTGGAGCGGCTGGTCACGATCGGCGGGATGGGACGCAACATCTTCAGCCCGTCGCCGGGTGAGGGGATCAACCTGCTGACCGACTTCGTCGAGGACCCCACCAAGGAACGGCTCGTCGCGTGGCTCAACTCGATGGTGCACGACCGTTCGCTGGTCACCGACGAGCTGATCGCCGAGCGCTGGGAGCTGGCCCTCGACCCGGAGGCGCTCGCCTCGGCACGACGCATGTATGGCCGTGGCGTCCTCCAGGCCATGGCGAAGGCAGCCGAGGCCTCGGACCAGCCGCCGTACTGGGCGATGCTGCACAAGATCACCGCGCCGACCCTGATCACCTGGGGCCGCGACGACCGGGTCAGTCCGGTGGACATGGTGCTGCTGCCGATGCGCGCGGTGCCCGACGTGGAGGTGCACATCTTCCCCAACTGCGGGCACTGGACCATGATCGAGGCCAAGGCCGCCTGGGAGGCGACCGTGCTGGCCTTCCTGACCCGGGAACGCGCATGACGAGGCACCCGGTGCTCGAGGCGATCGAGACGCACGCCGACGAGCTCGCAGCGCTCGGGCCCGAGAACGAGAAACTGGGACAGCTCAGCGACCGCACCGTCGAACTGCTGCGGGAGACCGGTGTGATCCGGATGCTGCAGTCCTGCGAGCGAGGCGGGATGGAGGCACATCCCCGAGAGTTCGCCGAAGCGGTGATGCGACTCGCCTCACTGGACGGTTCCACGGGGTGGGTCGCCGGGATCGTCGGCGTCCATCCGTGGGAGATGTCCATGTGTGACCCGCGGGTGCAGGAAGAGGTCTGGGGCGAGGACCCGGACACCTGGATCGCGTCCCCGTACGCCCCGATGGGCGTGCTGCGCCCGGTTGACGGTGGCTACATCTTCAACGGGCACTGGCAGTTCTCGTCCGGCACCGACCACTGCGACTGGATCTTCCTCGGCGCCTTCCTCGGGGACGAGGACGGCAACCCGCTGATGCCGCCGCAGAGCCACCACGTGATCCTGCCGCGCTCCGACTACACGATCGTCGAGGATTCGTGGGACGTCGTGGGCTTGCGCGGCACGGGTTCCAAGGACATCGTCATCAAGGATGCCTTCGTCCCCGACTACCGGGTGGTGCCATTCTCGAAGTTCATGGACGGCTCGCAGCCGCGCGAGTCCGGCCACACCAACCCGCTCTTCCACGTGGCCTTCACGACGGCGTTCCCGCTCGGCATCACCTCCGCTGTCATCGGCATCGCCGAAGGTGCACTCGCAGCGGCCATGGCCTACCAGCGGTCCCGGGTCCAGATCACCGGCACGGCGGTGAAGGAGGACCCGCACGTGCTCTATGCCCTCAGCGCTGCGGCGGAGGAGATCAAGGCATCCCGTACGGCGCTGCTCGAGAACGCGGACCGCTTCCATGACATCGCCTCCCGGGGCGAGCAGGCAACCTTGGAGCAGCGAGCTGCGTCGCGTCGTACGCAGGTCTCGGCGGCGTGGCGTGCGGTCCGCGCGATGGACGAGATCGTCGCCCGCTCGGGCGGCAACGGCCTGCGCATGGACAACCCGATCCAGCGCTTCTGGCGCGACGGTCACATGGGACTCGCCCACGCGATCCACGTGCCGGGTGCGGTCTTCCAGGTCTCCGCGCTCACTTCCCTCGACGTCGAGCCGCCGCCCGGACCGATGCTCTCCATGATCTGAACGAACGCCGATCCGAATGAACACCGACCCAGGAAGGACACCCATGACGGAGATTCGCGGTCTGGGCTATCTCAAGGTGCAGAGTGCCGACATCCCGCGGTGGCGCGAGTTGACCGTCGACTGCCTGGCCATGCAGGAGGTGGACGGGCCGAACGAGGGCGGTCTGCACCTGCGGATGGACGAGCGGAGTGCCCGCCTGATCGTGCTGCCCGGCGACACCGACAAGGTGTTGGCCGTCGGCTGGGAGGTCCGTGACCACTTCGCCCTCGCTGCGGTGGCACGAGCCGTGGAGGCCTCGGGTCGTGGGGTGAAGGTGCTCAGCCAGGAGGAGTGTGACGTCCGCCGGATCGAGGCAGGCGTGGCGTTCGAGGACCCGGCAGGGACCCCGCTGGAGGTCTTCTTCGGACCGGTGCTCGACCACAGCCCGGTGCTGACCGGCCACGGACAGTCGTTCGTGACGGGTGACCACGGGATGGGTCACGTGGTGCTGCCGACGACGGTGCCCGAGGCGACAGTGGAGTTCTACACGGAGGTGCTGGGCTTCCTGCCCCGCGGCGCCATCCGCCTCGGTGGCCTCGACTCGCCGCCTCCGGTGCGCCGCGTACGTTTCCTCGGGGTCAACCAGCGCCACCACAGCCTGGCGATCTGCCCCGCACCGCACGGCGAAGCCCCCGGCCTGGTGCACCTGATGATGGAGGTCGACACCCTTGACTCCGTCGGGCGGGCCCTGGACAAGGTCAACAAGGCGGGGTTCTCACTGTCCTCGACCCTCGGCCGGCACACCAACGACAAGATGGTGTCGTTCTACGTCCGGGCACCTGGCGGGTGGGATCTCGAGTACGGCTGCGAAGGGATGCTCGTCGACGAGACCTTCTACACCGCCGAGGAGATCACCGCCGACTCCTACTGGGGTCACGACTGGTCCGGGTCGGAGCCGCTGGCGGCCTTCAGCGTGGAGTAAGAGCGTGCGCGCTCCCACTGAGCGACAGTGCGGGGAGGAGGTCTCCGGAACCAGTTGATCCTTGAAGGATGAACGTGGTGCTGGAGAACGTCCGGGACCTGCTGCCCGGCCTTGCCGAACGCGCGGTCGCGACCGAGGATGCCCGTCGAGTGCCCGCACGGAGCATCGCCGAACTGCAGGCGGCGGGCGTCTTCACGATGCTGCAACCGAGCAGGTACGGCGGCCTGGAGGACCACCCGGTCAACTTCTACGAGGTGGTCCGGGCGATCGCGAGCGTCTGCGGATCGACCGGGTGGGTCGCCTCAGTGATGGGGGTCCATCCGTGGCAGCTCGCGCTCTTTCCCGAAGCAGCGCAGGACGACGTCTGGGGAGAGGGGCCCGACGTACTGCTCGCGTCGTCGTACGCGCCCGTGGGCCGGCTGGTGGAGGTGGACGGTGGCTACCGGCTCTCCGGGCGCTGGAGCTTCTCCTCCGGTTGCGACCACGCCGCGTGGTTGCTGCTGGGCGCGTTGGTCACCGGTCCCGGTGGCGATCCGGTGGACTTCATCACGACCTTGGTCCGTCGGTCGGAGGTCGAGATCATCGACGTGTGGGACACGATCGGACTGCGTGGTACCGGGAGCAACGACATCGTCGTGCGCGACGTCTTCGTGCCGTCCTATCGGGCGATGCGCAACTTCGAGCACTCCCGGTTGAGCGGGCCGGGACAGCAGGTCAACACCGGCCCGCTCTATCGGATGCCGTTCGGTGCGGTGTTCACCAACACCGTGACTGCGCCGATCCTCGGCACGGTCCAGGGGTGTCTCGACACGTACGTCGCCACGATGCGGGAACGACACCGGTTGAGCCTGGGCGGTGGTCGCTTCCTGGAGGATCCCTTCGCCCACGTCGCGTTGGCCCGTGCCGCTTCGGAGATCGACGCCTCGATCCTGCAGATGGAGCGCAACATGAACGAACTCCATGCCGCGGCTGCGGCCGGGCGAGAGATCCCGATGGAGCTGCGGCTGCGGGCCCGCCGCGACCAGGTGCGCGGCACGGAGCGTGCCCTGACCGCGATCGACATGCTCTTCAAGACCGCGGGTGGCAACTCACTTCGTTCGGACCACCCGATCGGTCGGGCCTGGCGTGACGCCCACGCGGGATCGGTGCATGTCGCCAACGACATCGAACGCACCCTCGCCCTCTACGGCAAGGGTGCGTTCGGGATGACCGTGGAGGACAACCTCGTCTGACTGCGCGGCTGGGCTGGACTCGGCCTCGGGCCCGGCTCAGGCGGTGTTCACGATGTATACGTCGCAGTTCGCATGGTGGGCGACGGCCGCCGGCACGCTGCCGAGGACGCGCGCGATGCTCTGGAGGCGCTTGTTGCCGACCACGATCAGGGAGGCGTCGAGGCGTTCGGCCTCCTCGAGAAGTGCCTCGGCCGGCCGGCCCTGTACGGCGGCACTCGTCACCGTCGCGACCACGTCGGCGAGCCGGGTTGCCACGCGGGCCGCGATGTCAGCGCTCTCCTCGGCGACGGACACGGAGTGGGTGCCGTCGGCCACGGTGATCTGCGCAGACTGGTCGCGAACGTAGGCACACACCACGTGCAAGGCTGCCCCAGTCGCGTTGGCGAGCTGTGCTGCCCGTTCCGCCGCCCGCTCCGCACGCTCGTTGCCGTCGACTCCGACGATGATCAGTTCCGCCATTTCCGTACCTCCAGGCTGAGGGAGCTGATGCTCCGCGGACCAACTCGATTCATGCATATCAATAGTGCCCGATGGGTCGAACGAGGTCACCGCACGCGGACGGTGACCTTCGTCGCGGACCCATCCACCGTGCCGCTTCCCCGGTAGACGACGCGTAGGCGGTGCTTGCCCACGGTCGCTCGTCTGGGGACGGTGAGGACCACCGTGGCCTTCCCGGAGGCATTGAGCCTGGCCTTGGCCGAGCCAAGGCCGCGCACCACCACCCGACCGGCTGGTGTGATTGCAGCACGCACGGTGATGGACACCCGTAGCTTCCCGCCCCGGCGCACCTTCTTCTTCGCGGGCTTGGCCTTGACCGTGCTCGTGGCAGGGTCGAGTCGCATGGCGACGCTCGTCTGGGATCCGCTGTAGTTGCCGTAGCCGCGGTAGCGGAGCTCCAGGCGCTTGGCAGGCATGGCTTTGCGCGGCACGATCAGTTCGGCGACGCCCTTGGAGACCGTGCCGGAGGCGACCGTCTTGCCGTTGATCACGGCGTCAACGACCCCGGTCAATTCAGCGTCGTCCTCTGCACTGACGTGAGCCGTGACGGTGACCGGTTCGCCGACGGCGCCGGTGACTGGGGAAGCTCCGACGGTGGTACTGATCTTGGCTGCGGCGGTTGTCTCCTCGCCGCACTGGAAGCTGGCGGCATCGGTGAGCGGGCCGCCGTCGTACATCTGCGCCTGGGGGTAGGGACAGAGGTTGCGGTGACTCTCGCCGGCTTCGTTCTCGAGAGTGGCCGGAAGGACGTCGGGTGCTTCGCCGTCCTCGACCCAATGCACCAGTGCTGCGAACGGGTCGTCGGGCTGGTGCCCGGTGCCACCACCGCAGTGATTGACCCCGGGTGCCAGGAACAGGCGGAAGAAGTCCTCGGTCCGGTCGCCCGAGACGCGCGCGACCTCGTCGAAGTAGTGAGCCGACTGCGCCGCCGGGAAGAGCCCGTCGGCTTCGCCATGCCACATCAGCAACTTGCCGCCGCTGCGCCGGTAGGGCTCCAACACCGGGTCGGCGCTCGCCAGCAACTCGAGACGACCCTGCATCCGATCGCGGATCGTCGTCACCAAGTCGTCGGAGGTGTGGCTCGTCCAGTCCACCGTGGTGTCGGCGAAGGCGAAGTTCTGCAACGCGAACGACGGAGGCACGCTGAAAGTGCCGCCGGAGAGGTCCACTCCGGGAGTGTGGCCGTACCAAACGAAGCGGTCGTCCGCCGTGCGCGGGCCTTCGAAGATCTGCGCGACGACCTCGGCCTCACGCTTGGTGATCGTGCCGCACTCGGTCTCCATGCCGATGACGGTCTCCAACGCGGCCTCGTAGTCACAGCGGGCGGGCGTCGAGACGAGGCCGTCCACGGCGCCGTCATCCGCGTCGCAGTGATTCCGGACCGCGTCTCCCATGGCAGCGAGCTTGCAACGGGGAATGAAACCACCGAAGGCATCGTGCTGAACCATGGCTGGCCAGGACATGGTCATGTTCAGCCGGTCGGCGCCGTACATCGCAGGCGCAGCCGACATCACGCCGTCGAAGACACCGGGAAAGCGTTGCGCGATCTCCAATCCCTGGCGGCCGCCGTTGGAACAGCCGTTCCAGTAGGTGTAGTCGGCCGGTGCGGCGTAGTGCTTGTCGACCACCTGTTGAGAGATGAGCGTGCCTTCCCAGACGCCGCGGTAGGTCCAGTTCTCGAAGATCTGCCAGTTGAAGGAGTCTCCGGTCTCGTCGGAGTCGAGGAAGATGTTGGGCTGTCGGTCATCGGTGACACCGGAGTCGCTCGCCGTCACTGCATAGCCATCGGCCAGCGCAGCGGTCATCGACGAAGCTCCGTGCGTGGCACGTGTCCCACCTCCGCCCACCGCCTGGATGCGGCCGTTCCAGGTGGCAGGCAACCAGACCCAGACGCTGACCTCATCGGGTCCGAAGCCGTTCTCCTCGCCGTGGGTCAGGGTGACTGCCACCTCGCAGAAGTCGATGCCACCGACGTCAGTGCCGACCGGAGGGGTGAGCTCGGTCTGCCCGGAGGTGTTCCACTGCGTGCTCACGCCGATGATCTCGGCGGTCTCCAGCGACAGGCCGTCCAGGAGCCCGTCCGCGGCACTGCACTGATCCTCGGCGGAGGCGACGGCAAGCGTGCCCACGTCGGCTGGGGCTGCGGCTGCAGTGGGGCTCAGGCTCCCTGCAACGAAGGTTGCCATGACTGCCGCCAAGCTACTCAGACATTTTCGTGAACCCGTGGACCTGAACACCATCAGCACTCTCCCGTACCAGAGAAACAATGCATATCAATGTGATCGTAACCACAGAATCGATGATGCCGCAACGCAAATGGGTGGGGCTCAGTGGCTTCTCAGGTGATGGTCCAGGTGTCGCCGTTGTTGATGAGGTTGGTGAGGCGGTCGTGGGGGTGGTGGTGTGTTCGTTCTTGGCGGTGGTGATTTGGGCGCGGGCGAGGTCGTCGTAGGCGGGGCGTTGGACTTGGCGGAAGATGCCGATGGGGCTTTGGTTGAGGTAGCCCGAATCGGTGAGTCGGCTGATGGCGAAGGCGGTCGACGGGTCGGGGTTGTGGGCGTCGTGGACGAGGATCTGTTCGATGCCTACTTCGGCGACCTCGACCACTTCGATACCACCGGTGGTGGGGTTGCGGATGAGGCCTTTGGTGCCTATGCCGTCTTCTCCGGGGGTGCCGAAGGTGATGGGTTGGTCGTGGACGAGGGGGATGATGGCGTTGGCTTTTGAGTCGGGGTTCTTGATGGCGTCGAAGGCGCCGTCGTTGAAGATGGGGCAGTTTTGGTAGATCTCGACGAGTGAGGTGCCGCGGTGGGCGGTGGCTGCGGTGAGCACGCTGGTGAGGTGTTTGCGGTCGCTGTCGATGGTGCGGGCGACGAAGGTTCCTTCGGCTCCGAGTGCGAGGGAGACGGGGTTGAAGGGGTGGTCGAGGGAGCCGACGGGGGTGGATTTGGTGATTTTGCCGATCTCGCTGGTGGGGGAGTATTGGCCTTTGGTGAGCCCGTAGATGCGGTTGTTGAACAGCAAGATGGTCATGTTGACGTTGCGGCGCAGCGCGTGGATGAGGTGGTTGCCGCCGATGGACAGGGCGTCGCCGTCGCCGGTGACGACGAAGACGTGGAGGTCTTCGCGGGCGACTGCGAGGCCGGTGGCGATGGAGGGGCGCGTCCGTGGATGGAGTGCATGCCGTAGGTGTCGAGGTAGTACGGGAATCTTGAGGAGCAGCCGATACCGGAGATGAACACGACGTTTTCGCGGCGGATGTTCAAGGTGGGCAGGAAGCTCTGGACGGCTTTCAACACTGCGTAGTCGCCGCAGCCGGGGCACCAGCGGACTTCTTGGTCGCTGGTGAAGTCCTTGCCGGTGAGGCTCTCGCCCTCGGGCAGGGTGGGTACGCCGGTGGTGCCGAGGGTGGGGAGTCCCAGATCGATGCTCATGAGTCTTCTCCTTGTGGCGGGAGTGCGGTGACGTCTGGGTGGTCGAGGTGGTTGGTGTTGGTCTTGGTGGCGCCGCCGGGGATCCGAGTTCGGTGAAGAAGTCGGCGTTGATGGTCAGGAAGCCCGACGATTCCTCGGGCAGGTCGTCTTCGTAGAAGATCGCTTCGGTGGGGCAGACGGGTTCGCAGGCGCCGCAGTCGACGCATTCGTCGGGGTGGATGTAGAGCATCCGGGTGCCTTCGTAGATGCAGTCGACGGGGCATTCGTCGATGCAGGCGCGGTCCTTGACGTCGATGCAGGATTCGTTGATGACGTAGGTCATGCGTGGGCTCCGGGGGTGCTCATCGTGAGGTCGACGGTGGTGTTGTCGGTTTGGGCGACGAGGTCGCTGATGGCTTGGGCGAGGTCGGCGGCTTTGAGGGGAGGCCGCGGACTTGGTTGTAGCCGACGATGTCGACGAGGTATTTGGCGCGGAGCAGTAGGGAGAGTTGGCCGAGGTTCATCTCGGGGACCAGGACTTTGTCGTAGCGGGTGAGGATGTCGCCGAGGTCGTTGGGGAAGGGGTTGAGGTGGCGCAGGTGGAGGTGCGCGACGTGGTAGCCGGCTTTGCGGACGCGGCGGACGCCGGCGCCGATGGGTCCGTAGGTGGAGCCCCAGCCGAGTGCCAGCACTTTGGCTTGCCCGGAGGGGTCGTCGACCTCCAAGGGGGGCAGGGAGTTGGCGATGGCGTCGATCTTGGCTTGGCGGGTGCGGACCATGTGGTCGTGGTTGGCGGGGTCGTAGGAGATGTTGCCCGAGCCGGTGGTGCCGTCTTTCTCGAGGCCGCCGATGCGGTGCTCGAGTCCGGGGGTGCCGGGGATCGCCCAGGGCCGGGCCAGGGTGTCGGGGTCGCGGGAGTAGGGCTCGAACGTGTCGCCGTTGAGGGTCTCGGTGGTGGTGAAGTTGGGGTTGATGAGGGGGAGGTCGTCGACGGTGGGGATGGCCCAGGGTTCGGAGCCGTTGGCGAGGTAGCCGTCGGAGAGGAGCATGACGGGGGTGCGGTAGGTGATGGCGATGCGTGCTGCCTCGACGGCGGCGGTGAAGCAGTCGCCGGGTGAGGAGGGGGCGATGATCGGTACGGGTGCTTCACCGTTGCGCCCGAACATGGCTTGGAGCAGGTCGGATTGTTCGGTCTTCGTGGGCAGGCCGGTGGAGGGGCCGCCGCGTTGCACGTTGACCACGATCAGGGGCAGTTCGGTCATGACCGCGAGCCCGATGGCCTCACCCTTCAACGCGACACCGGGTCCGGAGGTGGTGGTGACGCCGAGGTGGCCGGCGAAGGAGGCGCCGATGGCGGCGCCCACGCCGGCGATCTCGTCTTCGGCCTGCAAGGTGGTGACACCGAACGACTTGTGTTTGGACAACTCGTGGAGGATGTCGCTCGCGGGGGTGATCGGATACGAGCCGAGGAACACCGGCAGTCCGGAGCGGACCCCGGCAGCGATGAGGCCGTAGGACAGGGCGAGGTTGCCGGTGATGTTGCGGTAGGTGCCCGCGGGCATGGTGGCGGGTTTCACCTCGTACTGCACCGCGAACGCTTCGGTGGTCTCGCCGTAGTTCCAGCCGGTCTTGAACGCGGTGATGTTGGCATCGCGGATGGCGGGGGCCTTGGCGAACTTCTTCGACAAGAACTCCACCGTGGTGTCGGTGGGGCGTCCGTACATCCACGACAACAATCCGAGGGCGAACATGTTCTTCGCCCGGGCTGCGTCCTTGCGTGACAACCCGTACTCGGCCACCGAGGCCACCGTCATCCCGGTCAGGTCCACCGGCTGCACGTTGAACGACCCCAACGGGTCGTTCGCGTCCCCCAGCAGATCCAACGGGTTGGCGTCGTAGCCGGCCTTGTCCAGGTTGCGTTTGGTGAAGTCGTGGGTGTCCACGATGATCGTGCACCCCGCGGGCAGGTCACCGATGTTGGCCTTCAACGCCGCCGGGTTCATCGCCACCAACACATCAGGGGCATCACCAGCAGTCAAGATGTCGTGGTCAGCAAAATGCACCTGGAACGACGACACCCCCGGGATCGTGCCCTGAGGCGCCCGGATCTCGGCCGGGAAGTTCGGCAACGTCACCAGATCATTGCCAAACGCAGCCGACTCCTGAGTGAAACGATCACCGGTGAGCTGCATCCCGTCACCGGAATCACCGGCAAAACGAATGATCACCCGGTCGAGCTGACGGACCTCTTTGTGCGTCACCGATGCTCCTATCTCTGATAATGATTCTACGGTAATCTTTCGTGGGATGGAGTGTCAATCAAGGAGGTTCGGTATGGCTGGCGACATGGCGACTGCGCTCGTGACGGGAGGTGCGCGCGGCATCGGTGCCGCCATTGCCCGGGCCATGGCGGCGGACGGTGGCCGAGTGGTGGTTGCCGACGTCGATGACCAGGCTGGAACAGCCTTGGTGGCGCAGTTGGGTGCTGCTGCCAGGTACGTGCACTGCGACGTGACTCGGGAGTCCGACGTCGCTGCCGCCGTGGATGCCGCGGCGGCACAGGGCTCACTCAGCGCGGTCTTCGCCAATGCGGGAGCCGTGGGCGTGACCGGCAGGATCGAGGACCATGCGCTGGAGGACTATCGCCGCAGCATGGATCTGCTGCTGACGAGTGTGTTCCTCACCGTCAAGCACGCGGTGCGGGTGATGCGTCCTGCTGGGGCGGGCGCGATCGTCTGCACAGGCAGCGTGGCATCGGTTCGGGGCGGCCTGGGGCCGCACACCTACACCGCTGCCAAGCACGGGGTGAAGGGATTGGTGGAATCCGTGGCGGTCGACATTGCGCGGGACGGTCTCACGATCAATGCCGTTGCTCCGGGGGTGCGGTCACGTCGTTGGCGGCGGGCCTGATGGGTGACCGCGACGACCTCGAGACACCCTACGCACGCCTGGCTGCGGCGTCGTCCAGCGGCGTTCCCACCACGGCGGGAGACGTCGCGCAGGCGGCGTTGTTCCTCGCTCGTGCGCCACGGATCAACGGCGCCTGCCTCGTCATCGACGGGGGCGACAGTGTGCTGGGCACGGCAGGTCGCGACGGTTACTACGCGTGAGTCACGACTTCTCAGGCAGGGTCACAAGGTGAGTGCAAGTTCCCGCGCCTGCTTGGTGGCGAACACCAAGCGACGTGGGGCATAGGCGTCGCCGACGATGTCGGCGGCAACGTCAAGGGAACGGAGCTCGTCGTACAAGGAGGACTCCTGCACCGCTCCGCAGGAGAGCACGACGGAGTCGACTCCCGCAATGGCGCGGGTGGCGCCGGAATAGACGTGTCGCACGGTCACCTGTCCCGACTCGATCGAGACCGGCTGCTCGGAGGTGCGAAGAGTGACCCCGCCTGCGTCGAGACGCGCCAGGATCGAGCCGAGGATGTAGCGGCTCAACAGGGGCCCCGGGGCTGCCGTTCCGTGCACCATCGTGACCCGGTGGCCCTTGGTCGCCAGGAAGTCCGCAACCGACAGGGGAGCAAGGTGATCGTCCTGGGCCACGACGAGCACGTGCTCACCGAGGGCGATCCGCTGTTCCTCGTCGTCCAGCACGGCGTGAGCCGTGTGCACGTGCGGCAGGTCGACGCCGGGGATGCTCGGCGTTCGAGCCGTGGCGCCGGTCGCCACCGCGACTCGATCTGCGCCGAAGTCCGCAACCGCCGTGGTGTCGGCGCGTCGTCCCGTCGCGACAGTGACGCCGGCGGCCGCGAGGCGCCGCTCCTGCCAGGCGAGGTAGGAACGGTAGTCCTCGTGGCGCGGAGCGTTCGCGGCGGTCCGCAGCTGGCCCCCGAGGGCAGCCTGCGCCTCCCACAGGGTCACCCGGTGCCCGCGCTCTGCCGCGATGCCGGCCACCTCCATCCCTGCCGGGCCGCCCCCGATGACGAGGATGCGCTGAGGTGAGGCAGTCGGCCGGACAGCGTTGTCGGCCTCCTTGCCTGCTTCGGGATTGACTGCGCACGAGAACGGAGTTCCCTCGACGACGCGTCGACTGATGCACTCGTTGCCACCCACGCAGGGGCGGATGTCCTCCGGGCGCCCCTCCTTCGCCTTGGTCAGGAGTTGGCCGTCGGCGATCACCGCCCGTGCCATCCCGACGACGTCCGCGTGACCCGCTGCGAGCAACTCCTCCGCCACCGCCGGGCTGGTGACCCGACCGGTGTAGACGACCGGCAGTGACACGGCTGCCTTCACTCGACCGGCCAGCTCCGACCACTCGGCCGGCCGGTGGTGCTGCGACTGGATGTAGCTCGGGTTGCCCCATGGGCTGCCGATGGCGCAGCTGAGGTAGTCGACGTACCCACTGGCCTCGAGTGCTTGCGCGATCGCGACAGCTCCGTCCGGGCCGTCGATCCCGTAGCCGCCAGGCTCCTCCTCGCGCAGGTTGAGCCGGACGCCGACGATGCGGTCCGGTCCCATCGCATCCCGCAGGGCACTGAGGATGCGCAGCGGAAACTGCAGTCGCCCGGCGAGGTCGCCGCCGTACTCGTCGGTACGGTGGTTGGTCAGCGGGGAGAGGAAGTACTCCAGCATGTCGTCGTGGTTGAGGTGCACCTCGGCGCCGTCCGCGCCAGCGAGCGCGATCTGCCGCGCGCCATGTGCGTATTCCTCGACGAACCAGTCGATCTCGTCGTGGGTGAGGGCATGGGGCACCTGGTTGACGACGGGTCCGCTCAACGTGGGCGATGCGGCGTGCGGCATCCCGCCCTGGAGGATCATCTGGACCGTCAGGATGGTGCCGTCGCGGTGCAGCACCTCTGCGAGTCGACCCACTCGGTCGAGGAAGTAGGGCTGGCGGTAGTGGCCGTCGTACTGCGCGCCCACCCCGGTCGGCTCGAAGCCCGGGATGAGGTTGTTGCGCACGTGGGCGGAGACACCGTCGACCCAACCGGCGGAGGTGCGCTCCGCCCAGTAGCCGATGTGACGCTCCGCCTCCTCGTCCGTGCCCCACAGGCTGGATACCACATGTGCATGGGGTGGGAGCACCACTCTGTTCTTCACTGTCCGAGAGCCGAGCGTCAGCGGACGGAAGAGGTGCGGAAACATCATGACGGCTACTCCTCTTGGACACACGGATGTGAGGGTGATCATGAATATGGTATTCATAGATCACCAGCTTTCGGCAAGGACGGTGACGAGATGGCAGACAACGGCTCCGAGGTGCGCGACTTCCGCAGGGCAGTCGCAGGGGCGCTGGAGGGTCTGTGGCCCTCCGCCGTCAGCGCGGAGGACTCCGACACCGCCAAACTGGTGGAGGTTGCCGCCCAGCAGGGCTGGTACCAACTCGGTGAGGCAGCAGCTGCGGACTACCTGGTGGCCGCTGTCCGTGAGCTCGGCCGCAGGTCGTGTCCGCTCCCCGTGGCCGACGCCTACGTCGCGACCATCCTGTTTCCTGAGCACGCCGCCGCAATCGGTGACGGCGAGCTGCGTCCGGTCATCATCCACGGATCCGCCGGTGCCGACACGGTGGTCGATGACGCCGGCACGGCCACTCACGGCGTCGTTCTCGACCATGCGGCGGACACGGTTTCACTGCACCCGCTCGCCGCTGCCCACTCCCTCGCGGGGCTCGCCGCCCCCGCGCTGCGCGAGGTCAGTCTCGGCGACGGCGTGCATTCACGACGACTCCACGACGGCGAAGCGCAGCGGGTGACGGCACTGCTCCGACTCGCCGTTGCCGCTCGTGCGACCGCGGCGGCTGGCCGCGCACACGAACTGGCCGTCGAGCACGCGTTGGTGCGCCAGCAGTTCGGCAAGGTCATCGGCGCCTTCGGGGCGGTCCAACAGCGGGTTGCTGCCTGTCAGATCGAGGTCTCGGCAAGCGAGGCCCTGGTGGACGAGGCGGTCGAGGCATTCCTTGCCGACCGCGCCGACGCCCAGATCGCCGCAGCTCTGGCTGCCCGCCATGCCCGCACTGCGGCGCAGCGGATCATGGCAGGGGCCCAGCACACCCTCGGTGCCGTCGGCTTCTTCGACGAACACGAGGCCGCTTGGCTCTTCCGCCGCGTCCACACGGACCTGTCCCATCTCGGCTCCGGGGCCCTGGACGACCGTCGCGGCGACGGTGTCGCCGATCGCCTTCTCGAGGGTGAGGGGCTGCCCAACTTCCACTTGGGTGATCGCGCCGAAGCATTCCGCGAGGAGGTGCGCGCGCTGCTGACCCGCTTCCGTCGCCCCGACCCGGACCTCGCTGCCGGAGTCGCCGGTGAGTACGACGTGGAGGCACTGCGCGCCGAGATGGACCGGCAGTCGCTCTTCGCCCTCAACTGGCCGGAGGAGTACGGCGGCAAGGAGGTCTCCGTCGAGGAGCAGGTCGTGCTCCACGAGGAGATGAAGTACGCGGGCGGCCCCGTCGATCGGGCCATGAGCGCCACCATGTTGATCGGCCACTCGTTGCTGCGCCACGGGACGGCGGCGCAGAAGGCGCAGTTCCTGCCGCTCCTGCATGCGGGCCAGATGGCGTTCTGCCTGGGGTACTCGGAGCCGGAGGCAGGCTCCGACCTGGCCTCGCTCCGTACCCGTGCGGTGCGCGACGGGGACGACTGGGTCATCGACGGCCAGAAGCTGTGGACCACTCGGGGCAACACCGCGAGCCACGTGTGGCTGGCGGTGCGCACCAACCCCGACGCCCAGCCGCGGCACGCCGGCATCACGATCTTCCTGGTCCCGATGGACACTCCCGGAATCACCGTGCAGAACCACACCGCGCTCTCGGGGAGATCTCCTGCACCGTCTTCTACGACGGCGTCCGGGTGCCCGACTCCTGCCGCGTCGGAGAGATCCATGGCGGATGGCGTGTGATCACCGACGCCTTGACCGCGGAACGCGTCGTGATGGGTGGTGTCGCTGCCACGCTGCGACGCCACTTCGACGAGACCGTCGCCGAGTTGCGTGCGCGGGTCGCTGCCGGGGGATCGGTCGATGCCCTGGACCGTGACCGGATCAGTTGGGCCGCCTGTCGTCTCCAAGCGGCTCGGGCGCTGGTGCTGCGCGCCACGCGTCTCATGGGGGCAGCGCCACCGGCGCCGACGCCCGGATCGCCGGGCCGATGGCTGCCGTGCTCAGCGGCGATCTCGCCGAGGAGCTCGGACGCACCTGTATCGACGTACTCGGTCCGTCTGCGCTACTGGCCGGTCGTCATGAAGCAGCCATCCGGGTGGCGCCCATGTATGTCATCGGCGGAGGCACCAACGACATCCAGCGCGGCATCATCGCGCGTGGCCTCGGGCTGCCGCGCGAATGAACGGCGCGGCTAGCGGGAGCGACCCGGGGACGCGAGCCTGGGAGTGCGTCGTCGCGGGCAACATCCTGCACACCTTCGCCACGGCGGTGGACGCCCAGGACCTTCCGGCGACGCTCGCCTGCTTCCGTGAGGACGCGGTGCTGGCGACCCCACGTGGTGAATCGACGGGCCTCGACGAGATCGGTGCCTTCTTCATGAAGGCATGGGCTACGGACCCCTCCGCGAAGCGGCACTTCGTCGCGAGTCCGCGCACCACGTGGCTGGAGCCCGGCCTGGTGCGTCTCGAGGCCTACTTCTCGTTCATCGGTCGGCTCCCGGGGAGTCGATCCTCGGGTGGGGCGAGTACGACGACCTGGTCGACGTCTCGGGCGGCGAGCCGCGGTTCGCGCGGGTCGCGATGCAGAGCCACCTCCGTACGGACCTGGCCACCGGCTGGGTCACCGACGACTGAAGGAGCAGGGATGCTGGGAGCAAAACGGATCCTGATCACGGGCGCCGCCCAAGGCATGGGGCGCGAGATCGCACTGGAAGCGACCCGGCAGGGCGCCTCGCACATCGGGCTCACCGATGCCAACGGTGCCGGGATCGAGGAGACCGCCGCGCTCGTTCGGGAGCTGGGCGGGGACGCGCTGTGCGTGGTCGCCGACCTGCGCGTCGGCGCGGAGATCGAGCAGATGATCGACCAGGTCGCCGATTGGGCGGGCGGCCTCGATGTCCTGGTCAACAACGCAGGTGTCCTGGACCAGGTGTTCACCGATGCAGACCGAGTCGGAGTGGACACGCTCGATGAGGAGGCCTGGGACGCGGTCAACGACATCAACCTGAAGGCGGTCTGGCTGGCGACGAAGTATGCAGCGCCCCACCTGCGCAAGTCGGATCGGGGCCCGAGCATCGTCAACGCCGCCTCGGTGTCCGGGATGACGGGTGCGGGCATGGCGGCATACGCCGTCACCAAGGCCGCCGTCATCCAGCTCACGCGCACCACTGCCATCAACCTCGCCCCCACGTGCGAGCGAACTCCTATTCACCGGGGGCGATCAAGACCCCGATGGGCAACTCGCACCTGGCAAGTGCGACTGACCGCTTGGAGCGGGCCAGGGCGATGTATGGCACCCACCTGATTCCGCGCCGCGGCACGGTCCAGGAGATCGCCCAGGTGGTCTGCTTCCTTGCCAGCGACGCGGCCTCCTTCCTGACCGGGATCAACGTCCCGGTGGACGGCGGCACGATGGCGTGGCGTGGTGTCCAGGACGTCGAGCTCGACGTGGACCCGGACGAGCTCGACGCGCTGGGTTGATTCTGCGCAGTCCGACACAGGGAGGAGGGGCCGGCTCATGCCTGCCCCTCCTCTTCTCATGTGGCGTGCGGTCTCACTGGGGATCGGGGAACCGAGGCGTGCGCTTCTCCAGAAAGGACGTCGCCCCTTCCACCATGTCCTCGCTTCCCACCGCCTGCACCAGCATGCCCAGTCCGCCCATGAAGTTGTCCCGAGCCTGGTTCCACCAGATGTTGGAGGAGACCTTCGCGATCTCCAGGTAGCGCGGGCTGAGGGCTCCGAGCTCCTCGACGATGCCATCCACGGCGGCTTCGAGCTGACTGTCGGGGACCACCTGGTTGACCAGGCCGAGTTCGAGGGCCTGGGTCGCGGTGTAGCGGCGACACAGGAATGCCATCTCCTTGGCCCGTTTCTCACCGATCTGGACGCCGAGCACGTTCGTGGCACCCGTCACCGGCGCGCTTCCCACCCGCGGACCGGTCTGCCCGAAGGTGGCGGAGGCCGCAGCGACCGCGAGGTCGCAGGCCACCACGAGTTCGTTTCCTCCGCCGGCCGCGGCACCGTTCACTGCCGCGATCACAGGCCTGGGATGAGTGCGCACCGCGTCGAAGAGACGCAGGGACATGCGGTAGAGCTCGCGCATCTGCGGAAGCGTCGGAGTGCCGAGCAGATCCAGCGCGCCACCGGCGCAGAACCCTCCGGCGGCGCCGGTGATGACCACGGCACGTGCATCGGTGCTCTGCTCCAGGGCTTCGACCGCCGCCTGCGCCATCTCCGGATCGAACGCGTTGCGGCGCTCCGGAGCGTCGAACGTGATCCAGACAGCCTCGCTGCGTTCCTTGACGTGGATCTGGCCCATCAGTGGGTTCCTGCCTCTCGGTTGGGGTTCTGCTCTGCAGCGACCGGTCCTGCATTCTCCTTCCGGAGAGTCAAGGTGATCTTGCCGGTCGCTCGTCTGTCCTCGAGCTCGCGCAACGCGTCGGCTGCCTGCTCGAGCGGATAGGTGGCACCGTCGACCGGGTTGACGTGGCCTGCGGCGTGCCAGTCCGTCACGTCGCTCCACTGCTGGCGCGGATAGGTCGGCTCGTCCTCGATGAGGCTTCCCCACGCAACTCCGCGTACGTCGACGTTCTTGAGCAGCAGGCGGTTGGCGGCGACCGTCGGGATGCCCTCGGCGAAGCCGAGCACGATGAGCCTGCCCTCCTTGCCGAGGGAACGGACCGAGTCGAGGAACCGGTCGCCGCCGACGGTGTCGGCGAGCACGTCGACACCACCGGGGACGAGGTCGCGGACAACCGCCAGCCAGTCTCCGACCAGCACCGCCTCGTGTGCCCCGGCGGCACGGGCGAATGCTGCCTTCTCCTCGGTCGAAACAACGCCGATGACGCGGGCGCCGAGTGCGCGACCTGCCTGGAGCAGAGCCGTTCCCAAGCCTCCCGCAGCACCGTGGACCACCAGCGTCTCGCCTGGGCGGAGGCCGCCGCGCCGGGTGAGTGCCAGATGCGCCGTGAGGTAGTTCATGGGCATTCCCGCGCCACTGCGGAAGCTGATGTCGTCGGGGAGGGGAAAGGTGAGTTCGGGATGCACCGCCACGCGTTCCGCCCACCCGCCGACTCGGACGAAGGCGGCCACGCGGTCCCCGGGATGGAAACCGCTGCCGGTGGGTGCGGCGGCGACGACGCCAGCGACCTCGACACCTGGTACGAAGGGAAGTGGAGGCTTGCGCTGGTAGCGCCCGTGACACATCAGGAGATCGGGGAAACTGACGCCGGCTGCGTGCACATCCACCAACACCGCGCCAGCCGCATCCTCGGGACCGAGACCGGGAAGCTCGACCACTCGGAGTCCCGAAGGCCCGTCCAGGCTCGTGACCTGGACCGCGAGCACGGATGCAGGCGTCGACTGGCTCATCGGGCCGCTCCGGCCGACGCTTCCCGGTCCCAGATGTCCTGCGCGTTCGTGGCCTCGTCACGCAACACGTTGCGCCGGATCTTCTCCGACGGCGTCATGGGGAGATCCTCTCGGAAACGTACGAAGCGCGGGATCGCGAAGGCCGGGACCCTGCCGACGCAGTGCTCCCACACCTCCTCGGCAGTGAGATCACCATCGCGCACGATCACGGTCATCACCTCGTCCTCCCCGGCTTCGGAGTCGGCGGGTACTCCGATCACCGCGCACTCTGCGATCGCGGAGTGGGAGAGAAGCGCCTGCTCGACCTCGTAGGAGCTGATGTTCTCTCCGCGCCGGCGGATCGCGTCCTTGATGCGGTCGACGAAGTAGTACCAGCCATCCTCGTCGCGGCGGACGGCGTCGCCGGTGTGGAACCACATGTTGCGCCACACCTCCGTGGTCTTCTCCGGCATGTTGTAGTAGCCGAGGCTGCTGATCCATGGATGCTTGGGTCGCACGCAGAATTCGCCGACCTCGCCGACCGGGACCTCCATGTCGGTCTCCGGGTCGACGATCGCGACGTCGTACCACCTGCCAGCGTTGAGCCCGGCTGCCCTCGCAGGTCGGTCCTCGCCGTAGGGGCTCAGGATCGGGGTGGTGGTCTCGGTCGTGCCGTAGACCTCGACGAAGGCCTCGATGTCGAAGCGCTTCTTGAACTCCTCGAGGATGGACGAGGCGGTGGGCGCCGCGAAGACGCAGCGCAGCGGGTTGTCCGCGTCGTCAGGGCGTTCGGGCTGCTTCCAGACGAAGTCCATCATCACGCCCAGGAAGTTCGTGACCGTGACGTCGTGCTCGCGAAGCTGGTCCACCCATCTGCTCGCGCTGAAGCGGGAACGGATCACCGCTCGTCCGCCGGCGATCAGGGCGGGGTAGAGCGCCATGTACTGCGCATTGCCGTGGAAGAGCGGTGTCACCGACAGCCAGGTGTCGTCCTCGGTGAACCGGGTCAGGCAGCGGGTCAGCTCGGAGAAGAAGTTCATCTGAGCGTTCGGCATGGCGACGCCCTTGGACAACCCGGTGGTGCCGGAGGTGAAGAAGACGGCTGTCAGGTCGCGGGCGTCGGGCTCGGGACCGTCGTACGGCGCTGCCTCGCGCAGGCCGTCCCAGTGTTCTGCCCGCCAGCCGGCGGCCCGGAGTCGCTCCACGGCGCCCTCGGCGGCACCCGTGTTGTCGATGACCCAGAAGCCCTCCACCTGGTCGAGGTGATCACGCAGAGCGATGAATCGGTCGGCCAAGTCGTCGTCGACGACGACCCACCTGGCGTCGACGAGCTGGACCTGGTGGCGCAGAAATTCGCCCTCGTAGGCGGTGTTGACACCTGCCTCGACCAGGTCGCCGAGGGCTGTGGCGAACCAGGTCAGCACGAAGCGGCTGGAGTTCTTGGCCATGATGATGACCCGGTCGCCGCGCTCGGCGCCAGCGGCGTGGAGCCCGCCAGCCACGCGCTCACAGGTGGTGAGGAGTTCACCGTAGGTGATCTCGAGGTCCTCCTCGGGGGCGATCAGGAAGGTCCGGTCGCCGCGCTCGGCCGCTTGGCGGCGAAGCACCTGGGCGCCGGTCCACCTCGTCCAGTCCGGATCCGTGGGCTCGAGCGCGTCGTAGGTCCGGGTCATGGGCGGAAGGCTCCCCTCGTTCGCGGATGTCTGCCTCAGACCCTAGCCAAGATCTCTGAATATGAATAGTATGTATTAAGCCCTGCTCGTGACCTTCTGGAGGATTCCATGGCGCTGACGTTCGGTCTGGCCCTGCAAAACGACTTCCCGCCCCACATCTCCCCTCCGCGCGGATCGGCGAGCTGCGGGAGCAGGCACGGGCAGCGCGGGAGAGCGGCATCAGCTCAGCGTGGATGCTGAACCACTACCTCGGCAACATGCAGACCCTCCAGCCGCTCGTCGGGCTGGCCGCGATCGCTGAGCACACCGGTGACATGCGGATCGGCACCAACATGTTCATCCTCCCCTGCGACACCCCGTGGCGGTCGCCGAGGAGTTCGCGACCCTGGATCAGATCAGCAACGGCCATGCCGTGGCGGGTCTCGGCATGGGCTACCGAAGCAACGAGTACGACGCGTTCGGGATCTCGATGGACGATCGGGTCAAGCGCTACGAGGAGAGCGTGGAGATCCTCCGGCGCCTCTGGAGCAACGAGACCGTCGACTTCGAGGGTGAGCACTTCACGATCAAGGGCGAGTCCATCGGAATCCCGCCGGTGCAGGACGGGGGCCCGCCGATCTGGGTGGGCGCCGGGGTCCACAAGACGGGGGCTCGCCGCGCCGCCGCGCTCGGGGACGCCTGGATCGTCCCGCCGCACGCCGAGCCGGAGAAACTCCGCTCGATCCTCGCCTTCTATGCCGAGGAGCGGGAGCGGCTGGGTCGAGGCCCGGCCCAGGAAGTCGTCGTTCGCCGCGAGATGGTCCTGGACGACGACCCCGAGAAGGCTCTGGAGGTTGGCCTCCACTTCCGCGGTGAGAACACCCGCAAGTACGCCGAGTTCGAGGCTCCGGACAAGACCGACAGCTACCGCCATCTCAAGGGGGACGCCGGGTTGAAGTCCGTGGCCGACAAGTCCTACCTCTTCACGGATGCGACCACGGCGATCGCCCAGCTCAAGGAGCTGGAGGAGATCGGCATCACCCATGTGATCCTGCGGATGCAGTGGTACGACCTGCCACAGGACCGGATGCTCGCGACCTTGGAGAAGTTCAAGAACGAGGTCCTCCCAGCCTTCAGCTGACCCCAGCCCGCCCCCGCAACCCTGTTGATCGACTGCACTCCGTTGATCGACTGCGCCCCGGATGATCGACTGCACTCCGTTGATCGACCACCCTCGTTGATCGACTGCGCCCCGTTGATCGACTGCACTCCGTTGATCGAGCTTGTCGAGATCACTCGCGGGTTGGGTCTCGACAGGCTCGACCCCCGGGGGTTGGCTCGACCCCCGGGTTAGGGCTCGACCCCGGGTTGGCTCGACCTCCGGATGATTGCGTTGATCGAGCTTGTCGAGATCAGTCCGGGGGTCAGGCGTCGACCGTGGCGAGGAGCAGTACGCCGTGCTCCGCCTCGGTGATGATGACCCGGCCGGGATGGTTGGGGACGACGGCGACGTTGGTGACGTGCCGTCCGGCGGGAGAGCGGATCTCCGCGCACAGCTCGCCCCAGGGGTCGAAGACCCAGACCACGCCGCGGCCCGGGTGCGTGACGAAGAGCCGGCCCTGCTGGTCGGTCGCCATGCCGTCCGGGCCCAGGCCGCCCTGCAGTCGGAGATAGGTCGAGGTCGTGTTCACCTGGCCGTGGGGATCGAGCGTGACCCGAAGGATGCTGTTCTCAGCGGTCAGTGCCACGTCGACGGCTCTCCCGGAGGCGCTGAGCGTCAGACCGTTCGGTCCTGGTAGCCCGTCGAGGAGCCGTTCGAGGTCACCCCCGGGCGACAGCCGGAAGAGAGCCCCGTAGGGCTGCCGCCAGTCGCTCAGCCCTTGGTCGGTGAAGTAGAGGTTGCCCTCGGCATCGAACACGAGATCGTTCGGTCCCACGAACGGCACCGTCCGCCGGTGATCGCAGACGGTTGACATCTCGGCTGTCTCCGGTTCGAAGGCGAGGATGCCGAGACGCGAGTCGGCGACATAGATCCGTCCGTCCGGATGGAGGGCGAGTCCGTTGGGCTCGCCGTCGTACTCCAGGACGACGTCGACCGCACCGTCCCGGACGCGCAGCAGGCGACCCCAGGGCACGTCGACGAGGTAGAGGTCGCCGTTCGCCACGTAGGTCGGGCCTTCGATCAGCGGCCGGTTGTGTGCCCCGAACCTGCGTGCCTCCACCCAGCGCGAGGATCTGCCCGGCTCTGGGAGCTGTGCGTAGACGTCGACCACCTGCTCGGCGAGGATCTGCCGCATCTCACGCCTCCGTGGCGGGCCAGCCACGGTTCAGGTCCGTGGCCAGGTGCGGGGTGATGGTCTTGTGCCGGAACCGGGCTCGGCCACCGGCGACCTCGATCAGATCGCGGTACTGACCCCAGCCGAGGCCCGAGTCGCGATCCCGTGCCGTGAACAGGAAGTACGACGCCACCTCGACCAGACCCGGACCCTGTGGACGGGTTCGCACGTTCATGATGAAGTGCCGCTTCTCCGAGGCGCCCGGCCCCAGCCTGTCGCGGTAGAACCCGGTGATCGCGGTGGTCCCGGCGAAGTCGCCCGCAGGTACGGAGAGCACGCCGTCCTCGGTGAAGAGATCCGCCACCGCCTCGGGCGTCGGATCGTCGAGGGTCTCCGCGTAGGCGTGCAGCAGGTTCCGGGCGAGCTCCGCCTCCTCCAGCCGGGCCACTCGGTGCATCAGGTCTTCGAGGTCGCTCATGCGGTTGCCTTCCTTCGTTCCCACGGAGCTGCTTCCCGGAGTTCGGTCACGGGCCAGGATTTCGTCACTGCCGCGCGGCAACGCATCAGCGCGGCCGGCATGCCGGCGCCGACCACCGCCTTCACGTGTCCGTCGTCGACGAAGGCCAGGAGGAATGCGCCACTCTCCGGGGAGCCGGTGAGCAGGACGCGCTCGTCGGAGGCGCAGGGCAGGCCCAGGCACTGCAGCTTGACGTCGTACTGGTCGGTCCACATGTAGGGGATCTCTGCGTGGGCTCGCGGCTCACCGGTACCCAGCGCTGCGAGGACGTTGGTCGCCACGGTCGCGGCCAAGTCTCCGGCCGCGGTCCAGTGCTCGATCCGGATGGTGCCGTCGCCGCGGGGGTTGGGAACCGCGGCAACGTCGCCGACCGCCCAGACATCCGGAGCGGAGGTGGCGCCGCGGTCGTCGACGACCACGCCGGCATCCAGATGGACACCGGAGGACTCAAGCCAGTCGGTCACGGGAGAGGCGCCGACGGCGACCACTACCAGGTCGGTGCGCACCCGGGTGCCGTCGTCGAGACGGACCTCCCGCACGCGCCCTTCGTCGGTCGCGAGCTCCGCGACCGTGCGTCCGAGGTGGAGGCTCACGCCGTGCGATCGGTGCAGGTCTGCAATGAAGGCGCCGACCTCGTCCCCGGCGACACGGTGGAGGGGCTGGGGAAGGGCGTCGACGAGATCGACCTCCGCGCCCCGGCCTCGAAGCGTCGCGGCGATCTCGCTGCCGAGCACGCCGGCCCCGATCACGGTGGCGTGTCGGGCATTGGCTGCGGATGCGCGCAGGGCCAGGCAGTCGTCGAAGCTGCGCAGTACGTGAACGCCCTCGATGCCCTGCCACTGCGGGAACGCTCGCGCCGTCAGCCCGGTCGCGAGCACCAGCTGGTCATAGGCCAGTTCGCTGCCGTCGTCCAGCCTCACCCGGTGTGCCCGGGGGTCGAGGCCGGTCGCGGTCACTCCCGTCCTGAGATCCAGATCGAGCTCGGCGAGCCGGTCACTGTTGCGGAGGGCTGGAAGGTCCGGTGTCTGCTCGGCGCCGAGAAGTGCCTTGGAAAGGGGCGGTCTGTCGTACGGCGGATGCGCCTCGGTGCCGATCAGCGTGAGGACGCCGTCGTAACCCCCTCGGCGCAGACGTTCGGCGGTGCGAAGGCCGGCAAGGCCGGCTCCGACGATGACGACATGTGTTGACATGCTCTGCTCCTGGGATGTGGCTGGCGTCACCCGAGACAATACGTTATGTTTCATTATCAGCAATAGTCCTCGCAGAGTCATCTCAGCACCCGTGTGGCGACGTTGTTCGCCGGAGGGAGACCCCACTCATGTCCCAGCCCGTCTCACTGCCCGATGCCATGACCGAGCGGCCGCAGCTCTTCGTGGGAGGCCGGTGGCAGGATCCACGCGGAGGAGCGGTCACCGAGGTGCGCAACCCGGCGAACGGAGAGCGGGTCGGTTCCGCGGCCCTCGCCTCGGCCGATGACGTCGACGCGGCTGTCGCCGCCGCTCGGTCCTCCTTCGACTCCGGCGTGTGGTCCCGGGCCACGCCGGAGGAGCGCGCGGAGGTGATGCACAAGGCCGCGGACTTCCTGGAGAAGCGTGCGCCCGAGCTGGCGGTGAGCATCACCTCCGAGCTCGGATGCCCCCTGTGGTTCAGCGAGATGGCACACGTGCCGAACCCGATCCGGCACACCCGCTACTACGCCGACCTGGCACGCGGGTTCGCCTACGACGAGCGGCGTTCGGACGGCGCCAACACGAGCCTGGTCACCCAGGAGCCAGTCGGGGTGGTAGGGGCGATCACCCCCTGGAACGGCCCGTTGAGCACCCCGTCCCTCAAGATCACGCCGGCCCTGGCGGCAGGATGCTCGGTGGTCCTGAAGCCTCCGCCGGAGACGCCGCTGACGGTGCAGGCGTTCGCTGACGCATTCCTCGAGGCCGGGCTGCCCGAAGGGGTGCTCAGCATCCTTCCCGGTGACCGCGAGGCGGGCGCCCACCTCGTTGCTCACCCCGAGGTCGACAAGGTCGCTTTCACGGGCAGCAGTGCGGCTGGCAAGGCGATCATGGCCTCGGCTGCGCAGCGGATCGCTCGGGTCACTCTCGAGTTGGGCGGAAAGTCCGCGGCGATCATGCTGGAGGACGCCGACATCGAGACCGTGATCCCGGCCCTGCTCCCGATGGCGATGATGGTCAACGGACAGGCGTGCATCGCACAGACCAGGATCCTCGTTCCTCGTCGCCGGGAGGCTGAGTTCGTCGAAGCGCTGGCCGCGGCCCTCGCTGCCCAGAAGGTCGGTGACCCGATGCTCCCCGACACCAGGATCGGCCCCATGGTCAGCCAGCGCCAGCGTGACCGCGTCGCGGGCTACATCACGTTGGGTCGAGAGGAGGGTGCCAGGGTGGTCACCGGCGGCGAGACGTTGCCACTTCCGTCGGAGCTGGAGGCAGGGTGGTTCGTGCCACCCACGCTGCTTGCCGGTGTGGACAACCAGATGCGGGTGGCGCAGGAGGAGATCTTCGGGCCCGTCGTGGCCGCGATCCCCTACGACGACGTTGAGGATGCGGTCCGGATCGCCAACGACTCGGTCTACGGACTCTCCGGTTCGGTCTGGGGGCCGACGTCGACCACGCCGTCGCCGTCGCTCGCCGGATTCGCACGGGCATGGTCAGCATCAACGGGCGACCGCAGGCCTACGGCTCCCCGTTCGGTGGCTACAAGCAGTCTGGGATCGGGCGTGAGATGGGCCCCGAAGGCTTCAAGGCGTTCCTCGAGACCAAGTCGATCGCGGTCCCGTCGTGAGTGGTGCATCCGGGGCGGCCCCGCGCGGCCGTCTCGACGGCCGGGTCGCCGTGGTGACCGGCGGTGCCAGCGGCATCGGAGCCGGCACGGTCCGTCTCTTCCATGCCGAGGGCGCCAAGGTCGTGATCGCCGATCTGCAGGAGGAGGCGGGCGTCGCGCTCGCCACGGAGCTCGGAGCCGGGGTGATCTTCCGTCGTACCGATGTCAGCGACGAGGCGTCGGTCTCCTCGTTGGTGGACGCGGCGGTCGCCGAGTTCGGTCGCCTCGACGTGATGTTCAACAACGCGGGCATCATCGGCGCGGTCGGGCCCATCGACCGGACCCGGACGGAGGATGCCGACCTCACCATCGCCGTCAACCTGCGCGGCGCGCTGCTGGGCATGAAGCATGCGGCTCGGGTGATGAAGCCCCAGCGTTCGGGCGTGATCATCTCGACCTCCAGCCCCGCCGGCGTCATGGGCGGAGTGGGCGCCCACGTCTACAGCGCCGTGAAGGCCGGCATCATCGGGTTGTCGAACTCGGTCGCCGCAGAGTTGCGACAGTTCGGGATCCGCGCCAACGTCATCGTCCCCGGTGCTGTCGTTTCGCAGATGACGGCGGATCTCGTCGCGGGAGACGCGACCGATCTGTCCGGAGCCCAAGAGGCGCTGGACCGCTCTCGCTACATGGGGCGTCCGCTGGTACCCGCTGATGTCGCCGCGGGGGTGCTCTATCTCGCCAGTGACGACGCGGCCTTCGTGACCGGGGTGGTGCTGCCCGTCGACGCCGGGATGACCGGAGCCGGAGGGCCCTCACCCATGGCTGATGAGAAGTACGCTGACCAAGCTGGGCGTCGCGAGGCGGGTCGCCGAGTTGGTGATCAGGCGTGAGTGGCTCGGAAGCCGTGGTGTCGAGACCCTTCCCCGAGCACGTCGCTCCGGAGTACGCAGACCATGTCGATGCTCTGGGCCGGGGAGTGTCGTGGTCAGGCGCTGCCGTGCCTGTGACACTGTCCAGTGGCCGCCCCGGCCCACCTGCGGCACCTGTCACCAGACGGCGTTCGCCTCCCACCCGGTCGATCCGGTGGGGACGGTCCACACCTTCAGCGTCGTTCATCGTGCCTTCCATCCGTGGTTCGCCGACCGGTTGCCCTACGGAGTCGCCGTTGTCGACGTGTCCGGGGGATCCGCCTGACTGGGCTCTACGCCGACCCGCCGGCCACGCTGCGTTGTGGGCTGGTGGTCCGGGGCCGCGGGGAGTTGCTGGGGGCGCTCCCGCCCTGGTGTGGTCACGAGCGGAGGCCACGTCGTGACCGCGCCGGTCACCACCGTGGCGCAACCCGGGGCGGGCATCGTGGGCGTGGGTGAGACCGACTACTGCCGTGGCACCGACCAGACCACCGTGCAACTCACGATGAGCGCGGCCCTGGCCGCCTGTGCCGACGCCGGCATCGAGCCGAGCGCCATCGACGGCGTCGTCGTGCCCAACGGAAAGATCGACGCGGAAGAGTTCGTCCACGCGCTCGGCATCGGTGACCTGCGCTTCCACGCCGCCACCTCGATGGGTGGCGCGGGGACCGTGGCAGCCATCGGCATCGCAGCTGGCGCCGTGCGCGCCGGCCTGGCGTCGAGGGTGCTGGTCGCGGCTGGCGGCACCCAGTACAGCGGAGCGGCTCGACTCAGCGATTCCGGTGGCGCAGGCATGGCCATCCGATGGCCCGGCCAGCACCTACGTGATCATCTCGAGCGGCCCTACGGTCTGTCGGTACCGATGCAGTGGTACAGCCTGCACGCCAATCGGTGGCTGGCCACCACCGGCGCCGACCGCGACGGACTGCGCGATGTCGCCCTGGCCACGCGAGCACATGCCCAGAGCAACTCCCGGGCCTACTTCCGCGACCGTCCTCTGACCAGGGAGCAGTACGACGCGTCCCCGATGCTCGTCGAGCCGTTCCGGCTGTTCGACGTCTGCCAGGAGTCGGACGGCGCGGCAGCGGTCGTGGTGGCCAGCGCGAGCGCCGGGCTCCACGGTGTCCGGCCGCCGGTCCGAGTGCTGGGAGCGGGAGAGGGGCGTGCGGACACGCCGGACGACCTGGTCTCTCGTCCGGACATGCTCCAGATGGGCCTCACGAAGCTTGCGCCCCGGCTGCTGAAGGAGGTCGGTCTCGAGCTGGACGCCTTCGATGCGTTGTGGCTCTACGACTGCTTCTCCTTCGTCGTGCTGCGTCAGCTCGAGGAACTGGGCTTCTGTGCGCGAGGCGAAGCCCCTGACTTCATCCGCGATCGTGGCATCGGCCCGGGCGGCACGCTGCCCGTCAACACCCACGGTGGGCTGCTCTCCCAGGCGCACATCGCCGGCATGAACCACGTCGTCGAAGCCGTCCGGCAGCTGAGGGGCGACGCCGGCGCCGGTCAACTCTCCAACGCGGAACTCGGCCTCGTCACCGGCTACGGCGACATGTCCGACGGCTCCCTGCTGCTCCTTGCCCGCACCTGATCCCTACGGAAGGTCTCGCCATGACTCATCGTCTCCGTGCGCTTCTCGCGCCCCGCAGCATCGCCCTGATCGGAGCGAGCGAACGCTCCAACTGGTCGCACCGGATCAACACCGCCCTCGACGTGATCGGCTTCGACGGTGAGCGCCATCTCGTCAATCCTCGTGGAGGGAGGCCCACGGGCGACCGCTCGCGAAGAGTGTGGCCGAGCTGCCGGAGGTGCCCGACGTCGCCTTCTTCATGGTGCCGGGTGGCGCGGTCCTTCCGGCGATGCGGGACGTGGCAGCCGCCGGCGTCAAGGCTGCGGTGATCCTGAGTTCAGGGTTCGCTGAGGTCGGAGACGAGGGCAGGGCCGATCAACGGGAGCTGGCGGAGCTGTGCCGTGCTCACGACATGGTGGTGCTGGGCCCGAATGCCCTGGGCTACGTCAACACCGCCGCCAAGGTCGCCCTCAAGCCCTTCCAGCCAGGCGAGGACCTGCTGCCCGGACGCATCGCGGTGGTCTCCCAGAGCGGCAACGTGACGGTGCAGATCATGAACATGGCGCGCTCGTTCGACGTCGGCCTGAGCTTTGCTGTGAGCACCGGCAACGAGATGGACGTCAGCGTGGGCGATGTCGTCGACTTCCTGGCCGAGGACGAGGCGACCGATGCGATCGCCGTCTTCGCCGAGAGCTTCAAGGACCCCCAGGCCTTCCTGGAGGCGAGTCGTCGCGCCCGCGCCAACGGGAAACTTGTCGTCTGCTTGAAGGTCGGCCGCAGCGAGGCCGCTGCCCGGGCAGCGCTCGCCCACACGGGATCGCTGGTGGGCAACGACGAGGTCATCGACGCGTTCCTCCGCAGCGCCGGGGTCGTCCGGGTCTCGTCGCTCGAAGACTTGCTGACCGTCGCCGACACCTATGCCCACACGGGACCGATCGACCGTGGTGCCGCGCTGCTGACCATCTCGGGCGGGACGTGTGACATCGTCGCCGACCGTGCCGAGGACGTCGGGTTGGCGATGCCTGAGTTCGCCTCGGAGACCGTGACGGCACTGAAGGAGATCCTGCCCAGCTTCGCCTCGGTGCACAATCCGCTCGACATCACCGGAGCAGCCGTCACCGATGCCACGCTCTTCGCACGGGCACTGGAGACCGTTGTCGAGGATGCCGGGATCGGCGTGGTGGTCGCCGCCCAGGAGATCGATCACCAAGCGGAGAACCTGGAGTGGGGCCTGGAGTGTGTTGCCTCGATGTCCGCGGTCGCTCAGCGGTCGGAGGTGCCTGTCGTCCTGGCCAACACGAGCGTGCGTCACCTCACCCCACGTGTGCGTGAGATTCGCCGTGAGGTGGGGGCTCCGGCGCTCTTTGGCGGTGTCGACCGGATCCTGCCAGCGATCCGGCAGATCCAGGAGTGGTCGGTCCACCGGCACGATGACGCACCTCGCGAGGCCGGCGCCGTGGAGCTGCCCTCGGTGGCACGGACCGGCAGCTGGACCGAGCGGATCTGCCGGCCGTTGCTCGAGTCGGCCGGCATCCCCGTCGCACCAGGCCAGGTGGTCACCTCGGCGGACGAGGCTGCGGCGGTGGCCGCGGACTGGGACGATCCGGTGGTGATCAAGGTGCTGTCCGACGACATCCTCCACAAGACGGAGGTGGGCGGCGTGGCCCTGGGCGTGGCGCCGTGCGATGTCGGGGAGCAGGCGCAAGCGATGCTCGACCGGGTGTCTGCGGCCGCCCCCGGGGCGACGATCGAGGGCCTGTTGGTCGGCCCGCAGCGTCCGGACGGGATCGATCTCCTGGTGGGGGTCGTGCGTGAACCAGGGTGGGGAAACGTCCTGGCGATCGGGCTGGGTGGCGTGTGGACCGAGGTGCTCCAGGATGTCCAGCGTGTCGCCCTGCCTGCCGACGAGGGTGAGGTGGAGCGCGCCTTGCGGTCACTGCGTGCCTGGCCGCTGTTGGACGGCGCACGCGGCGCTGCTCCCGTGGACGTCGAGGGGTTGGTCACGGCGATCGTGCGGATCGCCGACCTGTCGCTCGTGCTCGGCGACGGCCTGGCGGCCTTCGAGGTCAATCCGCTTCGCGTCACCGAGGGTGGTGTCGAGGCACTGGACGCCGCCGTGGTCTGGAGCGCGTCCTCATGACCCCGACGACGCGCTGACTTTTCGATCGAAAGTGGGATATTCATGCGCATGGTCTATTGACCTTCGGACATTCCGTGCGAATGATTGTCAGGGCAGGTGATGTCCATCACCTTTGACGAAGGGAAGACGGCAGTGAGCATGACCACGAGAAGGACACGCTGGCTCGGTGGCTTGGCGGCCGGTGTACTCCTGGCCTCGGCGCTGGCAGGCTGCGCCGAGGAAGGCAGCGGTGCACAGGCCAAGGGCGACGGCATCGACTTCGGTGCCACCAAGGATGAGTACGCCAAGGCGTTCGAGGACATCAAGCCCATCACCATCACGGCCCAGTCGCCCTCCCCCAAGGGGTCGTTGACGGGCGCCAAGTTCGAGGGCTACATGCAGGCGGTCGAGGAGTGGTCCGACGGCAAGATCACCTTCGACATCGCCTACTCCAACGCGATCGCGCCGCCCACCGAGGTGGACGACGCCCTGCGGGACGGCCGGCTCGACATGGGCTCGGTCGTCGCGACCTACGAACCGCAGGAGTACCCCGCCAACTCACTCCTGGCCGACGTCACGTTCGCAGGAAGCCAAGGTGCGTTCGTCGGGCTCCTGGAGTCGAACACCTGGTGGCTCGACGTCGCCTACCAGACCAACGAGATCTTCGACGAGCTCGCCGACAACGGTGTGAAGGTCGTGATGCCGGCGTTCAACAGTGGCCTCATCGCCCTCAACTGCGCGGAGGCGATCACCTCGCTCGATGACTTCGACGGTGCCCAGATCATCAACGGCACCGCCGCCCAGGGCAAGGTGCTCAAGAGCTTGGGCGCCACGCCGATCTCGATGGCCTACCCGGAGATCTACGAGAGCCTCCAGCGCGGCGTGGCCGACTGCAGCATGAACAGCCTTCTGGTCAGTCAGCTCGGTGGCTTCGGTGGCGAGGTTCCCCACGCGACGATCGACTCCTCGGCCGGATTCGGCTCCGGTCCCGGGTCTCTCGCCTTCAGCCAGGCTGCGTGGGACTCCTATCCGCTGGTGGTCCAGCAGCTCCTGTTCGATCGCCTCGATGCCTTCATGGTCTCCAACTACGAATCGGTGTGGCAGGTGATCTCGGAGGTGACCACGGCCTACACCGAGGCTGGCGGCGGCGTGTCCGAGTACGAGGACGATGCTCGTGAGGCCATTGCCAAGCTCAACGCCGATCGCCTCGAGGAACTGCGAGGCACCGACGCCGTCGACGACGGCGACGCCTTCATCGACGCCGTCGAGTCGTCGATCGAGAAGTGGGACTCGACCATCACCGGCGAGTTGGGCTACGAGGAGGTCGCGTACGACGACTTCGCGGACTTCTATGCCTCGGGGGACGTGGACCTCCAGCCGCTGATCGACGTGGTGTTCGAGGAGATCCTCCTGCCCCATCGGCCCGCCTGAGGCCGGTGCCGGTGGCTGCCGTCCGTGAACCCGTCGTACCGGCGACGACCTGCGACCCGAAGGAATCCCTGAGTGCTGTCCCGTGAGTCCGTCGATGCCTTGCTCAACCCGCGATCGTTCGCGCTGATCGGGGCGAGTGACAAGTCCACCTTCTCCACGCTCCTGCACGGCAATCTCGTGGCGGCGGGGTGGGAGGAGACCACCTTCCTGGTCAACCCCCGTCGCCGCGAGGTGCACGGTCGTCCGACGTACCCCACCTGCACGGCCGTCGGTCGACCGGTCGACCTGGTGCATGTGATGGTTCCCGCTGCAGCGGCGCCGGACGCGCTCCGCGACGCAGCTGCAGCGGGGGCCAAGGCGGCGATCGTGCTCAGCTCTGGATGGTCGGAGGTCGGGCCGGAGGGTCTTCGGCGGCAGCAGGAGCTGGTGGCGCTCGCCGAGGAGCTCGGCATCGCCATGCTCGGCCCCAACGTGCTGGGTCTGGTCAATGTCGGTTCCGGCATCCCGGCGATGGCTCTCTCCGATCCGCCCACCGAGCCGGGGCCGGTGGCGCTGATCTCGCAGAGTGGAGCAAGCTGCGGTGCAATGAAGGAGTTCGCCGCGATGGCGGGGGTCGGGCTCTCGCATGTGTGCACCGTGGGCAACGAGGCGATGGTCACCGTCGGTCATCTCGTGGACGTGCTCGTCGACGATGATGCCGTCGGGGCTGTCGCCATCTTCATGGAGAGCGTGAAGGAGCCGGAGGTCTTCGCCGCGGCGGCTCGCCGCGCCGCAGCCGCGGGCAAGGCCGTCGTGGTGCTGAAGGCCGGGCGGAGCGAGCTTGCCGCCCGCACCGCGGCGTCGCACACCGGTGCGCTGGTGGGAGACGACCGCGTGATCGACGCGATGTTCACCGATCTCGGGGTGATCCGGGTCGACACCATCGAGGAGATGCTGGTGACCGCGGGGATCGCGGCGCACACCGGCCCTCTCGACCGGCCCGGCATCGGTGTCGTCTCGATCTCCGGTGGTGCCTGCGACATCGTCGCCGACCTCGCCGATGCCGGTGGCGCCGAGCTTCCCGAGCTGTCTGCGGCGACCACGGCGGCGCTCGCGGAGCGGATGCCGGACTTCGGGCACGCGCACAACCCGCTCGACATCACCGGCGCAGCCATCATTGATCCGACGCTGTGGACGGCGTCGGTGCAAGCAGTCGGCAACGACCCGTCCGTCGGGTCCGTGCTGGTGATCAACAGCCTGCCCTGGCGCGAGGACGGCAAGCCCTTCTATGGACAGAAGTACGTCGACGCGATCGGTGCCGGTGCCGCGGCGGCGGACGTGCCGGTGCTCTACGTGACGCAGACGAGTCAGCCCATCGGGCCACAGGCCCAAGGTGTGCTGCGCACCGGTGGCATCACCCACGTCGTCCCCGGCCTGCGGTTGGCCGTGGACGGCGTGGCTCGGGTCGCCGACTGGTCACGACGTCGTCTTCTTTCCCGACCGGAGGCCAGGGGGATCTCGATTCCCCGAGTCGACGCGCAACCGCTCTCGGAGGCGGCGGCCCGTGACCTGCTCGTCGCCGCCGGCATCCCGGTCGTCCCTTCCTGGCACGTGCATTCAGCCCAAGAGGCGGAGAAGGCGGCAGCGGAGACGGGTGGCCCGGTGGCCATGAAGGTCGTTTCCTCGGACATCGCGCACAAGAGCGACATCGGCGGGGTCCGGCTCGACGTGGAGCCTGACCGCGCTGCAGCCGAGTACGACTCGATCCTCACCGGCTGTCGCGCAGCCCGACCCGATGCGCGGCTGGACGGGGTGCTGGTCTCACCGATGCGCGCAGCAGCGGTGGAGCTCCTCGTCGGCGTGACTCGTGACGACGACTGGGGGCTGCTGCTCGCAGTCGGACTCGGTGGTGTGTTGGTGGAGGTACTCGACGACGTGGTCCTGGCTCCGCTCCCGGCAGACGAGGAGGCGGTTCGCCGCATGCTCGACCGGCTGAGGGGTGGCGCTCTCCTTGACGGGGTCAGAGGTCGTGCACCAGCGGACCGCGCTGTCCTGGCGTCGGCCATCGCCGGCGTCGGGCGCCTGGCCAGTGCGCTGGCCGAGCAGCACCATGCCGCGTTCGACTCGCTCGAGATCAACCCCTTGCGCGTCGACGGTGCCACCGTCGAGGCGCTCGACGCGCTGGTGACCTGGCGGACCTGACCCACACCGAACGACGTGACACCCCCGACAACTGACTGATCCGAGGAGCAGAATGCACGACAAGCGAGTCCTGGTGACCGGCGCAGCTCAAGGCATGGGCCGCGAGATTGCCGTCGAGATGGCTCGGCGGGGCGCGGCCTACGTGTCCGTCGCCGACATCTCGGTGGACGGAGCCGAGGAGACGCTTGCTCTCGTCGAGGAAGCGGGGGGCAGGGGTCAGGTGGTGGGTGTCGACCTGAGCGACTCGGCGCAGGTTCGCTCGATGGTGGAGACGGCGCTGCGGGGCGGTGGCGGGTTGGACACGCTCGTCAACAATGCCGGGGTGATCGACTCGGCCTTCGCGCCGGACCACGCGACCGTCGACAGGCTCCCCGAGCACGTGTGGGACAGGGTCTTCGACATCAACGTCAAGGCGGTCTATCTGGCCACCCAGGCGGCGAGTGAGGCATTGCGGGCTTCGACCAGAGGACCCTCGATCGTCAACGCAGCCTCGGTCGCAGGCCTCACCGGCTACGCCACTCCGGCCTACGTGGCGAGCAAGGGCGCGGTGGTGCAGCTGACGAAGGCGACGGCGGTCGCGCTCTCTCCGGAGGTGCGCTGCAACGCCTTCGCGCCCGGATCGATCGAGACGCCGATGGCCCGCGAGCGGATCGCCTCCTCGCCGGATCCGGAGCGACAGGAGTGGTTGATGACTGGCGCCCACCTGATCCCGAGGTTCGGCACACCCAAGGAGGTTGCTGACGTGGTGTGCTTCCTGGCTTCGGACGAGGCGTCGTTCCTCACCGGCGTGACCCTGCCCGTCGACGGCGGTCTCATGGCTTGGCGTGGTCTGCGATGACGGGCGAGAGCAAGGCCGGGGCGTCACGCCCGTTCCAGCCCTACGCGGGCTTCGGCGGTCAGGTGCGGACCACCATGGCGGAGTCGGAGCCTTGGTGGCCCCCTGCTCCCGCGGAAGCCCCCAAGGGCAGCCCGAACGTCGTCGTGATCCTCGCTGACGATCTCGGCTTCTCCGACATCGGATGCTTCGGGTCCGAGATCGCGACTCCACACCTGGACGCAACAGCGGATGCCGGTCTGCAGTACACGAACTTCCGGGTCACTCCGCTGTGCTCGCCCACGCGGGCGGCCCTGATGACGGGCCTCAACGCCCATGCCGCGGGCATCGGGTTCCCCACTCACATCGACCCGGGCTTCCCGGGCTACCACTCCGAGCTGCCGCTCAACCAGCCGACGATGCCGGAGGTCTTCCGATCCAACGGCTACGCGACGCTGATGGTGGGCAAGTGGCACCTGTGCAAGGAGGACGACTTCCACGAGGCCGGCCATCGGCACAACTGGCCGCTGCAGCGTGGCTTCGATCAGTACTACGGTTTCCTCGAAGCGCTGACCGACTTCCATCACCCCCACCGCCTCTACGAGGGCAACTCGGTGGTGCACGTCGATGAGTACCCCGACGACTACTACCTGACCGACGACCTCACCGACCGTGCGCTCAGGATGATCCGTGAGGTGCGTTCGGCCGATCGCGACAAGCCCTTCTTCCTCTACTTCTCCCATGGCGCGGTGCACGCGCCGATGCATGCCAAGGCCGAGGACATCGCTCGGCAGCGCGGACGATACGACGAGGGCTGGGACGTTGTCCGCGAGCGGCGCCTGGCCAAGCAGATCGAGCGCGGTGTGATGCCTCCTGACGCCGAGCTTCCGCCGCGCAACCAGGAGGACGGCCACGAGGTGGGTGCCTGGTCGGAGCTGAACCCCACGGAGCAAAGGGTGCACGCCCGGCACATGGAGGTCTACGCGGCGATGGTCGACGCCATCGACCGCAGCGTCGGCCGGGTGCGTGCTCTGCTCGCCGAGCTGGGCGAGTTGGAGAACACCGTCATTCTCTTCTGCAGCGACAACGGCGCGGCGCGGTTGACTGACCAGCCGCGGCCGCGGCCGAGCTGGGCAAGCAGCGACGACACCGGGACCGCGACGTACTTCGGCTACATGCAGACGCCCGGCGTGGTCCCCGAGGTGGACGAGCAATTGCCGGAGCGTCTCGACGCCCTCGGCGGGCCGACGATGTGGCCGCACTATCCGCGCGGTTGGGCGATGGCGTGCAATACGCCCTTCCGGCTCTACAAGTTCAGCGCGCTGCGGGGTGGCCAGCAGTCGCCATTGATCGTCTCCTGGCCCCAAGGCCTGGAGCGGGGTGGAACCTCGATCCGGCGTCAGTACGCCCACGTGACCGACGTGCTGCCGACGCTCGTCGACCTGCTGGGCCTGGAGCTGCCCGCCGAGCGCAACGGGGTGCCTGCAGCCGACCTGCACGGGGTCAGCTTCGCGCCCACTGTCTCTGACTCGGAGGCGCCCAGCGCGCACATCGAGCAGTACACCGAATGCGTCGGCAACCGCGGTTTCTACCGCGACGGCTGGGAGGCGGTCACGCACCGGCGTCCGGGTGTGCCGTTCTCCGAGGACCGCTGGGAGCTCTTCGACTCCGCCGACGTCACCCAACGACGGGACCTCGCCGCTGAGAATCCGGAGAAGCTGGCGGAGCTCCAGGAGGCGTTCGACCAGGCCGCTCGGGCGAATCAGGTCTATCCGCTCGATGAGGGGTCCAAGGTCAAGTTCCTCCAGCATCCGCCGCGGCGGCCTCCGGAGCCGGTGCGGATCCTGGCCGGCACTCCGACTCTCGAGCGGCATCAGTGCGGCCTACTCATTCAGGGCCTGTCGTGGCGGGTCACCGTTGACTGGTCCTATCGCCCGGGTGATGAGGGCGTGGTGCTCGCGCATGGCGGCCAAGGCGGCGGCTACCAGCTGCATGTCGAGGACGGTGCGCTGTGGTTGGAGCAGAACCAGTACGGTGCCCCGCACCGCTTCGGGCCTGTTCCGCTGTCGGCGCCGTCCTCGACGCTGGAGTTGAGGATGGAGGTGGTCGACAGCAGGTGGACCGCGACCGTGCTGGTCGACGGCGAGGAGCGTCTGCGCGTTCCCGGACTCCTCCGATTCCTCTCCTATCTGCCGTTCGAGGGCATCGACGTCGGCGTCTGCCGGCGCTCCCCGGTCTCCTGGGACATCCATGAGCGGCGCCGGAGCTTTCCCTTCACCGGGGTGCTGAGGTCAGTGACCTACCACCCGGACCCCGAGACCTGGGGCCAGGTGGATGCCCGGCTCGAGGAGGCGCGCGCGCTGGCGCTCGGCCTGCAGTGAGGGCGCGACCGCGCACCCGCGGTCGCGCTTGCCGAGACCCACGTCGACGGGTGCGGGATCTCGACAAGCTCGATCACCGGGACTCGCGTGATCACCGGGTTTCGCTCGATCACTGGGGTTGAGACCCACACGTCACCGTCGACGACCCTCCTGAGAGGGTGACGGGGGTCACCGGAGTCGCGGTGTTCCGACGCTGACACCGCGGCGGAAAATTCATGCGCATGGTCTCTTGACGCGCGGGGAATCTAGGTTAATGATTATGCATGTCGTGATGCCCATCACGAGGCAGGCCCGATGAGGGCACAACGGTAGGACGGAGATTCAGGCTCATGAACAGAGTGCTGGGTTCGCGGCGAGCGGGAGTGTTCGCCGCAGCAATGCTGGTCGGGGTCGGAGCCCTGGCCGGGTGTGCCGAATCGGGCGGCGCAGATCAGTCCGGTGGCGACGGCATCGATGCCGGAGCCACCAAGGAGGAGTACCAGGAGGCGTTCGAGGACATCGACGAGATCACCCTCCTCACCCAGACCCCGGCCCCCAAGGGGTCGATGACCGGCCTTCCCCAGGAGAAGTACTACGCGGCGGTCGAGGAGTGGTCCGGCGGCAAGATCAAGTTCGACATCTCCTACTCCAATGCCGT
Organism: Nocardioides alcanivorans; assembly: GCF_021555175.1. Taxonomy (GTDB): domain Bacteria; phylum Actinomycetota; class Actinomycetes; order Propionibacteriales; family Nocardioidaceae; genus Nocardioides; species Nocardioides alcanivorans. The sequence goes on along the minus strand of NZ_JAKGRW010000012.1, from coordinate 71,414 downwards.
GGCCGATCCGACCGAGGCCGACGAGGCGCTCACCGACGGGCGGTTGGACATCGCTTCGGTGCTGCCGATCTACGACCCCAGCGAGTTCCCCGCCAACGCGGCGCTGATCGACGGTGGGTTCATCTCCGACCACAGCGCCGTCGAGGGGGTCCTGAGCTCCAACGCCTGGCCGAACCAGGTTGCCTTCGAGACCGACGAGATCATGGCGGAGTTCGACGATCACGGCATGGTGCCCCTGGTGCCCGTCTACAACTCAGGCGCCAATGCCTTGTTCTGCTCGCAGGCGCGCACCAGCCTGGCTGATCTGAAGGGCACCTCGGTCGGCTCCGGCGGGCGTTCCCAGTCCGCGGAGATCGAGGCGCTCGGCGGATCGCCGTCCTCTGTCCCCTACACCGAGCTCTACGAGAGCCTGCAGCGAGGCGTCGTCGACTGCACCGTCTCGACGCCCACCGTGGCGGTGCTTGGCGGGTTCCTGGCGGAGGCGCCGTTCGTCACGGTCGACCCTGCCGCGGGCTTCTCCGTCGCACCGGGCGCGCTGACCTTCAGCAAGGCCACCTGGGAGACCCTGCCGCTCGTGGCCCAGCAGCTGCTCTGGGACCGGCTCGACGTCTTCGTCGCCGCCAACGTCGAAGAGAAGATCTTCGCCAACAATGCGGAGATGGCCGACGTCGTGGCGAAGTCCAGCGGCGGGATCAACCCCTTCGACGACGACGCCAGGGCGAAGCTGCAGGCGAAGAACGAGGAGCTGTTGAAGAGCCTTTCGGGCACCAACGCGGTTGCCGACGGCAACGCCTTCGTGGAGTCGATGCAGAGCGCCAACAAGGCTTGGCAGGAGAAGGTCGAAGGACTCGGTCTCGACGACGTCGGGTACGCCGACTTCGGTGCGTGGTGGGCCGAGAACAAGGACTCGATCGACCTGAGCGAGTTCACGACGATGTTCCATGACGAGATCCTCGCGGAGCACCGTCCCTCCTGATCATCGATCAGGACCAACGCAGCTGGTGGCCCGCGACCCGGGCCACCAGCACCCTCCTTCCGATGGAGATGAGATGAGCAACCCAGGACCACGGCGTCCGGCATGGCTGAAGCCGGCGCTGCTGATCGAGGTTCCGGCCGTAGTCGTGACCTTCGCGATGATGTTCCACATCACGGCGAACGCGATCATGCGGACCTTCAAGAACGATCCGATCGCTGACACTCTCGAGGTCACGCAGTACTGGTATCTGCCGATCATCGCCTTCCTCGGCTTCATGGCCGCCCAGGCGCGGGGTCAGCACATCGCTGCCGACCTGATCTACGAGCGTCTGCCGGAGGTCACCAAGCGCTACGTGCTGGCGATCCTCTCCTTGCTGGCTGCGCTGGTATGTGCCGGCTTCGCCAAGTACGGATGGGAGGAGGCCGTTCACGCACACGAGATCGAGAAGACCGCCGGCGTCAGCGACCTCTCGGCCTGGGAGCCCTACTACCTGGTGCCGCTCGCCTTCGCCGTGATGACCGTTCAGCTGCTCTGGGCCGCGGGCCGGGCGCTGATCAAGGGTGACAGCCAGCACATCGTCACCGATCCCGATGACCTGCTCCTTCTCGATGAACTCGAGGAGATGGAGGCACGTGAGGCCGAGGAGGCTGCCGCCGCGCAGCAGTCCACGGACCGTGCGCCGACCACCAAGAAGGAGGCACGATGAGTGCCGACACCGCCGACGCCACCGTGGACACCGTGGCCGGGAATCACGCCGGAGACGGCACGGGCCTGACTGACCCTCCCAAGGGGTCTGGACGCTCGTCGTGGGTGATCTTCGCGATCACCATGACCATGCTGGTCGGCTCGACCGTGGCGATGTTCCTGCCCCTGGTCCCCGAGGCGATCGGCATCGCCGCGATCGTCCTGATGCTCTGCCTGATCTTCCTTCGGCTGCCGGTCGCACTGGCGATGATCGTGCCGGCGTTCCTGGGCATGTATGCGCTGCGGGGCGAGCTTCTCGTGGAGAGCATGTTCCGCACGCTGCCCTATGGCCAGGTCACCGAGTGGACCCTCAGCGTGGTCCCGATGTTCATCCTCATGGGTCTTCTGCTCTGGCGCGCCGGGCTCACCGAGAGCCTCTACTCCGCTGGGCGCAAGTGGCTCGGGTGGATGCCCGGTGGTCTCGCCGTCGGCACCAACATCGCCGGCGCCGGACTGGCATCGGTGAGCGGATCCTCGGTCGGCACGGCCTATGCGCTTGCCCGCATCGGTATCCCGGAGATGTTGAAGGCCGGTTATGACAAGCGGCTCGCGATTGGCGCCGTGATCGTCGCCGGGCTCCCCGGTCAGCTGATCCCGCCGAGCATCATGCTGGTGATCTACGCCGGTATCGCCGAGGTCCCGATCGGTCCGCAGCTCCTCGCCGGAATCGGCCCCGGGATCCTGGTGGCCGTCCTGTTCACGGTGATGATCGTGATCTTCGCCAAGCGCTGGGCGCCCGCCGTCGACCTCGAGCAGGAAGCCGAGCAGGTCACGTGGGGCGACCGTTTCGGCAGCCTGGTCAAGATCTGGCCGGTGCCGCTGCTGGTCATGGTGATCGTGTGGGGAATGTTCTCCGGGACGTTCACGGCGACCGAGGCGGGTGCCGCCGCCGCGGTGGTGTCGCTGCTCATCACCTTCATCTGGAAGTGGGGCAACGGGCCGTTCCGCGCCATCGCGGACGCCTCCGTGGCCACCATCAGCAGCGTTGGTGCCATCTTCTTCATGCTGATCGGCGTCGAGGCGCTCTCCCGGATGTTCACGCTGACCGGCATCAGCACCGGCTTCGCCGAGCTGGTTGAGTCGATGGACCTCAACCGGGTCTCGTTCCTGCTGATGATGATGGTGGTCTACATCGTCCTGGGCACCTTCATGGAGCCGTTGCCGATGATGGTGCTCACCATCCCGATCCTCATGCCGACGCTGGAGTCCTTGGAGATCTCCCTGCTCTGGTACGGCGCCTTCGCCGTCCTGATGGGTGAGCTCGCCGTGGTGACACCACCGGTCGGGATCCTCGCCTTCATCATTCACCAGATCACCAAGGAGCCCGAGGTCAACCAGGGTCAGAACATCAGGCTGAACGATGTCTTCAACGCCTGCTGGTGGTTCATGCCCATGGCCATCCTGGTCACGGTGATCCTGATCTTCTTCCCGGAGATCAGCACATGGATACCTGACATGGCATCAAGCAATCAGTGACCTCCGGGAACGAAAGGACCTCACCATGACTGAGACCACCCACCGGGGTTGCCCGGTCGCGCACACCGACTTCACCGGGACGACGCCGCTCTACGAGCACTACCGCATGCTCGACGAGGACCGCGAGGAAGCACGGTTCCTCTTCAACGACACCACGGAGCGCGGCTTCTTCATGCTGCAGCGCTACGACGACGTCCGTGAGGGGTTCCAGCAGCACGAGACCTGGACCACCGCCGTCCGGTCCGCGCTTCGACCGGACGTGTCCGACGAGCCGTTGCTGCCCCAAGACCTCAACGGTCCGGACCACGTGAAGTTGCGGCGGATCCTCAACCAGTTCTTCGCTCCGGCAGCGGTTCGCCGGATGGAGCCGATGGCCCAGCAGCGCTGCATCGAGCTCATCGAGGAGCTCCAGCAGGTGGGCTCCTGCGACTTCGTCGCCGAGTTCGCCATCCGCTACCCGACCGACATGTTCCTTGCCCTGCTGGGTCTGCCGGTCAGTGACGGCGAGCAGTTCCTGGAGTGGTCCGACGACTACTTCAGTGCGCTGCTCGCAGGAGATCCGGCACGTGCCGCGACGGCCAAGTCGAGCATCATGAGCTACTTCGACGACGCGGTGAACGAGCGTCGGGCCAACCCACGTGATCCGAAGGAGGACATGGTCACTCGCCTGGTCGAGGCGCGCATCGATGATGTGCCGTTGACCCAGGACGAGATCCTCACCATCTGCTTGACGCTGATGCTGGCCGGGTTGGACACCACGCGCAGCGCCCTCGGCTACATCTACACGCATCTGGCGAACAACCCGGCAGACCGCCAGGCGCTGATCGATGACCCGACCCTGATCCCCAAGGCGGTCGAGGAGTTCCTCCGCCTCTACCCCCTGGTCTTCCAGGCCGGACGTGAGGTCCAGGAGCCGCAGAGCTTCGAGGACCTCCAGCTGGACAAGGGAGACGTCGTCTGGCTCGGCGTCGCGCAGGCCAACCGCGATCCGCGCAAGTTCGACAACCCCGATCAGTTCGACATCGACCGGCCCAACGCCAACCAGCACCTGGCCTTCGGAGGCGGACCGCACCGCTGTCTGGGCATGCACCTGGCGCGACTCGAGCTCAAGGTGGTCCTGGAGGAGTGGCACAAGCGCATTCCGGAGTATCGCGTGGCGCCCGGAACCGAGCTGCGGGAGCGCGGCGTGCAGTTGAGCATGGCGTCGCTGCCGTTGGAGTGGGAGGTCTGAGCAGATGTTCATCTCGATCGAGGCCGACAAGTGCATGGGTCACGGCCGCTGCTACGCAGTGGCGCCCGACCTGTTGACTGACGACGACGAGGGCTTCGTCGCGGAGCGGGGACGGTGCTGGAGCATCCCCGACTCGCTGGTCGGGCAGGCGGAGGACGCCGCGGACGCGTGCCCGGAGGGTGCGATTGCCGTGTTGGCAGCAGCGACGCCGACCGATGCTTGAGCATCTTCGGGTCCTCGACCTGACCGACGAGCGCGGCCTGCTCTGCGGCCGGCTGCTCGCGGACTTGGGCGCGGACGTCGTCCAGGTGGAGCCGGTGGGCGGCTCGACCGGGCGCCAGGCCCCGCCTTTGGCGGGAGCCACCTCGCTCTACTGGGAGACGTTCGCGGCCGGGAAGCGAGGCATCAGCGTCGACCTGGCCGACGAGGAGTCCGTGGCTCGACTGCGGGCGCTCGCCGGCGTGGCCGACATCGTGGTCACCTCGTGGCCCCGGGCCCAGCTGGAAGCACTCAGGCTGGATCCGGCGGCGGTGCATTCCGAGAACCCCGGGGCGGTCTACACGATCATCTCCGCCTTCGGCTGGGACGGCCCGAAGGCGGAGTACGCCGACACCGACCTCGTGGTGTGGGCGGCCGGAGGACCGTTGGCGCCGCACCGGGACGGCGACCTGCCGCCGTTGCGGATCTCCGTACCGCAGGCATACCTGCACGCTGCCTCCGACGCCGCGGCCGGTGCCCTGATGGCCGTGCTCGCTCGGGCGCAGGTCGGGCGCGGCCAGGTGGTTGACGTCTCGGCCCAGGCGTCGATCGGCGTGGCCACGTTGGCCCGGGTGCTGGCGACCGCCGTGGGTGACGACCACCCGGAGTGGCAGACCACACCGGGTCGTCCGTCGGGTGGGCGGACCGATCAGAGCGGCTCGGGTGCCGCAACGCCCAACAGCCTCAAGAAGTGGCACTGCCGCGACGGGATGGTCGAACTCCATCTGTCGATGGGCCCGGCCGCTGGCGCCTTCACCAACAACCTCTTCGCGTGGATCGCCGAGGAGGGCGGGGTGGACGAGCCGATCTCCTCCTGGGACTGGCGTCTCGTGCCCGACAAGCTGGTCTCCGGCGAGCTCAGCCACGACCAGCTGGATGAGGCTCGGGCTGCCGTCCGGGCGTTCCTGCTCGGCAAGACCAAGGCGGAGGTGCTCGATGCCGCGATCCGACGGCGCCTGCTCTGCATGGCGATCTTCGACATGTCCGATCTGGCGCAGAGCCCCCACCTGGCGCACCGAGACTTCTGGGTCGACGTCGACATGCCCGATGTCCGGGAGCCCGTGGCGATACCGGGTCGTTTCGCTCAGGTGATCGGACCGGAAGGGCCTCGGGCCGGTGGGCGGGCTCCCACCATCGGTGAGCACGACGACATCGTCTTCAAAGAGTGGTTGGGGGAGAGATGACCCTGTCGAACGGTGGCACCTCGCAGACGCGGCCCGATGCGCTCGCTGGCCTCAAGGTGCTCGACCTCTCCTGGGTGGTCGCCGGTCCGTTGGTCGGGCGCGCGTTGGCGGACTTCGGCGCCGAAGTGGTGCGCATCGAGTCCAGTGTGCGTGTCGAGACTGCGCGACTGATGCAGCCCTTCCACGGTGGCAAGCAGGACAAGGAGGGCTCCGCGCTCTTCGGCAACTGCAACGCCGGCAAGCTCGGCCTGACGCTCGACCTCAAGTCCTCCGAAGGCCAGGAGGTCGTCCGTGATCTCGTCGGCTGGGCCGACGTGGTGGTGGAGTCCTTCTCTCCCGGCCAGCTGCGCAAGTGGGGCCTCGACTACGAGACGTTGCGCGCCGACAAGCCCGACCTGGTCATGCTCAGCACGTCGATCGCCGGTCAGGACGGACCCTGGTCGACACTGGCCGGCTTCGGCAACGTGGGCTCGTCGCTCAGCGGCTTCCAGCACCTCGTCGGCTACGAGGACCGCCTGCCGATGGGGACGTTCGGTCCCTACACCGACTACGTCGGTCCCCGACTCGCCCTGGTGACGCTGCTCGCGGCGCTGGAGCATCGGCGCCGTACCGGCGAGGGCGCCTACATCGACGTCGCGCAGGTCGAGGCCGGCGTCTTCTTCCTCTCCCCGCAGGTCGCCCATTACGGCTGCGACGGCACGATCGCCGAGCGGCACGGAAACCGCGACCCGCAGGCAGTTCCGCACGGCGTCTTCCCGGCCCGGAGCGTGGAGGGCGTGGAGCGATTCGTCGCGATCGCCGTCCGCGACCGGTCCGAGTGGCAGGCGCTGGCTCGCGCGATCGGACGCGATGATCTGGCCGAGCGGGACGATCTGGCGACCGCCGAGGGACGCCGTGCGATCGAGGGCGAGCTGGAGCAGCTGATCGCGGCCTGGACCGCGGAACGGTCGGCGAGCGAGGTCGAAGAGGCCCTCCAGCGCCTCGGCGTCCCCGCACACGCGGCCGTCACCAGTGACGACTACCCGCACGAGCCGCAGCTCGCCCACCGGGGCCACCTGGTGGAGCTGCCGCACCCCACGCACGGCCGGACCTTCGTCGAGGGGCCGCGCTACCGGCTCTCCGAGACGCCCGGCACGCCACGACGAGCGGCTCCCGCGCTGGGGCAGGACAACGAGACGGTCCTGCGCGACCTGCTCGGCTACGACGAGGCGCGGATCGACGCGCTGCGAGAAGGAGGAATCCTGCGATGACCGCCGCCGACACGAACGGCACGGACTGGACAGCGCCGTGGCAGGAGGTGGTCGACGCCGTCGGGCGGGACTTCCTGGACGGGAAGACGACGTGGGGCGGTGACCCCGTGGAACCCGGCGCGATCCGGCGCTACCTCGAACCGCTCGAGCTCGACTGCGCCCTCCACACCGATGTGGCAGCGGCACGCGCCGCCGGACATGACGACGTCATCATGCCGGCCACCGGCGTGATCGCCTGGACCATCCCGGCGGCCTGGCAGCCCGGCGAGGTGCTCTTCGACTCCGAGGAGCGCAACGCCCAGCCGGTACACAGCGCGATCAACAACACCGACCTCGGGGTCGGACCGAAGACGACCGGTTTCTTCGGCACCGACATCGAACTCGACTTCGACCGCGAGGTGACGGCCGGCGAGCACCTCGGCCGCCGGGGCAAGCGCCTGGTTGCTTGCAAGCCCAAGGAGACCGGCGTCGGTCGCGGTGCCTTCATGACCTGGGAGAGCGAGATCGTCTCGCGCCCCGCAGGCGTCGCCGACGCCGAGCCCGAGGTGGTGGGCCGCATCCGGATCGGCACCTACGCCTATGTTCCGCACCCGAAGAAGGAGGCCGCACGGTGAGCACTGTCCTGACCGGCCGGCGGTTCGAGGAGGTCGTCGTCGGCGAGCAGCTGCCCGAGGTCGTGCTGCCGCTGACCGTCTATCGGCTGGTGATGGCCGCGGGCAGCAACCGCGACTTCAACTCGATCCATCACAACACCGAGTACGCACGTTCCACCGGGGCTGAGGAGATGTACGCCAACACCTCGTTCCTGATGAGCTCGTGGGAGCGCCTGGTCAGGGACTGGTGTGGCAGCACCGGGCGGATTCGGGCCATTCGCGGGTTCCGGATGCGGTCGTTCAACTTCGTCGGCACCACGATGCGGGTGCTCGGCGAGGTGACCACCTCCCGCATTGAGCAGGGACCCAGCGGTCCTGTTGGTGTGGTCGAGATCGCTGTTCGCTGTGAGGGTCCGAACGGCACCACGGTCGGGCCCGGCACCGTCGAGGTGCTGTTGCCCGTCGAGATGTCGCACAACGAGGAGAACGCATGAGCATCGAGTCCCCCGGACCGCGATCGTCGGTCTCGGGATCACCGAGATGGGGAAGGTCTACGGCCGGTCGGCCACGGACTTCGCCGTCGAGGCCATCACCAGTGCCGTTGCCGACGCGGGCCTCAGGCTCTCCGACGTCGACGGCCTCTACGTGAACCCCGGCATCAAGAATGACACCGACATGCGACTGCAGTCGACGTTGGGCATGCAGAACACCCGCGTGCTCGCGACCATCCAGGGCTTCGGCTCCTCGGCCGGGCAGATGGTGCAGTACGCGTCGATGGCGATCGAGTCGGGCATGGCCGATGTCGTGGTGTGTGTCTATGCCGATGCACCCCTGAAGGAAGGCAAGCGTGCCGGGGCCGCCTACCCGGGGCAGGCCCGGGCCATGGTCGGCGTTGGTTCGTTGCCCTTCGCTGCCGGGCTCAAGGCGGCACCGGAGCGGTACGCCGTCGGTGCGCGCCGCCACATGAATGCCTATGGCACCACCTCCGAGCAGTTCGGAGCGGTGGCGGTTGCAGCCCGCGAGTGGGCCAGGATGAACCCCCACGCCCAGATGCGCGATGCGATGACCCTTGAGGACCACCAGTCCTCGCGAATGATCGCGGACCCACTGCGCCTCCTCGACTGCTGCCTGGTCAGCAATGGCGCGGTGGCGGTCGTGGTCACCAGCGCCGAGCGCGCCGCTTCGTTGAAGCAGCCGCCGGTCCACGTCTGGGGCTGGGGGCAGGCGCATCCCGGCTACACCAACCGCCGCGACAGTGAGTTCGGTCTGGTCAGCGGGGCAGCACAGTCCGGCCCGGAGGCGTTGAAGATGGCAGGAGTGGGCGTTGACGAGATCGACATCCGCCAGATCTATGACTGCTTCACCTACACCACGCTGATCACCCTGGAGGACTACGGCTTCTGCGCCAAGGGTGAGGGCGGTGAGTTCGTGGCCAGCGGCGCGATCGCACCCGGAGGGTCCCACCCCACCAACACCGGTGGCGGGGAGCTCTCCTCCTACTACATGTGGGGCATGACGCCACTCTCGGAGGCGATCATCCAGGCTCGCGGCCAAGCCGGCGAGCGTCAGGTCGAGAAGCACGACCTGCAGATGGTCAGTGGCAACGGCGGCGTGCTCGACTTCCACTCCACCCTGATCCTCAGCCCGCACTCGAAGGGACGGTGAGTGCGATGGCACTGGCACCCGTGGTCCGTGACGACTTCTCCGCGCCGTTCTTCGACGGCACCTCGGCCGGCAGACTGCTGTTGCGCTTCTCGCCGAGCAGCGGTGAGTGGTCCGAGCCCGCAGCGCGCTTCTGCTCGGTCACGCAGGCCGATGACCTCGAATGGCGTGAGTCGTCCGGCCGAGGAACGTTGGTGAGCTGGACGATCAAGCCCGGCCGGACCAGGGACGAGGTGACCACCCCGGACGTCGTCATCGGGATCGTCGAGCTCGAGGAGGGCCCATGGCTCTCGCTGTGGTTGCCCGAAGTGGACCCGAGCCGGCTCGTGGAAGGTGCAGCTGTCACGGTCGGCTTCGTGCAGCCCGAGGGAAGCGAGCACCTTCCGGTGGCAGGCCTCAGCTGATCCCTGCGAACAAGACCGTGCCCCGAGGGGCACATGAGGGAGTGGGGCGATGCCCACCGAGGTCAGCGACATCTGTGAACGGTTCGGGATCGACCTCCCGCTGTTCGCGTTCAGCCACTGCCGCGACGTCGTCGCCGCGGTGACCAATGCCGGCGGCTTCGGAGTGCTCGGCGCCTCCAGCCACACGCCGGAGGAGCTGGAGCACGAGCTGGCATGGATCGATGCGCAGGTCAACGGTCGTCCCTATGGCGTCGACATCGTCGTGCCCCACAAGTTGGTGGGCGCGGGGGAGGCTGCTTCGCGTGAGGAGCTGGCCCAGCGCGTTCCTGAGGCCCACAAGGAGTTCGTCCGTGGGCTGCTCGCCGAGCACGGTGTGCCTGCCGACCCCGAGGAGCTCTTCGTCCTCGATCGGGTGCCGGACGCAGCGACGGGGAGGCCCTGCTCGACGTCGCGTTCCGCCACCCGATCCGGTTGATCGCCAATGCCCTTGGGGTGCCGCCGCCGTTCATGATCGACCGGGCGAAGGCCGAGGGCGTCCCGGTCGCCGCGCTCGTCGGCGCCAAGGAGCATGCGGTGAAGCAGGTGCATGCAGGGGTGGACCTCCTCATCGCCCAGGGCGCGGAGGCGGGCGGCCACGTCGGAGAGGTCTCGACGTTGGTGCTCGTGCCGGAGGTCGTCGAGGCGATCCGGCCGATTCGGGACGTGCCCGTGCTGGCCGCCGGCGGCATCGTGACCGGTCGTCAGATGGCTGCTGTCGTGACCCTCGGCGCGGCCGGTGCGTGGACCGGCTCGGTGTGGCTGACCACGGAGGAGGCGGAGACGGCTCCGCACACGGTGCGCAAGCTGCTGGCTGCGACGTCCCGCGACACGGTGCGCTCCCGCAGCCGCACTGGGAAGCCATGCCGGCAGTTGCGCTCGGACTGGACCGAAGCCTGGGATGCGCCTGCCGGCCCGGAGGCCCTGCCGATGCCGCTGCAGAGCGTCCTGGCCCGCCGAGCGTTGGCGCGCGTCGACAAGTTGGCAGAGGCCGGCAACGCCGGAGCCCAGGATCTCGCGACGTACTTCGTCGGTCAGGGCGTGGGCCTGATGAACGCCTCGCGCCCGGTCCGTGAGGTGGTGCGTGAGATGGCCGAGGACTATCTGGACGCGGTCGAGAGACTGGGGCGGTCCCTCTCCGACTGACGCGCGAGCGAGGTCAGCCCGAGCGACTCAGAAGGTGACCACCGTGCGCGCGGCGGTCGCGTGATGGAGCTCGTCCAAGGCGTCACCGACGGAATCGAGCCCGATGGTCTGGCCCAGGAGTGGGTCGAGCTCCAGCCGGCCGGCGAGATACATCTGCGCATACAGCGGTACGTCGACCCGCAGCTGGGTGCCACCGAGCCGGGAGCCCTGGATTCGCTTCTCGCCCAGGAAGGCCGTGGTCGGGAGGGCTGCGGTGTCTCCGGGACGGCCCAAGCCGACCACCGTGGCGGTCCCGCGCGTGCCCAGCATCGCGAAGGCCTGCTCGATGGTGGTCGGCAGGCCGACCACCTCAATGACGTGGTCGACTCCGCCAGTCAGCTCGAGGACGGCCTGCACCGGATCGGCGGCGGAGGCGTCGACGACGTCCGTTGCGCCGAACGATGCTGCCAGGGTGAGCTTCTCGGGCATCCGGTCGATCGCGATGACACGCGACGCTCCGCTGAGCACCGCACCCTGGATGGCACTCAGGCCGACGCCTCCGCAGCCGATCACGGCCACCGACTGACCGAACCGGACTGCGGCCGAGTGCCGCACCGCACCGAGGCCGGTGATCACCGCGCAGCCGAGGAGGGCTGCCTTGTCGAGGGGCATCTCGTCCGGGACGCGCGCAACGCTGGAGGCCCGGACGAGCATCTCCTCCGCGAAGCTGCCGATGCCGACGTACTGAGTCACCGGGGCGCCATCGCGGACCAATCGGGAGCCGAGTCCGGGCGCTCGCACCCGCATCAGGTTCGTGCAGTGCTGCGGATGGCCCTGGCTGCACCAGGTGCAGGTGCCGCAGGATCCGGCGGGCGCGACCACCACATGGTCGCCGGGCTGCACCGCGGTGACCGCCGAGCCGACTTCCAGCACCTCACCTGCGGCTTCGTGGCCGAGGACTGCGGGAAGCTCCAAGTGTGGGTTGCCGCCGGTCTGCCCGAAGCGGTCGGAGTGGCAGACGCCGGTGGCCGCGGTCCGGATCCTGACCTCCTGGGGGAGGATGTCCCCGAGGTCGATGTCCCCGATCACGGGCTGTTCGTCGAAGCCGTTGAGCACCGCAGCTCGCATCGATTCGCACCTCTCTCTTGATGTGACGTCGATCCTACCGTAGATTGCTGATCATCAACACCATAGATTGGTGACGACGAGCGTGCAGTGCCTGCGAACACGCGCGAGGGCGCAAGCCTGACCCCGCCGCAAGCAGGTGCCCTGCCCGGCAGCAAGAGAACTGAGGACGACCCGTGACCCGCCGCCACTACCGCGACCTGACCCCCACCTTCGCCGACCGTTCCCAGTGGGCGTTGCCCACGGTGCTGCGACACCACGCGGCCGAGCGTCCCGACGCCGTCTGGCTCGACTGCCCGGAGGAGGGGCGTACCTGGACCTTCGCCGAGACCTTGGCCGCCGCGGAGAGGGTCGGGCGCAGCCTCCTCTCCCACGGTGCCGAGCCCGGCGACCGGGTGGCACTGGTCGCCCAGAATTCCTCGGCCTTCGTTCGGACCTGGGTCGGTACAGCCGTGGCGGGTCTGGTCGAGGTCCCGATCAACACCGCATACGAACACGACTTCCTGGCCCATCAGGTCAGCACGGTGGAGGCGACCTTCGCCGTCGTAGACGACGTGTACGCCGCCCGTTTCGTCGCCATCGCCGAGGCGGCCAAGTCGATCCGCAAGTTCTGGGTCATCGACACCGGCTCGCGCAACGAGGCGTTGGCGACCCTCAGGGAGGCCGGCTGGGACGCGGCGCCGTTCGAGGAGCTGGACGAACAGGCGACGAGCGCGGAGATCGTCGAGGGCACGCTGGCTCTTCCTGAGGTCAAGCCGCAGGACCTGGCCTCGGTGCTCTTCACATCGGGCACCACAGGACCCAGCAAGGGTGTGGCGATGCCACACGCCCAGATGTACTTCTTCGCCGACGAGTGCGTCTCACTGGTTCGGCTCACCCCGGCGGACGCCTGGATGTCGGTCACGCCGCTCTTCCACGGCAACGCTCAGTTCATGGCTGCCTACCCGACGCTGGTCGCGGGTGCGCGGTTCGTCACGCGCAGCCGCTTCTCGGCAAGTCGTTGGGTGGACCAGATCCGCGAGAGCCGGGTGAGCGTCACCAACTTCATCGGCGTGATGATGGACTTCATCTGGAAGCAGGAACGACGCGACGACGATGCTGACAACCCGCTACGGGTGGTCTTCGCCGCACCGACTGCGGCGAGCCTGGTGCAGCCGATGAAGGAGCGTTATGGCATCGAGGCGTTCGTCGAGGTCTTCGGCCTGACCGAGACATCGGCCCCCATCATCAGTCCCTACGGAGAGGACCGGCCGGCGGGTGCGGCGGGCTTGGCTGCGGACGAGTGGTTCGACGTGCGGTTGGTCGACCCCGCCACCGATGAGGAGGTCGAGGTTGGCGAGATCGGCGAGCTGGTGGTGCGCCCCAAGGTGCCGTTCATCTGCTCCGAGGGCTACTTCAACATGCCGGACAAGACCGTTGAGGCCTGGCGCAACCTGTGGTTCCACACGGGTGACGCGCTCCGTCAGGACGAGGAGGGCTGGTTCTACTTCGTCGACCGCTTCAAGGACGCGCTCCGGCGGCGCGGGGAGAACATCAGCTCCTACGAGATCGAGACCTCGATCCTGGCCCATCCGGCCGTGGTCGAGTGCGCCGTCATCGCGGTGCCGGCATCCAGTGAGGCCGGCGAGGACGAGGTGATGGCCTACGTCATCACCGGTTCTGGTGCGCCCGTACCCACGGCGGAAGAGCTGTGGGCACACTGCGACAGCCGGATCCCGTCCTTCGCGGTTCCGCGCTACCTGCGGTTCGTGGACGACCTCCCCAAGACGCCCTCGCAGCGCGTGCAGAAGGCGAAGCTCCGGGCCCTGGGCGTCACGCCCGACACCCACGATCGTGAAGTTCGAGTCTGACGGAATTCTGGCAAGAGGAGACGCCGTGCATCCCTACCGCACCATCTTGTTCGTTCCCGCCCACAAGCCCGCGTGGGCCGACAAGGCGATCGCCAGTGGCGCGGACTGCGTCGTGGTCGACCTCGAGGACTCGGTGCCACAGGCACTGAAGGCAGAGGCCCGCACGACGGCCCGCGAGACCTTGGCTCGCCTCCGTGCACAGCATCCGGGGATCGGGCTCTTCGTGCGTCCCAACGCACTGGAGACCAAGCAGGCGGGAGCGGATCTGGAGGCGGTGGTCTGCCCGGAGTTGGACGGCCTGTTCGCTCCCAAGATCAAGGATGCGACCGACGTCCTGCGCTGGGAGACGCTCATCGACTGGTTCGAGGCGCGCAACGGCGCCCGCGACCTGGAGATGATCGTGCCGGTCGAGATGGTGGACGCGATCACGAACTGCTTCGAGATCGCGGGCGCCTCACCGCGGGTGGGAGCGATGATCGGCCCGACCTCCGAGCACGCCGACATCGCCCGCGCGGTGGGTTTCCGCCAGTCGCGGGAGGGGTCGGAGACCCTCTACCTGCGCAGTCGGATCCTGCTCGCCTGCCGACAGTACGGCCTGCATGCACTGACAGCGCTCTGGGAGGACCTCGGTGACCTCGACGGCCTCCGCCAGTTCGCGGATTACGGACTGCAGTTGGGCTTCCGCGGCATGATCGCGATTCATCCGAGCCATGTGCCTGTGATCAACGAGGTCTTCACACCCTCCGACGAGGAGGTCGCCTACTACGAGGAACTGGTCACGACCGTCGACGCAGCCGTTGCTCGGGGCGACGGCGCCGTTCGCTTCCGTGGCCAACACGTTGACCTGGCTCATGCCGACAAGGCACGCGACTGGCTCGCCCACACCCGTCTGGTCCGTGGGACCGGCAGGCATGGGAGCTGATCGATTCGTCCATGACCCCGCGACGCGCGGACCCGAGGAGCTGCGTCCTCTCCTGGAGCTCGGCACGTCGGTGATCACGGACGCCATGGCGCGGCTGGGAGCGATGCACGGCGGTCACTGGCTGCATCCGGGGCGAACCATGGTCGGCTATGCCAGGACGGTGGTGGCCCTCCAGGGGAATGCGTCATGGTTCTGCCGGGCCGTCGACGCGACGGTGAGCGGTGAGGTTCTGGTCATCGACACCGGTGGCGCAGGAAGCGTGAGTGTCCACGGCGGTCTCTCGAACACCGCTCTGGTCCGTGCCGGAGCCTGCGGTGTCGTGGTGGACGGCGGCATCCGTGACGTGGCGGAGCTTCGAAGCACGGGGCTGCCCTGCTACTACCGGCACATCTCTCCGGGGATGGGCAACCCGGACGGGGACGGGGCAATGGGGGTACCGGTGGCCGCCTTCGGGCAAGCGGTTCGCGAGGGCGATGTCATCGTCGGCGACGACGACGGCGTGGTGGTGGTCCCGCGCGGGCGATGGCGCGACGTGATCGACGCCGGCCGGGAGCGGGTCCTTCGGGAGCAGGCGGTCGCTGCGCGGCTCCGACGGGGCGGAAGCCTGCTCGCGAGTCCGCCAGCAGAGGAGGGGTCGTGAGACCGCGTGGCGGCACTGACCGGTGCGCGCGGTGAAGGCATTCGTCCTGCACCATGACGGTTGGGGACTCGCCGACGTCGCGGATCCCGTGGCTGGCCCGGGCCGGGTGGTCGTGCAGACGTCCGCTGCCGGGCTCTGCCACTCCGACCTCACGTTGGCCGCCCGGCCGCCGGACCTCCATCCGTTCGCGTTGCCCTTGGTCCTCGGACACGAGTTGGCGGGCACGGTCGTGGAGGTCGGGACGGGGGTCGTGGGTCTTCGTGCCGGTGACCGGGTGGTCGGCTATGGGCCCCGGGGTGTGGCCGATGTCGACGGTGCTCGTCGGGGGCCGAGAACTACTGCACGGAGCCGGCCACCGAGTTCCCGCCCGGCCTGGGCAGCGACGGAGCCCTGGCGGAGTACGTGGGCGTGGATGCCCACCACCTGCTGGCCGCGGACGGCCTCGCTCCAGCCCAGGCCGCGGCTCTCAGCGATGCCGGTCTGACGGCCCATCATGCGTTGGAACGCGCCTTCGCGTTGTGCGATCGGCCGCGCAGCGAGGTGGTCGTGGCGGTGGTGGGGGTCGGCGGCCTCGGTCACCTCGCCGTTCAGATGGCGAACCTGGCCGGTGCGACGACGGTGGCGGTCGACCGGGTGGCCGACAAGCGTGCCTTCGCTCAGACTCTCGGCGCCGATCACGTGCTGGACGGAGGGCCGGAGGCCGCGGCGGCCGTGCGCGAGCTGACCTCGGGGCGAGGCTGTGACGTGGTGCTGGACCTGGTCGCCGTGCGTACGACGCTCGACCTGGCGGCGGGGATCGTCGCCCGGAACGGGGTGATCTCGGTGGTCGGGGTCAGCGCCGACCGGTTGCCGGTGGGCATGCATGCGCTGCCGTTGGGCACCCGTACCGACCTGCCCTTCTGGGGAACACGCGACGAGCTGGCGGCTCTGGTGGAGCGGGCTCGGGCCGGCCTGCTCCGAGTCGAGGTGGAGGAACACTCGCTCGACGGCGCGGCCGCTGCCTACGCCCGCCTGGAGCGCGGTTCCGTGCTCGGCCGCGCGGTGATCACCCTGTGAACCGTCGGCCCGGACCTTCGCTCAGCCGAGGGACCGGGCGTTGACTGTGGTACATATCACTGATAAGGATTATTACCATCGTCCCGAATAACGGAGGTTGTCCCGTGGTCAGACCCAGCATCCGCACCCGACTCACCGCCGCTGTCGGCGTGCTCGGCCTGGCGGTGCTCGCCGGTTGCTCCGACGGCCCGTCCGGAGAGACCAACGCCGGTGGGGTGAGTGTCGAGTACGGCGCCACCAAGGCGGAGTACGTCGAGGCGCTCGAGGACATGGACGCGGTGGAGTTCGTGATTCAGTCGACCGGACCCAAGGGATCCGCGACCGGGCGGCGGTTCGAGGACTACGCAGCCGCCGTCGAGGAGTGGTCCGACGGCAAGATCACCTTCGACTTCGTCTACTCCAACGGTGCGGCACCCCCGGACGAGGTCTACACGGCACTCGCCGACGGACGTCTCGACGTCGGCTCGGTGATGCCGTCGTTGACGCCTGACGAGTTCCCGGCGTCCACCGCGATCAATGACCTCAGCCACCTCGGCAGCCAGTTGCCGGTGGACTGGATGCTGCAGTGGCACGGGATCATGTTCGAGATGGCTGCGGCACTCGAGGACGCGGATCGCGAGTTCGAGGAGCACGGGATCAAGCTGCTGCTCCCTGCATTCGGCTCCGGCGCCTACATGCCCTACTGCACCGAGCCGGGCACCTCCAAGGCGGCTCTCAGGGGCCGCGGCGTCGCTTCCCAGAGCAGGGTGCAGAAGAAGGAGGCCGAGGCGCTGGGGATGAATCCCAGCTCCATCACCTACGCGGAGATGTACGAGGGCTTGCAGCGTGGCGTCGTCGACTGCGCGTTCAGCACCGTGACCGGGGCCGCGCTGGGCGGCTTCATCGATGCGGCGCCCCAGGTCGGCTTCGATGCCGAGCACGGCTTCAACTCGCCCGGAGGCACCATCGCGATCAGCCTGGCGCGCTGGAACGAGCTCCCGCTTGCCGCGCAGCAGCTGCTCTACGACCGGTTGGACGTGTTGCTGCAGGCCAACTTCGAGGGCGCCTGGGAGAACACCCTGGCCGCGGTCCGGACCGTGCAGGAGTCGGGGGTTCCTTCCAGGAGTTCGACGACGAGGTCGTCGAGAACCTCAGGTCTGTGCATGCCCAGGTCGAGGAGCAGGTCGCGGAAGGGGACGCGGTGTCGGACGGAGAACTGCTCGTCGACGTGGCCAAGCAGGCCGAGGCCGACTGGGCGAAGCGGATCGAAGGGCTCGGCATCGACGGAGTCGGGACCAGCTACGCGGACTTCGCGCAGTGGTACTCCGGCGGAGCGCCGGATCTGCAGCCCTACTTCGACGCGCTGTGGGACGGGACGGCGATGGGTGAGAGGCGACCGTCGTGACCTACGAGTCGGACCCGGTGCACGACGACATCCGACGTGCGGTCCGTGCGCTCTGCGCGAAGTTCCCGGACGAGTACTGGGCCGAGCGCGACGAGCGCCACGAGTTCCCTCAGGAGTTCTTCGACGCCATGGTCGACGGCGGCTGGCTCGGTCTCACCATCCCCGAGGAGTACGGCGGAGGTGGTCTCGGCGTGACGGAGGCCGCGATCGTCGAGCGAGAGATCGCTGCTTCGGGGGCCGGCATGGGCGGGTGCTCGTCGGTGCACATCGGGATCTTCGGGTTCGAGCCGATCCTCAAGCACGGCAGCACCGAGCTCAAACGACGTTTCCTGCCCCGGGTGGCAGCGGGCGGCCTGCAGATCTCGTTCGCGGTGACCGAGCCTGACGCCGGCACCGACACCACGAACATCTCCACCTTCGCGCGCAAGGTCGATGGTGGTTGGACGGTGTCGGGCAAGAAGGTGTGGATCTCGAATGCCCAGCGGGCCGAGCGCATGCTCCTCCTGGCACGCACCACCCCCAAGGACGAGTGCGCGAAGCGAACCGAGGGACTGACTGTCTTCTTCGCGCCGCTCGACCGCGAGCGGGTGACGGTGCGCGCGATCCCGAAGATGGGGCGCAACTCGGTGGACAGCAACGAGCTGTTCATCGATGAGCTCTTCGTCCCCGACGAGGATGTGGTTGGCGAGGTGGGCAGGGGATTCCAGGTGATTCTCACTGGGCTCAACGCCGAACGTGTGGTGGCTGCCAACGCGATGCTGGGCATCGGTGAGGCGGCGCTGCGCCGCGGGACGCAGTACGCCAAGGACCGGGTCGTCTTCGGGCGGCCGATCGGGCAGAACCAGGGCCTCGCCTTCCAACTCGCCGAGGCGAAGATTCGACTCGAGGCGGCCGATGCCGTCCTGGCGAAGGCCACCTGGAAGGTGGACCGCGGGTTGTCCTGTGGAGCTGAGGCCAACTACGCGAAGTGGCTCTGCGCCGAGGCGGGCTACCTGGCCGCGGACGTCGCGCTCCAGGTGCATGGCGGGATGGGCTACAGCAAGGAGTTCCACGTCGAACGCTACTTCCGCGAGGCTCGCCTGATGCGGATCGCGCCGATCAGCCAGGAGATGGTGCTCAACTACGTCGCCGAGCACGTGCTCGGCCTACCGAGGAGCTACTGATGCGAGGTCTCTACTTCGAGGAGTTCGAGGTCGGACGTGTCTACCGGCACGCCTTCCGTCGGACGGTCACCGAGTCGGACAACGTGATGTTCACTTCGCTGACGATGAACGTGGCGCCGATCCACCTGGATGCGGAGTACGCCAAGACGACGGTCCACGGCAGGCCGTTGGTCAACAGCCTGTTCACGGTCGCGCTGATCGGCGCCTTCCACGTGCCCGAACTGACGATGGGCACCACGTTGGGAAATCTCGGTTACGAGGAGGTGCGGTTCCCAGCGCCGGTCTTCCACGGGGACACCCTGCGTGGGGAGACCACGATCGTGGGGAAGCGGGAGTCCAGCAGCCGCGATGACTCAGGCATCGTCTGGTTCGAGCATCGTGGCTTCAACCAGGACGACGTGCTGGTGATGACCTGCAAGCGCGCCGGCCTGATGTTGAAACTCCCCGCCGACGGGGGCGGAACCGAATGAGCACGGCCACCCGCGCCGCCGAGGCGGCACTCTCCCATGTCCTGCGTCCGATCACGCTCGGCCCGATGCGATTGCGGAATCGGATCATGGTGCCGCCACACGGTTCCGGGATCGGCAATCTCTGGGGGACGCCCGAAGAAGCCGAGATCCACATGGCCTATTGGGAGTCGCGGGCCTCCGACGGCGCGGCGTGGATCGACGGCGTGCGTGGCCGAGTGCGGAATCCGGTGATTCCCGGCTTCGAGACCGGTGGCTACGGCGCCGAGACCCTGGGCAACTATCGCCAGCCCAACTACGTCGAACGGGTCTCGGAGCTGGCGGGACGCCTGCATCGTGCGGGAGCGGTGGTGACCAGCCAGCTGACGGTGATCGGCGGCGTACCGCAGTCTCCGGGTCCAGTGCTGAGCTCGCCGCTCACCAACAGCCGGCCCCATGTGATGTCGATCGAGGACATCGCCACCTACGTCGAGGAGTACCGGTACAGCGCCGCCCGAGCGCGGCAGGCCGGACTCGACGGCATCGAGCTGCACCTCAACCACGACGACATGCTCGAGTGGTTCCTCTCGCCGCTCACCAACGTCCGGGACGATCGCTACGGCGGTGGCCTGGAGAACCGGGCGCGTTTCGCCGTGGAAGCACTCCGGGCAGTGCGTGAGGCAGTCGGCGACGACCTGGCGGTCGGTGTTCGCTTCAACCTCCGTGAGGAGATGCCCGAGGGCTACGACGAGAGCGGTGGCGTCGAGGTGGCGCAGCTGCTCGAGGCGACGGGTCTCGTGGACTACCTGCATGCAGTCGTGGGATCCCCGTGGGGAGACCCCAGCTACATCCAGCCCCAGTACTACGAGGAAGCGCAGTGGTCCTCTCTCGCGGGCAGGGTGCGCGCAGCGGTCGGGCTGCCGGTCGTCTATGCCGGGCGGGTGACCACGATCGACGTCGCCGAACGGGTTCTCGCTGCTGGTGATGCCGACGTCGTGGGCATGGCTCGGGCCTACCTGGCCGAGCGCGATCTGCTCACCAAGGCCCGTGAGGGTCGTGCTGACGAGGTCCGGCCCTGTGTCGGTGGCAACGACTGCATCAGCCGGCAGTACGCCGAAGGCCTCCCTTCGCCTGTGCGGTCAATCCTCACGTGAAGACGGAGGCGGGCGGGCGTTGGGGACGCGGTGGCCCCGGCACGCTCGGTGTCGCGGCGCGTCCCCGTGACCTGCTCGTGGTCGGCGGTGGCCCGGCCGGCCTGGAACTGGCCGCGCTGGCAGCCGAGAGTGGACACCGGGTGTCGCTCTGGGAGGCCGACGGGCGACTGGGCGGACAGCTTGCGACGGTGGCCAGCGCCCCCAGCTTCGAGCGTTACGGCGACTACATCGGCTGGCAGGAACGGCGCTTGTCGCGGTTGGGCGTCGAGGTGCGGCTCAACGAACGGGCCGACGTGGCCTCGGTGCTCGACCACGACCCAGACGTGGTCGCCGTCGCCACCGGAGCTCGACCGCACCGACCGCTGCTCCCTGGTTTCGACCTGCCCCACGTGGTGGATGCCGCTGAGGTCGTGGCCGGGAGTGTCGTGGTCGGCAAGTCGGTCGCGATCATTGCTCGAGACGACCACCTCCCGCCGCTGACCGTGGCCGACATGTTGTCGGGCCGCGGACACCAGGTGACGCTGATCTACGGGGCACCGACGCCGGGTCAGTCCTTGGGGCGATACATCGCAGGAGGGATCCTTGCGCGACTGCACCGGCGCGGGGTCGAGTTCCGCCAGCTCGAGGAGGTCCGCTCGATCACACCGCAGTCCCTCGAAGTGCGCAACGTCTATTCCTTCGCATCGGACCGGTTGACGGGCTTCGAGTCCGTCGTCCTGGCCTGTGGCGCCGACAGCGACGACGCCCTCTTCCAGGAGCTGCGCGGGCGCGTGCCCGAGCTGCACGTGCTCGGCGACGCCTTTGCGCCACGTCGGCTCTCGCACGTGACCAGGCAGGCCTACGCGCTGGCCGAGGCATTGGTCGACTGACGGTGGAGACATCCTCGTGGGACAGACGCTGGGTTCCGTACGGAGTCGAGGGCACGGCCCATGACTTGCGTGAGGTCGACCTGCTGGCCGCACGGCCAGTTCCGGACGTGGCGTGGGCGGACCCTGACGCGGAGGTGACCCGCGGGCTGGCACGGGACGCGATCGTGTACGGCCTCCCGGCTGCTCTCCAGTACGCCAACCTCTACCGCAGTGTGTTGCGGCCGGGAGCGCCGCGACGCTTCAACGAGTGGCATCACGATCGTCAGCTCGCCACCCCCACCTACGCCGAGTTCCGCACCCCCAACGTCGACACCTTGTACTCCACCGCCTGGCTCGACCTGAGCCGCGGTCCGGTGGAGCTGGAGGTTCCGGCGATGGGTGAGCGCTATTACACGGTGAACCTGCTGGATGTCCACAGCAATGCGGTGAACCTCAGCACCCGAACGCTGGGGCCGGGGGCGGACGGGTCTGGCTCGTCGCTCCTGGTTGGAACGGTGTGGTGCCCGGGGACATCCGCCGGTTGCGGGTGGCGTCGGAGCACATGTGGGCGTTGATGCGCATCTTCGTACGCTCAGCCGAGGACGTCGCCCAGGTCTGCTCGCTGCAGGACCGGGTGGTGTTGCGTCCGGTACTCGCCGAGTCACTCGACCTGCGGGCCGCTGAGGCCGACGGGAGCTGGCCGGCGGTGCCGGCCGACGACGACGGCTTCGACGGGGCCACTGTCCTGCGCGCCCTGGACGCCGTGCTGCGACACAACGGCCATCCTGTGCAGGAGGAGGCGCTGCTGGCTCGGTTCCGCCCACTCGGTGTCGGTGGTCGAGAGCCGCTGGACCCCGCGAGGTGGGCGCCGCACGTGCACGAAGCCGTGGCACTGGGACTCGCAGACGCCCGAAGACTGATCGCTGCCGCAGTGACTGCACGGGGTGCGCCGGCGGGCGATTCCGGCTGGCGGACCCTGAGCTCGGGCGCGTACGGCTACAACTATCTGCATCGGGCCGCGACCAACTTCGTCGGGCTCGGCGGCACCACGCGCGAGGAGAGCGGGCCCTACACGGTGCTGGTCGACGGCCGTGGAGCACCGTTGGACGGCGGTTCGGGAAGCTATCGTCTCCGATTCACACCACCGCCTGTCGATGCCTTCTGGTCGGTCACGGCCTACGACCGGGCGAGCCGCGGCCTGGTGCCCAACCCGATCGATCGTTACGCGATCAATACCCTGACCGAGGGCTTGCGTCCGGCACGGGACGGGTCACTGACGCTCCACCTCGGCCATGAGTCCGGGCCTGAGGACACGGTGTGGCTGCCGGTGCCCGAGGCGCCCTTCTACCTGGTCCTCCGGGCATATCTCGGGCACCAGCAGGTCGTTGACGGCACCTGGGTGCCGTCCCCAGTGGAGAGGGCGTCATGACGGGTGCGCTGGTGGTCGGTGGGGCAGGAGCGATCGGTGCCTCGTGTGCCGAGGCACTGATTGCCGTGGGCTGGTCGGTCGTGGTTGCCGACCTCGACCGTACGGCGGCAGCTCGGGTCGCTGAGCGTCTCGGTGCGGCAGGGGCCGTGGAGGTCGACGTGACGTCGACCGAGAGTGTGGAACGCGCCACCGACGCGGCTGTCGGGATGCTCGGCGGCCTGGCAGCCGCCGTCAACCTCGCCGCCATCGGCGGGCCCGCGGCCCGGCTTCACGAGTATGCCGATGATGAGTGGGGCCGGGTGATCGAGGTCAACCTCAACGGGACCTTCCGCTGTCTGCGGGCTCAGGTCGCAGCGATGCTGCCGACCGGCGGGAGCATCGTGGTGGTCTCGTCGGTCGGCGGCGCGGTCGGTTTCGCGGGAGCGGCCGCCTACTCGACCAGCAAGCACGGGCTCACCGGCATGGTCCGCTCGGCGGCCCTGGAGTACGCCAGGGACGGCATCCGGATCAACGCGGTGGCGCCGGGCTTCGTGGACACCGACTTCCTGCGTTCGCGACGGAGCAGGGCCGAGATCGACCGCCTCGAGGCGGCCCACCCGCTCGGAAGACTGGCGCACGTCGACGAGGTTGCGGCCGTGGTCACCCACCTGGTCTCGCCGGCGGCAGGCTTCGTCACCGGATCGACGTACGACGTCGACGGCGGTCTCCTCGCCGGGCACCCGGGGTTGCTGGGCGCTGGCGAGGGTCAGTAGACCGCGACCAGCCGACCGGTGACCTTGCCGGCCCGGAGCCGGTCGAGTGCTGCCGGAATGTCCTCGAAGCCGATCTGCTCCAGGGCTGGTGAGAGTTGGCCACTGGCGAACATCTCGTAGACGGCGGCGATGTCGTCGACGGTGCCCGAGCGTGACCCGAGAAGGGTCACCTGTTTCAGGATCAGGTCATTGGTCGAGATCGTCGCTTCCAGGCGCCCCATCCCCACCTGCACCACGCGTCCGAACTCCCGCACGGCCTTGATCGCGCCGGCGGTGGTGGAGCCGAAGCCGGCGAAGTCGACGACCAGGTCAAGGTCGGAGAACTCGCTGATGTCGGCCGCCACGTCCGTCACCCCCAGCTCTCGGGCCATCGACCAGAGTTCCCGTTTGGGCTCCGCGGCGTACACCTGCGCACCGCGCAGCACGGCGATCCTGGCACCGACCTGACCGAGCCCGCCGAGACCGATGATTCCGACACGTTCCCCTGGTCGTAGCTGTCCGCGTACGACCACGGCTCGGTAGGGCGCCCGTCCTGCGTCGGTTCCTGCGGCCGCCAACGGGAAGTCGAGTCCCTCCGGGATGCGGACGAGGTCCTCGGGCAAGGCGGTGCACAGGGGCGCGTAGCCGCCGCCTCGGCCGAAGCCGGGCCTGGTCCTGCCGGCCGGATTGACGGCCACCCGCTCGCCCACGCGCCATCCCTGCAACTCGGTGCCGACCTCGCAGACCACGCCGGCGATCTCGTGTCCCAGGGTCAGCGGCAGTGGCCCGACGCGCTCCAGCCACTCAGGGTCGTCCAGGATCCCTACGTCCGTGTGGCACAGCCCGGCCGCACGGGTCTCGATGAGCACTTCTCCGGGGCCAGGGACGGGGACCGGCACGTCGGCGAGGACGAGCGGGGATCGGGCCGCGGTCATCTGCCAAGCCTTCATCGATGGCATCGTCGCTCTCCTCTGTTCCTCACGCGCATGCGTCCAGTGCTTCCACGTGCGGGGGCTCCAGCGGCCGTCGAGAACTTCGGCGCGGGGGCAGAAGAGGCGCATCATCAGGTAGAACGGCCCGCGGGGGCCGGCAGCCATGCGGTCGTGTCCGGTGGCGCGGTGGGCCCGACCCCGAGAGTGGCCGTCCCGTCGGACCGGACGAATCCCGGCGTCCGGTCACCGACCGCGTGCCGTCCATCGGCCTCGGCGACGAGGAAGCCGTCGTCGTCGTAGAGGGTGATCGACCAGAAGGCCGCCACCGGGGGAAGGGACCCGGCCGGGAAATGGATGCGGTAGGAGCGGCGCCCGTCGAGGGAGACGCCGTCCGAGTCGGTCCGGGCAAGGGGATAGATCCCCTCCTCGGGAACCGTGACATAGATCTGGTCGCGTGCCACCGCAGCGCGGAGAAGATGGTCGCCGTCGAAGCGAGGGCCGACGAGGTTGGTGCCCCAGCCGCCGCTCCGGACGCCCAGGTGACGACATTGCTCGTCGACCAGCTCACGTCCTGCTCGAACTCCGCTGATCACCAGATCGCGATCACGGGCGGTGAGGTGGCCGGGGTCGAAGCCGGTCGAGGAGTCAGCCCGATCCGGGCGAACTCCTCCACCAGTTGCAGGTCGGGTTCCGGGACGATCTCGTCGCGGAGCACCTCACCCAGCGAGTGGAGCATGCCCAGTTCGGGCGGCAGACCTTCGGGCGGCGTGATGCTGCGCTGATCAGGAGGCGGGTTGACGACGGTGTTGTCGCCCCGGCGCCAGAAGTCCAGTGGCCGGAGCCGGATGTCGTCCTGGATCTGGTGCGCACACGCGAGATCGGCGGCATCCTCGGGATCCACCAACATGCGCCCGGGCAGATTGAGGTAGCGGGTGCGCGACCGCACGAGCATCGCGCCCTCGGGGAGCCCAACTGGTTCGTGGCCCGGGCCGGTGATCACGATCGGTGGGAGCTGTTCGCCATGGGTCCGTGAGCCGACCGCGAGGTCACTGGAGGTATCGGAGTGGCCGAACTGGAACGAGTAGTAGCGACCACGGATGGTCGGCACCTCCAGCAGGAAGGGACCACTCGCGAGATCGAGCCATGCTGACGTGTAGAGCGTGTCCGTGCTGACGCCGACACCGGGTCGATAGCGGGAGTCCGAGGCCCGGCGTTGTCGGCCGAGATTGTTGAGTGCAGCTCCCGGTGACGTCGCGATCCGAGGTGCAAAGGGGGTCTGCGGCAACGTCCGGTTCAACCGCAACCGGGCCGCGGCGACGTACGGGCTCCCCACACCAAGGCGGCAGCGGCCACCTCCTGCACGGAGGTGGGTCGAGTCAGTGCCCAGTCCACTGCGGAGTGCGCTTCTCGACGAATGCGGCTGCGCCCTCCTTGGCATCAGCGGACTCGCGGATCGGATTGACGAACTCCTCCTGCCGGTCGAACTTCTCGGGGAGGGACCAGTCGACGGACTGGACGAGGACCTGCTTGGACGCCGCGAGGGCCAGCGGTGCGTTGGCTGCGACCTCGTCGGCGAGGACGAGTGCCTCCTCCAGTGCCCGGCCGGGCTCGGTGAGCCGGTTGACCAGGCGCGCCTCGGCGGCCTCGGTGGCGGGCCACATCGCGCCGGTCAGGACGAGTTCCATGGCGAGGTGGTAGGGGATCCGGTGCTGCAGGCGGAGCAAGCCCCCAGCAGCGGCGGTCAAGCCGCGCTTCACCTCGGGAAGGCCGAACTTCGCGGCCGACGAGGCGACGATCAGGTCGCTCGACAGCACGATCTCGAAACCACCGGCGAGGGCGTAGCCCTCGACGGCCGCGATGAGTGGCTTGCGCGGTGGCTGCTTGACCAGGCCGGCGAACCCCTTGCCCTCGACGACCGGCCTCTCGCCGCGCGCGAAGCCCTTGAGGTCCATGCCGGCGCAGAAGGTCCCGCCGGCTCCGGTGATCACCCCCACGCTGAGGTCGTCGCGTGAGTCGAGCAGGTCGAGGGCATCGGCGATCTGGTGGGCCATCGCCATCGACATGGCGTTCTTGGCCTCGGGGCGGTTCATCGTGAGCACGAGGACCCGACCTCGTTCCTCGACGATCAGTTCGGGTGCGTTCTCCACGGGGGTCTCCTGGTTGGTCATCGCGGGCTCATCCGGATCGCGCCGTCGAGGCGGATCGTCTCGCCGTTGAGGTAGGGGTTCTCGACGATCTGCTGGGCGAGCATCGCGAACTCGTCGGGCTGGCCGAGGCGGGCGGGGTTGGGCACCTGGGCGCCGAGGCCGTCGCGGATCTCCTGGGAGAACCGGGCCAGGATGGGGGTGTCGAAGACACCCGGGGCGATCGAGTTCACCCGGATGGACTTGGTGGCCAGATCACGGGCTGCGACGAGGGTCATGCCGACCACGCCGGCCTTCGCGGAGGCGTAGGGAATCTGGCCGACCTGACCCTCCCAGGCGGCGACGGAGGCGGTGAGGATGCAGACGCCGCGCTCGCCGTCGACCAACTCGTTGCGCGCCATGCGGGTGGCGGCCAGGCGCAGCACGTTGAACGTGCCGACCAAGTTGATGTTGACCAGCTGCTGGTAGAGCTCGAGGTCGCCCGCGGAGCCGTCCCTGTTGACCAGGCGTACGGTGCCGCCCTTGCCGGCGCAGTGCACCAGTGCGCGCAGGGGGCCGTTCTCCTCAGCCGTGTCGAGCGCTGCTTCGACCGCAGCCGGATCGGTGACGTCGCCCAGCGCGAAGGAGCCGCCGATCCCTGCCGCGAACTCCTTCCCGAGCTCCTCGTTGAGGTCGATGACGACGACATGGGCTCCCGCGGCGGCAAGCCGGCGGGCGGTGGCTGCGCCGAGTCCTGATGCGCCCCCCGTGACGAGTGCCGAGACTCCGGTGAGATCCACTGTTTCTTCTCCTTCAATCAGTTGCGGGCGGTCGAGGCCGGAGCGGCTCAGAGCCGCTCGATGATGGTGGCGTTGGCCATGCCGCCGGCCTCACACATGAGCTGGAGGCCGAAACGTTGGTCGTTGTCCTCCAGCGCGTGGAGCATGGTGGTCATCAGTCGGGCGCCGGACGCGCCGAGCGCGTGCCCCAGGGCGATCGCCCCTCCCCGGGGGTTCAGCTTGGCCGGGTCGACACCGAACTCGGCCTGCCAGGCCAGCGGAACCGGTGCGAATGCCTCGTTGAGCTCGACGTGGTCGATGTCGCCGATCGAGAGGCCTGCGCGCGCGAGCACCTTGTGCGTGGCGGGGATCGGGCCGGTCAGCATCAGCATGGGGTCATCGCCGACCACGGCCATGCTGTGGATCCGCGCGCGGGGAGTGAGGCCGAGTTGGGTCGCACGGGCGCGCGACATGATGAGCAGAGCACTGGCCGCATCGATGATCTGCGACGAGTTGCCTGCGGTGACCGACCACGTCACGTCGGGGAAGCGCGCGCTCAGTTCGGGGGTCTCGAAGACTGGCTTGAGGCCGGCGAGCTTCTCGATCGTGGTGCCGCGGCGGATCGACTCGTCGCGGTCGACGTCACCGGTCGGTGTCCTAATGGTGATGACTTCGCGGTCGAAGGCGCCGCTGTCCTGTGCGGCGGCGGCCCACTCGTGCGACCGGGCCGAGAGCTCGTCGAGCTCGGTCCGGCTCAGCTTCCACTTCGCAGCGACCAGTTCTGCGGCCACGCCCTGGGAGACGAGACCCGGGGCGAAGCGCTCGGCGACCCGGGCGCCGTACGGATCGGCGCCCATGCGT
This sequence comes from Nocardioides alcanivorans, assembly GCF_021555175.1. GTDB lineage: Bacteria > Actinomycetota > Actinomycetes > Propionibacteriales > Nocardioidaceae > Nocardioides > Nocardioides alcanivorans. The sequence goes on along the minus strand of NZ_JAKGRW010000012.1, from coordinate 43,032 downwards.
GCCGAGCCCATCACGACCCGGCTCATCGACTCGACGCCGCCGGCGACGACGATGTCGGCTTCGCCCGAGGCGATCGCCTGGGCAGCGAAGTGCACGGCCTGTTGGCTCGAGCCGCACTTGCGATCGATCGTGGTCGCGGGAACGTGGGCCGGGAATCCTGCGCCCAACCAGGCCATCCGGCCCGGGGTGGCGGACTGCTCACCGACCTGGGAGACACAACCGACGATCACGTCGTCGACGGCGCCGGGGTCGACGGCTGCCGAGCGCTGGAGCAACGACTCGATGGTCTGGGACAGGAGATCGACGGGATGGACGTCGGCGAGGGCGCCGCCGGCCTTGCCGCGCCCGCTGGGGGTGCGGATCGCGTCGACGATCACGACATCGGTGGGTGAGGTAGCAGTCACACCTAATCCTTATCATGGTATGCAGTGAATGTCACCAGATGCTTGACATGCCGCCGGGGTAATAATCTAGGATAATGATTACAACCGTGGAGGAGGATGTCGTGCCGAACGACGAATATGCGGAGATCCGAGGGCTTGCTGCCCAAGTGGCCCGCGAGATCTATGGGCCGTTGGCTGAAGCGATGGACGTCAACAGGACGCCCGTGACCCGCGAACAGCGGATGCAGCTGGGCGAGCTCGGCTTCCTGGGCATCGCTCACCCCGAGGAGTACGGCGGCTCGGGTGCGCCGCTCGAGCAGGCCCTGGTGGTCGTCGAGGAGTTCGGCAAGGTGTGCCGACCGGCTGCCTTCCAGATCTTCGAGGCCAACACCGGCCCCGCCCAGGTGATCAACCACCTCGGTACCGAGGAGCAGAAGCAGCGCTGGCTGCCGGAGATCATCACCGGTGAGAAGACCATGGCTGTTGGCATCTCGGAGCCTGACGCAGGTTCGGCCGCGACGGACATGCGCACCACCGGCAAGATCACCAACGGCACGGTCGTCCTCAACGGCAGCAAGCGTTGGATCTCCAACGGTGGTGAGGCGGACCAGTACGTCGTCTACTGCCGGCTCTCCGACGCCCCGGGCGGCAAGGCCATCGGTGCTGTCGTCGTAGACAAGGACACGCCGGGCTTCTCGTGCGGCGCCAGCGAGCGGTTGATGGGCTTCCGCGGCATCCCGTCTGCTGACCTGTACTTCGACAACGTCGAGGTGCCCGAGGGAAACATCGTCGTTCCGGCCGGTGGGTTCAGCAAGTTGTTCGGCGTCTTCTCCATCGAACGGATGGGCAACACGACGATGAGTCTTGCCATCGCCCAGGCTGCGCTCGACAAGACCCTCAAGTACGTCGAGGAGCGCGAGCAGTTCGGGAAGCCGCTCATCGAGTTCCAGAGCATCCAGGTGATGGTCGCCGACATGGTCCTGCAGGTCCGGGCCGCGCGTCTGCTGCGCGACGATGCCGCTGCTTCGGTCGACGCCCACGGCATCCCCGATCCGTTGAAGGTGTCGCTGGCCAAGTGCACGGCCAACGAGATGGCCAAACGGGTCACCGACCTCGCGATCCAGATCCACGGTGGCAACGGCTACACCGAGGAGTACGGTCTCGAGCGACTGCACCGGGACGCCCACGGTTGGGCGATCGCCGGCGGCACGCCCACCATGCAGCGCACCCGGATCGTCTCCGAGGTGCTCGGCCGCAAGTTCGACCAGCGACGCTGACCGACCAGTGACTGCCGCACGTGTGGCAGGGAGGATGGACCCATGTTCGACCTGAGCCCGGAGCACCGGGAGATCCAGGCCAAGGCACGTGAGCTCGCCGCGGCGGTCGCGCCGTTCGCCGACGAGGCCGACGAATACATCGACGTGCACCCCAAGACACGTGAGTTGCTGGCCGAGAGCGGGCTTGCTCGCTACGTCGTACCCGCGCAGTACGGCGGCGTGCACGACGTGCTGGACCCCCTGACGATCGCCGTGGTCCGCGAGGCGTTGATGTACTCCTCGGCTCACCTCGACTCGATGTTCGGCATGCAGGGGGTGGGCAGCTACTCGCTCTCCGTAGGGGGCTCCGAGGAGCTGAAGCAACGGTGGCTGCCGCAGGTCGCCGCGCTGGAGGCCATTGCTGGCTTGGCGCTCACCGAGCCCGACGTGGGTTCGGACCTGCGTGCCGTCAGCACCACGATGGAGGTCGTCGGAGACGAGCTCGTCGTCAACGGCAGGAAGTCGTTCATCACCAACGGCGGCGCGGCCGCGTTCTACTGCACCCTCGTGCGTGAGGGCGATGGTTGGTCGATGGTCCTCATCCCGGCCGACACACCTGGTGTGTCGATCGAGCGCGGAGCCGATCTCATCGCTCCGCACATCCTCGGCGAGCTGACCTTCACCGACGTGAGGGTGCCGGTCGACCACCGACTCGGGGTGCCGGGCAAGGCGTTCTCGCTGATGCTCCAGACCCTCGCCGTCTTCCGCGTCTCGGTCGCTGCCTCGGGCGTCGGTCTGGCGCAGGCTGCTCTCGACGAGGCCAAGGCGCACGCACTGTCTCGTGAGCAGTTCGGCAAGCCCCTCATCGAGATCGGTGCCGTCTCGCAGAAGCTCGCGCAGTCCTGGACCGACGTGGAGGCTGCACGCGCGTTCGTCTATCGCGCGGCCTCGCTGGCCAAGGATGACCCGTTGGGTCACCTCGACTACTCCTCCATGGCCAAGGTGCATGCCACGGAGGCAGCGGGCGCCGTGGTGGACCGCTCGTTGCAGACGATGGGCCGCTTCGGTCTGGTCAGGGGATCGAAGATCGAGCGGCTCTATCGCAACGCTCGACCGCTCCGGGTCTACGAAGGCGCCACGGAGGTGCTGCTGGACTCGCTCGCCCGGCGACTCGCGAAGGGTGCGCGCTGATGGACCTGGGACTTCAGGACAGCGTCGTCCTCGTCACCGGTGCGAGCCGGGGTCTCGGGGCGGCGATGGCGATCGCACTGGCCAAGGAGGGTGCGCACGTCGTGGCAACGGCCAGGTCCAAGGACAGTCTTGCCGATGTCGCAGCCCAGGGTGACGGTCGGATCACCACCATCGAGGCCGACATGCGCGACGAGGACTCGGTGCAAGCGATCGTCCCCGAGGTGATTGCCAGGCACGGCCGCATCGACGCTCTGATCAACAACGCCGGCATCGCGCCGGCCGGCAAGTTCGCCACGCAGGATCCGTCGATCTGGAAGGACGCGCTGGCGGTCAACGTCGTTGCACCGATGCTGCTCGCACAAGCTGCCGGCGTACACATGATCGAGCAGGGCGCGGGTCGCATCGTCAACGTGGCTTCCACGACGGGAGTGCGGGGCAAGCCCTTCCTCGTGCCCTATTCCACCTCCAAGGGTGCGGTGGTCCGGTTCACCGAGGCCCTCGCCGCTGAATGGGCGCCCAAGAACGTCCAGATCAACTGCATCGCGCCGGGTGCCTTCGTCACCGAGGCGCAGAAGGCCGTGACCGAGTCTCCGGAGCTGCACGCGAAGCGGATCGCGAAGATCCCCGCAGGTCGCATGGCCGACCCGTCGGAGCTGGTGCCGCTGGCATGCCTGCTCGTCTCCCCGTTGTCGTCCTTCACCACCGGGGCGATCTTCGTCGTCGACGGTGGCGAGTCCGGCAAGCTCTGACCTACTCATCCCAGGAGGACACTGTGATCATCGACGCTCACGCCCATGTCTGGCCCGACAAGATCGCCGACCTGGCGCTCAACGCGAACCGGTTGCCCGACCTCCACGCGCGTGGTGACGGGACTGTCGGCGGCCTGACGGCCGACATGCAGGCGAGCGGTGTCTCGATGAGCTGCTGCCTGGGCATCGCGAACCAGGCGCGCCACGTCGACTCGGTCAATCGCTTCGTGTCCGAGCTGAGTGCGGACAACCGGTTCGGGTTCGGGACGGTCCACGTCGATCTGTCCGTCGAGGACAACATCGCGAGCCTCAAGCGGCACGGGATACGTGCGGTGAAGATCCATCCGCTCTTCCAGGGCTTCGCACTCGACGACCCCCGGCTGTGGGCGATCCTCGAGGCCTTCGGCGACGAGATCGCCGTCATCACCCACGTGGGTGAGGGCGGCTCCCCGGAGACCAACAGGCTCTCGAGCCCGCGGATGATCGCCGACATCGCCCGGCAGTTCCCGCAGCTCAAACTGATGGCGTGCCACTTCGGCGGCTACAAGATCCTCGATGACGCCGAGGAGATGCTGGCCGGTGCCGACGTCGTCCTTGAGACGAGTTGGCCGCCGAGCCTGAAGACCCTGCGTCCCGAGCGGGTCCGGAACCTCATCCGCAAGCACGGAGCAGAGCGCATCGTCTTCGGGTCGGACTGGCCGATGACGAGTCCGGCAGAGGAGATCGCCGCCATTGAGGGCCTCGGGCTCAACGACACCGAGACCAAGCTCGTCCTCGGCGGCACCCTGGCCCGGGTCCTCGGTATCGACTCCCCCTGGTCCTGACCCACCCCGTTGGTCGAGCCCACCCCCGTTGGTCGAGCCCACCCCGTTGGTCGAGCCTGTCGAGACCCCCACCCCGTTGATCGAGCCCACCCGTTGGTCGAGCCCACCCCCGTTGGTCGAGCCCACCCCGTTGGTCGAGCCTGTCGAGACCCCCACCCCGTTGATCGAGCCCACCCGTTGGTCGAGCCTGTCGAGACCCGCGTAGGTCAGTGATCTCGACAAGCTCGATCAACGCAGTGTTGGTCGAGCTCACCCCGTTGGTCGAGCCCACTCGTTGGTCGAGCTTGTCGAGACCCCGTCATCCACAGCCCCCACCGAGCCGCTCGACAGGTGCCTCTGAGCGATTGATCGTGGTGGGGTGATGAATGGATATTGCTACATCCTCGAGTGCGCTGACGGGTCGTACTACGTCGGCAGCACCGTCGATCTTGAGCGACGTTTCTCGGAGCACCAGATGGGGCTCGGCGCGGCCTACACCCGTCGCCGCAGACCAGTGCGACTGGTCTGGTACGAGAACTTCCCGCGCATAGACGCGGCTTACGTCCGCGAGAAGCAGATCCAGAACTGGGGTCGGGCCAAACGGAAGGCACTCATCGAGGGGAGAACGGCCGAGTTGCCGCTACTGGCACGGAACTACGTGGAGCGTTTCGCTGAGGAGTGATGGTCTCGACAGGCTCGACCTACGGGTGCAGGCTCGACCAACGGGTGCAGGCTCGACCTTCGTCCGGTGATCGAGCTTGTCGAGATCAATGACTGGGCCGGTCTCGACAGGCTCGACCAACGGGTGCGGGCTCGACCTACGTTGGGAGGATCTCCGGTCAGCCGGAGACGCCCCACACGATCGGGGCGTCGAGTACGTCGGGGAACTTCTTCTCGGCGTACTTCAGGTATTGCGCGATGTGGTCCTCCATCGCAGCGGCAGACTGCGCGGGGTCGTTGGCCGCGATCGCCTCGTAGATGTCGAGGTGGGCCTTGTGCACCGCGACGCGGCGTACCTCGGGGTAGTCGATGCCGATTGCGGAACCGTCCAGGATGCCCAGGAGCGCGTCCACCAGGTAGCCGAACATGGCGTTGCCCGAGCCGTGGGCGATGACGTCGTGGAACCGCTTGTTCTCCTCCAGGAAGATCTCCTGGTCGCCGAGGTTGTCATACATCGTGTCGACGCTTGACTTCAGATCGGCCAGCTGGTCCTTCTGCATCCGCTCGGCGGCGAGTTGGGCCATCATCGGCTCCAGGCCGGCGCGAGCCTCCGCGATGGTCCGGAAGGGTGCGCTGGAGAACTGCAGCAGCAACGTCAGCGAGGTGGCGAGGCTGGCCGAGTCCGGCTTCTGCACGACCGGGCCGCCGCCGGGGCCGGGCTTCAGTGCGATCACGCCCTGGAGCTCGAGAAAACGCAAGGACTCGCGGAGCGTGCCGCGGCCGATGTCGTACTCCTCGAGCATCACCCGCTCAGGGGGCAGCCGGTCGCCGACCGTGTTACCGCGTCGGTTGATGTCTGCGACGATCCGCTGGGCCAGGAGCATGGCCGTCTTCTGGGGTCGCATCGAAGCTGAGCTCATTGCATGTCCTCGATCGTCAGCGGGTGCTGGGGGTGAAGTCGTCTAATCCTAGTCATGAATTGTGTCAGGTGCGTGGACATGGGTCGTTTGGGCCAGGCGCCGGACCGACTTCACGACACTCGCGCGGGCCGCGCGGGCCGCGTCTGAGGCACCCGTGAAGCGGAGAAATCCATGACACAGGGCCGGGTGTTCCTGCACGCTGACGACGGTGCCTGCGTCCTTGAGCCGGGCTGCATAGCTGATCGCCTCGTCGTGGAGCGGGTCGTGGCCGGCCGCCACCACGTGCGTCGGCGGCAGGCCGGATAGGTCATCTGCCGCGAGGGGCAGGAGGTCGCTGCCGGCCGCGTCCCGCGCGTCTCGGCCAACGTAGTGGTCGAAGAACCAGTGCATGTCGGCTGCGCCGATCGGAAACGCATCGGCGCGGGTCGTGTAGGAGTCGGAGACACCGGGAGCGCCGAGCACCGGATAGATCAGCAGCTGGAACGCCGGTTCCCGGGCAGCGTTTCGCAGCCGCAGCCGCAGCGCGAGCGCCGCGGCCAGGTTGCCTCCGGCGCTGTCCCCGCCCAGGGCGAGGGGGCCGCCATACCGTGCTGCTGCCCAGTCCCAGGCAGCGGCGAGGTCGTCGAGCGGGGCTGGGAACGGGTGCTCGGGTGCCAGTCTGTAGTCGACGCTCACCACGTGGACGTCGGCCTCAGCAGCCAGGAAACGACAGAACTCGTCTGCGTAGTCCAGGCCGCCGGTGACCCAGCCGCCTCCGTGGGCATAGACCAAGGTGGTGCGGTCCGGAGTGCCGTAGAGGCGGAGCCCAACGGGGGCGCCGTCCTCCCCATCGGCGACGTCGCGAATGACGACTTCAGGGCCGGCGGAGCAGAGCCGGTTGCCGGTCACGATCCGCTCCCGTACCTCCGCGGGCGGCAGGTCGATCATCGGGACCCCGCCAGCTGACGCGTCGCGCAGTGCGGAGATCCCTGGGTCGAGGTCAGCCACTGATCGCACCGGCGGAGACCAGTCGAGCGAGTTCGTCCTCCCCGATGCCGGCCGATGTCAGGATCTCGTTGGTGTGCTCGCCGACCGCAGGAACGCCGTCGTACGTCGGGCCGTCGTACCCGTTGACGTGGAGGATCGGGCCGGGCACGAGGGCGTCACCCAGGGGACTGTTCTTGAGCATGCTCAAGGTGCGTTCCCGGAAGTGGGGATCGTCGACGATGTCGGAGGAATCGTTGACGGCTGCGGCCACGACCTCATGCTGCTCAAGGATGGCCAGGTTCTCGTCGCGGGTGCGTTCCTTGATCCATGCGATGACGATTGCCTGCAGGGTCTCGTTGTTGGCCATCCGGGCTTCGTTCGTCCGGTAGCGCTCGTCGGTCTTCAGGTCGGGGCGTTCCATCGCGTCGAAGAGGCGCATGGCGATCGCCTGGTTCGAGGCTGCGATCGACAGCCAGCCGCCATCGGCGGCTTCGTAGATGCCTCGCGGCGAAGCGGCGCCGGAGGCGTTGCCGTGGCGCTGCATGATCGTGCCGGTCGAGGTGAAGTTGAGAACGGCATCACCGAGGATGAACATCAGCGGTTCGTAGAGGGCGACGTCCACCTCACGACCGCGCCCGGTGCGGCTCCGTTCGAACAACGCCATGGCGATGCCGTACGCCGCGGAGATGCCGGCGATCGAGTCGGCGAAGCCGAACGGCGGTGCTGTCGGCGGAGTGTCCGGCCAACCGTTGAGGTAGGCGTAGCCGCTCGCGGTCTCCGCCACCGTGCCGAAGCCGGGACGCTCCCGGTAGGGTCCGGTCTGGCCGAATCCACTGACGCGACCCATCACGAGACCGGGGTTCTCAGCGGCCAGCTCGGCGTAGGACATGCCCCACTTCTCCATCCGACCCGGGCGGAAGTTCTCGATGAGCACGTCGGCGCCGGAGACGAGACGCTTGAGGACGTCGCGGCCGTCGGAGTTGCGCATGTCGATGCCGACCGACCGCTTGCCCGAGTTGAGGCGGGCGAAGCCGATTGCGGTGCCGTTGTGTGCGGGCTGCCATTGGCGTGCGAAGTCGCCCTGGGCGGGATCCTCGATCTTGATCACCTCGGCGCCGAAGTCGCGCAGCATTCGACCGGCGGTCGGCGCGGCATACATAGAGCCGGCTTCGATCACCCGCAGCCCGGCGAGGGGTCCGTTGCTGGTCATGACTTGATCTCTCCTCGAGTGAGTGTGAATCCGGCGTAGTCGTCGGCGGCGACCTTGTCGCAGATGTCGCGGTAGTGGCCGACGCCGCCCAGGTAGAGCGAGAAGACACGCGGTTTGCCCGGCACGTTGGCGCCGAGGTACCAGGAGTTGCCCTTCATGAAGAGGGTCGGTGCCGCAACGTCGTAGACCTCCTGGGTCCAGCGGTCCTGGGCGTCTTCGTCGACCTCTGCGCTGATGATGCCGGTGCGGAACTGGTGGTCGATGAAGTCGGTGATCCACTCCACGTGCTGCTCGATCGAGATGAGCACGTTGGAGAGCACCGACGGGCTGCCCGCGCCGGCAACGACGTAGAGGTTCGGGAACCCGTGGGTGCCGATTCCGAGGAAGGTGCGCGGGCCGTCCTTCCAGGCGTCGGGGAGTCGCTGGCCGTCCACCCCGACGATGTCGATGGCGAAGAGTGGTCCGGTGAGGGCGTCGAACCCGGTTGCCGTGATCAGGACGTCGAGTTCGTGTCGGGCCCCACTCTCGAGCACCACGGCGCTGCCGTCGACCCGATCGATCGGGTCCGCCTTGACGTCGACCAGCGAGACGTTGTCGCGGTTGAAGGTCGTGTAGTAGTCGATCTCGAGCACCAGTCGCTTGGCGCCGAAGGGATAACCCTTGGGGCACAGCTTCTCGGCGGTCTCGGGATCCTTGACGATCTCCCGGATGCGCTCCTTGACGAAGTCCCCGGCCTTCTCTGCTGCCCGTTCGTCGGTGCGGAAGTCACGGTAGGCGGCCAGGATGTCGGGCCCGCCCTTCTCCCAGTGGCCCCGGAAGGTCTCCTCCAGGGCGCCGGGGTCGACGTCCAGGGCCGACTCCGTCCCGATACGACGGTGGGTGCCGCCGGGATGGTGCCGGGCGATCTCCCGGTAGTCCTGGAACCTGCTCTTCAGGTCCTCCACGTAGGCAGGATCGAGGTCGTGGTTGCGGGCCGGAATCGCGTAGTGCGCCGTACGCTGGAGCACGGTGGTGTGTGCCGCCTGCTTGGCCACCTGAGGGATGGTCTGCACGCCGGAGGAGCCGGTGCCGATCACGCCTACCCGCTTGCCGGTCAGCTCGACGCCGTCACGCGGCCAGTCGCCGGTGTGGAGCAGCTCACCAGAGAAGTCCTTGATGCCCTCGATGTCGGGGAACTGGGGCTTGGAGAGCTGGCCGCTGGCCATGATCACGTGGCGGGCGCGGATCCTGTCCCCGCAGTCGGTGGCGACCAGCCAGACGGAGTCCTCGGCATCCCAGTGCATCGCGTCCACACGGGTGTCGAACGAGATCCCGGAGCGGAGGTCCAGGCGGTCGGCAACGAAGTTGATGTAGCGCAGGATCTCGGGCTGCGCGGGATAGCGCTCGGCCCACGTCCACTCCCGGACGATCGAGTCGTCGAAGGAGTAGCAGTAGTCGACGCTCTCGATGTCGCAGCGGGCGCCGGGGTACCTGTTGCGGTACCACACGCCGCCCAGGTCGTCGTCTGCTTCGACTAGATGGACCGAACGCCCGAGTGTCCGGAGTCGGTGAAGGCTGTAGAGCCCGGAAAAGCCGGCTCCCACGACGAGGACGTCGAGTTCGGTTGGCGGGGTGACGCGCACAGGGACCCTCCTAGAATCAATGCCTATGAATATTAGCATTGAGGTGAAGCGCGTCACAAGGGCAGGTTCCAGCTCTCTGCTGGACGAGCTGGGCGCCCATTGCTGCGCGCGGGTCCGCGGTCAGTCAGCGGTTGCCAGCCGCTCCTTCTTCAGCAGCCACCACAAGCCGATGAAGGGGAGCACCAGAGGCACGTAGCCGTAGCCAGCACCGAAGTCCGACCACACGGTGGCGTCGGGGAAGAGCTCGTCATCGAGCACCGACATCAGTCCGACCACGATCACCCCCACGGCTTCGATGAGGATCGCGCCGAGGGCGACCCTGAAGGCCCGCGGCCCGGTCCAGCGCAATGCAACCGTTGCGATCAGGTAGACGACGGCGGCGAACGCCGACAGCAGATAGGCGACCGGCGCCTCGTCGAGCTTCGTGGCGATCTGCACGGCACTGCGCGCTCCGGCGGCGACCGCGAAGACGGCGTACACCGCGATGAGCAGCTGACGACCGGTCGAGCGTCCCTGCGTCACCACGTCTGCTGCAGCCGGACGATCAGCACGGCGGTCGCGAGCGCCGCGACCGCGACCACCGCGAGGTGCGGCGGGTCGGCAGGTCGCGGTTTCGCCTCCGGATCCGGGTCGTCCGGGTCCGGAGGAACGGGCTGGCGGGTCAGCAGGAGCACGGGTACGCCGACCGCGGCGATCGCGTAGCCGGCGTGCGTCATGCCCTCGTCGGCGCGATGGCCCTGCAGCAGGGTGATCACATCGGCGATCACGTAGCCGAGCACCGCGATCTGGCAGCCCTTCATCCCCCAACGGGCCACCGGCTCGAGTCGGCCCGCGGCGGGCACGAAGCCGGCGAGGAGGGCGACGACGGCCACCACGAGGAGCAGCACGGCAATGACCAGGGCGACAGTCCACGACACGACAAGAGGCTATCGTCACGCCCGTGAAGACGAGCCCTCGCTGGTGGATCCTGGCCGCGCTCGTCGCGGTGTTCCTCGTCAACCTGCCGTTGGCGCACGGCTGGTGGACCAATCACAAGCTCGACGTCGACGGTCTGGAGACCACGGTCACCGTCACCGACGCCCGCGCCGTGGAGAGGTCCGGCGCCACCCGCTACTACGTCACCTGGCACTACGCCGACGAGGAGGAGCCGGAGTACTCCTCCGAGGTCACGCGAGCCGGCTACGAACAGGCGCGCAGCACCGATGAGCTGAGGGTCGAGTACCTCCCGGGCAACCGCGCCGACAACCGGGCGGTCGAGCACACCGGCAGCAGTACCGTCGCGTGGGTCATCACCCTCGGTGCCGACGCGATGATCCTGGTGATGCTCGGCCTGATGTTCTGGGTCCGCCGTACGCAACGTTTCGAGCTCCTCGCGCTGGCCGACGTGGTGCGATGCAAGCCACCGGAGACGGTGCAGGAGCTCGGCGGCGACATCGTCCTCGTACGCGGCGAGGTCGCCGAGATCTCCGACGGCCACCTCGTGCTCACCTGCCAGGGTCAACGCATCGAGGTCGATCTCGGTCCCTTCGAGAACCCGATCGGGCACCAGCAGTACGCCGAGGTGCGCGGCCGCCGCCTCAGCCGCCGCCGAACCTAGCCTTGGAACGCGCGAACCTTCACTCAGAACGCCCGAACCTGCAGGTTCGGTTGTTCTGAGTGAAGGTTCGCGCGGAGGTCAGACGCCCGCGGGTGCGAGGTCCTCGTCGTCCTTGTCGTCGCGGTGCAGCGTCTCCATGTGGGGGCGGTGCAGGTTCTCGCCCTCGATGTCGACGTTGGGAAGGATCCGGTCGAGCCACTTGGGCAGGTACCAGGCCTTCTCCTTCATCAGATACATGAGCGCCGGGATGAGCGTCATGCGGACGATGAAGGCGTCGAACACGATGGCGGCGGCCAGTGCAAAGCCCATCATCTTGATGATCGGCTCCTCCTGGAACATGAAGGCAGCGAAGACGGCGGTCATGATGACGGCGGCCGCGGCCACGACCCGGGCGCTGCCCCGGAAGCCGTCGATGACGGCCTCGCGGTAGTCGGCTCCGTGCACGTGGGCCTCGCGGATCCGGGTCACCAGGAACACCTGGTAGTCCATCGCCAGACCGAAGACCACACCGATCAGGAAGAGCGGCATGAAGCTCACGATGGGTTGGCCGTCGAAGAGGCCGAACGCCTCCTCCTGGAAGATCGCGACCGTCGCGCCGAGCGTGGCCAGCACCGAGAGCAGGAAGCCCAAGGTGGCGGTCAGCGGCACCAGGATCGAGCGGAAGACGATCATGAGCAGGATGAATGCCAGCCCGATGACCACTGCCAGATAGATCGGCAGGGCGTCGGCGAGCTGTTCGGAGACGTCCACGGTGATGGCGGTCATGCCGGTGATGCCGGTGTCGGTGCCGGTCGCGGCCTCGATGTCGGACTGACCGTCCCGCAGATCGGCGAGGAGGTCCTCGGTCGCGCCGTCATTGGGCCCGGACGCGGGAACGATGATGATCTGGGCGCCGGTCTCGGCCTCGTTGACCCCACCGATCATGGCCATCTCGACATCGTCGTGACCCTTGACCCAGTCGACGATCTCGTCGTACTTGGCCATCCGCTCGTCCGCGGGCACCTCGGTGCCGTCGGCAACGAGGATCATCGGGCCTTCGCGACCCGGGCTGAACGACTCCGCGAGGATGTCGGATGCCTTGCGCATGGTCTTGTCGGGCGACGAGGTGGCGTCGCTCGGGAAGGCCAGGTGCATGTTCTTCATCGGGATGGCCAGTGCGCCGAGCCCGACGATCACGAGGAGTACGACGGCGATCGGCTTCTTGCCCACGAGGCGGGCCCACCGGACACCGTTGTTGACGATCTTGCCGTTGGCCTCGCGACTCGGGTTGTACTTGCGGACCCGGCCACCGAAGGCCTTCGTCTTGAGCATGCCCAGGATCGCGGGGAGCAGCGTCAGCGCCACCAGCACGGCGACGAAGACGGTGCCAGCGGCCGCCAGACCCATGGTCGTCAGGAACGGGATCTGCACGACGGCCAGTGCGCACAGGGCGATGAGCACGGTCAGGCCGGCGAAGACCACGGCGGAACCCGCCGTACCCACGGCGACGCCGACCGCCTCTTCACGGTCATCGGTGTGGTCGAGCTCGTTGCGGTAGCGCGCCAGGATGAAGAGTGCGTAGTCGATACCCACGGCAAGGCCGAGCATCGTGGCCAGCATCGGGGTGCTGGTGCCGATGTCGGTGAACGCCGTCATCATCTCGATGCCGATCATCCCGATGCCCACGCCGATGATCGCCGAGACGATGGGCAGCCCGGCGGCAACGAGTGATCCGAAGGTGAGCACGAGGACGAGCAGGGCGAGGCCGACACCGATGAGCTCGGAGCTCATGCCGGGCGCCTCCATCGACGTCATGCCGGAGCCGTTGGCCTCGACGGTCAGGCCGGAGTCACGGGCGGTCTCCATCGCGTCGACGACGGCGTCCTGCGTGTCCACCTCGACGTCCATGACGGTGTCGACGTCGAATTCGAAGGAGAGGACGCCGGTGCGGCCGTCGGCAGTGAGTGGTGCCATCGGCGCCATCTCCGCAGCTTCCTCGGCGATCTCGGCCTCGGCCTCGGCCTGCGTCAGTCCTGCCTCGAGCTTGGCGTCGAGCATGGCCTGGACCTGCTCCTGCGCAGCGGTCACGGGGTTGGCCGGGACCGGTGCCGGAGAGCCGTCCTCGAGGGTGTCGCCCTCAGCGTGCATCTGAGGCGCTGCGAGCAGGTCGACGACGAGGCCGTCGATGGCGGCCATGTATTCGGGTTCGTTGAGGGTGTGGCCCTCAGGAGCTTGGACCACCACGCTGACGCCCGCCTGGTCGAACGCGTCGGTGGAGCCGGGGAACAGTTCGGCCTGCAGGTCGGCCGCCTTCTCCGATGGGATGCCGGGGATGGTCATCGCGTCGGACTTCGGCTGGCTGATGGCGGTCGCGAGGCCGCCGAGGCCGACGATCGCGATCAGCCAGGCTGCGAGGAAGAACGGCCAGCGCCGGTAGGCGGTCTTGCCGAGTCGGTAGAGCAGAGTTGCCATGGGTGGTGGCTTCCTGTGTGTGGATGGGCGGGGAAGAGGTCAAGCAAGCACTGCGCGCGCAGCACTCAGGCATTCGTCGTAGTGATCGGTGAAGGTGCGGTCGTCCGTGGTTGCGACGAACCCGTCCAGGGCGAGTTGGCACAGCACGAGCAGCATGCTGATCGCGACCCTGGCCTGGCGCTCGTCGTAGTGACTGCCCTCGCGCTCCTTAATCATCGCCAGACCGTCCTCCGCCAGTTTCTCGAAGCGGTCGTGGCAGGCCGCCATGATCCGAGGGTTCCGGATCACCTGACGCATGGTGGTGATCAGTTCGCGGTTCTGCGGCATGCGGGCGAAGTGCGTGTGGGCGACATGCCCCAGGTCTTCGAACAGGTGACCTGTGGGGCCACCGGCGCGGAACTCCGCCGTCATCTCGGTGTCGAGCTCGGGCTCGGGGCCGAGCACCGCCTCGAGCTTGGAGTCGAAGTAATTGAAGAGGGTGCGACGGGAGACGCCGGCGGCGCCCGCCAGATCCTCCATGGTGAAGCCCTCGAACCCCTTGCTGGCGGTGAGTGCCTGCGCGCAGGTGGAGATCTTGCGGGCGGACTGCTCGCGACGACTCATCGGGGGAATTGCACTTTTGGACACAGAGTGCATTCTTGCACTTCGCCCAAGTTGAGTGCAAAACAATGGGGCGTGATCTGCGTCGCACGGTTACTTGGTGGTAGCCGGTCGCCGGGGAGACGATGGGAGCATGCCCGCCACTGCCTCGTCGTACTCCATCACCATGCGTCTGCACACCAGTCCTGATCACGGGGTGGTCGGACAGGTGGCCACCACGTTGGCGAAGGCTGGCGGTGTCGTGACGGCGATCGACGTCGCGGAGTCCACCCACCTGCGGTTGGTCGTCGACGTCACCTGCTCGGCAGTCGACGAGACCCACTCCAAGGCCCTGGTCCAGGTCGTCGACGGGCTGACGGGTGTCGAGGTGCACAAGGTCTCCGACCGCACGTTCCTCATCCACCTCGGCGGCAAGATCGAGGTCCACTCCAAGGTGCCGCTCAAGACCCGTGACGACCTCTCGTTGGCCTACACGCCCGGGGTCGGCCGGGTGTCGTCCGCCATCGCCGAGAACCCCGAGGATGCCCGCCGCCTGACGATCAAGGGCAACAGCGTCGCCGTGGTCACCGACGGTTCTGCGGTGCTCGGTCTGGGCAACCTCGGGCCCGAGGCGGCGCTCCCGGTCATGGAGGGCAAGGCTGCGCTCTTCAAGCGGTTCGCCAACATCGACGCGTGGCCGATCTGCTTGGCCAGCCAGGATGTCGACGAGATCGTCCGCGCGGTCGAGATGATCGCTCCGGGCTTCGGTGGCATCAACCTCGAGGACATCGCTGCCCCCCGCTGCTTCGAGATCGAGGCTCGGCTGCGTGAGAGCCTCGACATCCCGGTCTTCCACGACGACCAGCACGGTACGGCGATCGTGGTGTTGGCGGCGCTGACCAACGCCCTGCGCGTGGTCGGCAAGTCGCTCGCCGACGTACGCATCGTGGTGGCAGGGGCGGGCGCTGCCGGCTCGGCGATCACCTCGTTGCTGCTCGCCGGGGGCGCGGTCGACGTGGCCGTCTGGGACCGCGAGGGCCTGCTCTGTCGTGAGATGAAGGGGCTCTCCAGGGCCAAGTCCGAGCTCGCCGCACGCACCAACCCCAACCTCCGTACCGGCAGCCTGACCGACGGGTTGACCGGAGCCGACGTCTTCATCGGTGTCTCGGGCCCCGGTGTGCTCAAGACCGAGATGATCGACCGGATGGCCGAAGGCGCGATCGTCTTCGCGCTCGCGAACCCCGATCCTGAGATCGATCCGGCGGACGCCGCGAAGCATGCCACCGTCGTGGCGTCGGGGCGCTCCGACTACCCCAATCAGATCAACAACGTGCTGGCCTTCCCCGGCGTCTTCCGAGGCCTGCTCGATGCGCGTGCCCACCACGTCACTGACGAGATGCTCATCAAGGCTGCCGAGGCGATCGCCCACGTGGTCACCGACGACGAGCTGCATCCGGCCTTCATCATCCCCAGCGTCTTCCACCCCGATGTCGCCAAGCGCGTTGCTGCCGCGATCCGGGAGGCCGCTCCCTCGCAGTGACGCCACCGGCGTCCTGTCGCTCGAGGCTCGCCGCCGTCGGTTGAGACTCGCCGTTGGTCGAGCCTGTCGAGACCCTGCGCGTCACTGATCTCGACAAGCTCGATCACCGGGTGGGGCTCGATCGCCAGACGTTGGTCGAGCCTGTCGAGACCTGCAGACTCTACCCTTGACATACAACCAATTGGTTGTACATCATGAAGGCATGACCGATCGCGACCAGCAGGACGAGGGCAGGGCGGATGCCATGTTCCACGCCCTGGCCGACCGGACCCGACGCGACATCTTGCGCCGGGTCCTGGCCGGAGAGCACTCGGTCAGCACCCTCGCCGCCAACTACGACATGAGCTTCGCGGCCGTGCAGAAGCACGTCGCCGTACTCGAGCGAGCCGGCCTGCTCAGCAAGCGTCGGGCCGGGCGTGAAGCCTTGGCGAGCGGCGACGTGGAAGCCGTGCGTTCGGTGCGCTCGATGCTCACCGAGCTCGAGTCGTTGTGGCGCGGACGCATTGCCCGTATCGACGAACTGATCGCAGAACCCAACCAGACAAAGGAATGAGCGACATGCCTGTCACCGACGTCAAGCAGGACCTGGACAACCTCACCCTCACCATCGTCGCCGACTTCGCGGCACCGGTGGAGCGGATCTGGGCGTTGTACGCCGACCCGCGCCAACTCGAGCGCGTGTGGGGCCCGCCCTCCCACCCGGCCACCTTCGTCGACCACGCGCTGGTGCCTGGGGCCAGGACGACCTACTACATGACCAGCCCGGAGGGGAGAAGTACCCGGGGCTCTGGGACATCAAGACCGTCGACGAGCCCGCCGGGTTCACGTTCGAGGATGCCTTCGCCGACCAGGACTTCAACGTGGTCCCCGACCTGCCGGTCAGCCAGAACACCTACGCCTTCGTCGCCCACGGGGGCGGCACCCGCGCGACCTTCCTGACGACGTACGCCACCGTCGAGGCGCTCCAGCAGGTGCTTGACATGGGTGTCGTCGAGGGAGCGACCTCGGCGATCAACCAGATCGATGCGTTCCTGGCCGCCGACGCAGGGTGACAGGCGGATCGGCGTCTCAGCCCTCCACCCCGGTGGAGGAGTGTGCGGCGCCGACCGGCTTGCTCTCGGGTGATCCGCGCTGACGGAGATAGATCGCCAGCACCGCCATGGAACCGACGGCCAGAAACTCCGACTGCCAGTTCTGCAGGGTGCGCGCCCAGAAGTCCGCGTTGGCGACGTAGGAGTGCCACGAGATCGGGTCGCGCAGCTGACCGAGCCGCGTCTCGTTGTAGGCCGCCCACCCTGCCACCGACTGGATCAGCCAGGAGGCCAGGAAGATCGACGCCATCACCAGGGCCAGCGACCAGGAGAAGAGGGTCGTGCGCAGACCTCCGACGCGCGCCCAGCGCGGGGAGTCCTCAGTGGCGTGGGGTCCGATCCGCTGCGCCTCGTCCGACTCGAGTCCGGCCTTCCCCAGCTCCTTCGACTCAGGTGATCCCTTCTGCAGGAACCACACCGTGGCCACGATGTAGAGCAGGAACTGGAGGTACTCGCTCTGCCAGTTCTCGGTGACGTCCACCGCGAAGTCGGCAGACGTCAGATAGCGGCCCAGTGAGATCCGGTGGTAGCCGTCGCCGAGTTGCTGGTCGTTGAACTGGAGCCATCCTGCGAACGCCTGGCCGACCAGCGCCACCAAGAACAGCACGGCGAAGAAGATGCTGAGGGAGTTCTCCCTGAGGAAGCGGCGCATGGACCTCTCCGTTTACTGGTGGCGCAGGGCGATCGCCAGGGTGTAGACCAGCCCGGCGGCGATCACGCACAGGTAGGTGATGAAAACGAGGCGCATCCTCAGCCTCCTTCGACCCGGCAGTCGTAGGGCCGTGGCCGCTGAGCGGTGCATCCTGCCGCGACCACCCGCCACCCGTCGGCGAAGCGGCTCAGGAACAACGTGTCCGCGGCGTAGCGGACCTGAGCGGTGCCGCCGAACACCTGCACGGATCCTGGACGTCCTGGCGGATCAAGCTGTTCGTCGGCCAAGGCCTTCGCACAGGATCCGCCGGCATCCTGGGCCAGCTCGTCACGGGTGCCGGGCGCCAGCTGGTCGCAGGCCCGTTCCCAGTCGCTGGCGGCGACCGCCGTCTCGAAGGCACCGGCCCGGTGCCGTACGTCGTCCTCGTGGCCGGTGCCGCAGCCACCGACCAGCAGCGCACCGGCCAGCAAGGGGATGACCACGCGAATCATGGCCCCCTGTACCCGGCCGGGTGGTCCCCATGCTCGAGCGCGGTGCAGCTCAGGGGTGGAAGACGACCTTGACCATCCCGTCGGACTTCGCCTGGAACGAGCGGTAGGCCCCCGGAGCCTCGGCCAGCGGCAGGTGGTGGGTGGCGAAGGTCTCGACGCCGAGCGGGTCGTCGTCCTGCTCGAGGAACGGCATCAGCTCCTCGGTCCAGGCGCGTACGTTGGCCTGCCCCATCCGGATGCTCACCTGCTTGTCGAACAACTGCATCATGGGCATCGGATCCATTGCGCCGCCGTACACCCCGGCGATCGAGATCGTGCCACCACGGCGCACGGCGTCGAAGGCGGTGTTGAGTGCTGCCATCCGGTCGACACCTGCCCTCTGCATCAACGGCCTCGCTGCGGCGTCGGGCAGCCGGGAGATCATCTTGGTCAGGCCCTCCACGACCGGCGATCCGTGGGCCTCCATTCCGACGGCCTCGATGACGGCGTCCGCGCCGCGACCGTCCGTCAGCTCGCGCACCCGTTCGCCCACGTCGCCGTCGTCGAGGTCGATGGCCTCGGCGCCACGTTGGCGGACCCGCTCGAGGCGTTCGGCCACCCGGTCGACCGTCAGCACCCGATGCCCGGCCTCGAGGGCGAATCGCGTCGCCATGTCTCCGATGGGGCCGGCTCCGATCACCAGCACGGTGCTCTCGGGGCTGGGATCGGCGTACCGCAGTGCCTGCCAAGCGGTGGGCAACACGTCGGAGAGGAACAGGAAACGGTCGTCGGGCGGACCAGCCGGGACCTTGATCGGGAGCTGGTTGCCGAAGGGGACTCGTAGGTACTCGGCCTGACCACCGGGGACCTGCCCGTAGAGCGAGCTGTAGCCGAACAGGCTCGCCCCGGTGCCCTGGTCACGGTTCTGGGTGGTCTCGCACTGCGAGTGCAGGCTGTGCTGGCACATCCAGCACGTGCCGCAGCTGATGTTGAACGGCACCACGACCCGGTCACCGACGGCGAGTTCGCGGACGTCTGGCCCGGTCTCGGCGACGATGCCCATGGGCTCGTGGCCGACGATGTCGCCCGGTGACATGAATGCGGTGAGGACCTCGTAGAGGTGGAGGTCCGAGCCGCACAGGCCCGTGGACGTGATCTCGACGATGATGTCGTCGGGCTCGGAGATCCGTGGATCCGGGACCTCCTCGACCCTGATGTCGCGCTTGCCCTGCCAGGTG
This sequence comes from Nocardioides alcanivorans, assembly GCF_021555175.1. Lineage (GTDB taxonomy): Bacteria > Actinomycetota > Actinomycetes > Propionibacteriales > Nocardioidaceae > Nocardioides > Nocardioides alcanivorans. The sequence goes on along the minus strand of NZ_JAKGRW010000012.1, from coordinate 23,654 downwards.
ACGGCCTTCATGGGTGGGCCTCCTCGAGATCGTGTCCGCCACCGGTACCCGGGTCCACGCTCGACAGTCGCCGCGGATGTTCCCGGCCCCGCTGGGTACCGGCCCGCCATGAAGCACGAACAGAAGGCCAGCACGTCCGCGAAGATCCTCTACCGCCCGGTCGGGTTGGTCAGCTCGATGGTGGCCGGGCTCCTCGCGAGCGCAGTCTTCCGCTGGGTGTGGAAGAAGGCGGCGCACGGAGATCGGGACGACCCGCCCCGCCCCTCGAGAGTGAGTACCCGCTCAAGGAGATCGTCGCTGCTGCCGTCGTGCAGGGTGCGATCTATGCCGTGGTGCGAGCGCTCGTCGACCGTGGTGGCGCCCGCGCCTTCCAGAAGATGACTGGCGAGTGGCCGGGCAACTGACATGAGGGTCGTCGTCACCGGTGCGACCGGCAACCTCGGCACCGCCACCTTGCGAGCGCTCGGCGCAGCGGGGGACGTGGAAGTTGTCGGCGTTGCCCGCCGCCGACCCGACGGAGTGCACTTGCCCACCGCCGGATCCGTGGAGTGGCGCGAGGCCGACATCTCCACCGATGAGCTCGAGTCGGTGGTGACGGGCGCGGACGCAGTCGTGCACCTGGCGTGGAAGTTCCAACCCACCCACCGGCCCGACATCACCTGGGCGACCAACGCCGTCGGCACTCGGCGGCTGCTGGCAGCAGTGGCGCGAGCCGGTGTGCCGGTGCTGGTGTGCGCTTCGTCGGTCGCGGCGTACTCGCCCGCCGACCACGACGATCCGGTGGACGAGGGATGGGCCACCGACGGTGCCTCCTCGGCGGCCTACTGCCGGGAGAAGGCGTACGTCGAGCGCACGCTCGACGCCTTCGAGTCCACCCACCCGGAGGTCCGGACCGTGCGCGTACGTCCGGCGTTCGTCTTCCAGCGGTCGGCGGCGAGCGAGCAGCGCCGCATCTTCGGAGGCCCGCTCGCCCGGCCGTGGCTGCTCGACCGGCGCCGCGTCCCGGTGCTGCCACTCCCGGCGGGTCTCCGGTTCCAGGCTGTGCACGCCGGCGACGTGGGTCGTGCGCTCGCAACCGCTGTCACCGCCGACGTGTCCGGGGCGTTCAACCTGGCTGGTGCCGGAGTGATCGGACGTGAGGAGCTCGGCGAGCTGATGGGGGCGCGCACCGTCGAGGTGCCCCCGGGCCTGATGCGTGGCGGCCTCCACTCGGCGTGGCACGCCCGGCTGGCCCAAGTGCCGGCGAGCCTCCTCGATGCGGTCCTGAAGCTGCCACTGATGGCGACCGACCGTGCTGAGCAGCAACTCCACTGGCGACCTCGACACACGGCGGCCGAGGCACTGGATGCCGTCCTCACCGGGATGCCCGAGCGAGCCGGCACTGGTATGCCGCCGTTGCATCCCTGAGGGTTGCGCCCGCCGAGGTTCGATTCAGGCGGTTGCTCGGCCTGACGCCTCCGGGGTGACGAACTTGTGGGTGCCGTCGCACCACGGTTGACGCTGCGAGCGGTCGCAGCGGCACACGGCCACCACGGGACGGGTCACTGGATGCTCCGTGCCGTCGCGGTCGACCCAGGCGGCCGCTCCGCGCACCAGCAGCGGGCCGCCGGGACACTCCTGCACTCGGACATCGTCGCCCGTTGCCCGATCGTTGCTCACGCGTGCACCTCCACGAGCCGTCGTGGAGCGGGCCGGCTGCGCCAGGAGTCGACCAACGCAGTCCCCGCGAGCTGGTCCATCCGCAGGCAGGAGGCCGCGCCGAACAGCACGTCGGCGGCCAGGTGCGGCTCGGCCTCGACGAGGTTCGCGCAGATGTTGCGGATCGCCAGTTGCTCGTGCACGGCGTCTGCCTCGACGTGTTCGTCGAAGTAGGCCGCTGTCACCGTCGGCAGCCCCAGGCGTTCGATGCCGGAGACGATGCGGCGGCACGGTGCCGAGCTGGTGGCCTCGAATGCTGCCAGGTGGCCCATCGCCGCCCCACGCAGCCGGCGTCGCAGGGCAAACATGGACATCACGTTGTTCACCGCCAGGGTCGTGGCGCTGGCCTCATCGATGTGGGCGCCGTAGCCGCTGTCCAGATCGATCGCCTCCATTGCCTGAGCGAACAGACCGGCGTGGAGACGTTCCGGACGGCCAGCGCCGTACTCGTCGTACTGCAACTCGGCCAGCGCGGCCTTGGCCGGACCGTCGATCCGGGGCAGCACGAAGCTCTGGGGGTCCGACTCCTTGAGGTGGTAGATGCTCCGCTGCCGCATGAACTCGGCGAACTGCGCCTCGGTCGCGCGGCGCTGGAGGAAGGTCGCGAGTGAACCCCGGTCCAGGTCGTCGATCAACCAGGTCAGCTGGGTGGTGAGATCGCCACCGCTGTGACCCGCTCGGCGTACGTCGGCCGCCGTCAGGGCGCGCAACGCCTCTTCGAGGCAGCCTTCGAGCATGCCGCGGGAGTGGATCAGCAGTGGGTCCCACTCGAGGTCGGGGTCGACGCCGTCGAAGCCGCGATAGTGCAGCTCGAAGAGCATCCACAGGGCGAGCTGGAAGTCAGCATCCTCGATGACCGTGTCGATCGGGCGGGGAGCGCGGTCACCGGTGACAGCCCCGTCGTCCCGCCGGCGAGGACCTGTCCGACGTGGTGACTGAGGGGACCCCGAGGGGCAGGGAGCTGCATGGACAACCTCCGTGATCGCGAGTGGCTGCGGTACCCGGCGAAGCTCCTCTCAGCCGGGGAGCTGGGCGCCCGGTCGGCGGAGCACGGCCAGGACCCCACGGTCACCGAACATCCGGACCTCGGTGGTGGCCAGGTCGAGACGTCCGGCCATCCACTCACCGAGGTCGTCGACCTGGCCGACGGTGCCGAGCTGGAGCACGGCCGCTCCCTGCGGGTGCAGGCAGCGGTCGATCGTCGTCACGCAGTCGCGGGCGAGATCCAGGCCGTCGCCACCGCCGTCGATCGCCAGCAACGGGTCCTCGGGGAAACGGCCAGTCTGGGAGGCGGGCACCCACGGCGGGTCGGCGATCACCAGCGCGAAGCGCTCACCCACCGCCAAGCAGTCGTCCACGGGCCGCTCGCGGACCTCGACGAGGTCGGCGAGCCCGGCGACCGCCGCGTTCGCGCGTGCGAAGTCGCAGGCCACCGGATCGATGTCGACGAGGACGCCGTTGCGACCGCTGGTCTCGACGGCGAGGAGGCCGATGTGGCCCGCCCCGCTGCAGAGCTCGAGCAGCGGACCGGGCGGTACGTCGTGGGCGAGATCAGCAGCCCACGCCGACTGGGCCGCAGTCCACGGGCGCGGCTCGAGCACGCGGTCGTCATAGGCGATCGAGAGACTGCCGAAGGCGAGCTGGCGCGTGGAGGATCCGGAGGGCTGGGAGATCTGCATCCGGCGAGGTACCCACCTCGGGCTTCTTGATGCACAGACCAAGCAGTCGGCGAATCGATCGTGGGCTGTCGTGCACTCCCGACGACGGGGTACCAGATCCTCCACCCGAATGAGGAGTCCCGATGTCGTCCGAACCAGAAGAAGCAGGCCAGCAGGGCCAGGTCATGAACGACGAGGTCCTGGAGGGCCAGCTCCAACACCACTGGGCGGGCGCCACTGCTGGCGTTGCCTTCTTCGACCGGGTGGGTCGTGGTTTCCCCGATCCCGAGGTGGCAGCGGAGGTCAGGAGGTTGGCAGCCGAGGTCAACGACGACCGGGAGTCGTTGCGTCAGCTCATGCGCTCGTTGGGATTCGAGCCGTCACGCCTCGGTGCTGCCACGGCTCGAGCCGGTGAGTGGCTGGGCCGGTTCAAGCCCAACGGCCGGGTGATCAGACGATCACCCCTCACCGACGTGCTGGAGCTCGAGATGCTGCGCAACGCCCTCTCCGGCAAGCGGATCGGTTGGCAGGTCGTCCTCGAGATCTCGGAGCACGACGACCGGATCGACAGTGGAAGCATCCGAACCCTGCTGGACCGTGCCGACTCCCACCTCGATCGCTTGGGAGAACTTCACCTGCGGGTCGTCCTGGACCGGGTCGTGGACTGACGGCAACCGGGCTGGGTACCTGCATTCATGGCTGAACTCACCTGTCTCGTCCTGAACTGCACGCTGAAGAAGTCGCCGGCGGAGTCGAGCTCCGAGTTGCTCGGCTCGCAGGTGCTCGACGCACTCTCCGACCACGGCGTCACCGGAAGCATGGAGCGCGTCGTCGACCACGACGTGCGCTTCGGGGTGAGCACCGACGAGGGTGACGGTGACGCGTGGCCGGCGCTGCGCACGAAGATGCTCGACGCCGACATCCTCGTGTTGGCCACGCCGATCTGGCTCGGCCAGCCGTCGGCGGTGTGCAAGATGGTCCTCGAACGTCTCGACGCCGAACTCTCCGAGACCGACGACGAGGGCCGGATGCTCACCCATGGCAAGGTCGCCGGCATCGCTGTGGTCGGCAACGAGGACGGCGCCCACCACGTGACGGCCGAGTTGGCCCAGGCGCTGAGTGATGTCGGCTTCAGCCTCCCGGCGAACGCGGTGACCTACTGGGTCGGCGAGGCGATGCAGGGTGTCGACTACTTGGACAGGTCGCCGACGCCGGAGAAGACTGCCGCCACGACCAAGACCTTGGCCGCCCATGCCGCCCACCTGGCCGGACTGCTCGCACGCTCGCCCTACCCGGCCTCGAGTTGAACCCCGAACCGGGTCGGAGAGCAGATGAACAGGCCGTCGTACGTCGCGGGCTCAGGTGGCGTCGACATCCAGCCTTGCGACGGGATCCAGGCGGGTGACCTCGCGGGTGGCCAGATCGACCATCACCGCGGTGTCGGCAGGCACGGGCGTCCATCCGGGCTGGCCCAGGCCGCTGGAGACGACCTCGAGTCCGCGGTCCGTCTCGCGGTAGTCCATCGCGAAGTACTCCGTGGTGTGGCGGGGCGGGATGTCCCCCTCGTCGTCGAAGAGCTCACGCAACGCCCGCAGCGGGGAGTCGGCGCGCGAGTTGATGTGGATCGCGAACATGTGGGTCGGGGTCAGCATCAGTGCGTTGAGGCTGCACCGGGGGAACTTCTTGATCAACGTGGCCAGGGCCCGGGTCACGCCCTCCGCCTCGTCGCCGTACTTCTCCACGCTCTGGTGCACGAAGTGGAAGTAGCGCTCGCTGTCCGTGTCGCCGCGCAGCCGCGCCCGGGAGCCGGGGGTCAGCAACGCCTCGAGGTCCGCGATCGGCGAGACGTGGCCGTTGTGGGCGAACGCGGCATCATCGGCGAGGAACGGATGCGTGTTCTCCGGGCGTACGTCGAGACCGCCGGTCGCCCACCGCAGGTGCACGAGGCCGGCCGGCGAGAGCGGCTCCTTCACCAGCATGCGGTAGGTCTCGTCGATGTCCGCCGAGCGCGGCGAGCTCGTCGTGCACGTGCCCTCGGGCGTCTGCCAGGCCATGCCCCACCCGTCGGAATGCACCGCGGTGAGCGAGGTGAAGGAGGCCAGGCCTTCCTCGCCGAGCAGCTCGGCGACGGAGCAGCGGGACTCCGTCACGTATCCGAACAGACGACACATCGTGCAGCTCCTTCCGGCCGGTCCCGATGAACGAACCCTTCTCCGCCAGTACCCAGGAGCCGGTCAGGACAGTCGGCGTCGAGGAGGAGCTGCTCCTCGTCGACACCGAGACAGGCGCGCCACGATCGATGGCCAGCCAAGTGCTGCGGGTGGCGCGTCGACACGGCGACACCGAGGTCGATGCGGGCCAGGCAGGAGGGTCGGTGGGCCCGGAGTTGCAGGAGCAGCAGGTGGAGACCGACACGCCTGCGGAGGAGCATCTCGCTCTGCTGGAGATGGAGCTGCGGCGATGGCGTGAGAAGGCCCGTTCAGCGGCAGCCGAGGCAGGTGCGCGGATCCTCGCCAGTGGTACGACGCCGATGCCGGTGCGCCCCCAGGCCTTCGACGATGCGCGCTATGCCCAGATCACGGAACAGTTCGGCCTGACCGCGAGCGAGCAGCTCACGTGCGGTTGCCACGTGCACGTTTCCGTCGCCTCCGACGACGAGGCCGTGGGAGCGCTCGACCGGATCCGCTCCTGGCTGCCCGTGCTGCTCGCGATGAGTGCGAATTCGCCGTTCTGGCAGGGCGCGGACTCGGGCTACGAGAGCTACCGCTCGCAGGCGATGACGCGGTGGCCGACCAACGGACCGACGGAGGTCTTCGGCAGCGGCCGGGCGTACGCCGATCACCTCCGCCTGCTGGTCGACACCGGGGTGCCGCTCGATGAAGGCATGGCCTACTACGACGCCCGCCCGTCGCGGAGCTATCCGACCCTGGAGGTGCGGGTGGCCGACGTCTGCCTCGACCCGCGTGACGCCGTGCTCGTCGCAGCGCTGTCACGTGCGCTCGTCGGCACCGGTGCGGTGGAGTGGTCGCTGGGCAGGCCGCCCGACGCCGCGCCGGTCGCGCTGCTGCGGTTGGCGATGTGGCAGGCAGGTCGGCACGGGTTGGCGGGTGACTTGCTCGATCCACTCACCCACCTCCCGAGGCCGGCGCGTCAGGTGGTGGAATCCCTGGTCGCGCACGTCGGTGAGGAACTGGAGGCGACCGGTGACACGGCGCGGGTCGAGGAGGGCATCGACCGGCTGTTCTCGCAAGGAACCGGCTCGACGAAGCAACGGGCCGTCCTCGCCGAGGAGGGGCGACTCGACCGGGCAGTGGTGCGGCTGGCCGAACTCACCTGAGCGTGCCACGAGCCGCGGTGTCATGCGCCGAGCCGCAGTCAGCGCATGAGCTGCCAGAGCGTGAGGTCCCAACCGATGGACTGGGCACCAGGGGCGCGTGGGGTGAGACCCGCGTGGCTGAAGAGCGCCTCGAAGGCTGCTGGAGCACGGACTCCGGATCCGAACGCGGTCAGTAGTTGGAGGTCGAGCTCGGCATCGTGGTCGTGCACCTCCTCGTCGGCCTCGAGGGTGAGCTCGACGACCAGCAGAGCCGCCTCGTCGAGGGCATCGGCCACGTTCTCGAGCACGTGCACTGCGTCGACGTCATTCAACTGGTCGAGGAGCCGCACCACGAGGACTGCGTCTCCGACCGGCTGCGTCAGCGGGGCGAGGGGGCTCTGCTCGATCAACGTGATCCGATCGCGCAGGCCCTCGTCGAGCCCGTCAACGGCCGCAGCCAGCACGGAGGGCAGGTCGATCAGGCGCACCTGCAGGTGCGGGAACTCCCGCAGCAGCTTGGTGGCTGTCTCCGGGGCGCTGGCACCGAGCACGGTGACCGTGTCGTGGGCGGACCAGTCGTGGTGGAGGGCGATGGTCGGGCTCACCCGGACGGCGCTCTCGCCACGGTGCTGGCGGTGTGCCACTGCCAAGGGGTCGCCCGAGGCGATCACCTCGGCGGCGAGTCGACCGTCGGCGCGCGGTGCCGGAGCCCCCGTGCGCAGCAGGTGGAGCAGGTCAGCAGGCAACAGGTCGAGGAAGGCCCCGGGTCCGTCGGTCCGGAGCTCCTCGAGCAGCTCCTCGTCCTGCGCGAGGGTGACGCCCAGCGGTGCGAGGGCCACCGGGGCGTCGAGTGACTGGAGCGCAGGGTCGGCCTCGTCGGGGGCGATCACCTCGGCGGCGCGCAGGAAGCGCAACAGGGCGGCCAACGGACGCGGGTGGACCCCGAGCTGCGACGCGAGGGCAGCGAGCGACGTACGACCGCGGTCGAGCTCCTCGAGCAGGCCGATGGTCGCCGCGGCCCGCAGCACGACCGGGCTGGTCAGGTCGACCAACGCATCGATCCGTTCGTCGTCCTGGTCGACCTCGACCTCCACCGGGATGCCGCTCGCGTCCGCCTGCACCGAGCTGCGCCGCCAGTAGCCGGTCACTTCGAGGCAGTCGGCCGGCACCCGGCGTTCGTGCTTGAGGTGGGCGCGGAGGGGCTTGAGGGTGATCGCCTCACCGGCGGCCCAGGCATAGACCTCGCCCGGCCACCACTCGGCGTTGCGCACTGCCTGCTCGAGCAGGTCTGTCGTTCCGGGGGCGGCACTGCCGCGGTGCAGCCAGGTGACCTCCACGCCCTCACGTCGGGCGAGGGGCACCTGGTGGCTCGGGTCGGCCACCTCGATGAACACCTGGGCCCGCATCCCGTTGGGCAGCTCCTCCACCAGGCGGCCGATCGCGGGCAGTGCCGTCTCGTCGCCGACGACCAGCATCCAGTCGACATCGGTCGGAAGCAGCGCGGACTCCTTCGGCCCGGCGATCCAGGCCGAGTCGCCCTCGTGCACGCCGGCCACCCAGGTCGACGCGAAGCCGTGGCTGTGGCGGACGAAGTCGAGCACGATCTCGCCGGCCTCGGGGTCCCACCGTCGAGGCGTGTAGTCCTTGCCGGTGGGGCGGCCGGCCTCCGGGTTCCAGTCGAGGTGGCCCTCCACCTGGACCGGTGGCACCGGATGTTCCTGCCCCGGACCGGGGACGATCACCTTCACGTGGTCGTCGAAGCCTTCGTTGCGCAGTGCCGGGACGGCGATCCCGTCCTCGGTGGTGAACGCACCCAACTGGTCACCGGTAAGGGTGATCCGACGCATCCCCGCAGTGATGTCCTCGACCTTCGCCACCGTGAGCTCACGGATGTTGATCGGGAAGTTCAGCTGTTGGCGGCGGGTGCGGGGCATGGGTTCCTCAGGGGTCGGGGAGACGTCCCGATCACCCTAGGCGGCGAACCAAGGCTTACCTAACAAGGCCCCTGGTGTCGGTCAGGAGGCGCTGACCAGCACCGCCATCGTGGTGTCGTCACCGCCGACGGTTGCCGGCTCCTCCAACCAACCCGGCAACCGTTCGGCGAGCCAGCCTGGACCGTGCTGCGCGGCCCGTTGGTCCAGTTCGGTGCCGACCTGACGCCACCACTGCTCGTCGAGTTGAGGCTTGCCGAAGCCGTCGGTGCACACATAGGCGACCCGGACATCGGTGGCTGGCAGGGCGACGTACCGGAGGGAGGCCAGGGGATCGGGTTGGCACAGCGACGTGGTGCGCGTGCCGTCGAGCAACGCATCTTCGGGAAGCGGCCGCTGGACGTCGCCCGTGCGGCCCACGACGACCGCGTCACCGTCGCCCAGTTGGAGCACCACCACCACGGCATCGGTGGCGGCCAGTGCGATGAGGGTCGTGCCGTAGCGCAGCCACGTCTCCTCGACGTCGCTGGGCTCCTCGCCGAGGGAAAGGGTGCGGCCGCGGCGTGCTGCTCCACTGCCGCGCGCCAAGCGGTGACGAGTGCCGGGCCGACCCGGGTCCGGACGACGGCCTCGGCGGTGTCGACGTCGGTGAGCTCGGGGAGCAGGTCGCCGAGCAGGTCCGTCGCGGCCCGCACCGCAAGGAGGGCGCCCACTCCGCTGCGAGGGTGGGCGTGGTGGCCGTGCCCGTCAGCGACAGCCGCCACGGCACCGGACCCGGTCGTCACCGTGCGGTGGGCGTCCTGGTTGGGATGGTCTTCGCGGGCGTGACGGGCGCCGAGGTGAGTGGCCGAGGTGGCCGCCCAGGTCATGGCAGCGAACTCCAGACCGGGGCGCCGGTGGGCGTGGGCGGTGGCGGGGTGTTGCCCTGGGTGCCACCGACGGCAGGCATGGAGGCGCCACGGCTGGCCACCTTGGAGGCCCAGACGATGTAGTCGACGAGTTGCTCAGGACTGTCGGCGCGCAGCAGTGGGATCTCCTCGTTGCCGATGAAGCGTCGCAGCGAGGTCAGGTCGGCATCGCGTCCGACGCCCAGTGCCAACCGGATCGCCGCGGCCCCCCACCGTTGGGCCATCAGCTGCTGCAGTCCCTCGGCGAAGTCGACGCCACTGCTGCTGGTGGGCATGCCGTCGGAGACGAGGATGACCGCGGGTGGGAAGCCTCCAGCGGTCTCGTCGAGCTCGGCCATGCCTTCGGCGAGCAGCTTGAGGGCACTGCCCAGCTCGGTGAATCCCTGTGGCACGGCCTCGAGGCGGTGCCAGCGGAACTCCTCGATGGGCGTCGGCTCCGCGACGACCCACTCCGCCTCGGAGGCGAAGGCCAACACCCGCACCATCAACTCGGCATGGGGATTGTTGCGGGCCTCGTCGCGCAGGTGCGGGATCACCTCGGAGATGGCGTTGTTGAGCGCTTGGATGCGCCCGCCCCGACGCATTGACCCCGACACGTCGAGCACGAAGATGAAGTGCAGGGGCTTGCGTCCCACGGCACCGCCAAGTCGGTCGTTCATCCCACCCTCGCTCGTGCGGTTCGGATCCCGCAACACTCTCGGACGTGCCGCGAGGATATACCGTGGCCACGACACGTGCGGACCGAACGACGCTCGGAAGGGGGTGTCCGACGTGGCGTTGCAGGGCGGCACGCCCGTTGACCTCGGCCCCCTGGGGCACGCATGGGTGACCCATCTCATCGGACAGGGCGGCCAAGGGTTCGTCCACGTGGTCCAGCAGCAGAGCGGCCGTCAGCTTGCGCTGAAGTGGTATCGCCCGGAGAGCGCCTCGCTCGAGCAGCACCGCGAGATCCAGACGCTCGTCGAGTTCGGTACGCCGCACCACCGGTTCCTGTGGCCCCTCAGCCTCGCATCGGTCCCGGGTGAGCCCGGCTTCGGCTACGTGATGGAGCTGCGCGACCAGCGCTACCTCGAGCTCTCCTGGCTCCTCGCCAACCGGCGTCCCGACGGCTCGCCGCTGTCGGTCAGCTTCGCGGCGACCATCAACCTCTGTCGTCAGCTGGCGCACAGTTTCCTGCGCCTGCACGCCGGCGGGCTGTGCTATCGCGACATCTCCTTCGGCAACGTCTTCTTCGAGCCCGAGACCGGCGACGTGCTCATCTGCGACAACGACAACGTGGGCATCGACAACGGCACGGGCCGGGTGCTCGGTACTCCGTTCTTCATGGCACCGGAGGTCGTCGCCGACCAGACCTTCCGCACCCTGCCCAACACCGACACCGACCGGCACTCGCTGGCGGTGCTGATGTTCTACGTGCTCTTCATGGGCCACCCGCTCGAGGGCGCACGCACCGAGGGTGGGCTGCGCGACCAGCCGTGGTTGCTGCGCCACTTCGGCACCGATCCGCTCTTCTGCATGGATCCCGACGACGACGCCAACCGGCCGTCGGCGATCGTGCAGAACTACTGGAGCCTCTATCCGGCGTTCCTCCGCGACCTGTTCGCCGAGGCCTTCGGCCCCGGGTTGCGCGACCCCAGTCGACGGGTGACCGAGGGTCAGTGGATCAAGGCGATGGACAGGCTCGCCGACGCGATGTTCCGCTGTTCCTGCGGTACGACTGCTTTTTGGGAGAGTTCTGCCCCGGCACGCTTCTGCCGCAACTGCGGAGCACCCGTCCTGCCGGCGTACGTCGCGCGTGTGGGCAGGCGGTCCGTGGCGGTCAGCGAGGTGGCGGCGCTGCGGCGCGACCACTTCGCGACGGGCGGTGACGACCCGCAGGTCGTGGCCACCTTCCACCGTCACCCCGACGACTCGCTGCGCTGGGGCGTCGCCAATCGTGCCGGCCTGGGGTGGACGGCGACCTATCCGAGCGGTTCCTCGGTGGCACTGGGCCCTGGGATGACCATCGACCTCCGGCCGGGGATGGTGTTGCGCACCTCTGGTGGGTCGGTGGAGATCACCGTTCCCTGATCACGCGAGCAGCGTGACGACGTACCCTCAGGTCCATGGCCGGGTCGGAGACGCGCATGCTGCTGTTGGGTGCAGTGGCCATGTTCGAGCCGGTCAACGGCTACCAGATCCGCCGCGAGCTGGTCTCCTGGCAGGTCGACAAATGGGCTCGGGTCAATCCCGGCTCGATCTACAACGGGCTCGCAACGCTCACCAAGCAGGGCCACCTGCGGCGCCACGACCTTGCTGACGGCGGTCGCGAGGTCGCTGTCTACGAGGCGACCGTCAAGGGCCGGGCCGAGTTGCTGCAACTGATGGTGCGGGCGCTGGAGGAGGTCGACCCCTACAACCGGCTCGCCTTCCATGCCGCGTTCGGGATGGCGCCGCTGCTCGACAAGGCACAGGTGGTCCACAGTCTCGAGGTCCGCCTGAGGGGGTTGGCGGAGGCGCTGTCGGCGTTCCCGTCGCCGGGGAGGAGCCACCGGAGTACGGGCCTCCCCACGCCTTCCGCTCGGTGATGCTGTGGCGCGACTCGGTGGTGACGGAGCTGGCGTGGTTGACCGAGACCCTGGCCGACCTCAAATCGGGTGCCCTGGTGGTGGGCGACTTCGACGAGGCGGGTTGGCAGCCGCCCGCCGACGATCCGGGGTGGCAGATGAACGTCGACCGCGAGCGCTACCGCGCCCTGCTGGGTCGCTGATCCCTCGTTCGGGCGCCGGCGATGAATCCGTCGTCGCCCGTCGGTCTCCATGACCGGAGGCCGGCTCGGGCGACCGCGAAAACAACTTGACCGCCGAGTGTTCAATGTTGAACACTCGGTCAGTTCAAGTTTGAATACGGAGGAGAATCGATGATCGAAGCACGAGGGCTCGTGCAGACCTTCTGGACAGGTCAGGGCAAACAGAAGACCCCGGTCCATGCCGTGGCCGGGGTGGACCTGGACGTCGCCGAGGGGAGGTGGTCGGCTTCCTCGGGCCCAACGGGGCGGGCAAGACCACCACCTTGCGGATGCTGACCACGTTGCTCAAGCCGACCGAGGGCACTGCCCGGGTCGCGGGCTTCGACGTGGCCACCCAGGCGCAGGACGTACGCCGCAGCATCGGCTACGTCTCGCAGGCCGGTTCGACCTTCTCGAGTGCCATTGCCGGTGATGAGGTGATGGACCACGGCATGCTCTACGGGATGTCGCGCCGCGACGCCGAGCGCAAGGGCAAGGAGCTGTTCGAGCAGCTCGACCTTCCCGGACTGTGGCGCCGGATGCCCAAGAACATGTCGGGCGGCCAGAAGCGTCGCCTCGACATCGCGATGGGGCTGATCCACGAGCCCAACCTGGTCTTCCTCGACGAGCCGACCACGGGCCTCGACCCCCAGGCGCGCGCCAACCTCTGGGAGCACATCGCCGGCTTGCGGGCCAGGCAGGGTGTCACCGTCTTCCTGACGACCCACTACCTCGACGAGGCGGATCACCTGGCCGACCGGATCGTCATCATCGACAAGGGCCGGATCGTTGCCAGCGACACCGCCGACAACCTCAAGGCCCAGGTCTCCGGCGATCTGGTCGACCTCGAGATCAGCGACGCGGCGCAGGTGGCCGTCGCGGGCGAGAAGCTCGCCGCGATTGCCACGGGTGTCGAGGTGGAGGGTCGCCACGTGCGTGGTCGGGTGCAGCGTGCCGGGCGCGCGGTACCCGGTCTGCTCCGTGACCTCGACGGCCACGGGGTCTCCCTCGACTCCATCGAGGTGCTCCGCCCGACCCTCGATGACGTCTTCCTCACCCTGACCGGACGTTCGCTGCGTGACGCGGAGGCTGGCGAGGCGTCCGACGGCGACCAGCCCGACGTACTCGAAGGAGCCGACCGATGACCGCACTGTTCTGGCGAGAGAGCTTCATCGTCTTCCGGAGACAGCTCCGGATGAACCTGCGCAACCCCGCGTGGGTGTTGATCGGCGTGCTGCAGCCGGTGCTCTACCTGCTGCTCTTCGGGCCGCTGCTCAAGCCGCTGGTGAGCCAGTTCGACCTGCCGACCGACAACCCCTACACGTTCCTGGTGCCCGGCCTGCTGGTGCAGCTCGGCATGTTCGGCGCGTTCTTCGCCGGCTTCGGGTTGATCGCCGAGTGGCGCGAGGGCGTGGTCGAGGCGGAGCGGGTCACGCCCGCGAGCCGGACGGCGTTGCTCGTCGGGCGCCTCATGCGTGACCTGCTCCAGCTGCTGGTGCAGGCGCTGATCCTCGTCGGGCTCGGCTTCTGGATGGGCATGCGGGCGCCGGTCGGCGGAGTGGTCGCCGGCGTGGTGATCACCCTGTGCGTCGGCGGCGCTTGTGCGGCGGCCTCCAACGCCCTCGCGCTGACCACGAAGAGCGAAGACGTGATGGCGCCGCTGATCAACATGGTCATGATGCCGGTGCTGCTGCTCTCCGGGATCATGCTGCCGATGACGCTCGGCCCGGCCTGGCTCGAGCGGATCAGCGACTTCATGCCGTTCCGGTGGATCACCGACGGTGTCCGCGGCACCTTCGTCGGCGACTTCGACGGATCCGCCCTCATGTGGGGCACGGGGTGGGCCGTCGGGCTGCTGGTGCTGGGCCTGTGGTGGGGCACCGCGGTCTTCCGGCGCGAGAACTCCTGAGGAAGCGGCGACGCCGGGCAGCCCTTGACAGGTCTCGTTTTACAAATCATGCTGGCTTGTAAAGCGACGCCCGTCACACTCGACTCCTCCCGGCGTCGCCGCTGACCAGGAGGCCCGTCATGGCGACCAGGACTGCAGGAACCGTTCCCGAAGGCTCGACCGAGCGGTGGACCGACAAGAAGCGCTACCTCTGGCTCATCGGGCTGGTGGTGCCCTCCCTTGCCTTCGTCGCCATCGGGATCTTCGCGGCCACGGGATTCACCCCGATCCTGTGGCTCGGCCCGATCGTGATCCTCGTGATCGTGCCTGCGATCGACCTGATGACGGGGCTCGATCGTTCCAATCCGCCGGACGACGTGATCGAGGAGCTCGAGAACGACAAGTACTACCGGTGGATCACCTACCTGTTCCTGCCGATCCAGTACGTCGGCTTCGTCGGCGCCATGATGCTGGTCAGCGGCAGCACCTTGTGGGGGCTGCTGGACGACCCGATGACGCTGTGGCAGAAGGTCGGCATCGCCGTCTCGATCGGCGCCATCGGTGGCATCGGCATCAACACCGCCCACGAACTCGGCCACAAGAAGGAGAGCCACGAACGCTGGCTCTCCAAGGTCGCGCTGGCGCAGGTCGCCTACGGCCACTTCTACATCGAGCACAACCGCGGTCACCACGTGCGCGTCGCCACTCCGGAGGACCCCGCGAGCAGCCGGATGGGTGAGAACTTCTACCAGTTCTGGCCCCGCACGGTGATCGGTTCGTTGAAGAGCGCATGGCGTCTGGAGAAGCGCCGCTACGCCCGCCGCAAGCAGCACCCGTTCCGACTCGGCAACGACGTGCTCAACGCTTGGCTCATGACCGCGGTGCTCTGGGGCGCGCTGGTCGTCTGGCTCGGCGTCGGGATCCTGCCCTACCTGGTGCTCCAGGCGGTGGTCGGGTTCTCGCTGCTGGAGGTGGTCAACTACATGGAGCACTACGGGATGCTGCGGCAGAAGGTCGGCCGGCCCGGCAAGGAGCGCTACGAGCGGGTGCTGCCCAGCCACAGCTGGAACTCCAACAACATTGCCACCAACGTGCTGCTCTACCACCTGCAGCGCCACAGCGACCACCACGCCAATCCGACGCGGCGCTACCAGACCCTGCGCGACTTCGAGGAGTCCCCGGTGCTCCCCACCGGCTACGCCGGCATGATCGTGCTGGCCCTGCTCCCGCCGATCTGGCGTCGGGTGATGGACCCGCGGGTCATCAACCACTTCGACGGTGACCTCACCCTGGCCAACCTCTCGCCGCGCAAGCGCGACAAGATCCTCACCAAGTACGGCGTCGCCATGCGCGAAGCGGCCGACCGCGCCGACGCTGCGCGCGAGGAGCAGGCCCGGGAGGACGCAGCCGCTGCTGCTGCCGCCGCGGCAGCGCTTGCCCAGGTCGACGAGGTCCTCGCCGCCCAGTGCCCCGGGTGTGACTACGTCTATGAGGTTGCGGCCGGCAATGAGCTCGAGGGCTTCGCCGCCGGCACCGCTTGGGCTGACATCCCCGACGACTGGTGCTGCCCTGACTGCGGAGTGCGGGAGAAGGTCGACTTCGTGCCGGTGGCGCCGGTCGCGGCGTGATCTCTGTGGAGAGCCGTTTGCTGGCTCAGGGTTGAGTGGGGACGCTTGGCGCCTCGCTCACCCTGACCCACAATGGACGGACGGTCGATGTGTCACTCATCTCTGGAGCACCCATGCCGACGCTGCAACGCAAGCGGATGTCCTACGACGCTTACTGCGCGCTGCCCGAGGAGATCCGGGCGGAATGGGTCGACGGGGAGGTGGTGGTGACCCCGGCGCCGAGCTTCCGACACCAGCGGATCTCGTTGCGCTTCGCGCAACTGTTCGACGCTGGGCTCCCGGGACTCTTTGTCGTCGAGGCAACCTCTCTCCACCTGCCGCGCAACCGCGAACGCATCCCCGACCTCATGGTCGTCGACCGGGTGCCGGAGACCCCTACGTCGATTTCGCGCCGGTGCTCGTCGTGGAGATCCTGTCGCGCTCGACCCGCAGTGAAGACACGGTGCGCAAGTCCGGCGAATATCTCGCCGGAGGCGCCGAGCAGTACTGGATCGTCGACCCGCTCGACCGCAGCATCGACGTCTTCGCCAACCGCGACTCGGGTTGGGACGCGTTGGCCAGGATCGACGAGGCGACCCCGCAGGCAACGGTGCCGGTGACATCCGCGCTCGCGGTCGACGTACGCCTCGCTGAACTCCTGGAGGGTTGACGACATACGCTGGTGCGCATGGTCGCCGAGCACGTGGACATCCCGCTGACACTGCGCGATCGCATCATCGCGGCAGCAGGGGAGATGACCACCACCACCGGGTGGGCGTCGGTGACCATGGCCAAGCTGGCCGACGTCGTCGGGGTGAGTCGGCAGACGGTCTACAACGAGGTCGGCAAGAAGCCGGCGCTGGCCGAGGCGATGGTGCTCGAGGAGCTCGCCCGGTTCCTCGAGGTCGTCAACACCGCCTTCGACGAGCACGACGACCTGGTCGCCGCGATCCGAGCCGCCTGCCGCTCGGTGCTGGAGTTCGCCCAGGACAACACGCTGCTCCACGCCATCGTCTCCGCCACCCACGGTGCCGACACCGAGTTGCTGCCGTTGCTCACCACCAACTCCGAGTCGCTGCTTGCCACCGCCAAGGCGGTCCTGACCGAGCGGATCCGCGGCTTCGACACCGGGCTCGACGCCCAACGCCTCGACACCGCGATCGACATGGTGGTGCGGGTCGTGCTCAGCCACATCATGCAGCCGTCGGCCTCGCCTGCGGAGACCGCTGATGGGATCGCCTGGATGGCAGCACGCGTCCTTTCCTGAAGCAGAAGTGGGACGGGAGTCCGATTTCGTGGTCCGTTCGGCCTCGCCGACATATCCTCTCCGGCAAGGTGAGGGGGAGGACCGTGGGGACTCGTCGACGTACGACCGTGGCAGTGCTGGGCGCACTGGTGCTGGTCGCTGGGCTCGTCGCCTGCGGCGATGAGGGTACGTCGGACCGCCAGCCCGCCGAGGAGAAGTCGAGCCAGGTGGGCGAGAGTCTCCCGCCCACCCCCGAGTCGTCAACCGCTGCGCCAGCCGATCCCGACCACGCCGTCGATCCACCGGGCCCGCTGACCGAACCGCTCGCTTCGGCCGACATCATGCTCGTCAGCCTCGAGGACGGTCCGTTGGCGGAGGACCTGCTGGCCGCGATCGAGAAGGTGAAGGGCGTGCAGACGACCGAGCTGATCGATCTCGGCAACGTGGCGCTGGAGAACACGGTGGTCAACGTGGCGGCCGTCGACCCCGCCAGCTACCGACGCTTCACTCCGGCCGGGCAGGCCGAGGAGATCTGGGGCCGGGTCGCCGGTGGTGAGTTGGCGATCGGTGAGGAGTTGGGCCAGAAGGTCCAGGGCGACGAGTCGTTCGTGAAGCTCGGCAACGACAAGGAGGCGCCCAAGGTGCACGTCGGCGCCTACACCGACCAGGTGCTGACCGTCGACATCGTCGTCAACCGCGCGTGGGGCGAGACCCTGGGCCTGGTCCGTGACAACGCACTGCTCATCTCGACCGGCATCAACTCGCCGCAGAAGGTGCGCAAGCGGCTGAAGAGCCTCGTGGAGGGCAAGGCGGCGGTGCAGATGCTCGACGCCGTCGCCCGCTCCGGGATCGACCTCAACGCCACCCAGACGGCCTACCTGACCGGTGGTTCGGTGGCCAGGGCCGTTGGATCCTTCTCCTACAAGGCGATCGGAGGCGGCCGGATCGCTCCGGACCCCGCATGGGTGGCCGCCAACATCCGCACCGAAGAGGTGCCGATCCTGGGCAAGGTGACCTGCCACAAGGCGATGCTGCCGCAGATGCGGGCGGCCCTGGACGAGATCGTGCAGCGTGGCCTGGCCGACAAGATCCATCCCGGTGAGTACGCCGGCTGCTACTACCCACGTTTCATCGCCAACAGCACGTCGTTGTCGTTGCACTCCTTCGGCATCGCCTTCGACGTCAACGTGCCGGGCAACCAGCGTGGCACGGCCGGTGAGATCGATCGGCAGGTCGTGTCGATCTTCAAGAAGTGGGGCTTCGGCTGGGGCGGAGACTGGAGCTGGACCGACCCGATGCACTTCGAGATGAACGCCATCGTCGAGGCTCGCTGATCCGGTCCGCGGGTAGGGTCGCGGTCATGCGTGCAGTTCAGGTGACCCGACTCGACGGACCCGAAGCCCTGGAGATCAACGACGTGCCGGCGCCCGTGCCGGCCGCACACGAGGTTCTCATCGATGTGCGCCGCGTCGGCATCTCGTTCCCCGATCTGCTGCTGAGCAAGGGGCAGTACCAGCTCAGGCCCGAGTTGCCCTTCATCCCTGGGGTCGACGTGGCCGGCACGGTGGCGGCCGACGGCAACGGCTTCACGGCCGGTCAGCGCGTGGCCGCGGTGGTGCCGTACGGCGGCGCAGGTGAGCAGGTCGCCGTACCTGGCGTCTTCGTCTTCCCGCTGCCCGACGATCTCTCCTTCGAGCAGGGTGCGGCGCTGCCGATGAACTACCTCACTGCCGAGTTCGCGCTCAACGAGCGCGCCTGCCTCGAGACCGGCGAGACCGTGCTCGTCCACGGTGCCGCCGGTGGTGTCGGCACGGCCACGATCCAGGTCGCGAAGGGGCTGGGCGCCACCACCATCGGCGTCGTGTCCAGTGCCGAGAAGGCCGACTTCGCCAAGGCCGCTGGCGCCGACCACGTGGTGCTGATCGACGGCTTCAAGGACGCAGTCAAGGAGATCACTGGCGGCAAGGGCGTCGACGTGGTGCTCGACGTCGTCGGCGGTGACGTCTTCACCGACTCACTGCGTTCGCTCGCTCCCCAGGGTCGGCTGCTCGTGGTCGGCTTCGCAGCAGGGCAGGGCATCCCGGAGGTCAAGGTCAATCGGCTGCTGCTCAACAACACCGACGTGCGCGGTGTCGGCTGGGGCGAATATGCGATGAAGCGACCCGGCTACATGCAGGAGCAGTGGAAGCGCCTCGAGCCGCTCATGGCGTCGGGGGCGATCAACCCGCCCGTGGGCCGCACCTATGCGTTGGAGCAGTTCGGCCAGGCGCTCATCGACATGGACAACCGACTCGCTCTCGGCAAGTCCGTCGTCACCGTCCGGGACTGACCCGACGCGAGGCGCGCCGGATCACTTGCGGCCGAAGTCCTGGGTGGCCCAGGGGACGCCGTTCTGCACCTTCACGCCGACGCCGAGGTGGCGGTAGCTGCAGTTGAGGATGTTCTTGCGGTGACCGGGGCTGTTCATCCAGGCCTTCACCATCGCCTTCGGGTTGGCGTAGCCGTAGGCGATGTTCTCCGCGACTGCACGCCAGTTGCGGTAGCCGGCCTGCGTGATGCGCTTGCCCAGGGTGGCCTCGCCGGGCAGTTGGTGGCTGAGCTGCTTGGATGCAGCCATCAGCTTCGTGTGCTTGCGCGCTGCCTTGCGTAATTTGTTGTTGGCCTTGAGCGCCTTGCAGCCGTTCTTCTTGCGGTGCTTGTTGGTCTGCTTGAGGATCTTCTTCTCCCACTTGCCGTTGGCCAACGGGGCGGCGGCGCGAGGTGCGACCTCGTTGACGGAGGGCGCCGTGCCTGCGTAGGTGGGAGCGGAGGAGTAGAGGAGCCCTGCGAGAAGCAGGGCGAGGGACGCGGTGAGCGTGCGCCGAGTCAGCACCATGTGACCAATGTGGCGCGTGCCACACGCCGCGCGCAAGTGCGGTGTCGACCAGTGGTCCTGGCCGGACCGCGTCCGGGGGAGACGCGGTCCGGCCAGGAGCTCGGGCGGTGGACGGTCAGGACATGGTGGACCTGCGCCGGACCAGGAGCGTTCCGCCCAGCAGGAGCAGCAGGCCGAGCAGCCCCGCGCCGTACAGCGCTTGCGGAGAGCCGGTGTTCGGGAGCACGCCGTCGCGTGGCGCGACACCGCCGTGGGTCTTGTGGGGTGTCGTGTCGGTGGACTCGTCACGATCGGCCGGCCCGTCCTCCTTCGTCTCCTCCTCGCCTGCCACGCCGCACTCACGCAGCTCGCCGAAGTCGCCGGACCAGCTCGTTCGTGCACCGTCCGCCAGGACGAAGCCGTCGAGGACGGTGGCCACGACCGACCAAGGTCCTTGGCCGGAGATGCCGCGGACGACGTCGTAGAGCACGCCCTCGGTGATCGGCAGGGTCAACGACCCGGGGGTCTCGCACTGCACCAGATCGACGACCACGGGTGCCACCGGGGTGACCGGGACGGGGCAGGGGGTGTGGGTGCCGAGGTCGCCGCTCCACTCGGTGGTGGCGCCGTCGGTGAGGGTGTAGCCGTCCTGGATCGTGGCGATGACCTTCCAGGGGCCCTGCTTGCCGTCTCCCTCGACGATCTCGTAGGTGATGCCCTCGGTCTGGGGGAGCCGGATCTCGCCGTACTCACCGCACTCGTCGATGGGGCTTGCTTCGGGTGCCACCGGGGTGACCGGGACGGGGCAGGGGTGTAGGTGCCGAGGTCGCCGCTCCACTCGGTGGTGGCGCCGTCGGTGAGGGTGTAGCCGTCCTGGATCGTGGCGATGACCTTCCAGGGGCCCTGCTTGCCGTCTCCCTCGACGATCTCATAGGTGATGCCTTCGGTACCGATCATGCCGATGTGGCCGTACTCGCCGCACCCGCTGATCGGCTGGACGTCCGGTGCCACCGGGGTCACGGGCTTGAGGCAGGCGGGGCCGGTCTGCTTGGGCTTGACGGTGAGCGTCCAGGTGGACTGGCCGTCGATCGTGAACCCGGGCTTGGCAGTGGCGGTGATCGTGTAGGTGCCGGGGCCGTGACCGACCGGAGTCTGGGCGTAGCCGACCTTGTCGGTGTCAGCGGGCACGACGAGTCGTCCGTCGATGTCACAGGTGGGGTCGACCACACTGGGCGCGGTCGGGGTGACCGGCTTGTCGGCAGGGGCGCAGTTCGACGGGAAGGCGCTCTTCGGCACGGACCCCGCATTGCGAGCGGTGTTGCCGCTGGGCCAACTGGCGTCCACCGTGAGGTTCAGCGCCTGTGCCGTGGTGACCCGCTCCGTGAAGGTCTTGGTGGAGTTGTTGGCGATGGTGGTCCCGACGGGCACCACGTTGCGGGTGGAGGCGGTCACGGTCGCCGTTCCACCGCCGTTCCAGTTCTCCACCGCCCAGGACACCGTCCATGCACCGTCGTCGGCACAGGTGACCTTGGCGGTGATGGTGGTGTGGTGTGCGCTCGCGGGGAGGCCACGAACATCGTTCCCAAGCTGGCCAGCATCGCTGCCAGCACCATCGTGAGCGTTCTTCTCATCACAGTCCGTTCGTCTTGCTACAGTCGCCTCGACGCGTTGCGAGCGTCAGGGCCGTCTCGTCTTCCATTCCGGAGATCCAGATGAGTCGGCGACGCGAATCTGACGCGTTTCCTTGATTTGTGATGCACGGCACATCGGACTCCCCATCAGGCATCGGTGGTTCTTCCGGGGGAACCGACCAGGAGGAACGGTTGTGTCAGCAGACTTCGACGGGCGCAGCTCGCAGCCCAGCGACGATGAACTCGTCCGCAGGGTCCGCGAGGGGGATGACTCCGCATTCGGTGTGTTGTACGAGAGGCATCGGGGAGCTGCCGAGCAGGTTGCGCGCGCCATGGTGCGCGGAGCCGACATGCATCAGGACCTCGTCGCTGAGGCCTTCGCCTCCGTGCTGGACAAGCTCAAGCAAGGGCTCGGACCGTCGACCAACTTCCAGGCCTACCTCTTCGCCTGCATCCGCAACGGCTTCCGGCAGCACCTGCGCCAACCTGCGATCGACACTGCCTCGGATCGTCCCTGGTTGTTGGACGCGAGCACCGCTGGCCCCGAGGAGCTGGTCTCCGAGCTGACCCACGACGCCGCCGCGAAGGCCTTCGCCTCACTGCCGGACTCCTGGCGCTCCGTGCTGTGGAAGCTGGAGGTGGAGGGCCAGGGGCCGTCCGAAGTCGCTCACTCGATGGGTACGTCGCCTGCGGCCGTCTCCGCCTTGGTCTACCGGGCCCGCGAGGGGCTGCGACGGGCCTACCTGACCCAGCACCTGCCGGCCGTGGTCAGTCGGGGATGCAACTGGACGGTCGATCGGTTGCCGCAGTTCGTGCGGGGTGACCTCGGTGCTTCGGCGACCTCTCGGATCGACCAGCATCTGGTGACCTGTCCGACCTGTCGGGCCGCGCTCGAGCAACTCGAGCAGGTCAACAGCCGGATGGGAGCAGTGGTCTGGCCGTTGGTGCTCGTCGGAGGTTTGCCGGGCTTCGTCCAAGCACTGCCGAGACCTCGGCTCCCTCTCGGCGGCGGCAGACCCAGGCTGCCTGCGCGCGCCGCGGCGCCGTCGAGCTGGGGCACCGCGGCCAGGCCGCCGTGGCCGCCCTGGCCAACTACGCTGGCGGCCTACCCGGACCGTGATGGCGGCTCGGGGATCGGCGTGGTGTCCAGAACTTCGGACGGCGTACGACGTCGCGACTGTTCACGGCCGGCCGCGCCTGGCGTCTCGGGAATCGCGGACGGCCGCTCTGGCTGGTGAGTGGATCGCTCTTGCTCGTCGTGCTGGTCTGCGCGGTGGTGATCTGGCGGGCATCGGACCGCCCCGGTGAGGGTGTCGCTGAGGTTGCGGGGCCCGACTTCCCTTCGCTCTTGCGTGACTGGCCTCCGTCGGTCCCCGCCGACGACGCGAACCCGGTGCGCGAGGTGGTGATCGAGCTGGCCGCCGAGCAGACAGTGCCGGCACCGCCTCCTGTCCCTGCCCCGGACTCCGAACCCGAACCGGAGCCGGAACCCGAGCCCGAGCCGGAGCCGGAGCCCGAACCGGAACCGGAACCCGAACCGGAACCCGAGCCGGAGCCGGAGCCGGAGCCCGAACCGGAACCGGAGCCCGAGCCGGAACCCGAGCCGGAGCCGGAACCCGAGTACGACCTCTCCTTCGGCTCCTTGAGCAAAGCGGCCGGTGCGCAGGAGGCCGAGTGGACGATCACCGGTCAGTTGCAGGTCACGTCCGACTCCCCGCTCGCGGGTCTCGTCGTGGAGATGGCCTTCGTCTTCGACGACGATTTCGGGCTCGACCTGGCGACCGGCTGGAGCTGCCGGGAACCGGGCGGCGCAGAGGTCGGAACAGGTCAGTCGTTCTTCTTTGCGGCCGGGACCACCATCACCTGCTCCCATGAGTTCAGCGACGACAGTCCTGCACCAGCGCTGGTGCTCGACCTGTACGGAATGAATCTCTCCGGGACGGCGACGCTGAGTGCTCCTTCTGCAATCGACCCCGACCCGGGCAACGACACCCAGACCTTCTGACGTCGCCCAGGTCGCTCTGATTCCCGCCGAGGTTGCTTTTTGATGTAGCGTTTGGTAGCGCCAGATGAAAACACGCACCTGTTTATCTCTGAAGTCACGGTAGGCGACATGAACTGGCAACACCTACCCGATTGGAACGAAGCAT